>NZ_JAGKQQ010000001.1:4156747-5542329 GCF_017939745.1 Gemmata palustris | reverse complement strand
CGTGGCCGGGTTCCCCTGACAAGGGACGTGTAGGCGCTGATCGGCGCACCGATCTCGGGCGGCGGGGCGACGAAGTAATCCCCCTCGGGCACCAGCGGTCGGCCACCGTGCCCGGTGACGCCGGCACCGGGGGTCCAGTGTTGCTCCCCGTCCGGAACAACCGCGGTATCTCGGGTCGTCGCGTCCCGGACGGCCTGTTGCTGTCGGCCCTCCTGCCGCGCCCGCGGCAACAAAATGGCCCCAAACGCGAGAAACATGAGCGAAGCGAGGCTGACGATACCCATTCCGGTCAGCGCGTTGCTATCGAGGGTTCCCTTGTCCCGGTATTCGGACCAACCCATGTAAAGCACGAACCCGCAGCCGGCTGTACCGAGTGCCAGACTGCTCCACGCAGCGGACAGCGTCTTCTGCCAGTTCGCGGGGTTGGTATCGTGTGTGCTCACCATTCGTTGACTTTCTGGAACCCTACCGGCCCCTTCTGCGCCGCTCTCTTCGAGCGTATCAGTTGCCCGGACCACTGGAGGGACGAGACGTTCGACGAGAACCGAACTTAGAATTTGCCGGTCGATCTCTGCACTCGTTTGTCCCTTGAAACAAACGAGTGCAGAGATCGACCGGCAACCGTCTGTGTAACGTCCAGCAGGATAACTTATTCGATACCGCGCTCAAGCAGGAAGTGGTCCGTGGATCATCACGCTATTGGCCACAAGCACGCACTCGACTTTGGCCCCGATTGGGAGCGGATTCTTGATCCGCTCCCAAATCGTCCGGATAGCGGTGTTGGAACAGCGGTCCCCGCGGAGGGTCGAAAAGCAAGTGCTCGGATGACGCAACATCATCCTGGTGGAAACCACCGAGCTAACTGCACCCGACACGGCCGAACGACCGGAACACGGATTCTCACTTGAGCAAGTCGGCCGGTGTGACGCCGGGCTTCCAGTCGGCGTTACCTCTAAATTTGAAGGGCGTCGGCTTAAACGTGCCCACGAGATCCACGTTCGCTTTGTCAGGGATCTTCGATTCCAAACCCGCCGCCCAGAAGCACCCGTTCACGATCAGGCGTCGGGTGCCCTCGAACTCCAGATCCTGCGACGCGCCCATCGTGGTCGTGAACACGCGACCGGCCTTATCGCCCTCGCCCTTGTAGGTCTTGGTCCACGCGACCGGCATCATCGGGTCGTTCTTCTTCCCGCTCACGGCCTTCGACTCGGGCTTCAGCGTTTCGGTCACTTCCCCAACACGAGGGGCGTACTGTCGCCGGGTAGCGGGAGCGTGACCGTGTAGACGTCCGTGGTCCCGAAGATTTCGCCGGCCGCAATTCCCTTCAGGATCGCGTGCTTCTCCTGTCCCTTCACGACGATACCGCGCGTGCCCTCCTTGCCGTGCGAGCCGTGGTGCCACCCACGTTTCGCCGAGCACCTGTTTGCCGAAGCCCTGCTTGAAGTCCGCCTCGCCGTTGCTCCACGAGAACTTCGCGAACTTCCGGTCCTTCGGGATATTGAAGGCGTGCGTCGCGGTGCGGAGACCCACGACGGGTTTCCCCGCGGCCACGTAATCAACGACGTGCTGCATCTGGTCGTCGGGCAGGTTGAGGAACCGCGTGAAAATCACCAGGAGATCGGCGGTCTTGAGGGCCTCGAGTCCCGGAACGTTGTTGATGTTTGGGTTGACAGTTCCGTCTTTGGGGTCCACCGTAAACAGGACCGTACACTTGAACCCGTGGTGCTTGGAGAGGATCTTCGCGAGCTGCGGGAGCGCCTCTTCGGAGCGGTACTCCTGGTCGCCGCTCACGAGGACAATGTGCTTGCCCTTCCTGGGACCGTCGCCGCCTTCGAGCGACGGATTTGTCTTCCGCGCGAGCGAGCGCGGGAGCGCGACGAGAGCGAGCAGGGCAGCGAATCGAGAGAGTTTCATAGCGTGTACGATGGGTGAGGGTGGCATTCCTGGGACCGCGGGCGTCCCGCCCGCTGTTTTGAGTTAGTCCGAAGCAGCGGGCGGGACGCCCGCGGTCCCAGGGGAGGAACGGGCCTCAGTATACGCTCGCGTGCCGGGCGGGTACACTGCCTGAACGACGTTCGGGAGGGCAGCCATGTTTCGTCTGTTGTTGTGCGGGGTGTGCGCGTTGAGCATTTCCGTGGACGCCTTCGGGCAAGAGGGCTATCAGAAGCCGCCGCAAGCGGTCACCGACATTCTGGACGCGCCCGCGCCGCCAGCCCTGTCGATCAGTCCGACGGGCGAGAACCTCTTACTCGTGCAATCCGCGCGCTACCCTTCGATCGAAGAAGTCGCAGCGCCAATGCTCCGGCTCGCGGGGCTGCGTATTAACCCCAAGACGAACGGCCCCGCACGGCCCACGCGCGTGACCGGGCTGTCGCTGATTCCGATCACAGGTGGCGAACCGAAGCCGATCGTCCTGCCCGAGAAGGCCAAGATCGGGCTCCCGATGTGGTCGCCCGACGGCAAGCGGTTCGCGCTCCAGAGCACCACGGACGCTGGCATCGAACTGTGGGTGTGCGCGCTCGACGAACTGAAACTGGAAAAAGTGAAGGGCGTGCGGCTGAACGCGGCCATCGGCGAATCCGCGCAGTGGATGCCGGACGGCCGATCGCTGCTCGTGCAACTCGTTCCCGAAGGGCGCGGGGCCGCGCCCACTCCGCCGATCGCACCGGTCGGACCGGTCATCCAAGAAAGTGGCGGAAGGGCCGCGCCCGTTCGCACGTTCCAGGACATGCTGAAAGACCCGCACGACGCGGCGCTGTTCGAGTATTACTGCACGTCGCAACTCGCGGTCATTAGTGGCGAGGCCGAGAAGCCCGCGATTCAAAACATCGGGAAGCCCGCGATTCACATCGGGTCCGACCCGTCGCCGGACGGCCAGTTCTTGCTGGTCTACAGCGTACAGAAGCCGTTCTCGTACTTGCACCCCTACTCCGCGTTCCCGCGCGCGGTCGAGGTCTACAAGGCGAGCGGCACGAAGGACGGCACCGTTGCGGAACTGCCGTTGCAAGACAAAGTACCCATCGAAGGCGTGCCGACCGGTCCGCGCTCGATTCGGTGGGTGCCGACCCTTCCGCACTCGCTCATTTGGGCTGAAGCACAGGACGACGGCGACCCCAAGAAGAAGGTTCCGCACCGCGACGCGCTCTTCACCGCAACGGCCGGCGGCGAAATTAGGGGCACGGAGTTGCTGAAGGTGGAACAGCGGTTCGCGGGGATAGATTTCTTCCCGAACGGGAATCGGATGCTCGTCCGTGACTACGACCGCGACCGCAAGTGGGGGCGCACGTTCCTCGCGTCGAGCACCGCGATTCTCGCCTCCGAACCGAAACTGCTCTTCGAGCGCTCGGTCCAGGACCACTACGGCGACCCGGGTACACCGGTGATGCGGCAACTCCCGAGCGGGCACACGGTCGTCCGCACCGCGGGCGACCCGGCCGGCGACACGTTCTTCCTGCGCGGCGACGGCTCGACCTCGAAGGGCGATCGCCCGTTCCTCGACAAGTACGACCTCAAAACGATGAAGGCCGAGCGCCTCTACCACTGTCCCGAAGGCGTGTACGAGGAAGTGGTTCGGGTGCTGAACGTGTCGGGGACGAAGGTGCTCGTTCGGCGCGAATCGGTGAGCGAGCCGCCGAACTACTTCTACCGCGATGGCACCCACGAAAAGGCACTGACGAAGAACACCGACCCCGCACCGGAATTGCGCAAAGCGAAGAAGCAACTCGTCACCACCAAGCGCGCGGACGGTACCACGATTTCGTTCACGCTGCACCTGCCCCCGGACTACAAGGAAGGCACCAAGATCCCGGCGGCGTTTTATGCGTATCCGGTCGAGTTCGCGTCCGCGGACACCGCGAGTCAGGTCACCGGGTCGCCGCACCGGTTCACGAGTGTGACCGGCTATTCGCACCTGTTCTTCCTCACACAAGGCTACGCGGTGATGGAAGTATCCATGCCGATCGTCGGCCCGCCCGAGACCGCGAACAACAACTTCGTCGAACAGCTCAACGCGAACGCGCTGGCGGCCATCGATAAGGCCGCGGAGTTCGGGATCGATAAGGACCGCGTCGGGGTGATGGGGCACAGTTACGGCGCGTTCATGACGGCGAACCTGCTGGCGCACTCGAAGTTCTTCAAGGCGGGCATCGCGCGGAGCGGGGCGTACAACCGCACGCTCACCCCGTTCGGCTTCCAGAACGAGCGCCGGACGTTCTGGGAGGCGCCGGAGATTTACGGCCAGATGTCGCCGTTCTACCACGCGGAGAAGATCAAGGAGCCGCTCCTCATGATCCACGGCGCTGCGGACAGCAACCCGGGCACGTTCCCGGTGCAGAGCGAGCGCATGTACCAAGCAGTGCGCGGGACCGGCGGCACCGTGCGACTGGTGCTTCTACCACACGAGGACCACGGGTACTCGGCCCGCGAGTCCATCGGTCACGTGCTCTACGAACAGATCGCGTGGTTCGATAAATACGTCAAGAACGCGAAGAAATAAGCGCTGGGGTTCGCCACAAGCATGACCCACGAGAGGTACAAAAGCTCACAAGCTTTGTACCCCCTTGTGGCCTTCGTATCTTTGTGGTGAGGCGCATTCGGTTTTGAGCAACGGAAGTCGCATGGCTGATTCGGCACAGTTGGTTATTGGGATCGATGGCGGGGCAACGAACACGGTGGCCGTGCTCGCGGACGCGCGCACCGGCGCGGCGCTGGCGCGCGGGGAGGGCGGGCCGTCGAACATTCAGGCGACCGGCGTCGAATCCGCGCTCCGGGAACTGAACGCGGCCGTCGTAGCCGCGTTCAAGGCGGCCGGGCTGCACCGCGGGCCGGTCGCGGCCGCCGCGCTCGGTCTGGCGGGCGTGGACCGGAGCGAGGGCCTTGACGTCATTCGCGGGTGGGCCGATCTCGTTCAGCTTTCGGACAAGCTCACGATCGCGAACGACGCGACGCTCCTCTTCGCGGCCGGCACGCCCGAGGGCTGGGGGCTGGCGGTCATCGCAGGAACCGGGTCGATTGCATTCACGCTTGATGCCCACGGGAAGGACGCTCGCGCCGGTGGGTGGGGGTACCTGATGGGTGACGAAGGCAGTGCGTTCCGAATCGGGCTGCTCGGGTTGCGAGCCGCGTGTCGCGCTGCGGACAACATCGGGGAACGCACCGCCCTCCTGCCCACCTACCTGAAGGCACTCGGCTCGAACGATCCGCGCGAGTTTATTCCGGCGGTGTACCGGGGAAAGTGGGACAAGGCCGCGATTGCCGCGCTCGCGCCGCTGGTGCTGACCGCGGCGGCTTCGGGCGACGCCATCGCGACCGCAATCTTCGAGCAGGAAGCACGCGAACTGGCCCTGACAGCGGCCGGGGCGGTCGCCGCGGGCGGGTTGTCGCGTGACGGCATCCCGGTGGCACTGGCCGGCGGGCTGCTGCTCGAAAGTGAAATGTTCCGCAACTGCTTCCTGTGCGAACTCGGGGCCTGCGGCATCTCCCCCAGTTCTGTTGGGCTGGTGGACGACCCCGTTGTCGGTGCGGTGGTTCTCGCGCGGCGGTTACTGTCGCGGTAACAACCTGCTGCGGTTTACACAGTCGCCACGAGATCGCCCCACCCGGGCGCGTCGAAGATCCGGTCCGCGATGCGTTCGAGCCGGGCACGGTCCTGAATCGCGCGCACCACGACCTCAACACCTTCCGGCGCCGGGCCGAGCTTCTTCGCGCCGATCCGGAGAATGAGTTGTTGGGCTTCGCGGACCTCACCGCGAGCCATCCATTCGTTCACATATTCGGACTCGTCCACGTTCCAACCCTCCAATTTCGTCTGCCAAATTGCCTTTCGACCAGTTTTGGTCGCGAAAAGCATCGCGATCGCGGCCATTTGCGCTTTCCGCCGCCGATCCGGTTCGCCTCCAGCGAGCACCTTCCACCTATCGATGATGTCGGAAGTATCTCCTCCGGACATGAGTGGAAGCCAGGGCAGTAGTGCCGGCGCCCAATGGCCCGCTTCGATCCCCACCAGCAACTCCTCCGCCGATTCGAGTTCGAGGTTGCGTTCGACAACCCGGAGTTGCGAGTAAAGGCCCGCCGCGGGCCAAATCATCTCGCGCGACGCGGAACCACTTCCCGTCAGGTTAACGACCGCCGCGCCGAGGTGGAAGCGGCTGCCGCGCTCGGTGTCCGGTTTCCGTTCGAGCCACAGCCCGGACAGATAGCCCATCAGTCGGCCGAACATTTCCGGGTCCGGCTTCGTTTGAAATTCAACAGCAACGATCCACGGTACGCCGTTCGCACCAGCGTTTTCGACGTGAGCCACCGTATCCGATACGCGATCCGTGTCGCCGGGAAACGGGACGCCTCGCGTATCGAGCCAACCGCGAAAGACGAAATCGCTCGCGGGCAGTCGAAGGAGCCAACTCAAGAACGCGCCGGGGTCGAGTTTGGCCAGGAACCGGCTCGCTTTGTCGTAATAGTTCTCCGGCATTTCGGAGCTCGCGTTGAGTTGCGGATTGCTACGCGGCCCGGTTCGCGCGGGGGTATTCGCCGGTTTGATCGGCGAGCCATGCGGCGCAGCGCGCCCAGTTGCGGCCGTCGCCGGGGCAGATGTGGCCCAGCAAGCGCCCGCCGGTCGCGCCCGTGAGCACTGGTAGGTTCCCGGCCACGCCGTCACAGGTTAGCGCGGTCAATACCGCTGCCGCGGCTGCGTTGCGCGACAGAGCCGGCACGCCCACTGCCTCTGCGCGTTCGGCGCTGTCGCTGAACTGCTTCGCCACCAGTTGCCACAGGAAGCCGTTCCGAACGCCGCCGCCCGAAAGTACCACGCGGCGCGGACCATCCGGCTTCATGACCGGGAGGCGCCCCGCGCTGCCGATCGCACGCGCCGCGAGGTGCGTTGCGGTGCAGAGGAGGTCGGGGAGGCTCGCGTTCAGTTGGCGCACCGCGTCGAACGCGGCGAGTAAGAAGCTGCGGCCAAAGGCTTCCGCGTGGACCGTTTTGGGCGGCGTGCGGGTGAGGTGCGGGTGTTCCGCCCAGCGTGCCAGGAGGGGTTCGAGGCACCGCCCCTGGACCGCGTGCTTCCCAACGCTGGCGGGAAGCTCTTTTCCGCGCGTCCCGTTGAAGAGGATCGCGTCGAGCAACTGGTTCCCCGGTCCGGCTTCAAAGCCGAACGCGGTGGAAACCGTGCCGCCCGCCGGGACGAACAGCACGGTCGAAGCCGCCCCCAGGTGAATCAGGAGGCGCGATTCGGTGGTGTCACGGAAAAGCAGGAAGTCGGCCGCGGCGGTGATGGGGCGCCCAGAGCCGCCGGTCGCGCGGTCGCGGTCGGTAAAGCCGTGCAATGTGGTGATGCCGGTCTGTTCCGCAACGCGCTCCGCGACCTCCGGCCAGTCAATCGGAACGCTGGCGGCGGGCCGGGTCGGTTCGAGGATGCCCGCCGCGAACGTGTCGCGCGGTGATACCGCCGCTTTACTCAGGGCTTGGCGCGCGGCAAATACGACCGTGTCGGCCACGGCCCGGAGGAATTCCGGCGGAACTGCAGTGGGGGAGGCGACCGAGGCGCGAAGGACGTCGCGTACCGCGGGCGGGAAGGCGATTCGTGGCGCAGCGACCACCCGGGTTGTGAGATCGAGGCCCAACCCCTCGACCCGCACCGCGGTCGCGTCCACGCCTTCCAGCCCGGAGCTTACAGAAAGGCCGAGTAAGGTTCGGACCATGAGCAGTTCCAGGTTCCAAGTTCCGGGTTCCAAGTTGAACGGACGGAGAACGTACCGGTTCTCGAACCTGGCTTTGGAACGTGGAACGTGGAACTGAGGGGCTACGCGGCCGCGAGAGCCACGTCCGAGTTCCGCACGGCGGCCAGGACGAAGCACTCGAAGATCTGCACGTCCAGCGCGCTGGCGGTATCCGCTTCCGGGTGCCACTGCACGCCGACGCAGAACCAGTTCGGGTCGGTCGATTCGATCGCCTCGATCACGCCGTCCGGCGCCTTGGCCGCGACGCGCATCCTCTTGCCCATCTGGTTGATGGCTTGGTGGTGCGCGCTATTCACCCGCAGTTCTTGCGTGCCGTAAATGTCGTCGAGGCGGGTGTTTTCTTCGATGAGAACCATGTGCCGGTGCGGGGCGCCGGTCTGGTCGAAGTGCGGCAGCGCCTTCGGGTTGTCCGCGGGCAGGTGCATGTGCAGGGTGCCCCCCGCGAACACGTTCAACTGCTGCATCCCGACGCCGATGCCGAGCACGGGGATCTTGCGCTCGAAGATCTTGGCGAGCAGGTAGCGGTCCGAGTCCTCGCGGCGGGCCGGCATCGGGTTCACGACGGCCGTGAGCGGCTGCCCGTTGCGGCGCGGGTCCATGTCCGCCCCGCCGGTCAGCACGATGCCCGCGCACTGGTCGAGCAGCGCGTCAATGTCCGCGAGGTTGTCCTTGCGGAGCGGCGGGAGAACGACCGGCAGGCCCCCGGCGGTCAGGATCGCGTCGATGTAGCCGACGTTGAGTTTGGCGAACGGGATGCCGTTCTTCGGCGTGATGAAATCGGTGTTCACCGCGATCAGCGGACGGGCGGGCGGCGCGGCGGGTTCTTTCTCTTTGGTGCGAGGGGGCATGTGCGGCGAGTCCTCCGTGACCGGCGTGGCCTGGGGCGTCATGCCCGAGGTGAAAGAGCAGTGTAGCGGGCGGGAAAAGTACGATACAAGGCCAATTCAGTGGAGATCGGAATTCAGCTCCTGAGATTCTGTGCGCGCAGGAAAAGTACAGCGCGTCATCTGAGGGCTGAATTCCGACCGGTCCTGCTACGAGTCGAAGTACAGCGCGAACTCGTAGGGGTGCGGGCGCACGCGGATCGCGGCGACCTCGGCCTTGCGCTTGTACTCGATCCACGTCTCGATCACGTCTTCCGTGAAGACGCTCCCGTGCAGCAAGAACTCGTGGTCCTTTTCCAGCGCGTTGAGTGCCTCCACGAGCGTACCAGGGGTCTTCGGCACGTTCTTGAGTTGCTCCGCCGGCATGTCGTAGATGTCCTTGTCGAGCGGGTCGCCGGGGTGGGTCTTGTTGCGAATCCCGTCGAGCATCGCCATGAGCATCGCCGCGAACGCGAGGTACGGGTTAGCGGCGCCGTCGGGAATCCGAAACTCCAGCCGCTTCGACTTCGCACGCGACGAGTACACCGGGATGCGGATGGCGGCCGAGCGGTTCCGCTGGCTGTACGCGAGGTTCACGGGCGCCTCGTAGCCCGGTACCAGGCGCTTGTAGCTGTTCGTGGTGGGGTTCGTGATCGCGCACAGCGCGGGCGCGTGCTTCAGCAGCCCGCCGAGCGCGTACATCGCGAGGTCCGACAGCCCGGAGTAGTCGCTGCCCGAGAACAGGTTCACGCGGTCGCCGCCCTTGTCCTTCCACAGCGAAACGTGGACGTGCATCCCGCTCCCGTAGTCCTCGAACAGCGGCTTGGGCATGAACGTCGCGGCCTTATTGTGCCGGCGCGCCACGTTCTTCACGATGTACTTGTACTTCAGCACGTTGTCGGCCATCGCCACGAGGTCGTCGTACCGCACGTTGATCGCGCACTGTCCGCCGCCGGCCTTCTCGTGGTGGTGGCTCTCCACGGTCATCCCGCACTGCATCATCGCGAGCATCATCTCGCTCCGCAGGTCGTGCAAGGAGTCCTGCGGCGGGCACGGGAAGTACCCCTGTTTGTACGGCACCTTGTACCCGAGGTTCGGGCGCTCGTCGCGGCCTGTGTTCCACTGCCCCTCGCCCGAATCGACGTAGTAGAACGCGGAGTGCGGCGTTTGGTCGAATTTCACGTCGTCGAAAACGAAGAACTCCAGGGACGGCCCGAACATCGCCGCGTCCGCGACGCCGGTGGACTTCATGTAATTGACGGCTTTTCGCGCCACGTTCCGCGGGTCGCGGGAGTAGTCTTCCTTCGTGAGCGGGTCCTGGATGTTGCACAGCATCGCGAGCGTGACGTCTTTGCAGAACGGGTCGATGAACAGCGTGTCCGGCTGCGGCATGAGCAGCATGTCGGACTCGTTGATCGCGACCCACCCGCGGATGCTGGACCCGTCGAACCCGATCCCGTCCTCGAAGGCGTTCTCGTCGAGCACCTCGGCCGGAACGGTGAAGTGCTTCCACAAGCCCGGGAAATCCATGAACCGGAAGTCGACGGCCTTGACTTCGCGCTCACGAATGAACGCCAGAACTTCGCGGGGAGTGCGTGCGTGCGTGGACATCGGGTAAATTCCGGGTGCGGCCGGGGCGCTCGGGTGGGGAAAGCGCGAACGCGGAGAGGAAGTGGCGCGTCCAGTCTTTATAAGTTCCGGGGTCCAACTTCCAATAGTGTTCGAGTTCCAACAGTTCCGGGTTCCACGTTCCAGCAGTTCCACGTGAGACCAAGCCACTGCCCCCAATCACTCCCCCAACTTGGAACATGGAACTCGGAACTTCAGAGGAGCACACATGTCCGATTTGCCGATCCGTCGGGTGGTTTTGTACAAGCACGGTGTCGGGTACTTCGAGCGCGAAACGCACATTGAGGGCGATCAGTCGCTCTCGCTTTCGTTTAAGCAGCGCGAGGTGAGCGACGTCCTCAAGTCGCTCACGGTGCTCGACCTGGACGGCGGCCTCGTGTCCGCGGTCAGTTACGATTCGACCACGCCGGTCGAACAGCTACTCGCGGAAATCGCGCTCTCCATCCCGGATTCGGGAAGCCTGAAGGGGCTGCTGCCGCAAATTAAGGGCGCGCGCGTATCGGTGAAGCCGACCGGCGGCTCAACGGTTCAGGGTGTAATTCTCGGCATCGACAAGACGGACGCGCGCACCGAGCACGGTCTCGAAGAAACGCACCGGCTCTCGCTCCTCACCGACTCCGGCGACGTCCGCACGTTCGACCTCTTCGACCTCGAACTCACGATCCTCGACGAGGGCATCAAGCGCGACCTCGATTTCTACCTGAAGACGCAACTCGCGTCGAAGAAGAAGGACGCTCGCACGTTCACGCTGTTCGCGCAGGGCGAGGGGACGCGCACGGTCCGCGTGAGCTACGTGCTCGAAGCGCCCGTGTGGAAGGCGACGTACCGGATACTGCTGGATGAGGGGGTAGGTTCTTCTCCCCTCATCCAAGGTTGGGCGGTCGTTGACAACACGTCGGACGAAGACTGGCAGGACGTGGGCCTCACACTCGTGGCGGGCCTTCCGGTGTCGTTCACGCACGATCTCTACACGCCGCGGTACATTCGCCGACCGGTGGTCGAGGTGAAGGAGACAACCGGGGTGCTCCCGCCGATGGCGGAAGCGGGCGTTGAAGACTACGAGATGACGGGGGAACTGACGGCGTTCTCGGCCGGCCTCGCTGCTCCGGCACCGGTCCGCATGGCGAAAATGCGTCGGAGGGAGAACGTTGAAGTCGTTGAGAAAAACTATGGGAACAGAAGTTCGGCCGTATCCTCGGTTCAGGCCCAAACGCGCGAGCGGCAAGTCGGCGACCTGTTCGAGTACAGCATCGACAAACCCGTCACCGTTCGCCGAAACCAGTCCGCGCTCGTGCCGATCCTGCTGAAGCCGTTCGCGGGGCGCTCGGTGCTGCTCTACCAGAAGGCGGCCCGGGCGGAGAACCCGATCCGCTGTGTCGAGTTCGAGAACACAACCGGGCTCACGCTCGAAGGCGGGCCGGTCACGGTACTCGAACAGGGCAGTTACGTCGGGGAAGCGATGCTCGATACGCTCAAGCCCACCGAAAAGCGACTGGTCGGCTACGCGGTGGAACTGGCGGTCCGGGTGCTCGACAACATCGACTCGCACAGCGACCGCGTGACGCGCGTGACGATCCGCAACGGCACCCTCAAGACGCACTACGCCCAGGTGCAGAAGACGACGTACACGTTCAACAGCACGTCCGACAAGGAACAGGTGGTGTACCTCGATCACCCGCGCGACGATTCGCGGTGGAAACTGGTGGAGACCGCGAAGCCCCACGAGACGACCGAGAACTACTGGCGGTTCCGGTTCCTGCTCCCGCCGAGCACCGCGAGCAAGTTCGTCGCCCAGCAACAGCAGACGCTGTTTCAGTCGTTCGGCCTCGCGGACATCACCGACAAGCAGCTCTCGGCGTGGGTCTCCGCAAAGTACCTCGATAAAGCGACCGAGAAGGCGCTGAAAGAGGCGCTCGCTCAGCGGCAACAGGTGGGTCGCATTGAGGAGAAATTGGCCCAACTCAACGACGAGCGGAACAAGATCCACGCGGAGCAAAAGCGCATCCGCGAGAACCTCGGCGCGCTCGGCGACCGGGCGAGCGAGAAGGCGCTGCGGGAGCGCTTCGTCGCCACGCTCGACAAGCAAGAGGACCGCCTCGCGAAGATCGCGGAAGAGGAGGCGAAACTGCACGCCGATCGCGACGATGCTCGCGAGAAGTTGAGCGCCGCGCTCGCGAAGTTGGAGTACGATGCGCCCGTATCTGAATGAAAAGAGACGACCGGCCGTGGCTCACCGCAGTCCGTCTTGTTTCGGGATCGCTGCCGCGGACGGAATGAGCAGTGGCCGCAAGGAAGCGGGAGGCGCCAGCGCTCCCTTGCGGCCACTGCTCATTCAAGGAAGCCGAAACCGGCCTAACGTGGACCTCTTCTTTTGTGCTCTTTGTGTCTTTTTGTGGCCAATCTCTTCTGCTTGTGGCCCTCTACACCAACACCGTCTCACCCCGATCGGGAATGCCCACGTCGGCGAACCCGATGCCCGTAAGCCCTTCCGCCAGTTTCGCGGCCCGTTCGGGTTCGCCGTGAACGAGGCGCACGCGCGCGGTGGAACCGGCCAGAGGGCCGAGCATCCGCAGCATGTCGCTGTGGTCGGCGTGACTGGAGAGCCCGTTCAGCACGACCACCTCGGCCTTCACCGGGCACGGTCGGCCCAGCACGCGGACTTCCGGGCGCTTCTCGACCAGGCGCCGACCGAGGGTGTCCGCGGCCTGGAAGCCGGCGATGAGGATCGTGTTGCGCGGGTCGCTGAGGCCGTGCTTCAAATGGTGCAGGATGCGCCCCGCTTCGCACATTCCGCTCGCCGAGATCACCACACACGGACCCTCGCGCCGGTTCAGTTTCACGCTCTCGTTCACCGTCTCGACGTACCGGACGTGCTTTTCGCCGAACAGGTCCGGTTCGGTCGCGAGGAGCGCGAGCGTTTCTTCGTCGAAGCACTCCGTGTGTGCGCGAAACACTTCGGTCGCCCGGTTCGCCATCGGACTGTCTACGAACACGGGAATGGGCGGGAGTTTGCCGCTCGAAATGAGCTGGTGCAGGAAGTACACCACCGTCTGCGTGCGCCCGACCGCGAACGCCGGAATGACGACGCGGCCCCCGCGCGCGATGGTTCGGCGCACCACTTCGCCCAGCTTGTCGGCCGTTTCGTCCACCGGCTCGTGCGTGTGCCCGCCGTAGGTGCTCTCGCTGATGAGCAGATCACACGCCGGGATCGGTTCCGGGTCGCGCAAAATGGGCAGCCCCGGTCGCCCCACGTCGCCGGTGAACGTGAGGCGCCGCACCCCGGACGGTCCGTCGAGTCGCAGGTGAACCGTTGCCGAGCCGAGCAAGTGCCCGGCGTCCGCGAACGTGACTTCGATTCCCTTGCTCAGGGTGAACGGCTCACCGTACCGCACCGCCTGCATTTTGGTCAGTGTGCGGAACACGTCGCGGGCGTCGAACAACGGGGTGACCTTCGGTTCGTGCCGCGCGCGCTTTTGGTTCAGGTAGTTCGCGTCCTCTTCCTGGATCTTGGCGGCGTCGCCGAGCATAACCGCGGCGAGCGCGCGGGTGGCCGGGGTGCAGTAGATCGGCCCCGCGAACCCTCTGCGCACGAGGTTCGGCAAATTGCCGCAATGGTCCACGTGCGCGTGACTGAGAACGACCGCGTCGATGTCGCGCGTGCGGAACGGGAAGTCGCGGTTGCGGAGGTGACTCTCGGAGCGCTTGCCCTGGAACAGCCCGCAGTCGAGTAAGATCGTTTTGCCCGCGGTCGTGAGCTGGTGCATCGAACCGGTCACGGTTCGCGCGGCCCCCCAGAACGTAACCGTTGGTTCGGCCGGGGGCTGTGGGTCTTTGGCCATAAGATCTTTCGAGTTAGAACGGGCAGGCGAAGACCGAGCCCGTGTATCGTCGCTGTGTGCGTTCGAGGCAATCGGACCGAGTTCGGTCCGGGGCCGTGCATTTGAACCATCCGGCGCAGTTTTCTGGTTCCGTCCGGGCGCGCGTGATGGCACAATATCGTTATCCTCCCTCGCCTACCGCGCCACAATACCGCTTCTCCCGCCCACCGATCGTTTCACGAGAGCCCGCAATGTTCCGATCCGGCTCACTGGTCACCACGCGCCGCAGTTTCCTCGGTTTGGGCGCGTGCGGGCTGCTCGCGCTACCTCACTGGCAACCCGCCTTCGCCGCCGGCAAGAAGGCCCGGGCGAAGTCCGTGCTCGTGGTGTTCGAGCAGGGCGGTGTGTCGCACATGGACACGTTCGACCCGAAGCCGGATGCGCCCGCCGAGCACCGCACGCCGTTCAAAACCATTAATACGGCCGCGCGCGGAATGCAATTCACCGAACTGCTCGCGCGCACCGCGGTACACGCGGACAAGCTCACCGTCGTCCGGTGCATGACGCAGCCGAAACCGGGTATCGGCAACAGCCACCCCAAAGGCTCGCAGTACATCTTCAGTGGCGAATCGCCCGACGGCGCGGAGGTGATGCCGGACATCGGCTCGGTGGTGTCGTACCGGATGGGGAGCGCGGCGCGGAACCTTCCCTCGTACATCATGGTTCCGGGGACGAGCGAGCAGGAGTACAACACAAAAATTGGCTTTCTCCCCCCGCAGCACCGCGTCTTCAAGACCGGCGGAAAGCCGCACGATCCTAAATGGACGGTCCCCAACCTCGCACTCGCCGGCATCGCTCCCGATCGCTTCAAGGACCGCACCGATCTGCTCAGTAACCTCGATGTCGGCATTCCGGGAGCGGACCAAGCCAAAGACGCGAAGACGCTCACGAGCATGCGCGACCAGGCCGAAGACATGCTCACCAACCCCGCGACGCGGAAGGCGTTCGACTTGCGGGCCGAACCGCTGAAAGTGCGCGAAGAATACGGGCTGGGGCACCGCGGGCAGTGCTACTTGCTCGGCCGCAAGCTGATCGAATCCGGGGTGCGGTTCGTGACGATCGATTGCCGCGAACCGCCCGCGCGCGAGTACCCCGGCGGTGGCAACATGAACTGGGACCACCACGACCACATCTATTCGCCGAAGGACACCGCCATTAAAGGCGGCGGGGCCGGCGCGGGGCGGTGGGGCATTCAGACGTGGCCGATGATGGGCAGCACGGACCGCGCGTTTTCCGCGCTGCTCGCCGACATGCACCAGCGCGGGCTGCTCGAAGAAACGCTCGTGTGCTTCGTGACGGAGTTCGGCCGCACGCCGCGCATCAACGACCGCAAGGGCCGCGACCACTGGACGCACGCCTTTAGCATCGCGTTCGCGGGCGCCGGGGTGCCGGGCGGTCAGGTGGTCGGCGAAACCGACAAGGAAGGCGGCTACATCACCAGCTCGAAGGCCTACACTCTCGAAGATTACGCGGTGACGATCTACGAGAAACTCGGCATCGACCTGACGAAGCCGATTTACACCCCCGCGGGCCGCCCGATCTACCCCGGCAAAGACGGGCACGCGATCACGGAAGTGATGTGACGCTCGCCGAGATTCGGATGACTCCCCTTGCTGAAACACTCGCGCTGTTGAAGTCGCTCCCGTGGCCCGAGAATCAGTGCGCGATTCAAGAGGGCCGGGCGAGCGCGGTGCTCCGGCGCGGTCGTATGGAGGCCACCGTTCGTAGCGCGGCCGACGGCTTGGTCGATGTCGTTTACGAGCCGGCGCTCCACGAAACGGCCCGCGAGCGCGTGCGCCCGGCCGTGGCGGTCAAATTGGTACTGGCGATCTTCCACCGCGAGCGCTTGTGTCGAGTTGAGGTTCCCGAAGCGTAAGCCCCACGAAACGGATTCAATGACGATCTTCACGCTACTGCTCGGTGCGACTCTCGCGGCCCCCGCCGATGCTCCGGCGCGCATCGAGGTGTACCCCACGAAGGTCACGCTCACGTCCCCGCGCGCGGTGTGTCAACTCGTTGTCACCGGGCACTTCGCGACCGGCGAGACGCGCGACCTCACGCGCGACGCGACTTTTACTCCGCCCGCGCCCGTGGTCGAAATACGCGATGGCGTAGTCGCGCCCAAGAAGAACGGGCGGGGAGAGATTGCGGTGGCTGTGGGTGGGCACACGATCAAAGTGCCGGTCGAAGTGAGTGGCCAGAGCGAGCCCGACCCAATGCGGTTCCGCACAGAAACGCTCGCGGTGATGACCAAGCAGGGGTGTAACGGCGGTTCCTGTCACGGCTCGCCGGAAGGGAAGGGCGGGTTCCGACTGTCGTTGTTCGGCTACGATCCGGGCATTGACGCGGAGAGCCTCGTTCGCGGCGGACTCAATCGGCGCGTCGATGCGTTCACCCCGGCGGACAGTTTGGTACTCAAGAAGCCGCTGATGCGCGTCCCGCACGTTGGAGGGAAGCGCCTCAATAAGAGCGACCTCGGTTACCGCGTGCTCCTGGACTGGATCGCGCAGGGGGCCAAAACGGATGATGACAAGCAACCCGCGTGCGTGCAACTCGTGGTGTATCCGGGTCCGAACCGCATTCTGCGTGCGCCGAACCTCGCACAGCAACTCAGCGTGATCGCCAAGTTCGCCGACGGCACCACCCGCGATGTGACCGCACTCGCCACCTACGAAGTGTCGCACAAGGACGTGCTATCTGCCTCCGATACGGGATTGGTTACGGGTGCGAAGCGCGGTCAAGGGGCCGTTTCCGTTCGCTACCTCAATCACCTCGAATCGGTTCACTTCACGATGACCGAAGAGGTGGAGGGGTTCGTCTGGAACAACCCCGCAGAAGCGAACTTCATCGATAAGCACGTTCACGCGAAGCTCAACCAGCTCCGCGTACTGCCGTCGGGCACCTGCGACGACGCGACCTTTTTGCGCCGCGTCTACCTCGACCTTACCGGCTTGCTCCCGCCTGCGAAAAAGGCGAAAGCCTTTCTCGCGGACACAACCGCCGACAAGCGCGCGAAGGTCATTGACGAGTTGCTCGCGTCGGAGGAGTTCGCACGATACTGGGCGCTACGCACAGCGGATTTGATGCGCGTGAACTCCAAAACGCTTCCCGAAGGTCGCGCGGAACTGCTCGCGGACTGGCTCGTCGAGAGCTACCGCAAGAACGCGCCGTTCGACAAGGTCGCGACCGAGCTACTCACTGCGACCGGCGACGCCGCGAAGGTGCCCACCGCGAACTACTTCCTCGCGATCCCGAACCTCGAAGACCTCGCCGAGACGACCGCGCAACTGTTCATGGGATCGCGCGTGAACTGTGCGAAGTGCCACAACCACCCGTTCGAGAACTGGACCCAGGAGGACTATTTCCGCATTGCGGCGGTGTTCACTCGCGTCAAGAAGACGGGCAAAGTGGTGTCGGCCGGTACCACCGGCGAGACGACGCACCCCACGAGCGGCAAGGTACTCACCCCGTTCGGCGATGTGGTAACCGATCCGAAGGCGGATCGCCGGGTCGCGTTCGCGCGCTGGCTCACGAAGCCGGGCAACCCGTTTTTCGCGCGCGTCGAGGTGAACCGGATGTGGTTCGGGCTGTTCGGGCGCGGGATCGTTCATCCTGTGGACGACTTCCGCTCCTCGAACCCGCCGGCGATTCCCGAACTCCTGGACACACTCGCGAGCGAGTTCGAGCGGAGCAATTTCGATCGCAAACACATTCTCCGGCTCATGTGCAACAGCCGCACTTACCAGCGGTCCACCGCGACGAACAAGTTCAACGAAACGGACGACGCGCTGTTCTCGCGCTACCCGATCCGCAGGTTGACCGCCGAGCAGATGCAGGACGCGATCGGCTACGCGACCGGGAGCCTGGCACCTCCGGTCGATCTCGGAGCACAGATCACAAAGGCGGAGACCGAACTCGCCGCAGCGCCCGCAGATAAAGCCAAACAAACCGCCCTGCGCCGGTTGAAGGACCGCACCTCCTACGCAACGCAGCGCCTCACGCCCGAGCAGTCGCAGTTCCTCATGGCGTTCGGCCAGCCGAAGCGCGAAAGTCCGTGTGCGTGCGAGCGCGTGGACGAGCCGACCGTCGATCAGGCACTGCAGTTGCTCAACGGCCCGCTCGTGGCCGGGCGCGTGAGCGGGTCCGCCGATGCGTTCGCGAAACTCACGGACGCGGAGCTGGCCGAGCACCTCTGGCTCGCGGCATTCACTCGATTACCCAACGAAGCCGAGCGGAAGAAGGTGGCCGACCACCTGAAAAAGGCCGCGAACCGCCCGGACGCGGTGCGCGATCTGGTGTGGGCGGTCATCAACACGCGCGAGTTCCTGTTACAGCACTGATCCGGGCGCCACAGGTGGTACGATCGTGATTGCGCTGGGTACCCACTGGTTCTGTCCCCTACTCAACCGCGCGATCGCGGAAGGGTACTGCCTCGATATCCAGTACCAGCGACTTGGTTACTGCAAGCCGGACGTTCTGACCGAAGTGAAGCGGGAAACGCGGAAGTCGGCGGGAGAGATTTCCGCTACTTGCGACGACTGCCCGAACCAACCGCTACCGGACCAGCCCTGAACACGGCCCTTCGCCCCGGGAATCGTATGCGCTGCCTGTCGAGACCTCTTCGCTTTGTGGGCGCGGTCGCGCTGATCGTGTCGTTTGCCGCGCCGGTATCGGCCGCGGACCCGGCGTTCCTGTCGGACGTTGCGCCCGTGCTGGTGTCGCGGTGCGTGAGTTGCCACGGTGGAGTGAAGGCCCGCGGCGCTTACAAGCTGGACACGTTCGACAACCTCCTGAACCCGGGTTCGTCGGACGCGAAGCCCGTGGTGCCGGGCAAGCCGGAGGAGTCCGCGCTGTACCAGCGTCTCATCGCGCCCGATCCGAAGGAGCGGATGCCGCCGGGCGATGATTCCCTTTCGGCGGACGAAATCGCCGCGGTGAAGCGGTGGATCGCGGCCGGCGGGACGTTCGACGGGGCCGACCGCGCGGTCGCGCTGAAGGGCATTCTTCCGCCGCGCAAGCACCCGACCCCGCCCGAGAAGTACCCGGCCGCTGCGCCGGTGTTCGCGCTCGCGGTTTCACCGGACGGCAAAGAACTCGCCGCGAGTGGCGTCAACGAAGTGACTGTGTGGGACGCCGCGAACGGGAAATTGCTGCGCCGGCTCCCGCGCCTCCCGGCCCGGATTCACGCACTGGCCTACACCGCAGACGGCAAACACCTTCTGGTCGGCGGCGGGACCGCGGGCGAGTACGGCGAAGTCGCGCTCGTGGACGCCAAGACCGGCGCGCGCGTCCGGGTGTTCGGCACGTTCGACGACATCGTGCTGGCGGTCGCGTTCTCCGCGGACGGCAAACTGGTCGCGGCCGGCAGCGCGGACCGCACCGCACGCGGGTTCCACTTCGCGGACGGCAAAGAGGCGTGGCGCGCGTCACTGCACTCGGATTGGATCACCGGAGTCGCGTTCAGCCCGGACGGTAAGTGGGTCGCGACGAGCAGCAAGGACCGCACAGTAAAAGTGCTCGAAGCCGGTACCGGGAAGCTGTTCACCACGTTCAACGGGCACCGCCGACAGTACGCGCCGCACGTCGGGCAGCTCGAGGTGTACGCGGTCGCGTTCGATTCGGCGGGAACCGCGTTATCGGTTGGGGGAGGAGCCGCGATTCGGGCGTGGGAGCCGATCAAGACGCAGGACGAGAACGGCAGCGCCGCCGACATGGAGGAGCGATTCAAGAAGGCCGGTCACACCCGCTATTTGGAATTCCCCGCGGGCAAGCCGGTGTTCGCACTCGCCCTGGGCGACGGGCACACGTTCTCGGCAGGTGGTGATGGCCTGTTACGTGAGCACGACATCGCTTCTGGCAAGCTCGTGCGCGAATACCCGAAACACAACGACTGGATATTTGCGGTCGCGACGCACTCCGGTGCGGGGCGAGTTGCTACCGGCGGGTTCGATGGGACCGTTCGCGTCTGGGACACCAAAACCGGGAACGCGATAACGTCCTTCGTGGCCGCACCCGGCTTCGCCAAGTAACGGGTTCGGTCGCGCGAACACGCTGAGCCATCACGCCGCGCGCGATACCGGCGTTTCGTTCGACGCGGGACGCGCTACCCGCGTGATTCGCGGTTGTGTTCGTGCCGCGTGCCAGCGCACCGCCAACCACGACACGAGCGAGCCACCAAATACCCACCAGTAGAGCGGCACCACCCGCACCCACCAGGGGCCGACGATCCACGCACTCACCGCGAGCGGGAGCCCCCACGCGGCGAGCACAACGAAGTCGCGCCGGAACTCGGGCCGCTCCTTGATAATCTTCGCCAGCAGCCAGAAGCCCGGCGCGAGGAACGGCACGAACCACCGCACCGACACGCACGCGCCGCCGTGGTTTTTCGAGAGTACGCCGTACATTGCCCACCCAACCGCGCACCACGCGATCAGCCCGAGCAGTTCCGTGCGGTGGGCTGTTCCCCGGCGCCACAGCACCAGAGCGCCCGCAGTCAGCGCGAGCAACAGCGGCGGGTTGTGTGTGAGGAAGCCCTTCTTCCCAAAGAGCAAATCGAGCGTGTACGCGAACTGGGCGAGCGGGCGCGGGCGCACGACGCCGGTCATGGTGGTCTCGAACGGGCTGCCGGGCCAGCTCAGGTATTCGGGGTGCATGTTCAGCGGGCGGAGCCAGTCGCCGCCGATCGCGTAATTGATCGCGTGGCCCGTCACCACGCAGGGCAGCATCGCAGCGCCACACACCAATACGGGAAGCACGCGCCGGGTGCGTATGGCGACGACTACTAACACGACCGGCACGAGTGGCGGGCCGACGCCGAAATCCAGGTTGTAAGCGAACCCCGTAATGAACCCCGCGGCCACGAGCGACACCCATGCCGTTCGCACCT
This sequence comes from Gemmata palustris, assembly GCF_017939745.1. Taxonomy (NCBI): domain Bacteria; kingdom Pseudomonadati; phylum Planctomycetota; class Planctomycetia; order Gemmatales; family Gemmataceae; genus Gemmata; species Gemmata palustris. The sequence goes on along the minus strand of NZ_JAGKQQ010000001.1, from coordinate 5,521,340 downwards.
CCGCGGCCCGATCCGCAATCCGACACAGCAGCACACAGATTGCCGCCACTGCCCCGAGTTGGGCGATGTGGTTGTTCGCGCTCCGCGTGTATGTGGGCAGCACGGTCGCCAGTGCGAACGCGGCCAGCCACGCGACGCGCCAACCGGGTGAAAGTCCGATCCGGGTGCCGAGGCTCCACATGCACCCCACCGCGACCGCGAAGCCGGCCCCGCTCAGCAGCGCGCACACCACTTGTGCGAACACGTCGGGCCGTTCGCTCGGTGCGGGCAGCCCGAGCTGCATCAGCCCGCGGTACGCGGCCGCGAGGGGAAGACTCACGAGCGGCGGCTTATCGGAGTAGTAACGGCCGTCAATGAGGAGTTTGTCGAGCGTCCCGCGCCGCGTGAGGGCGTCGTCGGGATCGTAGGGCGGGGTGCCGCGCGTGAAGAGTTCTTCGGGCGGTGTGAGAAACACGCTGCCATCAATGCAGAACGTGTTGCGCTCGACGAGTGATTCCACTGATGCGAGTCGGCTGCCATCGTTCCACGATGATGCGAACGGGCGCGCGCTGACGGCCGCGCCCGCGAACGCGATTCCCGCCAGCACCCACGCCACCAGTCCGTGATCGGCCCACTTCATTCCGCTACCTCAATCCCGGCGACGCGGGAAGATAGCGAAGGGCGCAAAGCGACGCAACCGCGACCGGTTCGAGTGTGAAGTCTCAACGAGCGGGTGGAACTTCCCCCGGTTAGTGCTGCGTTGAAATCAAAGGTATTTGCGAACGGCCGATGTGAGCGGTGTGTAAGCACTACCGGCGGGCTTGCGCCGCCCCGTTCGCGAGAACACAGCAACCGGCCGGCTCACACCGGCCGTTCGCCCGGAGGCTTGAGCGAACCGCGAGTGCCAACGAGCGGGTGGTATCTATCGGAGTGACCTCAATCCCCCATGCTGAAGAACACGGCGGGGGCGGCGATCGTGCCGAGTTTGTTGATGCGCTCCAGGGCGCGCCGGAACCGGCCGGTCGCGGCGTAGTGGGTCACGATCACCAGCGGGACCGGGCTGCTCGCGCCGTCCTCTTGAGCTTCGTGCTGCACCAAGCTCGAAATGCTGATTTCTTCGTCCGCCAGGATGCGCGTGATGTCGGCCAGTACGCCGGGTTTGTCCGCGACCTGCAACCGCAGGTAGAACCGGCTCCGCACCCGTTCCGGCGGTTCCACCGTGAACCCGCGCCCCTCGCGGCTCCATAACTTCGCCGCCGCGAACGTCCGCTGCGCCCGGCCCACGCCCAAATCAATCAAATCCGCGACCACCGAACTCGCGGTCGGCATCTGGCCCGCGCCCGGTCCCTGGTACAGCGTCTCGCCCACCACGTCACCGTACACCAGCACCGCGTTGTACGCCCCGCGGACCTGCGCCAACAAATCCGTGTGACGCAGCAGCACGGGAGCGACGTGGAGCGCGACCGCCTTCTCGACCGTCTGCCGGGGGCCGGGGGCCGGGTGGATGCCGGACCCGGATAGGGTCGTGTCGATCCCGCCGCTGTTCCGCGCCCCGCGATCGCCGGTGCGCGTTTCTTCGCTGGTCCATGCTTCCGCGAGGAGTTTGATCGTGTAACCGAGCTCGTTCGCGAACCGGATGTCCATCGCGTCGATGGTGTCGATGCCCTGGCGGGCGATCTCGTGCGGCTTCGCGGCCACCCCGAACGAAATTTGCGCCAGGATCGCGAGCTTGTGCGCCGCGTCGCTGCCGTCCACGTCGAGCGTCGGGTCGGCCTCCGCGTAGCCGAGCCGCTGCGCTTCGGCGAGGGCCGCAGCGTAGCTCATGTTGTGCTCGGTCATGGACGTCAGAATGAAGTTCGACGTGCCGTTCAGAATCGCCTGGATCGCGGTCACCTGATTGGCAGCGAGGCTCTCGGCCAGCGCGCGAATGACCGGCACCCCGCCGGCCACAGCCGCTTCAAAGCACACGGTGCGGTCGGCCCGGCGCGCGGCCTCGAACACTTCCGCGCCCGCGTCGGCCAGGAGCGCCTTGTTCGCGGTGACGACGTGTTTGCCGGCCGCAAGTGAATCGAGAACGACCTTCTTGGCGAGCCCCGTCCCACCGATCAATTCGACGATAATGTGAATATTCGGGTCGTGAATCGCCGCGTCGATATCCGTGGAAATGATCGCGCGCGGGATGAGCGGGTCGCGCGCCTTCGCCAGATCGCGCACGACCACCCGGCGCAGTGCGAGCGGCCGGCCCGCCCGCTGGGTCACGCGGTCCGCGTGCGCGAGCAGCACGCGCGCCACGCCCCCACCGACGGTACCACAGCCGATGAGGGCAATGTTGATCGTGTCGCTCATGAGTGCCGAACTCCCCGGTTCTTTGGGGCTATTATTAGCGCCGGGTGCGCGGACGGCCACGCGAACAGTTGAAGGGCATAAAAACAAGAAGACCCCGCGACACGATCCGTGCGTCGCAGGGTTTCGGGCGCAGGGCGACGGGCGCCGAGTTCTAAATAGCTTCGCGGCTTACGCTTGCGCCGGCTTCCGGCGGAGGCGGCCCAGCATCATGCAGCCGAAGCCCATGCCCGCGAGCACCAGACCCGGAGGGGCCGGCACGCCGTTCGGCGGCGTGGGCGGCGTCGTGACCGAGCCGAACGGCACCTTGTCACCGTCGCCGCCGTAGGGCAGCTTCGGGGTGTTGTACCCGCGGAACCGGACCACGAACGGCGTGTTCTGGCTCCCGCCCGTGCTGAGTTCCGACAGCAGGTTCGCGGCCGTCAGGTTGGTCAGGTTGGTCCCGCTCACCACGAACGTGAACGTACCGGTCTCGCCGACCGACAGGCCGTTCGACGCGGTCCCGCTGGTGTGCAGCGTCGAACCGACCGAGGCCGCGACGTCGAACTTCCCGAAGAGGCCGCCGAGGTCCAGGTTCGAGGACGGCGTTGCGCTGACCAGTTGGAACGACTGGCCCGTGGACGGGTTGTACGAGGCCGCCAGCGAGGTCACGCCGGTGATGTTCCCCTTCGCCGCGGTGCCCGGGTTGTTGAACGCGAACCCGGTGATGAACCCGCTCGCGGCGCTGGAATTGAAGGCGTTCGTGCTGGTGTTCGTGAGCTTCACTTCGATGACGGCCGAGGTGGTCGTCTGGTTCTTGACTTCGATCGAGCCCGAGTAAGAACTGGGGTGCGTGGCGGAGCCCCCGCCGGTGAAGCTGATGAGATCGGCACGGGCGGACCCGGCCGAAGCGAGCAGAACCAGCCCCGCAACCGCTACTGCGAGCGATCGGACGGGGCGAACGGGACGGGACAACATTAGAGTGAAACTCCTGGTGCGTCGGTGGCCGGTGTCGAGGGGACCGGTTGGCACCGATAATTGGGCCTGAGCCGATTCTTTGCGTTGTGATGATTAGCACACGTGATGCCGTCGCCCTTGCGAGCACGGCCTACACACTGGATTGCGACATAACACACTCGGAATAAAGGATTTGCGCGAATGTGAGGTGGGAGTTGAGAGTACCGCTTTATGAACAAACCGTTCTGGCCATTTGCGCGGTGTTTAGTGGCGTTAACGATCGCGGAAGAAATGTATTCATGTGGTCGGAGCGAACTCTCGCTTGCGCTTTTGCGCTACGCCTGAATTGCGTCCGCGAACCCGCGCAACTGGTGCCGGGTCCATCTGTCTTCCCCTCGCCTTGAATTGGGGAGGGCCGCCGGCGCGGGCCGGACCGAGGAGATTTCTTCGCTCATGACGATTCACATCCCGGAGTTCGCGCTCGTGCTAATGGTCGGCCCATCGGGTTCCGGCAAGTCCACGTTCGCGCGCAAGCACTTCAAGCCGACGGAGATCCTCTCCTCCGACTTCTTCCGCGGGTTGCTCAGCGACGACGAGATGAACCAGGCCGCGTCGGACGATGCGTTCGAGGTGCTGCACCTGATCTGCGCGAAGCGGCTCGCGCGCGGCAAGTTCACCGTGATCGATGCGACCAACGTTCGACCGGAAGCGCGCAAGCCGTTCCTCGAAATGGCGCGGAAGTACCACGTTCAGCCGGTCGCGGTGGCGTTCAACTTCACCGCGGACGTGTGCCACGCGCGGAACCAGCAGCGCGCGGCCGAGCGCCCGTTCGGGCCGCACGTCACCCAGCGCCACGCGGAAGACCTCCGGCGCTCGCTGGCGCGGCTCGAAGACGAGGGGTTCCGCCGCGTTCACGTGCTGAACAGCGAAGAAGAGGTCGCCGCGGTCACGTTCGAGCGCTACCGACTGCCCGTGAACAGGCGCGACGAGCGCGGACCGTTCGACATCATCGGCGACGTTCACGGCTGCTTGAACGAGCTGCTCGTGCTGCTCGCCAAACTCGGTTACACGCTCACCCCGAGCGAAGACGGTTGGCGCGTCTCGCCCCCGGAGGGGCGCAAGCTCGTCTTCGTGGGCGATCTGTGTGACCGCGGGCCGGACACGCCGGGGGTGTACCGCCTCGTCATGGACGCGGTCCAGCGCGGGGTCGCGTTCTGCGTGCTCGGGAACCACGAAGACAAGCTGCTCCGGTGGATGAAGACGCCCGACAAGGTGAAGCTGAACCACGGCCTCGCGCAGTCGGTGGAGCAGTTCGAGAAGGAGCTGCCGGAACTGCGCGCCCGCGTGCAGGAGTTCATCGTGAAACTCCCCTCGCACTTGGTGCTCGATGGCGGGCGGCTCGTCGTTGCGCACGCGGGGCTCACCGCGGACATGCACGGGCGCCTCTCGGGGAAGGCGCGGGCGTTCGCGATCTACGGTGACACGACCGGCGAGAGCGATGAATTCGGGCTGCCCGTGCGCCTGAACTGGGCCGCGAACTACCGTGCCCGTGCGAACGTCGTGTACGGCCACACGCCGGTGCTCACACCCGCGTGGGAGAACCGGTGCATTTGCATCGATACGGGGTGCGTGTTCGGCGGCGCGCTGACCGCGTTGCGCTACCCGGAACAAGAGTTAGTGAACGTGCCCGCGGAGAAAGAGTACGCGGAGCCGAAGCGCCCGCTGGCTGGACCTACCCCCCCGGCCCCCCTCCCTGAAGGGAAGGGGGGGAAAGAAAGCTCTGGGGTAGGTAGTGTGTCCTCAAGCACAGCGCGCGCCTGCTCCCCCTTCCCTTCAGGGAGGGGGGATGGGGGGGTAGGTTCCTCCGATCTCGACCTCGCTGACGTGATCGGTCGGCGCACCATCGAAACGCGGTTCGCAGGGAAGGTCACGATCCGCGAGGAGAACGCGGCCGCCGCGCTGGAAGTGATGTCCCGGTTTGCGGCCGATCCGCGCTGGCTGATTTACCTCCCGCCGACGATGTCACCGTGCGAAGCATCAGCGCTGCCCGATTTTCTGGAGCACCCGGCGGAAGCCTTCCGGTACTACAAGCAGGAGGGCGTGGACCGCGTGGTGTGCGAGCAGAAGCACATGGGTTCGCGCGCCGTCGTCATCGTGTGCAAGGACGAAGCCGCGGCCGCCCGGCGCTTTGGTGCGAGCAACGAGAGCGGTATCGTCTATACGCGAACCGGTCGGCGGTTCTTCGACGACCCCGCGACCGAGGGCGCGTTTCTCGCGCTGGTACGCGACGCACTCACGGCCGCCGATTGGTGGACGAAGTTCGGTACGGATTGGGTGGCGCTCGACGGCGAATTGATGCCGTGGTCCGCGAAGGCGCAGGAACTTTTAAAGCGCCAGTACGCGGCCACCGGCAGCGCGGCGACCGCGGCGCTTGCTGAGGTTAACAAGCTCCTGGCAACCTCGACTGCGCGACCAGAACTCGCCGACCTGCGCGCACGTTTCTCGGCGAAGGCGGAAGCCGTGGAGCGGTTCGCCACCGCGTACCAACAGTATTGTTGGCCGGTGAACTCGGTCGCGGACCTGAAATTCGCCCCGTTCTTCCTGCTCGCCACCGAGGGCAAACTCTACTTCGACCGCACCCACGATTGGCACATGCGCACTCTCGCGGAGTTGGGGCAACCGACCCCCCCATCCCCCCTCCCTGAAGGGAAGGGGGAGCCGGCGCGCGAAACCTCTGCACCTGATGCGATGTCTGTCGATTGCGAATTGTCTCCCTCCCCCTTCCCTTCAGCGAGGGGGGCCGGGGGGGGCGGTATCCTCCTGGCGACGCCGTTCCGCGTGGTCGATCTCGCGGACGCGGCCCAAGTCGAATCCGCGACCCAGTGGTGGCTCGATCTCACGAACGCGGGCGGCGAGGGGATGGTGGTAAAGCCGCTCGAAGTGCTTACGCAGGGGCGGCGATTCTTCGTGCAACCGGCGCTGAAAGTCCGTGGGCGCGAGTATTTGCGCATCATCTACGGGCCAGACTACCTCGCCGCGGAACACCTCTCGCGACTGAAGCACCGGGCGGTCGGCGCGAAACGCGGACTCGCCGCGCGCGAATTCGGACTCGGACTCGAAGGCTTGGAGCGCTTCGCCCGCAGCGCGCCTCTGCGCGAAGCTCACGAGTGCGTGTTCGCGGTGCTGGCGCTGGAGAGCGAACCAATCGACCCGCGGCTGTGAAGCCGAGCACGAACCGTGGGGCCGTGAAACGTTACCCCGCCCGCTCGCGAACTCGTTATAATGGCTCTACTTCGGTCGGAGTCGGTTTTTCCCTCAAGATCCGCCCACGCCGGGCGAATCAAACTAGATGAGAGGGGCCGTGCGCCCGATCCGCAGGGGTTCGCGATGGCGATGAAGTTCACATACCGGTCCGGGCAGCGCCCGCTCGACGGGTTCACCCTCAAGCGGGGCGTCGGCCAGGGCGCGTTCGGCGAAGTGTATTTCGCCGTGAGTGACGGCGGTAAAGAGGTCGCGCTCAAGCTCCTCATGCGCGGCCACACCGACGCCGAACTCCGCGGCGTCGCGCACTGCATCAACCTCAAGCACCCCAACCTCGTTCACCTGTTCGACCTCCGGGTCGATGCTCGGGGCGACCAGTGGGTCGTGATGGAGTACGTGTTCGGCGAGTCGCTCGCCCACGTCATCAACAAGCACCCCACCGGGCTGCCCACGCAGGTCATCCGCGAGTGGTTCGCGGCGCTGTGCCGCGGGGTCGGGTACCTGCACAACCAGGGCGTCGTCCACCGCGACCTGAAGCCCGGCAACATCTTCATCGAGCACGGGCACCTGAAGATCGGCGACTACGGGCTGTCCCGGCGCATCAGCGGTAGCGAGGGCAGCGACCTGAGCCGCGGGGTGGGTACGCCGTACTACATGGCGCCGGAAATCAAGAACGGGAACTACACCGCGTCCATCGACATCTATGCGTGCGGCATCATCCTCTACGAGATGATTACCGGCCTCCGGCCGTTCAACGGCGAGACGCCTTACGAAGTGCTCATCAAGCACATCACCGAGACGCCGGACCTCTCCAAACTGCCGGTCCCGTACCGCGAGGTGATCGGGCGGGCGCTCGAAAAAGACCCGGCGAAGCGGTTCGCGACCGCGGCCGAACTCGCGCGGGCGGTCGAAGAGATGTTCGCCGGCGGCCGGCGCGCCCCGGACATGTCCACGGCGGCGTCGATGACTCCCACGCTGCCGCGTGCGCGCCCGGTTCCCCCTCCGCTTCCGGTACCAGCGCCCCCACTGGACGTCCCGTCGGACGCGGTGCGCCCGGTCGCGTTCCCCGCTCCGCGCGACACCCGCACGAAAGAAAAGCCGATCCCCGCGGGGCCGCTCACGCAGACCGCGCGCGACCGGCTCACCGAACTGGCCGGCGGGTTCGCGCTCGCGCCGCTGATTACGGCCGCGTGTACCGCGCCGTGGGCCGTGTTCCAGGGTTCGGTGCCGTGGTCGCTGCTCGGGCGCGTGTTCCTGCTCTCGACCGTGCTCGCGTGGTCGGTCATGGCCATCGGGCGGTTGCCGAAGCGGAGCGAAAACAACCCGTGGGGCCGGCGCGCGATTCAGCTCGTGGTCGGGCTGTGCATCGGGGCACTGGCGTTCTGGCTCGACGGCTGGGCGCTCCCGACCGGTAACGCGAACGCCTCGAGTCGCGACATCGTGGTGTTCAACCACCGGTTGAGTCAGGACACGTTCGGGACCGGGATGAAATATTTGGTCTACTTCGGGGTCACTGTTGCGGTGTCCCGGTGGTGGACCACGACGAACCGCAACCGGCGCGAGCGCGTGCGGTTCATCCCGATCCTGGCCATCGCGTTTTGGGGCGGGATCTTCCTGTTCCTGTGGCCGACGAGCGAGTCCACGCCCGCGATGCTCGGCATCTCCGTGCTGGTGATCGCGACCATTGCGGCCCAGGTCGCGAGCCCGTGGGCCGGTCCCCCGTTGAAGTCGGCGCGCGCGTAGTTTCGGCCCGTGTTTCGTCGGTCCCAGCGAAACACACGGGATCGGTAGCGGGTATCAGAACCGAGGAGAGTGGCATGAAAAGCGCGGCGCGGAACATCCTTCGACTGTCGGTGGTCGGGCTGTGCTTCGCGCTGGGCGCGTGCGCCAGATCCGGTCCGGTCCCCGGCGGTGCGACCGGGAGCAAAGCGGAGAAGGCCCGCAAGGAAGCCGAAGCGCTCGCGCTCAGCGGTGTGAACGGTGGCGCGACTTCGCAAGCGAAAGAGATGCCCGAACTCGCAGCGAAGCGCGACCGATCGATTTTCGGGGGCTGGGTGGCGTTCGAGGATTCCAAGCGCATCGCGGTCGGCCCGCCCAAGCCCGTACCTCCGAAGGGGGGCACTCCCCCGTCGCCGCCGGAACCACCGGTCGTGAAAGGGCCGCCCGCGCCGAAATCGCCGCCGCACCCCGGCGGCCCGCCGCTCGTGATCCGCGAGCGCGTCGTGAGCATCGTGGCGTACTCGACCGAGGCGGAAGCGGAAGAAGACGCACTTACCCAGGCCCGCGAAATAATCGAGAAGAAGCTCAGCGAACTCGACCCGCCCGTGCGCCACAAGGTTTCCGTCAACGAAGTGCGAACCGAGTTCCTCCGCAAGGACAGCCGCACGGCGCGCAAGCCCGACCCGGAGGAAGCCGAGTTGCTCGTTCGAGAGGGCATATCCGGGAACCTCGTGTACGTCGAGTACGACGTCGAAGTCACCGCGGAGCAGGTGCGGGAACTGCGCGCCCAGGAGCGCGTCGGCGCCGGGGTGCGCATCATCGGCGCGCTAATGGCGGTCGCGCTCGCGGGCTTCATGTTCCTCCGCGCGGACGAGTGGACCCGCGGGTACCTCACGAGCTGGCTGGCACTGGGCGCCGCGATCCTCGCTGGCGGCGCGGCCGCGGCGCTGATCTTCGTCTAGTCCGGTTTCAGGCTCGCAGTCGCGAGCCGCGACCGCAAGGGAGCGGGAGGCCGTTCCGTTTGTGGTCACGGTTCAACACACGGGAAGCCCTGCTCCCTTGCGGTCGCGGCTCGTTCGGTCGCTACACGGATCTCGAAACGAGACTAACGCGCCCACACACCACCTTACCCGTCCGGACACCATGACCACCGAATCCGATCGGCTGCTCATCAACCGCGTGCGGAAGAACGACCAGTCCGCGTGGGCGGAACTGGACAAGCGGTACCGCGGCCGGCTCACGGCTTACGTGCGCCGCCGGCTCCAAGGACCACGCCTCCGTGGAGGACGTGGTGCAGGAGACGTTCATCGGGTTCAGTAACAGTCTCGTGAACTACGACGACAAGCGCGACCTCCAGACGTGGCTGTTCACCATCGCGGCACAAGGTCACGGACCAGTTGCGGAAGATGGGCCGGCTCCGCTACCAGAGCGGCACCGACACCGAAGACGAGGCGATGGGCCAGGCGCCCGACGACCGGCAGCGCGCGCGCGTCCACCCTCGCCCGCAGCGCCGAACAGCGCGAGCGCGAGGAGGACGCACTCGGACAGGCGCTCTGCGACCTCGTGCGCGACTTCCAACTGAAGGGCGAGTGGGCGAAGGTGATGGCGCTCGAACTCTTGTACGTGAAAGGGTGGGGCAACGCCGAAGTCGCTGCCCGGCTCAAGCGGACCGAACAAGACATTGCGAACCTCAAGTTCCAGGCGAAAAAGCGCCTGCACGATCACCTCGTCGCCGCCAAACTCTCCCCCGCGGTCTTCCCGGAATTGCAAGCAGAGTGAAGAGCAGGGTGGCAGGACGGGAACACGTTCGTGCTTCTGTCTTATCGTCCCTTCACCCGCTCACACTCTCCCCCTGCTCTCGGATTTGACCCACCCCCCGCGTGCTACCGATTACGGGTGGGGATCATTCGCGATCCCGTTCGTACACCCGGTTCCCCGCTCCATGCGCGCTGCGAACGCGATCACGCTCGACACGACCCTCCCGGGCTCCTCGCGCGCCGCGTGTGGGTCCACCCGGAAGTGAAGTCGCACTCGCTGGTCGTCCTCACGTTCGATCGGCTCCACGTGGCCCCGCTCGCCGGGGGGGCCGAAGGCGGAACTGCTCGCCGCGGTCGGGGCCGGGGCGACCTCGAAGACCTGCTCGGCCCGCTCGCGGTGGTCGTGGAACTGATCTCGGTCCAGCACTTGAAGCTCGACCTGCTCTCGAACGCGCTCGTCGTCGAGTACGCGAACGGCCTGGGCACGAGCCGGCTCACGGTCGTGTTCGCCGGCCCCGAGGCCGCGGACCTGTGCTTCACGAAGCTCTGGCGCCGGCTCGGCGACGGGTACAAGCTCCGGCCGTACCAGCGCGACCCCTGGACCCTGGCCCGCGGCCCGCTCGTGATGCTGGTCGGCGTGCTCGTCGCCACGGCCGCCCTCGCGCTCACGCTGAGCGCGTTCGAGGACATGGCCTCGGCCCGCGCCGTTGCGCGCCTGGCCGCGGACGGTAAGGCGCTCCCGAAGACCCCGCTCGAGTACCTGCTCGGCTGGATGAGCTGGCGCGTGTGCGCCGCCGGTGGCGTCGCCGCCGGCGCGTCCCAGGTGTGGCTCTACCGCAAGCTCACGCGCCCGCCGGTGAGCCTCGAAGTCACGAAAAACTGATCCGTTCCGGCCGGTGCCCACCGGCCGGTCGCCCGAACCCGAGAGCGCAAATGCGTCGCGAAGATTGTGGGAGCTGTTCAAGCGAATCCCGGAACAATCGCACCCCAGATCAACCTCGTCCTCCGCAACCAGTTCGTGCTGTCGGTGGACTCGGTCGTCCGGTTCGAGCCGACGTACATCGTGTTCCGCGGGCGCGGGGCGGCACCACGGACGAGGGGCGCGTTCTTCGTGCCCTACGACGAGATCGGCTACGTCCGGCTCGAGCGCGTCGTGGGATCGGCGAGCTGAAGCAGATGTACGGTGAGACCGGCCACGTGGACGCCGAGGACCGGCTCTCGAAGGGCGAGACCCAAGAGGACAAGGCGGAAGCGGCGAAACTCGCGCTGGACGCGCAAACGCCCCAGCCCGCGAGCGGCGTCCCGCCTCGATCCGGCCAGCATCGCCAAGCAGAACCTCCTCGACCGCATCCGCGCCACCCGCGCCTCGGTCGCGGGCATGACCAAGGCGGACAAGAAGTAGGTCCGTCTCGGGTCGAATTACCGCTACCCGCACGGGCGTTACGCGCTCTTGCGGAGCGTGAGCGTGACCGGCGCGGGCAGGGGCGTTTCGGTCACCGCTTCCGGCGCCCCGCGAGCGCGGTACAGAGCCGCAAGTTGTGGCCCCGGTTCGTCCCCGCCGCGCACCACCGCGTCGGCCGCCGCGAGCACCCGGGCCGCGTCGAGCGGTTGCACCCCGCCCGGACCCGCCCGGTGGAACGCCGGCACCGCCCGCGGTGCGAGGGCTCCGGTCGCCGTCACGTGGGCGAACGCGCCGATCGACGAGCCGCAGTCGAGTAACGCGCCCGCGCCGATCTTCGCGTGGTCGCCGATGACGCTCCCCACCTTCGTGCGACCCGTGGGCACGTCCGCCCCGTTCACCAGCACGCCAATCGGACCACAGTCACACCGCTGATCGACGGCACTCGTACCGGCCGCGAGGGTCACCCACTCCCCAACGACACTGTGCCCCAAAAAGCCCTCGTGCGGCTTGTCCGTGTATCCCAACACGATACTCGCCTCGACCTCGCCCCCGATGCGGCAGTGCGGGCCGATGCTCGTCCCGCGCGGGATTTGCGCGTTGCGCAGGTGCGCGTGCGGGCCGATCCCGCACGGCCCCTCGAGGCGCGTGAACGCGGTTACCACGGCCCCTTCGCCGATCACGACCGGCCCGCCGGTGGTGTCCGCAACGACGTGCGGGTCGATGCGCGCGGTGGGGTGAATGAACAACCGGTCGCTGGGGCCGACGAGCGCCACACCGGTGGGGTGGAACCCGGCCGCGGCCGGGTCGCACGTCACTTCAAAGTCGTGCGAGTTCCGCGCCGTTGTGATCGATCAGTTCCCAGGGCCGGGAGATCAGTGCCCCGCCGACTTCGCGGCGCGGGAGCGCCTGTGCCCAGTCCCGCAAGCAGTCGTCCACAGTGGCGGGCGAAACCGCTTGTAACCGGCGCGCGTCGAGAACCGCGAACGCGACCGCGCGTTCACAGTCCCGAGAAAAGGCCCTTCGGCGAGCAGATTTTGGCGCGCGTTGAGTGCCGCGTGCGCGCGAGCCAGCGCCCGTTAACGAGGACGGTGGGCGCGGCCCGGAGCCAGGCCGGATCGTTGACCGGCGCGCGATCGCGTGCGGAGCCATTCGGTGAGCACGGGCCGGCACAGGTGCCCGACGACGTTCGCGCCAAAATAGCGGGCCTGTTTCGCGCCGAGGGTCGTTAATCCACAGAGCAAATGGGCCGCGGGCCGCGTCAACGTGAGTGGGTGCAGGTCCGCGGCGCGGCGATCCTCGAAGAGGCAGATGCGCATTTGGGCGTCCTGTAGCGGACCGACAGCGTAAGATGCGTAGTTTCGGCTGCCGGGCCGAGCCGTGTCAAGGCCGACCGCGCCGCGCCTCCGGAATGCTACGACGAGTGCTGACCATAAACGGCCGCTCGATATATCGGTAAAACGGGTAGACCAGAACGCACACGGTCGTCACCGTTGCGGCCAAGAAGCCAGAACTTCCTGGCAGAAAGGCGATCGCCACCGCGTGCCCGGCGAGTAGCATCAGCGGGATGTGCAGGAGGTACACGCTGTATGACACAGCGCCGAGGTAGACTAATACAGCGGCCCCCCAGGCCAACTGGAGCGCCCCTTCGGTCGAACGCCAGATACCCCACAGTACGGTCGTCAATCCGACCGCGAACGCGAACTCGCTCGCGATCATCTCTTGGCTCCCGTCTGGCATCAGTGGGGCTGTGGCCAACCGACGAACAGCAACCCGGCTCTGGTGAGCCAAGAACAGCACGGATGGATGCGGAACGGATAGCGCCCCGCACTCCAGTGCCGCGTATAGCCCGATCCCCAGCGCGAAGAATGGCCAGAAGGGAAGAAACCACCCGCTCGAAAACGCGGTTTCGCTCGCCGCGAACGGCAGCGATGCGACCGTGACCGCGCCGAGCAGTGGATAGAACCACCGACCGGCCCGAACTGCGACCCACACCACCGCGTAGAACTGAACCTCTATCGCCAGCGTCCAGAAGGCGAGATTCACCGCGCGGAACTTGTCCCACGGCAACTCCCCTGTGGGGCGAAAGCCGGCGGTGAGAGTGAGCACCCCCGCGCACTCGCCCGATGCGACTGGCCGCCACGCAGACCGCATGTGTTCCTCGAACGCGGTGAGCGGTGGGCCGACCAGTGGGAGGGCGGCGTACACGGCCACCGCGACCCCGACCGCGGCCCAGAACGGCGGGTAGATTCGGCTCGCTCGCCGGAGCAGGAACCATTCGGGCGCGGTCCGTTCCTGACCGCGCGCCTCCCGGCCGCGGTCAGGCAGTACCCGGAGATGACGAAGAACATTGGTACGCCGAAGTACCCGATTCGCAAGAGAGGCAACGTGGCCGAATCGTCGAACGTGTAGACGAGGTGGTGCAAAACACCCAGACTGCGGCCACCCCGCGAAGAGGATCGAGAAGTGGATATCGCATCATTCCTCTCGTGGGAACTTCGGGCTGCCGAACACGGGCTGTCCGCAAATCTAGAACACAGAACGTCCTCAAGGTTGACAGCAACACGGTGCGCGGTTCGTTGCGTTCGCGGACGCATCGCACGGCCTGCCGATTCAGCACGCGGACCGCGTGAACGCGATGCTGGCGGAGCACTTCGACCGCGCCTGAACCTCGAACCGGTACGTTCCGCTGCCCACTGCGATTCGATCGGACCAGGGCGTCGCGACCGGTTGCGAAGAGGTGCGAGCCGGGGCCATTTCGTTTGCGTTATTCTTTCTTGCCGAATCGCGCGCAGTTCTTCGAGCGTCCCCTTGAGTGGGCGGGGGGCGTCCCAGAGCGTGACGTGACCGGTGCCGGTCCCGGTCGCGATGTGCTCGCCGTTGGGGGCGAACGCGACGTGCGTGACCGGCCCCCGTGGCGCAACGGCGTGCCCAGCGGGAGATTAGTCCCCGTCCCAGAACCGCGCGGTCCCGTCGCGGCTGGCGGTCACCAGGACCGCACCGTTCGGACTGACCGCCACCCCGCGACCGCCCGCGCGTGGGGCATTTGTGGCCCCACGCGCGCCCGGTCTTCGCGTCGCGCAGTTCGGCCACGCTCGCCCTCATTCCGATCAAAATTCGTTCCCCGTTCGGGGTGTATCGCGCATCAAGGATTTCGTCGCCAATCGCCCACTCGCGCAGCGGTTCCAGTGTGTCGCCCGCCATCACAACGGCGCGCTGTCGCCGAACGCCACGAACACCTCGCCGCCGTCCGGCCGAACGGCGATCGTGCTCAGGTCCACGCCCGCGGGGAGGTTCGGGGGGGCGGCTGATAATGGGGCGCTGAGTAGAGAACTGGAATCGTAGCGCGCGACGACCGTGGACCCCATGACCACGACCCCGTGCCGTCGCGCAGCGGTTCCAGTCGGTGGACCCGGCCCAAACCGAGCGACGCAGTGGGCTCGGTCTTTGTCCCGTCGGGCACGGTGAACCAGTCGAACCCGTTGCGGGTGCCGCGGAGCACGCGCGAGCGGGCCGCGTTCGTATCGAACCGGATCGTGAGCGCGTCGCTACCGTGGTTGAGCGCGAGCGGACGCTTGCTGGTGCGCGTCGAACAGGTCGAGGGTCCGGTCGTCGGCAACCGCGAGCCGGTCGCCCGCGGGCGAGAGTCCAGCCCGCGGACGCGCACGCCGCGGCCCGCGGAGATCAGGTCGGCGGGCGGGTCCGGCGCGGTACACAGGTAAACGGAGTCGCCCGCGGGGACCGCGAACTCGTCCGAACCCGGGCGGAACCGCATCCGCGTCACTTCGCCGTGGAACCGGAGCGGGATGCCGATCGGTTGCCCGGTGTCGCGGTGCCAGAACCGCACGTTCCCGTCGCCGTCGGACGCGACCAGGAACGGCTGCTTCAGGGCGAACGCGACCCCGTTCCCGTAGGCCCCCATGAGGCTGAGTTCGAGGACTTCTCTATTGGTCACGAGGTCGATGACGCGCACGAACCCCTCGGGGCCGGTCGCGGCCACGCGCTTACCGTCGGGCGCGCCAGGGCGATGTCCGTGATCCACCCTTTAATGGGCCAACTGCGCAGCTCGACACCCGTGGTGGCGTCCCACCGCGCACCCGCCCGGCGCGGTCCCCGGTGTACAACCGCCGGCCGTCGGGGACGCGGTCATGATTTGCAGCGTCGCTTCGGACGGCCCCGTTTTCGGAACGATCCGCTTGGTCACGGGCTTCCGCGGGTCGGTCAGGTCCCAGCGCCGCAACCCGTTCGCGCCGTCGCCGGTCCAGAGCACCTGGTCGGTGGAGAACGCCATCGTCCACAGGCTGACGTTGTTGTCCTGCAGTTTGCGCACGTCCGCGTCGTCCGCGGCAAACGTGTCAATCGGGGCACCTCTTCGACCGGGCGGTCCAGGCTCGTTTCCCAGAGCGTGAGGGCCGCGTCGGTCCCGCCGGCCGCGATCGTGCGCCCGTCGGGGCTGATGGCCACGGTCCAGTACGTGATGAGCCGGGGCGCGATGCCGAACAAATTCCGCCCGAGCAGGAACGCCGGCTTGTAGGGTGCACCCGCTTCCGCGTGGCGATGTCCCAGAGGTACAACTCGCGCCCGCGCCCGGCGGTCACGATGTGCTTGCCGTCCGGGTGGTACGCGGCCAGCGCGGTTGCTCGGTGTGCTTGAGGCGCGCGGGCAGCGGGAGGTCCCGCGCCCATGCCGCCAGGTTAATCCGAACGACCCGTTCGAGGTTTTCGTCCCCGAGTTCTACTGCCAGTTCCGCGGCCTGCACGAACAGTTCCAGCCCTTCGTCCAGCGCCCCTCCTCGCACCAGTCCACGGCCCGCCGGAAGACGAGTTGGGCTTCCCGCCGTTGGGTCTCCACCATCGCGTCCTTCGCGCGCTTGGTCGCGCCCTCGGCCAACTGCTTCAGCCCTTTCTCGTCGTCGGCCTTTTTTCCGCCCGCACCCACATCACGCCGAACGTGACGAACGCGGTACACAGCACGAGCGCGAGCACGGCCAACAGCCCCGCGACGGACGGGTTCCGCTTCACGGAGAGCCAGAGGCGCTCGAAATTGGTGACCGGGCGCGCCTTGGTGGGCCGGTCGTCGAGGAACGGCGCAGGTCGTCCGCCAACGCCTCGGCACTCACGTACCGCCGGGCCGGGTCTTTCCCCAAACATTTCATCGTGACCGCGGCGAGGTCGCGGGGCACCTCGGGGCGGAACGAGCGCACGTCGGGCGGGAGCTCGTTCACCACTTTCAGCATCACGCTCATCGGCTCGGTGCCGATGAACGGGGGCATGCCCGGCGAGGCACTCGAACAGGATCGCCCCCAGCGCGTACACGTCCACCGCGGGGCCGATTTGCCGCGCCCCGGCCGCCTGCTCCGGGGCCATGTAGTGCGGGGTGCCGACGATTTGTCCGGTCTGCGTCAGGTCCGCCCCGAGTCCTGGGTGAACTTCGCGAGGCCGAAGTCGGTGACCTTGGGCAGCGCGAAGTTCGGGGTGCAGCGTGGGGCGCGGGCGCCGGAGGCGGCGACGGTGTGCTTGTCCCCGGTCCCCGTTTTCAGGTCCGGGTTCGGCGTCCCGAAATCCGCGCTCGCGAAGAGAATGTTGCCCGGCTTGAGGTCGCGGTGGACGACGCCCTGGATGTGCGCGGCGTGAACGGCCCGCGCGATGCCCTCGAGCAGTTCGGCGGCTTCCCGCGGCGTGAGGCGCGGGCGGTCCCCTCGTTCGCCGCCCGGAGCTTGCGGCTGAGCGACCCGCCCTCCAGCAGTTCCATCGCGAGGTACGGGATCGGTACGCGGTTCGGCCCCTCGTAGGTGTCCACCTCGAACACCTGAACGACTTGCGGGTGCTGGACCCGCGCGAGCACCTCGCCCTCGAACAGGAAGCGGCTGAACGACGCGCGGGTCGGCCGACGCCCCGGCCAGGATCATTTTGAGCGCGACGAGCCGGTTCAGCCGGCGGTGCCGCGCCTTGTACACGACCCCATTCCGCCCGGCCGATCTCCCCGGCCACCTCGAACCCGGGCACCCGCGGTACCCCGATGAACCCCGAGGGGCCGGCTTCCCCCACGATCAGCGTGGCGTCCTCCGGGGCCGAGGCGACGCCGCCCGAGCGCGCGTCCGGGAGCACACCGGACGAGAGCTCCTTGTACCGGGCCACGGCCCCGCTCGCCTGTTCGGTCAGGCGGTCGAGCCGGGCCTGGCACAGCGGGCACCCGTCCACGTGCCCGGAGACGAGCGCGAGGCGGTCGGCCCCGAGCGAGTCGTTCAGGAACCCGGCCAGGTCGGTGTCTTCTGGGCAATCAGGCATCGTGACGGTGGGCAAGGGGAGGGCACTGCGAGGAGAGTAGTCGAACCGCGGGCGGAACTCGAGGGGCGGCGCGGCCGTGAGGCGGCAAGGGGAACGGTTCGACCGACTTGCGCTCGCCCGGTCCGTGCCCCTGCGCCGGAGTTCTCACCCCCGTCGCCTGCTCCCGGGTCTCAATCGCCTTGATCTCTTCTTGCACGAGCTTCTGGACGCGGTGCTTGGCGAGGTACACCTGCGACACGCACCCCGAGCTGGTCGGCTATCGTTTGCGCGCCACGCCGTCGAGCGCCGCGAGCTTGAACGCCATCCAGGTACTATCCGCGACCCGCTCCCGCGCGCAGCAGGGCCATTTCGAGCAGTTCCTTGTCAAATGTCGCTTCGACGCGGGCCGCGAGATCCTCGCGCTTCGATCGACTGGAGCTGGTCGAACACGCTGGTGTCGCCGCTCCCGCGGACGCGGTTCCCGGCCTCGGTCACGAAATCGTGCCAGGCGTGGTGCGTGAGCGTCTTCAGCCACCCGCGGAAGCTCCGGCTCGGGTCGTACTTGAACTGCGGCAGCTTCTGCGTGAGCCGCATGAGTACGTTCTGCGCCACGTCCTGGGCGTCCGCCTCTTGCAGCCCCAGTGCATGAGCCACCCGCGGATCGCCGGGCTGTAGAGGCGGAAGAACTCGCCCCAGGAAATCTGGTCGGCCGGGTCCTGGTTGAGCCGGTGGAGAAGCGTCACGCGCGTGGTGTCGGCGGAGTCGGCACCCATCCCTACGCTCCGGGGCGAAAGTTTCACGGTGACCAGCGGTTCGGTTAGCAGCGTTAAGCAACTGACCGACCGCGGAACAGAAAGGGGCCGCGTGCCACGAACTCGTGTCGTTCCGAAACGACCCGCGACCCAATAATTACCGCCTTCACGATTGAATTAGCGGAGCGGGTGGGCCATCAGTGGGCCGGGGCCACGACTCCGCCGCCGAGTCATTCGTTGTTCCGCGCCAGAAAGATTCGGCCACTCGTTCCGTAACCCTCATACTCCCACCCGTATCCGGAGCCGCTGATGGCCGTTTCCCCGCGCGCTGATCGAGAAACTGAGCCCGACGTGTCGCACCACGCTCGTGGACGAAGCCATTCGGCTGTGCATGACGCGCACGCACTTCTACGTCGAACTGGAGCACTGGCTCACGGCGCCCTATCGAACCCGAACAATGATGTGGGCTTCCTGCTCCGCCAGTACGCGATCGACGCGAACAAAGTCAAGCGCGAGCTCGACGCCGCCCTCAACCGGCTCAAAACGGGTAACACCAGCGCGCCGGGCCTTTCCACCAACATTCTCAGCGCCGTCCGCGAAGCCTGGGTGTTCGGCTCGCTCGAGCTCGGCGCCTCACAGGTCCGCTCGGCCCATTTGCTGTACGCGATGCTCGCCGACGACAACATGGGCGAGCAACTGAAACGCGTCGGCGGAATTCGGCCGCATCTCGAAGGAGAAACTCGCCTCCGACATCCGCGACCTGCTCCCGAGTATGCAGAGCGAGGAGGCCGCACAGGAAGCCAGCGCCACCGCAGTGGCCTCGGCCGCTGGGGGCGGTATGAGTAGTGGCGGCGCTCCCCGCACCGGCGGGAAGACGCCCGCCCTCGATCAGTTTACGGTAAATCTCACGGCGAAGGCCAAGTCGGGTATGGACCCGGTGATCGGGCGCGACGCCGAGATCCGGCAAGTGATCGATATTTTGACGCGGCGCCGGCAAAATAACCCGATCCTCACGGGCGAAGCCGGGGTCGGTAAAACGGCCGTCGTCGAAGGGCTCGCGCATGCATCGCGGCGGATGATGTGCCGGAACCGCTCCGCAACGTGCAACTCCACACGCTCGACCTCGGCTTGCTGCAAGCCGGTGCGGGGGTCAAAGGCGAGTTCGAGAACCGGCTGAAGTCGGTCATCGACGAAGTGAAGCGCTCGCCCGTTCCGATCATCCTGTTCATTGATGAAGCCCACACGCTCATCGGTGCCGGCGGGCAGGCCGGGCAAAATGACGCGGCGAATCTGCTCAAACCGGCGCGCGCGCGGGGGAGCTCCGCGATCGCGGCCACCACGTTCGCGGAGTACAAGAAGTATTTCGAGACCGATGCGGCCCTCAAGCGCCGGTTCCAGCAGGTGAAGGTGGACGAGCCCGACGAGCAGAAGGCGATTCGGATGCTCCGGGGCTGGTGCCGATGCTCGAAAAGCACCACAAGGTCCGCATTCTCGACGAAGCCATTGTTGACGCCGTGCGGCTCGGTGCGGTACATGCCGGACCGCCAGCTTCCCGACAAAGCGGTCAGCCTGATCGACACCGTGTGCGCCCGCGTCGCGCTGAGCCAGTCCGCGACCCCGCCCGCACTCGACGACACCAACCGCGAGCTCCAGCACCTCAAGACGGAAATCGACTTCCTCGAACGCGAGGGCCGCGTATCGACCGGGAACCCGGAGCGCGTCGCGGACCTCACGAGCCGCAAGGAAGTGGCCGAAAGCCGCAAGGCGGTACTCGAAGAGCAGTTGAAGAAAGAGAAGGAACTGGTTACGCAGATCCGCGACAAGCGCCGCCATCGAGAAGACCGGGGCTGATGCGCCCGAATCGGAGAAACTCGCGCTCGCGGAACTCAATGCGGCTCTGACAAAGGTGCAGGGCGAGAACCCGCTCGTGTACCCGGTGGTTCACGGCGGCGCGGTGGCCCAGGTCGTCTCCGGGCTGACCGGCATCCCGATGGGCAAAATGGTCCTCGACGCGGTCCAGACCGTTCTCAAACTGGCCGACAAACTCGAAGAGCGCGTCGTCGGTCAGAAGCACGCGCTCGAAGCGATCGCCCAGCGCATTCACCGCCCGCGCCGACCTCGCGGACCCGCGGCGCCCGCAGGGGTGTTCCTGCTCGCCGGTCCGAGCGGCGTCGGCAAAACCGAGACCGCGATGGCGCTCGCTGACCTGCTCTACGGCGGCGACCGGAACATGGTCGTCGTGAACATGAGCGAGTACAAGGAATCGCACAAGGTCTCGCGGCTGGTCGGTACGTCCAAGGGTTATGTCGGCTACGGCGAGGGCGGCGTGCTCACGAACGCGGTCAAGAACCGGCCGTACAGCGTGGTGCTTCTCGACGAAGTGGAGAAGGCCCACGAGAGCGTGCAGGAAATCTTCTACCAGGTGTTCGATAAGGGCGTACTGCAGAACGACGACGGCGAGGACGTGAACTTCAAGAACACGATCATCCTGCTCACGTCCAACGCCGGTACCGACACGATCATGAAGGCGTGTGCCGACCCCGACACCGCGCCTTCACCCGAAGGGCTCGCCGAAATGCTGAAGCCCGATCTCCTGAAGGCGTTCAAGCCGGCGCTGCTCGGCCGCATGACGGTGGTGCCGTACTACCCGCTCGGCGACTCGGTGCTGAAGAAGATCATCGAGCTGAAACTGAAGCAGATCGGGGACCGCCTCAAAACGAACTACAAGGCCGCGTTCAACTGCACGCCGGCGGTGGTGGACACGATCGCGGCGCGGTGCAAGGACGTGGACAGCGGCGCCCGCAACGCGGACCACATCATCACCGGTACCGTGCTCACGATGATCTCGGCCGAAGTGCTCACCCGCATCGCCGAAGGCAAACCCGTCACAAAGGTGAGTGTCGATGTGGACGCCAAGTCGCAGTTCACGGTGACAGTGGAGTGAATCGGGCGAACTGCCGGTGTGAGCCGGCCGGTGGAAGCAGACACCCGCTCGTTAACACTCGCGGTTCGCCAAGCGTCCGGGCGAACCGCGAGTGTTAACGAGCGGCGGGTGTGTTGTGTGAGGCAATTACCGGCCGGCTCACACCGGCCGTTCGCCTATCCCCCGATCAACACGGTCGGACACCCCAGTATCACGACGCCCCCGTGCGCGGTGCTGTCACCGAGGCGCACGGCCGGGGTGCCGCCGATTAGCACCGTAGCGGAGCCTTTCACCAGACTGTCCGGCGGGCCGACGCACACGGCCATGTCACCGACGTGTGCGGCCGGTAACGAGGCGATGAGGACCGTGGGCGCCCCGGCCCGCTGATCGGCCCGCCGACGTGCGGGACGATGCCCGTAACCATCGGGCAGGTGTGCATGTCCGTGAGGCGTGCGGCCGGCATTCCCATGACGAAACTCCCGTGAGCAGTTCCGAGATGATACTCCAGAACCGCCAGCGAAGTTGCACCGTTCCCCAATACCCCAGCCATACGGCCCGCGACGCTCGCGCGCGGCAGTGCTACACTGAGGGCATCCCACCCCAGAGCATTTGCCGGAGCACCTCCGATGTACGATCCCGCTGAACCGCAGACGCCCGCGATCAGCGATGCCGCGTTCGACCGGTTGAAGGGGGCGCTCGCGGAGCGCGGACCGGCGGCCGCCGTGGACGAACTCATTGCCGAATTGCGCCGGACCGAGGACTTTCAGGGGCTGTTCTACGCGCTCCTCATGAAGAAGCGGATCGAACTCGGTGTTTCCCCTTCCCCACGGGGCCGGCCAACGAACTGCCGGCGCACACGCACGAGCCCTACGAAGAGGCGATCCGCACCGCCGGTCGGCACGTCGGTGAACTGCTCCTCGCACGCGGCGAGTACGCGAAGGCGTGGGCCTTCTACCGGATGCTTGGTGAACCCGAGCCGGTCCGTGAGGCGCTCGAAAAGTTCACGCCCGGTCCCGACGACGACGTGTACCCGATCATCGAAATCGCGTGGCAGAGCGGCGTGCTGCCGAAAAAGGGCTTCGATCTCGTACTCGACCGGCACGGCATCTGTTCGGCCATCACGATGGTTAGCGGTTCGGACCTCGGGTCCAACCCGGAGTTGCGCGAGTATTGTGTCGGCCGACTCGCGGCCGCGCTCCACGCGCAGCAGCTCACCGAACGGCTGAAGGGCGATCTCGCCGGGCGCGATCTCCCGGTGCCCGACAGCGCGAGCGTTTCGCAACTCGTAAACGCGCACCCGGAACTGTTCGCGGACGATGCGTACCACATAGACACGTCGCACCTGTCGAGCGTGGTGCAGATGAGCACCTATTTACCCGCCGGCCCCGCACTCAATCATGCCCGCGAGCTTTGCGTCTACGGGCGCAAGCTCGCGCCGAACCTTCAGGGCAACAATGATGCGCCCTTTGAAGAGAACTACGACGACTATTTGGCCTATTTGAACGTGCTCGGGGAGAAGGTCGAAGAGGGACTGGCGCGGTTCGCGGCGAAGGCCGAGCGCGAGGCGGCCGAAGGCGCGACCTACGCGGCACAAGTGTACGTGAACCTGCTCCTGCGTGCGAACCGGGTCGATGAGGCGCTCCAGGGCCGCCAAGAAGTTCCTGCTCGCGGAAGACGACCGCAACTTGATCTGCCCCGGTGTGAGCGAACTGGCGCGGCGCCGGCGACTTCACCGCACTGGCCGAAGCCGCCAAAGCCCGTAATGACGCCGTCGGCTTCCTCGCGGGGCTCATCGCCGCCAAGGGTAGTTACCCCGGTCCCGGGCCTCACGATCAGTCGGGCTCGACCGGGCGCGGGGCCAGCGCCACCGGGGCGCCTTTCGCCCGGCCAGTCTCGCGACTTCGCGCCGGGCATCACGCGGGCGATCACCAAGCACTCGTCCACGGCCCCGCGGACGTGCCCCACGTAAGGTTTGGCGGGCTTGCCATCAACGCCCGGCGGACCGGGCCAGTCGGGGTCGGCGTAGCGCAGCCAACCGCAGGTAATGCCGACGGAGGCGGGGGCGGTGGGGCCTGTGTCGCTGGACGCAACGGGGCGCCGTCGAAGTACAGTTGTGCCCCGGTCTGACTCCGGGTCAGTGCAACGTGGTGCCACTTCTCGTCGTGAACCCAGGCGTGTTTGAACTCGACCGTCCCGTTCGAGCCAGCAATTCGAGCCGTAACGTGGGTGCGGTTTACGGTGACCTCGGCGAGCGGCGCTGCGCCCCATACGCCTCGTGAACCGAGATGGGTGTGACCGGGACGTACCGCACGCGAGCCCAACCGGCGACGGAGAACCCGTTCGGATTGACCGAGACCGTCCAGGGGTTCCCGTTCCAGCGATCGGGGTTCGACACCCCAGAGGCGGGAACCCGGGGTCCGTTCCGTCCGTCGGATACCAGGCTGGCCCGCGCACACCGGGGCCGGCAAAGGGCGTCCCGTGACGGAATTCGATCCCACCGTTCCGGTCGAGCCACTCGAACCCCTGCTCGGCCCGTTCGTCCGCGATGCCGATCGGGCGCCCTGGCTCCGGCCCGTCGTGCTCGTAGTGCAGGAACGCGGCGTCCGCGTCCCGCTGCTTTTGCACGTGTACCCGCTCCCGCTCCGCGCCGCTCCTCCTCTTCCCGTTTGGCCCGCTCCGCGGCCAGTTTGCGCTCCTCCTCTTCCCGTTTCTGCGCGACGGTCTTCAACTTCGGGTCGGTGATCTCGAACGAGTCGAGGAACCGCCCGCGCGTTCTCGTTCCCGCTCCGGGCGAACCGCCCGCCCGCGACGAGCACGTACACGCGCCCGTCGGCGATGATGACCCGGGCCACGAACCACCCGCCGCTCTTGGCGCTGAACTCGACTTCGCGGGCCGGGAACCCGCCCACGATGATGTCCTTCTGGCCGAGCACCGCCCGCACCTCGCCGTCGGTCTTCATCGCGTTCACCGCTTCGTCCATCCGCGCCTTGTCGTTACCGAACTGCTGATCGGCGACCGGGATGTCGCCGTAAACGACCGCGAACTCCTCGGCGCGGCTGATCAGGATCGTGCCCTCCATGTGCATGTCGGGGTCGGGCGTCCCCCGCGAGTTTCGACAGGTCGTTCCGCGGCGGGGCCGGCAGGTCCACCTTGAAGCCGCCCTTCGCGGACTCGTGCGTCTGCCACTTGGGGCCGGGAATCAGCAGGTACAACCCGCCACAACAGCCGAACACCAGGAGCACCATGAGCCCGCCGATCACCGTCACCCAGAAGAGTGCGCGCGGCCCGGGGGCGGGGCGGTGGTCGCGCCGCCGGCGCGGGCGGTTCTCGTCGCGGTCCCGGTCGCGGGGCGATCGTAAGGGTCGTCCTGATCGCGCTCCCGCGCGGGCCGCCAGGTTCCGGGTCGCGGAACCGGCCCGCGGGCCGGGCGGAGTCAAGTCGTGTAACAGGTAGTCGTTCGGATTGGGGGTTTCGTCGCGCGGGTCCGGCTCGGAAGTGTTTGCGGGCGGAGCGACCGGCACGACGCGCCTCGGGGGCGGGTGGGGCGGGCGCCGCGTCCGGAACCCGCAGGGTGGTCAGGCACGAGCCGCACCGGATCACCCGCCCCGCGGACCCGTCGTCCACGCGGAGCGTACCGTTGCACGTGGGGCAGACGAACTCGATGGCCATTTCCGGTTCCCTGGGCGCGCGAATGGTTGATATGTTACCGGACCGCGGGCGCCCCGGGCCACCGAAATGGATCGGTCATGTGGCGTTGCCGCCGCGCCAACGCAGCGGGTATGCTTAACGTTAGCTCGTATCGGGAAGAGTCACCGAGGTACCGACATGCAACCCGCCTCGCCGTCCGTCACCCCTCCCAGCCGCGGGGCCGGGAGCGCTGCGCTCCGCGGCACGTTCGCGCTCCTGCTCGCTTTCTTGGTCGCGGCCGTGGTGGGCGCGCAACCGGCCGTGCCGGGCCGCACAGCCGGAGAAGAAGGAACCGGAGAAGAAGGAACCGACCAAACCGCCGGAACCGAAGTGGCCGACCGACATTAACGGCAAGGACATCAAGGCCGTGATGAAGGACATGGAGGACCCGGACCCGACCATCCGCGAGTTCGCGGCCCGCACGCTGTCGAGCTTCGGCCCGCCCGCCCAGAAGGGCGACGTGAGCAAACTGCTGCTCCGGCGCATGGCCGCCGAGCGCGACCCCAGTGTGAGGTTCGCCGTGTTCGGCGCGGTCGGGGCGATCGCGTTCGACGCCGAGGCCGACAACAAGGAAGCGCCCGCATGTTGGCCGAGGTCGTGGACACGGGCATCACCGGCGGCAGTTCCCGGTACCAGGCCGTTCTGACGATCACCATGTTCGGGCCGAAGGCCTACGACACGATCACCAAACTCACCGGCGTCGCGATGTCGGACGTCTCTTACGAGACGCGCCGGGCCATCGCGAGCGCGCTGGGCCGGGTCGGGTTCAGCGAGACGACCGGCCCGAATATGAAGGCTCTGACCGCCCTGGCCGACGTGCTGGCGAAGGACGTGAGCGCCTCCGTTCGCATGGAGGCACTCCAGTCGCTTACGCTCCTCGGTCCGCCGTGGGACGGGGTGAGGAAAGCGGGGCCAAAGTGAACCCGCCCATTGATGTGAAGTCGGCCGCGATCATCATCACGCGCATGAAGCACCGGGTCGGCGATCTGAAAGCCAAGATCCCCGCCCTGGAGAAAGACAAGCAGGTCGAAATTTGGGCGCGCCTCGTTCTGATGCAGTTCGACCCGCGGGAAATCAACGAAGAAAACCCTGGACGCCTTCGCCCGCCACCTGACCGGGGTCGAAGTGGGCGTGAAGGCCCAGGCACTTCAGGCGATCAGCGTCATGGGCGAAATGGGGCGAAGAAACTGGACGCCGTCGTCCGGTTGCTCGGCGAGAGGACCAACCGCTCCAACTCACCGTCACCACGGTCAACACCATCGCCGCGATGGGCGCGGGGGCGAAGCCCGCGATCCCGGACCTGAAAAAGCTCGCGACGGAGATGGGGAAGCTCGTTAACACGCTGAAGGACCAGGAGCGGAAGGCCGCGGAGGGATGCTCAAACTGAAGGACAGGGAATTGAGGGTCGCCGAGGAGATGCAGAAGGACGGGAGCACGAGAGAAAGACCGTCGAGGAGGTCGTCAGGCTGATCGAGGCCGCGATCAAACACATTGACAGCGCGAAGCCCGTCAGCCCCGCGGTCGCTCAGCCGGACCCGAAAGACCCGAAGAAACCGTAGAAACTGCGATCCTGCCCGTTCGCGGGCACAGCACAGCACGAACGTGGTCACAACGAGCAACGGCCCGGGGTAAAACCCCTCGGGCCGTTGCTCGTTGAGGAGGGGAGCTATTTAAGCAGCGAATTCCTCCAACGCGGCGGGCTCGGAATCGAAAAGGACACCTCCGTCGGCGCCGACTGTGATATAATGTACGAATGGTCAATGTCTGGCTTCCGGCTCAGGGCGCTGAGAGTGTGAAGCCGTGCATTGGATGGTGCTATCTACTGCTTGGCGAGCCGCGCAGGTGCAAGAAGCTGAAGCCGGTTGAGGACCACTGTCGGGGGCCGATTTTTGTTAGCCAATGTTACCATTTGGCGCGGGTGCCTCGAGAGGCGAAATGACGCTGAATATCTTGAAATATCAGCGATTGGTGTAGTGACGCCAGTGTTCGCAGGGCGCCCAACCCGAAAATGTTAGCAAATGTTAGTCGAGCATCTGGAGTGAGGGAGATTGGGCGTTTCTGAGACTAATTCCGAGGGTTCCAAAGATCCAAAATCGTCGTCCCAACAGCTCTACCGCCAGTACAGGCGGTTCAACGCTTGAAACTCCGCACCCCACATTGACCGCGGTCGTTCGCACGGCGGCACCAGCGATCCGATTCGGTGCCCGACGCCCGGAGCGGCTCGCGAAGTCCGCGCCTTGCGATTTCTGGTCCACCTTCCTTACAATCACCTCCTCGAACCCCTCCCCCGCACGGTCATCCCATGCGTGCCTGGTTCCGCAACGTTTACCTCGCGACGACCACGCTCGCCTCGGGCATGTACGTCACGCTCTGGTAC
This sequence comes from Gemmata palustris, assembly GCF_017939745.1. Taxonomy (NCBI): domain Bacteria; kingdom Pseudomonadati; phylum Planctomycetota; class Planctomycetia; order Gemmatales; family Gemmataceae; genus Gemmata; species Gemmata palustris. Next base: position 5,493,940 of record NZ_JAGKQQ010000001.1, on the reverse strand, counting down.
TTCGTGCAGTCGTTCCGGCGCGGCACGTTCACGAGCCACTTCGCGTACCCGGAGCAGCCGGTGCCCATCCGCCCGCGGTACCGCGGGTTCCACCGGTTCGACCTGACGACGTGCATCGGGTGCGACAAGTGCCCGCGTGCCCGGTCGATTGCATCTACATCGACAAGGAGAAGGCCGCGCCGCCCGCGAAGGGGTTCGTCGTCACCGGGTTCAAGATCGACTACACGAAGTGCATGTTCTGTGCGCTGTGCGTGGACCCGTGCCCGGTCGATTGCATCTTCATGGGCTCGAATCACGACATCAGCACGTACACCCGCGACGGCTGCGTGGTCGATTACGCAAAACTGCCGCTGGACGTCGCGTGGGGGCAAGCGACGCTGAACCCGACCGCCGTGCAGGAATCGAAGCGGGTCAGTTTGCCGGTGTGGACGAAGACCGCGGACCTGCCGAAACCCGCGGTTGATGGGAAGCAAACGACGTGATGGCGAACCCGGCCTCACAGCCGGGATTGATGGCAACACCCGCTGGCCTTGCGGCCAGGGTTCGCCCGGAGCTTCCATGACAACGCTCGTTCTCTTCATCCTGATCTTCCTCGCGGCGGGTTTAACCCTGCTCGCGGCGAATCTCGTTTTGGGTCGGCTGATTCGGCCCGATCTCCCGAGCGCGGAGAAAGCGGAAGTCTACGAGTGCGGCGAGCAGCCGGTCGGCGATGCGTGGATTCAGTTCGACTTGCGGTTCTACGTCGTCGCGCTCCTGTTCGTGATCTTCGACGTGGAACTCGCGTTCTTCTTCCCGTGGGCCGTCGTGTTCGGCAGTGCGGTGCGTGCGGGGATGAATCGCGCCCGGCGGAAGTGCGTGTTGAATCGGCGATGAACTTGCAACCGCGTGGTGCCGCGTCGGACGCGGGCGCGCCGGAACCGGCCGCCGCGAAGTCGCTCGCGTGGATCGCGTTCGCGGACATCCTCGTGTTCTTCGGTGTGCTGCTGGTCGGGTTCGCGTACTTGTGGCGCCGCGGGGGACTTGGAATGGGTACGGAGTGTTGCGGCCCAGGAACCGGTCGGCGGAACCGGCCCTCCGCTCGAAGCCGTTGCGTCTAATCAACCGGCTCACGTGGGCCACTCGTCCGGAGGGGTGTGATGGGTCTGCTCGAAGGGCGCTCGAAGACGGGTTCATGGTCACGAGCCTGGAGCACGCGATCAACTGGGCGCGCGAGTCGTCGCTGTGGCCGATGACGTTCGGCCTGGCGTGCTGCGCCATCGAGATGATGGCCACCGGCGCGCGCGCGTACGACATCGACCGGTTCGGGGCCGGAGCGTTTCGCGCGACCCCGCGTCAGGCGGATCTCATGATCGTCGCCGGCACGGTGAACCTGAAAATGGCCGACCGCGTGCGCCGGCTCTACAACCAGATGCCCGACCCGAAGTTCGTGATCGCGATGGGCGCCTGTACGTGCGGCGGCGGGCCGTATTACAAGTACGGCTACAACGTCGCGAAGGGCGTCGATCTGGTGGTACCCGTCGATGTGTACGTGCCCGGCTGCCCGCCGCGCCCCGAAGCGCTGCTGGAAGGCTTGATGCGGGTGCAGGACAAGATCCACAAGATGCGCGAACTCACGAAGGGGAAGCCGGCGGAACTGCCCGTGCCCGCACGCACCGGGCGCGTGCAGTTGCCCGAAGAACTGGCCGATCCCGCGAAGGCGGTCGCGTTCCTGGCGGAGAACAAGGAACGCGCCAAGCCCGTCAAAGCGTGACGTTTAGGAACCATCATGACAGCCACCGAAATCGCCGCGCTCGAAGAACGGTTCGGCCCCGCGATCACGGGCAAGAAGCTCGACGCGCTCGATCCGTTCGTGACCGTCGAGCCGGCGCAGTTGGTCGAGGTGTGTCGGTTCCTGCGCGACGAACCCCGACTGAAGTTCGCGCTCCTGAACGACATCACCGGCGTCGATTACCTCGAAATTGACGCGAAGAAGGTCGCGAAGGCCGGGTTCGAGCCGCACCTCGAAGTGCTCTACCACCTGTCGAGCTTCGCGTTCCCCGGTCGCGCTTCACGCTGAAACTGGTGCTCCCGCTGGAAGGCGACGCGGTCGGCGCGCGCTCCCCGAGGTGCCGAGTGTGTCCGGCGTGTGGAGAACGGCCGACTGGCACGAGCGCGAGGTGTACGACCTCGTGGGCGTGTTCTTCACCGGGCACCCGAACCTCGTCCGCATCCTGCTCAACGACGACTGGGTGGGGCACCCGCTTCGCAAGGACTACGAGTTCCCGCTCGAGTACCACGGCATCCGCTGCCGCTGAATCGCGAATATCCGGGGCGGGCAACGAAGAAACTGGCATCCCGTTCCCGGTGAAGGTCACCCGATGTCAGACGCGCCGACACAAACCGTGCGTATTGCGATCAGGCGGAGCGACGTTGCCCCCAGCTTCGTGGAAGAGGAGCGCGAAGTCACCGTCTCTCGAGCACGACGCTCAGGCAACTTCTCCAGGTGATGGCGCTTCACGACCGTTACCCGCACGTGTGGAATTGGACTTTCACAGCCAACGGTCAACCGGTCGGACCGGCCGAGCGGATCGGCGACCTGTGCGAAACGCTCCGTGCGACCAACTACCGCGACGGCATCCTGTGGCTCGATCTGCTCTACGTCGCGGCTCCCGAGTCGCCAGCGGACGAGGGGACGGTAGCGCGATCCGCGGCCCCGGGCTCGGTCGCACCCCGGCTCCCTTTCCGGCCCCTGCTCCAGCGGTGGCACCCCGGACCGTGGTGCTTTTCGCTCCACCCGTCCGCTGGGGAAGACAGTAATTGAGGTCAAAAAGGGTTTGAAAGGCATTGAGGACGAGCGCGTTACCGGCACGCGAAAGCAAAACGCAGCTCCGAGACAGCAAAACGCAGTTCCGAGCGCCGGGCCACCGTGCGCTACTACACGCGGATGAACCCCGACCGCATGTTTCCGCTGCTCGTCATCCTCTCCGAAGAGGAGATCGCGGAAATCGTGAAGGAGAAAGTAAAACAGGCGGTGAGCGAGACGTTCAGCGTGGAAGAGGGGTCGGTGGTCGAGGTGGAACCCGTGCTGCCGGGGTGTGACTGCTACCCCCGCGACACGCGATCACCGTTGACGCCGCGGGCACACCCAGCGCGACCATCTGGGTCGTCCCTCGGGTACTGGGTCGCATCCAGGCGCGTGTGGTGATCCGGCAGGGCACGAAGGTGCTGGCCGAGGTCCCGCTGGACATCAAAGGGCGAAGCAGACGCTCGCGGTCGCGTGCGGGTTGCTGAGCCTCGCGGCCCCGTACATGACGATGGGGCTGAAGTCGCTCAAGCTCGACTACGAATCGCAGAAGGCCGACGGCTTCCCGCTGTACCAGCAGGCGGGAAGTTGGGTCGCGGAGAACCTCCGCCCGGAGTGGCTCGGGCTGGGGTTCCTCGGGCTCGCGTTCGTGCTCTACCTGTGGATGCGCCCGCGCGCCGCGACGTGTTCTGGGACATTCATTCGGCGAAGTCGTAAGGTCCGAACGTCCCAAGTCGTAAAGTCGAAGCTCCTTGTATTTCACTGCATCTCATAGGCGAGCGGCGGGTCCACGGCCCGCGCCGCAAGTCCGGGGCGGGCACGGTCACTTCGTCGCCACGTTGTAACACCAGAGTGTGTCGAGTTCGCGGACGTAGAACTTGCCGCCGACCACGACCGGTGCGCCCACGTGTTGTTCTTCCCATTGGGCACCTTGAACGCGCTGATCTCGGTGTACTTGTCCGCGGTCGCGTCCACGAGCGCGACCCAGCCGTCGGAGTAGCGGATGTAGAGCTTCCGTCGGCGTAGGTCAGCGACGCGGACCCTCGCCCCTCGCCGCCCTTGCGGGTCCAGAGCACCTTGCCCGTTTTGAAGTCCGCACAGAACGGGTTGCCGCTGTCGTCGCGGTCGCCGAACAACTTGTCCCCGACCAGGATCACGCCGCCGTGTTTGTTGGTCAGCGCGCCTTGTTCCAGTACACCTCTTCCACCGCGAACTGGGCGCCGTCTTTGGTGACCTTCAGGAGCGCGGCCCCGCGCCCGTACCCGGCCGCCGCGAACACGAATTCGCCGCTAATGATCGGGGTCGGATGTTCGCGGTGTTCCCGCCGAACCGGTCGTTCTTCGTGCCGTACCGCCACAGCATTTTGCCCGTCTTCGCATCAAACGATACGAGACCGTTGGCCATGAGTTGGACGTACTGCTTCACCCCGCCCAGGTTCGCGATCACCACGGACGAGTACCCGGCCGTGTCGCCCCGTCGATCGTGCCGGCCCACACCTCTTTGCCGGTCTTCTTGTCCAGCGCGACCATTGTGGCCGTCGAACCGCCGGGCGTAACGATGAGATTGTCGCCATCGAGCAGCGGCGATTCGGTGAAGTTCCAGATGCCGGACTGCCCGCCGAAGTCCTTCGACAAGCTCTTGCGCCACTTCTTTGCCGCCCTTCGCGGCGGCGCACGAGGTCGCCGTGCTGTCCGAGCGCGAAGACCCGTTCGCCGTCGGTCGAGGGGGTGCAGCGCGGCCCCTGGTAGTTCCCGCCGGTCTTGCCCACCTTCAGTTCCCACAACTTCTTGCCGGTCTTGCGGTCGATCCCGAACAGGAAGCAGTCCTTGTCCGCGTCGCCCATCGTGAACACCTTGTCGCCGCTCACGGACACGCTGGAGTACCCGACGCCGAGCCCGGTCGCCTTCCACGCGAGCGGCGGACCGTCCGCGGGCCACTCCTTGAGCAGCCCCTTGTCCTTGGAAACGCCGGTGCGGTCGGCCCCGCGGAAGATGGGCCAATCGTCGGCACCAGTCGCGGGCGCGGCGAGCGCGAGGCCACCGAGGAACAACAACGCAACGAGAACGCGGGGCATAGTCGAACTCCCAGAACGGGGATCGGGGCGGGGAAACCGGGCGGGTCGAACTTCGCGTGTGCGATTCGCGCCATCATTCTACGTCACACACTCGGGCAACAGAATGCCCTTCTTGACCGGAGCCGCGCTCGCGCCCGGCTCCGTTGCGTCGGCTCTTTCGGTGCAACGGGAAACGTGTGTTCTATGGTAGAGTGCGTATCGTGCCGCAGCGGGTCGGGTTACGCCCGCGTCGCGGTTTTTCAGATCCAACACGAACGAATCTAGCGCCGGTTGCCATGTCCGCTTCCCTCGTCGCGAATTCCGTGGACGCCGCGGCCCTCGCCGACGAGTTGGCCCGCCACGGATCGTTGACGCGGGGCGGCTGGGAGAACTGCTATCAGAATTCCCGGGCGGCTCCGCGGGGGCGATGGCGGACTTCCTCGTCCGGCACGGGGCACTAAGTACATTCCAGGCCCAACGCGCTGGCGGGTGAGGCGTCTCAGCTCGTACTCGGTCCGTACCGGCTCACCGGGATCGCGGGGCGCGGGACGTTTGGTCCGCTGTTCTCCGCGATACACGTAACCAAGTCCGGCGCGTTCGCGGTCCGGGTGATGCCGCTCCGAAGTTTGTGGCAGGCGCGGCAAGCGAAGCAACTCGCGCGTGCGCTCGCGGCCGGGGACACGCATCCCTCGGTCGCTCCGCTCATCGAGGTCGATACGGCGGGCGGGTTCCATTACCTCGTGTGGCCGCAGAGCGAGGGCGAGACTGGCGGACCGCGTGGACGCCAGCGGCCCGCTAGCGCCGAGCGAAGCAATCGCGCTGTTGGGCCATTTGGCCAACGCGCTCGCGCGCACCACGCACGCGGCGTGGCACACGGCGCGCTGACGCCGAGTTGCGTGAGCGTCGGGGCGGACGGGCTTCCTCGCGTGCTCGAACTCGGTGCGGGCGCTGCTCGCGCAGAACCTGGACGCGGACGAGTCACTGTTCGATTCCATGTCCGCAGCGTTCGCTTCGGCCAGTGTGTTGACCTTCGCGGCCCCGGAACTGGCGGTCTCGCCGCTCGATCCGACGCCCGCGGGCGACCAGTACGCCCTCGGCGCGGTCTGCTACTTCGCGCTCACCGGGCTGCCCCGTACCCGCACCCGGCACTCGCGGAGCAACTCCGCGCGAAGCGGAACGGCCCGCCGCCATCGGTCGCGATCGTGAGCCCCGATGTGCCGCGCGAACTCGCGGCCGTCCTGGATCAAATGATGGCTCCGGCTCCGGCCGACCGGTTCCCATCGCTATATGAATTAGAAGACGCGCTCGCGGCGCTGGCGGTTGCCGGCCCGCAATCACAGGTGGAACGGCCCCCGCTGGAGTCGCTGCTCCTGTCGCGCCTTCAGAAATGGGGCGGCCGGAGCGGAGCGGTTTCACGGCACACAACCGAGTTCGGCGATTCGCGCCCCGTTGCGCGCGACGACTCGGACGGGTCGGTCACGTTCGATTTGCCGGAAGTGTCCGAGACCGTGCCCGATGCGACCCCGGGGCCGCACTGTGCCCTCGAACAGACGGAGACGCGGCCCAACGTCCCGACCCGTTCCGACCACGCGCCCTCGCCCGCTTTCGCTCCGTCACCACCGCCCGCTCATTCGGGGAACAGGACATGGCGAATCGGCTACTCGGAGCGCTGAACGGCCCCGTGGACCGCCCGGCCCCGCCGCCCGATCCGAGCGTTTCAGCACCAAATCCAGATCAGTGGCACGCGGCCAACGTGCCGCAGGATCAACCGTCCGGTATTCGGAAGGACTGGCCCCTGTACCGAGGAGCAGCACCCACCCGAGAACTCGTTCGTCTGGAAAAAGTTGCGCCGGAACCTGCTGTTCTGGCAGGCCCCGCGCGACGCCGTCCAGGTGAGTGTGTTCGGCCCGGCCGCTGCGCCCCCGGCCAAACGGTACGGCTCACCACGTTCCTGCACCCAACGGACGCGGTCGCGAACGTGCACTTTTGTCGCGCGTGTTTCAGCACGACGCGGAACTCATCGCGACCGGGTACTTGTCGCGCGAGGTCGCGGGGGCGGCGGAACTAGCGGTCCACGTTTCGGTCGCCAACGCCGGGGTCTCGAAGACACTGGTGACGTTCCAGTGGCGTGGCCAACCGCACCGGCTCGGGTTCGATCTGCACATTCCCTGGGAAAGTGCTGAAGGCTGGTTGCCGGGACTGGTGTCCATCGGGCTTGACGACGTTCGCGTGGGGAAGGTCGAATTCTGGCTGAATATTCCCCACGCAAAGCGTGACAAAGATAGTGAATAAGCCGAAAACAAAGGGCAGTGAGTCCGGTGGGCGCCCGCCTCTGCCGGACTCGTCCTGTTTCTGGAGCCGCGCCGGGGGGCGCTCGCGTTGCCCATTTCACCTCCGGCTCCCACCGAATGCCCCGTCCGAGCAGAAACAAGAACGCTTCTCTTACCGTGCCCTGAACTCTTATCCCCGTTCTCTGTTCTCTAAGTTGTTCGGGTTGTGTTGGTGCTGCTTTCACTTCATCCGTGTTTCTTCTGCCTGTGCGCTTTCCCATGCTGGCACCCTGTTAGCATCCTGACATGCGGCCGGCTCTCCAGTTCGCCCCGGCCCGTCTCGTTTTAGGCCCGTTTCGAGGCTCTTCCATGCGTTCCGTCCTGGCGCTCATTCTGGGCGGGGGCCGCGGCACCCGGCTGTTCCCGCTCACAAAAGCCCGTTCCAAACCCGCGGTCCCGGTCGCGGGCAAGTACCGGCTCATTGACATCCCAATTTCCAACTGCATTAACAGCGAACTGCACAGTATTTACGTCCTCACGCAGTTCCTCAGCGTCAGCTTGCACCGGCACATCGCCAACACGTACAAGTTCGACATGTTCAGCAAGGGGTTCGTCGAGGTGCTGGCCGCCCAGCAGACGAACGAGAGCCGCCGACTGGTATCAGGGCACGGCCGACGCGGTGCGACAGAACATCTCGTACATCGAGCGCGAGGCCCCGACGAGGTGCTCATCCTCTCCGGCGACCAACTCTACCGCATGGACTTCCGCCACCTGTTCGAGACGCACCGCGCGACCCGCGCCGACATCACCATCGCAGCGATTCCTGTACCGGAGAAGGACACGGCCGGGTTCGGCCTCCTGAGCATGGACGCGCAGAGCCGCGTAACGGGGTTCGTGGAGAAGCCCAAAACACCGGAGGAGCGGGAGCCGTATTACACCTCCGCCGATTGGATCGAGCGCCGCGGGATCGCGTGCAACGGTCGCCACTACCTCGCGAACATGGGTATCTACCTGTTCAAAACGAACGTGCTCCTAGACCTGCTGACCGCCAAACCGCTCGCGACCGACTTCGGCAAAGAAGTGTTCCCGCGGAACTATAAAAGCAAGCATCATCAGCGCCCACCTGTTCGACGGGTACTGGGAAGACCTGGGCACCATTAAGAGCTACCACGAAGCGAGCCTGGTGCTCGCCGGGCCGAACCCGCCGTTCGACTTCTTCGCCCCCGATGGTGTGATCTACACCCGGATGCGGAACCTGCCGGCCAGCCGGATCAACGGGGCCGCGCTGGAGGAGAGCGTGGTGGCCGACGGGTGCGTGATCGGCTCGGACACGCGCATCGAGCGGAGCCTGATTGGGGTTCGGGCCGCATCGGGGTGAGCTGCACCATCCGGGATACGATCATCATCGGGTCGGACAAGTTCGAGACGGACGCGCGCGCCCGCCAATCGCAAGGTCGGGCGCCCGGACCTGAACATCGGCGACGGGGCGTGATCGAGCGCGCGATCCTCGACAAGGACTGCCGCGTCGGGCGCGGCGCGCGCGGCTCTGCAACCGGGACAACAAAATGGAAGCGGACGGGCCGAACGGGTCGTACCACATTCGCGACGGATCATCTGCGTGCCGCGCGCGGCGGTCATCCCCGAAGGCGCAGTGGTATAGGCGGAGTCACAAAGTCGTAAGGTCGCAAGTCGCAATGTCGAAGACCTCAATCATAGGGGTCTTCGACATTGCGACTTGCGACCTTACGACTTTGTGACCCATGCGTTTCTCACCGCTCGGCGGTCGCGGTCACTTCATTGGTAACAACGATGATCTCGCTGTTCCGGTAAAGTCGTAGTGTCGGGCGACAATTCGCGTGGGGACCGCGACCTTCGGTTCCACGAACTGCTCCCACGTCTTTGCAGGCACGAACAGAAAACCGGGCGTGGGTACCGCGAGGAACTCCGCCGCCTGTTCGACCGACTTCAGATCCGTCACTTCGCGGTGCGCGTAGAACACAACACTCGGTTGGAACCAGTCGAGGTGCGCGAGTCGCATCTCGCGCGCCGGGTCATCGACCCCGCGCGCACCAGCTCTCGTGGCGCCCTTATACACATCGACCTTAAGTGCCGGGAACGCGGCGGTCAACCCCGTGAACGCGATCGCGCCGAGCACCATCGCACGCACGAACCGCTGCCGATCGTTCGCTCAGAGTGCCCATGCCATCGCACCCGCCGCAACCAGCGGCACGAGGCCGACCACCGCCCACGGCCCCAAACCGGGAAACGCGCGCCCCGTTCGGGAGGGCTTTCACCGCATCACCTGCAACGAGCAATCCGCCGCCAACCACAAGCGCCGTGAGCACCAGCGCCCCGACCGCCAGCGGCATCAGCCACTTGGGGAGCACGAGTTCGCCGCTCTGCCAGCGCACCAAGAACCGGGCCGTGAGGATCGCCAGCGCCGGGTACACCGGAAGCACGTAGTTCGGCAACTTGGTCGCCGCCGCCGAGAAGAACACGAGGTACGCGGCGAACCAACAGATCAGAAACCGGAACGCGCGGGTGGAGGAAGAACCTACCCCCCGTCCGCCCTGCCTGAAGGGAAGGGGGGCAGGCGCGAACCCTGAGGCTGAAGCAGCGCCCGCAGACCGCGAAGGAGCAAACTCCCCTTCCCAGGCAGGGCGGACGGAGGGTAGCTCTGGCTGCGCGGACGCTGTACCAGAGCGCGCCGAGTAGGAACACGCTCCACGGGGTGAAGAGCACCAGGAGCGCGGCCGCGTGGTAGAAGAACGGCCCGCGGTGGTTCTCCATCGGCGTCGAGAGCGGCTGAAGGTTCTCACGCCCGAAGAACGCTTGCCCACGCGCCGCGCGCGTTCGGCCGTGACGAGCCCGTACCACGGTCCGGCGACCAACAGAAACACCCAGCGCGGCCCAAAAGAACTTGCGGTCGAGTAGCCGGCCGAGTTCGCGGTTCCAGGCGAAATAGAGCAGGATCACCAGTCCCGGCAGCGCGACCCCGACCGGCCCCTTCGTGAGCACCGCCAACCCGCACGCGGCGGCCGTTGCGGTCCACCACCTGCGCGAGTTCCCTTCGTGCCGCGTCCAGAACAGGTAGTAGGTGAGGACGGTGAACAGGAGCAGCGTCGCGTCGGGCGTGGCGGCGTGTGCGAGAACGCAGACTTCCAGTGCGGAAACCAACACGATCCCCGCGAGCAAACCCGTGGACCGGTCGAACATGCGGCGCGCCAGTTCGTACACGAGCAGCGCGGTGAGCCACATTGCTAGCACCGACGGGAGCCGCGCGGACCACTCACTTACCCCGAGGACGGAGAAGCTGGCGCGCTGGAGCCAGTACAGCATCACCGGCTTGGCAGTGCGCACTGGTAGTTGAACGTCGGGATCACCCACGTGTCGTTCTCGCGCATCTCGCGGGCGGCTTCGGCGTTCACTCCCTCGTCCACGTCCCACAGGCTCGTGGCGCCGAGGTTCGGCAGTGTCAGCGCCGCGGCCACGGCCACGAGGACGGCGTAATCTCGGTATCGCCCGGACATCGATTCTCCTCCCAGGGGCGGGATAGTAGCCCGACCGGGTGAATCGCGGAGGCCAATCCGGGGTGGCAACGTGTTCCTCTATGAGGACGTCATTTTGGGCACGAACGCACGACAGCGTGGCAAAGAACACCGCCGGGAATCACCCGGCGGCGTGCGTTTTAAAGAAACGCTTACTTCTTGTCGAACGGTTCAGCTCCCCGGTGCCCCGGTGCCGCCCGGCCCCTTGTGGGACTCGACGATCTTCAGCCACTCGGACCACTTCGAGGCCACGTCCTTGCGTCGCTCGTCCCCTTCGTCCACCTGACTGCTACGGACCACGAGCTTACCGTCCGGGCGGACGATGAGCATTTCGGTCGCGACCTCTTCCTCGAAGGTCCGCGTCCTCGGCACCACGTTCCCCTTTTTTCGTCGAAGCTCACCGCGGACCGCCCCTTGATCTTGCCGCCCTCAAAGTCCACCAGGATCGACTTGGTGGAGAAATCCACGAGCCACCCCTTCGGTTGCGGTTGCTCCTTCCCGCCCTTCGGGGCACGACCTTGTCGGCCACTTCTCGGAACTGGTACAGGTTGGTCTCCGAGGACCACAGCGGGAGCTTGACGTACTGCTTGCGGCCGACGTATTCGCCGCGCCCGACGGGGATCTCGGTAACCACCCACGACCCGACCGGTTCGTGTTTGGTGCCGGAATCAGTGCGCACCTGTTCCATCCAACTGGCCATCTGCACCACCGCTTGGTTGTCCTTGATCTGGAGCCGGTTCAGCAGTTCCTTTTGACCCTCGTGGGCCGCGGTGGTTTGCTCGCGGTACGCCTTCGTGTCGTAGGCGTAGAGGTACGATTCGGCCGGCACGGAGATCGACGTCGGCAGGTACATCCACTTGCTGTAAAGAATTTTGTATTTTCTTTAGCGAACTCCGGGTTGCTCACGAGCTTGTCCTGGCCGTAGTTCGGGTTCAGCATGCAGCCGGATACGGTACTCGTAAGTGTGACCGGGCTTCACGTCGCAGTCCACGAACCGGAGCAGGTAGTTGTCGACCTCGTCCGACGTTGCGCTTGCCCGTGGGGCTCATAACCGTCGGGCAGCCGCGGTTGCCCGGCACCGGGGCGCCCGGTTTCGGACCAATTGGTCCGACACCGGGGATCGCGCCGGGGCCGATCGATCCCGGCTTACCGCCGCCAGGGATCTGGAGTTTCGGCCCGCCGCCGAAACTCGCGTTCGTAGCCGAAGCCGGCCCCTGTGTTCACTTTCGGCGTGTAGATACCCTTCGCATCCTTTCGGCCGGCGAGTTTTGGGCCAGATCCGACGCACTGACCGGCTGGTTGTTCCTCTCTTCGAGCTTCTTGATGTTGTCGAGAATCGGCTTGAGCGTGATCTTCGGGTACTCGACGTTAAGATCCTTGGCCAGCAGCGGCAGCGGCATCGAGAGCATCATCTCCGGCTTGAGGAAGTACGGGAAGTACCCCTCGTCGATGTGGTCATCGAGCTTGCGGGTGTCGATCACTTCGATGTACTTTTGCTCGAAATCGTAGTTGCCTTCGGTGCTCGTCACGTCCTTCGGCAGCTCGACCCACTCCTGGATCACGTCTTCCTTGCCGCTCGCGAGCATCCGCGATTCGCGGCGCTGGATCTCGAACCCGTGGTAGTTCGGGCCCCACGTTCTGGCCTCCGCGTCGGTCGTGAGGCGCGCGCCCGCTTGATCTCCTCGAGCTGTGCCTTGTAAGGTACGACAGCGTGGACGGTGACCATGCGGATCGGGACGACGGTGAGGGCGGGCTGGTTGCCCTTGGCGACGGCGTCGTCGATGTCCTTCAGCGACACGTACTTGATGACCTTGCCCTCGTCCAGGCGCGCCGGGCGTTGAGGTTGTACCCGGACCCGTACCCGGCCATTCCGCGGGCCGCTCATGTTGCCGCCGCCCTTTCCGCCCATGCCCGGCGGTAGCATCAGGGCGCCCGGACCACCTGGGGCCGCCCGGCGGTCCGGCACCCGGTTGCGGGGGCTTCAGCTGCGCCCCTTGTTCTTGTTCAAGTTGTCCTGGCCCACCTTGCCCTGTCTCTTGAGCGACGCGACGGCTAACTTCAACTTGTCTTTATCGAGGTCACTCTTGACCGTTGTCGTGAGGACCGCGATTTGCGGATCGCCCTCGTTATCGAGAATGATGTCGTAGGCGGGCATCGCGCGCGCAGGAGGTCGATCTGGTAGTCCCGGACGTTGAGCACGATGGGGTTCTCGCGCTTCGTGTTCGGTTGCGCGACCGGGTCGAAGACCGGTCCCGAACTGGGGAAGTCACTGGTCCGGGCCGGCGTATTGATCTGGGGCTTGATGACGAATTCGGCCGGCTTGATCGCCTCCAGGTCGGCTTCACTTGCCTTACCGGTAGCGATGTTCGTTTTGACCTGGTTTGATTTGGTCGCCAGCTCGCTCGCGATCTTGCTCGGGTCTTCGGCGCTGGCCCACTTGGTCACACCCCAGAAGAGCAACACGACCAAACAGAACCCGGCCGCGCCCATCACCAGGATTTCCCCTTACGGAGCAGGAAATCTTTCGCGTCGAATTTGATCTTGGCTTTTTTGCCACAGCACGTCCCTCGATTCGAGTGCCTGTCGGGGTCGCCACGCTACTTGTAAAACGGCGCGCGGCCCGCGATGTTGGTGTTCGGTCTCCGGCCCAGCGCGGCCGTTACAGTTACCGCCGCTACCGCGGCGCGGCTCCTCTATCATTGGAGCCGCGCTGTAAGGAACAACATCGGATCATCTCGGTCGGAACCCGGCTCAGGCCCGAAGGCGCCGGGCGCATCTTCGGGGCGCCGGGTTCGTCGGTGGTGCCGGGTCCATCGGCACCGGCGTGGTCGGAACGTTCGGTGCCGATGGGGGTGTTGATGGTGCCCCGGCCGCGTCGGTCGGCTTCGGCGCTTCGTACTTCTCGTAGAGCGAAACAATGCCGTACACGCTCAGTTCGACCAGGCCCGAGGTGATCTGCGACTCGGATACGACCGACGACCCTCCGCCCGGGTAGCCGCTACCTGGGTAGCCACCGCTACTGCTACCCGGGAAGCTACCGGAACCAGGGAAGCCCGGCGGCAACCCCGTTCCGCCCGTGCCGGGCAGTCGCGGTGGGCCGCCGCTGGAACCCATGTTAACTGGCGGGCGCGGGCCGCGCTCGTCGGGATCTCCGCCGCCGAAGTTAAGCTTGCCTGCCATGCCGGGCTCGATGTCGTTGCCGGAGCCACCGGCCGAACTGCCGCCCCGATGCCGTCGAGCGGCTTGCGGAACCGGGTCCACGTGACCTGGGTGATTTGGAACCGCAGGGGCGAGTTCGAGAGCGCGAGTAGCACGTCCTGCATATACGATTGGTCGACGACGACCACGAGTCCGACTGGCATCCGGCGAACCTGCTCGGTCGCCGCGATGTACCGCTTCTTGTTCCCGTCGATCACCGTGACGAGTGTGCCCCGCCTGCCTTCTGCCCGGCCGCGCCCCTCCCCCCGGAAATCCGGGGTGCCCGGAATCCCCTGGTCCTTCGATGCCGATGGCGCCCCCCGGAGGGCCACTACCCGGTCCTGGTCTATCTCCGCCCAGAGAGCCCTTCGATCCCGATCCCAATCCCGATCCGTCGGCCGGAGTTTCGGCTGAAGGATCACCCACGTACTCCTTAGTAAACGGGGGCGTTCGTGGTGGGAGCAGGGTCGGCGTTACAGCGTTGCGGCTGTCGAGTTGGCCGAGAACGAGGGCGTCGATCCGCTTGATCGGTACGGTGCGGACGTCGAACACCTGCTCGGCGCGCAGTTCCAGTTTCTCCAGGTCGGTGCCCGGCGGCAATGCGTGATCCGCGAGCGGCTCGATGGGCAGCACGTTCGCGGGAACTACTTGTATTGCCGTCCTTGTCTTTGAGGGTTTTCGTCGCGCCCCCTCCCGGGTAGGTATACGCCGCCGATTTTAAACAGCATCGGCTGGGCGCGGGGCCGACGAGAGCCACACGTTGAGCGTCATCATGTTACCGATGCCCATGATCTGCAGGCGATCGGAAATGTTCGTGAGCGTGCCGGTGAGTTTGTAACTAGTGCCCTCGGGTACAATCTCCAGCGCCAGTTCCCAATTGCGGCTTCGGAACAAACGCTTCGTTTTGTTCTGCACCGCGGCCCCCTTCGCGGGGTCGTCGATCACTTTGCCGTTCTGTTCGTATTTAACCCGCTCAAAGTTGCGAGGTCCGTGTTGACCGAGCGGAGCCCTCCAGCAGCGACCGCTGGATCCACATGTCTTCGAGGATCAGCCAGATTTGGTCCTTGCTCGCGGCCATCTGACCGAAATCGTTGACGTAGCGGAGCACGCGCTGCCATCCCCGGCGAATTGGGTCGGGGCCAGTAGGTCGGCCATCCCGGTGCCGGGGCCGCTGGTGCCCTTCTTAATCGTTGAGAACTCGTACTGGTAAGTTTCGGGCTGTTGGAAGGCCCGAAGACCGCTGTAAGGTCCGGGATCGGGTCGCCGAACTTCAGCCCCTTATCTTCGAGGGCCTTGAACACTCCGGGTTACGGGGCCATGTGAAGAGGTTCTTCTGGCGTTCCCAGTTCTCTTTGTGTAAATCCTCCTGCTTCTTACCAACCAAAGTCCCGACCTTGTCTAACTGGGCAATTAGTTGGTCTGGTTTCGGGTTCGTCTTGGCCGAGATGTCTTTTTTGCCTTGTCAATGTCGGCCTGGCGCTCGTCAATTTTGCCACCGACTTTGCGCTCACCATGAGCACGCCGATCAATGTGAGCAACGGAACGAGGCCGAGCAATATCCAGAAGTGGTGTTTTTCGCGGGACTTTCGCTCTTCATGGTTGGAACCCGGTTCGCGTGTACGTATTGAGCGGAAGGGCCGCGGTCGGGACCGCGGCATCACAGTGTACGTCGGCTGACCCTTGTTGCCGGGTCGGGATGAAAGAAGCGCCCGATCAGGGCGTGGTCGGTACCGCCGCGGGCGGCGTGGACGGGGTCGGTTCGCGCCACAGGAACATGACGACGAACTCGTACCGCGTCCGGGTGACGTCATCGGGTTTCCCCTGCTCTGAGTCGCGCCGGCGGCGCCGCCGGTGCTCCCCAGGCCGCTCCACGCGGGCGCGAGGGCCGCTGCGTCGGGGCGGTACCACCCACTCCCGAGGGCGGTCCCCGCTCCCTGGGAGGCCGGGAGGCGTTCCGGAACCGGGCAAAGGCCGCTCGGCACGGGGCCTGCCGACCCGCCGTCGCTACCGGAACCGGGCTGCGCGCCGACGCCGGTGCCACCGAGCAGGCCATCGAGGTACGATTTGGCGATGTTCTGGGGTTGGCTCGATTGCGGGTCGAAAACCGCCCACGTGTGTAAACGAACGGGTGGCTCACCTTCCCCTTCACGGGGTCCGGGACACCGACGATGTACCGCCCCACTTTGGCGTCGTCTTTGGCGAATGTATCGGTCCGCTGGAGGTTGCGGAGGAGCGACTGCTCGATGAACCGGCGTCCGCCCTTGTGGTCGGTGTACCCGCGGATCTCGACGACCCACGCGCCCCCCTCCGGTGCCTTGGGCTTCCACCGGTTCTTGGCCTCGTCCCGTTCGCGCTCGTCGTCCTTCATCCAGTCCGCGATCGGGACACTGAACCGGGTCTGCACCTGTTCGTCAGCGGCCGTGAGGAACGCACTGGTATTGTTTACCCACCGCGTGTGAACGGTTTCGATGTTCACGAACGCGAGTGATTTGGGCTTGTCCGAGTTGGCGTCCGCGATCGCCTGTTCGACCAGTACGCCCTCGCTCATGCGACGGAGGAACCAGTCGTAAGCCTCCTGTCCTGCCCGGCCTTCGCCCTTCCAGAGCTTGTTCTGGTCGAACACTTCCACGCTGGAGTTCACTTTCGCCTGGGCCTCGTTCAAATTGCCGCTGTCCCCGGCGCGGGAGGCTGGCGGTGAACACTTCCGTCAACCGGGGCCAGTTCAGCCGCTCTTCCGCTCCGGCGATGATGAGCTTGGTCTCGTCCTGCTTCTTTTGGAATCGGCCAACTTGGTGGTGTACTTGCTCTCCTGACCCGAGTACGCGGTGCCCGCGGACTTGGTCATCTCGATACCCTTGTCGATGTCCTTGTCAGTGATCGCGGCATAGGGGCCGGAGAAGCCCATCGCCATCCCCCAGGCCGACAAGCAGGGCTGCCGCCGCTGCTGCCGCATAGGGCTTCTTGGACCGGATGATCCGGTCCATACGGATGCCCTGTGGGAGCAGGTTGGTCGTGAGCCGCGCTGTCCCAGCCCCTGGAGGGCCAACCCGTAGGCGATCGGGAACGTCAGCAGGTTCTCCTGGAAGAGCGGGTCGTTCAATACCGCGTCGCCGCTCAGTTTCTCGAACTTCGTGGGCTTCTTCACCTCGAGCGAGAGCTTGTCCGCGAGGTACTTCTGGAGACCGGGGAGCTTGAACGCGCTTCCCAGACCCACCATGTGTGCGACGTGTGCGTCGCGGTGGGTGTTGGTGAAGTACCCGAGGGACCGCTGGACCTCGCCCACGAAGTCGGTGAGGACCGGCTTGATGGCCTTGAGGATGCTGGCCATGTCCGGGCTCTTGGCCGCGTTCCGCTTCAGGTGTTCGGCCTTCGCGAGCGTGAGTTTCAGTTCCTTCGTGAGCGCGGGGTGAAGTTCATCCCGCCTAGCGGGATCGGGCGCTGCCAGATGATCTTCGCGCCGTCGGTGATGATGAGGTTCGAGGCGTCGGTGCCCACGTCCATCACGACGGTGCAGCGCTTCTTGCCGCGCGGGGTCGGGTCTTCTTCCGCGTCCGCACCCTCCTCGGCCTTCGGCTTGAGCAACTCGTAGGTGGCGAAGTTGACCAGCGCCAGCGGCGACATTTGGATGAGGTGGACCTCGATCTTGCTCCCCGTGAAGTAGCCGAGGTAGCGGGAGATGACGTCCCGCTTCATGGCGAACAGGCCGATCTCGGTCTCGAGGGCGAACCCGTCGATGGCCTCACCGCCGCCAATCTTCTGGAAGTCCCATTCGACCTCGTCGAGTGGGAACGGATCTGCTGCTTCGCCTCGAATTTTACGATCTCGGCGATCTTCTTTTCTTCGACCGGCGGCAGCTTGACGAACCGTGCCAGGCCCGACTGCCCGGCGATGCCGATGGCCACGTCGTCGGTCTTGACACTGTTGCGGGAGAGGAACTTTTCGAGCGCCTCGCGGATCAGGGTGTCCTGGTCCGCGTCGGGTTGCGAAAGGATCTTCGTGCTCGACGTAATCGAACGCGGTCGCCGTGGGCTTCCCGTCGATCATCTCCAGGCGCAAGGCCTTAAGAGCACACTGACCGATGTCGATGCCCCAGTAGCCTTTCGTGACGGCCATAATTGCGGTTCTCCGGGTGCGGCGGAATCGCCTGCGGACTCCAGGTTCGACGGCCAACGGGCGCGGCAAAATCAGACGAAACGCTCACGGGAACCCGAAGCAGAAGTGAGCGTGAAGAGCCGCGCCGCGGTGACACACCCTCGTTTCCAGGCCCCGAGCGATTCAGGGTTGGTGCCCCATCTGATCCCTCCCGAGCAGAACGTCTTCATTTTGAGGGCGCGAGAACCCGTGAGATTCACGGTATCACCCTCACACTACTACTGTCAACGAACTCAACGACTGGCCGGGCGAAATGTTGGCGCAGTTGTGCGGTTGGGCACGTTCGTTAATTTCACCCGAACTACACAGACACCTCGCTATACTGCCGCGGTAGCACAAAACGAGCTGCGGATCTCATTTTGTGCAGCACAGATCCCTCAACATCGGGTGACTTGTGGCCAAAACGTGGGCGAAGGTGGGCGGGGCCAGCGGGTGCGTCCTCGCCGTGCTCGCGGTCGCGTTCCTGCGAAACGAAGTAACATCGGCGGCGCCGAAGCCGGACCTGAAGGCATCGGCGTGGGTGTTCGATGCCGACGCAGTGGCCGCAAAACTGTCGCAGACCGGGCCGGCAAGTTGCCGGGCACCCTCCTCGGTGCGCGAAGGTCGTGGCGGAGGGTGCGGCGGGGCCGCACCTCCATCTTACCGGCCCGGACGACGGTGTGATGCTCGTGGCCCGCGCAACGCCCGATACCGCGCCCCTTCCGAAAGAGGCGCTCTCGGTGGTCGCGTGGGTGCGGGTGGACGAGCCGACCGAATGGACCGGCATTCTGGGGTGCTTCAAGACAACGGTCCTGCCGAAACCGGCTTCATTGTTGGCACGAACAAAAAGAAATTCTTCTTCGGCCTGTCGACGAAGGGCGCCGACGACGGGGACGGCAAGATGACCTACCTGGAGTCGAAGACCGAATTCGCGCGCGGGAAGTGGCACCACGTCGCGGCCGTGTACGACGGTAAACAAATGCAGTTGTTCGTGAACGGACAGTTGGATTCGACGAGCGCCGAGCAGTCCGGCCCGGTCCTGTACTCGAAAGTCGCACCGTTTGTAATCGGGCGCTTACAAGGACGACAACGAGGACTACCCGCTCCACGGCGCTCTTAAGGAAGTGCTGCTCTGCCCGCACGCGATCACCACAGAACAAGTGACGGCACACTTCGAGGCGGACAAGGCGCTCGCCGCCGTGCCATCGGTCATTCCCGAAGGGCCACGGTTCGTGGTCGAACCGTACCTGCAATACGTCACGCGCACCGGCATCACTGTCATGTGGGAAACGGAAGGGCCGTGCTCCGCGGTGCTCGAGTACGGCTCCACGTTCCCGCCGAAACAACTGGTAAAGGTCGAGAAGTCCGACACGATGGGCGAGGTCGTCCTCACGGGCCTCGAACCGAACACGAAATACTTCTACCGCGTCGTGTGCCAGGACGAACAGGGCCGCAAACTCGAGGGCAAGCCACTGACCTTCATGACCGCGCCGGGGCGAACGATGCCTTCAGCTTCGCCGTTATCGGTGACACGCAGCGGAACCCGGTCGTGACCGGTAAGGTCGCGAAGTTGATGTGGGAGCGCCGACCGAACTTCGTCGTCCACTGTGGCGACGTGGTGGACGACGGCGCATCAAAGGCCCAGTGGACCGGCGACCTGTTCAAACCGTGTAGCGAACTGTTCAGCCGGGTCACGGTGTTCCCGTGCATCGGGAACCACGAAAAGGACCACCCCACTACTACAAATACTTCTCGCTCCCGAAGCCGGAATACTACTACTCGTACACGTATGGCAACGCGGAATTCTTCGTGCTTGACACCAACTCCAAGCGGAACCTGAAAACGGACGGTGAGCAGTACAAGTGGCTGGAGAAGGCGCTGGCCGCGTCCACCGCGAAGTGGAAGGTGTGTTACCACCACCACCCGGCGTACTGCTCGGACGACGACGACTACGGCAACACCTGGAAGGGTCGAGCACTTACGGCGACGTGCGGGGAACTTCGTCACGCTGTACGAGAAGCACAAGGTCGATTTGGTGTTCAACGGCCACGTCCATGTCTACGAGCGCACCTGGCCGATCCGCGAGGGCAAAGTGGATCAGAAGAACGGCATCGTATACGTTACCAGCGGCGGCGGCGGCGGCGGGCTCGAAAATTTCGCCCCGACCCCGGCGTTCTTCAAGCAAGAGTTCCGCTCCGATTTCCACTTCTGCTACGCGACCGTTCATCTGGGCACGTTTAACCTCAAAGCGTTCGACCAGGAGGGGCGGCTGTTCGACCAGTTCACAATCAAGAAAGATTGAGGAAGCAACGATCCGTACCGCGTGAGCCGGACACCCAGTTCATACGGAGAAATTCTGGGGCATCAGTGCCATTTTCACGGAAGTGACGGCTCGCGTTTAGTAGCGCAGTCCGTAATACTGTGCTATACGCTGCCAAGCGCTGGAGATTGCCCATGAGCGCATCGAACGGATTGCCCAAATATGTCGAGGTTGCTACGGCACTGGAGTTGCAAATTCGCACAGGGAGGTGGGACGGGGAGAATGCCCAGCGTCCGCGGGATCGCGGAGACGCACCAGGTAAGCGTCGTGACTGCTTCACGCGCGTTGCAAATATTGCGCGACAAGGGGCTGATTCAGACCGTCGAACGCTCGGGGAGTCGGCGGGTCGCGCCCCATCGGCCGAGCGGTGGGGCTCGTGCTGCGCTCACCCCGGGCCGTGGCAGCGGGCCACGATCTCCCTCTCGCGGATCGGTTTTGAAGCTGTCTCGCGCCGGGAGCCGATGCACATTGAGTCCGACGCAGTCCCGCTCGCGGCGCGCATGTCCGAGGGCGAGATCCGGGTCAACGTCCGGAAGGCCAAGGACGCGGGTGTCGGCGGTGTGTTCTTCATCCCGTCGCGTTACAGTGTCGAGGAGATGCACCTGGACGAGCGGTTCCTCGGTGCGTGCCGCGCCGAGGGCATGCCGATCGTTTTGGTCGAACGGAACCTGCGCGGCTACAGCCGCGAACTGACACACGACCTCGTTGCGGTGGACGACGTGGACGGGGCCGCGCGCCTCACGCGACACCTCCTCAACCTGGGGCGCCGGCGCGCGTCGCGCAATTGTCGTCGCGTCCCCGACTAGCAGCCACAACGACAAAATCGCCGGCTACCTCTACGCGCTCCACGCGGCGACCGTCGACCCCGACTTGGGTATTGCGTCGAAACCGGTCGTGCTCTACCAGGGCCACGACCTGTCGTCGCGCGAGGCGTATGCCAACCTCGCCGACCAGGTGCGGGATCTGAACCTCGACGGCGTGGTGTGCTTCCAGGACTATACCGCAATGGGGCTCATTTTCGAGCTCCTCAACCGCGGCATCCGGGTCCCCGACGAGGTGGCCGTGGTCGGGTCCGACGACCTGCCGATGGGTGACCAGTTCGCCATCGGAATTACGACCTACGCGTACCCGTCCGAGGGCTGGCGGAGCAAGCGATTCGCCTGATGCGGGAGCGGAAGAACAACCCGGACCGCCGCCCGTTGAAAGTCGTCGTTCCGGGGCGCTTGATTGTGCGCGAGCTCGGTCCGTGCGACCGCTCTGCGCGCGGACGGGGGTGAGCGTGGGTACCGAGCGCCGAGCGAACGTTGCGGTAGTGGGCGGGGGCATCGTGGGACTCGCGTTCGCGTGGGAAGCCGCGCGCGCGGGCATTCCGTTGTCGTATTCGATCGCACGAACCGGCCGCAGGGCGCGTCCGTGCAACTCGGCATGGTGTGGCCCATCGGCCAGCTACCGGGGAATCCTACGAGCGCGCGCGCAGCCGCGCCCGTGGCTGGAGTTGAAGGCCCGAGCCGGGTTGTGGGTTTCCGAGTGTGGCTCGCTGCACCGCGCACGAGGACGACGAAGACGATCTGCTGCGCGAGTTCGCGGAAACCGCTCCGCCGCGCGGGGTGAAGTGCGTGTACCTTTCTCGCGCCGAGGTGCTGAACCGGTTCCCCGTCGCGAACCCGGCCGGTCTGCGGGGGGGCTGCACAGCCCGACGGAACTGGCAGTGAACCCGCCGGAAGCCGTCGCCCGGCTCCCGCGCTCCTGGCGGACGCGCACGGAGTGCAGTTCCGGCTCGGCGAAACGGTGACCAGCGTTACCATGCCGCGCATCACCACGGCGAGCGGTGACTCGTGGCGCGGGACCGCGTGTTCGTGTGCTCCGGGGCGGACTTCGAGACGCTCTTCCCGGACGTCTTCGCGGCGAGCGGCATCCGCCGGTGCAAGCTCCAGATGATGAAGACGCGCCCGCAACCGAACGGCTGGCGGATCGGCACGCACCTCGCCGGCGGGTTGACGCTCTGCCACTATCGGGCGTTTGAAATGTGCTCCGCGCCCCAAACTGAAGCGCCGGATCGCCGAAACGATGCCGGACTACGTGAAGTACGGCATCCACGTTATGGCGTCGCAGAACGACCGCGGTGAAGTGGTGATCGGCGACTCGCACGAGTACGACGCCGACATCAGCTTGTTCGACAAGGTCGAGATCGACGATCTCATCCTGAAGCAGTTACGGGCGATGGCCGACCTGCCCGATTGGACGATCTCAGCGCGCTGGCACGGTATCTACGCAAAGCACCCGGAGAAGCACTTCGTAACGGCCGAACCGCAACCGGGCTGCGTGATCGGCGTCGCCCGGCGGGCTGGGTATGACCATGTCGTTCGCGATCGCCGAAGATTGGTGGAACGTGAACGGGTAAAGCCGACTCTTATGGAGTTGGCCGCACAACGCCGGCGGGCGCCGGCCTTGTATCAGTAGTCGCGGGTTTCAACGGCGGCTGTTGGGCGGCGGACCGTTGCCGCCCGGCTTGACCAGAACTTCCTGTGCCCGGCGCGGAACTTCGACATCTGCTCCCGCAACCCGGCGTCGCCGCGCTGCAGGATGTCGAGTTCGTGCTGGATCTCCGCGCTCAGGCGCTCAGTTCGGTCTCCTGGCGGGCGAGCATCGCGCGCTCGCGGGCCATCGACACTTCCATTTGCCGCATCTGCTGTTCGAGTGCCTCTTCGTCTTCACGCAACTGCCGGCGCTCGTCTTCCAGTTTCTTCTTGTCCTGGGTGAGTTTGGCGCTTTCCCGCTCAAGCTCGTCGCCCCACTCTTCCAGTTCGTTCCGGGTCTTCGGGGCCGGCGGGGGCCAGTTCGCCCTTCGCGATCTGTTCTTCGATGGCGCCCAGTTGCGCGCTCAGCTCGTCGATCTGTGCGTCCTTCTCGGCCACAACTGTCTCGAACTCCTTCTCCTTCGAGACGAGCTGCTGTTCGTTGTTGCTCGCCTCTTGGAGCAGGTGCTTCATTTCGTCGAGGAGCGTGCGCAGCTTTTTTTCCCCAGGCGCTGGGTCTCGTTCATCGAGGCATCGTCGTATCGGCCGGGCGCCGGGGACAGATCGGCGAGCTGGTTCAGTGCGCCGGCAATGGCGCTCGACGGGTCGTTGAATCGGCTCCCAGAGCCGCCCGGACCGGTACGCCTGCTGATCGGATTGCGGGGCGGTTCCGGGGTGGGGTGAGGGGGCCGAGCGCGCGGTGGGGACTTGAACCGATCCGGACTTGCCCGGCATCCGCAATCGCGAGGAGGTCGTTGGTACCGCCGCCCCAGTTCAGTGCAGTCGGTAGGTCGGAATATCATCTTCTTCGGCTTCGACCAGTTCCGCGATCGGGTCGGTCGTAGCCGAGATCGCGGCGATGGGTGGCGGGGTCGAAGCGAGCAATCGGCGGCGCAGTTCGGCGGCCGAAAGGGATGCTTGTTGGTCGTTGGGCGTGTTCGGGTTCGCCATAGTGTTAAGTCCGAGTTCCGAGTTCTCGGTTCCAAGTCGTGAAACCAGAACGAGTTACTTGGATCGTATTTCGGATGGGATCGGCCCGGAACCTGGAACCGAGAGCTTGAACCCTCCCACTGTCCCGGCGGAATTATCCTTCTGTCTGGCCTCAAGGAGCCTAGGCCGCGGAACAGGCAAGTCAAATCAAAATCCCCGGGCCGGTGGTGCCGGTTTTAGGGGCGAAACGGCCGTTAACTTCGTTTTCGGCACTGGGATCGAGCGAAGTTACCAACGGCGCAGTGGGAGTCCCGTTACACCGGCTAGACTGTCCCAATTGGCAGTGCCTTGCGGTCGCAAGTTTTACCACCAGTACGCAGCCCCAACCCTCACGGGTTGCACGATTTCGGCCGTTTTCGCATGGCGGAACTGCTGAGGCGTGGCGTAAAATTGGGCTTAGTTCGTACTTGTCCGGGGCGTCCGGCTGCTTCACCGAACCCCTCACCTGTAGGAGCGACGGGCAATGACCTTACTGAAACGGTTGCGTGTGGTGCCGGTGCTGCTGGGGTGACCGCGACCCTCGCGGCTCTGGGGAGCACGGTGTTCGGGGACCTGCGGACGAGCCGGTCGGGTCCGGCCGGGGTGCCCGGGCCGGGGCGCCCCGACGGGGGCGGGTCACCGACGAGCTGGTCGCCACCGCGTTCGGCCGGACCCCGGTGCTCACGTACCAGCCGCGACGGGGAGCTCCTGTTCGCGTGGCAGATCCAGCCGGTCGTGTCCCCCCGCCCCGCGCCCGCGCGACGTGCTGGTGATGGTGGACACGTCCGCGAGCCAGGCCGGGCGCCCGTTGCAGCAGGCGCGCCAGGTGGTCACCGCGCTGGCCGCGGCCCTCGGGGCCGGGGACCGGGTGAGCGTGTGGTCCCTGAGCACCCCGGGCGCGACCCGGGCCCTGACCCAGGGTTCGTGCCCGCGCCCGCCGAGGGTGGCCGAGGCCGCGCGCGGGCCCTGACCGAGGTCGAGTACGGGGCCGGGGCCACGGACCTCAAGGGGGCCTCGAGAAGGGGCTCAGGACCCTGGCCCCGGACCGCGGGCGGCACCAGGTGGTGGTGTACCTGGGGACGGGAGGCGCGTTCGAGCGTCACCGAGGCCCAGCGCCTGGCCCTGGGGAACCGCATGGACCGGGAC
Source organism: Gemmata palustris (assembly GCF_017939745.1). Lineage (NCBI taxonomy): Bacteria > Pseudomonadati > Planctomycetota > Planctomycetia > Gemmatales > Gemmataceae > Gemmata > Gemmata palustris. Next base: position 5,469,007 of record NZ_JAGKQQ010000001.1, on the reverse strand, counting down.
GGGGTGTCGTTCTTCGCCGTGCCCCTGGGCCTGCGCTCGACGCCCCGAACCTGCACGGGCTCGCGGCCCTCACGGGCGGGGCCGTGGTCCGGGTCCAGGAGGACCTGGCCCAGCCCGCGGGCCAGAAGGCGTTCGCGGCCCGGCTCACGGGGGCCCTCGACGTGCCCGTGGTGAAGCCCGTGGACTGGGCGTTCGGGCCCGAGGTGGGCGAGTCGTACCCGACCAAGTTGCCCCCGCTCCGGGGCGACCGGGCGACCCTCGTGATGGGCAAACTGGCCCGGCCCGGGGCGAGCGCGGTGACCGCGACCGTGAACGGGCTCGTCAACGGTAAGCCCGTGGTGCTGACCCTGTCCCAGGGGCTCCCGGCCCCGCGCGTGGAGCACTTCTTCCTGAACCTGATGGTGGCCCAGTGGAAGAACGCGCCCCACAAGGACGCGCCGGCCATGTTGCAGTCGGACCGGGCGTTGGCCCTGGCGAGCACCCAGGTGAAGCTGTACCGGGACGAGTTCCTGACCCAGGCCGCGTGGGCCGTGAGCGTGGACCGGTTCGACGAGGCCGAGAAGCTGTACGCCGCGGCCATTAACGTGGACCCGACCGGCAAGGAGGCGGCCCAGGGGCCGCGCTCGTGGCCCGGATGCGCGGCAAGGTGACCAAGGCCCAACTCTTCGATCGCGTCAACGAGAAGGTGCGGGCCAAGCAGATCACCCCGAACGAGGCGATCCGGGACGTCCTGCAGGAGCCCAGGGGAGCGACACCGTGCCCCAGGCGCGGCGGGAGGCGCCCGGGGCCGCGGGCGACGTGCTCAAGGAGGCCGCGGCCCGGCGCCAGATCGAGGAGCAGCGGTACCGGGTGCTCGCGGACGCGACGGTCCGGCGCGCGCGCCAGGTGCTGCGCACGGACCCCGAGGGCGCGTACCAGGACCTGAAGCGCCAGCGCGACGAGATCCTCGGGTACGACGGGCTCGGGGCCGAGGCCCGACCCGGCTGGTCGCGGACCTCGGGGGGTCATGCGCGAGGTGTTCGTGAAGGGGCCGAGATCAAGCGCCAGGCCGACGCCGAGCGCCAGGCCCTGGCCAAGACCAAGCAGCGCCTCAACGAGTTCGACCGGGCCGCGGACGCGCAGGCGAGCGACAAGAACCGGATCGACCAGTTCCGCCAGCTCATGCAGCACGCGCGGTACGAGTTGGCGTACCAGGAGGCCCAGCTCATGGTGCAGGAGAAGACGAGCAAGGGCCTGGCCGTGCCCCCGACCGCGACCGCGAGCTACATCATCGGGCAGCAGGCGACCCAGTTGCGCGAGTGGAAGGAGCTCACGCGGATCCGCGAGGACCGGTTCCTGCAGGCCATGATGCAGACCGAGAAGTCGCACATCCCGTACCCGGACGAGCCCCGGTGCACTTCCCCCGGCCGCGGTGTGGCGCGAGTTGACCGGGCTCCGGCGCGAGGCGTACCTGAACTCGAACCTGGGCCCGAACGCGAGCGAGACCCAGAAGAAGCTCAAGAGCGTGATCGAGAACGTGAGCGTGGACCTCGGGGACAAGAACATCAACGAGATCCCGCTGTTCGAGCTCCCTCTCGGAGCTGTCAAGCGGTACAGCGTGTCGTTCGTGGTCATGGAGGAGTACTTCAAGGCCGAGCAGCAGCCCACGATCAGGAGGAGAAGCCCAAGATCGCGGCCACCCAGTTGCGCGGGCTCAAGCTCGGGAACTTCCTGGACATCGTGCTCCTGTCCATGAACGCCACGTTCATCGTGCGCCCCGGACTACATCGAGGTCACCACGTTCCAGCGGCGCCTCGAGGAGAAGGTGACCCAGGTGTTCCCGGTCGCCGACCTCGCGATCCCCATCCCACAATCCGTTAACCAACAGGTGCTGTTCCAGAACCAGAGCTTCCAGAACCAGAGTCTGGCGATCTTCGGTCAGGCGAGCCTGTTCGGGGGCGGGCTGCAGAACATCGGGGCCAGTTCGGGAACCCGTTCGGCGGGGTCGCGGGCGGGGCCGGCGGGAACCCGCTCAACGTGATGGGGGCGGGGGGGCCGTTCGGGGCGCGGGCCAGCAGCTCGGGAACCAGGGGAACCTGGGGAGCGGGGCGGGATCACCGGGATCACCGGGGCCAGCTCGGGCAGTTCAGGAACCTCGGGGGCCAGTTCGGGCTCCAGGGCGGGGACCAGAGCCAGCTCCTCATGAAGCTGATCTTCGAGACCGTGGCCAAGGGCGAGTGGGCCAACATCCCCAACACCCAGCCCATGCCCGGGATGGGCGAGGACGACGTCCCGACGGTGCGCGCCGAGCTGCTGAACTCGCTCGGGTACTACCCCCGGCCCGGGCCCTGATCGTGCGGGACCACGCGGTACCACTCGGCGGCCACGATCAAGCTCAAGAGTCGGGCGGCGACGGCAACGCCCAGGGGCCGGGGTGGGGGGGCGCCCTGGGGCGGGGCCGTGGTGATCGGACCGGGGCAATAATGCCGCCCCGGGGAACGCGGTCGCGGCGGTGCAACCGCAGTTGGTGAACCCGAAGGTGGACCCGGTCGGGGACCGCCCGAAGCTCGGGACCGACCCGCGCACCATGTGGAGCCACGCGATCGACCGGACCGTGACGGACCCGGGTCTGATCGTGGCGTGCGCCGAGTTCCTCATGGAGTTCCACGAGTACGCGCACGCGGCCGAGGTGCTCAAGGGAACCTGCGCAGGGGCTCGCGACCGAGGACTGGGCCCACGAGGCCCTGGCCGTGGCCTGCGGGCGGCCGGGGCGAGCCCGACCGAGGTCGAGCGCGCCTCGGTGTCCCCGATCGACCTGGACCCGGCCAGTGCCAAGGCGTACCTGCGGGCCGCGAAGTCCGAGGCGGACCTGAAGAACCACGCGCGGGCGATGGCGTTCTGCAAGCGCGAGCGAGTGCAGCCCCGAGGACCCGGCCCCATGCGCCAACGCGATGGCGCGCGGAGTTCGCCACGGACGTGCGGAGCGACGCGGTCCTGTGGGCCGCGAACGGGCTGCTCCGCGCGACTGGAACGCGAGCGACGGGATCGATTACCACGCGCAGGCACGAGCGCCTGCCCAAGCTCGAGGCCCGGCTCCGGGGCGCGGGCCAGGACACCGCGATCCTGCGCGAGGCGCTGGCCGAGCGCCCAGCGGGACCTGGTGATCGAGCTGTTGTGGCAGGGGACCGCGGACCTGGACCTGGTGGTGGGCGAGCCCACCGGGTCGGTGTGCTCGGCGACCCACACGCGCGACGGGCGGGGGCGTGCTCAAGGGGACGTGCTCGGGGGCCGGGGAACAACCGGTCCGAGGTGTACACGTCTGCGCGCGCGTTCACCGGTGCGTACACGGTGTCCGTGAAGCAGGCGTTCGGGCGCCCGCTGGGGGAGCGCGCGTCTCAAGGTGACCCGGTTCCAGGGGACCGCGCGGAGTCCGTGGACCTGTTGGACGTGCCCGTGGGGGCCGGGGTCGAGGTGAAGCTGGCCGGGGGCTCGCGGCCCTGGTGCCCCTGGCCGAGGAGGTGGGCACCGGGAGCGACCTGCGCGGGACCCGGCGGGTTCGGGCCAATCGGGCCTGGGTGGCGGGTTCGGGACCGCGGGGAGCGCACTTTCGGCCCCGGTGACGAGCTCGGGCGGGGTCGCGGCGCCCCTGGTGTCGGCCCCGGCCGAGACGCGCGGGCCGGGATCTCGTCGGGGGCCGCGGACATCCGGGCCACGTACCAGCTGAACCCGGACCGCAAGTCGTTCCGGGTCTCCGTCACGCCCGTGTTCGCCGCCGGCACGCGCGCCATCGCGCTCCCCACCGTACCACTCCTCCCCGGAGGAGAAAAATAATCCGTTCACTCACCCCGAGCAGAGAAGCGCTGTTCGGGTGAGGAAAAGTGAACCCACGGCCCGGTCGGGATGTCTAGTCCCGGCCGGGCCGTGGCGTTGACAGCGGCAAACACTCCGCCCCCCAAAAGCACAAGAGGCACGAAACGAATACAGTAGGTAGCCGATGCCCCGGCTCTCTACCCTCGATTTGTGACATTGCGCCCTTTTTGTGGACAATCGGCTTCGCTTACAATGTGTGCGGCGCATCCCGCGCCGGAGGACGTGACCATCAGCAAGGCATTCGACACCCAACGGGAAGAGTTCTCGGTCGCGAGCGAAAAGGCAGTTCTGGTCAGCGTGTCGCTGCCGGAGCGCCCGTGGCCCAACGAGGCCGACCCGTGCGACGAGATTCGCGGCTTGGCAGAATCGGCCGGGGCGACCGTGGTGGGCCAACTTACCCAGAAGCGCCACGACGTGCAGCTCGCGACCTATCTCGGTAGCGGAAAAGTCGGTGAGTTGCACGAACTCGTCGAGGGCGCGGACGCGGACGTGGTCATTTTCGACAACGATCTCTTTCCCGGTCAAGCGCGGAACCTGGAGCAGGCGCTGGGCGTGAAGGTACTCGATCGCAGTGAGCTGATCCTCGACATCTTCGCGAGCCGGGCGCGCACGGCCGAGTCGAAGCTCCAGGTCGAACTCGCTCAACTCGAATACTCGCTCCCGCGGCTCAAGCAGATGTGGAGCCACTTGTCGCGTCAGAAGGGTGGCGGGATCGGGCTACGCGGCCCTGGCGAAACGCAGCTCGAGAGCGACCGCCGGCTCGTGCAGCACCGCATCCGTGACCTCAAACACAAGCTCAACGAGGTGCTCGCGCGCAAGGAGCGCGAGGTGAAGAGCCGCTCGGCGGAGCACACCATTTCGCTCGTGGGTTATACCAACGCGGGCAAGTCGCAGTTGATGAACACGCTGACGAAGGCGGGCGTGTACGTGAAGAACCAACTATTCTCCACACTCGACACGCGCACGCGCCAGTGGCACATCCGCGATTGGGGCCGCGTGCTGCTCTCCGACACGGTCGGGTTCATCCGCGACCTGCCCCACCACTTGGTCGCGTCGTTCAAGGCGACGCTCTCCGAAGCGCGGCACGCGAAACTGCTGCTGCACGTCGTTGACGCGAGCAGCCCGCAAGCGGAGGACCACATTCGCGCGGTGACCGCGGTGCTGAAGGAACTGGACTGCGACCAAAAACCGACACTGCTGGTGTTGAATAAGATCGACAAACTCGCAGACCGTTCGCTGCTCACGGTGCTAGAAGCCCACCACCCGCGGGCGGTCGCGGTGAGCGGGCTAACGGGTGAGGGCATTGAGCGCCTGGAGGATGCGGTGATGGAGGCACTGGCGGAAGATTTCGCGGAAGCCGAGGTCGTCACCGATTCCGGGAACGGCCGGGTGCTCGCGTTCCTGAACGCGCACGCGGAAATCTACCGCCAGGAATTCCGCGACGACGCGAACGAAGTGGTGATCCGCTGCCACCTGCCGAAGCACTTGCTCCACCACATAGCCGGGCCAACGGTGAAGGTGCGCTTCGTAGAACGCGAGAAATCAATCGCGACGGAGGTCGCCGAACGCGAAAGCGCGTGAACTTGCGATGAGTAGAAACGCATGCGGCCGGGTTCATCCCGGCCGCATGCGTTTCTACTACCGTTTACCTTCACTATCACAGCGAAACGGCTCGTTTGAGTCGTCCGTTGCATCCTCCAAGCGAGCGAATCAGGCTGCTCCACAAACGGATTCCATCCAGCTCGCAACGAACGTTACCGCACCTTCGCTTTGAACCGCACCGTTCCGCTCTGGCCGGGGAGGATCGTGCCGGGAAGTTCCCAGCGCACCACCGTCGAGCCGACTTCGTTCTCCGCAACGGTGAAGTTCGAGGGCCGGTCGGACTGTGACGAACCCTGCACGTACTCCAACCGCCCGCTCAGGCTGTCGCTAATCACGATGTCGCTCACCGCTTTCGCGCCGGTGTTCGCGTACTTGATCGTAATCGTTACTATCTCGCCTGCTTCCTTCGGTCCCGGCGGGTCCACGCTCTTGGTCACCGTCAGCGGGGCGAGCATCGGGAACGCGGTGAGCTGTTCCGGTTCGACCACCACACCAACGACCTTCACACCTGCGACCTGACCGAACGCGGCCGGCCGGCTCGTGTTGATAAAGAACGCAGTGCCCACCTTGCCCACGAACGCGGACGGCCGCACCTTGCCTTCAAATTCGCTCGGCTTGGTCAGCGCGATATCGACCATCGCCGCGCGCCGGTCTTTGAAAGAGCCGGGGCTCAGCGCCCCCACGTGCGCCGCGGCGCGCACCTGGTGATCGAAGCCGTTCGGCAGCAGTTCTGTGCGGCGAATCATGAACCGCGGGGAGCAAATGCAGACCACGTTGGAGGTCGTCACCTTTCGGCGCCCGCCGATAGTGTACTCCACACCCACATCGGTCGGGTTCAGCCCACCGAGTCGCCCGCCCGGGCCGATCCCCAATGGATCGCCCTTGTCGCCGCCGTCGATGAAGCACTCTTCCTTCGGCCCCTTCGGACCCAAGAGCGGGTCGTACATCGGGCACGCGAGGTACGGGAAGTGCGGGGGCGCGATCGGGGCCTTCAACAGCTTCTCGCCCGGAAGCAGGATCGTGCCATCGATCACATAGGATTTCAGTTGATCGGCGGTCGGTTTCAGGTTGCCCAGGCGCACGATCGCCATGAGCCGGCCGTTGGCGAGCGCGGCTTTAATGGCCGCAGCGTCGGTCTCGTCGGGCATTTCGACCGGGGCGTTCGGTGCCACTTCCGCGGGCAGCGCCTTCTCCGGGTCTTCCAGATAAATGACCTTCGTGACCACCGCGCCCTTGAGCACGCGCTCGATGTCGGGTTGCGAGAACACGAGCGGGATCGGGTGATCCATGTACTTCATGCCGGGGCGCGGGACCAGCGTTCCGCGCACTTCCACTTCCGGGTACAGCACCTTACCCGGACTGTACGGCAGGTTGCTCAGCTCGAAGCGGTACACGTAGCCGGGGCGTAGGCCCATCACGACGGGCGCGTCGTACATTCGGCTCTGCGCCGAACCGGGGAACGCGGTGACGCGCACGTCCTTCGGCACGAGGAACTTGGCCGCGACGAGCGGCGCCGGCACCGGAGCACCCGTACCGGGTTGCAGCACGTCCTGCCCGGGTACCGCGCGCGGCGGACCGAGCGGCCCCGGGGGCGCTGCGCCGAACCCCGCGACCCCGCCGGGCGGCCCCTGCGTCGGAACCGGTCCCGGTTGAGCCGGGGCGAGCCCCTGACCAACGACCAGGGCACCGAGCAGTGTGAGCGTCTTCGCTTTCATGGCGAAACCTCGCGAAGTCCTGTTCAACAAAAAGCCCGTGTGTCGGAGTCCCAAGTTTCAGAGTTCCAAGCCCCGAGTTGAAGACACAAGCTGTTCGCCCGCGGTCTTCGACTCGGAACTTGGAACTCTGGAACTTCAAACTTGAAAACTACTTGGTCGGCGGCTTCGGCCCGGGACCGACCGGGGCCACGGGACCGCTCGGCACGAGCGGAAGCTCGGCCGGAGGAACCGACGGCAGCGCGGGCAGAGAGACCAGGGGGCGGACGCTCGCGGTGCCCGGCGGGTTGAGCGGCAGTTCCACAGAGCTCTTCGGCTTCGGCGGCATCGCACCCGGGGGCGGGGTCGGAACCGGGCCGCCCGGCGGGAGCATCAGGCCCGGGGGCGGGGCGGTCATCGCGGGCGAGACGCGGTTCTCCAGGTCAATGTTACCCATGCGGATGATGGCCAGGATCGCTCCGCGGCGCTGGGCTTCCGCGACCGGGTCGGCACCCGGTTCGAGCCGCGTGGAGACCACTTCTTCCGCGCCGAGGACCGTGCTAAAGTCCTGGTTGATCGGGTCCGGCAGGTACACCACCTTCACCACGAGGTTGCCCGCCTTCGCCTGGGCGAAGTCGTCCGCCGTGAACGTGAGCGGCACATTGGAGTGGCTCAGGAACACCAGCGTCTTCGGGTTCGCGGGGGCCACTTCGAGCGTCGGGTAGAACGACTTGCCCGGGTGGTCCGGCAGGATGCTCGTGAGCCGCAGCCGGTACACTGACCCTTGCAGGAAGTTGTAGTCCTTCGGCGCGGTCAGCGCGCTGGCCTCGTCGTTGAAGGTGCCGTCCGGCAGTTGCCAGGTTACCTTCATCCCGGCCGGGCCGGTGAAGTTGATCGACGATCGGCCGTTCGGCAGGCCCGGGCGCCCCATCATTCCACCGCCACCCGCCCCGATGGCCCCGAACGCGGCCACGGCTCCGGGAGGCCCCATCGTGGGCACCGGAACGATGCCGTGCCGCAGCGAGTCCTGCGGGCCGTAAGGACCGGCGGCCCCGTACCCCGGGGGCGGACCGTAACTCGAACCGGCGTCACGAATGACGCTACCGCCGACGCCCGGCACGGAGCAGTTCGTGCAGCCCTCGTTCGAGGTGACGCGCGTCGGGTTGAATCCCGACACGGGCCGAATCATGCCGGTGTCGCCGACGAGTGCGGTCGGTCCGCCGGCCTGCTTCACGCCGCTCGGCCCGCCCCACGGGGTGGACCCGCGAACGGCCATCACCGGCTCGCCGCTCGGCCCCATCACCCCCCCGACTTCCTTGCCCCGGGTGACCGTGCCGAACCCGCCGGTGCGCTGCGGCGCCGGCTGCATCTGTTGTTGTTGGGTTTGTGCTTCGGGGCTGACGCACCCGCCGCCGAACCCGGCTAATAGCACCAACGTGGTCGCGGTACGCTTCATTTCCCCCCCCCGATGATCCAACGAACCATTCGCTTCAGAAAACTTTTCGGCCACGGCGCTCCGCGAACTTTGCACAAATCCGGATTCGTTCGCACGATTGGAACAATCCGATGCCTCGTACCGAGGTAAGATCGGGGGATAAGGGGAATGGGGTAGACGAGAAGTGAGGGGTGGCCGACAAACGAAAGAAGCGGGCGGGGGTCCGAACGGCGGGAGTTAAGCCGTTGGGACCCTCGCCCGCTTCGCTTGTTCCTCCTGTTTTCATAGGGGACAAGGGAGCGGCATGGGGGATGGGTCGGTCTTATGCGACCAGGGCCCGTTCGGGATTCGTGACCGGGGCCTGGGCCTGAGCGCGATCGGCACACATTTCCTCTTTCACACGGCGGGTCAGTTTGAGGATGTAGGCCATGTCGCGGAGGAGCTTTTCGGCGTCGGTGGTGGTCGAGGCGGTCGTGGTAATGCGGGCGGTGCTGGTGATCGGGGTCATCTTTATGCTTCCTTGCGGTTGGGTTTCGTTTCGATGAGATAATGCAATGCAGAGAGCGTGCCACAGCGAATCGAATTTCGGCAGAAAGTGGCCAAGTGCTGGATTTTTCAGGCGTTTGTGCGATCCAGGAACCGAGTGCCAGCCGCCGCAACTTCTTCGCGACCGTTGTAACCGTTGCGACTTCACAGAAAGTCTACATTCCGCAAATGGCGGAATTACAACCGCGCGTGAAGGTAGAGATGTGGCGAAATGTGGAGGAGTGTTTGAAGTGTTTCGGCCTGTACTTTTGGGATACTCGGCGCGTAGTCCGCTCGTTCCGTGAGCGGACCACATTACCGATAACCCGCCCGGGCGCGAATCGCCTCTTACGGCTCGTCGGCGACCGTGACCGGTGCCATTTTGGGCGCTTCGAGGTCCGCGGTGTCGAGTCGCCCTTCGCTCTGGAGTTGCTTGAAGATCGCGACCGTCTCACGAATGCCGGTTTCGAGCGCTGTTTTCGGCATCGGCCCGAGGTCGCGCTGGAGGCCGTCGTCGGAGAGGTCGTAGGCGATGGCGATCTGCGTGGTGCCGAACGTGACCAATTTCGCCGCTTCTGGCAGCACGGCGGTGAGCGCGGCGTGGAACTCCTTCATCGCGATCACGGCGCCGCGCAGGTTGTAGCTTTTCGCTCCCGAGTACGGCCGGTCCATCGAGTAGATGAAGGTCTTCGCCACGTCGTCGACGTATTGGAAGTCGCTCGACCCACCGAAATTGATGTGGTACGGGCGCCCGAGCAGCACCGCTTTGATCGCCTTCGTCGGTTCGCTGGTCATACCGAGATCGCGCCCCACGCCGTACACGGTCCACGGCCGCAGGCCGACGCTGGAGATACCCGAGTCCTGGAAGTAGATGCGGGCGTTGCCCTCGTTGCAGCACTTGAACACGCCGTAGTGCGTGCTAGGTACGAGCGGCGCTTCGTCCGGTTGCGCACCGGCCGGGTACTTGTCCGGTCCGCCGAAGACCGCGGCGGAACTCGCGTACACGAGGCGCTTCACCTGGTCGCCCGCGGCTTTCACGGCCTCGAACACGGCGAGCGTGCCGAGCACGTTCACCTTCGCGCCCAACATCGGGTCGGTGCGGCACGTCGGCACTTGCAGCCCGGCGAGGTGGATGATGTGCGAAATCTGGTGGGCCGCGATCGCGGTGGAGAGTGCCTTGAGGTCGGTCACGTCGCCCTGCACGAACGTGACCTTCGCGACCTCGCTCTCGGGCAGGACGAGCCGCAATCGGCGGGCGTCTTCGCGGAGGTCGAAAACCCACACCTGATCGCCGCGCGATAACAGGTTGCGAATGATCCACGCCCCGATGAACCCGTACCCGCCGGTAATCAGCACGCGCATTGAATCAGGCTCCAAATCAATGAAGGAGAAGAACGGAGCCGCGGATGAACGCAGATAGCGCGGATAAAACCCAGGAATTAGGCACAAACCACGAAAGTCGGCCCGTGCGATTCTGAACGGAATCTCTCTGGGTTTTATCCGCGCTATCTGCGTTCATCCGCGGCTCCGTTCTTCTGTCTTATTCCTTCACCTCTCCCACGTCGCCGACGTTCTCCTGGGCGACCTTTGCGATCGACACGATCTTGTCGCCGTCGCTCAGGTTCATGACCTTCACGCCCTGCGTGTTCCGGCCGACGATGCGGATCGCGTCCACCTTGCTCCGCGTCACCATGCCGTCCTTCGTGATGAGCATGATTTCGTCGCCGTCGCGCACGCTCGTGATGCCGATCACCTTGCCGTTCTTGGCGGTCACCTTGACGTCCTTCACGCCCTTACCGCCGCGGCGCTGGAGCCGGTACCGCATGTTCGACGGGTCGGTCTCGTTCTCGCCGTCGCCGTTCTCGTTCTCCGCCTCAATGATTTCCGGCTCGGCGCCCGACATCTCGTCGTCGCCCTCGCCGGTGCCCTCCGGGGCGGGGGTGTTCGCGCCGAACGGCGTGCGCTTGCCGTAACCGTTCTCGCAGACCGTGAGGAGCAACCCGTCTGGGTCCGCGACCACCATGCCGACGATAATGTCGTCCTTGCCGAGCTTGATGCCCTTGACCCCGCGGGCCGTGCGCCCGATCGCGCGGGCGTTGGACTCGCGGAACCGGATCGCCATGCCCTTCTGCGTGCTGAGAATGATCTCGTCGCCGGGTCTCGTGAGCGCGACGTTAATGAGGTCGTCGCCCGCGTCGAGCGTGATGCCGATGATGCCGCCGGCCCGCACGTTGCTGTACGCCATCAGGTCGGTCTTTTTCACCGTGCCCTGGCGCGTGGCCATGAGCAGGTGGCACCCCTCGGCGAACTCGCGCACCGGCACGATGCTCGTGATCTTCTCTTCGGGCTTGAGCGACAGCACGTTGGCGATACTTCGGCCCGCGCTCGTGCGCGCCGCCTGCGGGATCTTGTACACCTTCAGCCAGTACATCTGGCCGGTGTTCGCGAAGCACAAGAGGTAGGCTTTGGTGCTCGCGACGAAGAAGTGTTCCACGAAGTCCTTGTCGCGCAGCCCGCCCTGGACGCCCTTCCCCCCTCGGCCCTGCACGCGGTACTCGGTCAGCGGCATGCGCTTGATGAAACCCTCGTGCGAGATCGTGACGACGTTCGGTTCGTCCACGATCAGGTCTTCGATTTCCAGGTCGCCACCGTCATCGGTGATCTCGGTCCGGCGGCTGTCCCCGTACTTCGAGGCCATCTTGTCCAGGTCTTCGCGAATGACGGCGTGAATGTTCGCGTCGGCGGAGAGGAGCGTCTCGTACCCGCGGATCAGGTCGCGGAGCTGCAGGTACTCTTTCAGGATCTCGTCGCTCTCGAGCGCCGCGAGCTGACCGAGCTGGAGTCGGACGACGGCTTCCGCTTGCTGCTCCGTCATGCGGTACTCGGTTACGGTGCCGAGCTCGCGCTGTAGTGCGGTGAAGGCCGCGGCGCCGATCGCCCGCTCCATGAGGCTGGACGGGACCGCCAGCCCCTGCAGCCGCGTTTTCGCTTCCCCGCGGTTGGCCGACGTGCGGCAAATCTTGATGACGTTCTCGATGTCCGCAATGGCGATGAGCTGCCCCTCGAGGACGTGCCCGCGGCGCTTCGCCTCGCGCAGCAGGTACTCCGTGCGCCGCCGGATGACGTGCACGCGGTGGTCCAGGAACTTCTGGAGCATCTCCTTGAGCGTGAGCTCGCGCGGGCGGCCGTCCACCAGTGCGAGCATGATGATGCTGACCGTTTTCTGGAGCTTCGTGAACTGGTAGAGTTGGTTCAGGACGAGGTGCGGGTCGGTCCCGCGCTTGAGCTCGACGATGAGGCGGACGGGCTCGCCGTTGCGCGCGGATGATTCGTCGCGGATGCCGCCGATCCCGGCGATGCGCTCGTCCTTCACCAGTTGCCCGATTTCCTCGGTGAGCGCGTTGCGCGTCACCTGGAACGGTACCTCCGTGATGAGGATGCTCGGCGACTTCCCTTTGACCTCTTCCATCACCTGGGCGCGGGCGCGGAGCGTGATTTTCCCCGCGCCCCGCGAGTACGCATCAAGAATTCCCTGCCGACCCATCACGATACCGCCGGTCGGGAAGTCCGGCCCCGGGACGATCTGAATGAGGTCGGCGAGCGTGGCGTCGGGCTCGTCGATGAGCCTGACGAGGGCGGTACACACCTCGCGCAAGTTGTGCGGCGGGATGTGCGTCGCCATGCCTACCGCGATGCCGTCCGAGCCGTTGACCAGGAGGTTCGGAAACTTCCCGGGAAGCACGAGCGGTTCGCGGTACTTGCCGTCGTAATTGTCGATGAAGTCAACGGTGTCGCGCTCGAGGTCTTCGAGGAGCTCGCCCGCGGCCGGCGTGAGGCGCGCTTCGGTGTACCGGTGGGCGGCGGGCGGCAGACCGGCGATCGAGCCGAAGTTCCCCTGGCCGTGGACGAGCCGGTACCGCAAGTTCCAGTCTTGCGCCATTCGCACGAGCGAGTCGTAAATCGAGGCGTCGCCGTGCGGGTGGTACCGCTTCATCGTTTCGCCGATGATACCGGCGCACTTGCTGGTGGACGAGGCCGGCCCGAGGCCGAGGTCGTTCATCGCGACGAGGATGCGGCGCTGCGAGGGCTTCAGCCCGTCGCGCACGTCCGGTAGCGCGCGGCTGATGATAACCGACTGAGCATAAGTGAGGTAACTGTCCCGTAGTTCGTCTACGATGTCGAGCGGGTGAATAATTGCGAGGCCGCCGGTGGGCGGCGCGGCGTCCGGATCGGTCGGAGGTGTGTTTTCGTCGGCCAAAGAAGGCTCCTTCAAATACGCTCCGCGCGGCCGAAATGACGGCGTTTCCGTGGCGACTGATGTTCCGCGAAGAACTATGTTATTTTAGAAGAATTCGCTCCGCCGAACCAGCACCGTAGCCCCCGGCGCGGTCCTTTTTCCCGTGCCCGAAGTTGAATCTGGGTAGGCTGTTCGGACGGCCCTCTCACTTTGATCCGCAGAACCTCGTAGCGACAGGATGTGTCATGCGTTCAATCGTGCTATTTGCCGCCTCTGCCGCGCTCGTGCTGGGCGGTCCCGCGTGGTCCCGATCGGCCCCCAAAGAGGGTGAAAAGGACGCGAAACAGACCGCTGCAGCGGAGTTGACCCGCACGAAGGCGCTCAAGGTGAAGGTGAGCATCGACGCCAAGAACGGGCGGCTCGGCGACGTCCTGAAGGAGTTCGCAGCGCAGGCCGACATGCGGTCGGATATGCTGGTGATGTGGGCCTACGGCACCGGGTTCCCGTATTCGCAAAAGGTGACGTACACGTGCAAAGACAAGCCGCTTGAGACCGCACTCGACGAGCTGCTCACGAAGGCCGGCGGCGGGTTGGGGTACGTCATCGTCTCGAAAGAGGGCGACAAGCACGACGGCTGGGTGCTGCTCAACACGACCGGCGAACGCGGGTCCGAGACCCTGACCGGCGCCGCGGCCGAAGAAGCGGCCGCGGCCGAGAGGCTGGCGCTGGCGAAAAAGCTCCTGGATGACAAGAAACCGGACGACGCCAAGACGGTACTCACGCTCATCACCAAGAAGTACGCGAACACGAAAGTCGCGGCCGAAGCGAAGCAGTTGCTGATGAAATTGGAAAAGTAAACCGACCGCGCCGGCTCGATGAGGGACGTTCTGTGAGCGGCATTTGGGGGAACCGTGACGTGCCGTGGATTCCGCCCGAGTTGGCGGAACCGGACGGCTTCGTGGGCGTGGGCGGCGACCTGCGCCCGCCCACACTGCTGCGCGCCTACGCCGACGGCGTGTTCCCGTGGTTCAACGAGGGCGACCCGATCCTGTGGTGGTCGCCGGACCCGCGCGGCGTCATCGATCTTCACGTCGATTCCCGCACGCACCCGGACGCCACGCCCGGGTACGGCGGGCTCCACGTCTCGCGCCGGCTCGCGCGGACCATTCGTTCGGGGAAGTTCCGCGTCACGGTGAACCAGTGCTTCGAGACGGTGATGCGGGCGTGCGGCGAGTGCCGACCCGAGGGCACCTGGGTGACGAGCGACATGCTCGCGGGCTACGCGGAACTGCACCGCTTGGGTCACGCTCACAGCCTGGAAACGTGGGTGAAGGCCGAGAGCGAGGGGCCGGACGTGTGGGAGCTCGCCGGCGGGACTTACGGCGTGAGCATCGGCGGGCTGTTCGCGGCGGAATCGATGTTCTACCGCGTCACCGACGGGTCGAAAGTCGCGCTCGCGGCCCTTGTGTCGCGTTTGCGCGAGCGCGGGTTCACGCTACTCGATGTGCAGATGAAGACGGATCACACGAGCACGATGGGCGCGAGCGAGATCTCGCGGAGCGAGTACCTGAAACGCCTACGCCAAGCCATTGGCATGAGCGGCGTGCGCTTTGTGTGAGCCAACAACGCCGTTCACTTCCGTGCGTGATCCTTGAAGAACTGAACGATCCGTTCGGGGGCGCCCTCTGGAATCCCGTGATTGCCCGGGTGAATGAAGGTCACGACGGGCGGTCCCTTCGAGGAACTGTACTCGGTACACCACTTGCCAGCGGGCTTCCCCTCCGCGTCACAGCCGTTCAACTTGCGCACCTGCTCCATCGTCTTTTCCTGAGACGCGAACGAAACGATTCGGTCCTTCTCTCCGGCGACGTGCAACACGGGTAGCGGTTTCTGATTCTTGAAATCGCGTGGCGACACCGTGGCCGCGACGGGCGCGACCGCGGCCAGTTTATCGGGCCGCGCCGCACACAGTACGTAGGTGAAGAACCCGCCGTTCGAGTGCCCGGCGACGTAAACGCGATTCTCGTCGATCTGGTACTCTGCGATGAGCGTTTTGAGCATCACGTCAAAGAACTCGAGGTCGCGGTCCTTCTGATCGCCGATGTACTTTTGCCACCCGGAGAACTTGCCATCGGGGTCCAGAGCCGGAACCGGCGTTGGCAATCCCTGGGGATAAATGGATATGGCCTCGGGCCAGTGTTTGTGGAACGCGAAGTTTCGGGACGACAGCTCGGCCTTCCCGCCGTGCCCGTGGAACGCGAACACGAGGGGGTGCTTCTTGTCGGTTGTCGGCGGAGCGTAAACCAGCGCTTCGCGGGTGACGTCGCCGACCTTCCAGGTCACTCTCTTCAGCTTGGACGCATCGGCCTTATCGTCACTGGCTTTGTTCTTGCCAATGACGCCGATCGGCGGCTGCGCCGCAACCGTTCCGGCAACGAGTCCACCGACGACGAGCAATAGACCGATGCCACGAACGGTCATAAGGAACCCCTCAGATTGCCGAAGAATCCGCGCGGAGTGGCGGATCGTGGGCACCACTACAACCCGCCAGTGGCCGAGGAGTTACAAGGTAAATTGCGAACCCGAAAACAGGCGCCGTGTATTAAGGACTACCGGACAAAACCCTGGCCATCATCGAAAATCGCTGGAAGACAGCAGGTAGGCAGGGGTTTTGTCCGGTAGTCCTAAGCCTCTTGCTCGCCGCCGGTCATGCCCGCGACCCGTTGAACCACGGGCATGAGATCATTCAATTCCTCGATTCGCAGCATTCGGATGTCACGAACGGACGCAGCGAACCACGGTAGTTGCGTCGCCAAGTCGATCACCGCGACCATGACCGTTGCTGCCGAAACCGCAGGGCCGCCGAAGTACATGCTGCCCTGTTGCCACTGGAACTGGTGCCGCTCCAGCACTCTGCGAATTTCGAGATAGGCGTTGTTGTACGGGTCGCCGAAATGAATCCGCAGTTGCTCGATATCCATGTCGAAGGCGATCGCGTACACAGTGCCCTCCCGCTTGAACGAGGCCGGAAGACCGTGCCGGAGTGAACCAGCGCGGGCATTTCTGACTGCGGCAATCGTCATGACGAATCTCGAATGGGTTTGCTGTTGTTATTTTATTTGAACCGCAACAGGAGCGCGACGATGCCGCTGACAAGGGTCACCACAACGACGCCAGTTTCGAGCATGAGCTTGATTCGTTGAACCCGCTCGGTTCGGTCGGTTGAGGTTGTTGATGCCGGGCTTGATGGAGCTGGCGGCGAAGCAGGCGTTGATGGATTCTGCGGTTCGCCAAAAGTGGCCCGTGTTGCGGGCGCCGTTTTTAATTGTCCATCCGAAGCCATCGAAGTTCGACACCAACCGCTTGGCGTATTAACAATGTGGCCCCGCTTTTTGAGTGTATTCAAGTGGGAACTCACCGCGCCGCGCTCTGGAAGTCCGCGCCGGCGAATTTCTTCTTCAATCTCGCGTATGGACATCGGGCGGCTTGCATCTATAAGCACGATGTCTATGGAGGAGGCTCCGGTATTGGAGACGGTGCCCCAAACCGTATAAGCGCGGGTGTCCATGGAGCCCCCAACATGCCACTCGTATCAATGGCGTCGCACTTGCATTAAATAATCGTGCCAGCCGCGCTTGGCGTACCTGAACTATCAGGCCAAAAAATTAAGCAGCTAGTCGGTTCCAAGAAACTCGCCACCAAAACGCTAGCGCGAAGCCTAAACTTTCCCGACGTCCTTCCTTACTCCCCCAATCCCTTGTCCCATTCGTCCATTTGGCGCTCGAGTTCCTCGAACGTTAGGCCGCTCGGGGGGGCGGTCGGCGAATCCGTGGTGCGGTCGCGCGTTTGACGCAGAGCGTCCTCCAACCGCCGTACCCAGGTGGGCACATCGAGGCCCACGCCGCTCACGATCGCTTCGAGCGGTTCGAGCGCGGTTTGCAGCCGAACGAATGCGGGGTTGCCTTCTGACAGACCGCTCCGTGCGGCTTCGGCCGCGGCCGCAACTTGCGCTGCGGCGCGGTCGATCTCCAGGGGGCGCGTGAAGCGCTCTTCGAGGCGGTCCCGCACGGTGCGCAGTTTCACACCGTACCGTGCTTCGCGCTCGTTCAGTTCGTTCAGTAGCTCGTCGGCTAGCTCCACAGTCTTCTCGGCAATGAAGGTGCGCCAGCGGGCCGCGAGCGCCTCGTACCCGCGCTGACACAAAGCTTCGTGTGCGAGCGCGAGGGGGCGCATCCGCCACGCGAAACGATCGTACCGCACTTTGAGGCGCAGAATGTCCAGCAGGATGTGGATGTTCTCGCCGTAGTCGGATTGTGTCGTCGTCGTATTGTAGTCGCGGTACTCGTCGTAATGCTCGATGAGCGCCTGGAGCACCACTTCCGCACTGCGGGCGATCCGGGTGCGGTCGAGCGTGCCGGCGTCCCAATCGGAGACGAGCTTCGGGCGCTTGGTGCCGTTCTCGCCGTTTTCGATCTCGTGATCGAGCCACGCCGACACGCCGCGGGCCAGGATGCCGCGCATGTTCGACAGCCCGAGGAACGGCACCGTGAACAGGTCGCTGCCGTACTTGGTCACGAAGCCCTTCACGGGTTCCCAGTCGTCGTCGTCACTGACGGTTTCCAGCACCGAGAGTCGCAACGATTGACTGTGCTGGTGCCACAAGTTCTGGAACTCGGTGGCGATCTTGAAGAGCGCGTCCGCGAGCGGGCCTTCTTCGCCGGTCGCGTTTTCGTCCCACATCGAAGCGGCAGCCAGAAGCGTTTCGACGACCCCCGTGAGCGCGGTGCGGAACAGTTGGTCGAAGCTGCTCACGCGCCGGCCTTCGGGCGGGTTGTTCCACTCCATTTGCCGCGCGAGTTTCGTGAGCTGGAACGTCTCGCGCAACAATCCGAGGCGCGGGAGCCGCGTTACGAGGTCTTCGAGCACCCCCAGGGCGGTTTGCGCGGTCAGGACTTCGCGCGGCTTCCCACCATCCGACGGCGGGCAATACAGGAGCGGTTCGCGCCGGAAGTGCGTGATGAATCCGGGGAGCAGCGTGCGCACGCCCGGGCCGTCGCCGCGCCCGATCGCGCGCTCAATGCGCACGAGGAGCGACTCCCACGCGGGCGGGCGGTTCTGCTCGTCCCCGGAGGACGAGGGGCGCGGGCCGCTCGGTAACTCCGGCCCCGGCGAGCGTACCGCGGCGAGCGCGAACGTCGCCCGGCGCACGTCCACACACGCCGCCACGCCGAGATCGAGTAAATGGCCCTTGATCGCGCGCCGGCGGTCGAACTCGATCATCCCCTCGTGCCCGCCGGACGGGTCGGGAACCGAGATTTCGGTGAGGCGGTCGAGGAACAGGCCGAGTGAATCGTTCGCGCGCCGGGCGGCGGTGAGCCACACGGCCAGGGTCGTGTCGCGGGTTGAGTCGTTGGGCGCCCACACGTCCGGGCGCGCGGCGAGGCGCCACAATTTCGCGATCGCGTGCAGGAACCCGAGCCGGTCTTCGATCGCGTCCGCCTGCGCTTCCAGTTGGAACTCGCCGATCGGCGCGGGCGGGTCGCCCGCGATCGAACCCTCCACGCCGTCGTCGGTCGAATCCTTGTACGTCATCCCCTCGTATGCGGACGCGAACTCACCGTCTTCCTCGTTTTCGTTGCGCTCGCGCGGTTCGCTCAGCCACTCGTGCGGCGTGTGCCAGTCCTCGCTCGCGTTGGCCTCGAGCATCTCGAAGAACCGGCGCAGGAGCGGCGCGCGTTCGCTGACCGGTTCGGACGCGCTCGTTCCGCGGAGCCAGCGCTCGGCCAGCGCCTCGAACGACGCCCCGGGCTCGTCGAGTGGGACCGTGTCGCTCTCGGAGAGCCACGTCATGAGCAGGCCCATCGCGGCCCGCCATTCGCGGCGCTCGATGAGCGGTTCGATCACCTGTGCGAACGCGGCCGGGCTGGTGAACCCCTCGCGGTGCTGCCGCCAGAACGCGATGTCGTTCGAGTTCGGTTGCCTCAGTGCCCACGCCGCAAGCGCGTCGGCCACGTGCTCGGCCGCGTCCGTGCGCTCGCCGCCGACGATGCGCGGCATGTCGTTCACGGTCGAGGTCGCGAACTTGTCCCACCACGCCGCGAAGTCCCGCATGTGCGCGGTGAGGCGCTCGCGCGTGGCGCCGTCACTGGCTACGGCCGCGGACGCACTGCTGCGGGCGTACAGATCGAGTTGCCGGCCCGCAATGTGGATGAGTTCCTCCGCACGCGGGTCGCGCACGGTGTCTTCCCGACCGGGGAAGATCGGGAACAAACCCTGATAGCCGAGGATGTTCCACGGGTCGATGAGCGCGCCGCAATCGATTCCGCGGCGCAGCAGGTCTTCGACTTCCGCCAGGAGCGGTGCGGCATCGGCCGGGCGCCCGCGATCGGCCGCGAAGCCCGCTTCCGTTTGCCGAATGCGGATCTCGGTCCCGAACCGTACCGCGGGCGCATCGATCTTGGCCGATTGGTCGCGTGCGGCCGTGGGGTACCCCATTGCGGCGTAGAACTGCGCGAGCCTGCGGTCCTGAAGGTGCGAGGCGCGCTGCGTCGAGATCGCTTGGTTGAGGAATTGCCGCACGCCCGCGAACGGCTGTTTCCGCTTCTCGGCCTCGGCGCGCAATCGCTCGCCGTGCGCCCCTGGTAATTGCTTCAAGAGGCGCTGGTAGAAGGCATCGCGGTACCGGGCGATGCGCGGAACGAGTTTCGAGAGCGTGACGGTGGAGTCGTGGAAGTTCGGCCCAGCTCCGCTCACCCCGGCGCCCATCAGAATGGTACCCGCGAGCACCGCGGCGGCTTCAAAGAGGCGCTCGCTCTTCTCCGATCCCCCGGGCGCTGGGGCGCCGGACTCGCCGGGCAGCACCCACGTCAGGAGCGTGTCGAGCGTCATTTGCCGCAGCACGAACCGGCGGAAGTAGCCGGCGTTGTCGATGGTGTGCGGGTCCCACTCTCCGAACAGCACGTTCGGGCGCTTGTTCACCGGGTGGAAGTGGTCGTGTGCCCGCGGATCGAACGCGAGTTCGTCGAGCTTCCCCGGCTCGAAACTGGCTTCTTCCAGAAGCGCGGACTCGGTCTCTTCGAGTAACTTGAGCGCGGGCCGGACGATGTCGGCGTAGATCCCGGGCGAAACCCCAGCGCCGGCGATCGCGAGTGGCACCGGCCGAACTTTCTCGTGTGTGTAGAACTCGGTGTTGGGGCGCGTTTCGAGCACCGCGATCGGCCGGTAGCCGACGTAATCGTTCAGCAGGTTCAGCCCGCCGGTTACGAGCCGAACCGCGTCCCACGGTTGGCCGACTCTCAGCACCGCTTCGCAACAGCGCGCGAGGAAGAACGGGCCGAAGAGTGCGGAATCGGGCTGGTGCGCGAGCTGGTCGGAGTGGTGCGCGCGGTACGCGCCCGGGAGCCGCACGAGGGCCGCGTCGAGCACCGCGCGAACTTGGGTCGTGTCGCGGAACGCACCCGCGCCGGCCGCCACCAGGCCACTTAACTCGTGCTGGAGCCACAACGAGAGCGTGCGCCAGGGGAGCGGGTCGCCGCTTTCGAGCAGGTGCGCGCAGGCGTCCGCCAACCCCTTCTGGAACCGCGGGTCCGGCCGCCCGTCCGAGAAATTGAGGTAACCGAGCAGTTTGGCCGGGTCGGTTTTGCGGGACAGTTCGTGGAAGATGCCGTCCATCCGCCGTCCGTTCCTTACTCGTTCGCGCCGGGTAACCGTTTCAGCGCCTCTACCAGCATAAAACAACATCGCCGGGTGAGAAAGCCCCGATGCGCCAATGCGGTCGCGTTTATGGAGATCGCAGCTCATTCTACACACTGCGCGAACTGCGAAAGAAGAACAGTATTCGCGCGGGCGCACGGGGCGAACGGATTCCGAAGAATGACCGTGTTTGGCTCAGGTTTCGTTCCGTTCATCCGCGCGAATACCCATTAAGTGTCTTCGTAGCTGACCACACTCATGCGATTGTCCCTCCGATACCGGTTGCTCCTTCCGTTCGTGCTCCTCTTATTGGGGGACGCGGTGGTGACCGGGTGGGCCGCGTCCATCGCGGCACGCGGAGCGGAACAGCGCCTCGCGACGCAACAGTGGGCTGTCGCGCACACGCTCACCGAACCGCCGTTCTTTCCGCTCACGGAACCCGTTCTCAAGAAGATGCAAAAGCTGTCGGGGGCGGAATTTCTCTTCGTTCACCCGACCGTACCGTCCGAATCGACGTTCGCCGACCCGAAGCCGAAGCCGCCCACCGACGTGCCCACCGCGACTCTGCCCGAAGTGGGCGAACCGCACACACTCGGCCCACCGGTCGTGATCGCGGGGCAGGAGTACCGATGCTTGCGCCTGCCGTTGTCGCCCAAGCACCCGAACCAGGGCGGGAGCCTGTACATCTTCTACCCCGAATCGCTGCGCCGAACGGCCGTGGCCGATGCGGTTCGGCCGCTCATCATCCTCGGCGGCGCGGGCGTGTTCGCGGTGATCCTGGCGTTCGCGTTCGGCTCGGGGCTCGTGCGCCGCGTGCGCGATCTCGATGCTCGCACGCGACTCATCGCGGCCGGCGATTTTCGACCCATGCCCGTGACCGGCGGCGACGACGAATTCCGCGACCTGTGCGAAGCCGTCAACGAGATGGCTCGGCGCCTCGCCGCGTTCCAGGACGAACTCCAGCGCACCGAGCGGCTCCAAGTGCTCGGGCAGTTCTCCGGCGGCTTGGCGCACCAGCTTCGCAACGCGGCCGCCGGTGCGAAACTCGCGGTGGAACTGTTCCTTGCAGAGAATCCGTCGGCGGACCCCGAGCCACTGCAAGTGGCGCTGCGACAACTCGCGCGCATTGAATCGAATTTGCGCCAGTTCCTTGCACTCGGTAAGCCGCCAATCGGCGTGCATGAACCGTGCGATCTCGCGAAGCTCATCGGCCAATCCGTCAGTTTGCTGAAGCCGCAGTGCCAGCACGCGGGGACACCCGTGATCTGGGCGCCGCCGGTCGAAAGCACGGTGATCGTCGGCGACTCGACGCAACTCTCGCACCTCCTCGGCAACGTGATCGGTAATGCGGTCGAAGCGGCCGGCCCCGGGGGGGAGGTTCGCGTTCGGTTGACCGCGACGCAAATCGGCGCTTCGGTCGAAGTCAGCGACACCGGTCCCGGCCCCCCTCCGGCAATCGCAGACAAGCTGTTCGACCCGTTCGTGACCGGTAAGGATCAGGGCATCGGGTTGGGACTTGCGGTCGCGAAGCAAGCGGTCGATGCCCACGCCGGGCGCATCGCTTGGGAGCGACGAGAAGGCCGCACCGTGTTCACGATCGAACTACCACGAGGAGCGTAAATCGGCGATCGTTCCGAGCGGTGCAGGGGCGCGGCTAACATTTGCTAACATTTTCGCCCCTCGGACCCGAATCGTTCATTTCCCAGGCGAAACGCAACAGGTGCGGCTAACATCCGCTAACAATTGGGGGCGCCAATCGGCTCCGCGTACCCATTTCTGCGACCTCTCAATCGCTAGCGCAAGGGCGTTCACACCGAATGGTACCACACCGCTAAATTTATACAATAGAACACTGGTATGATTTCGGTCGGGCGTGTTGGTACTCAATGGCCCGGTGGGGTGAAACGCATTTGGCGAACGGCCGGTGTAAGCCGGCCGGTGAGGGGCGGGGTGAGTGCCGCAGCGATAGCGATGGGTGAGCCGGATTTGGTGCTGCTCTCACCGGCCGGCTTACACCGGCCGTTCGCCCAGGAAGTGCCAGTCGGCTCGCACCAGCCATTCGCAAATGCCGGCGATTTCAACAGAGATTCTCGGTCCAAACCAGCGCGCAAACAACACCCACCAATGAGCGCATCTCGAGTTTCTAAATTCGATTTACTAAAACTGCTTTACAAAACGGATCGCGCCGCTTATTCTGTCATTTCACACCGCCAAGACAGGATGCGCTTGATGTCCGCGATCACCACCATTCGGCCGGCGCTGGTCGGGAAACTGAACGAGCGACAGGTGCTGCGGGTGATTCAGTCGCGCGGCGCACTTTCGCGCGCGGAAGTGGCGCGCGAAAGTGGTCTGAGTGCGCCTACCGTATCGAAGGCGGTTGCATCTTTAATAAAGGCCGGGTTGCTCGAAGAGGCCGACGCGACCGAACTCGCCCGTGGGCGCCCCGCCCCCAAGCTCCGGCTCGCAACCACGTCCGCACAAGTGCTCGGCGTGACGATTGATGTGGGGCACTGCGAGGTCGCTTCTGCCGGCCTGGACGGTTCGCTCCACGACGATGCCCTGACCGTTCCCACCCCCGCAACGTATCCCGAACTTCTCCGTGCATTAGAGAGTGCAGCGAAAAAACTCATCGCGCGCCCCGGCATCACCACGCTCGGCCTGGGCGTGAGCCTGCCCGGGCTGGTGGACTACCGCAAAGGGTGCGGGGTGCTGTCGCCGAACGTGCCGATCACGAACGGCCACTGCCCGGCCACGGACCTCGCCAAACGGCTCGGCGTCGAGTGCGCGCTGCTCCAGGAATCGCACGCGCTGTGCCTCGCGGAGCGGCACTACGGGCTGGCGAAGGGCATGGACGATTTCGCGCTTTTGGACGTTGGCGCGGGCGTCGGATTGGGCATCATGAGTGGTGGGCGCTTGCTGAAGGGGCGCTCGGGGCTGGCCGGCGAAATCGGGCACTTCACGGCGGTGTCCGAGGGCGGTCGGCGCTGCGGGTGCGGCAACACCGGGTGCCTCGAAACGGTCGCCAGTGACTCCGCACTCGCGTGGCTCGCCAGCAAGAAACTCGGGCGCACGATCGCCGTGGACGAAGTGGTCGAACTCGCGAAATCCGGCTCGGTTGATCTGCGTGCGGAACTGCGTGAGGTCGCGGGGTTCGTTGCGGTCGGCGTCGCCGCCGTGATTAACCTGTTCAACCCCGCGACCGTATTCATTCACACGCCGCTGTTCGAGATCGACGCGGCACTGTTCGACTTGGTCGTGTCGAAGGCCCGCGAGCGGGCGCTCCCGCCGTCGTTCGCGGATTGCAATATCGTGCGAGCGAAGGGCAGCAAACAACAGGGTGCCGTCGCGGGCATCATCCAGCACTTAACGGACGCCGTGGCCCCAGAACTGGTGTGAAGACGGAAGATCAAGAGTAGCCGCAGATAAACGCAGATAAACGCAGATCAAACAGAAGACGAATCAGGAGAAGAGGTTTTGGACCGAACCGCGGGGTGATTGGGTGTGCTCCTGTCTCATCCCGGTATTCAGTTAAACTAATCGTTTTCTGATCCTGTTTTCATCTGCGTTTTCTGCGGCTGATTTCTCACCGCTTGGAGCAGCCCATGCGATTCCTACTCTCCCTGATCGCGCTTGCCTTTGGCGCGACCGCGTTCGCGCAACCGGACAAGGCGCCACCGAAACTCAAGGTGCTGTTCCTCGGCGATGCGGCCGGGCACCGGCCCGCGGACCGCTTCAAACAATTGCAGCCGGTGCTCGCGAAGCGCGGCATCGACCTGACGTACACCGACAAACTCGACGACCTCAACGCGAAGACGCTCGCGGGTTACGACGCGCTGATGATTTACGCCAACCACACCAAGATCAGCGCGGATCAGGAGACGGCACTGCTGGAGTTCGTGGAGAGCGGGAAGGGGTTCGTGCCGGTCCACTGCGCGAGCTACTGCTTCCTCAACTCGCCGAAGTACATCGATCTGGTCGGCGCGCAGTTCCGCAGCCACGGCACGGGCACGTTCCGCACGGAAACCGTGAAGGCCGATCACGCGATCATGAAGGGTTTCAAGAGCTTTTCGAGTTGGGACGAGACCTACGTCCACACCAAGCACAACGAAAAGGGCCGCACGGTCTTGGAAGTCCGCGCGGAGGGCGAGTTGAAGGAGCCGTGGACGTGGGTCCGCGAGCAGGGCAAGGCGCGCGTGTTCTACACCGCGTGGGGGCACGACCAGCGCACCTGGAGCCACCCCGGGTTCCACAACCTGCTCGAGCGCGGCGTCCGCTGGTCCGTGGGACAAGACCCGGCGCTCGCGGGCACTTACGTCGAGCCGCTCAGTTTCGATAAGCCCGAGATGACGAAGATCGCGAAGGACGTGAAGCCGTTCGAGTACGTTGACGCAAAAGTACCGTTCTACCCGGCCCGCGGTGGGAACCGCGAACCGCTGACGAAGATGCAGAAGCCGCTCTCCGTGGATGAGAGCATGAAGCACATCAGCACGCCTGTGGACTTCCAGTTAAAGGTGTTCGTCACGGAGAAGGAACTCGGCGGCAAGCCGATCGCGATGGCCTGGGACGAACAGGGGCGGCTGTTCGTGTCGATTACCGTGGACTACCCGAACGAAATGCAGCCCGCGGGCCAGGGCCGCGACAAGATCGTGATGTGCGAAGACACGGACGGCGACGGCACGTGCGACAAGGTCACGACGTTCGCGGACAAGATCAGCATCGCGTCGAGCGTGCTGCCCTACGCGGGCGGGCTGATCGTTCACCAGGCGCCGGTCACGCTGTTCCTGAAGGACACCGACGGCGACGGCAAGGCCGATATCCGCCAGGAACTGTTCCGCGGGTGGAGCACCGGCGACACGCACGCGGGGCCGAGCAACCTGCACTATGGTTTTGATAACTGGGTGTACGGCTCGGTCGGCTACGCCGGCTTCGTGGGCACGGTTGGCGGGGAGCGCCAGAACTTCCGCCAGGGGTTCTACCGCTTCAAGGTCGAAGCGAACCCCGACGGCAAAGCGACCGAACCGCTGAAGGTCACGAAGCTCGAATTCCTCCGTAGCACGAGCAACAACACCTGGGGGCTGTGCTTCGACGAGAACGGCGAACTGTTCGGCAGCACCGCGAACGGGTGCCCGTTCGTTCACATGCCGATCCCGAACCGCTACTACGAGAAAGTGAAGGGCCTCGCGCCGACGGTGCTGCAAAACATCGCCGCCGACAACCACATCGAGCCGATCACCGATAAGGTCCGGCAGGTGGACTTCCACGGCGGGTTCACGGCCGCGTCGAACATCTCGATCTACACGGCCCGCACGTACCCGCGCGAATACTGGAACCGCACCGCGTTCATCTCGGAACCGACGGGGCACCTCACGGCGACTATGACTGTCGAGCCGACCGGCACGAGTTTCCGGTCGAAGTACGGCTGGAACCTCGTCGCCAGTGACGACGAGTGGTGCGCGCCGATTGATGCGCAGGTCGGCCCGGACGGTCATATGTGGGTGATCGACTGGTACGCCTTCATCGTGCAGCACAACCCGACGCCCGCCGGCTTCAAGAACGGTAGGGGTAACGCCTACGAAACAGAACTGCGAGACAAAACGCACGGCCGCATCTACCGCGTCGTCTACACGAAGGCGAAAGAGGAGAAACCGTTCACGCTGAAGGGCGCCACGCCCGAAAAACTGGTCGAAGCGCTGAAGCACCCGAACATGACGTGGCGCCTGCACGCCCAGCGGTTGTTGGTGGAGCGAGGGAAGGATGATGTAGTCCCGGCGCTGACGAAGTTGATCGAGGACAAGACCGTTGACGAAACTGGTCTGAACGCGGGCGCGGTTCATGCGTTGTGGACGCTCGGCAATCTCCCGCTGAAGGAGGAAATCGCCCCGTTACTTCTCGGAGTTAATCACAAGTCGTCTGCGGCTCGTCGCGCCGCGCTCAACGTGTTGCCTCGAAAGATGTTCGATACGGAACGTGCAATCGCAAAACAATTAAGCTGGCTGGAGGAGCGTAACCCGTCCGTTCGACTTGCCGCTGCGATGGCCGCGGCGGAGTTACCCGCGGCCGTCCTACCCCTACCCCACGACGCGCTCGGCTGGGCCCTCGCACACGAGTTGGTTACCGGTCGTGAAAATGACCCGGCCATTACCCAGGCTTTGCTCGCGGCTGCGGCCGGCCGGCCAGGTCGGGTTCTCGCTGTGGCCGTCACCATCGAGAGCAAGCCGCTCGCTCCGACCCCTGCCGGGCTGACCGCGATTGAATTCCTCGCCAAACATTACGCGCTGAGCGGTGGGGATGACGATCTGGCTCAGTTCCTTGTCGCGATCGTTGAATCACCACGCGGTTCGCCAAACATCGTAACTGCCATCTTCACAGGTTTGGCCGCCGGTTGGCCGAATGGTAAAGCCCCGAAACTCTCCGCGGCAACGCTGAAAGCAGTTCCCACGCTTCTGCCGCGGTTGCCCGCCGAGGCGCGAGGGAAGTTTCTTAAACTCGCTTCGACGTGGGGCGTAAAGGGTATCGAGGCCCAACTCGCAGAGGTTACTAAGGCCGCGTTCGCCACACTCGCCGACGCGAACGCGAAGGACGGTGACCGCATCAGCGCCGCGCAGCAGGTCATCGAGTTCCAGCCCACGAGTGACGACGCGGCCAATCAGGTGCTCGCGGCCGTCACGCCGGATGTGTCGCCGGCACTCGCGAGCGGAATCTTTGAAGCGCTTTCGCAATCTAAGGCGAAGGGCATCGGCTCCGCGATCGTCGCGAAGCTGAAGGACCTGCCGCCCGCAGCGCGCCCCGTCGCGCTGCAACTCGTGCTCGCGAAGGCCGATTCCACCAAGACGTTCCTCGACGCGGTCGAGAAGGGGGCACTGCGGTTCGACGCGCTCGCGCTCGACCAGCGCACGGCCCTCGCCTCGCACCCGGACAAGGAGATCGGCGAGCGTGCCCGCAAGTTGCTCGCGCTCGGAGGTGGGTTGCCCAGCCCGGACCGGCAGAAGGTGATCGAGGAACTGAAGTCCGTTCTCGCGAAGACCGGCAACGTGGAGAACGGGAAGAAGATGTTCATCGCCCATTGCTCGAAGTGCCACAAGCACGGCGCCGAGGGGACCGCGATCGGACCCGACCTCACCGGGTTCGGCGTTCACCCGAAGGAAGAACTCGCCATCGCGATCCTCGACCCGTCGCGCAGCGTGGAGGGGAACTTCAAACTGTACCGCGTGACGACGAGCGACGACCGGACCGTTCTCGGCATCCTCGGAGCACAAACCGGCACGACCACCGAAATCATCGACGCCGAGGCCAAGCGCCACGCGCTCGCGAAGGCCGACATCGTGAGCATCAAGGAAACGGACAAGTCGCTCATGCCCGAGGGCTTTGAGAAGATCATGAAGCCGGAGGAACTCACGGACCTGCTGGAGTTCCTGGGGCAGAAGGGGAAATACGTCCCGCTTCCGTTGGACCGGGTGGCGACGATCGTTTCTACGAAGGGGATGTTCTTCGACGAAGAGGACACCACCGGGCGCCTCATCTTCCCGGACTGGAAGCCGAAGACCGTGGGCGAGGTGCCGTTCGTGCTGGTGGACCCGCAAAAGGACAAGGTCAAGAACGTGGTGATGCTCCGCAGTCCCAACGGGGGGCTCCCGCCGAAGATGCCGAAGAGCGTGAGCCTGCCGTTCAACGGTAAGGCGAAGGCGATTCACATCCTCGGTGGGATCGGCGGGTGGGCGGCCCCCTACGACAACGAGAAGACGGTGAGCATGATCGTCCGGCTCACCTACGAGGACGGCAAAACCGAGGACCACGAGCTGAAGAACGCGGTCCACATCGCGGACTACATCCGCAAGGTGGACGTGCCGGAATCCAAGTTCGCGTTCGCCCTCCGGCAACAGCAGGTGCGCTACCTCACGGTGACGACGAAGCGCCCGGACGCGGTCGTGAAGACGATCGAGCTGGTGAAGGGACCGGACCGCACGGCGCCCATCGTGATGGCGATTACCGTGGAAACGCCGTAAGTGCTAAAATGCCGGTATCCGCACCGGGGGTACTATGGTGCTCAAGACGATCGAAGTCGTTTTCGATGGCAAAACGTTCGTGCCGAGCGTTCCGGTCGATTTGCCGACCGGAACGAAGGTGACCGTGGAACTGCCCGACCACGGGTACCCCGGCCCGCGCGCGGGCGCGCCGACCCCGGCGCGCCCGCTCACGGCCGAAGAGGAAGAAGTTTGGGTCGAGTTCATGCGCGCGAACCGCTCGACCCCGCCGGACCCGCCGACGTTCGACGACTACTTGCGCCAGCGCCGAGGTGAGGGGCGATCGTTCTGGACGCGGACGTGTTGATCGTCGATCTGGCGTACCCCAACGATCCGAACTATGCAGTAAACCGCCGGTTCTTGGATTACCTCGCGGCGAACGGAATCGACTGCCGAATTACGACGCAGGGGCTCCTCGAAGTTGTCGGTAAGCGGAGCTACAACACGCCCGTTGCGGCGATCGCGAAGTTACCAACGATTCTGCTGGTTCGGTACTGCCTGAAACTGGTACCTGATCCCGCGACCACACCGGAGTACGCCGGTTGTTCGTTCGACGAAGTAGTCGCCCAAATCGCCCAGCAGATGTCGTTGGGCGACGCAGTGATGGCGGTCCAGGTCGCCAAGTTCGCGCCGGCCGCGACCGCGCTCGTGACCTGGAACGCGAAACACTTCCGGGGCAAGTTAACGGCCCCGGTACTAACCCCGGACGAATGGCTTCAACAGCAGTCCCCGCCCACCGTACAATCCCCGCCGCCCGGACCCACGCCATGACCCCGATCCGTTTCCCGCACGTTCTGGCCCTCGTCGCTCTCGCGGCGGGCGTTGTGGCGCTCGGCGCGCTGGCGCCGAACCGGTCGCCGGCGGCCGACGAGAAAGGCGACCCGCCGAAGTTCACCGCGGCGCAGGTCACCTTCTACGAGAAAGAGGTGCTTCCGGTGCTTCAACAGCACTGCCTGAAGTGCCACGGCGCGGACCCGGAGAAGATCAAGGGCGAGTTCAACCTCGCGACGCGCAAGGGCGTCCTCACGGGCGGCGAGAGCGGCCCGGCCGTGGACCTCGCGAAACCGGCCGAGAGCCTGTTCGTCAAGATGATCCACTACAAGGACGACCAACACCGGATGCCCCCGAAGGGCAAGATGCCGGACAAGGACATCGCGACGCTCGAAAAATGGGTGAAGGACGGGCTGCCGGTCCCGGCCGACCGCTTGGGCGCCGAGGTCGTCAAAAAGAGCGTTATCACCGAGGAATCGAAGAAGTACTGGGCGTACCAGCCGGTCAAGCGCCCGGCCGTTCCGAACGTCAAGGACGGGGCGTGGGCGAAGACGCCGATCGATGCGTTCGTGCTCGCCAAACTGGAAGCGAAGGGCCTCAAACCCGTCAAGCCCGCGGAGCGCGCCGCACTGATTCGCCGCGCGTACTACGACCTCACCGGCCTTCCTCCAACCCCCGAGGAAGTTGATGCGTTCGTGAACGACAAGTCCGCGGACGCCTACGAAAAGCTCATCGACAAGTTGCTCGCATCCCCGCACTACGGCGAGAAGTGGGGCCGGCACTGGCTCGACGTAGTCCGGTTCGCGGAGACGAACGGTTACGAGCGCGACGGCCCCAAACCCTACGCCTGGCGCTACCGCGACTACGTCATCAAGAGCTTCAACGACGACAAGCCCTACGACCAGTTCGTGAAGGAGCAGCTCGCGGGGGACGAGATCCCGGGCTACAACCCGGACGCGGTCGTCGCCACCGGGTTCTACCGGCTCGGGATCTGGGACGACGAACCGGCCGACCCGCTGCAAGCCGTCTTCGACGGGTACGACGACCTCGTCGCCACCGCGGGGCAGGCGTTCCTCGGCACCACGTTCAACTGCGCCCGGTGCCACGACCACAAGGCCGACCCGATCCCGCAAACGGATTATTACAAGTTCGTCGCGTTCTTCCGGGACATCAAGCCGTACTCCGAGAACCGCGACGTGCGGTCCGCGTTCAACCTCACCGACATCACCCCGCCGGACCAGCGCCAGAAGTACGAAGAAGACCTGAAGAAGCGCGAGGCCCGCGTCGCTGCGATCCGAAAGGCGATGGAGGCGATCGAGGACGAGTTCATCAAGACGCTCCCGGCCGAGGACCAGCGCGCCTCGGAGGGGCTCGACCGGCCGACCGTGATCGCGACGAAGGTGATCCCGGCGCTCAAGGGCAAGGTGAAGGAAGATTACACCGCGCTCCGGAGCGAGCGCATCGGGCTGGAACGGCGCACCTCGCCGGCCGGTCAGCAGCTCGCGCTGTCGGTCAACAACTGCGACCGCAAGCCGCCGGTCACGCACCTGCTCGTGCGCGGGTCGCCGCACGCCCCGGGCAAGGAAGTGCAGCCCGGGTTCCCGGAGGTGCTCGGGCTGCCCGAACCGACCATCCCGGCACCGCGTGCGGGCATGAAATCGAGCGGTCGGCGCACCGTGCTCGCGGACTGGATCGCGAACAAGGACAACCCGTTCACCGCTCGCGTGTTCGTGAACCGCGTGTGGCAGTACCACTTCGGGCGCGGGATCGTGCCCTCTGCGAACGATTTCGGCAAGCTCGGAGAAGTCTCGACGCACCCGGAACTGCTCGACTGGCTGTCGGCCGAGTTCATGGCGGGTAACTGGAAGCTGAAGAGCCTGCACAAACTCATCATGACGTCGAGTGCGTACCAGCTCTCCGCCACCGCGGACGCCGACAACCTCAAGGCCGACCCGTCGAACGCGCTCCTGTGGCGGTTCAACATGCGGCGCCTCTCGGGTGAGGAAGTGCGCGACTCGATCCTCACCGTCAGTGGCTCGCTGAACCTGAAGCAGTACGGGCCGAGCACGTACCCGAAGATCCCGAAAGAGGTGCTCGCGGGGCAGTCGGTGCCCGGCCAGGGCTGGCCGACCTCGGCTCCGGCGGAGGCGAACCGGCGCAGCGTGTACGCGCACATCAAGCGCTCGCTCCGCGTGCCGGTGTTGGTCGGCTTCGACCAGCCGGACCCGGACTCGAGTTGCCCGGTGCGGTACGTGACCACCGTGCCCACGCAGTCGCTCGGGCTGCTCAACGGCGAGTTCGCCAACGAACAGGCCGAACTCTTCGCGAAGCGCCTCCAGAAGGACGCCGCCGACGCGCCGGCCCAGGTCGCGCGGGCCATCCGCCTCACGACCGGCCGCGTGCCGACCCCGGACGAGATCAAGACCGACGTGGCGTTCATCCAGAACCTGAAGGATAAGCACAAACTCGATGACTTCAAGGCCCTTACGCAATACTGCCTGCTGTGCCTGAACGCCAACGAGTTCGTGTACCTGGACTGAGGGGAAGATGATCGAATCACCCGTGCTTGAGAAGTGGTTCCGGCAGCGCGACATTGCTGCGTACCACCGCGCGATATTGGAAGGACTGGAGGTCCGATTCGGCCCCGTTCCCGACGACGTCTCGGCCGCCGTTCGCGTCATCGCGGACGAGGCCCGTGTCGTTGAACTTCATAAGGCGTCTTACGTCTGCACCTCGCTCGATGACTTCCGCGCCCGTCTCGCTCAATCGCTCCCGCCCCAGGCCCCTGCTAACGCCAACTGAGGCTTCTCGCCATGCACGATAACGCGAACCAGTTCTGCCGCCGCACCCGGCGCGAGTTCCTGTGGGAGACCGGGGCCGGGTTCGGCGCGCTCGGGCTCACGGGGCTGATGGGCGCCGACCCGCTCCTCGCGAACGACGTAAAGGGGGGCATCAAGTTCGCCAACCCGATGGCCCCGCGGAAGCCGATGGTTCCGGCCAAGGCCAAGGCCGTAATCTTCCTGTTCATGTACGGCGGGCCGAGCCAGGTCGACACGTTCGACGAGAAGCCCGAACTCGCGAAGCTCGACGGGAAGACGATCCCGGTCAAGACGTTCGGGCGCGGCGGGCACAAGAGCACGGGCCGCGTCGTCGGGCCGAAGTTCGCGTTCAAGTCCTACGGCAAGTGCGGCAAGCGCGTGTCCGACCTGTTCCCCAACGTCGGCACGTGCGTGGACGACATCGCGTTCCTGCACTCGATGTACGCGGAGTCCCCGATCCACGGGTCCGGGCTGATGATGATGAACAGCGGGCGCCTGCTCTCGGGCAGCCCGTGCCTCGGCTCCTGGGTGACCTACGGCCTGGGCAGCGAGAACGAGAACCTGCCCGGGTTCGTGGTGATGCTCGACCACAGCGGCGGGCCGATCAACGGGCCGAAGAACTGGTCCAGCGGGTACATGCCGGCCGCGTACCAGGGCGTGCAGATCCGCGCCGACAAGACCCCGATCCACGACCTCGCGCTCCCGGAGGGCACCACGCGCGCCCAGCAGCGCGACCTGCTCGACCGGCTCAAGGAGAAGAACGAGCAGCACCTCACCGCGCGCGCCGACAACTCGGAACTGATGGCCCGCATTGCAAGCTACGAACTGGCGTTCAAGATGCAGGAGCACGCGCCAGAAGCCGTCGATTTCTCGAAGGAGACCGCGGAGACGAAGGCGCTCTACGGCATCGACGAGAAGCGGACCGAGGATTTCGGCCGGAAGTGCCTGCTCGCCCGCCGGCTCGTGGAGCGCGGCGTGCGCTTCATCCAGATCTATAGCGGCGGGAACCACAACGACCACAACTGGGACGCCCACGGCGACCTGGTGAAGAACCACTCGCTGCACGCGGGCAACACGGACAAGCCGATCGCCGGGTTGCTCAAGGACCTGAAGCGCCGCGGGCTGCTCGACAGTACGATCGTGATCTGGAGCGGCGAGTTCGGGCGCCAACCCACGGCGGAGTACGCCCAGGGCACCGGGCGCGACCACAACGCTTACGGGTTCACTTCCTGGATGGCCGGCGGCGGGATCAAGGGGGGAATCAGCGTCGGCACGACGGACGAACTGGGGAACTTCGCGGTGGACGACCGGTTCCACGTGAAGAACCTGCACGCGACCGTGCTCCAGCAGATGGGGCTCGATCCGAACAAACTGACGTACTTCTACGGCGGGCTGGACCAGAAGCTCGTCGGCGTCGAGGGGGCCGAGCCGATCAAGCAACTCATTTAGTCACGCGCGTGTTCTGTTGAACAGGCGCTTTGGGCCTTTGTGTTCGTGGTACAGGCCTCTGGCCTGTGGGGGGCGCTCCAACAGGCCAGAGGTCTGTACCACGAACACAAAGGCGAATCCCTCAACACCGCGTCACGCGCGTTCTTCTGCCGCACAGCGCCCCGCTTCCGAGAGCCGGTAGCGGGTGCGCCGGCCCGGGGCCTCGGGCTCGAACAACGGGAGCGCGAGGCACCGGGTAACGGCGTCGCGGGTGGTGCGGAGTTCGCAGGCGATGCGCCCGGCACTCAGCGGCCCCTTTGCGGCCAGCAGGACGAGGACGGCCCGGACCCGGGCCTCGCGCGAAGTAAACTGATCGGGCATGAACGGACGCTACCGGCGGAAAGATGGGGCGGGGCCTTTGGTAGAGATGCTGCCCCGACCGCACCGTAGCGCTGAATCGCGAAACGATCTGCCATTTTAATCTGCCGCCAAATGCACCATTCAAGACGAGCAAATTAGTATTACGGTTGCATATCAAATATTTTGCAATTTGTTGAAGTGTGAGTTGAGCCGCGTTTCTCGCACCTCGTGGGTGCGGGACCGCGGCACAGCCTTCGACTGCTTTTGTGAAACAACTCGCAATGGGCTCGCGCCACGCTCCGAAACACGAGCTACGGCGAGAAGAAATAATGAGCCGCTATCGGCGATTTAACAATATGTGATCTGCCGCGAACTACGCCGACGGACGCTCCTCACCGCGCCCGAGTGAACCCCGCCCGCAAGGGCGGTGGGTAGCCAACAGGGATCAGTGCGCCGAGCGCGCCGTTGCTCAAGCGGGTGCCTCTCGTGGGCCACCCGCCGCCCTTGCGGGCGGGGTTCACCTACAGGGAGGTCGAAGTGCGCCGGCACTACCCGCACGACTTCAGCATGGCGCGGGTGTCGCGGATGGCCTGGACAACGGTGCCCGGAAGCGCTTTGTGGAACGCCGCGGCGCGGACGGGGGTCCAGCCGTGGGCCAGCACCGGGAAGTGCGGGCACGCGACCAGGTTGTACCCGACGATGTTGTGCTTCCGCTGAACGTGGGCCGCGAGCCGCTCGGCGACCGCGACCAGCGCGACCAGTTCGCGGTGGGCGGTCTCCCCGGCCGGGCGGTGGTGGTGAAGGATGGCGCGGGCGATGGTTTCTGGGAGCTTGTTGCGGACCGCGAAGGCGTGGCCGATCGAGCAGTGGTCGCTCCCCAGGTGCTCGCGCTCGAGCCGGGGCGTGTCCTCGCTCTCGTCGGCGGTCAGCACGCTCACCGCGGTCGCGTCGTCCGGGCACTTCACGCACGCCACCAGGCGCCCGATGTCGTGGAGCAGGCCCGCGGTGAACGCCGACCCGGGGTGCCCGATGCCCGCGTCCTTGCTGATCCCGGCCGCGAGCCGGGCGACGAAGAGCGAGTGCTTGAGGATCGCGTCGCACCGCTCCTGAACGGCCGCCGAGCAGCGGTTGTACACGTTCTTCACGCCCATCGTGCGGAGCAAGTTGCAGCACTCGTGCAGCCCCATTCGCAGAACGGCCTGGTGTACGTCCTCGATGGCGCGGCCCCCCCGCAGCGCGCAACTGTTCGCGGCCCGCAGCACGCCGGCCGCGAGCACCGCGTCGCAGCGCACGATCCCGGCGACCTCGGCGACCGACACGTCGTCGCGGGCGGCCATCCCCATCACCCGGACCGTGGTGTCCGAGAGCGTCGGGTAGGTGTCCGGCCGGTCGAGACCGGTGACGACGATCTTGCGCGGGGCGGCCTGGAACGGGCGCTCGGTTCGCGGCGCTCGGAGCAGGAGGACCGACATCGTGAAGGTTCCGTGTTGGGCACCGACGGGACACGAGTGATTAGGATGGAAATAGATTTGAGGCAACCGCGCACCGAACGGATACGCCCCGGTGCCGAAAAGTGTTTCTGCCGCGCGAACGGTTCGGTCGCACTTTCTCGCGCGGCCGCAATTCGGCTCCCCGGGCTCGCGCCTGGCCCGCGAACTACGTGGGAACCCACAGGACCGGTAGTCGGCGCGGGCGCGCGTCGGTTACCGGCCCGCACGAAGATCGAGGCGGGCGGGGAACGCGGGCGGCGCGGGTGAGAAGTGTAAAGTTCGGAGCGCGCGTCACCGGAGCGAAACACACGAAATCCCGGCCCGCGCTGTGCTGGGCACAATCTTACGCTCTCCCGGAAAGTCGCGTTCCGAGCGCTGTCTCGTTTGCGGACACGGTGTCGGACCGGCCCCGACACCAACCCCCGTGCGTGCGAAATATTTGCATCTACAAGCTAGTCACAGACGAATCCCTGGGGTAAGAATGTCCGACGGCAGGAGGCGCCCCTTCAACTCGCACCCGCCGTCCTGCCCCTCGTCAATTCAACACATCCAGTCTCTCGAAAGGGTCCGACATGGGATTCCCTGACCGGTCGCGCTTCGGCCGCACGCGCCTCGCCGTGGAACTGCTCGAAGACCGCACCACGCCCACCAAGTTCGCCGAACTCACGCTGCCGGAACTCGTCGCGACCGGGGCCGTCGCCGGGGACCGCGTGAACGTGGTCATGAGCGCCACGACCAACAACGCCTCCGATGCCGCGGCCCTCGCCGCGGCGCCGTTCGCATCGAGTGTGAAGGCACTCGGGTTCGGCATCTACAGTGTTACGCTGACGACCGGGACCAGCCTCGGGACCGCGGCCGCCTACTACTCGGCGCGCCCCGGCGTCGCCACGGTCACGCCCGACGTGGTGATCCAGGTCCAGCGGACGCCCAACGACCCGTCGTACTCGTCGCTCTACGGGATGACGAAGATCGGCGCCCCGGCCGCGTGGGACTCCAGCACGGGGAACCGGAACTTCGTCGTCGCGGTCATCGACACCGGCGTGGACTACAACCACCCGGACCTCGCCGCGAACATGTGGAAGAACGCCGGCGAGATCGCGGGCAACGGCGTCGACGACGACCGCAACGGGTACATCGACGACATTTACGGGTGGGACTTCGCCAACAACGACAACAACCC
Source organism: Gemmata palustris (assembly GCF_017939745.1). Taxonomy (NCBI): domain Bacteria; kingdom Pseudomonadati; phylum Planctomycetota; class Planctomycetia; order Gemmatales; family Gemmataceae; genus Gemmata; species Gemmata palustris. The sequence continues at coordinate 5,431,907 of NZ_JAGKQQ010000001.1, read as the reverse complement.
GATGGACGACAACGGGCACGGCACGCACGTGGCCGGCACCATCGGTGCGGTGGGGAACAACGGGGTCGGCGTCGCGGGGGTGAACTGGTCGACCCAGATCATGGCGCTGAAGTTCCTCAGCGCCAGCGGGAGCGGGTACACGAGTAACGCCGTCGCCGCCCTCAACTACGCGGTGGCACGGGGGGTGAAGCTCTCGAACAACAGTTGGGGCGGGGGCGGGTACGACAGCTCGCTGGCCGCGGCCATCGGGCGCGCGCAGACCGCGGGGCACATCTTCGTCGCCGCGGCCGGGAACAGCGGGCAGAACATCGACGCCATCGCGAGCTACCCGGCGAGCTACATCCAGAGCTACAACAACGTCGTCACGGTCGCGGCGACCGGCAGCAACGACGCCCTCGCGAGCTTCTCGAACTACGGGGCCAGTTCCGTCACGCTCGCCGCGCCCGGCGTGGGCATCCTCAGCACGACACCGAACAACACGTACAGCAGCTTCAGCGGCACCTCGATGGCGGCGCCGCACGTGACCGGGGCCATCGCGCTGTACTGGAGCGCGAACCCGACGCTCGCCTACTCGCAGGTCATCGCCAAGCTGAAGAGCTCCGTGGACCCGGTCTCCGGCCTGAGCGGGAAGGTCTCCACCGGGGGCCGGCTGAACGTCGGGAAGATGTTCGCGTCCACCAGCCCGCCGGTCGTCTCGCCCGGCCCCAAGGTAACCGCCGCGACCTTCAGCGGCGCCACGGCCACGCAACTCAGCAAGGTGCGCGTCACCTTCGACCGGGCCATCAACGCGAGCACCTTCACCGCGGCCGACGTCGCCAGCTTCACGGGGCCGAACGGCGCGATCACCACGAGCTACAGCATCGTGCCGGTGGCCGGTACGAACAACACGCAGTTCGACATCACCTTCGGCGCGCAAACGGTCGGCGGGAACTACTCGCTGACGTTCGGGCCGAACATCGCCGACGCGACCGGCAAGCTGATGGACCAGAACGGCAACGGCACCGCGGGCGAGGCGACCGCGGACCGGTACACCGCGGCCGGCACGCTGGTCCTGAACGTGACCAAGACGTACTCCGCGACCGGGTTGCCGCTGGCGATCCGCGACTACCTGACGACGACCTCGACCATCACCATTACCGACGCGATCCAGATCAGCGACCTGAACGTGAAGGTGAACCTCACGCACACGTATGACAGCGACCTGGTCATCACGCTAACGGCCCCGACCGTGAACGGCGTGGCGGGCAAGACGGTCACGCTGTTCAACCGGCGCGGCGGGAGCGGCGACAACCTCACCAACACCACGTTCGACGACGAAGCGGCGGTTGCGCTGGCGAGCGCCGCGGCGCCGTTCAACGGCACGTTCCGGGCCGACGCGCTGCTCTCCGCGTTCGACGGCTCGAACGTTCAGGGCGTGTGGACGCTGAAGGTGACCGACATGGCCGCCTACGACACCGGCAGCCTGACCGGGTGGTCGCTGGTCGTGAGCGGTACCACCGGCACCGGACCCAGCGGGAAGTCGATGGCCCTCGGGTTCCACGACGAGCCGACGTTCGCGCACGAGGGCGCTGCGCCGCTCGCGTTCGACGCGGCCCCGATCGCGGTCGAGGTGAGCGCGCCGGCCCGCAGCGCATCGGCCCCGTCGTTCGCCGTTGACTACGGCACGTCGCGCGCCAGCGCTCCGGTGTCGTGGATGGCACCGGAAGCCGAGCGCCGGGCGTCCGCGTGGGCGGACAACGCACGGGGCGAAGCGGACACGAGCTTCACGCCGCGCGAATCCCGGTTCGCCGCGCACGACGACTTTGATGCGCCGCACGCCGCGGCGGTCGCAACGCTCTACTTCGCCCCGGAATCCTCCGACTCCGGCGCCGCGAGCGACTTCTTCTTCGACGCGGAGTAATCGAAATTCCCCGGGCGCGCGGGCACCCCGCCCGCGTTCTCGATCGATAGAATCGCGCAAGGCGCCCGCGCTCCCGGGACCGCGCTCGGCTACTCGGCTTGACGTTCCGGCACCAGTCGTGTGTGCTAAGGGAGGTTCACAACTTACGGAGTGGCACGCGATGGGAATGGAGAACTACAGCCCGCACCAACAGAAAATCATCAAGCGGTACTACGATAATATCGATCAGGTTTCGTGGCAGCGGCTCGCGGAGTTAGTGGCCGACCTGTACCTCGCCGAGGGGAAGAAGCGCGACAAGATGTGGACCTCCGCGGCGAGCTTCATGGAGAAGCTAAAGGTGCCCCAAAGCCGGATCGACGTGATCGTTACGAAAAAGGACGTGGAGGCGCTCGCGAAGCTCGTCAAGGAACTGATGGGCAAGGAGTGACAGCCGCCCTCCGCAAACACACTTCGAGGGTGCCCGCGTATCGTGTGGGCGCCCTCGAAGCGTGACGGGAGTACAGATCATTTTCGCGGGAGCCTTCGCGCTCCTCAAAATCCGGGGTAAATCCCGAGAACGTCCGCACAATTCCACTCGTTTACGGCTGCGCGCGTTTGAAAGTGAGGAGCGTGTAGGGCGAGCCCTTGGGCGCATCTAACTTGGTCGGGCGCTTCCGCATCGGCGGACCGTCGGGACTGGGCGTGAAGTCAGCGCAGAGCGTGAGTTCATCGGCCTTCAGTTCGTAGATACCGGGGTAGTTTGATGTGCGGGCGCCGTAGTTGCGCGCGAAGTCGATTTCGCGGGGCGATGTGCCCGGGGTGACGCCCCAGCTAATGTTCGCCGCGTTTACCGAGCCCTCGGGAAGGTACCCGGCCAGCGAAGTCGTATTGCCGATGAACTGCTTCGCTTTCGGGCCGACGAGGGTGATCGACAGTTTCGCGAGATCGTCTTTCGCCAGCGGTTTGCCGTCGCGCGTCCCGGCCGTTGCGGTCCACGTCCCCTCGATCTTTTCCGCCTCGATCCTTGCTGCTTCCGCTTTCGCTGCAATCCCTTTGATTTTGTCATCCTTCTCGTCTGCCGGTGCGGGACCGGTAACCACGCACACGGCCAGAACGACCGCACCCGAGAAGGTTCGGAGTTTCATCGCGGGTCTCCGCGTTGGGTTACCGGGGCTCGGTTGAGCGGAGTAAGGCGTTGTGCGGGCTCAGTGTGAAGAGTTACGAGGAGGCACGGAAGGCGGGATTCGCACCGAATTCGGCTTCATTAGCGTTGCGCGCGTAACTCGTAGAGAACTTCAGCGACCTCGTCGAGTTGCTTGAACGCATCCTTTACGCGGGAGCTTTCGGCTACTTTACCTGTTACGGGGAGCGCGGTCTTCAGTTCGGCGATGTCCTGAACGGAGGCCTCGCGCACGTCGCGCAACTTCATTGCGGCGGGGGACCCGGGCGGAACGGTTCGCTTGCCGTCCTTGAGGGTCGGCAGCAGGCCGTCTCGCATAACTTCGCGGAACAGGTCGGTCAGAACCGCCACGCGCTCGGCTTCTTGCTTGTCCGCGGCGTCGTGAATCGCGTTCGCCAGCGCTTTGGAAGCGTTGCGGCACTGCTCGGCCCGCTTGTCCACGGAGTCCGCAGCGGAGAGCGCGACGCCGTGATCGACGAGGTTATCGATCAGCGTTGCGTTCGTCTTGAGCAACCGCAATTGGTCCGCCGCGGTGAGCACCGGTGCCGGCGGGGGGCCCTGCGCGCCGACCCAGGCGGCGAGTGCGAAGAACGCGGTCGGGATGTAAACCCAGCGGGCCATGTCATTTTCCCTCGCGGGCGGGCGCGAGTTCGCGCGCGCCTTGGCGGGCCGTATCAGCGATCCGCTTGAGTGTGGGTTGGGCGTCCTGCGGGGCCTCGCGCGACAGTTTCTCCGCTTCGGTCGCGTCCGCTTCGAGCTTCGCCGCGAGCGGGTCCAACAGCTTTCGCTTTTCGGGTGCGGACACGAGCGGTGCCTGGGACAGTTCCCGCGCCTGGCGCACGATCCCGTCTTTTACGACCTTATCGTACTGGCGGGCGAGTTCTTTCAGTTCGGCGGCGGAAGCCACACGAGCCATTCCGCGGGTTTCGCTCGCCAGATCGTCGGCCATGCCGCTCAGGGCTTCGAGGCGCTTCGCGGGCGTTTCGGCACGAGCGAGGGCGATGTCGCGGGCGACCAGTTTCTCCACGAGCGGGTGCCGTTCCTCGGGCGTGGCGGTTGTCGTAATCGGACCCGGTCTATTCGCGTACCACACCCCACCAACGACGACCAGCACCGCAGCGGCCAACCCGCCCACGTAAGTCGCGTTCCGCTGGAGGAAACGGCCCGCACTCGTGGCAAGACCGGGGCGCGCCGCGAGCACCGCCATCGGCCGGATGACCGGGTCGGCCGCCAGCAGTTCGCCGATCAGTGCCTCTTTCTTCTCGGCCGGCGCGGGCGGCACGGGCAGTTGTTCGATCAGCGATTCCAGGCGCGCGGCCCTTTGCGACCACGCCTGGCACGCGGCGCACTCCGCGACGTGCGCGAGCATCACCGCGGGCAACTCCCGCGGGTTCGGCAAATCGAGGATCTGGTTTTGAACAACCTGGCAGTTCATGTCATCACCACACGAGCGAGCGTCACTCTTTTGCCTCTTCTGAAACCGCCCCGGGCGGGAGCAGTTCCGGCGAAAGTACCTTCATCAGTTTCTGTCGGGCCTTGAACACGCGCCACCGGGCCGTCTCTTCCGTGGTGTTGAGCACCTTCGCGATCTCGCGGAAGGACAGTCCCTCGTGGACGCGGAGCAGGATCGCCGAGCGGAAGTCGGAGGGCAGGTCGGCGACGGCCTGGTTAACCACTTCCAGAGTCTCGCGGTTCTCCGCATTGGCCTCGACGCTCCCTTCTCCCGGCGCCGGGGCGTCGTCCGGGAGCTGGTGCTTGGTTCGCCGATCGGCACGCTTCTGGTTCACGAAGTTGTTGTGCCCGATGCGGAACACCCACGCCCGGAAGTTACTACCCGGCCGGAACGACTTCACCGCCGCGAGCGCCCGCAGGAACGTTTCCTGGGTCAGGTCTTCGGCCGTGTGCCGGTCCCGCGTCAGGTGGTAGAGCCAGCGGTACAGGCGGTCCCAGTAGCAATCGATCAACTGCGCGAACGCGGACCGGTCGCCGGCTTGGGCGGCCCGTATCCATTCGGCCTCCTCGTCGGGGAGGGGTGGCTCTGGTTCACGGGTCACGCGGCGCGTCCGGCAGTTCTGGGGTGGTGGGGCGACGGGTGAATCCACCATAGTCGCCCGTGCCGCCGGTTGTCCAGCACCAGAAGCACGTTACGCCACTCCGTTCAGGGAATATAACGCCGCCGCCCGCGACCCGTTGGCGGGCGCGGGCGGAATTCGTGTTCGCGTCGGATAATTCTTAGAAATCGCCCGGAACGACCTCGCCGCCGCTCCGCGTCGCGAGCGCGCGCCACGTGTCAATTGCCACGGAATCACGGACGAATCGCACCGATCCGTCGGAGAGAAGGGTACTTACGCCCCCTGTGTGGTTGCTGCGGGCCGCGGCCAAACCCTTGTTGTGGCTGCCGTTACCGCAATCCCACTTCCCGACCGGGTTGGGCGGGTAGTAGTGATTGTAGAGCGTGTTGCCGTAGTGCCCGTTGATCCACTGCTCGCTGCGGCGCGGGTTCCACACGCCGTTGCCGCTGCCACAATCGGCCGGAGTCGGGTCGTTTCCGCCGGACACTTCCAGTACCACCGATCGGATCGTCTGCGGGTCGGTCGGGGGGCCGCTCACGGTCGAAGCACTACCGAGCAGGCTCTCGCTGAACGCGACCGTGTTCGAGGTGCCGTCGGTGATGTCCGCGATCCGCGTGGGCTTTTGGGCGAAGACGCCGTTCCCGTCCCCGATTTTCAGATACCCCGTGATGTTCCCGGCCGTGTCGAACGTCACCCCGGTGCCGTTGCACGCGACGTAGTTGGTACCGAAGTACGTGCTACCGGGGACTTGGCCGTTCTGCGAATCGCTCGGGCACACGAGCAGCCCGACGCGGTTCTTTCCTGCGAGGTCGTTCTGACTGCCGGCCGCGAGCGTGCCGTTCGGGTCGATGAGCCGCTGCAGGTTCTCTTGCTCGACGTAAGCGAGCAGGCGGGCCGGGGCCGATACGACCTGGGGATAAGCGTTACGCCCTTGCGGGAACACCCCCATCGCGCTCTCGTGATTGTGCATCGCGAGTCCGAGTTGTTTGAGGTTGTTCGAGCACTTCATGCGGGCCGCGGCCTCGCGTACCTTTTGCACCGCGGGGAGCAGCAGGCCGATCAGAATCGCGATGATCGCGATCACAACGAGCAGTTCAATTAGAGTAAAAGCGTGGCGCTTGGTCATTGGTGTCTCGCACAGCATGTGAGTGGATCTGCACCGGCTCGGGCCAGCGCGGAAAACGGTGGTTAGGTGGGTGCGCGCCTGCGACTCCGGTAGCCCGGATCGCGGTCGGCAAGTCAAAGGTGGTTAGACCAGTCGCGGGGGAGGCGTTGGCGGGCAGAGGGAAATGGTTATCACGCGCGCGTTCGATTCCCGGACGGAATCGGTGGGGTCAAAGGCGGGTCGGGTGGCGGCGTTTTGCTCCGGCACGACGACCAGTTCGAGTTTGAGCAGGCCGCCCGGTCCTTCCCCGCGGCACTTCTGAGCGAACACACCCGCGACCCACTGAACGCTGGCTTTTGCGGGCGGTGCGTGTTCGTGGCACGCACTCTTAGTCGTGTCTGCACGATCGCAGCACGAGTCGGCCGTCGTTTTCGTGCAGCACGCCTTATCGACTTTCTGGCGCGCCTCGACCATCGGGCGAACGTGTACCGGAGGAACGATCGCGTGCGTGTCGGCCCAGGCGAGCTTCTGTTCGAGTGTGAAGCAGCAGCAATCGCCGGCCCAGCACTGTTCGCTGGTCGCGCACCCGCAGGGGTGATCCTGACAGGGGAACGGAACGCCGCGGTTGTTGCGCGCCCGGGACGTCGGGACCGGTGCGCCGGCGGCGGCAACGACTTGCGCCAATAGAGCCACGACCGCCACGCAGTGGCGGAACGAGCCTGGCGAAAATCGGCGAAGCAACCGCATGGAGATCGCGTGGGTGGAAGGTAGCCGCATTCTACGTCGTACTTCCGACAACGCCAGCGCGTCCCGCGCTTTCGCCGCCCTTCGCCGGGAGCGGCTGTTCGATCGGCACCGCGTCCGCGACCTTGCGGTAGCCCAGGCACCGCGCGATGTAGAGGATCTCGAGCCACGTGGGGTACCGGCGCCCGAAGCGCTTCTGAAACGCCGCGATCGCGAGCAGGAATTCCGTATCGTCCTCGGTCATGTCGGCCGCGTCGAAGTACAGTGAGTACGAGGTGTAGCTCAACCAGTGGGGCATGGCGTTTCACCTTTCGGGGCGTCCCGCGCCAAGAACGGGCGCAGGACTCGGGGCTCGTGGGCGACTTCTCACCGGCGCGGGAACCGTTTCTGGCGCCTTTGAGGGTATGATTATTTGTTCAGTATTGATAATGCGTTTACTATTCGAGTTGTCAATACCCCGCGCGAATTTTTCGCCCGGCGGGTACGATGTGTTCGAGGGTCCGTGAACTTCACCGGAGGCGCAGACATGAGGCGCGTGCTGGCGGTCGGGGTCGTGGTGGCGCTCGCGTGCGGGGCCGCGGCCCGCGCTGAAGATCCGGTCAAGCCCACCCCGAAGCGGGAGAAGCCGAAGTACGAGTACCGCGAGGAGCACGACAAGGACGGGATCGGGAAGTTCTACATGGGGCGCGAGATCGCGCACGTCATGGGGTACGGCGCTGCGGGGTGGCTCGAGCGCAAGGAGCGCATCAAGGAAGAAGACCCGGAAAAACTCATCAAGGCACTCGAGATCAAGGAGGGGATGGTGGTCGCGGACGTGGGCGCGGGGAGCGGGTACCACACGTTCATGATCGCCCCGCTCGTCGGCGAAAAGGGAAAAGTGATCGCGTCGGACATTCAGCAGGAGATGCTCGACCTGGTGACCGCGAAGGCCAAGAAACAGAAGGTCACGAACGTCGAGACGGTGAAGGGAACCGTAACGGACCCGAAGCTGCCCGCGGGGAAGGTCGATCTCATCCTGATGGTGGACGTGTACCACGAGTTCGAGCACCCGTTCGAGATGGCGGAGAAATTGGTCGAGGCCCTGAAGCCGGGCGGCCGACTCGTGTTCGTCGAGTTCCGGCTGGAAGACGACAAGGTCGCGATCAAGCTCGTTCACAAAATGAGCGAGCGCCAGGTGCTAAAAGAGGTGACCCCGTTCCCGGAGATGGGGCACACGAAGACGGTGGGCACGCTGCCGTGGCAGCACGTCGTGATCTTCACCAAGAAGGAACCGAAGAAGTAGGAGCGAGAAGGCGGGCGGGGTATGATACGTCCGGAGGGTAATCCCGTGGCACTCACTGAGTTTCTTCGCAACGTCCAAACTGCTCGAAACGTCGTATTCCCTCGTCTATCGCAGGCGGCCCCGGTGCCCCCTGATCGGGACGAGTTGGAGTACACGTGGCTCAAACGATCGGCACCGATCTGGCTCTCCCCCCGGACCGTTGCGGGCTACGACGCCGGTGACTTCAGCTCCTTCTCCCCCGCAGATCGGGACCAACTCACGGCACAAGTCAATGCGTTCCGGGGAGTCGCTGAAGCAATCGCGGACCGCGAGCCCACCGCAGCCGAACTGAAGAGCGGGCTCGCGTATCTGATGAACTTTATCAACCTGCTCGATCACCTTGCCCTGGATGCCGAGGGACGGGCGCTGTTGCTCGCGCTCTACCGATCAAGGATAACGTTTCCCGACTTCGTGCTCGGTATCGACTACACGCTCGACACTGATGCGACCGGCGATCCGGGCATTTGGATTTGGGTTATCGTGCCCGACGACGTTGATCCAGATTCGAGCGAGTTCCGACAGTTCTCGACGCAGTTCCGTAAGGAAGTGCGTCGAGCGCTGGCCGAGGTCAAGAGCGATCGCTTGCCCTACATCCATTATCGGCTGCTCTCCGAAGCGGTCGGGTTGATGAGCGAGGGCGTCGTGTGAGCTTGGACGAAGACCTGTTGGAACAGGCCGAGCACCTCGCCCGGCGGGATTCGCGGCGCCCGAAGCAAGCCAGTTTGCGCCGCGCGATTTCGGCCGGGTACTACGCCCTGTTCCACCTCCTCGTGCGCGAAGCGACGGCCGTGGTCGTGTCGGACCCCGGGCTGCGCCAACTCGTGCCGCGAGCGTTCGATCATTCCGAGATGAAACAAGCCTGCCGACCGTTCGCGGCCGGGGCGCTGCCCGATCACTTGAAGGCGGTCACCACAACCGGTGTACCGGACGACTTAAAAACCGTTGCCGATACGTTCATCCAACTCCAACAGAGCCGACACGAGGCGGATTACAACGTGTCACGCACGTTCAACCGACAGGACACGTTGACTCTCGTGCAACAAGTTCGCGCAGCGTTCGAGGCCTGGCAGCGCGTTCGCGATCAGCAAATCACGACGGTGTTCCTCGTAAATCTCCTGCTCGGTTCCAAATGGAAGCGCTGAGCACAGCGGTCCGTCGCCGCAAAATCGTCTGTGATCTTCACCAAGAAGGAACCGAAGAAGTGAACGCGACCGCATTCGTGCTACTCACCTGTCTCGCGGCCCCGCCGGAACCGCCGGCCGTTGTGAAAGCGGAGCCGGCCGCGGACCTCAACGCCCGGTTCCGGCTCAAAGACGGTTGGGTCGGCGGCGACGGCGCGTTCTCGGTGTCGCTCTCGGACAAGCGGGCGCTGTGGCTGTTCAGCGATACGTGGGTTGGTACCGTGCGCGACGGCAAGCGCAAAGACGTGGCGATGGTGAACAACACGATCGGCATTCAGGACGGTACGGGGGCTGATGCGAAGTTCGCGTTCGCGATTCAAAAGGGGGCCGATGGTAAGCCCACTGCGATCTTCGCCCCACCGGACGGGAAGGGCTGGTTCTGGCAGTTCGCGGGTCATTTTGCAGACGACAAGTTACACGTGTTCTTACCGCGCTTCGAGAAGACGAACGAACCTGGCGCGTTCGGCTTCAAGGCGGTCGATGTGTGGCTCGGCACGGTCGAGAAGCCGGATGCGGACCCGCTGAAGTGGAAGCCCAAGTACGCGAAAGTGCCGTTCGCCGCACTCGGTGGCGAGCGCAAGGTTTCGTTCGGCTCCTCGGTGCTGACGGTCGGCGAGCACGCTTACGTGTACGGCTACGAAGAGAAGCCGGGCAAGCCGTTCCCGACGCGGAAGGTGCTCACGGCCCGCGTTCCGGTGGACAAGCTCGCGGACTTCGACTCGTGGCGCTTCCTCACGGACGGCGCGTGGAAGGCCGATTTCAAGGACGCGACCGGTCAGGTCGATGGGCTCGCGGTCGAGTTCTCCGTGAGCTACCTGCCCGGTTTAAAACAGTACGCGCTCGTCTACACCGAAAGCGGCTTGTCGGACCGCGTCGTGGGGCGGTTCGCGCTCGCGCCCGAAGGCCCGTGGTCGGCCCCCGTGCTGCTCTACACGTGCCCGGAGATGAAGAAAGACAAGAAGGTGTTCTCCTACGCGGCCAAGGCCCACGCGCACCTCGCGACCGGCAACGAACTCGTGATCTCCTACGTCGTCAACTCGTTCGATCTGGCGCCGGTCATTAACAACGCGGACCTGTATTGGCCCACGTTCGTCCGCGTGCGGTTGAAGTAGTGTTGCACCCGGCGGTAGGATGCAGGAACCGAATTGTGGAGGTGCCTCGTGCCGCTGGACTTTATTCATTACGTCGAGTCGGGCGTTAATCACCTCGGCTCGGATGATTGGTTAACCCCCGCGTCCGTTCACGGCTTGGCCGACGCCGACTTCGTTACCCTTCCTCCGGTGCAGCGCGAAGAACTGTTCCGCGCCGTTGATCGGTTCCGCACGATCGCGACCACGGCTCCTCCCGTTAGCCCCGCTCAAGAAGAGATTGCGCGTGCCGCGCTCGTCACCGTCTGGAACCTGTTGCGGCCGTACCGCACGCCGGAAAGCACGGCGATCCGCGAGGCCATTTGGCGCGTCTGGGATGGCGAGAAAGATCGGATACCCACATTCGATTACGAACTCGCGGAGAGTTGGACCGGCAGCCCGATCGTATGGGTCTGGCTCGTTCTCCGCGACGACACAGAGATCGAGGCGCCCGAAACGCGCGAGCTCTTGGGGCGCGTTCGGATGGCGATCCGTCTCGAGTTCGAGCGCGCGGGTATCGAGCGCTGGCCGAACATTGGCGTCCGCACGGAATCGGATGTGCGGGATCTTGCCGCGAGGGCGCCCGCATGAGTGCCGCGGACGAATTGCTTGCGGTCGCCCACTACCTCCTTCGGCAGAACAACAAGCAGCCCACGGACGCCGCTATTAGGCGAGCCGTCTCGACCGCTTATTACGCCCTGTTCCACCGGCTGATCGAAGCCGCAACCTCGTCGCTCGTTCTGGACCCGCGCCAGCGCCCGCTGATCGCGCGCTCGTTCGATCACGGGAGAATGAGAAAGGTTTGCGAGGGGATGAAAGCCCCGCCGGTGCTGGTCGCCGCACTCCTCGGTGCCCCGGTTCCCGATGAGCTGAAGAGACTAGCGGCAACGTTCGTTGACCTTCAAGACCGCCGACACGATGCGGACTACAACCTCGGTAAGGTGCTCGCGAAGAGCGAGGCGCGAGATTCTGTGGCACAGGCTCAGGAAGCGTTCGCGCACTGGAACACCGTGCAACCGATGCCAATTTCTGGTCCGTTCCTTTCACTCCTTCTGCACGGCGAGCCGAAATCCCGGTAGCCCGGCCTGCCAATACATTCCTCCTCGCCCGCCTCTTCACGGAGCGTCACCATGAGTTTGCAAGGTAAGCGCGTCGCGGTGCTGGTCGAGCAGCAGTACCAGGAAATGGAAGTGTGGTACCCGGTGTACCGGCTGCGCGAGGCCGGGTGCGAAGTGGTACTCGTCGGCCCCGAAGCCGGGAAGACGTACCCGAGCAAACTCGGCTACCCCGCGAAGGCCGACGTGTCCGCGAAGGACGCGAGCGCGGACCGGTTCCACGCGGTCGTGATCCCCGGCGGCTTCGCGCCCGACTACATTCGCCGGAGCGAGCCCATGCTGAAACTCGTGCGCGACATCTTCGCGCAGGGCAAGCCGGTCGCGGCCATCTGTCACGGTCCGTGGGTACTGTGCAGTACGACCGCGCTCAAGGGCAAAAAGGTGACGTGCTTCCATTCCATCAAGGACGACGTGACCAACGCGGGCGGCACCTACGTCGATCAGGAAGTGGTGGTTGACGGGAACCTGATAACCAGCCGCACGCCGGAGGATTTACCCGCGTTCGTCGTCGCAATCATCGAGCAGATGCGCAAGGGGTGAAGTGGGTGACCGGCTCAGATTTCTGCGGCCGCTCGGTTGATGCCGGGCGGCTCTCTCGTTGAATCGCGGATGGTGCGTACCGTCACGTGGGTATAATGCGGCATCGAGATTCACCCACATGAAAGGCCACACGCATGACACGCGAAGAGATCGCGGAAACCCTTCTCGGAACCATGATGCCGGAAACCCGGAAACTGTGGAGCTACTCTTTCGGCTCGGCAACCGCGCTCGTTGAGATCATCTTCCGCCCGAAGTCGTTCGTGATGATTCTCGACGTCGGGAAGATTGCAGCTTGTTTCCAAGAGCCGTTCCGAAAAATCTCGTGGCAACAAGAGGTAGGCGACGGACCCGACTCGCCGAGCATTGTGATTGAAGGTGGTGTCGGCGGGAAGCTTGTACAAGCCGTGTTCATTCTGCGAGATGCCGAAGGCTGATGCAGTCGCCAAGCTACTTCCGTGTCTGTGAGAGAATCCAATGAAGACGAAAATACCCGGCATTTACACCATCACATGCCAAGTTACCGGTGAAGTCTATGTCGGGCAGTCGATTAACCTAATCAGCCGACGTGCCGCTCATTTCCGCGAGTTGCTCAAAGGGACGCATCCCAACAAGAGACTACAAGCTGATTTTTCCAAGTATGGGAGTCAAGCGTTCGTCTGGCGTTCCATCCCAACCGCATCCGTCGAACTGCTGTGTCAGTGGGAGACACATTACATCAAGGTTTTGGGCGCGAGCTACAATCAGTCTGACCCGCCGAAGCGCATCCGTCGAGATGGCGACCGGTTCAACCCGTTTCTGCAAGAACTCCGTCGAGCCATCCGCAGCAGACAGCGAAGGCGAGCTATCCACGAACAGCGCGACAACCATCCAGTAACCATCCCACGTCGCCTGGGCGACACTTCGACCGTCACAGGCGAGAATTGAGCAGCCTTACTTGCCGCGCCGGATCGTCGGTACCAGGTCGCCCGCCAATGCAGAGCCAGGCACCAATCGTCACGGCGACTGAGCAAAGGCACAAGCCGCAAACGAACGCGGGCCGCTGATTGTCAGCGGCCCGTTGGGTCACACCCGGAGGCGGTTGAGTAACGTTGTTGCGGGCAAAGATCGAAGAAATAGGACCCGTCGAACGTCTCGCGGCAAAATCAGTCGGGCGCGCCAGCGCCGACCGTCAAGCTCCGGTCGGCACGTCAAGAAATAGATGAGTTCGAGTGAAATCAACGTCGCCGCGAATGCCATACACACAACCGCTGTTATCCAGTGTGGCTCCTGTCGTTTCTGGGCGGGCTTCGGAAGGGCTGTACTTTGCGCGACTTCCTGTATTCGAGCGGCTGAGGCTTAGCGTGTAGACAGGCGCCGGCCCGTCCGAGACGATGGGGTTACCACACCACCCTCGCCCCGGACGGACGCGGCCATGCCATCATCGCATCCGCTACCCTCGTCGTGCCACTGGTTTTCGGTTCTCGCGGCGGCGTTAGACCCACGATCGGCTCCGCGGCTGGCATGGTTGCTGGTCGGAGCCGTTCTGGCTCGGGGCCGGCGCACCGTTACGACCTGGATTCGGTCCGCCGGGCTGAGCGATGAGTATCGCCCGTGCTACACCACGGTGGCCGCGCTTGGGGGCCGGACCGACCGCGCGGCGTCACACCTGCTGCGGGAGGTCGTGAGGCCCCTGGCGGCGGAGGCCAGACGGCTCACGTTGGCCCTGGATGACACCCCAACGGAACGATACGGGGCAACGGTACAAGGGGCCGGGGTGCACCACAACCCGACGCCCGGGCCGGCCGGCGGACCGTTCGTGTACGGGCACGTGTGGGTGGTCCTCGGGCTCCTGGCCCGGCACCCCTCTTGGGGCATCGTTGCGCTCCCGCTGCTGGCCCGGTTGTACGTGCGCCGCAAGGACCTTCCGGGGATCCCGGCGAGGACCCGGCCCGGGTTCCGGACCAAGCTGGAACTGGCCGTCGAGTTGGTGCGGTGGGCCGCCTCGTGGCTCGGGCACCTGGGCAAGCCCCTCTGGGTGGTGGCCGACGGGGCGTACGCCAAGGCCCCGGTACTCAAGCCCCTGCGGGAGCTCGGGGTGACGGTGGTGAGCCGACTGAGGAAGGACTCGGCCCTGTGGTCCGTGCCCGGCCCGCGGGCGCCCCACCAGCGCGGACCGAACCGGACCTATGGGGACCAGCGAATCGAGTTGGCCAAGCGAGCCGGACAGACCCGCGGGTGGGCCACCGGGACGTTCGACTTGTACGGGAAACCGACGGAGAAGAAGTACAAGACGTTCGTGGCCACCTGGCGCCCGGCCGGTGGGGCGATTCGCGTCGTTCTGGTGGACGAGCCCACCGGGTGGGTGGCGTTCTTCTGCACCGACACCGCCGCGCCGGTGGGCGACATCCTCGGAAGTGTCGCGAGTCGCTTCAGCCTGGAGATCGCGTTCCGCGATCTGAAAGAAGTTGTCGGGGCGGGTCAGCAGCAGGTGCGCCTCGTGCGGGCCAACGTCGGGGCGTTCCACGTGTGCCTGTGGGCGCTCACGATGACCGAAGCTTGGGCCTGGAATCGGGATGCCAAGGCGTTGGCCGGGCACCGGGCCGCAAGTCCATGGGACGACGGGGAACGGCGACCGAGTCACGCGGATAAGCGCCGCGCCTGGCGCCGTGAGCTACTGCGGAACGAAATTCAGGCGGTTCTGCGGCCCGGGATCAACGAGGCCGAATTACAAGTCGCCGCCGAACGACTACTCGACTTGGCCGCTTAATGGTGATGAAGTTGCGCAAAGAGCAGGAAGGGGAGACCGGGTGAAACCGTTTCGCATGTACCCGCGGAGCAACAGACCGGCCGCGATACTCGCCCGCGTGCGCTCCGGTGGGTCGCGCGATTGGGGGCGCGGGGGCGGTGGCGACCGGCTGCGCTCGGCGCGTGCGAGGAACCGACGATCATCAGGCGGTACGGGGAACCCCAGGGGCTCGGACACGGCATTTCCCTCAATGAAATAAAACGATAACCGGGAAGCCGCCGCACCAATCCTACCCGCTCCCGCTGCGAACCGCTACGCTCTCATCACGACCCCGACTCTTTCCACTCCCGAGGCGTAATGATGTCGTTCTTCCCAGACGTCCCGAAGATCAAGTACGAGGGACCGGACAGCACGAACCCGCTCGCGTACCGGCACTACAACCCGGACGAGATCGTCGAAGGCAAGTCGATGCGCGACCACCTGCGGTTCGCGGTGAGTTATTGGCACACGTTCCGCGGGACCGGCAGCGACCCGTTCGGCCCGGGCTGTGCGGTCCGGCCCTGGGAGGACGGCAGCGACTCGCCCGAGATGGCCCTCAAGCGCGTGGACGTCGCGTTCGAGTTCATGGAAAAGCTCGGCGTGCCGTACTACTGCTTCCACGACCGCGACATCGCCCCCGAGGGCGCGAACCTCACAGAAACAAACAAGATCCTCGATTCCGTGGTGAAGAAGCTCAAGGAGGCCCAGGGCCGCACCGGGATCAAGCTCCTGTGGGGCACCGCGAACCTGTTCAGCAACAAGCGGTTCGTTCACGGGGCCAGCACGAGCAGCAACGCGGACGTGTTCGCGTACTCCGCGGCGCAGGTGAAGAAGGCGCTCGAGGTGACCAAGGAACTCGGCGGCGAGAACTACGTGTTCTGGGGCGGGCGCGAGGGGTACATGACCCTCTGGAACACCGACCTGAAGCGCGAACTCGACCACCTCGCGAAGTTCTTCCACATGGCGGTGGAGTACAAGAAGAAGATCGGGTTCACCGGGCCGTTCCTGATCGAGCCGAAGCCGCACGAGCCGACCAGCCACCAGTACGATTTCGACTGTGCCCACTCGCTCGCGTTCTTGCGCGCGAACGGGCTGGAGAAGGAGTTCAAGTTCAACGTCGAGACGAACCACGCGACGCTCGCGCGCCACACGATGGGCCACGAACTCGAGTACGCGAGCATCAACGGGATGCTCGGCTCGATCGACGCCAACCGCGGCGACCTGCTGCTCGGCTGGGACACGGACCAGTTCCCGACGGACCTGTACCTGACCGCGCAGGTGATGCTCATCGTGCTGAACCAGGGCGGCATCGGGGCCGGCGGGATGAACTTCGACGCGAAGGTGCGCCGCGACAGCTTCGAGCCGGTGGACCTGTTCCACGCCCACATCGGCGGCATGGATGCGTTCGCTCACGGGCTGAAAATCGCCGCGGCCATTCGCCGGGACGGGGTGCTGAAGGACATGGTGAAGCAGCGCTACTCGTCGTGGGACGCCGGCATCGGCGCGGACATCGAAGGCGGTAAGGTGAAGTTCGAGGAACTCGAAGCCTACATGTTGAAGAAGGGCGACGCGGACAAGAACGTCTCCGGGCGCCAGGAACTGATCGAGAACGTGCTGAACCGCTACCTGCGGTAAGCGCCTTATCTCGTCCGCAAAGCCAAAAGGCTCCCGGGTCGACCCGGGAGCCTTTTGGCTTTTTACTCGTGGGATCGCTCATTCCACGAGTGAGACTGCCCGCCGAATCATTGCTATCTGCATTTTCCGTACAAAACGCCCACTCTTCCCGCGATCACATCAACTTCGGTAACTAGCAGCAGTATTTGTGAATGCGTAAAATCGGCGCTTTAGGCAATCGCTGCCGATTCCTCATCCACAAGAGCAACACCCGTGACCCCCGCACCCCGCACCGGGCGCCGCGCCGCGTTCGCCCTCCTCGCTGCACTGGTATTCGCGCTGCCCGGTATCGCGCAACCCGACAAGGAAGACCCGCTCAAAAAGGAGATCGCGGACGTCGAGCGACAGATTCTCGAGCTCCAAAAGAAGCTCGACGAGTTGCGGAAAGGTCCGGCGCCCGCACCCGCGCCGAACAGCGTGCCCGAGGCCGCCATCGCCAAGATGAGCTGGCGCAACATCGGTCCGGCCAACATGGGCGGGCGCGTCACCGCGCTCGCGGTCGTGGAGAGCGACCCGAGCACGTACTACATCGCCACAGCGAGCGGCGGGCTGTTGAAGACCGTCAACAACGGCACCACGTTTAACTTCGCGTTCGAGAAAGAAGCGACCATCTCCATCGGTGACGTGGCCGTTGCCCCGAGCGACCCGAACGTGGTGTGGGTCGGCACGGGCGAGAACAACCCGCGGAACTCCGCGTCCTATGGCGACGGCGTTTACAAGAGCACGGACGCGGGCAAGTCGTGGCGGAACATGGGGCTGAAGAAGACGTTCAGCATCGGCAAGATCGTCATTCACCCGAAAGACCCGAACACGGTCTACGTCGCGGCGCTCGGGCGGTTGTGGGGGGCGAACGAGGAGCGTGGCGTCTTCAAGACCGAGGACGGTGGGGCGACCTGGAAGAAGGTGCTGTTTGTCGATGACAAGACCGGCGCGATCGAGCTGCGGATGGACCCGTTCGACCCCAACGTGGTGTTCGCGGGATTGTGGGAGCGCAAGCGCGACGAGTTCGACGGGTTCTTCGGCACGAGTTGGCCGGGGCCAGACCAGTACGGCCCGATCGTCGCGCACGGGGCCGGTGGGGGACTGTTCAAGACCGCCGACGGCGGCAAAAACTGGAAGAAGCTCACAGGTGAGAACGCCGCTAGCGGGCTGCCTTCCGTCAAGACCGGGCGCATCGGGATCGATTACTCCCGGAAGACGAAGGGGCTGCTGTACGCGATCATCGATACGGAAAAGATCGGCGTGGGGCGGCCCGTTCTGACGGTGCAGCTCGGAGTTTCCGGCGAGGGCGAGAAGGACGGGGCGAAGATCACGGCCGTGGTCGAGGACGGCCCGGCGACGAAAGCCGGACTGAAGGTGGACGACCTCATCACCGCTGTCGACGGCAAGAAGATCGCCAGCTACGACGATCTGCTCGACTTCATGGCGACCAAGAAGCCCGATGACGTGGTGAAGTTCACGGTCGTTCGCGCGAAGGGCAAGGACAAGGACAAAGAAACGCTCACCATCGAAATGAAGCTCGCGCCGCGCCCGGCGACACCGGCCCCGAAACCCAAGAGCGGGCCAACGAGTTTGCTACCGGGCGGGCTCATCGTTTCGTTCGCTGATAACGACGCTCCCGTGAAAGTGGTCGAGGTACCGAAGGGCGGCGCGGCCGAGAAAGCCGGCGTGAAGGCCGGGATGACGATCACCGGAGTCGAGGGCAAGGACGTCGCGAACTGGCGCGAGTTCCGCACCGAACTGCGCGTTTCGCCCAAATCCGAGAACCCGCGTGCGGCCGGTGACAAAGTGAAAATCACTTTCCGGGAGGGCGACAAGAAGCCCCTCGACGTCACACTCGCGCTGGAGACGGGCGAGATCCGCCCCCCAGCGGGCGCGCCGGCCGCACCCAACCCCCGGCCGTTCCTGATGAGCCCGGTTGTGGGCGGGCAGCAACAGAACGTTCAGAACAATCAGGGCAAAGACGGCTACCAGACCGGCGGCCTGTACATGTCGAAGGACAACGGCGATTCGTGGACCCGCGTCAACAGTTTGAACCCGCGGCCCTTCTACTTCTCGAACGTCCGCGTCGATCCCACGGACGACAACTCCATTTACGTTCTCGGCGACACGGTGCTGTGGAGGAGCACGGACGGCGGGAAGCGGTTCGTCAGCGCGCAGGCGGGCACCGTTCACCCGGACCACCACGCGCTGTGGATCGACCCGAAGGACGGGCGGCACATGATCCTCGGCTGCGACGGCGGGTTCTACTCGACCTACGACCGCGGCACGAACTGGGACCACCTGAATGTGTTGGCTCTGGGCCAGTTCTACCACGTCGCAGTGGACACCCGGAAGCCGTACCGCGTGTACGGCGGGTTGCAAGACAACGGCAGTTGGGGCGGCCCGTCGCGCACGCTCCGCGGTAACGGGCCGGCCAACGAGGACTGGGTGTACCTCAACGGTGGCGACGGGTTCGTATGCCGCGTCGATCAGAACGACCCCGACTGGGTGTATGCCGAGAGCCAAAATGGGGGGATGAATCGGCGGAACCTGAAGACCGGCGAGAGCGCCGGGATTCGCGCACGCCCCGTGAAAGCCGGGGAGGAACTGCGGTTCAACTGGAACACGCCGTTCATTCTCTCGAACCACAACTCCCACATCTTCTATTGCGGGGCGCAGTACGTGTTCCGCTCGGTGGCTCGAGGTGACAACCTCAAAGTCATCAGCCCCGAACTGACGCGAACCAAGCAGGGTTCGATGACCGCGCTCGCGGAAAGCCCGAAGAACGCGGACGTGCTGTGGGCCGGTACCGACGACGGCTTTTTGTGGGTGACCAAGGACGGCGGCGCGAACTGGGTGAACGTGACCGAGAACATGAAGAAGGCCGGGCTGCCGGCGCCGCGGTGCGTGAGCACCATTGAACCGGGCCGCACCGTTGAGGGGCGCTGTTACGTCTGCCTTGATGGGCACCGTTCTGACGACGACCGCCCGTATCTGTACGTCACCGAGGACTTCGGCCAAACGTGGAAGAGCGTGACGGGCAACTTGCCCGCGTTCGGCTCCACGCGCGTGCTGCGCGAGGACATCACGGCGCCGGACCTTTTGTACTGCGGCACCG
The DNA here is from genome assembly GCF_017939745.1 of Gemmata palustris. NCBI lineage: Bacteria > Pseudomonadati > Planctomycetota > Planctomycetia > Gemmatales > Gemmataceae > Gemmata > Gemmata palustris. Next base: position 5,412,105 of record NZ_JAGKQQ010000001.1, on the reverse strand, counting down.
AGTTCGGGATCTGGGTATCGATCAACCGCGGCGAAGCGTGGGCGAAGTTGAGTAACAACCTCCCCACGGTCGCGGTCCACGAAGTCGTGCAACCGACGACCGCGAGCGAGATCGTGATCGCCACGCACGGGCGCAGCGTGTGGGTGCTGGATGTGGCGAGTTTGCGGCAAATGAAGGCCGAGGCGCTCGCGGCCCCGGCCACGCTGTTCGCGCCGGCCCCGGTCACGCGCTGGCAGTTCGCGCCGGGCAGCTTCCCGTATTCGCGCGACGTGCGCAAGTTCTACGGCACCAACCCGGCGCCCGGCGGCACCATCGATTACATGCTCACGAAGCCCGCAAAGGAAGTATCGGTGAAGGTGCTGGACGTGACCGGCAAGGCGGTGCGCGAGTTCCGCGCGCCCGCGACAACGGTGGGGTTCCACCGGCTCCAGTGGTCGCCACCCAAGGCCGGCGGGTACCGCGTCGCGCTCACGGTTGATGGCAAGGAATTCACACAGATGGTCGTTGTCGAAAACGACCCGAACGCGGACCCGAAGGCAATCATCACTGACGCGCCGTTGCCGGTACCCGGTGGCGAGGACGAAGACGATGACGACCTGGTGAAGCCGTTCATCCCGAAGGCGGTGGATTAGTAACGCGCGACACGACCCAGGCGAACGGCCGGTGTGAGCCGGCCGGTGGATCACTCACCGCGCATTAGCGGGGTGGGCCTGGAAATTCACCGGCCGGTTCACACCGGCCGTTCGCCGTGAATCGGAGGTCCGAACCAAAAACAACCCGCCGGGCGGGATGGCTCAAGAGAACCATCCCGCCCGGCGGGTTGCGATTCAATCGTTTTTGGCAAATCAGGCGGATGTCGGTCGGCTGCTGCGGAACGCCTGCATCACTTCGTAGAGATCGTTGCTGACGACGACTTCGTCGTCGAGGAAGTCTTTCAACCAGATGAAGTTCATCCGCTGGGCCATTGCCACGAGCGGGAGCAGGTCACCGAGGCGCACGCGGACGTCCGGTTCGGTGCTGGGTTCGGTTTCTTCGGGCGCAGGAGTGAAGAGTTTCAGTCGTGTGGCCATGTCATCCTCCTTGGCGAGAGCTTTCTGACACCGGTTTCCCCGAGGCCGCGTGCGGAATCCCCAACCCGCACGCGCCGCGCCGGCAACACAGAACGACTCACACCAGTTAATCGGCTAGTAAAGAGGCGTACTTCAACCTGAGCCGGGAACCTCGGCAGATCGAGCACACGACTAGATAAGATGTACCAGGGCGCGAATCGGCGCCATCTCCGTAGGTGGAAATTTGTACCATGCCGACCAGATTCGCGGTGCTCGGTAGCGGTGGGTGGGGCACGGCCGTCGCGGTCCTACTCGCCCAGAACGCGGAACACCGTGTTAAGTTGTGGAGCGCGCATTCCGACAACGCGGCACAACTGAGCGTTGCGCGAGAAAACGCGCGGCTGCTCCCCGGCGTAAAACTGCACGATTCGCTTCAGATCACGGGCGATCCGGCCGAAGCGGTGGCCGGCGCCGATTGCTGGGTGAGCGCAATCCCCACAGCCTATTTGCGCGCAACACTCGCCCGATTCGCTTCTCTCCGAACGACCGATGCGCCCGTCGTCAGCCTGACAAAAGGGCTGGAGACCGCGACCTTTCGCCGGCCGTCGGAAATCATCAGTGAAACCCTCAAGACCGAAAACATCGCGGTACTCAGCGGCCCGAGTCACGCGGAAGAGGTCGCCCGCGGGATGCCCACGTCGCTCGTGGTCGCGGCGAGCGACGGGGGGCTCGCGTCGTGGGTGCAACACCGGTTCGTCACCGACCGGTTCCGCGTGTACACGAACGGCGACTTGGTGGGCGTTGAGCTGGCCGGCGCGCTGAAGAACGTGATCGGCATCGCCGCTGGCGTGTGCGATGGACTGGGTTTCGGCGACAACGCGAAGGCCGCTCTGCTCACCCGCGGATTAGTCGAGGTGACGCGGTTCGGTGTCGCCCACGGCGCGGAACCCTCGACTTTCACCGGCCTCGCGGGGACCGGCGATCTGATTACGACTTGCTTCAGTCCGCACGGGCGGAACCGGCGCGTCGGCTACCGGCTCGGTCGGGGCGAACCGCTCGCGGACGTGCTCACGGGTCCGCAAGTCGTGGAAGGCGTACTCACGAGCAAGAGCGTGTTCGAGCGCACGTCGCGGAGCGGAATCGAAGCCCCCATTATGACTGGCGTGTACGAAGTGCTGCACAACGGTAAACCGCCGCTCGCGGCCGTCCAGGATCTCATGACTCGAAGCCCGAAGCACGAGCGCGTATAGCCAGCCACCGCAATCAGGCTCTTGAGTGTAGTCCGCTCGCTCCGCGAGCGGTTGGCCCCTGTGCCGAATCATTACACTCACCGACTCAGGGAGCCCCGCTCGCGGAGCGAGCGGACTACACTCAAGAGCCTGATTGAGCGGCCTCAAGTAAATCAACGAGTCTCACCGCGGGTGCCACCGAACAGGCGCGACGTCCGCAGCCCCAGGAGAAGAACGATGCTATCGATCGCATTTAAAGAGTGGGCCGTGATTTGCGAGGCGCTCGCGGCGGGCCGGCAATCGCTCATTCTCCGCAAGGGAGGCATCGCCGAAGAGGGCGGTGTGTTCCGGCCCGAGCACAGTGAATTCCTGCTGTACCCGACGCACTTCCACGAACACAAAGCCGGCATCAAGCCGGAGTTCCTACCGTTACTCGAACACGCGGAAGCAACAAAGTCCCCGATGGGTACGATTCGCTTCACGCATTTCGTGCGCGTTGAATCCGTCGCGCACCTCACGAGCCTCGACGACGCGCTGGCACTGGATTCGCAACATGCGTGGACGTCGGATGTCGTGAAACAGCGGTTCCATTACCGCGCACCGGGACTGTTCGTGTTGAACGTTAGCGTGTTCCGACTTCCCGAATCGCGCGTCGTGACCGAGCGCCCGGAATTCGCCGGGTGCAAAACGTGGGTCACGCTCGATGCGCCCATTAACACAACAGGCGCCACCCCCGTTCCGAAGGAGTGACCGTGAGCGAACGGAAAGTCGCACTTGTTACCGGTAGCGGCAAACGGCGCGTCGGTTCGCACGTCGCGGAGGCGCTCGCCCAGCGCGGGTTTGCAGTTGCGGTGCATTACCGCACGTCCGAAACCGAAGCGAAGGAAACTACTGCGAAGCTCGAAGCGCAATACGGTATCGAGACGCTCTTGGTTCAAGCCGACCTCGCCGACGAAGCCGCCGTGAAGCGTCTGGTGAGCACGACACGCGACCGGTTCGGCCGCATTGACGCGCTGGTGAATTGCGCCGCGATCTGGAACCGCAAGGCTCTCGAAGACGTCACCGCGGCGGACGTCCGCGAACACTTCGACGCGAACCTGCTCGGCACTTTTCTGATGTGTCAGCACGTCGGGTTGGCAATGGTGAAGCAGCCGACGGGTGGGTGTATCGTGAACGTCGGCGATTGGGCCGACGTGCGCCCGTACAAAGATTTCGCCGCGTACTTTCCCAGTAAGGCCGCGATCCCGGGTCTCACGCGGGTGTTCGCGGTGGAACTAGGCACGCGCAACCCGAACGTGCGCGTGAACGCCGTACTCCCCGGTCCTGTCATGCTCCCGCCTGAAGTGGGGGCCGCGGAGCGCGACGAGGTGATCGCGGGTACGCTCGTGAAGCGCGAGGGCAGCCCGGCTCACATCGCGGCGGCCGTGCTGCACTTCCTCGACAACGACTTCGTGACCGGAACGTGCCTGCCGGTCGACGGCGGGCGGAGCGTGTTCGCGAACGGGTACTGACCCCCGGAGCGAACACGCTTACCCCACCGTAATCATCGCTTTGTGCGCGTCCGGGATGAGGAGTACGGTGCCGCCCGTGTCAATGAGCCGCTGCGCTTCTGATTGGGTACGAATCGGCGTAGCGAACAGTTCCTCTGCCACCGCGTCGGGGTAGCCACTCGCGAGAAACAAGCTCGCGGATTTGGCCGCGTACACCCACAGGCTGGCCGCGGCCCAATCCTCGGGCTTCTCCCGGGCGAGGAACTTTTTCGCCCCGGCCGGGCCGTCGAGTTTGCGGAGCAGTTCGGCCCCCGGTCCCAGGTCTGGCGCGGCAGTTGTTAGCAGCGCGATACGCCCGCCCTTCTTCACCGCGCGGGCCGCGGTCGCAGCGGCTTTCGCAAGGTCCGAGAAGGTCACGTTACCGGGTTCACCGCTGACGGAAGCGATCACTGTATCGACTTCTTCTTCGATCGCGCCGCGCCAGCGGGCATCCTGTCGGCGGATGCCTTCTACCCCGCTATCAAACAGCCCCGCAACGACGTCCTGAATCGTATCGCCCGCTCCCTCAATCACTTGAATCAAGAACGGTGTGCCGAGCAGCCATACGACTTCGGCGGCTTCCGTTTCGCGGTTCCCGGTCGGCGCGGATGACGTGAATTCGCCCAGGAACGCGGCCCGCGTTTCTTCGTTCGAGAGGGCCGGGAAAAGAGCCGTTTCCGCGCCCGCGTAGCCGACATGCGGGTCGTACCGGCGCCCCGCGAGCACGATGGTGAAGTCCGCTTCCGCCACCGAGCGGTTCAGGTACACGCGGCGCCCGCTGTTCGTGGTCGCCACGTACATGAGCTTCGGCTCGGTGGCCGGGTCGTGCGTCTCGGCCGTCACGTCCGCGAACTCGTCCGGCAACTCATCGATCCACGTTTGCGGCGCGTTCGGCGGCGAAACGACCGTGATCGCGGCCGGGGCGATGCCCGCACTGCCAACGTGCCGAAGCACTTCGGCGAGCATCTCTGTCAGGTGCGGTAATCGCGGATCAATGACAATCACGACGCGATCGTCCGGCGTGAGCGCCCGGCGGAGCGGCTCGAAGTTAAACGGTTTTTCGAGTGCGTGCTGAACGAGTTGCTGCGGCGAACCCGCGGGCGCGGTAACGTCTGCGCGTCGAACGGTAACGGCGCGATCGCCCGGCACCGTTAGTGTCCACGATTGAGAACCAACGATCAATTCGGTCGTTTCCGGCATGAAGTCCCCTCAGCGATGTCTCGCATTTATGAATTATACGCGCGGCGCGGGAACACGGGCATTCGTCCCGTTGCTGTGTTGGAAGCGGGTGGTTTGTGTTCGTGGCACAGGCCTCTGGCCTGTGTAAGCGCCTCCACAGGCCAGAGGCCTGTGCCACAAAACCAAAGGCCAAACGCATCAATTCCACAGAGCACCGCCTGCCCCAACGTAAAGGCACTCTTCACGAGGGCTAAAGAAACGCCCGAATCATTCGCTCCGAAGGAAGAATGCCCTTTCGTTCGCAGCACAGGGTGGAAACCGCGTACCGGGTTGGCGTAGAATGCAGCGTCACGTCGTTAGGGAGTGAGTGCCATGACCAGTCCCGTTTCCGGCCGATTGTTCGTCGGCGGCGAGTGGCTCGCGCCGCGAGACGACTTCGCGGACCTGAACCCGGCGAACCTCAGCGAAGTGGTCGGCTCGTTCCCGCACGCGACGCCGGAAGAGGTCGCGTCCGCGGTGAGTGCGGCGCGCGCCTCCTTTCCGGGTTGGCGCCGAACGTCGCGCATCCTCCGCGCCGAGTGCTTCGACCGGTTGGCGCAACTCATCAAGCGCGACACCGACGCCTTGGCCACGCTGATGGCCCGCGAGTGCGGCAAAAACGTCACCGAGTGCCGGGCCGAGGTGGTCGAAGGGCTGCACATGGTGCAGTGGGTGTTCGGCTCGGGTCGCACCGGCGTGTACGGCGAAGTGGTGGCATCCGAGATCGCGGAGAAAGATGCCTTCACGCGCCGGAAACCGTGGGGCGTCGTTGCGGTGGTGACGCCGTGGAACTTCCCGTTCGCGGTGCCGTTGTGGATGCTCGGGCCGAGCTTGCTGGAAGGCAACACGTGCGTGTTCAAGCCGAGCGAGGAGACCCCGGGGATCGCACAACGACTGGTCGAACTGTTCGCGGAAGCCGGGTTCCCCGGTGGAACCGTGAACTTGATCCAGGGGAGTGGACCGGTCGGCGAAGCGCTCGTGAAGAACCCCGACGTGAACGTGGTGTGCTTCACGGGCAGCTACGCGGTGGGCCGGCGCATTCAGGAACTCTCGGCGGCCCTCCCGGACCGCATCGTCGCGGCCGAAATGGGCGGGAAGAACGCGGTCATCGTGTGTGACGATGCGCGGTTCGATCTGGCCGTGAATGCGGGCATCCTCAGCGCGTTCAAAACCACCGGTCAGCGGTGCGTCTCCGCGAGCCGCATCATCGTCCACGAGTCGCTCATGGACCGCTACGCGAAAGCGTTCGTGGACACCGCGAAACGACTGCGCTTCGGCGACCCGCTCGACCCGAAGAACTTTGCGGGGCCGCTCGTGAACCGCAAGGGCGTCGAAAAGGTCTTGAGTTACAACGCGCTCGCGAAGTCCGAGGGCGTAGAGGTGCTGCTCGCGCCCGACAAACCGGAGAGCGTGAACGGGTGCTTCCTGGCGCCGTTCGTGTACCGCACCGATGCGAGGCCGAACCTCCGCGTCACGCACGAGGAGGTGTTCGGCCCGCACGTCGCTCTGATCCCGTTCAAAACCGACGAGGACGCGGCGCGGATTTACAACGACACGGAATACGGCCTCTCGATGGCGGTCATCACCGAGAGTTACCGGCGAATGCGGTTCTTCCGCGACGAGTGCGAGTACGGCATGGGCTACGTGAACCTGCCGTCGATCGGCGCGGAAGTTCACCTGCCGTTCGGCGGCGTGAAAAAGAGCGGCAATGGCCACCCGTCGGCCTCAGCGCTCATCGAAGCCGTCACGCACAAAACCGCGTGGACCGTGAACCACGGCACCGACATCAAGATGGCCCAGGGACTAACGACTGCGATCGACAGCGGCCCGGCGTGAAATTGAAAACGAAGTACAGCCGCGGATCAACGCAGATGAACGCGGATCAGAGAATAACGTTTCGGCAGGATTAACAGAATCAACGGGATTAAAAGAAATTGGTCCACTCGTTCCGTTATCCTGTCAAAGTTCTTCTGAATCGTTTTTGTCCGATCGTGCCTTCATCCGCGTTATCTGCGGCTCTTCTGTCTTTTTCCGTGCGGCTTTCTGGAGACTTCTCCATGTTCCAGTTCGACCACCTTCCGGTGCCCGATATTCGCACGCCGCTCCCGGGACCGAACGGCTCGGAGATGCTCGCGCGCGACAAGTTGTACGTGTCGCCGTCGTACACGCCGATGTACCCGCTGTTCGTCGACGCGGGGAGCGGGGCGGTGATCCGGGACGTGGACGGCAACCTGTTCCTCGATTTCACCGCGGGCATCGCGGTCACGAACACCGGGCACTGTCACCCGGAGGTCGTGGCGGCCATTCAGGACCAGGCCGCGAAACTGCTCCACATGAGCGGCACGGATTTTTACTACCGCCCACAAATCGACCTCGCCGAGAAGCTCGCGAAGATCGCCCCCGGCCCCAGCCCCAAAAAAGTGTTCTTCGCGAACAGCGGCGCGGAAGCGATTGAGGGCGCGCTGAAGCTCGCCCGCTGGCACACGGAGCGGAACCGCGTGGTCGCGTTCTTCGGGGCGTTCCACGGCCGCACTTACGGGGCGATGTCGCTCTCCGGCTCGAAACTCGTTCACCGACGCGGCTTCTCGCCGCTCGTGCCGGACATCCACCACGTCGATTTCCCGCGCACCTGTCCCGAGGGTGGAACCTGTGCCAGCAAGTGCCGGCTCATCGCGAACATCGAAGACACGATCTTCAAACGGACCTGCCCGCCGGAAGAAGTCGCGGCGATCTTCGTCGAGCCGATCCAGGGCGAAGGCGGCTACCACCCCATCCCGCAGGGGTGCCTCCCCGCGTTGCGTGAGCTGTGCGACAAGCACGGCATTTTGCTCGTGGTTGATGAGGTGCAATCGGGGATGGGCCGCACCGGGAAGATGTTCGCGGTGGAGCATTACGGCGTGGAACCGGACATCATCTGCTCCGCGAAGGGCATCGCGTCCGGGATGCCGCTGGGGGCGATCATTGCGAAGGCCGAGGTCATGGACTGGCCCCCGGGCAGTCACGCGAGCACGTTCGGCGGGAACCCCGTGAGCTGCCGGGCCGCGCTCGCGAGCATCGAGCTACTCGAACGCGAATACATGGCGAACGCGACCGTCCGTGGAGAGCAACTCCGGGCCGGACTGCGCGAACTTTCCAAAAAACACGCCGGTCTAACCAACGTGCGCGGGCTGGGCCTCATGACTGCGGCCGACCTCCCGTCGGGTACCACGCGCGAGAAGGTGATCCAGACCGCGTTCGAGCGCGGGCTGCTCCTCCTCGGGTGCGGCGAAACGGCGCTCCGCTTCTGCCCGCCGCTGTGCATCTCCGCCGCCCAGGTGGATACGGCACTCACGATTCTCGACGGCGTCCTCGGTACGATCGAGCCCGCAAAAGCGCCGGTGCCGGTATCCGCCGGTGGGCCACTGCCGGTCGTTTAGCGCATCACACTCAAGCGCACTGGCGGTTGTGTCCCCGGCGCCGACCGCGCACAATGGGAGAAGATGGCGTCGCTCCCTTGCTGCCACACGGATGAGCCATGCGCTGCTTCGGACTCGCGTTCGCGTGTGCGTTCCTCGCTGTCGGGTTCGCGGGTGCGGCCTCGCCGAACCCGGCCGACCTCGCCGTTGTGCCCGAGATTCAGGTGAAAGCCCGGGCGCTCGTGCGCCAGTTGGGGAGCGAAGACTTCGACGAGCGCGAGGACGCCGAACAGCAACTCGCGGACCTCGGCCGGCTCGCCCGCGCGGCGCTATTTGCTGGTGCGACGACCAATCCCGACGCAGAAATTCGGTTCCGGTGCAGGCAACTCCTTCCCCACGCCGTCACGCTGGACACTAGGGCGCAACTCGACACGTTTCTGGCCGATACGAAGGGCGAATACGAACACGACCTGCCCGCATGGAAGACGTTTCGCGCGGTCGTCGGGAGCGAATGGGCGTTCTTCGGGCTCAGCGTGTGGTCGGACCGGGAACTCGACGCAGCCGCGCGCCGCGTGTTCACCGAACTCGTTTCCACTGCGGCCAATCGGCGCCTGCTGCTCGCGGTGGACGGTTCGCGCACCGAACTCGCCGACCTCGTCGTGTGGCGCCGGCAAGATCTATTCAACATGCGATCCGTGCGGACCGACGGGGAGGCTCGGGAACCGACGCTCGAAGACGTCACCGCGCTGCTATTCGCCGAGAGCTGTGTGGGGTCGCAGTACATGCTGCTGCGAAGGGGCTCTGTTAGCTCGCTGATGTCCGAATCGGGGTTCACCCGCGCGGCCCGGGGAGCGGACCCGAAGGGCCGCGTGTACCGGGCGGTCGTGGTCGCGTGGCTCGATTCGCGGGACGAATCGCGCGAAATGTCTCAGGCCCTGAACATCGCCCAGAACCTCGACCTCACCGACCAGGCGTGCGGCCTCGCGGCCCGGCTGCTCACCACGTCCGCCATCAACCCCAGTTCCCGCGGGCGCGGGGCGACCAGTTTCGCCGCGCTCGGCACCCGGAAGCACATTCCACTGTTAAACAAGGCGATGAGCGACACGTTGACGGTGTACACCGTTCGCACGGCTACATCGGTCGACGGTCTCGAATCCGTGACTTACGAAGTTCAGGTCCGCGATCTCGCGCTGGCCGTCTCGATTCTTCTCACCGAACAGAGACTCAGCGACTACGGCTTCGTTGACCGCTTTGGCACCTCCTCGTCGGCCGACAAGCTCTCCTTCTCGTACACGCGGCACTACTTCCCGGACGACGCGGCCCGAAAAGCCGCGTTCGTGAAGTGGGAAAAGTGGCGTAAGGCGAACGAGTGACGTAAACGGGTCAGGGATTTTCTGGCAAAAGGCAGCCCTCACGGGCACCCAACCACAGGCCGGTGCGGGCGAGCCGACGAAATTGTCGCGAATCAGTCGCAAAAACGCACAGCAATCATTGCAACAATTCGCGGCGGGAGATATTTTTGATCTTACGCGCGTAAAGGGGACGTGCGACACAGCGCCGGTGCGTGGACCCCGCCGGCGCTGTTCTTTTTTTCTCACGCCCTGCTATTCCTTGCCGAACGCCAGATCAACAACCCAGCACCCGTGCGTCGCGGTAAGAAGATTTCACCGCAGAGAGCACGAGGGCGCGGGGCCGAACCAATCACAGCCACTCGGCTACTTCTCTGCGCTCTCCGCGCCCTCTGCGGTGAAATCCTCCTAACACGCAGTGACGCTCTGAAACTCAAGAACAAATAGCAGCAACTCTCGCACTGTCCGATGTTCAACTCGACACATCGAAGTGATGCGAATTACCCGCTTTTCCAAGGCATTTCACAGCGATTTCAAAAGCACCATGATTCCGTTTTGTGGCGTGAGTAGAATCCGGGGCGGTTCGCCCACCGAATGGACTCTCGCCGGGTCGATTGCCCGGCATTTTCTCCAACAGGAACGTATTTCGATGACGTCACCGGCTCCCCAAGCGGAACCGCTTCCGCCGCAGATGGTGTTGATGCAAATGGTGTTCGGTAAAGCGGTCACGCAAGCCGTATCCGTCGTAGCGCGGTTCAATCTCGCCGACCAAATGGCCACCGGGCCGAAAACTGCCGCCGAACTCGCGAATGCTGCCGGTTTGAACGCGAAGCACCTTTACCGCGTACTCCGCGCGCTGGCCGGGTTGGGCGTGCTCAAAGGTGACGACGGCGGACGGTTCGCGCTCACGCCCGTGGGCGAACTGCTGCGGTCCGACGTTCCCGGTTCGATGCGGGCCATCGCGACCTATGTGTGCGATCCGTGGAGCTGGAAACCGTGGGGCGATCTCGCGGGGAGCGTGCGGAGCGGCGAACCCGCGTTCGATCGCGTGTTCGGCGAGGGCGTCTTCGATTACTTCGGTAAGCACCCGGACGAAGCCGCGACGTTCAACGCGGGCATGACCGGGTTTTCGCAGCAAGCGGCCGCCGCGATGTTGAAGGCATATGACTTCGCCCCGTTCAACACGATCGTCGATGTCGGCGGCGGGCACGGGGCGATTCTGTGCGCCATTTTGGGCGCGAACGCGAAGGCCCGCGGGATCGTGTTCGATGCGCCCCAAGTGGTAGCGGGCGCGCACGAGCCGATCAAGGCGGCGGGGTTGGCCGACCGGTGCCGCGCGGAGGGCGGGGACTTTTTCAAGGCGGTGCCCGCGGGCGGTGACCTCTACGTTTTGAAGCACATTATCCACGACTGGAACGACGCGAAAGCGACGCAGATCCTCACGTGCGTTCGCGCCGCGATCCCCGCAACGGGCAAACTGCTCCTCATGGAACTCGTGGTGCCGCCGGGCTTCCCGCCGCACTTCGCGCACGTCCTCGATCTGGAAATGATGGTGGTGTGCGACGGCAAAGAGCGCACCGAGCCGGAGTACCGCGAACTGCTCGCGGGGGCGGGCTTCAAGCTCGCGCACGTCGCCCCCACCGAGGGGCCGCACAGCTTGATCGAGGCCGTCCCGGTTTGACGCGAGCCGCGGAATGACTTACAACCCCTTCAGGCGGATGTGTCGCCTGAAGGGGGTTTCATGCCAACAGTTTTGGTCACCGGCGGGGCGGGGTTCATCGGCTCGAACTTCGTGCGCCACTTGCTCGCGACGGACCCGACCGTTGCGGTCGTCAACTTCGATGCGCTCACCTACGCCGGCAACTTGGCCAACCTCGCCGACCTCGCCGGCCACCCGCGGTACACGTTCATCAAGGGCGACGTCACCGACCGCGACCACGTGCGCGCGGCGCTGCAGCGCGGGGTGACGGACATCATTCACTTCGCGGCGGAAAGTCACGTCGATCGCAGCATTCAGGACAGCGGGCCGTTCGTGCGCACGAACGTGATCGGCACCCAGATCCTTCTCGACGCGGCCCGCGAATTTAAGGTGAACAAGTACGTTCAGGTTTCCACGGACGAAGTGTACGGGAGCCTCGGCGCAACGGGCTTCTTCACGGAAGAAACGCCGCTGCACCCGAACAGCCCGTACTCCGCGAGTAAGGCCGGCGCCGACCTCCTGGTGCAAGCGTACCAGCACACGTTCGGGCTGCCGGCGGTCATCACCCGGTGCTCGAACAACTACGGCCCGTACCAGTTCCCCGAAAAACTCATTCCGCTGTTCGTGACGAACCTGCTCAACGACATCCCGGTACCGGTGTACGGCGACGGCCAGCAGGTCCGCGACTGGATTCACGTGCTCGACCACTGCCGCGGGGTCGAAGCCGCGTGGCGGAACGGAAGACCCGGCGAGGTGTACAACTTCGGCGGCCGGTGCGAGATGCCGAACCTCGAACTGACGAAATTACTGATCCGTTTGCTCGGCAAGCCCGAGTCGCTCATCCGGTACGTGGAAGACCGCCTCGGTCACGATCGGCGCTACGCGATCGACTGCGCGAAGGCCGAGCGCGAACTCGGCTGGGCCCCCCAAGTGAGCTTCGACGCGGGCCTGGCGGAAACAATCGCGTGGTACCAGACGAACGCGGCCTGGGTCGCGACGATCAAGAACAAAGACTACATGAGCTACTACGAGAAACAGTACGGCAGCAAACTCTAACGGGCGAACGGCCGGTGTAAACCGGCCGGTGAACGGGCAGCGCGGAGCGCGTGTTCGTTTCACCGGCCGGCTTACACCGGCCGTTCGCCGGAGGCCCCATGTCCATTCGCGTAATTCTGGCGGGCGGCAAAGGCACCCGCATGGGCGAGCTGACGCGCGTAACGAACAAGCACTTGCTCCCGGTCGGCGCGTGGCCGATGGTGTACCACCCACTGAAGAAGCTCACCGGGGCCGGGGTGCAGGAGATCCTGCTCGTGTCGGGCACCGAGCACATGGGCGACTTCGTGGAACTGCTCGGGTCCGGGCGCGACCACAATTGCCGGCTCACGTACCGCGTTCAGGACGAGGCCGGTGGCATCGCACAAGCTCTGGGCTTGGCGGAGCACTTCTGCATGGGCAGCCGGTCGCTCGTGCTGCTCGGCGACAACATCTTCCGCGACTCGCTCATTCCGCTCTTGGAGAAGGCGAACAGCCGCCCGGACTGGGCGTGGATCGGCCTGAAGCAGGTGCCGGACCCCGGCCGTTACGGTGTGGCCGAACTGAAGGGCGATCAGGTGATGGGGATCGAAGAGAAGCCGGAGAACCCCAAGAGCGATTTCGCGGTGGTGGGCATCTACATTTACCCGCCGGACGTGTTCAACCTCATCAAGACGCTCAAACCGAGCCGGCGTAACGAGTTGGAAATCACGGACGTCAACAACCACTACATCAAACAGGGCCGCATGGGGTGCTTTAGTTTGGACGGATATTGGACCGACGCCGGTACACTCGATAGCCTCGATTATTCCAACGAGCTGGTGCGAAAAGAGCCGCCCCGATTCTGATCCGACCGAAGAACGCTCAATAGTTCCCGCCTGACAGTAAACGCTTGACAGAAAATTGCCGGTGCTCTGGGGCCGGCACACCTCTTGCGACCTCGACCCGTTATAGTGGGGCCGTCCCGCCTTCTAAACCCGTTTGTATTCGGGTTTATTTTGGGGTCCGCGTCTGGCTCTCAGTCGCGGACTTGCTGCGGTTTACGCACGTTACTGCCCTTCGTGGCCGGGGCGTTAGCCCGGGCTACGGAAGTGCGATCGCGTGCCGGATTTGAGCAAAAACCTCCGAGGTGCGGGTCAATGACCCGCGCCCCTGGAACGCTGTTCCCCGACCTCTCTGTCAACCCGGAGAGCACCACAATGACGAATATGCATTATCTCAAAAATCTCAGCGTTTTCCTGGCCGCTTCGTGCGTGGTTCTTTTGACTCACACGGGAGCCGAAGCCGCGTTCATGATTACGATCAACGGTTCGGTTGTTGCGATCGACGGCGGTGCAGGGGATATGAACCCGACTGGTCACGAAGTGACGTTCGCTGGCACCGTGAGCGGTTACCAGATCCAGCTTCAAGCTCGTTCCAAGTCTGGGAGCGGGAGTGGTGGTGGAAGCGGGAGCGGGGGGCACCGATCCGGGATCGACCTCTCGGATCTTCAGGTCATTGGAGATAACCCCAGTGGTCCGCTGACGATCACGCTCTCGGACACGTATAGCCTGCCGGGTAGCGGACTTGGGACTTACGACGTGTACAGCCAGTTGAACCGGGATTTAATCCCCGGCTACTCCACTTCGGGCACGGTATCACTTGTTACATCTACCACCAGCGGGAGCGGTTCGGGTGGAGGATCAACGCCCGAAATTTCCCTGCCCCCGGGCCAAAGTTCAGGAACGTCGAGCGGATCGTTCCCGTCAACATCGAGCGGTTACAACCTCGACCAAACAGTTGTGGTTAACGGGCTGGGCAACGGCGATGGTGTGCAGGTGAGTGGCGGAAGTGTGGTTCATGCGCCCGCACCTGCGGGCGCCGCCTTGCTGCTAAGCGGGGCACCATTTCTACTTATGCTCAGAAAATTCGGACGTGGGCGAAATCACCCGGTTCAGCCAATTGTCTGACTGAGAAGCAGTTTGCACAAGTCTGCGCGGGCTGGCTCTCAGCTCGTTCGTGATGACGGAACTCTTTGGGTCCGCTCGTTCCGCGAGCGGAGTTTTGGCTCGGGTATTTGTGTTCGCACAGGCCTCTGGCCTGTGTGAGTGACTTCACAGGCCAGAGGCCTGTGCCACGAAAGCTGGGAAATGCCGCGCCTTCGTTTCAGTGCTCGGGCTTGACTAGGACCAACCACTCGCGGGTCACACGCCTGATGTTTGGGAAGCCGCTACCCGCTCCCTGGCGGTCGCGGCTCGTCAAAAAGGCCACGCAACTCGACCGCGCTCTTAAATCAGCCCGTGGTGGCCCAGGTAGCGCTCGGCGTCGAGTGCGGCCATGCACCCGGTGCCGGCGGCACTGACCGCTTGGCGGTAGTAGTCATCGGCCACGTCCCCGGCCGCGAACACGCCTTCCACGCTCGTGTAGGTGCGGGCCAGCGTCGTCCACTGAATGTAACCGCCCGCGTTCAGTTCCAACTGGCCGTCCAGGAACCCGATGTTCGGCGTGTGGCCGATCGCCAGGAACAGGCCGCTCGCGGAAAGTTCTTCCTTTTCCCCGGTCTTGTTGTTCTTCACCCGCACAGCGGTCACGCCCTTTTTGTCGTCGCCGATCACTTCTTCCACTTCCGTGTGCCACTTGATCCCGATCTTCGAGTTCGACTCGGCACGGTCGGCCATGATCTTGCTCGCGCGGAGCACGTCGCGCCGAACGAGCAGGTGAACGCTGCTGGCGAACTTCGTGAGGTACCCGGCCTCTTCCACGGCGGTGTCACCACCACCAACGACCACGATCGGCTGGTTCTTGAACCGCGGGAGCGCGCCGTCGCACACCGCGCACGCGGACACGCCCCGGTTCTTGTACTTGTCCTCGCTCGGCAGCCCGAGGTAGTTCGCCCGTGCCCCGGTCGCGATGATGAGCGTGTGTGCCTGGGCCGTTTTCCCATCGTGTAGCGTGACCGTGAACGGCTTGTTCTTCAGATCGACCTTCACCACGTCCTTCGATTCGACGCGGGTGCCGACGTTCCGCGCTTGTTGCCGGGCCAGGGCGACCAGTTCCGGCCCGTTGATGCCGTGCGTCGGTTGCTCCTTGTTGGCCGTCACCCAGTACGGCTGATCGTCTTCCTTCAGGGCGGTTTTCAGGTATTGCCGCGTATCGCCCGCGGGCCACGTGGGGAAGTTCTCCACTTCCGTCGTAAGTGCGAGTTGCCCGAGCGGAAGCGTCCCGTTTTCCTGGTTCTTCTTGTCGTAAGGGTTCCCCTCGAACACGAGCGGGTTGAGGTTCGCGCGGGCGGCGTAAATGGCCGCCGTCCACGCGGCCGGGCCGGAGCCGATGATGATGACGTTTTCGGGCATGACGTTCTCGGGTATGACGAGTATTTCGGGTATTGGCCGCGCACCTGGGTTTGTACCCACACACTCGGCGGTCTTGCTATTCTAGATGGCTGCGACGCATCGGCCCGATAGGTGTCGCATCGACCTAACATTGGCGGTTCCTTTTCCGATACCTCCGACACCCGACAATCCCGAGCGCAATGCACGAACGCCTGACCCATTTCCGCGAAATTCTCCGCTACGTGCCCCGGTTCCGCGACCGGGTGTTTGTCATCGCGATCGACGGCGCCGTCGTCGAAGACGATAACTTCCCGAACCTGTTGCTCGATATCGCGCTGTTGCGCAGTTTGAGCATCCGCGTCGCGCTCGTTCACGGCGCGGCGCACCAGGTGAGGCGGTACGCGGACCTCATCAAGATGACCCCGTCGGACGTGGACGGCACCGGGATCACGAACCGCGAAACGCTGAACGTCGCCATTAGCGCGGCCAACCGCGTCACGCACGAGATTCTGGAGGGGCTGTCCGCGAACGACCTGCGGGCCGCGTGCCCCAACGCCGTGGTCGCGCACCCGGCCGGCATCCTCGGTGGGGTCGATCACCTGTTCACCGGGCGCGTCGAGCGCGTCGATACGGAACTGCTCCAAACGCTCCTCGAGCGCGACATCGTTCCCGTGATCCCGCCCATCGGCATCGACGGCGCCGGGGCCTCGTATCGGCTGAATTCCGACGCGGTCGCTGTGGAAATCGCGAAATCCCTGCGCGCGGTGAAACTCGTGTACCTCAACACCGAGGGCGGCGTGTCCGACGCGAAGGGCGTGATCCGTCAGATGACCGTGCAGGAAGCGGACACGTTCCTCAAGCGGAGCCGCACCGAACTCCAACCGGGAGCCGTCACCAAACTGACGCACGCGCTCCGGGCCTGCAAGGAGGGCGTCGAGCGCGTTCACATCATCGACGGCCGCGAGCAGGAGGGGTTGCTCGGCGAAGTGTTCTCGAACGAGGGCATCGGCACGCTGATCTACGCGAACGAGTACCAAGCGATCCGCGCGGCCCAGAAAAAGGACGTGCGCGCGGTGTACTCGCTGATTCAACAGGGCACGCAGAACGATGAACTCGTGAAGCGCACGCGGGGCGAACTCGAAAAGGTCATCGGCGATTACTTCGTCTTCGAGGTGGACCGGAACGCGGTCGCGTGCGCGGCCCTGCACGTGTACCCCGAACAGAACATGGCGGAACTGGCGAGCGTCTTCGTCGACGCCCGGTACGAGAACAAGGGTATCGGGGCGAAACTGATTCACTTCACCGAGGGCGTGGCCCGTTCGCGGGGGATCGCGAACCTGTTCTGCCTCTCGACACAGGCGATCAATTATTTCATCCAGAAGGGCGGCTACAAGCTCGGCACGCCCGACGACCTCCCACCCGCGCGCCGGGAGAAGTACGACCAGAACCGGCGCAACTCGCAGGTGCTCATCAAGTCGCTGGGATAAAGTCGAGATCTCCCGTACAGGGGAGCCCAAAAAACAGATAAGCGGGAGCGCCCGGAGCCCGGTTCGTTCGGCGCACCGCACACACCCGCAGAAATTCATCATTCAACCCGGTCGGCAATCAGTCCGGCATCCCGGAGCGCGATCCGGTCGGGAACAACACGTCGTCATCGTCCGGTAACCCCGGCAGCGCCTTCGCGCCCACCGTCGCGGTCGCTGTAGTTGCACCGCCGGCCTTCATCTTTGTCATTAGCACGGCTTTGCGCCGATCCTTGTCGTCCGCGAGCCGGGCTTGAAGTCCCTTGGGAATCGCGCCCCACACCGTTGCCAGGTCCGTGAGCGTCTTGGCCGCGTTGAGCCGCTGGCGTTGCTGGTCCTCGGGCGAAATCGCGTCGACCGGTTCGGCCGAGAGCCACCAGTCGAACAGCGGCTTCCAGAACGTCGGGCCGGGGTGGTCGCACGTCTTGCCGTCCATCGCGGTACACCCGCGGACCTTCTCGACTCGTGCCGCGTGGTTCTCGACTTCCAAGCGAATCACTGCGTCGAATTCGTACTCGGTATTCTCGCGCTGGTCGGTCTTCATCCCGACCTTCTTGATTTTGGCCTTCCCGTTGTCATCGACGCGCTCGTACTCGCTCTTCACGCGCATGGTCGCGATACAGTGCGCGCGCGGGTCGGTGAGTGTGGTGAGCATCTTCCGCTGCTCGGGGGTGATCTTCGCCCACCCGCCGAACTTGTCGCCCTTGTTGGCGCGGGCGAATGCGTCCACTTGTTCCATCGCGCCGTGCCAGGCGTGCGAGAGCGAGTCGAAGATGACGATATCGAACCCGGCGCCGACGAGGTACTCGTAGCACTCCGCGTAGCCGGCCGGGTGCTGTTTCTCGTGCGGGATGGGGCACACCTCGTACTCCCACTTCTCGCCGTCCATCTGCACGCCGTCGTAGAGGCCGGCGGACTCGTTCTCCGAATCGGCGATGACGATCTTCTTGCCGATCCCCGCGCGCTTGAGCGCGAACGCGAGCCGGAGGGCCGTGAACGTCTTCCCCGAGCCGCTCAGCCCTTCGAGTGAGATTTTCAGCGGCCGGCGCTGCCGCTTCGCTTTGCGAACTTCAAACATGGTGTGCTTCCCCCTCGGAATCGCGAACCAGGAACAGGAACAATGGTACGCTCCCATCGTCGCGGCCCGGGTAGCGGCGAAGTATGTCCGCAGGTGCAGTAGTGGACGAAAAGATATGCGATGTGCCCGCAAAATCGGAACTCGGAGTTCTCCCTGGGACCGCGGGCATCCCGCCGACTTCGCGGAGAGCACGTCTGAGAGCATGCAAATTACCAGTGTGATGGGTGCCTCCGAAGCGGACGAGACGTCCGCGGTCCCAGGGAAGAAGTGAAAAGGCACTCAAACGATTCACTGCTTGGCAGATCATTTCCCGTCCGCGATAATACACGCGGTCGAACCTCCGACCGGAGCCGGCGGTCCCTTCTCGGGTCACGCCGCCAGATCACACTCGGACGCCCGCATGGACCCGGTCATCGGCATCGACCTCGGTACGACGAACTCGGCCGCCGCGTTTCTCGGTTCGGACGGTCCGCAAATCATCCCGAACGCGATCGGCGGCCGGCTCACGCCCTCGGTCGTCGGAGTGGACGAATCCAACAGGGTACTCGTCGGTGCGGCGGCGAAGGAGCTGCAAGTTCTCCACCCGGAGCGGTGCGCTAACCTGTTCAAGCGGTACATGGGCACCGACCACAAGCTCACCGCGGCGGGGCGCGAATTTACACCGGAGGAACTCTCCGGGCTCGTGCTCCGCGCGCTAAAAGCCGATGCGGAAGCGTTCTTCGGTCACCCCGTCTCCCGCGCGGTCATTACGGTCCCCGCGTACTTCAACGACCGCCAGCGGAAGGCGACCATCGCGGCCGGCAAGATCGCGGGCTGGACGGTCGAGCGCATCCTGAACGAGCCGACCGCGGCGGCCATCGCCTACGGGTTCCACGACGCGGGCGCGGACAAGAAGCTCCTCGTGTTCGACCTCGGCGGCGGCACGTTCGACGTGTCCGTGGTGGAACTGTTCGAGGGCACACTCGAAGTGAAAGCGTCGAGCGGCGAGAGCGCGCTGGGCGGCGAGGACTTCACCCGCGCGTTCGCCTCGCGGCTCCTCGGCACCGTCGGCGTGTCCTACGAGCAGGCGGAAGCCCGCACGCCCAATCGCGTGTCGCGGCTCGTTCAACAGTGCGAGCGCGCCAAGTGCGTCCTGAGCCGCGAAGAAACGGTGACTGTCCGCATTCCCGATACGAAGGGCGAGTTCCCGGCGGACGCGCCCGAAGTGGTCGTCACCCGCGAGCAACTGGAATCGTGGGTGTCCCCCACCCTGGCGCGCGCCGAATTGCCGATCCGCCGCGTGCTCGGCGACGCGAAGTTCACCCGCGACCAGATCGACGAGGTGATTCTCGTGGGCGGCGCGACCCGGATGCCGCTCGTCGTCAAGCGCGTGACCGAACTACTCGGCAAAGAGCCGCGGCACCGGCTGAACCCGGACGAGGTCGTTGCGCTGGGCGCCGCGGTGCAGGCGGCGCTCGTCGGCCGCGCCGCCGCGGTCGAAGAACTGGTCGTCACCGACGTGGCCCCGTTCACGCTCGGGGTCGCGATCTCCAAGCACCTCGGTGGCGACCTGCGCGACGGGTACTTCGACCCCGTGATCGACCGCAACACGACCATCCCGGTCAGCCGGGTGAAGCGCTACTCCACCACGCACCCGAACCAGACGATACTCCTCGTTCGCGTGTACCAGGGCGAGTCGCGCCGGGTTGACGATAACCTGGCCCTCGGCGAGTTCGAGGTCCGCGGCATCCCGCTCGGACCGGCGAACCAGCCCGTGGATATCCGCTTCACCTACGACCTCAACGGCGTGCTCGAAGTCGAAGCAACGATCGTGGCCACGAAGCAGAAGGTGTCGCACGTGATCGCGCGCCACGCGCAGGGCATGAGTGACGCGCAGGTTCGTGCAGCGGTCGCGGCGATGGAGAAGCTCAAGGCGCACCCCCGCGACGAGGAAGCCAATCGGTTCGTCCTGCTCCGGGCCGAGCGCGTGTTCAAAGAACTCCCGGCCGAACAGCGCGACGTGCTCGGCGGGCTACTCGACGGGTTCGAGGCCGCGATGGAGAAACAGGACGCGGCCGTGATCGCCTCGCACCGCGAAGAGCTGGAGCGATTCCTGACCCTCTACGACCCGCACGGCGACGACCCGAACGGGGGTGAACGATGACCGCCGACCCGCGCTCACGGTGGGCCGAGCACCTGTCCGTACCGGTCGGCGCACCCACCGACGTGGCGCTCGCGCACTTCCTCCGCGCGCTGCCCGGCGACGACTTCCTGCCACCGCCGGAGCGGGCCGCGGCTGTCAACGCGCTGACCGGGTCCGCGCTCCCGGTCGGTCCCGATTCTACCGTGGAACAGATGCTCCGCGACGAGATAGAATTGCTCGCAGACAATTACTGGAGACTGGAGCCGGCCGAGCGGTTAACGACGTGGGCGGAGCTGTCGCGCCGCGGGGCGCCTCCGGCCCGCTTGCGCGACCTGGAACCCGGTCTCGACGTACCCACGCCGTCGTTGACGGACCCGCTCGCGGTCGAGTTGGCCGCACTGTTTCGCGTACTGTTCCTGATGCCCCCGCGCGACCGCGCGATTCGCCGCAACACGTGGTTGATCGAAAACGCAACCAATATGGGACAATGGCGCGCCGCTCTGAAAGTAGTGTTGCGCGACGCACCTAGTCTGGTCCCCCTCGACGCACAACTCTACGCGGCACTCGGGCGCGCCGGTGATCTGACCGAGCTGGTCGAGGGGGTAACGGCCGCCCCGCGGCCACGATCCTCGGCCTCGGTCGATGTCGCCGACTTCGCCGCGCGCGTGCGAAAGCGCGGACAGTGGAAACCGGACCCGAGGGGTGAACTGTCGGTACTACCGCTCCTCTTTTTAGGCATCCTGTTTAGCTTGTTCGTGGTCTGTGTGGTCACTGGCCGGTCCGATCGGAAACCGGACAGCGAGGGCGTCAAACTCAAGGTGCCACCAATCAGAATTCCAATGTACACTCCGCCGACGAATCTTTCGCTGCCTCTCAAGCCGGCTCCCTCGTTTACCCCCTTTGAAATTGCAGACTGCGAGCGGTACGAGCGCGAGAAAGCGGCCGGGCGCGACACGCGCCCCCCGGCCATCTACAGTGTGTGGGAGTCCATCGGGCGCCCGGGCGCGTCTGGTACGAAACCGCCGCCGCCGTTTCGTCCGATCTTTTCGTTCGATTCCGCACTCATTCGGGTGTGTCAGGAATACGACCAAACGATGACCGGCTCGAAACCGGTTTTCTACGAGTTCTGGGTCAAAGCCGGAAAACCGACCAAACCCGGTGACTACCCCATCACAACCGACCCGAACTGATGGACGCCCCGCCCCTACCCGACGACCCGCGCGACTGGCCGACCGACCCGTTCGCCCTGCTGGGCGTCCCGCGGTCGGTGAGTGAGACCGATCTAAAACGCGCGTACACGCGACTCATTCGGAAGTACAAACCGGAGCACGCGCCGGAAGAATTTCGGCGCATCCGGGAGGCCTACGAAGCGGCCATCGAAATGAGCCGCTGGTACCGCGACGCGCCCCCGGTGCGCGACACGTTTCGCGACTTCCCGCTCGATCCCGTCAGCCCGCCTCCCGCGCCGCTCGAGCCGCCCGCGAGCGTGCCGCACGAGGCGCCCGTCGATTCGCCCAAGCGCGCCCCGCACGAAACGCACATCGACCCGCCGGTGTACCCGGCGCACCGCGACCCGGTGGAAGCGGCGTGGGGCGACGCGGTGGCCGGGGCATGGGCCGATGCCTACGCCGCACTGCTAGCACTCGCGGACGCGCACCCGGATCGGGCCGACCTCCCGTTACGACTGTACTGGCTGCTCGCGCTCCGCCCGACACTGGACGACAACCGCACGCGACACGACTGGCTCGCGGCCGCATTGACCCGCGCCCGGTTGCGCGGGCCGGCGGTCGAGCTGTACCGGCGCGAACTCGCCGCCGACCCGGGTGCCGCGCTCGGCGGCCCGTATGGGCAGTTACTCGAAGTTCCCGGCGCGAGTGGTACGAACGTGCTCACGATCGCCACCGCGCGGCTCGCGGCGTCCCGGGACGCGAGTTGGGCCGCCGTTCACAGCGACCTGACGACTCTCGCGCGTCGCGCGCCCAATCTCGACGAGAGCGCGTGGTTGTCTTACCTGGTGGATTTATGCGCCCGTGCGATGAGTGACCGGAGCTTGCTGGCGCGGGGGCGCGAATTGTTGGCGGACTTGAAGCACCTGGAATTGAGCCACAGTTGGGCGTTCGATCAGCTCGACGAGCGCCAGTTGATTTTCACCGACCTGCGAGCGGCCCGCATCCCGGAGCCGATTCGCTTGGTGTTGGCCGCGACCCGGATCGGTCCCGAAGCCGAGCGGAAGGCACTGACGGACGCGATCGCGTGGGCGGCTGGCGACCCGGCTCGGGCACTACGGGCGTGCGACATCGAAGTGGGCGCGAACTACGAGCGAACGTTGCTCACGGCCTTCGAGCGGCTCCTGAACGCGCGCAGCGGGCACCGGGACGCCTACCCGCCAGCGCTCGTGCGCGGGTTGGTTCGCACGCATTTGTCGCGAACACCGGTGCTTGAGTACTATCGCACCCGCGAACCGCTCCTGCGGTTCCTGTTGGCCGAGCGAATCGACCCGGAAGAGTTGACGACGGCGTGCCTGGTCGATCCGCACCCCGCGACCCGTGCCCTCGTCCGACACGTTCAGGCCGACGACACGCTGCGGTTGGTGTACAGAACCGTTGTTGCCCTCGGCTGAATGAGCGCTTCGCGTCGTGTTACCAGTCGAGTGGCAAAGCCACCCGCCGAGTCCCGGGGTTAGCGCGGGACGTCGGCTTCGTTGATGGGGACTTCGAGCGACATGCCCTTCGCGTAGGTCATCGTGTACTGCCGCGACTTTTCGTTCGCCATGATGGTGAACCGGATCGAGCGCGCGGTGACCGGCTTCCCCTGGTACGTCAGGTACACCGACGTGTTGCCGGAAACCTGGAACTGGTACCCCTTCGGGAGCACGCATTCGGCCCCGTCTGGCGCCTCGTATTGCTCGACCTTGAGCGCGAACGACGACCCGCTGTTGTTGACCACCAGCACGTCCCCGCCCTTCACCTTCGCGGCGAAGTCGGGCTCGAGTTTCATCGCCTGTTCGCGGTCGAAACGGTAGTCCGTGCGTTTGCCGAGTCGGTCGGCCAGGTCGCTGCGGAGCCAGTACGCTTTCGCGGTCAAGCCGGGTTCCAGTTCCTGGCCGATCAGTTGCGTGTACTCGGTCCGCGCGGCTTCGAGCCGCCCGGCGCGTTCGAGGAGCACGGCGCGTTCGAGGTAAGTTTCGCTCGCCCGCGGGTTCGCGGCCTGGGCCACACCGTAAGTCTTGATCGCCTTCTCGTCGTTCTTCTTGGCCGCATACGCCCGGCCGAGAGCCAGTTGCGCCTCGAACCCCTTTTCTTTCGCGGCTACGGCCTTCTCGAAGTGCGCGATTGCGGCGTCGGTGTTTTTGGCGTCGAGCGCCTTCTGTCCCGCTTCCACCTGTTCGCGGTACTCGTTTTCCTTCGCGACCTGGGCCGGGTCCAGTGGCGGCTCCGAAACGGCCTGCGACGGCGTGGAGCTCTCGACGGACCCCGAACACGCGGCGATGGGAAGGATCAGCGCGGCTCCGAGAGCCGCGCGCAGAAACTGCCGGAGCATAGTTCACCTCAGAATGGGCGCCCCAAATGAAGCACCCGTTCCGGCCGGTGTCAAATCCTCGGTGCCGGTAGCGCGGACGTTCTCGGTCGAACAGTCGGGGGGAGGTGACGCCGAAATCGCGCACCACGCGCGACGAAGGGGCACACGGCAATATGGGAACACTCCTGATTTCTGATCGAGCCAATGATACCATCACTCTCATACGCGCGTCGCCGCTCAACAGGCCGAGTCTCTCCACTATGCCCCCCGAAGATCCCACCGTTATCGAGTTCGACGTCCGCACCGACGAAATGCTCGTCAACATGGGGCCGCAGCACCCGAGCACGCACGGGGTGCTCCGGCTCGTGTTGCGCACCGACGGCGAGGTCATTTCAGAGGTGACCCCGCACCTCGGCTACCTGCACCGGTGCGCGGAGAAGATCGGCGAGAACGTGACGCCGATCCAGTTCATCCCGTACACGGACCGGATGGATTATCTCGCCGGGATGAACATGAATCTCGGGTACTCGCTCGCCGTCGAGAAACTGTGCGGGTTGAAGATCCCCGAAAAGGCGCAAGTCATTCGCGTGCTGATTTGTGAATTGAACCGGATCGCGTCGCACCTCGTGGGGATGGGCGCCTACGGCCTCGATCTCGGCACGTTCTCGCCGTTCCTCTACGCCTTCCGCGAGCGCGAGCACATCCTCGACCTTTTTGAAGACGTGTGCGGCGCCCGGCTCACTTACAGCTACCTCACCATCGGTGGCGCGCACGACGACCTCCCCGCGGGGTTCACCACGCGGGTGAAAACGTTTCTCGAATACTTCAAACCGCGCATCCCCGAGTACCACGCGCTCCTCACGGACAATCACATTTTCGTGAAGCGCACGGCGGGCATCGGCGTGCTCTCGAAAGAGATGGCCCTCGACTACGGCTGCACCGGCCCGATGCTGCGGGCGTCGCTCGACCGCACGAAGGGCGACCCGGACTGGGATCTCCGCAAGACGGAGCCGTATTCGGGTTACGAGCAGTACCAGTTCGATGTGCCGCTCCCGCCCTACGATCGCGCGCCGGCCGGCGCGGTGATCGGCGACTGCTGGCACCGGTTCTACGTGCGAATGCTCGAAGTGCTGGAGGCTATCAAGATCGTGGAACAAGCAATCGTGAAGTACGACGCGCTCCACGCCGAGGGCGAGCGGGTGAAAGCCGAGTTCGCGACGCGCAAGCCCACGCTCTCGGCCGACGACGCCAAGAAGGACGATGCGAAGTTAGCCGACCTGCTCAAGACGAAATACGCACACCGCGTCGAGCCGCCGCGTCAACTCAACCCGGGCGAGTGTTACGTGGAGACGGAGTGCCCGCGCGGGCAGATGGGCTTCCACGTCGTCGGGCGCCCGGCCAAGGAGAACGTGCCGCTCCGCGTGCGGGCGCGGTCGAGTTGCTTCGCGAACCTGAGTGTCACGGGCGAACTGTGCCGCGGGTGCCTCATCGCCGACGTGCCGGCGATCGTGGGGAGCATTGATGTGGTGATGGGCGAAATCGATCGGTAAGTCACAGAACGCGCTGCGGGAAACAAAACCCCGCGCACCTTCACACTCGAATCGGTCCGGGTCGGCCCAGCGGCGCCCGGACATCACGTCGCGTTTGAACCAATCTCGGAACACGTCCCGGGTCGGAAATCATTAGCCGCTGCGGAGCCGCGCCCGCGGCAGCGCGCACCAATTTTCCCCGCCTCGTCCTGTAACGCCCACGGCCAGTTCTCGCTTCGCTCGGTGGTTACACCGCCGAGTCCGACTGTGTGCGCGGTCGGCTGAAGCGATCAGAAGGGCGTGCCCCGTTCTTCGAGAAGCCCGCGCTGGTGCGGGCTTCAGCGCCGGACACTCCGGCCCGGTGCCTAACTCCTTGTGGTGATGTGATGTTGAAGTATTTGTTCGTTGTTGCGCTGTGCGCAGTGCCCCTAGCTCTCACCGGGTGCAAGTCCAAGCAGCAGACCGAGGCGGAACAAGCCGCGCTCAAGGCCGAACAGGACAAGCTCCAGGGCAAATGGAAGCTCGCGTCCCGGAGTGGCGACGACGATGAGGACGCCCCCGAACCGAACAGCTACTACGTGATCGAGGGCGACGTCATGCGTTTCGTGTACATCAACAAGGACGGGAAGGAAGAAGTGTTCCTCCGCCAGAAGATGGCCGTCACGTTGGACAAAGAGCCGAAACAGTTGGACCTGACCTACGTGGACGACGCCGGCAAGCCGATCACCTCGACCGACAAGATCCGGTCCCGTGGTAAGACGAAAACCAAGACGACCGCCCTCAAGAATGCCGCGATCTACCAGCTCGATGGCGATAAACTCAGAATCTGCATCAGCTATGACGACAAGAAGCGGCCGACCGACTTCACCGCCCCCAAAGGCTCGGCCCGGTACGTGCTGAACCTCGAAAAGATGAAGTAAACCGTCCCCGAATTCACGCGCGGCGCGGGCCTCCCCGGTGGGAGGCCCGCGCCGCCGTTATTGGTATCCCTTGCCGCGCACAACCGCGCGCCGGTATATTCAGCCCCTCGATTTCCTCTCGTCACCATTCCACTTGTAGGGATACATGGAATCCGTCTGGTATTACGTCGTCAACGGGGACCGGGTCGGCCCGGTGACCTTCGCGGAGCTGAAGGCCGTAGCGGGAGCCGGGAAACTGGGGCCGGCCGACCTGGTGTGGCAGGAGGGCGCCCCGGACTGGGTTGCCGCGCGGACCGTCGCCGGGCTGTTATCCGCGGCGCTGGAACCCGTTCCGAGCCCGCCCGAAGAGAACACTTACGCGCTCGTCCCGCTGGCCCCGCGGCCGAGCGCTTCCGCGACGACGCGGGCCATCGTCCCCGTCGCGGAAGTGCTTTCGCTCGATGACGACTCGCCCCCATCCCCGCGGAAGCGCTCGGCCGGGCCGGGTGGGGGCGATCGGGTCACCGAACTGGTCGCGCTGGCGCAGGTCTTCGTCCGGCGCGCGATCGAGCCGGACCCGTCCGCGATCGCCCCGACGACAGAAGAGGGCGCGAAGCTGACCGCGGCCGGGGTCATGGACGCGACCGCGCGCAAGTTGGCCGTGTGGCGCCGATCGGTGCTGTTCGTCGCGGCCGTACCGTGTACGTTCGCCGCACTGTTCGGCCTCATCAACGCGCTCGCCATGAGCAAAGAGGACCGCGAGGTCCTGAGCGCGTTCGGGATTCTGTTGCAGTACGTTCTGGCGCTGGCGCTGTTCGCGCTGCCGGTCGCCGCGGTACTCGGCGCGCTCACCTACGACCGCCTCGCGCTCTCCACGAAGTGGGTTCTGGGCGGCGGGCTGGTATCGTTCGCGGTGCCGCTGGTAATCGCATTCACCCCCACCGAGTGGCTCCTCGACTTGAAGATCGACAAGAGCGAGAGCGTGGGCGCGGCGGAAGTCCAGCGCACGATCTTCGGCATCGTCATGGGTGTCACGTTCTACATCGCGCTCATGCCCGCGGTCCTGTCGCTGCTGCCCGCGGTGGCCCGTGCGTGCGTGCGGACGAAGCTGTTCCTGCCCGAGTCACTGGTCCCCGGCTGGGGGCTGGTCACGAGCGTGCCGTTGTGCGTGCTGCTCACGCTGGCGACGTTCGTGGTGCTCTACCACGTCGCGAGTAACGTGCTGCTCGTTATGGGGCTGGTGTTGTGGATCGGCGCGCCGCTGGTGTACTTCACCAAGTTCGACCTGTTCACGCGGCCGCTCACGTCGGCGGCGGAGCGAACCGCGATCGCCCGCACGTCCTTCATCGTCTTCGCCCTCATCGCGACGGGCGCGGGGCTGATGCTCATTTACCTGTTCACGGCCAACTTCATGGGTCGAGCGGTCCTCGGCTTCAGCAAGGACGCGATCGCCCGCCCCTGGACGCTCGACCTGCACAAGATCTGGATCGACTACATCGGGCGCTCGCTGTTCCTCACGGTATTCTTCTCCGACCTCCTGTTGCGGATCGCCCTATCGGTATGGCGCGAGGAACGGGCGTTTGCCGCGTCCCCGGAGGCGGCCGGGTTCGACCGCACCATGACCGGCCTCGGCTCGGCCGTTCTGCCGCGCTGAAAGTGTGCAGCACCAAAAAACGCCACCGCCCCGGGCGGCGAGACCCGAGGCGGCGCGAGGAGGGTGCTTCCCTGATAGTTCGGTCCTTACGGGACGTTCGTGATTAAGCCGTCCTTTAGTTTGCCCTCGCGGGCGACGAAGTATTTCAGCGGCAGGAACGTGGGCAAGTCTTTGTGGTTCAGAACGAAGGTGACGTTGTCGAGGTTGAGCGTTTCCCACAAGTGGAGGCCGACCAGTACGTCACCTTTTTGCATGCCGGCCGTGGCCGCGACGCTCCCGACCGCGACGTCCGTAATTTGCAACCCGCCGCGGAGCTGCGGGTTCGCCTTGGCGACCGCGTCCGCCCCGACCGGGGCCACCTTCACGCCCAATTTCTTCCACACCGCGTCGTTCGCGATCACCGGTACCCTTGGCCCGGCCTGGAGCGTGATGTCCAGGTCGGTCGCGGCGCCCGCGCGGACCACCTTCACCGGGATCTTGGCCCCGGCCGCCCGATCGATCAGCCCGCGCTCGAAGTCGATGGACGTCACGACGGTCACGTCGTCCACCCGGTCGAGCACGTCGCCCACCTTGAAGCCCGCGGTAGCGGCGGGCGAGTTCGCCTCCACCTGCTCCACGCTCACGGTGCGC
This sequence comes from Gemmata palustris, assembly GCF_017939745.1. NCBI lineage: Bacteria > Pseudomonadati > Planctomycetota > Planctomycetia > Gemmatales > Gemmataceae > Gemmata > Gemmata palustris. The sequence continues at coordinate 5,383,340 of NZ_JAGKQQ010000001.1, read as the reverse complement.
TTCGAGACACTCTCGGTTTCTTCGCGTGCGACCTGGTCGCGGAGCAGCAGCCCGTGACGAATTCCGAGCTTGCGTCGGACCCCGATCAGGTCCGCGGCGCGGGGGATGACCGCATCGACCGGCAGCGCGAACCCGATGTTCTGTGCCCCGGCGCGGATCGCGACGTTCACCCCGACCACTTCACCGAGCACGTTCAGGAGCGGCCCGCCGGAGTTACCCGGGTTGATCGGCGCACTCGTCTGGATCAGCCCCTTGTAGCCCATGTCCTTGTTCAGCGACACGTCACGGCCCTTGAACGACACGCGCCCGTCGGTCACCGAGTGCTCGTAGCCGAAGGCGTTGCCGATCGCGATGACCGATTCGCCCACCATCAGGTCGGACGACGTGCCGAGGCCGATGACCGGGAGCGCCTTCGGCACGTCGATCTTGATGAGCGCGAGGTCCGCTTCCTTGTCGGTCGAGATGATGCGGGCGGTGTAACTGCCCCCGTCGTGCAGCCGAACGCGGAGGGTGCTCACGTCGTCGACGACGTGGAAGTTGGTAAGGATGTACCCGCGCCCGTCGAGCACGATGCCCGTGCCCATGCCGTTGACGCGCTGGGGCTGCCCGGCGGGGCGGAACGGGTCGTCGCCCGGGGCCGCGACCGTGCGCTCGCTGTGAATGTTCACAACGGCCGGCTTGAGCCGCTCGTACACATCAACGACCTGATCGCGCCGCTTACCGGGCGTGATACTGCGCTCGCCGGCGTGAACCGTCGGGGGCGGGTCGGAGAACACGGGCGTGAGCGCGGCCAGTCCCGCGGCCCCGGCCAGGAGTGCGGCCGGCACCAAGAGCCGGTGGCGCGTGAACCGTAATAACGAGGTGATTGTCACCGAACGCATGTGGCCCCCGTGCCAGCGGCGGAATCCTTCCTTCGACTGCACCCTTCTGTTCGGAATCCCGGCGCGAGCGGCTACACGCTGCGGGCACAAGGAACTCGCACCGCGGCCCGTCCGTGACATATTTGCGCCGCGCATACCCGGTGGCGCGAACGGAACGGTTAGCCGGATTCGCAAGCCGTGCGGACTGGACCGGTCGTACCGCGCGTTGTCGCCCGGAGCCGGAGCAAGTAGGGTGAACGTGCGCCGGCGACTTGAGGCATTCTCTCGCGGCCGGCCGCAATCCAATTCCGGAGCGCACGCGCACATGGCCCGAACCGCACGTATGGCACAGATCGAGGCACTCTTGGCCGAAGACCCGAACGATGCGTTCCTGCGGTACGGCCTGGCAATGGAACACTCCAGCGCCGGCGACGACGCGGAGTGCGTGACCGTGCTCCGCGACCTCATCGCCCGCACCGCGGCGGAGCCCTACGTCCCGGCGTTCCTCCAGTGCGGGCAGGCGCTCGCGCGGCTCGATCGCACCGAGGAAGCGTGTGCGGTTCTCGCGCAGGGCGTTGATGTGGCCCGCAAAGCCGGGGACACGCACGCACAGGGCGAAATGCAGGGATTGTTATCCAGTCTGGAATGAGACGAGTTGCTGCCAATTTCAGAACATTCCCCAGGGCTTCCGCCCGGTGCTTAAAGCTGCCAGCCGCTCCGCGGTAGAGGATTCTCTGCCTTCGCCTCGGAGGGGTCACCTTTCGTAGCACAGTGCGGAAGCCCCGTGCTCCTTGTGTTCCCACGGAGAACGTCTTTCATGTTTCGTGTCGCTTCTACGTTTCTTGCACTATTCGCGTTGCCCCTCGTTACGCGCGCCGCGGACATCGACAAAGATCAGCTCGCGAAGATCGACACCGCGGTCGAATCCGCGATCAGTCGCGGCGAGTGCCCCGGTGCCGTGGTGGTCGTAGTTCACGCGGATACGGTCGCGTACCGCAAAGCGTTCGGTAAGCGCGCGGTGAAGCCCGATGAGGTCGCGATGACGACCGATACCGTTTTCGACATGGCCTCCCTTACCAAGCCCGTGGCGACGGGCACTTCGGTCATGCTGCTGATTCAACAAGGAAAACTGAAGCCCGAAGACCTCGTGAGCAAGCACTGGCCGGAGTTCGCGGCCAACGGCAAGGAGAAGGTCACCGTTGAGCACCTGCTGCTGCACACCTCGGGGTTGACCGCGGACAACGACCTCAAGGACTTCGCGAATGGCCGCGCCAAGGCGCTCGAACACATCGCGGGGCTGAAGCTCGAAGCGCCCGCCGGGACGCGGTTCAAGTACAGCGACGTGGGGTTCATCGTGCTCGGCGAACTGGTCGAGAGGATCGGTGGAACGCCGTTGGATCAGTTCGCGAAGAAGCACGTGTTCGATCCGCTGAAGATGACCGACACGACTTTCACCCCCGCCGAGGCACTCAAAAAGCGCGTCGCACCCACCGGCCTTCGCGACGGCAAAATCATTCTCGGCGAGGTCCACGACCCCCGCGCGTTCAAAATGAACGGGGTGGCCGGGCACGCGGGGCTGTTCTCCACGGTCGACGACATGGTCCGCTATTGTCGCATGCTGCTCCGGGACGGGGAGCTCGATGGCACCCGCGTTCTCGACGCGAAGACCGTGAAGTTGTTCACCGAACCGCACGCGCTGGGCGTACCTGTGACGAAGGGCGGCGAAACGAAGGGCTCGCGCTCGTTCGGGTGGGACGTCGACACGGCGTACTCGGCCCCGCGCGGCAACCTGTTCAAAAAGGGCGAGGGGTACGGCCACACCGGGTTCACCGGAACGAGCGCGTGGGTCGATCCGGGCACGAAAACGGCTGTCATCGTTCTGGCGAACCGCGTTCACCCGGACGATAAGGGCAACGCCACTCCCCTGCGCCGCGAAGTCGGAACGATCGTCGCCGCGGCCCTCGGGAAGAAGTGACCCTCCGGCCGCGTGAAACAGCGATTCACCCGCGAGTCTCGGCAATCGCAGCCGGCGCGGGTGCCGCCACTTCTGTTCGCACCCGTGTTTTGCGCCCGTTCAGAATTGCGCCAATGAAGGTGTACCGCACGAACCAGTCGTAGCTCAGGAGCAGGCCACCCATCGCCCCCGCGCTCACGAGCGCCCACTTCACCAGTCCCGGCAGCGGCCAGTCCTTCACCCAGAACTGGAGCAGCACGATGGGCGTGATGCTCGCGAGATAGCACCAGTACGAGGCGTCCGCGAGGTACCGCGCCCACGCCCGTTCGCGCGAGAAGTAGTGCAGGAACGCGCCCCACAACCCCACGATCATGAGCCACGTGTACGCGGCCTGCGACGCGAACGCTGCGAGCTTCCACACGAACACGCCGTCGGCACCGGCTTCCGCGGCTTTCAACCCGGTGAACAGCGTTCCCAAACCGACCGGCAGTACGAGCACGTTCGCGATACCGAGGTTGGATCGCCACCCGCGCCCGAACGCGGACACGAGTGCACGGTGCCGGTACAGCATCCAGCCGAACGCGAAGAACCCGAAATAGTAGGCCAGGATCTGCGCTTCTGGCCTCCACTTGAGCGGCGTGTCACCGACCCACGTCTTCATGGTGAGGAGGGCCGGTACCGTCGCGAGTGCGGGGACCAACACGCGCCAGCGCCCCTCAATCAAGCGGCCGAACGCCCCATCGATAGCCGCGAGTGCCCGCGTCCCGGTGAGCCTACCGAGGACGGGCGCGAGCAGAACCACCGCGGCGTAGAAGTAGAGCAGGTAGTAGAGGAACCACAGGTGCCCGAGCGGTACCAGCGACAAGTACGTCCCGGAGAGGAACTGTTCCGCGAGGATCGCAACGCTACCACTCTCCGGGTTCGCTGCGATCAGATCGCTCGCGAACCGGCGCGGCGCAGAAGCGCCTTCGGGAACTCCCTGGGTGCGGGTGTTCTCCAGTTCGGTGTAAAGAAACGCGCCCATGACGGTGGGGGTAATCAGCGCCACCGAGAGGGCGAACGGGATCGCCACCCGTTTGACGCGGTGCCGCACCATTCCGCCGAGCCCGTACCGCTTGTAGAGCAGGCAGCCGAAGAACCCCGCGAGCAGGAAGAACGCCTGCATGCGGAACGTGTGGACCGCGAACAGGAACACGTCCCCGAGCGCGCTCGGGTCGTTGTCGCGCACGGGCCAGAAGGCCGGCGGGTGCGTCGCGAACGAGAGCGCGGCGTGCAGCACCACGCCGAGGAACATGGCGAACCCGCGGAGGCTGTCCAGTGCGTGGTACCGGTCGTGCTGCGCGGGCATCGCGTGCGGCTCGCTGTCAGAACAAATTGGGGAGCACCAGGAGCGCGAACACGACCAACCCGGCGGCGAGGAGCAGGCACACGATCGCGACCGCCGGACTCGTCTTCTTGCCGTTGGAATCCGGCACCCCGCGGAGCCCCTGGACGCCAACGAAAAGCATTCCCACGGCCACAGCGAGAAGGGCGATCTGTGCCACGTGCCACCCTGGTTCTGTTGGTCTTCGGCCGGTGCAGTTGGGACAATATAGTGCGTTGTGTGAACGCTCTCCACACGGAAGGCCGCAATGATCCGCGTCGTAATCGGCAGTCGCAACAAGAAGAAGCTCAAGGAAATGGTCGCACTGCTCGGCGACCTGAATTTGGACCTCACGGACCTCACCCCGTACCCCGACGCACCGGAAGTTGAGGAAACCGCCGACACCTTCGTCGGGAACGCGGCGCTCAAGGCGACGCAGCTCGCGCCGGTACTGGGCGCGTGGGTGATCGGCGAAGACAGCGGGTTGTGCGTACCCGCTCTCGGCGGCGCGCCCGGCGTGTACTCGGCCCGGTACGCGGGGACGCACGGCGACGATCAGGCCAATAACGACAAGCTCCTGCGCGAGATGGCCGCTCTCACCGATGCGGACCGGTCCGCGTACTACGTCAGCACCGCGGTACTCTCCGACCCGACGGGTAAGGTCGTCGCATCGGCCGAGGGGCGGTGCCACGGGACGATCGTGGCCGAGCGCCGCGGGGCCGGCGGCTTCGGGTACGACCCGCTGTTTCTCGTACCGGAACACGGGAAGACGTTCGGTGAACTCGCCCCCGAGGTCAAGCAGCAGATGAGCCACCGCGCGAAGGCGTTCGCCGAACTGCGTCCGGTGCTGGAGCGCCTGGCGCGGGGCGAATCGCTCGCGTGAGTCGCGTAGCTTCTCGCGCGTGCTCGGTTCGCGGGCACCTTATCAGTCCCTCCTGGGGCGCTTCATGCCTTTAATGGAGTGCAGCGGAAACAGTTTCCACCCGGCGTCCACCTCACCAACGAGCCCCATGAGTACGCCGGCCTTGCCGTCTTTCTCGACCTGCTGCGGGACCACCACAACCTTTTCCGTGTCGCCGATCTGAACTTCGATCGCCGCCATGTGGGTGTTCTGATCCACCGCGAGCGGCACGAACGTTTTCATCGCGTCGTCGAGTTTGAGCGGATCGCCCTTGCGCACGGTGGCGGCATCCGTCAGCACCTCGACACCGCCCGGGTACTGGTAGAGGAACTTGAAGTTACCCGCCTTGAGGGTCGGGTTCTCGGCCTTCGGCTGATCGATCTGGACCAGCCAGGAGCCCGTTCCCTTCTTCGCCGCAAACGGTGTCGCACCCGCGAACGCGACCGCCTTGATGTTTCCCTTTGTGAACGCGCCGCCGCTGAACCGGGTCACCTTGTCGTCCACCGAGCCCTCGAAGCCGAGCACGTTGATGCCCCGGTACTGGAGGGTGCCCGCGAGCGGTTCCGGTAACCCCTTCACCGCCACCGACGCGACCTGCTTGTCGTAGTCGTACTTGATCGATTCGATCGAGTTGACGGGGACGTAAGTGATGATCCCTTTTAGGAGTGTGGTGGAGTGCGGCTCGCGGAGCTCGATTACGAGCGGGCCTTTCTTCGCCTCCTCGGTGGCGCCGGCCGGGTCGCCCGCCCACGCGAGCCGGCGGGTACCGGTGCCGAATTTCAGCCCGGATACTTTCACGTCCCGGCCCTCGGCGTCGGTGACTGTGGCCTCGGTCGGCGCATCGGCCGCTCGCACGAACGCCCCGGCCAGCCCGGAGGCCAGCACCAATCCGACCACCACCCGCACCCGGCGCTGCATGGGAAACTCCTCTTAAAGTTCCAGAGTTCCAAGGGATTCGGTGCCAAGTCCTGATTTTGCCTTCAACTCGGACCTTTGAAACCTGGACCCCTGAAACTTAAGTTTTCGCGTGGCGCGATTCATGGTCGGCCGGAACATACGGGCGGGCAAGGAAAAAGTATCGCGTGTCTGAACAGCCCGTCTTGCGGGTTGGAGAGCGGCGCGACATAATCACCTCACACTTCGGGCGGTTCGCTACACCCGAAACGTTGCCCTACGGGCACACGCCCAGCCACAGTCCGAGATGGGAACGGGTCCAAAACGTGGACGACATTTTCCTGCCAAGCGGTCGGCTCCGCCCGGACATTCTGGACGAAGCCACGACGCGCGTTTTGCGCGAGGCCCTCGGGCACACCCGCGCCACGAACTGGGACAGCGTGCGGACCCCGCACCTGTTCATGGGCCTACTGGCCGCCCCGGACTCCGGGGTGTTCAAGTGGGCCGGGAAGCTCGGGGCCGATCTGCCCGGGCTCCTCGACCAGTTCCGCGACCTGTTTCACCAAGCCCACGCCGAACCCGTTCCGCCCCTGCTGCTCAATCGCGAATTCCTCTCCGATAACGTGATCCGCTTGGTCCGCGACGCCCACGGTCGGGCCTGCGACTGCGGGCGCGGGGTCGTGACCCCGATGGACCTGCTCATCACCCTGTTCACCACTCCCAACAGCATCGTCGCCGAGTGCTTCGAGCGGATCGGCGTCACCGCCGCGAAGTTGACCGAACTCGCGGTGCTGGCCGAACGAGACGCACCGATCAAATAGTGCGAGCACCCCCGGATCTGCGAAGTAACGGTTCCCCTCTCGGCGCCCGCACCGACTGGGCTAACAATTGCTAACATTTGAGGCCTGCTCGGGCTGATTGCCGGGTAAGGAAGTCATCAGCCACTGACATTTCAAGCGTTTCGGCACTACACGCCCGCCTTGTACCCTCGCGCCAAACACTAACTTGTGCTAACAATCGCTAACACCGCCACCATTTCCACACCCATTTAGTCTCATTTCGGGGTCGTCGTAGCGGGTTGGGCGAGCCGCAGCCGCAAGAGCTGCGCCCCGCTCCCTTGCGGCTGCGGCTCGCTACAGGGGTCTCACAAAAACTCAAATTCCACCTATCCCAATTATATGCGATAGTATACGTAATTCCAAATCAATGCTTCGAGCGGCGGTCATTCTCGGCTCCGGTCTTCGACCGTTCCACTCACACTCCGACCTCAACACGCGCCTTCGCCCCTGACGAGGGTTGTCCGAATCCCCCTCATGCCCCGGCCTAATCCTCAGAATCCGCATTTTTCGCCCACAGCATCCCGGCGCCGCACCCGCGCGTGAACTAGGTTGCCCACATCTGATAATGCCTCGATGGGCCGCGCCTGCGGTCGGGAGCGCCACGCTTATGAGAATCGCGAATTCCGGGTACCGGGCGGACCGGCGCGGGTCCATTCTGCCACTGCTGGGGGTGTGTCTGATCGGTCTGTTCGGGTTCGTCGCGCTGGCGGTGGACCTCGGCATGCTGGCGGTGGCGCGGACCCAGAGCCAGAACGCGGCCGACGTCGCCGCGCTGGTGGGCACGCGGACGCTGAACAACAAGGACGGGGTGCTCTACAGCAACCTCCCGGCGGCGGTGACGGCGGCCAAGGGGTCGACGACGAGTAACCCGCTCCTGAGCGGGAACTTCACCAGCGCCCAGGTGAGCAAAATCGAAGCGGGCCAGTACCTGTACAACCCGACGAGTCAGACGTTCCAGGTGAGCAATTGGGCGACCGTGACCTCCGGCGCGGGTTCGGCCCCGGCCAGCGGCTCGTGGACCGCCCTGCGCATCACCATTACCGTGGCGCAGCCCACGTACTTCATGCGCGTGTTCGGCGTGAACTCGATGCCCAGCGGGGCCACGGCCACCGCGGTCTACCGCCCGCGCGACATCGCGTTCGTGCTCGACATGACCGGGTCGATGGCGTACAGCAGCACGTTCAATAACAACAGCCAGTCGATGAACCCGGACCCGATGGTGCCGGTCGCGGGCCACTACGTGTCCCGGCAGAGTGTGCTCATCGCCTCGGCGAACCTCGCGAACGGCAACGGCGAAGCGATCCCGCGGAACAACTACAGCATCGCCACCCCCGGCGGCCCGCCGATCATCCGCAACTTCTACTTCGACCCGAGCAACATCAACTCCCCGGCAACGGTGGCTTACCCGCTCACCACGAAGGCCGACGGCAGCCCGAACCTGCTGAACGCGTTTCACCGCTGGTCCCCGTCGGAGAGCGGTGCCGACTCGACCAACTACACCGCCCCGACGTACACCTGGACCGGGTACGACCCGACGCACAAGGGCAACGAGGCGAACCCGAAGGGGCCGGTGCCGGCCCCGGCCTTCTACGCATCAATGACGGATTCCGCCGGGATCACTTACGCCGGCGACCGGTGGCGCCGGGGCGACGGCAAAATCGACAAGACGGAAACGACGTGGTCCACGAGCGGCGCTGCGACGCGGGCCGCGTACCACGCCGCGGACCTCCTGGGGTACACCGGGTCGAACCCGCCGACGAGCGGCGTCAGCCCGGCGTTCTCGACCGACTGGCTCAACTTCCGTGACCCGCTCTGGGAAACCTACGGGTACGACCTCGACATCAGCAAATACCGCACGTACCGCGGATCGAACGGCCCGACGAACCCGGCGACCTACCTGCTCGCGAACCTCAGTACGTTGAACAACATTCTGGTGCCCGCGGCCGACCGGTTCGTGGGGTACTCGATGGGGCCGGGGTACTGGGGTAAGACGTTCTACGTCTGGCCGCCCGACCCGCGGGCGCCGGACATGGCTCAAGCGGCCGGGGGCGATTGGCGCCGGCGGTTCTTCTACAACAAATCTGGTGGCGCACTCGATCCGCAAGTGGACAATAACACCACGAACACGGCGGGTAGTGTCGACCACATCAATGAGACCATCCTGAACACCGGCTCGTCGGGCCAGACGGTCACCGCGACGAGCGGAACCCAGGTCAACTACGCGGCCGTCCTGAAGTGGATCAAGAGCGGTCCGCAGGTGCTGCCGCCGAATCTGCGGGCCGGGCGGGTACTGTACTACTCGTCCATCCCGAACGACGTGGACACCGGCACCGGCACCACCCAGGAGAAGTTCGACAAAGGGTTTTGGAAGAGCTACATCGATTTCGTTCTCGGGATCGGCAGTTATAGCGGGACCGGGAACCTGTACGGCGGGGCCGACAGTTGGAGTTCCAGCACGGCGACGATCACCGGCAGCGACCTGACCAACTACAAGTTTTCGTGGCAAACGATCCTCGAGTCGGCGACCCGCCCGTACATGCGGTACACCGACAGCCCGCGGCGCCCGCGCCTGAACATGTGGTTCGGGCCGCTGAGCATGGTCAATTTCCTCACAATGGGGGACACGGCCTCGTCCATCGGGAACTGGCTCCCCGGGACGTGCAACGAGGCCCACTGCTGGCAGCTCAAGGCCGGGATGAACTCGGTGCTCGACGACGTGAAGAACAACCACCCGAACGACTTCGCCGGGCTCGTGTTCTTCGCGGCCTCGCAGCACAACAGCGTCCGCTGGCCGCTCGGTCAGAACTTCCAGGCTCTCAAGAACGCCCTGTTCTACCCGAAGCAACTGCTCACGACGATCAACGGCGGAAACGTTACGACCGAGGTCCGCCCGTACACGACGTCCTCGCTGACCGGCCACGACGACGCCGACATCCCGAACGCGGGCGGCAGCACCGACCCGCAGACCGGGTTGGCCTACGCCTTCAACGTGTTGTCCCCGTCCACCATCTCGGCCGCACAGTCGGTGGGGACCGGGAACGGGCGCCGTGGGGCACAGAAGATCATTATCTTCGAGACGGACGGGGTACCGAACAGTTACCGCACCCCGACGTTCGTCCAGCGCGGGTACAACTCGTACTACACGCTCGGCGGTGTTACGAGCGGCAGCAACGGCAACACGACCGGGATCAATCACGCCTACAACGTGATTAAGCAGACGGTGAAGCAAATGGCCGCAACCGCGACCACCTCCGGCGCCGGAGCGGACAGCGGGTTGAGCCTGCCCAACGCCCAGGCCCGCGTGTACCCGATCGCGTTCGGGGACCTGTTCGATGCGGAACTCGCCCCGAGCGCCACTTACCGAGACGATGCCCAGGCGTTCCTCGCGAAGTGCGCGGAGTACGGCGGCACCGGCACGGTGGGGGCCACCACACTCCCGGACGCGCAGACCATCACCGGCCCCTACGACCAGCGCATCACCCGTATGCGGGACTGCCTCGAGCGCATCTTCCAGAGCGGCGTGTCCGTTGTGCTGATCGAGTAAATGTCCCTGAATACACAGGGCGGGCGCCCTGTGCTACGAACGACGGCCCCTCCGGGGCGAAGGCAAAACCATGATTGGTTTGGTCTTCGCCCCGGAGGGGCCGTCGTTCGTAGCACAGGGCGCCCGCCCTGTGTTCTTGGTTTCTTCCAATCGTAAGCTATGTTTCCAGACGGCAACACGTGTAAACCTCGGGCATGGAGTTCACCGTGACCGCAGCCGCGGTATTCGATCAGGTGGTAAAGACGTACCCCACGGGGCTCCTGGGGCGCGGGGGCGTGCCCGCGGTGCGGGGCGTGTCGCTCACCGTGCCCGCCGGGCGCGTGTTCGGGCTGCTCGGCCCGAACCGGGCCGGCAAAACGACCCTCGTGAAGTTGCTCCTGTCGCTCGTGCGCCCCACCTCGGGCACGATCGCCCGGCTCGGCGCGCCGATCGCCGACCGGGGCACGCTCGGGCGCATCGGGTACATGCACGAGAACCACGCGTTCCCGCGCTACCTCTCCGCGTCCGAGTTGCTCACGTTCTACGGCGGGCTGTCCGGCGTACCGTCCGAGGCACTACCCGCCCGAACCACAGCGCTACTTGAGCGGGTGGGCCTCGCGGACCGCAAGAGCGAGCCGATCGCGCGATTCAGCAAGGGCATGGTTCAGCGCCTGGGCCTCGCGCAAGCTCTGTTTAACGACCCGGACCTGCTCATCCTCGACGAACCCACCGAGGGCCTGGACCTGTCCGGCCGGCAACTGCTCCGACAAGTGGTGCGCGAGCGGAAGAGCGCGGGGAAGACGGTGCTGATGGTGTCGCACGTGCTCCCCGAAGTGCAAGAGCTGTGCGATTCCGCCGCGGTACTGGTCGCCGGGCAGATCGTGTTCGACGGAACGCTCCCGGACCTGTTGCGCGACCCGAAGTCCGGCGCGCCGCGGAACCTCGAAACCGCCCTCCAACGCCTGTACCAGTCGGAGGCCGCATGAACGCGCTGCCCGCGACCATTCGCACCGTCCGCTGGATGGTGCGCGACACGTTCCGCCAGTCCCTCGCGTCCCGGCTGTTCTGGGTGATGCTCGGGCTCACCGTGCTCTGCACGTTCTTCGCGATGAGTGTGACGGTGACCGGCGCCGAGGAGCGCGAGCGCCACCCCGCCGAACTGCCACTGCGCATGCCGAAGGGGGAGGGCGCGGAGGGCATTGATGAGCCGCACGGGACCGTGTCCGTCGGGTTCGGGATGGTGGAGTACCCGGTCGCCAAGAGCAAATCGGACTCGGTGCGCGAACTTCAGTTGTGGCTCGCGGGGATTCTAGCCGATACCGCGGGCGTGCTGCTCGCGCTCCTGTGGACGGCCGGGTTCCTGCCGACGTTCCTCGAACCGCACGCGGTGACGGTGTTACTCGCGAAACCGGCGCCGCGGTGGGCACTGTTGGCCGGGAAATACTTCGGTGTGGTGCTGTTCGTGGCGCTGCACGCCACTTTCTTCGTCGGTGGGACGTGGCTCGGGCTGGGCTTCGCGACCGGCGTGTGGGACGTGCGGTACTGGCTGGCGGTGCCTCTACTCGTGACGAACTTCGCGGTGTTCTATGCGTTCAGCGCGTTCCTCGCGGTGTGTACGCGGAGCACGGTCGTGAGCGTGTTCGGCACGCTGCTGTTCTGGATTCTGTGCTGGGCGATGAACTTCACGTACCTGCGCCTGACCGCGGCCCCGATTCAGGGAATCACCCCGATGGCGGCGTTCCTGGTGGACGCGGGGTACTGGGTGCTGCCGAAGCCGATGGACCTGAGCGGCATCTTCTTTGACTTAATGGATGCGGGCACGTATTCGACGCCGGTACCGGAACTGGACGCGGTGAAGCAAAAGGGCGCGTTCCGGCCCGAGTTGTCGGTACTCGCGTCGCTCGCGTTCGCGTTCGGCGTACTGTCGATCGCGGCCTACGAGTTCCGCAACATGGATTATTGATGCCGTAACCAACAGTTGCGGCTCGCTGACTTGGCGAACGGCCGGCGTGAGCCGGCTGGTGAGCGCGACCGCTCATTACGGGCAAGCTCTTATCAGCCGGCTCACGCCGGCCGTTCGCCTCATCCCGGTTCTCAGCCCACCAAGTGAGTCGGGCACCCGGCGTAAGTGTGGTTGGGCTGCAAGCGCTCGCGCTTCATCACCACGCTGTGGCCCGCCACGCGGGTGCCGTCACCGATGTGGCACCCGTAGAGCAGCACCGCCCCAATCCCCACCGACGAGTTCTTCCCGATCACGACTCGGTCGATCTTGAGCACGCGGTCCTCGAACGTATGGGCCTGGAACAAGCAACTCACGGTCGCGCCGTCCTGAAGTTCCAGCATGTCGGGGTCCACGACGAGCGCGAACACGTCCCCCACGACGACGTTCTTACCGATCTTCACTCCCAGAGCACGCAGGTAGCCGTTCAGCAGGACGGTGCCTTCAAGTGCCTGCATGGGAGCCAGCGCGAGGTAGTGCCACGCGATGTAGTTGAAGTCCCACCGGCTGCACCAGCACGACCAGAGCGTGCGCGTGCCCGGGCGCACGCGACCGAGTAAGAACCACTTCAAAGCTAGCCCGAACAGGCACAGCCCCACGAGGAAGCCCAGGTCGAGCGCCGGTACGACGCCGAACGCGAGGACCGCGAGCGAAACTTCGGGCTGAACCGCTTCCAGCACTGCGAACCACGTCGCGACGAGCAGCAGCGGCACTAAGGGAAGGGCGAACCGCAGCAGCTCCCAGAACACGCGGTTCGCGTAACGAATCCACGAAGGCTTGTGCGTCAGGCGCGCGTCGGCCTCGACGATCTCCCGCTTCGGCAACTCGAACGGCGGTTCCCCGAACCACGACGTCCCGCGCGTGATGATGCGATCGTCCGCAACGGTGCAGACCCCGAGGAGCACGCCGTCCGGGATCGTCTGACCGATCGGGATGACGGCGTAGTTACCCAGGAACACGCTGGCGCCGAGCTTCGTGCGCGCCAGGGTGACCGTCCCGCGGTGAACGTGCGGGGCGCCGAGGTAAATGCCGTCGGCGAAGAAGGTGCCCGGTCCGAGTTCGACCAACTCCGGTACGGTGTCGAAAATCGTGCTCAGTTCGGTGTCGCGTGCGATCTTCATACCCGCGCCGCGCAGCCACACGCGCCACAGCAACGTGCCGTTGAGCCAGTCGTTCGCCCAGTCCAGAATGTCCCGCTTCAGCAGCACGCGGATGTAGGTGTAGCTCCACCGGCTGACCACGCCCTCGGGGATCTTCCCGAGCGTGCGCATCGAAACACAACGCGACACGAGCAGCGCCGGAACGATGAGCACGGCCACGAGCGCGGAGAGCAAGAACTGATCGGTGTTAATCGTGGGATGCAATAACCATGCGGTCGCCGCGGCGGTATCGATCCCCTGCACCTGAGCGTACAGCAACACCGCGAGCGCAACAGGAAGGACCGCGAGCGCTGTGAACAGCAACTTCGCGCCGAGTAGTACGACGCCGTGCATTACCGGCGAAAGCTCGTGGCTCCCCTCTGTTAACTGTGCGGCCGGCGGAGCTTCGCCCGCAGGCGCGGCCGGGATCCCGGCCCAGCGCGCTCCTCGGGAAAGCACCGCTCCGGAGAGCGCGTATCCCTGAGCCGCGAGGTAACTATCCGGCTCCATGCGCGTGTTCGGCCCGAGGCCCGAGCGAATATCGAGGGTGCAGTCAGCACCGATCGAAATCGGCCCGACGATAATCTGCCCGTCTTCGAGATCAACGAGACGCAGCGTCGCGTCACGACTGATGCTCACGTTGTCGCCGATTTCGAGCAGATCCCACCCGCCGTGAACGAGCCCGACCCCGCGGCCAATGTGAACACCCCTCCCAACCTTTGCGCCGAGTGCCCGCAAGATCACGCTCACGAAAACAGTGCCGTCGAAGAACCGCCAGGGGATGAGCCGCGCGGTTTGTTGCACGATCCAGTTGCGAACGTAGAAGCTCCCCCAAATCGGTGCCCGAACCGGCTGGTACCGACCGATCAGCACTTTCTTCACCATCACTGCGAAGATCACCGAGCCGACCGCGTACAGGCAGATGCCGGCCGCGTAGAGCAGCGGCGTCGTGAGCAGGAACGGCGCCAGGCCCAAACTCGCTGTGGCATCCGGGACGATGTGGAACGCCAGCAGGTAGAGCGCGGGGCCAGTAACCATCAGTCCGAGCAACAACCACGCGGATTGCACGATCGTCGCGAACAGCGGGTTCAGCCGCTTGGCCGGTTCGGTCGGTTTGTGGGAGTTCGCGTGACCGCTTGTGTTCCGAACGCGCTGGGCCAGTCCTTCAATGGTGCGCGTCTGGTACAGATCGCGGACGGCGAGTGCGGCCGTTACCGGATCGTCGCGCAGGGCGGAAATCAGCATCGCGGCGCGGAGTGAATCGCCCCCGAAGTCGTTGAAGAAGTCGTGATCGACTGAAACGCGCTCCTTCAAATTGAACACGCGGCGAACCGCGGTCGTGATGCGCTCTTCGATCTCGTCGCGTGGGTCGGTGATGCGACCGTGCGGCTCCGGCGCATGGACTTCCAGTATCGGCAGCGCGCGCCGGTCCAATTTCCCACTCACCGCGGTCGGCAGCGCGGCCAGTAGCCCGAAGTGAGCCGGCACCATGTACTCCGGGAGCTGTTCGCGTATCGCAGCCTTCAGAGCGTCGAATGATGGCGGTGACGCGGGGTTCGTGGGGACTACGAACGCGACGATTTGCTGCTGCGGTCCCTCGCCCTGCACGCGACACGCCGCTTCGCGCACATCGGCGCGCGCAGAAAGCCGCGATTCGATCGCTTCCAATTCGATTCGGAACCCGCGGATCTTCACCTGCGTGTCGATCCGGCCGTGGCAGAAGTACGTGCCGTCGGCGGCCCGATGAACGAGGTCACCGGTGCGGTAAATGCGCCCGAGCCGCGAGTGTGTCGGGAACTTGCGGGCCGTTAGCTCGGCATCATTCAGGTACCCGCGGGCCAAACCCACACCGCTGAGACAGAGTTCGCCCGATTCGCCGGGCGCCACTTCTTCGAGGCGCTCGTTCAGCACCCACGCCTGAATGCCCGGTACGGGGCGACCAATGGTGATCGCGTCGCCGGACCGGATGATGCCGCGAAGCGCCACGACCGCGCACTCGGTCGGGCCGTAATCGTTCACGAGGCAGCGCCCGGGCGCCCACTTGTCGGCGACGTCACGCGGCAACGGCTCGCCGCCAACGTGAATGCGCTTCAGGTCCGGCAGAGCGCGTTCGGGATCTTCGCACCCGATCGTGCGCAGGAGCGTCGGCGGCGGGCTGAAGACCGTCACGCCCTCCGTTCGGAGCCAGAGGGCGAGGTCCGGCCCGAGGTGCGTCGCGTCGTCGTCCATCACAACGAGCGTGGCGCCGGCCGCGAGCGCCATCCAAATTTCTTCGACAGACGAATCGTAAGCGCACGACGAGTTCTGGGCGACGCGGTCCTCGGGTGATGCGGGGTACGTGGCGAGGTCACCGCGAACGAGGTTCACGATGGCCGCGTGCTCGATCATCACTCCCTTCGGCTTACCGGTGGTGCCCGAAGTGTAGATGAGGTACGCCAGGTTGCGGGGCGTGAGCCACGGGGCCGCGGCCAACGGCGGAACGGGATTTTCAGGTTGAGCGGCCCACGCCATCACATCGAACGCGCACCCGAGTGCGGGGGCGCACCGGCGCACCCGGCCGAGTCCGGCGGCATCCGTTAATACGGCGACGGGTTTCGCGTCACCGAGGATGGTGCCGACTTGCGCGTCCGGGAACGTGGGGTCGATGCACACGTAAGCGGCGCCGGCCTTCATCACCGCGAGTTGCGCCAAGTAAACGTGCTCTGCGTTCCGCGCCAGCAGGATCGCGACCACGCATTCGCCGGTCACGAATTCGCGTAAATACGCCGCCAGCGCGTCCGTTCGGCGGTCGAGTTCGGCGTAGGTGATGGTGCGGCGGTTCGGGCGCGCGGCGCAGGGCGGGGCGTCGATGGCGACGTTGTCCGGCCACTTGCGAGCCGCGCGCGTGAAAAACTCGTGCAGCAAACGCGGTTCGGGGCCGGTACCATCGTGTTGAGCAAATAAACCCGACTTCCGCGGTGCGGTCACACTGTGGAGCATCAAAACTTCACCATGCAAGGAATCGATCTGGGGCATCCTGTCCTGGAATCCGGTGAGTCCGTACCGCGGCCGCTGTTCCGGGGCGGGAACTTCATGGGGCGAAAATCACGAGTGCGTCAGCGGTGCGGGCGGGCATCCTTTAGGGCATGGCAGCGGGCTTGAGGTGGCGGGCGGGCTACAGCGGGAGATCTTCTTACTTAGTACATTCGTTTCACGTTGTGAAGCACGGTGGTGCGCTTCGCTGAGGTCCGAACACAAGCGCGGGGCGATTCCCAACTAACCCCACGGATACTGAAGGGTTTCGCATCGGAACGAACCGCGCGGCCCGCCATCGCGTCCGTACAACCGGAGCAATCGGTCCCTTTCAGCAAAATTGTGTTACCCACAAATATTATGCAATTTCCCCCATTGCACGAGTGGCCGACAACAGAAGAAGCCGCGGTCGCGCTCCAGAACGAACTCGCCGCCCGCGTGGACACGTCCGCGCCGGTCGGCGCCATCGAGTTGATCGCGGGGTGCGACATCGCTTACCATCTGACAGAGCCGCGATTGTTCGCCGCGGTCGTGGTGCTGAAGGCCTCCGATCTGTCGGTGGTCGAAGAATGCACGGTGACGCGCGAAGTGACTTTCCCGTATGTTCCGGGGTTGTTGTCGTTTCGTGAAATTCCTGCACTGCTTGCCGCATTCGGCGAATTGCTCCGGGCGCCTGGCGCGGTTATGCTCGATGGGCAGGGAATTGCGCACCCGCGCCGGTTCGGTCTGGCCTGCCACCTCGGATTGTGGCTCGACTTGCCGTGCGTGGGGTGTGCGAAGAGCTGGCTCGTGGGGGACCACACCGAACCCGGCCCGAACGCGGGCGAGGCCACACCACTCTCGCTCAACGGCGAAACGGTGGGCGCGGTGGTGCGGTCCGCGACCGGGGTGAAACCCGTGTTCGTGTCGCCGGGGCACAAGATCGATGTGGGCTCCGCGACCCAGTTGGTCCGCGCCACCCTGAGCGGGTACCGGCACCCCGCTCCGACGCGCGCAGCACACATGGCCGCGAACCGGCTCAGAATGGAATTTGGTGTTTAGTGTCCGGTGACCGCGGCCGACGCGCCGGGCCAGAAAACCGGACACAAAAACTAAACCCCGGCCCCCGAATCGGGGCTTGAGTCGATTCCGGCAAAGTAAGGTGAGAGCCGGGGTTGGGGCGACCGCGTGAACCGTTCGCCGGGCATCATCCGAGTAACGGGCGCGCCGGGCCGGGAACCGACCAAAGCCGTGCAACCGGGTGCGCATTTTCTTGCGAGAGGTTGCGCGCGAACGACGATACACCTGCGTAGAATGGAACGCGGCTCACTGAACGGGTGAACCGTGTCCCGGGGCTGAGGAGTCTGCCCCTACCCAGGACAAAGACCAACGGGAGCGCGGTCAGGATTCGACGGCGCGGCTCGGGGGTTTGGGCCGGCGAGGATTTGGGCGCTCCGGCGTTCCATGTGCTGCCGGCCCGGGAGAGGGTGAACCGCGTGCTGGCGCTCCGGCTCGACCGGAAGGCCGCACACCGACCGACTGCCGAACGAGCTACGCTCGCGGCGGCAGGGAGACGATATTCCAATGCGCGAGACCTCACCACGTGGCTGGCACCGCTGGCGCGTCGCCGTCGTCAAATCCGCCCCATCGGGTGCCCCCTTCGACCGGATGATGCGCCTCACGGGCGCGCCGGTCGTGGACCCCGAACCGGCTCGGAACCCCGAACCCCGGGGGCAGGACGGCATTCGCCACGACCTCGTGGCCCGCGTGCGCCAGCAGATCGCCGACGGCACCTACGACACTGAGGAGAAGTGGCTCCTCGCGGAAGAGGCACTCCTGCGCCGGATCTCGGGCTGCGCATGAACGCGCGGCGCCGACCGCGCACACGCGACGATGAAAGGCGACTCGAAACCGTTCTGGACAAGTACAAGTGCTCAAGGCCGATCTAATTCGTAGATCGGCTTTTCTTGTCGTCTTCACCTTGCCGCCCGGCGCCCGCCTATAATTACGGGTGATCGCGTGTATTGAACTATTTGGAGAGCCGTATCGTGCCACTGCCCGCTGTTGAGGTGTCGCAGACCCCCGAGAGCAAGTTTCGGGAGTACCTCGCGAGTCGGAAGAGCCCGCAGCGGTTCACCGACCAGAAGCGGGTGCTGGTCGAGCACATCTTCGCGCAGCACGAGCACTTCGACGCGGAGCAGTTAATTGAGAACCTGAAGAACGCGAAGAAGCGCGTGAGCCGGGCGACCGTGTACCGCACCCTTTCTTCGCTCGTGGACGCGGGGCTCTTGCGCCGGATCGAACTCGGCTCGCGCACCGTGTTCGACCACGACTACGGCTACCCCGCACACGATCACCTCGTGTGTGAGAAGTGCGGCTCGATGACCGAATTCCAGAGCGAAGAGCTGGAATCGCTGCTCGAGAAGGTTTCCGCGCTGAACCAGTTCCGGGCGGAGGGCCACACCCTCGTGGTCCGCGGCGTCTGCGGCGCGTGCAACGCAGCGCGTGCCGCCCGCCCCCGGTTGGTGATGTAAGTCGCTTCACGCCGCCCGGACTAACAGCAGGGACGCGACCGCGTGGCGATCCCTGTCGCTGGCATCATTTCTTCCCGCGCGTTCAACACTCACAGATCGTTCGGGTTCACGGCCTGATTATCGTTGCGCACGCACGCACGGATCCAGGTCGTGAGGTTGACCGAGTAGCGAATGGACCGCACGGACCCGTCGCAGAAGGCGACGTTGAAGCCGTTGACGTGTGCCGACCCGAACGCCTGCGCCGCGGTGCTCGTATCGGCCGCGTTCCTGAAGTCCGGCGCCGGCGCTGTTGCGCCCCACCGGTACACCTCCCAGTCCCCGTTCCAGCCGGGCGTGCAGTACGATTCGTTATCGTCCCGACTCAGGCCGAACGCGGCCGCGTTCATCTGCTTCTCGCCGACCAGCACCGTACAACCGGTGCCGTCGGTGATTTCGTTCAAGCGGATCGCGCCGAGCGGGGTCTGCATCACCACGCCGTTGCCCCCGCTGTCCATACTGCCCGCGCTCCCGGCGTAGTCGATCTTGGCGCTCCCGCCGATTGCCACCGGCGCCCGGCGCGACGGGCAGTGGTACGTCTTCACCGGGGTGCCGCGCACGAGCGCCGGGTCCGTGTTTTTGTGAAGGGCGTCCTGTTCGATGTACGGCAGGATGTGGTACGCCCAGCTCCAACTCGCCGCGCGCGATTGGTGCGTGGTCGCATACGGGTCGGCGCTGTCCGGGGCGGTCGCGGGGTGAACGTGCCACCCGCCGTGGGGGAACCGCCCGGCCGAACAGTGGTGACTGTGGAACGCCAGTCCGATCTGCTTGAGGTTGTTTTGGCACTTTGTCCGGGCGGCGGCCTCACGGATCTTCTGCACCGCGGGCAGCAGCAGTCCGATCAGGACCGCGATAATCATGATGACAACGAGGAGTTCGACCAGTGTGAACCCGCGTTTGTTGGGCAGGGACATCGGAACGGTTCCCGAGTCGCCAACGGGCCTGCGACTCCGGTCGCGTGGCGGTGCGTGAACCGGATGGGTGCAATCGGTGATCGGGCGGCTTGCAGCGAGTAATTGAGAAGTAAGCCCATTGGTAACAGACGTGGAATGGGCGAGTCAAGGAGAAAATGAGTAAAGCGTGAGACAAGGCCGAACTCTATCCGAAATTGTGGCCCGAGAAATTGGGCTTGAATCGTGATACCGGCGGGTCGCATAATTCAGAATGTGCCAAACGAACAAGGAGGTTCCCGGCCATGATCATTTCCGACCCGTCCGTTCTGATCCCCGAGGCCGCGACCATCGACATCTCGGAAGCCCGCTGGGCGGCCGAGTACCTCTCCCTGATGATCGAACAACTCGGCCCCGAATCGTCGGTCAGTCTCGTCCTGATGCAAGCGCGGCGCGAACTCGCGAGCCTCGCGAAAAGCCCCAGCGCCACCGTCATCGGCCCGCTGCGCATCGCGGCCTAATCGTTGTCAGAAGGGGAAATGCAGCCGATCGCCGAATTTCTCGCGGAGGATTGCTGCGAGGTGCGGAGGTAGGTCGATATCGTTCCCTTCGATGGAGAATGTCTCAATTTTGATGGGATCAACCACTTCGCTTAACCGAATGATGCTACCAAAATCATCGGTATAAGTGCCTCGATGGGCGTAGTGCTTGACACGTTTGAGTAGTGGGGACCGGACCAAAATGTTGATCTGGTCCGGTGTCAGATGTACCCCCATCAACCGGAACTCTTCCAGTTCGGGCAGGTTATCCGGTCCAGAAAACGGGGTGAGGTCGTTTAGTTCGGACTCACTCCTCAACGCGACGAGGACCAACTTCCGTAAACCGGTCCAAGTCGCGTATCGAATAGTGGACTCGATCCCGTTAGCCTCGAATGGGCCAGTTATTGTCAGCGAGCGGAGGCCCGCGAGGTGCGGCGAACGAGAAAGGGTAAGCAATCGGCGAGCAGCGCCGACCCCGCTAGACAGATCCTTCGCGAGAGATACTTCGAGTTCGACTAACCCCGCAAGGTGCGCGCAACTGGCGACGGCCCTGGCCGCTTGATCCGTCCACACTTGCAGTGCCAGCCGCTTCAATCTTGCGAGTCGCGCGTACCGCATGACCATCGCTGTGTGATCGACGAACTGGTACACAACTTCGTCATCATCTTCGCCGTCGTTGATCCACCAGCTCAGATCTTCGAGTGCCGCCAGATGTGGCGATCGAAGAACCGCGTCCAACACGGTTTGGTCGCAATCGTACAGGCTCAACGAACGGACCCCGGTGAGATAGGGGCCATCGTTCCAAAAAGTTCGGACAGGGACACGGGCACCAAGAGTTTTCACAGGAGAAACAGAAGACCAGCGCGGCAATGCACGGTGAGCAAGCCAACCACTCGACAACGCAATCGAGGGTGAATCCGGAAACCCACGGCGGAAGCCAGTTCGGAACCAACCCGCGAGTTTGGACGAGGGATCGCTCCCGAGCTGTGTTCGCACGTCGCACCCCAATGCGAAACTCCCGAAGTCGTAGGGAGCACCTGTCATCCCTCGAAGACCGGCGCGCAGAGCGAATCGGCTAAAGCGTCCGGCCGGTTCGCGTGCCGGGCGTGGGAGGCCCACCGCGGTACACACTTCGCCCCACCATTCGATCCAATGCGCCGCAAACAGCGCATATGCTCGCTGGTCCAGGTCGGCTCGCGTGTTGGAGTGCGGGTGGTGGCGCTCGGCTTCGATCTGGAGGCGGATGAACTCCGCACGCGCGGCGTTCCCGTGTTCCTGCAAGCAGTCCGCGTAGATGAGACGCGCGACGTCGTCCGAGGGATCGGCGACGATCGCGGCCAACAGTGCTTGGAGGTCGGACGTCACGCGGTCACTTCCCGTTCTCGACCTTCGCCGAACTCTGCTCGACCCGCGCCGATTCCTTCGACTCGTTGTTGTCCTTGAGGTATGCGAGTGCCTGTTCGTGCAGTTCCACGCAGTATTTGCGGATCTGGTACACATTGGTGGCCGGGACGAGGAGAGCCAGGAGGCTCTACTCGTGCTCCAGTTCCGCCAATTCGACTTCAAGAAGTAGGAGATCGGGCGGCCCACTAACCTCACTTCTTGTCTTTCACACAGCGGAACCCGAGGTGCGACATGCCGGTATCGGTGGCGGTTCCGCGGCGCGCGGCCGGGCGGTAGCTCTCGCAATAGGTGACGTGACACAGGAACGAGCCGCCGCGGGTGACGCGCTTGGGCACGAGCGGCTCGTTCGGGTCCCAGAACGTGTCGGGGCCGGTCGGGTTCGCGGTCACGCCCTTGCGCCCGGAGTAGGCGTCGGCCCGGTACCAGTCCGAGCACCACTCCCACACGTTGCCGGCCGCGTCGTACAGCCCGTACCCGTTCGCCGGGTACGATTTCACCGGCGCGGTCCGTTCCCACCCGTCGGTCTTCGTGTTCTCGTGCGGGAACGTCCCCTGCCAGATGTTCGCCCTCTTGCCGTCGGTCTCGGTGGGAGCCTCGTCGCCCCAAGCGAACCGCTTGCCGACCAACCCGCCGCGGGCGGCGTACTCCCATTCGGCCTCGGTCGGGAGGCGCTTCCCGGCCCACTTCGCGTAGGCGGTCGCGTCGTCCCACGAAACGTGAACCACGGGGTGATCGTCCTTCCCCTTAATGTCGCTCTTCGGCCCCTCCGGGTGCTCCCAGCACGCGCCGGGAACCCACTTCCACCAGCGCGCCGCGTCGGTGGTCGGAACTTTCTCGGTCGGCGGTGTGAACACCAGCGACCCCGGAACGAGTTGATCGTCCGGCGGTTTCGGCGTGCCCGGCGGGAGCTGCTTCTTCATCTCCTCCCAGTCCGGCTTCTTCTCGGCGGTGGTGACGTACTTCGCGTCCTCGACGAACGTTCGGAACTGGGCGTTGGTGACTTCCGTTTCGTCCATGTAGAACGCGGCCACCCGGACCTTGTGGGCCGGCTGCTCGTTCTTGTTCGGCGTGTCGCCCGCGGTCCCCATCTCGAACTCGCCGGCGGGGATCAGCACCATGCCCGCCGGCGCGCCGGGGCGGGTCAGTACCGTGGCCGCATACGCGCCCCCGAACGCGCCTCCCGCCAGCGCGAGGTAGAACAGCACGCGCGGCCACCGGCGCGCCGGTGCGGGCGGTGTGGTCGTTGCGGGAACTTGTTTCGCCGCGGAGCGGCGCTGACGGCTGCGCACAGACATGATGTGAACTCGTGACCAAAAGAGGCGGCCGGGGCGTGCTCCCGGCCGGCTTTATCGATCATTCTACCGTCACTTCCTACCGGTCGCGACTTCGATCTGCTTCTGGATTTCATCCGGCTTGAACGAACCGCGGCTAGACGGGTAGTTCTATCATGGCCACAGGAACTTCCCGGCTAACGGTTGCATCGGCCGCGGCTTGTAGCCCTGGAAGTGGGTCCGACCCCCACCGGACCCACCGACCGGAATTGAGGGGGCGAATCGAGTGGCGGGGATTGATTAGACGGGAAGCGAATTGCACGGGCGCAGTGTTTATTGGGCCGTCGGGTCGCCGCGGTCTTCTTTGAGTTCCTTGACTTCTTTCTTCAACTCTTGGACCTCCTGCTTGACCTCCTTCACCTCCTGCTTGACTTCCTTCAGCAGTTCCTTCGTCTGCCCGGCCAGTTCCACGTTCTGCCCGGCGAGCTCTTGTGTGCGGGTCGCGAGTTCCTTGATCTGTTCGATCATCTTCAGTACCTCCAGCAGTTCCTGAGCGTCGGCGGCCTTGGTAATGCGGTAATCGAACCCGGCTTCGGCGGCCCGCTGCACGTGCCTCGCGTCCGAAAACGCGGACAGGGCCACCAACTTTACCCCAGCCAGTGCCGGATCAGTGCGGGCCTCGCGCGCGAGCGCGTACCCGTCCATACCGGGCATTCGGATGTCCGAGATCAGGCAGTCGGGAACCCACGCGCGGGCACTGCGAAGCGCGGCACGGCCGTCGTAAGCGACCCGCACGTCGTACCGACGCAACTCCAGCAACATGGCAAGGGTGTCGGCCGCGTCGCGGTTGTCATCGACGACCAGGACGCGAACGGCGACCGGGGGTGGCAGCTCCAACTGCGGCCTCGGTGGGCGATGAGTGAGAACGGAGATCGTATCGGAACTTCGTGTTCCGCATAACCCCGACGGGCGCGAACGTGAATACGAAAATGGCGGGGTGTACCGCAGCGGGCCGTCGCCCATTCAACACGCTGCGTTCACCCCGCCGTCGCTACAATATGCGAACCGCGTGCCGAACGAGCGCGAGGTGGGGGGATCGTTTTCTCCCGAAGATGCTGCCTCATGCACTCAATTTCTCTGCTCGCTCCCGAGATCGGCTGTGTCGATTCCTTCGCCAGCCAGCATTGTGATAGAGCAAAGGGGAGGGCACAGAATATGGGTGACCGAGTTTGGCTGGTGCCGTTGGATCAGTTCGTTGCCGCGTGGAACGACGCGCAGACACTGGACGAGGCGGCGGCGCGGGTCAAGGAACTCGCACGCGGAAACGTGCCGCGGTGGGCGGTGATGGCTCGGGTGCTGGCGCTTCGGAAGGACGGCATCGCCTTGAAAGAACTCGTTCGTTCGGCCCCGTTACACACGTGAATGCCGCAGGGAATGGACAATGGACGTCTTCCGATTCATCAAACTGACGCAGAAAGCCAATGACCCGGCGCGGCGGTACACGATTGTGACGGGGCAGGGGATACGGGTCGGGGACGTGGAAGTAACTCCGCCGGCGCGCGACGCGGTCGTGCTCGATCTGGTTCTGTACCCGACGCTGTCCGACGCCGCGCGGGAGGACGCTCTAAACACCACCCGGCGGTTCTTGGACGAGTTGGCCCTCGGGTGGGGCGTTCACCTGAACGAAGGGGCCGGCGCGCGCGAAGAAGAGCAACCGGATGGGAAGTTCCGGGTCCGGCTCGAGTACCGCGCCACCTGACCGGGTCAGTACAGCTTCTGGATCGGCGGTTCGGACCGGAGAATGCTCCCGCCCTCGTCGGCCGTCACGAAGTAGCTGTTGGGGATCGCGACCTTGGTCGCGTCCTCACCAGTTACCACGTTCACCCGGTAGTGGTCGCCCCACAGCGGCAGGACGAGCACGCGCAGCAATTCGGCCGGGCGCCCGAGGGCCTTGAGCACCCCCGCCCGGATGACCTCCTCGCGCTTCCGAACTGCCGTCGTCGTCTCGGTCTGCACCGGCTCATCTTCAGGTGGCATTTGGGGCTTCGGTGTTTTGGGCATATTGTGGCTCCCGTTCGGGTGAGGGCCGTGCGCCCCGACCCGACGTTAGAATCATAGACGTTCAACGACACTCCTGGGTCCGAATAGGCAGATTCTTTGCTCGAGAACCGAGATTATGAGACGCGCGGGCGCGAGGCGGGCTCACCCGGCCGGGCGCTGGCTCGAAGGTAAACCGGGGCCGTTTCGGGAAGCGGGCGGACCGTTTTGAGGTAAAAGAGCTTGGGTAGTAGGCTCGCCGCGATTACCACGCAGGCGCCGATCCCAACTTCACAGCGCCTCGCAAGCGTGTTCGACTCCCACCGAACCCATTTATCCCCACTCAGATTCACAAACTGCAAAAGGGATGATTTTTCCGCGTGCGGTCGGGCGCGGGCCGTGGTACGCTGCGACACCTCCCCCGGATCGCCGTGCCGATGCCCTCTCCCGACCCCACTCCCGACGCCCCCCACGCGGTCGCGCGCGGCACCCGAATCAAGGTCGCCTTGCGCCTCCTCCCGCTGCTGTTCCTCCTCTACATCATCGCGTACCTCGATCGCGCCAACGTCGGCTTCGCCAAGCTCAAGATGAAGGACGACCTCGGCTTCTCCGACACCGTGTTCGGCGTCGGCGTCGCGCTGTTCTTCATCGGGTACCTGTTCCTCGAGATCCCCGGGGCGCTGCTGGTCGAGCACTGGAGCGCGCGGAAGTGGTTCGCGCGCATCCTCGTCACCTGGGGCTTCTGTTCGATGGCGATGGCGCTGGTCGAAACGCCCACGCAGTTCTACGTCGCCCGCTTCTTCCTCGGGCTCGCGGAAGCCGGGTTCTTCCCGGGCGTGATCGTCTACTTCACCCACTGGTTCCCGCGGAAGGACCGCGCGCGGGCGATGTCCGTGATGCTGCTGGGCGTGCCACTCAGCCTCGCGCTCGGGGCGCGCGTGTCCGCGGTGCTGCTCGAACAGAACTGGTTCGACATCAAGGGCTGGCAGTGGGTGTTCCTGGTCGAGGGCGCGCCGGCCGTGCTCTTGGGAGCCGTGGTGCCGTTCCTGCTCACGGACCGCCCGCGGAACGCGAAGTGGCTCACGCCGGAAGAGCGCGACTGGCTCGAAAGCACCCTGGAAGCGGAGCGCCAAGCGGCCAGTTCGACCGGGACCGTTTCGCTCAAACAGGCACTCGGGGCGCGAAACGTCTGGCTGCTCGCGCTGGCGATCCTCGCCACGAACATTGCCGGGTACGTGTTCGTTTTCTGGCTCGCGACAATGGTCGAAGGGCTGCTCGCGGCGACGGGGCGCGGGTCGGGCGCGACCAACGTGCTGAACTGGACCGGGTGCGTTTACCTGTGCGGGTTCGTCGCGGTGCTCGTGTCGGGCTGGTCTTCGGACCGCACCGGGGACCGCAAGTGGCACTGCGTCACGGGGCAGGTCGGAGCGGGCGTGACCTTCGCGCTCGCGCTCGTCCCGGGGCAACCGTGGGGCGCGGTGTTCGCGTGGCTGTGCCTGGCCGGGTTCTTCTCGATGTTCTGGTTCACGCCGTTTTGGGTGCTCCCGACCCTGACGCTCACCTCGTCGGCCGCGGCGGTGGCGATCGGTGTCATCAATATGTGTGGGAATCTCGCGGGCGCGATCGGCTCGCCCCTTTTGGGCGCGCTGCGGGACGCGGGGTTCAGCGATCAGGCTTCGATGGCGTTCGTGACGGTGTGCTTTGTCCTCGGCGCCGTGTTCGTAGCACTGGTACGGGTCGCGCCGCCCGTGGAGGAACTGGATGACTGACCAGCAGACGCAACCACCCACCGGGGAGCTGCTCCGCCTCTACCGGCAAATGCTCCTCATCCGCCGGTGCGAAGAGCAACTGGCGAAATCCCACCAGCGCGGTTTGGTTCACGGCGCGTGCCACACTTACGTCGGCCAGGAGGCGATCGCGGTCGGCGTGTGCGCGCATTTGCGGCCCGACGACGTGGTGTTCAGCACGCACCGCGGGCACGGGCACGCGCTCGCGAAGGGCGTGCCGCCGGTCCAGCTCATCGCCGAACTGTACGGGCGCGCGACGGGGTGCTCGCACGGGCGCGGCGGGAGCATGCACCTGTTCTCGCCCGAAGTGGGCATGATGGGCACAAGCGGGATCGTCGGCCCGTGCATCCTGCAGGCCGCCGGCGCCGGGTACAGTTTCCACCTGCTGAAGCGGGACACCGTCGCGGTCGCGTTCTTCGGCGACGGCGCGGTGAACAACGCGGCGTTCCACGAGGGGCTGAACCTCGCGGCCATCTGGAAACTGCCCGTCCTGTTCGTGTGCGAGAACAACCAGTTCGCGACCGAGGTGCCGTTCGCCTACGCTGCGGGGAACCCGAGCGTGGCCTCGCGCGGCGCGGCCTACGGCATCCCCGGGATCGAACTCGATGGCAACGACGTGGTCGCGATCCGCGCGGCCGCGGGCGAAGCGGTCGCCCGAGCGCGGAGCGGCGGCGGGCCGACGCTGTTCGAGTGCAAAACGTACCGCACCCGCCCGCACGCGGAGGGTATGGGCGACTACACCTATCGCACCCGCGAGGATGTGGAGAACTGGAAAGCCAAGTGCCCCATCGACCGGCTCCGCGGGGTGATTCCCGGGAGTAGCGCGGCGCTCGATGCCATCGACGCAGAGGTCCAGCGCGAAGTCGAAGTCTCCCAGCGCGAGGCCGAAGCGAGCGCGTGGCCGGACGCTTCAACGGCGACCGCGCACATCTACGCCGAAGCGCGCCGCCCGGCCCCACCTCCACCCGCGGATTCGGGGCGCGTCATCAGTTACTCGCAGGCCACGCTCGAAGCGCTCGGGTCGGAGATGGCGGCGAATCCCGGAATCTTCGTTCTGGGGGAGGGCATCGGTATTCGCGGCGGGAACTTCAAAACGACCGCGGGGCTGTACGACAAGTTCGGCCCGGAGCGCCTGCGCGACACGCCCATCTGTGAACGCGGGTTCGTCGGTTTGGGGTGCGGCGCGGCGATGACCGGCACGCGGCCGGTAATCGACTTCATGTTCGCCGACTTCGTTCTCGACGGCGTGGGCGAGATCGTGAACCAGATCGCGAAGATGCAGTACATGAGTAGCGGGCGGCTCAAGATGCCGATCCTGCTGCGCGGCTGCATCGGCATCGGGCACTCCGCCGCGACGCACCACTCCGGCAACTACTACCCGATGTACGCGCACTTCCCCGGGCTGCGCGTGGTGATCCCGTCCACGCCCTACGACGCGAAGGGGTTGCTGCACCACGCGCTCCGGTGTGACGACCCGGTGATGTTCCTCGAACCGCGCGAAATTCTGTCGCTCACGGGGCCGGTACCGGAAGCGGCTTACGAAATTCCGTTCGGCCAAGCCGCGGTCGTGAGCGCGGGGACCGATGTGACCGTGGTTGCGATCGGGCAAATGGTCCGCAAGGTGCTCAATGTGGTGGCCGATCTCGGCCGCGAAGGGATTTCGGTCGAGCTGATCGACCCGCGAACGGTCGCGCCGCTCGATACGGAGACCATCGGCGCATCGGTCGCGAAGACCGGCCGACTACTCATCGTGGACGAAGCGTTCGGGTTGTACGGCATCGGCGCGGAGATCGCCGCACAAATCGCGGACCAGTTCTTCGACGAACTCGATGCGCCCATCAAGCGCCTGAACAGTCTGCACACACCCACCCCCTACAGCCCGCCGCTCGAAGCCGCGGTGGTGCCGAACACGGACGCCATTGCGAAGGCGATTCGCGACCTCCTTGCCGAGTAACCGCTCATGCCGATTCCCGTTTCGATCCCGCGCCTCGGCTGGAACATGGAAGAGGGCGTCTTCGTCGAGTGGCTCAAGGCCGACGGCGACGCCGTCAAGTCCGGCGATGCGGTGTTCCGGCTCGAAGGCGAAAAAGCGACCGAAGACGTTGAGAGCCTCGATGTAGGCACCCTTCACATCCCCGCGACCGGCCCGAAACTCGGCGACCGGCTCGCGGTCGGCGCGGTGATCGGCTATTTACTGCAAGCGGGCGAAGCGCCGCCAACGGGAGCCCCGCCGACGAACGGCGAAAGCACGCACGCACCGCCGACCGCGGAGGCTGCTGAGAGTCCGCCCACGGCGAGCGAAAACGCGCAACCGCTCGCGGAGCGAGCGGGCCACGCGGAAGAGGCACCCACACTCACCGCGATCACGCCCCGCGCGCGTCGGCTTGCGGCACGCACGGGCACAGATGTGTCGCACGTGCGAGGCACCGGGCGCAACGGCCGCGTGCGCGAACGCGACATCGCCGCGCTTGCGCCTCCAGCCCCCTCGCAAGGCACGGTTCCGCTTACGGCGACGCGCCGGGCGATTGCTGCCAAGATGGTGGAGAGCCGGCAGACAACGGCGCCCGTCACACTGACCGCACAGGTGGACGCGACCAACCTCGTGAACCTCCGCGAGCAGTTCAAAGCGGCCGGGAGCGAACGGGTTCCGTCATACACCGATTTCCTCGTGAAGTTCGTTGCGGTCGCGCTTCAGAAGCACCCCGCACTTGCAGCACAATGGACCGATACGGGAATCGTGCCCGCCAAGAGTCTCGATATCGGGATCGCGGTCGATACCGAAACGGGATTGCTCGTGCCCGTTGTTCGCAACGTACCCGCCCTCGGGTTACGGCAACTCGCGGAGCAAACGAGCCAGTTGATCGACCGTACCCGGCGCGGCGCGCTTTCCGCACGCGACATGCAGGGCGGGTGCTTCACGGTCACGAACCTCGGCGCGTTCGGGATCGATGCGTTCACGCCGATCATCAACGCGCCGGAGTGCGCGATTCTCGGTGTGGGCCGCATCGAGCGCCGACCGGTGATGGACGGCGACCGCGTCGTCGGGCGCGATCTGCTCGTGCTGAGTCTCACGTTCGACCACCGAATCGTCGACGGCGCGCCGGCCGCTCGTTTCCTGCAAACGCTCACGCAGTGCGTCGAGAACCCGGCCCCGTGGGTATCGAGTTGAGGGCGAATTGATGAAGTGTGACCTGAACGGGACGGTGAGCCTCGTGACCGGATCGGCCCGCGGAATCGGGCAGGGTATCGCGGACCGGCTCGCGCACAACGGCAGTGTCGTTTACTACACCGACCTCGTGCTAGCCGAAGCGCAAGCCGCAGCCTCAGTGACCCCCAACGGGCGCGCGCTCAAACTCGATGTGACGAAGCCGGCCGAGATCGCGTCGGTGGTTCAGCAGATCACGGCCGAGTGCGGGCGGCTCGATGTCCTCGTGAATAACGCGGGCGTGAACACGATGGCCCACCGCGTTACCATCGACTCGTTCCCGCGCGAGGAGTGGGATCGCATTCTCGCGGTGGACCTGACCGGTCTTTACGAGATGAGCAAAGCGGCGGCAGCAGTGATGCGCGAGCACAAGCGCGGGCGCATTATCAACATCGCGTCCATCGCGGGACTGGTGCCGCTGCGGTTGCAGTGCGCGTTCGTTGCGGCGAAGGCGGGCGTGGTGAACCTCACGCGCGCAATGGCACTGGAATTGGGGTCGCACGGAGTTCTGGTGAACGGAATCGCCCCCGGCTCGACGCTCACCGAGGGCACGCGGAAACTCTTCTACGGCGACGACGGGTTGTTCAAAGAGTCCGTTCAGCGGATGCTCGACCACGTCCCGCTCGGGCGCCCCGGCACCGTGGACGAGATCGCGGTCGCGGCGCTGTTCCTCGCCGACCCAGAAAACAGCTACATGAACGGCCACATCCTCACCGTGGACGGCGGGTGGACGGCCGGTTATACCCGCGACTTCTGATTTCACGCGCGGCCGGGTCACTTCTTCTTCGGCGCGCCCTCCACGACTATCGTGATGGGTACCGCGGCGTAGGTCGGGGCCGCGCGCGGCACGACGTTACCCGGTTGCTTCGGTTGGGGTGCTGCGCTTTGCCCGCGAAGCACCAGCGTGTGCGTGCCTGGAGGTAGGGCGGGCGGCACGTCCACGCTGATTTTAATTTCGGTACTCGCGGGTTGAGCGGTGCCGACCGCCGGGAGCGGCTGATTCCCCTGCTGACGCGGACCAAAATTCGGCGTGGCCGCGAAGATCTGGATGGCGTCTTTGAATTTGGCGTCGCGGTTCACCTTCAGCGTTACTTCGATTTTACCCGCCTTCGGAATCACCTGCGGTTCGACCGGCGTGAGCGTGAACGGCGCGTCCCCGCGGATCGCAAGTGCCAACCCGTCTCCGCGGTCCATGCGCGTAATCATCGGGCTGTTCGGAACTTGGTTCGGTTGCAACCCGGTCGCGGGCCATGTCACGGTGAACGGCCGGGCGGTGCGGGTCCGCTCGCCGCTCGTGGCGTAAATCGTGACGAACCCCTCCCATTCGTCGGCGTCCTTATCGCACACTAGCGCGAGCGTACCTCGAATTTGCCCCGGGCCGATCACCTGCTTCGGGCACTTCACGCCTTTCGGCAGCATACCCGCACTCAGCTCGATCGCGTCGTTAAAGCCGTCGAAGCGGAACACGAACACCGCGTACACCGTGCCGCCGCCCTTTGTGAGCGTGCCGGCGTCCGGAAGGTGTGTCGAGAACGGCATCACCGCGATTCGGAAGTCGGGTTTCTCCTTCGCGATGCGCAGGACGTACTGATCGCGCACCCCGAACTGCACGCCGGCCTCGCGCGTGGACACCATCACCTTGTAGGTGCCGTCCGCGGGCACGGCGAAGCGGTAGCGCGCGGGGTCGTCGCCCTTCGTGTGGAACTGGTTCGGGCTGAGCGTGTCCGCGCCGTCGTCCTGTTCGGTAATCACTTTCCCTTTGGCATCGGTGAGGACGAAGTACGCGTCCACCGGCGAACCGATGCGCTCCGCGAACACTTCGAGCGTCCACACCTCTCCCCTCTTCGCCGCGAAACTGTACCAGTGCCGCTCGTTCTTCTTCGCGATGCGCCCCGCGACGTCGCACGGCGCCTTCACCTCTTGCGCGTCGGCCGCCGTGCCGTTTTTCGCGTTGTCGAGAACAACCGGTGTTTGGGGCGCGAGGAGCAGGTTCCCACCGGGTGCGGAACGCGGGTGATCGACGGCGTCGATCATGGCCGTGGTCGGGGAGGTGAGCCGGCTCGATTGCAGTTTGCCTTCGAGGTCACGCCCTTTGATGTCGATCTTGCTCGCCGGCCCGTTTCGGGTGAACGGCGTGACCGCGTCGGTTTCGAGCGGCGGGACCAGCGCGTCGACCCACCCGCCGGCGGTCACCGTCAGCCGGTAGAAGTGGTCCGGGCCGCCGGTGGTGTACGCGAACTGCGACACGCGAACGAGATATTCCCCGTCGGTCGGTGCCTTGAAGTCGAGAACCGCGTCGCCGCCGCGGTAGCCGCGGTTCGAGGCGAGCGGCTTGCCGTCCGGTCCGCTCACCATCAGGTCGGCCTGCATCTTGCTATCGATGCTCGTTGTCAGGCAGTACACGACGATGTTCTGCCCCGCTTTCGCCTTGAACGCTGTGTAATCGACATCGGTTGGCGCACTAATGATGCCATTCACCGTCGTCTCGATTTCGATCTTCTGCGCCTGGCCCACGTCATTATTTGGTTCTACCTCGGTCACGTCCGTCCCGCGGCCCACAACGAACGCGCGGGGGTTACTCAGCCCGCTCTTGCTCACGACGCGGACGTCGTACATACCGCTCGCGTCCTTCGGAGCGGTGACTTTGAACTTCACCGCGGTTGAGGGCGGACCGGGTTGCGGTTGCTTCGGAGCCGGCGCGGTGCCGACCCGTTCGGCGGTGAATCCCTTCGCACTGAAGAGCAGTTTCTCGTTGCCGTCGAACCCGTTGCCCGAGAACGTGACTTCCACCGTAGCGCCGGCCTTTGCACCGGGCGGGAACACCGTGAGCACCTGCGGGCCGGATTGTGCGCTGGCGTATCCCGCAAAGAGCAACCCGACGAGCGCGGCAACCGTGCGACGGAACATGGCAGCTCCTCTCAGAGGTGCTTGCAGCGTACCCGGGATAGGAACTGCGGACAAGTTGCTGCGCGACGAGACGGCAAGACAAAAACGGCACGGGACGGCCGCGATTCTGTGAGGGGTACTCGGTGACCGAGAACTTCTTGGGCGGGGTGCGCGTGCGGCTCGGGGCAGGTGAACAAACTGTGGCGCTGGCGGATTGATCGCCACAACCGGCGGACGCGGAAGAATGATGGGTGTGTAGCCTAACGGTCAAGAAGCCGTGGACCCGACCGGATCAAGAGTGAAGTTGTGAGGTTGTTTGCGGAAGAAGAGTGGAGTGAAATCAGCAGCTCTCGCCTCACTTTTGCAGAGATGCCATTGATCGGCTCCCCGCAATATCGACACAACTTCTGGCAAGTGTTATTGCCAGAAGTTGTGTCGATATTGCGGGGAGCTTTCTGAGATCCAGAGGGTTGAGGTTCGGCCTTTGCCGCAAACCCTCTACTAACTTCAAGTGCCGGAGACAGGACTTGAACCTGCACGGGATTGCTCCCGCCAGCCCCTCAAGCTGGTGCGTCTGCCAATTCCGCCACTCCGGCATGGAATCGCTCTTCGGAAATTATTGCGGGTACAAGTCAGTTTTCAAGAGGAAGGCGCGAATCTCCTGTCATTCGTTGAGGAAGTTCGCCACCGCGTCCGCGGTCGCACGGGGGTGCGTGTACTGCGGGTAGTGGCCACAATCGGCGAATTCGACCCGGCGCACGTTCGGTAAGTGGGTCGCCAGAACCGCTTCGCGTGCGTGGGGAACGATGCGGTCCCGGTCGCCGCTTATCAGGAGAGCGGGCGTGCGGATCGTTGGTAACAACGCCCGCAGATCGAGCGTATCGAGGGCAACGGCCCGGCGACACGCGGCGCGGATCGGCGTGTGCCCGTTGCAGTGGAGGAACAGCGCGCGCGAAAGCGGCGAGCACCCGCTCCACGTCGCGGGATCGGCCCGCCGCATCGCGAACTCCCGGAACGGCAACTCACACAACCGACCGGTCCAGTACCGCCCCTGACGCGCGCCGAGCCGCTCGTACCACTTCAGTGGACGGTACGCGAACCCGCCCTTCAGCACGCATTTCGTGAATCGCTGCGGAGCCGCCGCAAGAGCCGCGAGCGCGACCGTTGTTCCGAACGACGAGCCGAGCAGCGCGACGCGATCAAGTTCCAGGTGATCGAGGAGCGAAAAGAGATCGGAAGCGAAGTCGCGGTGGTGGTAAGCGCCGAGTTTCGCGCCGTCGTCGAGACCGTTGGGGAGTTCGTAGGCGATGCAGGTGAAGTGAGCCGCGAGCCGGTGCATCACCATCGCGAACCCGCGGACCGCGTCCGAGAGGCCGTGAATGATGACGAGTGGCGGGCCGTGCCCCCACGTCGCGAACCGCATGGCGTAGCGGCCGGTGTCGAACGTGGCGCGCGTCGCGTGCTGGTCGAACGCCGCAATCGCAGCGCGACAGGAATCGTCGGTCACGTCGGGGAGCGCGGACATTGGGAAAACCGCCCGGTGCGACCCGCTCACCGGGCGGAGCGGGCAGGTTACTTGACTTCTTCGACCCGCCAGAGCTGCTTCTTCGACTTCTCGTCGGCCTTCTTCTGAATTAGCTGCCCCTCGCCGTCAACGTCCAGCACCAGCCCGCTCGACTTGCTCTTGATCTGGCGCTCCTTGCCGTCGCCGACCCACGCCCACCGCTGGTTGTCGGTACCCTCGGTCTTATCGTCCCAAATGATGATGTCCCCGCCCTCTTCTTTCGAGTCGTCGTTCACGTCCAGCACCTTGCCGCTCTTGCGGTTCACCAGTTTGAGGTGCGTACCGTCCTTCTCCAGTTTCCACTGTTGGGCCTTGTTGTCGTCTTCGAGCTTGGCGAGCACGGCACGGGCACTGGCCTCTTCTTTCGAGTCGTCGTTCACGTCCAGCACTTTGCCGCTCTCCACGTTTACGATCCGCACGAATTTGTCGTCGGCCGCAACGGGCGCGGTGAACAGGGCACAGGCCGCCAGAGTAGCGAGCGCGCGGAACATGGAGATCCTCCTGATTGGCGCGTGAGAGGTGCGGGAGAGCAACTTGGGGACAACGGACCAAAGACGTGCAGCGTGGCCCCAAGTCGCGGTGATTCTATGCCAAAGTCGGTACGAAGGGCAATGCGCTGTGCAACTCCGACGTGAGATTCACCGAATCGTCACAGTGTGCCCTGAAGTGCCCGAGGCAGCCGGTTCCGACTTCTATCGTGGACCCGAGTCGTTCACGAACGCCGCCCGGAGGTTATCTCGGGGCGGAACGCAGGTTGATTCAGACCGCCCCGAGATAACTCCGGGCGGCGAAAAGAACAACGACACGGGGGACGCAATCAGGGCTCCGCACGGATTGGCCTTGGGTAAGGTGTAGCGTTTGGGTATGCGTGCAGCTCCAAGCGAGGAACTGTATATGTCCCGTTCACTGGTCGAGCGGTTGGCCGAGTTGCCGGATCCGCGGAGCCGTCACGGGCGCCAGTACCCGCTGGTGGGGCTGTTGACCCTGTGCCTCGTGGCGGTGATGGCCGGGCATACCACGCCCGAGGCGATTGCGCAGTTCGGTCGGCTGCGGCAGAAGCGACTGGGGCACGCGCTGGGGTTCAGGAACGGGAACATGCCGTGCCCCAACACCATCGCCGGGTTGCTGCGGAACCTGGACCCGGACCACCTGGACCGGATCATCGGCGCGTGGCTGGGGGAGCGGCATCCCGAGGGGTGGGAACACATCGCGTTGGACGGCAAGCGGTTGCGGGGCTCCCGGGACGGCGAGGTACCGGGCGCGCACCTGCTGGCCGCGTATGCCCCGGGCGCCGCGGCCGTGGTCGCCCAGATGACGGTCGAGGCCACCACCAACGAGCACAAGGCGGCGCTGCGGTTGTTGGGCGTGTTGCCCCCGCTGGGCGGAGCCGTGGTCACCGGGGGCGCCATCTTTACCCAGCCGGACGTGTGCACCGCAGTCCAAGACCGGGGCGGGGACTACATCCTGTACGCCAAGAGCAACCAAGGTACGCTGCACGCGGACCTGGAAGCCACGTTCGCCACCGGCGCCGGGGGCGACTTTTCCCCCCGGGTTACAGCGCCTG
Source organism: Gemmata palustris (assembly GCF_017939745.1). Taxonomy (NCBI): domain Bacteria; kingdom Pseudomonadati; phylum Planctomycetota; class Planctomycetia; order Gemmatales; family Gemmataceae; genus Gemmata; species Gemmata palustris. The sequence continues at coordinate 5,347,160 of NZ_JAGKQQ010000001.1, read as the reverse complement.
TGGGACCGGGATGCCGGTACCGCGTGTGAGTTGAGCAAGGGGCACGGGCGGATCGAGCGGCGGACCATTACCACCACCACGTGGCTCAACGAGTACCTGACCCGGTGGCCCGGGGTGCAACAGGTATTCCGGCTCGAGCGCACCCGCCGGGTCGGTGGGAAAGCAACCGTGGAGATGGTGTATGGGATCTCCAGCCTGAGCCCGGTGGCTGCGCCACCGGATGCGTTGCTCGGGTACACCCGCACCCACTGGGGGATCGAGAGCTTGCACCACATCCGCGACGTGACCCTGGGCGAGGACCGGTGCCGGGTCCGCCGGGGCGCGGCACCGCGGGTACTGGCGTCACTGCGGAACGTCGCCGTGTACCTGCTACGGCGCCTCGGTGCCGGCACCATTGCAGCGGCCGTTCGGACCATCGTTGCCACACCCGAACGGGCACTGGCGGCGCTTAATCAGCCAGTTTCAATCTCTGAGTAGCCCTGGGGACGCAATCGCTAGCAGTTTCACCCGCGGCGGAGCGCCGCAGAGAAGGTCTCGGAACCGACCGCCTGTGGCTCTTCGACCGCCAAATGTTCGTGCGGTCGCTTTTGGCTTACTTCGACCCGACAGAGCTGATATCCGGGATACCCTTGAAAATCTCCTCATTGACCCACTTCGAGACCGCCTCTTTTGTCCGCGCGCTCGCGTGCGGGGCGGTGACGATGAAACCGCTCTGGCCGTCTTTCTGGCCGAAATCAATGCGCGCCCCCTGCGCCAAGTGGCGCTGGCTCTTCAATATGAGGCACGGCACCCCATTGGCGACGAACTCGAAATCCCGATCGGTCGGCGGTCCCGTGTCGATGTCCAGTTTATTCTGGAAACCGGTACACCCGCCCGGCGCGAGCGTGTATCGGAGCCACCAGCGTTTGAGTTCCAAGTCGTCGATGTGCCGTTTCACCGTCCGAGCCGCGTCCGGCGTAATTTCCAAGTAGATCAGTTCTCGTGGGGGCGGCGCCAGTTCCAGAGTCGCGCCCGCGAGTACGGGTGAGGCACTTGCGGGCGCGGGGGCCGGTGCGGGAGTCGCGTCGCCGACGATCTCAGAGCACCCCGCGAACAACGCGAGAAGAGGGACGAAGCAGATCCCGATTCGGGCGCGAATCATGGGCACGATCTCATTCAGGAGTGAATCGACCCAATGATACCGAGTGTGATCGGCACTGCAATTACTTCTTCTTTGGTTCCGGCTCCTTGGTCGCGAAGCCGGGGCTGGCGTTGAACGCCTTCACCAGCGCGCCGTCCTTCACCTTCCACACCGCGATCCCGCCGTCGTAGCTCCCGCCCGCGACGAGTTCCCCGTCCGGGCTGAACGCCACCGTGTAAACGTAGTCGGTCAGCCCGGCCAGCGACTTACCGGCCGCGAGCGTGTCCATGTTCCACAAGCGGACCGTTTTGTCGGCGCTCGAGGTCGCGAGCAGCGGCTGCTTCGGGTTGGCGACGATCTTGAACACGTCGTCGCCGTGCCCGCCCGCGTTCTTCACCTGCTTGCCCTCGCCGTTCGGCTTCCACGTGCGGAGCTGCTTATCCGCCCCCACCGAGAACCCGGCGCTGCCGTCCGCCTTCACCGCGACCCCGTACACAATGTTCTGGTGCTCGGGGAACGTGACGACGGACTCCTTCCCCTTCACGTCCCACACCTTCGCGGTCTTGTCGCGCCCGGCCGTTAGCAGGAACTTGCCGTCGGCGGACAGGGCGCACCCGAGCACCCAGTCCGCGTGGTTCTCGACCGTTTGGGTCAATTTCGCCTTGTCCAAGCCTTCCGAGAGATCGAAGACGCGAACGGCGCGGTCGCACCCGCCGGCCGCGAGCGTCTTGCCGTCCGGCGTGACCGCGAGGCACAGTACCGAGTCTTCCACATCGAAGAGGTGCTTGATGAGCACGGCCTTGTCGTTCACGCCGTCGAGAATCGTGACGCCGTCCTCGGACTTGCCCTTCGCGTTGATGTCGTACACGCGAACGTCGCCCTCCTGACCCGGGCGCCCGCCGGCCACGGCGAGCTTGCCGTCTGGGAAAAATGCCAGCCCGTAGGCGCGCTCGGCCCGCGTGTAGATGCGCGTCGCGAGCTTGCCGGTTGCGATGTCCCAAACGGTCAGCTCGTGGTGCCCGCCGACGACGAGGTGCTTGTTATCGGGCGTGAACGTGATCGCGTTCACGATGATCGCGAACGGGTACGCCTTCGGCGGCACGGGCGGCTTCCACCGCACCCGCAGTTCCTTCACCAGGTCCGCTTTCGGATCGAGTCCCGCGTCGAGTTTGGCCCCTTCCTTGATCCACTGGGCCACGATCGCGGCCTTGTCCTTCGGTACCGCTTCGCCCTTGTCGCGGGGCGGCATCCGGCGCTGTTCGGTCGTCACGATGAGCGCGTGGAACTCGCTCAGGTCCGGTTTCCCCGGCACCACCGGATCGCCGTTCACGCCCCCGGCGCGGATCTTCTCGTAGGTGGTCATGTCGTACTTGCCGGACTTCTTCTTCGCGTCGTGACACGCGAAACAATTTTCCTTCAGTACGGGCGCAACATCGATGATGAAACTCACTCCCTTGGCGGGCGCTTCCGCCGCGCTTTCGGTCTTGTTTCCCTGTGGCTTCTTCTCGGGTTGCGCGGAAGCCGTCTGGGAAGCGGAAAACAGCAGCGCGCACGCCACGGCGCGGGCGGTACGCGAACGGAACCAGCGCGGCATTGGGAGGGTCTCGTGGAAAGTGAGAGTGGGGCAGGATGAAAAGAGTGTACCGGACGCGGGACGAGGGATCAACGAGCGAAATCGCGTGTACCGGAGAGGTGCGGTGAACGCGAGTGTGCGCACCCACGCGCATTTCTACTCGGACCGGTAACTCTGACAGAGCGATGAACGCCCACCAGCGCATTTCGACAAAATGCCGCTACGGACTCGCACGCGCATTTTCTCCCCGTTTCGCCTATATTGCCATTCGCAGTCGGGAGTTCGGACATTCGAGTTCCCGTTCGCGACCCGTCCGCCGACTCGTCAGAAAAAATTTCCGATCCGAGTGAACGGACACTTGGTCGGCATTAGTTTTGCAACTTACATCGCTATCCAATGCGGGTTCCCCGCATGATTGGCTGGTTGACTCGTGACGGATCGCGTGGAACGGTGCTGCCACCGTTTCGAGCCACTGTCCCTATCGCCTGAACAACGATCCGTTCGTTGCCACCCCGTCGCCCCATCTAGACCTGCGAGGTCCAATCACATGGGCTGGAGCAAGGAACGTTTGGAAGAAGTCGCACGCACACGCCTGGGCGGCGCCAAGTTGATCGTGGTCGCGAACCGCGAGCCGTACATCCACCGGTACAAGGACGGCGAGGTCGAATGGATTCGGCCCGCGGGGGGCCTGACCACGGCCCTCGATCCGGTGATGCAAGCGTGCGGGGGCGTGTGGGTCGCGCACGGGTCGGGCGACGCCGATCGCGCGGTGACCGACGCGAACGGGCGCGTGGGCGTTCCCCCGGACGACCCGAACTACGTGCTGCGCCGCGTGTGGCTCACCAAGGACGAGGAGGAGGGCTACTACTATGGCACCGCCAACAGCATGTTGTGGCCCCTGTGTCACCAGGTTTTCGCGCGCCCCGCGTTCGATCCCAAGCACTGGGAAACGTACCGCAAGGTGAATGAAACGTTCGCGCGGGCGGTTCTCGAAGAGGCCGAGGGCGGCCCGGCGCTCGTCTTCGTGCAGGACTACCACTTTGCACTACTGCCGCGGTTACTGAAGGCCGCGCGCCCGGACCTGGTGACCGCGCAGTTCTGGCACATCCCGTGGCCCGGACCGGAAAAGTTCCTCGTGTGCCCGTGGGCCAAGGAACTGCTCGACGGGATGCTCGGTAACGATCTGCTCGGGTTCCACACCCAACACGACTGTAACAACTTCTTTGACACCGTGGACCGGGCGCTAGAATGCCGCATCGACCGCGAACGGTTCGCGGTCCAACGCGGGGGGCAGGCCACGACCGTCCGCCCGTTCCCCATCAGCGTCGATCCGGCACTGGCGGATGAGTACCTGGGCGACGACTGGGAGAGCCGGGCCACAGCGCTGCGCAAGAAGCACCGCCTCGGGGACCGCGCCCTGATCGTGGGCGTGGACCGCGTGGACTACACGAAGGGCATCCCCGAACGGCTCCAGGCCGTGGACCGGTTGCTGCACAAGCACCCGGAGTTGAAGGGGCAGTTCCACTTCGTGCAGGTCGGTGCGCCTTCGCGCACGCACATCCCCGCGTACCGGGACTTGACCGAAGAGGTGAACGCGCTGGCCGAGCGCATCAACTGGGAGCACGGGACCGATGAGTGGCAGCCGGTGGTGTTCCTGAACGAGCACCACGGCCCGGACGACATCTTCGTGCTGTACCGCACGGCCGCGGGGTGCATCGTCAGTTCCTTGCACGACGGCATGAACCTCGTTGCGAAGGAGTTCGTGACCGCGCGCGGGGACGATCGCGGGGTGCTGGTTTTGTCTCAATTTACGGGGGCCGCACGCGAACTACCGGACGCGGTGCTCGTGAACCCCTTCGATGTGGAGGAGATGGCTGACGGGTTATATGCGTCGCTCACAATGTCCGGATCGGAGCAAGAGCGCCGGATGCGCCGGATGCGCGCCCAGGTGGACGACCACAACATCTACCGTTGGGCCGGGATGCTGTTATCGGAAGTGGGCAAGCGCGTCCCGGACCCCGTTCCCGTTCCGGCCGTCGAGCCGGAAGTCGAAGAGGAGTCGGAACCTGCGCCGACCGCACGAGAGCGGCGCCAAGAACAACGAATCGCCCGCGAAACGTATCTGACCGCGATGCACCTCGCGAGCGCGGGCGTGTAACGGTACAGGAACAAACAGTCGTCGCCTTGTGATTAGTTAGACAAAGTTTCTCACAGCTTGTTAATAGATAGCGAGAGCCGGCCTCGTGCCGGTTCTTTTTGTTCGCGTTTGTATCGATTCGTGTAAGGCGGCAAAAAAGCGATGGTATAATTCCGTGTGGCAGTGCGCACCTGTAACTGCTTATCCCTCCCGCTTGGTGAGCACCCCGTAACACCGCGGGTCGGACCTTCCGTGACGAGCACTTTTTCTAGTAGGTGTTACCATGTTTCATTTTCTCCAACGTCGGATGGCGTGGGGCGCGCTTGTGCTGGGCGCGCTGGCTCTTCTCCCGCTCACCGGTGTGCTGAAGGCGCAACCGCCTAACGGCCGTTACCGCGCCCCAGCGAGTTTCTCCTACGTGCCGCAGGGCGCGTGGCGCCCGCAGGGCGCCATCCAGGGGAACAACTTGGGCAACATTGGAAACAACAACGGTATCCAGGGCGGCGTCCAGGGCGGTATCCAGGGAATTCAGGGCGGCGTCCAGGGCGGCATCCAGGGTGGTTTCGGTGGCGGCGGTATCCAGGGTGGTTTCGGTGGCGGTATCCAGGGTGGTTTCGGTGGCGGTGGTATCCAGGGCGGTTTCGGTGGTGGTATCCAGGGTGGCTTCGGTGGTGGCGGTATTCAGGGCGGCTTTGGTGGCGGTGGTTTCGGTGGCGGCGGCATTCAGGGCGGCTTCGGCGGCGGTGGTTTCGGTGGCGGTGGTATTCAGGGCGGCTTTGGTGGCGGCGGCATTCAGGGCGGCTTCGGTGGCGGTGGTTTTGGTGGCGGCATCGGCGGGTTCGGTACCGGCGGGATCGGCGGTAACATTTCGCAGTTCCCGACGATCGGGAGCTACCTCGGTGGTAGCGGCGGTTTTGGTGGTGGCGGTATCGGTGGTTTCGGCGGCGGTGGATTTGGTGGTGGTGGTATCCAGGGCGGCTTCGGCGGCGGTATTCAGGGCGGCTTCGGTGGTGGTATCCAGGGTGGCTTCGGTGGTGGTATCCAGGGTGGCTTCGGTGGCGGTATCCAGGGCGGTTTCGGTGGTGGTATCCAGGGCGGTTTCGGTGGCGGTATCCAGGGCGGTTTCGGTGGCGGTATTCAGGGCGGCTTCGGTGGTGGCATCGGTGGGTTTGGTGGCGGTATCCAGGGCGGTTTCGGTGGTGGCATCGGCGGCTTCGGCGGCGGTGGCATTGTCGGAGTCGGCGGTGGCGGATTTGGTGCTGGTGGCAAACAGTTCGGTTTCAGCGGCGGAACGGGTTACTAACCTGTAGCGCCAACAGTTCAAAAAACGAACCCCGGTCGCAAGCGACCGGGGTTCTTCATTTTTGGTGCGCGGTTCGCGCTTGACTTGCTCACTCTCAGGGGCGACTATGGCCTCAATCCTGCCTCCGCACCGGTTGCGCGGTCCCGCACACCGGTCAGTATTCGCCCATCCCACCTGGAAGGACCGCCCGCGATGCTCATTCACGCCCGGTCGTTTGCGCTCGTTGCAATTCTGATTCTCCCGGCCCTCGGACGGGCCGAAGAGCCCCTCCGCGTGCGCATTGATAAGCACATCACGAACGGGGCTTCCGACTACAAGAAAAGGGCCGCGCCGCTCTCGAACGACGAAGAGTTCCTCCGCCGCGTGACGCTCGATCTCGCGGGGACCACGCCGACCGTCGCGGAGCTGAACGACTTCCTCGCCGATTCCGCGAAAGACAAGCGCGCGAAGCTCATCGACAAGCTCCTCGCCGGCGCGGGGTACGCCCGGCGCATGGCCTGGCACTTCGACGTGATGCTGATGGAGCGCCGGCCCGACGCGAAGGTGCCGCGGGCCGAATGGGAGCTGTACCTGCGGACGGTATTTTCGGCGAACAAGCCTTACGACGCCTTCGTGCGCGAGCTCCTTTCGACCGACGGCGGCGACGCCAAAACTCGCGCGGCCGCGAAGTTCGTGCTCGACCGCGACCTCGAACCGCACCTCGTCACGAAGGACATCGGGCGCGTGTTCCTCGGGCGCAACATGCAGTGCGCCCAGTGCCACGACCACCCCACCGTCGATGATTACCACCAGGCCGATTACTACGGCATTCAGGCCTTCCTGAACCGCTCGTTCCTGTTCCCCAACGCCCAGGCACCAACGGCCGTGATCGCCGAGCGCGCCGAGGGCGACGTGAACTTCATGAGCGTGTTCGACAAGGCCAAGAAGCAACACACCACCGTGCCGAAGATGCCCGGCGGGAAGGCCGTTGAGGAACCGAAGACCGAAAAGGGGAAGGAGTACAGGGTCGCGCCCGCACCGAACGTGAAGCCGGTGCCGACCTACAGCCGGCGCGAGTTGCTCGCCGCGGCCATTACGAGTGCGGACAACTCGTCCTTCGCGCGGAACATCGTGAACCGCATGTGGGCGATGATGATGGGGCGCGGCATCGTTCACCCGGTGGACTGGGACCACAGCAAGAACCCGCCGTCGCACCCGGAACTGCTGGACGAGCTCACGCGCGAGTTCGTGGCGCACAAGTACGACCTGAAGTGGCTGGTCCGCGAGATCGCTCTTACGGACGCCTACCAGCGGTCGAGCGAGATCCCGGCCGGTCTCGACGACGCGCCCGCGGACCGCTACCTGGTCGCGGTTCTGAAGCCGCTCTCGCCGGAACAGTTCGGCTACGCGCTCATGCAGGCGACTGGATACGCGGACGCCGAACGCGACGCCCTGAAGAAACTCGGCCCGAAGGCAACCGAAGAGATGCTCGACGGCAAACTCGCGCCGCGGCTCGGGCCGTTCCGCAGCATTTTGGGCGGCAAAGCGGGCGACGCGGGCGAGAATTTCTCCGCCACGCTCGATCAGACGCTGTTCCTGAAGTACGGCGGTGCAGTGCGTGGGCTGCTCCCTCCGCGAGCCGGTAACCTCGCCGACCGCCTGAGCAAGATCACCAACCCCGACGCGGTCGCGGACGAGCTCTTCGCCGCGGTGCTCTCGCGCCGGCCCACGGCCGACGAAATGAGAGACGTGGGCGACGTACTGAGAAGCACCAAGGACCGCCAAGCGACGATCAACGAACTGGTGTGGGCGCTCGTGGCGTCCGCGGAGTTCCGGTTCAACCACTGAGAGCAAAGCGACCTACCCCCCAGCCCCCTCCCTGAAGGGAAGGGGAGCAGGCGCGCGAAATCGTTGATAATTAGCCCCACTCTAGCTGACTCCGAAGGGTCTGCTCCCCTTCCCTTCAGGGAGGGGGCTGGGGGGTAGGTTCTTTACCCGCAGGAGTTCCCATGCTGCCATGCAACTACGCCTGCCGATCCACCGGTCACACCGTTTCGCGCCGCGGGTTCCTCGGCTCGGCGCTCGGTGCCACCGCGGCGCTCGGGCTCGGCGGGTTCGCGAACCCCGTGTCCGCGGCCGAGTTGAATAAGTCACAAAAGCGCGTGCTGGTCATCTTCCTGGCCGGCGGAGTGAGTCAGCTCGAGACGTGGGACCCGAAGCCGAACACCGATACCGGCGGGCCGTTCAAGGCGATTCAGACGTCCGTAACCGGTACGCGCATTTCCGAGCTCCTTCCTCACACCGCGAAGCACGCGCACCGGCTCGCGCTCGTGCGCAGCCTCAATTCGGTCTCCGACGACCACGGTATCGGCGAGAGCATCATGCTCACCGGGCGCAAACCGGAAGCCGGGATCAACTACCCGCACATCGGGGCGGTATCGGCGAAGCTGCTCGCGTCGCGCGAGTCCGCGCTCCCGGGGCACATCCAGATTCTGCCCAAGGGCGGGAGCGGCTTTAACGGCGGCGACGCCACGTTCCTCGGACCCAAGTTCGCCTCGGTGTCACTCGGTGACGGCAAGCCGCCCGCGGACCTGTTCCGGCCGGCCAACCTCGCCTCGAGCGCGGACGAAGAGCGCGAAGCGTTCCGCCGGAAACTCAACGACCGGTTCGCGAAGTCGCGCAAGTCGGCCGCGACCGAAGCCTACACCGAGTCGTACACGCAGGCCGAGCGCGTCGTGAAGCAGGCCGAGGTGTTCGACGTGGAGAAAGAGAACCCCAAACTCGCGGACCGCTACGGCCGGCACGACTTCGGCCGCCACCTGCTCCTCGCGCGCCGACTGCTCGAAGCGGGTGTGACCTACGTGAAGGTGTCGCACTCGAACTACGACACGCACCACGAGAACTTCGACTTCCACATCGAGCAGCTCGGCGAGTTCGACCGCCCCTTCGCGGCCCTGCTCGAAGACCTCGCGGACCGCGGGATGCTGGAAAGCACACTCGTGGTGGTGATGAGCGAGATGGGCCGCACCCCGCGCATCAACGCCCAGTACGGCCGCGACCACTGGTCGAAGGCGTGGTCCGTGGCGATGGCGGGCGCCGGGATCAAGGGCGGCGTGGTGGTCGGCAAGACGAACGCGAACGGCACCGCCGTGGCCGACCGCGAAGTGTACAGCGGGCACCTGTTCCACACGTACCTGCGGGCCGTCGGCCTCGATTCGACGAAGAACTTCTACCCGAACGAGCGCCCCGTGCCTGTCGCCGACCCCAAAGCGGCCGCGATCGAAGAAGCCCTGGCGTAACACCGCACGAACCCTGACCGCACCCGCGTGCCCGTGCCCCAGGCGTTGCCCCAGATGCGGTCGCCGCGCCCAAACATTGCCCCACCCGTATCCGATGTCAGCGCCCGGGTGTATTGCCCCCACCCGTACCGATCCGATCCCAGGCGTCGTCCGCGTCCCCGCCCGTATCCCAGGGCGTTGCCCTGGGCTGGGGAATCTCACCCCGTTGGGGTGATTAACGGGCAGGCCGAAGGCCTGCGATTCCTCAGCCCAGGGCAACGCCCTGGGATATGGGGACGCGGACGCCGTCTGGGATGCGGCCACCGACGTGGGCCGCGAACGCCCCGGATACAAACGGCCGCCGGAACACGGACCTCGGAACACACCAGGCACCCGACCATTGCAGTGGAGCACCCATGTCCATCCCGCCCCCGCGCCCCGTCTTCGACCCGACCGCCGCCCGCGTCGAGCGCGAGTTCAAGCACGCGCGGCCGCTCGTCGGGTGCCGGTTCGACCCGTCGGGCCGGTTCCTCTTTGCCTCATCAGAGGACGACAGCGTTCAGCGATTCGACCTGCTCACCGGGGCGAAAACCGCGTTTGCGGGTCACGAGAGCTGGGCACGCGGAATGGCGTTCGTTGCACCGGCGCCGGTTGTGCCCGCCGACTTCGTCGCGTGGCCGAAGCAGCAAAGCGCGATTCAGGGGGCCGGCGGATTCGGTGCGGTGGGTGTGCCCGCACCGAGATCAGCGCCGTTCGCGATCGTTTCCGCCGACTACCACGGCAAACTCATCTGGTGGCAAGGAGAAGCGGGCGCACCCAAGCCCGTGAGAACCGTGCAGGCCCACGACGGCTGGGCGCGGGCGATCGCCATTAGCCCCGACGGGCTCACGATCGCGAGTTGCGGGAACGACAACACGGTGAAGCTGTGGAGCGCCGTCAACGGTGCCGCGGGTCGCGTGCTCGAGGGCCACACGTCGCACGTCTACAACGTCGCGTTCCACCCGGACGGCTCGCGGCTCGTGTCGTGTGACCTCAAGGGCGTCGTGAAAGATTGGGACGTGAAGACCGGCAAGTGCGCGCGCGACATCGATGCGAAAGTGCTCTACAAGTACGATTCCGGTTTCATGGCCGACATCGGCGGGGCGCGCGGGATCGCGTTCAAGTCGGACGGGTCCGCGGTCGCACTGTGCGGCATCACCAACGTGAGTAATGCGTTCGCGGGCGTCGGCAACCCGGCGGTGGTACTGATCGACTGGAAGGGCGGTAAATCGAAGGTGCTCAAGACGAAGGAAGCGTTCCAGGGAACGGCGTGGGGTGTCGCGTTCCACCCGTCGGGCGCAGTGATCGCGGCCGGAGGGGGCGGACAGGGCCGCATCTGGATCTGGAAGGGCGAAGATCCCACGAGCGCCCACACGATCAACGTTCCCGCGAACGCGCGCGACCTCACTATCAGCCCCACGGGTGATCGGTTCGCCATCGCCGGCTCGAATGGTACCGCCTACGTGTACACGTTCGCCCCGAAATAACGAGAATACTCGGCGGTGCGAACGGGATAAACGGGATTCGTTTCACGCTGCCTCCGGCCCCGTATATCCTGTCCACTCCGCCGCGCTCTGCCGTTTCGTTCCACACGGATTTCCCATGCGTTACCTCCTGTCCTGCATTGCACTGTACGCTGCCGTCCCGCTCCTCGCTGCCGAACCGCCGAAGGGGTTCACGCCGCTGTTTAACGGCAAGAACCTCGACGGCTGGCACGGGTGGGCCATCCACGCGAAGGGCGGCTCACCGGCCGAACTCGCGAAACTGGCGCCCGAAGAGCGCGCGAAGAAGGTCGCCGAGTGGACGACCGACGCGAAGAAGCACTGGTCCGTCTCCGGTGACGAACTGGTCAACGACGGCAACGGCGCGTACCTCACGACCGACAAGGACTACGGGGACATCGAACTGCTCGTCGAGTACAAGACCGTTGCGAAGGCCGACAGCGGCATCTACCTGCGCGACACGCCGCAGGTCCAAATCTGGGACACGACGAAAGAGGGCGGGAAGTGGAACTTGAGCGCGGACAAAGGGTCCGGCGGGTTGTTCAACAACTCGAAGGGCGCTGCGGGTCAACTGCCGCTGGCCCACGCGGACAAGGCGTTCGGCGAGTGGAACACGTTCCGCATCGTCCAGGTGGGCGAGCGCACCACGGTTTACCTCAACGGCAAACTCGTGGTCGATCACGCCCGTATGGAGAACTTCTGGGACCGCAAAGCGCCGCTGCCGAAGGCGGGCAAGATCCTGCTCCAAACGCACGGCGGAGAGATCCGCTGGCGCAACGTGTTCGTGCGCGAGATCCCCGCGGCCGAAGCGAACGAGATCCTGCGCAAGCACGACGCCAAGGGCTTCGACAGCTCCTTCGACGGCAAGACCCTCGACGGGTGGACCGGGGCGGTGAACAACTACGAGGTGGTTGACGGCGCGATCGTGTGCAAGAAGGGCAAGGGCGGGAACCTCATCACGAAGGCGGAGTACGCTGATTTCACGGCGCGCCTGGAGTACAAGCTCCCGGCCGGCGGGAACAACGGCCTCGCGATCCGCACGCCCAACGGCAACGCGCACGTCGCCACGGACGCCATGTGCGAGCTGCAGATCCTCGACGACACCCACCCGATGTACGCGAAGCTCGACCCGCGCCAGTACAACCTCTCCGCTTACGGCATGGTCCCGGCGCACCGCGGGTTCCTGCGGCCGGTGGGCGAATGGAACTTCGTGGAAGTGACCGTGAAGGGGCCGACGATCGTGGCCGAACTGAACGGCACGCGCGTCCTCGACGCGGACCTGAGTAAGGTCACCGAGTTCAAGGACAAGACCCCGCACATTGGCAAAGACCGCACCGCGGGGCACTTCGGCTTCGCCGGGCACGACGACCCGGTCGTGTTCCGCAAGATCGAGATCCGGAAGATCGAGAAGTAAAACTTCGCCGCAGATCAGAGATCAGAGATCAGAGATCAGAGATCAGAGATCAGAGATCAGAGATCAGAGATCAGAGATCAGAAGACAGAGGTGTATGTATTGGCATTTGTAGCCCCGGACGGGGCGACCGATCGTAGCCAGGGGTGGAGCGAGCGACGCGAGCGAAACCCCTGGTAGACCGATGCGAAAATGAACGAGCCCCGTAGGGGCGGCAGGGCCAACGAGAAGGCTCTGCCGCCCCTACGGGACTCGTTTTATTTCGTTCACGAGCGCCCCGGATTTGCGTGGGAGCCCGCCAGGGGTTGCGCTTCGCCTTCGGCTGCGCTCCACCCCTGGCTACGATCGGTCGCCCCGTCCGGGGCTGCAAATGCCAATACATCTCTGCTCTCTGTCTTCTGATCTCTGTCCTCTGTTTTTTGATCCGTGTTCTCTGCGTTTATCCGCGGCGGCTTTCGCCTTGCCCGGTCTCGGATCAAAAGTCCCACGTTTCGGAACCGCGGGGCTTCTTGCGTGAGCGCTGGTCGGGTTCGCTCTCCTCGACCGGTTCGGGCGCGGGGGCGCGCCGCGGGGCGCGCACGATCGGGGCCTCTTCGTCCGCGTCGGGGATCTCCTCGACCGGTTCGTCGCCGGGGCCGCGCCGCATCCCCTCGCCCTTCGCGCGCAGGACGATCTTGATGGCCACTTCCGAGAACGGGAACGTGTCGCGCAGGATTTTCGTGAGGTAGCGCACGTAGGTCTGGTCGAACAGCTCCGGGCCGTTGGTGAACAGCACGATGGTCGGCGGGTGGACGCCGATCTGCGTCGCGTAGAACACCTTCGGCGTCTTGCTGCCGGACATCGGCGGGTGGTTCGCTTCGATCGCGGCGCGGATCGTGCGGTTCAGGTCGCCCGTCCCCACGCGCAGCCCGGCCTGCTTGTGCAGTTGCACCGCGAGCTGCAACAACCGGATGACGTTCTTCCCCTCCTTCGCCGTGATGAACGCGATGGGGACGTGGTCGAGCATCGGGAACATGAGCCGCATGTACTCGGCCATCTTGTCGGTGCCCATTGACTCCTTCACCAGGTCCCACTTGTTGACGACGAAGATCGCGGGCTTGTTCTCCTCGACGATGTATTCGGCGAGCTGCTTGTCCACGCGGCTGACGCGGTGGCGCGCGTCGAAGAAGTGCAGCACGACGTCGGCCCGGCGAATGGACCGCTGGGCGCGGTGGGTGCTGTAGAACTCGATGTTCGTGCCCATCTTGGCCGTTTTTCGCACGCCGGCCGTGTCGATGGCGATGTACGATTTGCCGTCCCGCTCGATGCGCACGTCCACGCTGTCGCGCGTGGTGCCGGGCACCTCGGACACGATGACCCGCTCGGCCCCGGCTAGGCTGTTAATGAACGTGCTCTTCCCGGCGTTGCGGCGGCCCACGGTCGCGATCATCAGCGCCGCCTCACCGGGCGCGGCCTCGCCCGTGTCCGGCGGCAACTTCTCGACGACGGCATCGAACAGTTCGTCCTTACCGAGCTTCTGGTCGGCGCTCACGCACAGCGGTTCGCCGTACCCCAGCTTGCAGAACTCCCCGGCCTGTTGGCCGAGTTTCTCCGTGTCCGCCTTGTTCGCGACCAGGATCACGGGCTTGTTGATCGTCCGCAACCGGGCCGCGACGTCCTGGTCGAGGGGCACGATGCCCTCGCGCACGTCGACCATGAACACGACGAGCGCCGCGGACTCGATCGCGAGCTGGATCTGCCGATCCACGTCGGCGCTGAGATCGTCCACGTCCACGATCCCGATGCCGCCCGTGTCCATGATCTCCCACACCCGCCCGCCGTGCTCGACGACGGTGGACACGCGGTCGCGCGTGACGCCCGCGGTGGGATCGACGATGCTGATCCGGCGCCCGGCGAGCCAGTTAAACAGCGACGACTTGCCGACGTTCGGCCGGCCGACGATCGCAACAATGGGAAGGGCCACGACAAAACCTCAGATAAAGCTGCATGGCCACAAAGAAGTACAAAGGGCCAATCTTGTTTGGGCGAACCCCGCACACAAGTGCGGGGGTAAGCACCCACGACCTCGCGGTCGGGGTTCACCTGCACCGAGCGACGGTGCGAGCGGTAGGCACGGCACCCGACCTCGCGGTCGGGTTCACCAAAGCGTATACCCGCCGTCCACGACGATCGTGGCGCCGGTGACGTAACTCGACGCATCGCTCGCGAGGAAGACCGCAGTGGGGCCGAGTTCCCCCGGTTCGCCCATGCGGTTCATCGGAATGTGCGACACGAACCCGGCCTGGAAGTCCGGCTTCTCACCGAACCACCGCCGGTTGGGGTCCGTGAGGAACACGCCCGGCGCGATCGCGTTCACCCGCACGCCGCGCGGCGCCCAGTCCGCGGCGAGCGCCCGCGTGAGGGCCGTCAGAGCCGATTTCGCGGTCTCGTAGTGCCGCCCGCGGATCCCCTTGATCGCGATCGGCCCCGCGACGCTCGTCACGTTCACCACCGACCCGCGGCCCCGCTCCAGCATCCCCCGGCACAGGTGCTGCGAGCACACCAGGGCGCTCGTCAGGTTCAGGTCCATCAGTTCCTGCCACTGTGCAACGGGGATCTCTTCCGTCGCCACATCAACGCGGCGCCCGCCGACGTTATTAATCAAGATATCCACCGGGCGGTTCAGGTTCAGAACCTGCCGACAGGCGGCTTCTGCGCCCACGGGCGTGGACACGTCTCCCGGGACGACCGCGACCCGGCGCCCGAGTTCGACCAACTCCAACCGGGCAGCTTCGAGCGCCTCTTCTTCGCGCCCGACCAGAATGAGATTAGCTCCGGCCTCGGCCAGTGCTTGGGCCATCGCGCGCCCCAATCCGCGGCTGCCACCGGTGATGACCGCCGTGCGTCCGTCGAGCCGAAACCGGTCCAACACGCCCATTAACGTTTCTCGCTTTCACGAGCCGGAACGCGCCCCTACCGCTTAACATATAACGGACGGCCCACAAGCGTTGGTTAAACAATGGCGAAGTGCGACGAAGGGTACCGGTGCGAAGTGTGCGGCAGCGACGTGGAGGTCGTCACCGAATCCGATTTGTACCTCCGATTTGTACTCGGCGAGGTACCACTAGAACTGCTTCACCGCTTACCCGAGCGGCACCTGCGATGTAACCCGGCGCTGGCACAATACATTGTAGACCCGACGTTCGCCCCGGTCGCGTGCGAGGGACCGTTCTCGAAGACGGAAATGGCCCCGGAGTTCGTCGCGGCGGAAGAGAGTCGCGTGTCACGTGGGTACCGCCGGCTCCTCGCGATCCCGACAATGGGGCTCGCGGTACCCGAGTACCCGCTCAGTGTGACGCCCGACGGCGATGTGTTGTAGCCGGGCACCGCTCGCCCGAAGCGGAATGCCCATTTTTGGGGAAGCCCGCCCCAGTTCGGAAGCTCTACTCGGTTGGCCATTTCGTCATCAAATCAGGAGATAGCATGAAAGCGATGCTATTCGCGGTGTGTGCGGCAGTTGCGTTCATCCCCACCGCACGCGGAGCGGACGAGTCCGGCCCGAAGGCCGGCGAGAAGGCCCCGGCACTGAAAGTGTTCGGTGTCGTCGGGAAGGTGGAGGGGAAGGAAGCGGACTTCGCGGCCGACCGCAAGGACGAGCCGACGATCTACGTCTTCGTGCAGGCCGCCGAAGGCGGGATTCCGGTCGGCGGGCGCCCCGCGGCGCGGTTCATGAAGGTGCTGGACGACAAGATCGGGGACACGTCCGACAAGGCCGAGATCGTGGCCGTGTGGCTCGGCGAAAAGGCGTTCGACAAGCACAAGGAGTACCTGCCGAAAATCAGCATGTCGCTGACGTTCACGAAGACGGCGCTGACCGCGTTCGACGGCGAGAAGAGCGGCCCGAACAACTGGGGCGTGAACGCCGACGTTCACCTCACGGTTGTGGTCGTGAACAAGGGGAAAGTCGCGAAGTCGTTCGCGTTCACCTCGGTGAACGAAACGGACGTGAAGCCCGTGCTCGAAGAACTGAAGAAGGCCATCGGGAAGTAGGAAACGCAAGCAATTCCCGCGAAACACTAAGGTGCCCGGGGCGTTTGAACCCCGGGTAACACGGTCCTCTTCTTGTGGTTCAGCGTTACGGGGTTTATCTTGTTTTGTTAGACGGACCCGTTGGCATCCGTCCCTGTCCCGGAGTTCGGCGATGATTCGCGGCGTCGTAATGCTGACCGGTCTGGTCGGGGCGGTTTGCCCGGCGGTAGCCCGCGACGAGGATCCGGTAAAAGAGAAACTGCTCGCGGCGAAGGTGGCATACGACGGCGAGATGCGCGAGTACCGGAAGCAGGCCGGCGAGTGGTTCGACAAGCGCGAGGACGCCGCCCGCAAGGACGGGAACAAGAAGGCGCTCGACCAGATTAAGGACGAGCGGAAGACGTTCGACGCGACCGGGGAGGTGCCGAAGGGCGCCCCGCCCGCGGTCTGGCAGAAGCCGGTGCTCGCGCGGAAGGCGCTGGAGGCCGCGCACACCGAGGCGGTCAAGGAGTACGTCCGGGTCAAGAAGGACGACGACGCCGTGGCGGTGGAGGCCGCGTGGAAGACGTTCGTGAAGGAGCGCGCACTCGACCTCCTTGCTCTCGTGGACCCGAAGGTTCACGCGGCCGCCGGTAAGTGGAAGAAAGAGGGGAAAGCGCTTTTCGGGGAGAACTCGGCGCAGCTCCAACTCCCATACGAACCGGGCGAGGAATACGATCTCGAGGTGACCTGCCGACGCCTCGCGGGAAACAACGCCATTAACGTCGGGTTGATGGTAGGCGGGCGCCAGGTCGCGGCCGTGGTGGACGGGTGGCCCAACGAGGGGCACCGGAGCGGCTTATATTTCGTGGACAGAAAATCGGGCCTCGACAACGTGACGACGGTCAAAGGGCAGTTGATTAAGGGCGACCAGGATCACACACTGGTCTATGCCGTCCGGAGTGGGAAAATTGACCTGTCGATAAACGGAAAAATCGCAACTTCGTTCAAAGGTAACTTCGCCCGCCTCTCGCTCGGTGAGGGATGGGGCGTGCCGAACAAAAAGGCACTATTTCTGGATATTGGAGCCGGCAACTCCGTTCAGTTCAGCCGCATCGCGGTGACACCGGTGACCGGGAAGGGCAATATCACCAAGTGACGACCTGGGGCGAACTTCGTCGGCTCTCACTTCCTGGAGCCAGCCCTGAGATCAGACCCTAAGTCGTTACAAAGGCAACGCAGCCGAACGAGCGGGGCCGAGAAAATCAATGGGGCGCCGTGCCCGGCACGGCGCCAGAACCTGTGTGGGTCGGGGTGATCCGGTCGCACCCACCGGCTACAGACTTTTCATTTCCATAACGGTTGCGGCGTCGTAAGGGAACCCGTCCTCGGGCACGTCGCCGAGGCTCTCGGCATTGCACCCCACGCACGCGGGCACGTACCCGAGCGCGCAGCGGGGTTCGGGCCACCAGATGCGTCCGCCGCGGCACAGCGGACACGGGGACGGGTTCACTTGGGGCTTGGGCGGACGCGGCATCACGGCACCTGGGCGGTGGAGGGATATGAAACCGGCTCAGCAACTTAGTTGCGTTCGGGGACCGTTGGTGGACACGGGCGCCTCCGATTTCGATCGCTCCCCCCGATGAGGCCGGGCACGCACTCGGTCCGGGCCGAAGGCGCTGCTACCAGTAAGCCCGCAATGGCGCACAACACCGCTCTCGACACGAGCACTTCTCTTTGTCAGAGGTTTCGTAACCAGTCCTCAGCGTGATCGATCCGTCACCCGGTGCAAGTGGTATCGAAATCACCCGCGACGAGGCGGGTGTGGAGAAGTGGGAAGAACTCTGACATCCGCGAGTCTTCAATCGCCCCGGCTCTGAGTTCGGGTCGGGTGCCGTTTACGGGAGAGATGTTGACAGCGCTGGAACTGGGTAACTCCGGCGCTGTGCTTGTTCTCCCGCTACTCTTTGCGGAGCACCAGATCGACGACCCAGCATCCGCGCACGTGCGGACCGAGACCGCGGCAGTGATCGAGCGCGTCCACGTTGTCGCAACCAGATCGAGAAGCAAGTCTGGAGCTTCGCACGCCAGCCATTCCGCTTCGGTCATCGGTCGCCCCTTGCTTGCCCCGCCTTCACCACCCCGCCCTGTATGACCGCGATGAACCGCGTGCGGTCTTCCAAGATGCTGATGTCCGCGAGCACGTCGCCGGCCACCACCAACACGTCCCCGAGTTTGCCCACTTCGAGGGTGCCGAACTCGGACGCGCGGCCCATGATCTCCGCGCCCGTGCGCGTCGCACACGTGATGACTTCCAACGGCGAGAACCCGACGTACTTCACGAAGAAACTCAACTCGCGCGCGTAGTCGCCGTGCGGATTCCATCCAAAGCCGTAGTCTCCACCCATGCCGAGGCGCCCGCCGGCCTTCAGGATCTTGCGGGCGCTCTCGGCCCCGCCCTCGAGCGTCTCCTTGTGCCCGTCGATCACGCGCGGCGGTAACCGGAACTCCGGCCCGCGCTCGACGCTCGCCAGTTCGAAGTACAGCGCCGGCACGCACGGCACGTCGCGCTTCAGGAGCAACTCAAGCCCCTCGTCGTCGATGAACGTGCCGTGCTCGATCGCGTCGTACCCGGCCCGCAGCGCGTTCTTGATGCCCTCGGTCGCGCGACAGTGCCCGGTCACCTTCAGCTTGTGGTTGTGGGCCGTGGCGACGACCGCGTGCATCTCCTCGAACGTCATGCAGAGCGTGTGGTGGTCGTTCGTGTCGGGCGCGGCCGCGTCGCCCGTGGGGTACGTCTTCACCCACTCCACCCCGTCCTTCACCAACTTGCGCACCGCGGCCCGGGCCTCGTCCGCGCCGTTGACGAGCAGCACGAGCCCGTCCATCCCGATCTTGCGGAAGTCCGGGTTCCAGTCCATTAACCCGCCGACCCCGCAGATCTCGCGCCCGCTCGCCGCGAGGCGCGGCCCCGGGCACAGGTCGCTCTCGATGGCCTTCTTCAGCCACACGTCGATGTTGAACAGGCTTCCGCCACTGCGAGCGGCGGTGTAGCCGCATTCGAGGGCCAGTTTCGCGTTCGCCGCGGCGAGCAGCGTGACGTACTCGACCGGGTACTTGATGTCGAGGTCTTCGAGCGCGGAGACGTTGAAGTACGTCGGGTGGAAGTGGGCCTCCACCAGTCCCGGCATGATCGTCCCGCCGCGTGCGTCAATGCGTGCGGCCTCGGGTTCGACCGTCGGCGCATCACGCACTGGTCCCACGAAGTGAATGCGGCCGTCGCGAATCACGAGCGCGGCGTCGCGCACGGGCGGGCCACCGTTGCCATCAATGAGGGTGCCGTTCGTGATAACGGTCGTGCCGGTAGCAAGTTTCATGGGAGAGGTTCGCGTTGGGGCTAAAGCGAGTTCAAGAACGAGTGCAGTAACCGCAGCGTGCTCGGTGTGTCCTGCCAGTGAACCAGGTGGCCCACAGCGGGCAAATCCACCCGCGTGCAGTCGGGGAGCGCGGCGGCGAGCGGGTTCGCGTCTTCGGGCGGGAGCATCCCGCCGTACAGTGGGTCCGCGACGATGAGTAGCGCCGGGCACTTGATGTGTTTGGCGATCGCGAACATGTCGTAGCCGTCGAGCCAGCGCTTTTTCAGCGGCGGGTCGAACACTTCCGGGTCGAGGTCGCGCAGGCAGCGCGCGACGAATCGCAGCGAAGCCGCGTCGCGGAAGTCGCCCAGGCGAATGGTTTCGTCCGGCTGCGCCCCGGGAACGCGCACGTCCGCGAACTCTCGCGCAACGGCGCTTGTGTCCTTGCGCCCCGCGAGTTTCTGCATCGCGCGCCAAATGGTTCCGTAGGGCGAGGTATCGAGCCCCGACAGGAACCGCGGTCCCGGCGGGTCGATCAGCACCACGGCCGTGACGAGATCGGGAACTTGTGCCGCGACGCCCATCGACACGAGCGCCCCGAGCGAGTGCCCGACCAGCACGCATTTCTTGTGTGCGGCCCTCACCGCCGCGACGAGATCGGGAACGTAGTCCGCGACGCGGTACGCGCCCGGGGTGCGTGTGGATTCGCCGTGCCCGCGGTGCGAGTATGCGTGAACGTGCCACCACGCCGTGAGGTCGCACAGAATGTGGCTGAAGTCTTCCCACCGGCGCGAGAGGCCGTGGACGAGCCACAGCGATTGCTTCGCGACCGGTCCCGCGACACCCCACAGCGCGGAATACTCTTCGTCGCTGCCCGTGGGGTTGATGATCGGAATACTGTCGGTGGTGAACATGGAGAGGTTCTTTCCGTATGAACCGCTCGCGATGAGCGGTGAATGCGCGATTTTGCTCGTGGCACAGGCCTCTGGCCTGTGGAAGTCTTCCACAGGCCAGAGGCCTGTGCCACCAAACCAAAGGCCACGCGCATCAATTCAACGGGTAACTGCAGGCACACAGAGCAAGCCGCATGGTTACGCCAGCTTCCACCCCTTGCGGTACTCGCGGTGGATGAACGCATCGGCTTCGGGGCAGTTGGTCGCCTTCATCTTCGCGGCGTCCCATTCCAGGCGCTTACCGGCGCGGAACGCGACGTTCCCCAGGTGGTTCGACTCGGTGAGCCAGCCCGCGTACTCGAAGTTGCACGTCGTGGGGGCACCGGTCTTGCAGGCGTGAACCCATTCCGCGTAGTGCCCGCGCGATTTCTCGATGAACGGCTTCGGCCGCACGAATTCCGCAAACTGCTTCTCCGGCAACAGCACGTGCTTGAAGTATTCGGAGAGCAGCATTCCCTTATCGCCGACGAAGAGCACGCCACTACCCCACTGCGGGATCTTCTTTTCGGTCCATTGGGGCGGGCGGTAACTGCCCTGGTGCCACGTCATCTTCACCGCCGGCATTTCGCCGCGTGCGGGGAACTCGTAGGTGGCCTGCATCGACGCGGGCGCGATCTCCGGGTGCGGCTTCGGACCGGACGCTTCCACCGCGGTCGGCGCCTTCAACTTGAGAGCCCAGAACGGCAGGTCGTTCCAGTGCGAACCGAGGTCGGACATGGTGCCGTTGCCGAACTCCCACCAGCGGTACCACTTCGGCCCCGGCACGTAGATCGGACTGAACGGCCGATCGGCCACCGGCCCGAGCCACAAGTTCCAGTCCAGATCGGCCGGTGGTTTCACATCGTCCTTGGGGCGCTCGGTCACGTACACGATGTCCTTGTTGGCCTTCGCGTCTTCGGCCGACTGAAGACCCCACGCGCGGCTCACCCACACGTGAACCTCGCGCACGGGACCGATCGCGCCCGTCTGGATCAGTTCGACCACGCGGCGGTAGTTGTCTTCGGCGTGAATCTGCGTGCCCATCTGGGTGGCGAGCTTGGTCTTCGCCGCAGCTTCGCGGATGATGCGGGCTTCCGCGATGTTGTGTGTCAGTGGCTTCTCGCAGTAGACGTGCTTGCCGTGTTGGAGCGCGAGCAGCGTGGCGAAGGCGTGCGTGTGCTCGCACGTGCTCACTACGACCGCGTCGAAGTCCTTCGCGTGGTCGAAGACCTTGCGGAAGTCCGTGAACTTGCGGGCGCTCTTGTGCTTCTCGGCCGCCTTTTCGACCGCGGCCGTGCTCACGTCGCACAGCGCAACGATGTTCTCGCCGGCAACGCCGTTGAGGTTAGCGGCCCCGCGTCCGCCGGAACCGATGATTGCGATGTTGAGCTTCTCGTTCGCATTTCGGGCTCGCAGAAATCCGGGTGCGGCGAGCGCGGCCCCGGCAGCGGCAGAAGTTTTCAGGAACGTGCGGCGTGAAGGAGAGGGACGCGGCATGTGCGCCTCCGGTGTGGGTGGGGATGGCCCGATTATCGCGCGAGACGCGGGCGATACAAGGAGAAAGGCAGAGTGATCGACCGTCATTCGTCCGGCGGGAACAGGTCGAACCACTCTTCGGCCTCGCGAATGCGGAGGCGCCGAGGGTGGTTCAGGTTGAGAGCCGCGACGGTCGCACGTCCCGTCGACGTAAGGCCGACGATCCGCCAGTCTTCATCCCACCCGAAATGGTCGGACCAACGATCGGTACGCGGGTTGAAAAGTGGAGCCACTTGCTGCGTTGCAGGGTCCGGCACGCGCACGCGATCCGACTTACCCAGATTGCAACTCGGGCACGCCAGAGCCAAGTTGTCGGCCGAATCCGATCCCCCGGCCGCTTGCGGGACGATGTGTTCGATGTGAAACGTGGCACCCTGAAGTGACTGGTGCATGCGGCAGTATTCGCACCGGTTTCCGGCGCGAGCCGTCACGCGCCGAACGATTTCAGCCCACGGCTCGCTCACACCGGGGGCCGTCCGAGGAGCTTGAGAGCTTGCGCGCGGACAAGCGCAATCGATTCACTCAACTCGGCGAGTGCTTCCAACTCCTCCCGCTCGCCCGGGGTAATTTGTCCGTTTGTATTGCGGTCCATGAGCGATTGCAGGCGCGCGTCGGTCTTGTTCGGGAACCGCATCGCCGCAACGGTCTCGACCAGCGTTCGCGGGGCTTCAATAACGGCAGACATGCTGTACCTCCGCGTTCCAGTGTAACGTCACCTTCGTCTCAAAACCAGCGGCGCTCGCGCTTGCAGCAGTGCGAAATTCAGAGTATCGTCTCAATTAAGCGCTTCACGCCTCCCGCCAACGAATGCCCACCCGCAATTGCTCCGGTAAGCTCGTTCCTGAGTCTCTCGGCTCTCCAAATGCGTGCCTCGTCCCAGTGGATTGCGGAACTCGGGTAACGTGTGCGAAAGGCCTTCGGTTCTTGATTTTCCTCCTCTCCTCAATGGCGGGGATCAGATAATTCTCCTGGAGTGTCGCGATGCGGACCCGGCTGCTCTCCACTGCCGCGCTGCTTGCTCTCTCTGCCGTCGCGTTCGGCGCGGAGCCGGGGAACGTGTGGTGGGCGTTCCAACCTTTGAACCGGCCCACTACCCCGGAAGCGCCAAACACAAAAACTCCGCCCACGAACCCCATCGACCGTTTCGTTCTCGCGAAACTCAAAGATAAAGGGCTCTCACTGGCGCCCGAAGCGGACCGGCGCACGCTGATCCGGCGCGTCACGTTCGGCCTGACCGGGCTCCCGCCCGCGCCGGAGGAGGTCGAAGCGTTCGTCAACGATAAGGACGTGAACGCTTACGAAAAACTCGTGGACCGGCTGCTCGCGTCCCCCGCTTACGGCGAGCGCTTCGCGCGGTTGTGGATGGACGCGGTTCACTTCGCCGAGACACACGGACACGACCAGGACCGCGTGCGCCCGAACGCCTGGCGCTACCGCGACTACCTCATTCATGCGTTCAACGCGGACACGCCCTACTCGCGCTTCGTGAAGGAACAGGTCGCGGCGGACGTGTTGTTCCCCAACGAGCCGAAGCTGATCCCGGCGCTCGGGTTCCTCGCCGCCGGGCCGTGGGACGAGAGTTCGTTGCGCGATATCCGCGAGGACAGTATCGACCGCGAAGCCGGCCGGTACCTCGACCGCGACGACATCGTTACCACGGTGTTTAACACGTTCTCGGGGCTGACGGTCCAGTGCGCCCGGTGCCACGACCACAAGTTCGATCCGATCACGCAGGAAGAGTATTACCGGCTCCAGGCCGTGTTCGCGGGAGTGGGGCGCGGAGAAGTCGCGTTCGAGTCGAACCCGGCCACCGCCAAGAAACGAAACGAACTCCAGGCGCTGCTCGCGGCCACCGCGAAGAACGCCCCGGGGCTGGACCTTACGTCTGTGCGAGTGAAAAAAGCAGTCACGGGATGGGAGCAGAAGAACGCTGGGGCAAGTGTGACGTGGACGGTCCCCGATTTCACCAAGATCACTTCGGACGCGGGATCGAAGCTCGTCATGCGCGGCGACGATTCGATTCGGGCTGAAGGCACGCGCCCGGAACGCGACACGTACACGCTCACCACGCGCGTGAAGGCCCGGCGCGTTACGGCCGTGCGGCTGGAACTACTCACGGACGACGCACTACCGATGCGCGGGCCGGGTCGGTGTGACAACGGCAACTTGCACCTCAGCGAGTTCAAGGTCACCGCGTCCGACGGGACGAAGCCGAAGGCGCTGAAGGTCCGCAATGCGACCGCGGACTTCGACCAATCCGGCTGGACCGCAGCGCACGCCATCGACGGCAACCGGGGCACCGCGTGGGGCATTTATCCACAAGTCGGCAAATCACACGAGGCCGTGTTCGAGTTGGCAGAACCTGTTACCGCCGAAGGCGAAACGGAGCTGACCTTTGCGCTCGAACAAATCCACGGCGGTGGGCACCTGATCGGCCGGTTCCGGCTCTCGATCACAGATGCCCCTCCGCCCGTGAAAGCGACCGCACTGCCGACCAACCTTCAGGCCATACTCGCGACCGCGCCGGCCAATCGCACGGAAGCGCAGGTGAGAGAACTGGCGCTGCATGTGCTCAAAGAACAAGCGAGTGCCGAACTCACAGCGCTGCCCGCGCCCGCGATGGTCTATGCCGCCGCGCCGAACTTCACGGCGGATGGCAGCCACCGACCCACACCCGCTCCGCGCGAAGTGCGGATGCTCAAGCGCGGCGATATTCGTAAACCGGGCGAGGAAGTCGAGCCGGGCGCGTTGTCGCTCGTACCGAAGTTACCGGGCGAATTCGATCTGCTCAAAAACCACACCGAAGGCGACCGCCGCGCAGCACTCGCGAAGTGGCTAACCGACACGAATAACCCGCTCACTTGGCGCGTGATGGCGAACCGCGTGTGGCAGTGGCACTTCGGTACCGGGCTAGCCGCAACGCCGAACGACTTCGGCCGAATGGGGCAGAAGCCCACACACCCGGAACTGCTCGATTTCCTCGCGTCCGAACTGGCGAGCCCCGACCGCAAGGCCGGAGGCGGTTCGCTCAAGCACCTGCACTGGCTCATCGTTACGAGCGCGGTTTACAAGCAGGCGTCACTGTCGCGTGCCGAGGGCCTGAAGGCGGACGAAGACAACAAACTCCTCTGGCGCCAGAACCGCGCGCGCCTGGACGCGGAGCAAGTCCGCGACGCGGTGCTCGCCATCAGCGGCCGACTCGACCGCACGGCCGGCGGACCGTCGGACCAGCAGTTCGACATGAAGCCCGGCATCCACGTGACGCCGGTGGTGGATTACAACAAGTTCGATTGGGAGAAGAAGGAAGGGCACCGGCGCAGCGTGTACCGGTTCGTGTTCCGCACACTGCCCGACCCGCTTGTCGAGTGTCTGGACGGTGCCGATGCGTCCGCGCTCACGCCGAAACGGAGCGAGTCCGTCACCGCGCCGCAAGCCCTCGCATTGTTGAACAACGAGTTCGTGCTCGTTCACGCACGGGCGATGGCCGCGCGGCTGGAAAAGCACTCCGCGGAGCGCGCGAAGCAGATCGAGTTCGGATGCCGGTTGGTGTGGGGCCGGCCGCCGTCGGCCGAGGAGGGGAAGCTGTTCACCGCCTACGCCGATAAGCACGGCCTCGCGAACCTCTGTCGCGTGCTGTTCAACACCAACGAATTCCTCTTTGCGGATTGATGTGCGTAGCTGAGCGGAATGGCCACAAAAAAGCACAAAGGGCACAAAAGAAGACCGATCAGGAGACAGAGGACAGAATCGGTATTCGTCTTCGGTCCTCTGCTCTCCACTCTTTGCTTTTTTTGTGCCCTTTGTGCTTTTTTGTGGCCATTCTGCTCAGCTATCTTGGGACTGTCCGCTCTCATCTTTCGCCCACCGCCGATGAGAATCCGCACTCGCCCCTTTCGCCATGTTCACCGGACTGGTAAACTTTGCTACGATCGGCCCTCCTGCCTCTTGAGCGAACCTGCCATGATGCGCTCGTTCGGTTGTTTGCTGCTCGCCACCGCGCTGTTCCTCGTACCACAAACGGCCTCGTCTGCCCCGCGCGAAGGCGTGGGGGCCGCACTCGCGCCGCCCCCGCGTGCGAAGGCACCGGCCGCGGGCGAGTCCACCCCGAAGATGCCGCTGACCGGACTCGCACCCGCGAAGCCGATGTTCGATGCGTGCGTCTACAAGTACCCCGTGGGCACCACGAACCCGCAGTGCCAAGCGTTCGTGGATCAGGGGTTGGGGATGTACTACTCCTACGTCTGGATGGAAGCGGCCCGTGCGTTTGAAACGGCGCTCCAACACGACCCCGATTGTGCCTATGCGTGGCTGATGCTGTCGCGCTCGCTGGAGAAGTGGGGCAAGCCCGGAGTCACCCCGCCCGTTGCCCCCTATGTGGGACTGCTCGGCGGACTGGTGTACGGCAAGTTGCCGGACCGCGTGGGCAAGAACGCGATCGACTACTCGCTCGATACCGCCCGCCGGCTGATGCCGAAGGCCAGCCCGCGCGAGCGCCTGCTGGTCCAGTCGCGGTTGCAGGAAAAGGGGATGTGGCCCAACGTCGGCCCGGACGAGCGCCGGAAGAAGGCCGCGCAGTCGCTCGACGAACTGCTGATGCTCCACGAGGACGACGAGGAGGGCTGGTTCTGGCGCGCCCAACTCGCGGGCGCGGACGGTCCGAACGCGACCGCGGTGTTCTACAAAGCGCTCCTCCGGGTGAACCCGCTGCACCCCGGGGCCAACCACGAGTTCGTCCACTTCTACGAGAACGTCCAGCGCCCGGCGCTCGGGTGGCCGTATGCGGAGAACTACATCAAGTCGTCGCCCGGTATCCCGCACGCGCACCACATGCAGGCGCACCTCGGCACGCGGATCGGGAAGTGGGGCGAAACGACGGACTGGTCCGCGAAAGCGGTCGAACTTCAGGTCGCGTACCACAAGCTCCAGGACGTTAAGCCCAGCGAGGACCACCAGTTCAATCACCACATGGACATCTTCTCGCGGAGCCTCATCCACGACGGCCGCTTCGCCGAAGCGCGGGCGCACCGCACCCTCGCGGAAAGCTACAAGTACACCTTCCGCACCGACTGGTTGCGCATGGCGATGGGCCAACACGATTGGGACGAGGCGCAACGACTGGTGGAGCAATTCCGGCGCTCGGACAAGTCGTCGGGGGCGTACTATGCCGCACTTGTTTCGCTTGAAAAGTTCGACACCGAACAGGCCGGACGCGAGGTCGATACCCTGCGCCAACTTTCGCAGTCGAAGAAGTTCGACAAGCAACTCGAGCGCCGGTTGTGGGAGGTCCAGGGCCGGCACCTGTGCCAGAAGGGTGACGGCGAGGCCGGGTTGAAACTGCTCAAGAAGATCGTGGACGCGACCAAGAACGAGTTCGGGCACCACTCCTGGGGAAACGGCGCGGTGTACATGGAATCGTGGGGCATCGGCGCGCTGGAAGCCGGGAGCGCAACGGACGCGGAAGAAGCCTTCCAGGAAGCGCTCGCCCACGACGCCGGCAGCGTCCGCGGCGCGCTGGGCTTGTGGGCGCTGTGCGACCGCTTGGGGCGCAGCGAGGAAGCCGCCCGGTACCTGAAGATCGCGCACCGCGTGTGGGCGAAGGCCGATTCGCGGGACTTCACCGCGCTCCAGAACGACATGGCCCGGCGCGCCACCAAGCTCTCCCGGTCCACCGCGACCGCTGCCGGGGAATGAGGTACGAACCTCGCCAGGGCCGTTTAATGTGGAAGCAGGCAGGCACGGGGTGCCCACCCGCTCGTTAGCACTCGCGGTTCGCCCAGAACGCTCCAGGCGAACCGCGAGTGTTAACGAGCGGGTGTAGTTACACAACCGCGAGCCAAACGGCCCTGCACGCTCTCCACACCGCACCCGAACAACGAACCCAACACACTCAATAACAACTCACGATGACGCGACTACTCCTTTGCCTTTCACTGACATGCGCGCTCGCACTCCCGCTCCGGGCCGCCGACCCGTGCGTATCGGGCACGCCGGTCGGCAAGCGCCCGGGTCCGTACAGCTTCCTCGTCGCGACCGGGCCGCAGCGCGGCCAGCAGACGTGTTACATCTGCGAGCAGCACGAGGGTAACAAGCCCGCGGTCGTTGTGTTTGCCCGCACGACGAGCGACCCGCTGGGCAAGTTAATTGCGAAGCTCGATTCCGAGGCGCTCGGGAAGAAAGACAGCGGCTGCAAAGTGTGGATGACGCTCCTCGCGGACAAGGCCGATCTCGATACGCTCGCGAAGTGGGCACAGAAGCAGGGCGTGAAGAGCGCCCCCGTCGGCGTGTACGAGGACGAAGACGGTCCGCCGTCGTACAAGCTCCACAAGGACGCCGACGTCACAGTACTGCTCTTCGTAAAGCAGAAGGTCGTCGCCAATTTCGCCTTCCGTGAGGGCGAACTCGATGACAAGGCGATCGAATCCGTGCTGAAGGCAATGCCCCCTCTGTTCGAGGGCAAGCAAGCTGAGCGCACCGCGCCGGTTCCCCAGCCGTAATGACCGGAACGCAACCGAGCGGGGAGTTGGTCCCCGCTCGCTTTTTCGTCATATCTTGTCTCGATGAGCTTTTCCCGCCTGCTACTCCGACTCGCGCTCGGGCGCCGACTGCCCGTTACTTCCGGCGAACTCCGGGTGCGAGGGGTTTCCGCGCCCGTCACGATCCGGCGCGACAAATGGGGCGTTCCGCACATTGATGCGGAAACCGACACGGACGCACACTTCGCGCTCGGGTTCTGTCAGGGGCAGGACCGCGCCGGGCAACTGGAAGTGATGCTGCGCCTCGTGCGCGGAACGATGGCCGAGTGGGTCGGCGCGGTCGCACTGCCCGCGGACCGCATGAGCCGGCACATCGGGTTCCGCCGCGCCGCTGAAGCACAACTCAAAGCGCTCACCCCCGATGCGCGGGCCGCGTTCGAGGCGTTCGCCGGAGGGGTGAACGCGGGCGCGACAGCGGGACTACCACAGAAGCCGCACGAGTTCGCCATTGTCGGCGGCACCCCGAGTGCCTGGGATGCGGCCGACGTGCTCGGTCTCCTTAAACTGCAATCGTTCCTCCTGCCATCCAACTGGGACGTCGAACTCGCGCGCCTGCGCATTCTGCTCGCGGACGGCCCGGACGCGATGCGCGCCCTCGACCCGACTGCGCTGGGAGAAGAGAAAAAGGGACCGGCCGAGCCGACTGCCACCGGTGCCGGATCACTCGCGCCCGTGTTCGACAAACTCGCGGCCGATCTCAGCGCCCTCCAAACCTACCTCCCGCGCGGTGGCGGGTCGAACAACTGGGCCATTTCGGGCGCGCGAACGGCGTCCGGTAAGCCGCTGCTCGCGAGCGACCCGCACCTCGCACCGACGTGCCCCGCGCCGTGGTACCTCGCGCACGTTCGCACACCTCAGTGGGAAGCCGCGGGTGCAACGCTCGCCGGCACACCCGGGTTCGCGATCGGGCACAACGGGTTCGCGGCGTGGGGCGTGACGGCGGGCCTCACCGACAACAGCGACCTCTTCCTCGAAACGCTCGGCCCCGACGGGCGCTCCGTGCGCCAGGCCGACGGTACCTTCGTCGCGTGCGACGTGGTGAAGGACGTCATTCGCGTTAAGGGCGCGGCGGACGTCGTTGAAGACGTGCTCGTCACCCCGCGTGGGCCGATCCTCACGCCGATCATCCCGGGCGTAAAGCTCGCCCTCTCGCTCGCAGCAACCTGGCTCGAACCGCGACCGCTCATCGGCTTCCTCCACGCACCGACTGCCCGTTCCTTCGATGAATTCCGCCGCCCGTTCGCCGCGTGGCCGGCGCTCCCGCTGAATCTGCTTTATGCGGACGCCGAAGGCGCCATCGGCTGGCAACTCGTGGGTGAAATCCCCACGCGACGCGGAGGTAACGGGTTACTGCCTCAACCGGCCGACGTTCCCGACTCGGGGTGGACCGGCACCGTCCCGTTCGACGACATGCCGTTCCGGGTGAACCCGGAGTGCGGCTACTTGGCCACCGCCAACGACCCACCGACGTGGGGAGAGGATCAAAGGCAACCTACCCCCCTAGCCCCCCTCCCTGAAGGGAAGGGGGAGAAAGAACTGTTGGCAAACGTTGTCTCAGGCACCGCGGGCTCGCGTACCTGTTCCCCCTTCCCTTCAGGGAGGGGGGCTGGGGGGGGAGGCTCTGCCGACCAACTCGGGCACGACTTCATCGACCCGTACCGCGCGCAGCGCATCCGGGAGTTGCTCGCCGCACGCGACACCGGCTGGACGCTCGCCGAGTGCGCGGCGATTCAGTTGGACGTGAAATCGCTCCCGTGGGTCGAAGTGAAGGAAGCAGTCCTGGCACTCACCCCGACCGACGAATACGCCCGAGACGGGCTGAACCTCCTGCGCGAGTGGGACGGGCAAGTCGATACCGAATCGCCGGCGGCTGCGGTGTTCGAGTTGTTCGTCGCGGAGATGTGCGTTCGCGTGGCGAAAGCGAAGGCGCCGAACAGTTGGGACGTCGCGCTCGGCGAAGGCGCGCTGGGAATCCTACCGTACAACCTGTTCTCCGATCGGCGCGTTTCGCACCTCACAAGGCTCCTGCGAGAACAGCCCTCGGGCTGGTTCGCGTCGTGGGCCAAAGAAATGGAGGCAGTGCTCGCCGGGGTCGTGCGCCGGTTGCGCCGCGAAGCGGGACCGAGCGCGAAGTTCTGGGCGTGGGGCCACCTCCGGCGCCTCCTGTTGGAGCACCCGCTTTTCGGCAAGCACCGGTGGCTCGGACCGGCGTTTAACCGCGGACCGTTCCCGTGGGGCGGCGACGGCAACACGGTGAGTCAGGCCGGCGCTCGCCCCGCCGAACCAACCGCGTTCACGCACAACATGGCGAACCTGCGAACCGCATTCGATCTCGCCGACTTGCCGAAGAGCACCTTCGTGCTGTGCGGCGGGCAGTCGGGTAACCCGCTCTCGCCGCACCACGCGGACCAACTCTCGCTGTGGCTCCAGGGAGAATCATTCACGCTGGCCTGGGAACAGGCCGATGTGATCCGCGCCGCGGTCGATACGCTACGGCTGCTCCCGCAATAACGGGCCGTAAGCGATTACCAGAACTCGCCTTCCGATCGAGACACAATTCGCGAGAAAAAATCGCCCGCGGTGTCTGCCGCACCGTTCCGCGGGTTTCCATTTCAGAAGAGTTCGCGGCGCCACACAACGCGCCGCAGAACGACTCCACACCAACCGCTCGCCAACCGTTTTTCGCCCCGTTCCGGACGATCCCCGCCGAGACGCTGTCATGTTCTCTCGCCGCTTCGTCTACGCCCTCGCCGCTTGTTTCACCGCGACCGGTGTGAGCCGCGCCGATGTTGACCTGCCCACGGGCGGCAAAGTCAAGAACGTCGACTTCGAGCGGCACATCATGGGCCTCGTCTCGAAGGCCGGCTGCAACGCGGGGGGGTGCCACGGCTCGTTCCAGGGCAAGAACGGGTTCCGGCTCTCGCTGTTCGGCTACGAACCTTCGGCGGACTTCGCGAACCTCACGCGCGACAATCTCGGGCGCCGCGTCAATGTGGTACGCCCGGACGAGAGCCTGCTGTTGTTGAAAGCAACCGGGCAGACGCAACACGATGGCGGAATGCGGTTCGGCAAAGACAGTTGGGTGTACAATGTGTTCCGCGAGTGGATTCGCGCGGGAGCCAAGTGGGAACGCGGGAGCGGAGAAATCAAAGAAATCACGGTCGCGCCGGCCGATTTCGCGCTGCTCGCGGACGCGAAGACCAAACAACTGACGGTCACCGCTACCTTCGTCGATGGCTCCCGGGAAGACATCACACCGTTCTGCGACTTCAAAATCACCGACGACGCCATCGCCGCCGTCTCGCCCTTTGGGTTGCTCACCCCCCGTCAACCCGGTGATGCGGGTCTCACAGTGCTGTACCGCGGAAGCGTGAAGGCGATCCGCGTACTCGTTCCGTCGCCGGCGCGCACCGAGGCGTACCCCAGCGTGCCCGAAGTGAACTTCGTTGACACGGAAGTGTTCGCCAAGCTCAAGATGATGAACGTGGTTCCGTCGGGCCTCGCTTCGGACGAAACGTTCCTCCGCCGGCTCTACATTGACGCCCTCGCGCAGCTCCCGCCCCCCGACGTGATCCGGGCCTTCGTCGCGGACAAAGACCCGCAGAAGCGCGCGAAGATGATCGACAAGGTGCTCGCCGATCCGCTCCACGCGGCGGTGTGGGCGACGAAGCTCTCGGACGTCACCGGTAACAACACCCAGGCGCTCGAAGTTCCTCAGCAGACCCAGCCGAAGCGGTCGCAGATGTGGCACGACTGGCTCCGCAAGCGCGTCGCCGAGAACGCGCCCTACGACCAGATCGTGCGCGACATCCTCACGGCCAACAGCCGGGACGGGCAAGCCCCGGACGCATGGATCGCGTTCGTCAAAAAGGTCGATGAGCAGTCCGCGAAGGGGTTTAAGACCGACTACCCCGACAAGAAGACGCTCGACCTGTTCTGGCGCCGGCAGCAAGCTGTCCCCGCGGAGCAATGGGGCGAAAAGGTGGCCGCGGCGTTCCTCGGTGTGCGGCTCGAATGCGCCCAGTGCCACAAGCACCCCACCGACCGCTGGACGCAAGACGAATACTGGGCGTTCGCCAACGTGTTCGCCCAGGTCACGTTCCAAAACAACCAGTTCAGCAATCCTGATTTGAAGAAGCTGGTTGATGCGGAGAACGCCGCCCGGCGCGACGCGGCCCCGAAGGGAAACAACAACCAGATCCTGCTCGTGCGCGAAATGTTCGGCGGCGGCCCCGGGCGCGCGAAGCCGAACCCCGCAACCAACAAGCCCCCCGCGCCCAAAGTTCTCGGCGGCGCGGTCCTCAGTGTGAAACCAGGCGAGGACGCCCGCGTGAAACTCGCCGACTGGCTCACTGCTCCTGAGAACCCGTTCTTCGCGAAGAGTTTTGTGAACCGCGTGTGGGCGCACTACTTCGGCGTCGGGCTCGTGAACCCCGTGGACGACTTCTCGCTCGCGAACCCACCGATCAACGCGCGGCTCCTCGACGCACTCACCAAGGACTTCATCGAGAGCAAGTTCGACATTCGCAAACTGGAACGCACGGTCCTGCTGAGCCGGACGTACCAACTGAGCTACGCCACCAACGAGAGCAACAAGTTCGACAAGAACAACTTCTCGCACGCCTTCATCCGCCCGCTCATGGCCGAGCAAGTGGTGGACGTGCTCAACGCCGCGATGGGTGTGGAAGAGAAATTTACAGGTCAGGAAGAAGCCCCGCTCGGCACGAAGATGGTCGAACTCGGTTCGAGCCGGCTGAACGGGAGCGTGGCTTACGCGCTGCGGATCTTCGGGCGCCCGCCGCGCACGACCGCCTGCGATTGCGAGCGCGCAACGGAACCCGCACTGCCCCAAACGCTGTTCCGCATGACCGACACGGTGGTACTCGCAAAATTTGCGGCTGCCGAAGGCCGAGTAACGGCCCTCGCCAAGAGCAAACTCACGAACGAAGAACTGGCCGAGGAACTGTTCCTCGCGACGCTCTCGCGCCTTCCCAAAGCGACCGAGAAAGCCGACGCGGTGCAGCACCTGAAGGATGCCAAGAACCGCGCGGCGGGCGTCACGGACCTCATGTGGGCACTCGTGAACACGCGCGAGTTCATTCTGAATCACTGATGCCGATGTCGTGCGCCCGGGTTCTCCGGGCGAGCGACGCCCCAAACCACCCACCCTTATCCCCTACCCTTTCGGAGACCGCTGCCATGTCCGCGACGCGCCGAACCGACTGCGAAGGCTTCCACCGCCGGGACGTGCTGACCATCGGGTCGGCGGGTATCCTCGGTCTCACGCTGCCGGGCCTTCTCGCTTCCGAAGCGAAGGCGAAAGCCGCGAACAGCAAGGAGCGCGGGAGCGGTCAGCCGAAAGCCAAGAGCGTCATCCTGCTGTGGCTCGCGGGCGGTCCGGCCACCATCGACATGTGGGACAACAAGCCGGACGCCCCCGAGGGCATCCGCGGTGAGTTCAAGTCGGTCGATACGAATGTGACGGGGGTGCAGGTCGCCGAGACCTTCCCGAAGATGGCGCAAGTGAGCGACAAACTCACCATCGTCCGCTCGCTGTACCACACGATCCCGAGCCACGGCCCGGCCGCCGTGTTCATGACCACCGGGAACAAGCCGACCGCGGCGCTCCAGTACCCGGCGCTCGGCTCGGTCGCGTCGAAACTCATGAAGACGGAAGTCGGCGTGCCGCCCTACGTTACCTTCGGCGACATCCGCAACGGGTCGGCCGGACAAGCCGGGTACCTCGGCACGGGTTACAACCCGTTCATCATTGAGGGCAACGGCGGAGGCGGGAAGAATGCCGGGGGATTCAGCGTTCGCGGATTGACCCTCAAGGGCACCTTCACACTCGAAGACCTGGAAAAGCGCGACTCGCTGCTCCGCAAACTCGACACGGGGTTGGCCGGCCTCGATCAGTCGAACGACCTCGTGGACGGCCTCGATACCTTCCACCAACAGGCGCTCGAAATCCTCAAGAGCGACAAGACGCGCAAGGCACTGGACCTGAGCGCGGAGAAGCCGGCGACGCGCGAGATGTACGGCACCACGCCGTTCGGCCAGGGGGCACTCGCGGCCCGGCGCCTCGTGGAAGCCGGGGTCCGGTTCTCCACCGTGAGCTTCGGTGGCTGGGACACCCACAGCCAGACGTTCAACGCCCACAAGACGCGGCTCGCCCCGACGACTGATATGGTGCTCGCGGCGCTCATCAAAGACCTGGACGACCGCGGACTGCTGGACAGTACGATCGTGATGTGCGCGGGCGAGTTCGGGCGCACGCCGAAGGTCAACAAGAACAGCGGGCGCGACCACTGGGCGCGGTCGATGGCGTGCGTGCTGGCCGGCGGCGGCTTCAAACGCGGATACGTTCACGGCAGCACCGACGCGAGCGGCATGGCCCCCGCAACGGAACCGGTCACGCCAGACGACGTTGCGGGGACGATCTTCCACAACCTCGGCATCGCGCCGAACACGGAGATCCAGACCCCGACCGGGCGCCCCGTCCAGCTTTTCCGCGAGGGCAAGGTGATCGAGAAGATCCTCGCGTAAATGGACAGTGCAACCCATTAACGAAACGAGGGGACAATTGCTCCCTCGTTTCATTTTCGTTTCTTCCGCACGCCTTTCACCATTTGCCAGAAGCCACCGAGCCGCGCCCGGAGCCCGCGTGCGTGCGTCAGCCGGATGAGCCCGTGAAGGATGTCGATGGTCGCAGGGTCGGGGTTCACCGCGTCGTCGAAGTGCGGGCGGAACGTGCCCTTATGCACCGTCACCACTTGCGAGACGGTCATCGCGAGTAACCCTTCCGGGCCTTGCGTGACGCCCCATCCGCTCGCCCCGCGCCCACCGAATGGTGTGCCCGGGTGCGCCGTCGGTGCGAGCACATCGTTAATTACGACACTCCCCGATGGCACGCGCGCTGCGAACTCTTGCGCTGCAACAACATCCGCCGAGAAGATGGACGCGGACAGACCGAATGGCGATTGGTTCGCCAGCATGAGCGCCTCTTCGGGCGTGTCGAACGGAATCACGGCCGCGACCGGTGCGAAGCACGCTTCGCGACAAATCGCAGCGTCGGCGGGGGTGTTGAGGAGGAGCGTGGGGGGAAGTGAAGAACCTACCCCCCCGTCCCCTCTCCCTGAAGGGAAGGGGGAGCCGACGCGCGAAACCTCTGATATTGGCGCCATGATACTCGCGGGCGCCGGTGCTTTCTCCCCCTTCCCTTCAGGGAGGGGGGACGGGGGGGTAGGTTGTGTTTGTTCTGCCCCCTTCCCTTCAGGGAGGGGGGACGGGGGAGGAGATTCGGCCCTCGCCCCGCGCTTCACCGCATCCTGAATCAGACGCTCCGCCTGCGCGTGTTGCGGCTCCGTCACCAGTCCCATCGGCGACGCGCGATCGATCATCGGCTTGAGCGCTGATACGAACGACTCGTACTTCGCGCGCTGGACGAAGATCCGGCGCACGGCAACGCACGTCTGTCCGCGGTTGAGCGTCAGGCCGAACCACGCGCCCCGCGCGGCCAGTTCGATGTCGGCGTCCGCGAACACGAACATCGCGTCGCAGCCCGAAAGTTCGAGCGTGGAGGGGACGAGCCGCTCGCCGAGCCGGGCCGCGAGCTTCCGCCCGACCACATCGGAACCGGTGAAGACGATGTGATCGACGTCGGCCTCGGCCAGTTGCGGCCCCGCCTCGCGCGTGGCGGGTAGCGTTTGCAGCAAGTCCGACGGGAAGCCCGCGTCGCAGAAGAGTTGGTGAATCACGTTCGCCGTCCGA
Organism: Gemmata palustris; assembly: GCF_017939745.1. Taxonomy (NCBI): domain Bacteria; kingdom Pseudomonadati; phylum Planctomycetota; class Planctomycetia; order Gemmatales; family Gemmataceae; genus Gemmata; species Gemmata palustris. The sequence continues at coordinate 5,310,704 of NZ_JAGKQQ010000001.1, read as the reverse complement.
GGCGTGTTCTCGCTCGGTTTCCACAACACCGCGTTGCCCGCGACGAGCGCCGGCGCGATCTGCCCGACGTTCAGGTGGACCGGGTAGTTCCACGTACCGATGATGCCGACCACGCCCCACGGTCGGTAATGCACCGCGTCGCGGTTGCCCATCAACCACGCCGGTCGATCCCATCCCGATACGCGCCGCGGTGCGAGAATCCGGGCCGCGCGCTTCTCCAGAAACTTCAGCGCGGAGGTACAGGGGAGGATCTCGCTCCCGACGATCTCGATGGCCGATCGGCCCACATCGGCGTGAATCGCAGTGCGGATTTCGTCCAGGCGCTCGACGAGCAGTGCTCGCAGGTTGCGGACGTGTCGCAATCGGTCTCGCACGCTGCGTTTGGCCCACGCCTCTTGGGAGTGTCGGGCCAGAGCCAGTTCCGTCGTGAAGGGTGTCATGCCGACAGAATACAGCGCAACAAACGACCGGGGCGAGTGGGGCGGCCCCTCCAGCGCTAAAGGCTGAAGTCCGCCAACCTACTCGCCCCGGTCAGTCAGAAGTTACTGCTTACGGCATCAGCTTCTTGAGGTCTTCTTCCAGCGTGCTGATGTACCCGTTGCGCTTGACCACCTTGCCGTCCTTGCCCGCGACGAAGATGTACGGCGGGGCCAGGATGCCGTAGGTCGCGGCCAGCGGGCTGCGGTCCAGCCCACCCTCCGCAAAGAGGTGCGTACCGGGCAGGCCCGCGGTCTTGGCCGCCTCCTCCGCCTGCTTCGCGTCCTGGTCCAAGCAGACCGTGACCACCGCCAAACCCTTCTTCTCGTAATCCTTCACGAGCACCTGGAGCTTCTTGGCGTCGTCGGTGAGCGACTGGCTCCAGCTCGCCCAGTAGTAAACCACCACGACCTTCCCGGGCTGGGCGGCGTTGAACGTCTGGTTCGTCCCGAGCACCTGGCCCGTGAGTTCGAGCGGCTTGCCCTCGCTATCGAGGCGCTTCAGCGCGCCGGTCCCCTTCGCGCCCTGCGGGGTGCTCGCGTAGTCCTTCGCGAGCGTCTCGTAGGTGCCCCGGGCCTTCGTCTCGGCGTCCTTCGCGCCGGAGTGCTCGTAAGCCATCGCCAGGCGCCAGTACGCCTCGGGCGCGTCCGCGCTCTGCGGGAACGCTTTCACGAACTCTTCGAGCGAGGCGCGCCACTTGTCCTGGATCGGGCCGAGGTCGCTCCCGTCCGGCTTCATGGTCGCCATTGCCACGCTGTTCTCGGCGTAGAGGAGGCGGTACGCGGCGTAAGGCGCGATCGCGGGGTTCGCGCCCGCCGGCGAATAGGCCTTCTTGAACTGCTCCAGGCGCGCGAGGTGCTTGTTCCCCGGTTTGTCGGTCTCGGCCGCCGCTGCGAGGCTGTCGAGCAGCATCTTGACCCACGTTTCCTTCTTGTCCTCGGGCAGCCGTGCGTTGATCTGCTCGAGGAGGTCGACGCGCTTCGCGTTGAACTCGTGCAGCGCCGCAGCGGTCGGCGGGTTCGGCGACTTCTGATCGTGTTCGTTGAGCTTCTCGACGAGCTCTTTGATTTCGGGCGGCACGACCGCACCGTCGGGCGTGCTCCCGCCCTGCGGTGCAGCGCCCGCCGAGGGGCCGTCCACGAGCTTCCACGCTTTCCCGATCTGGACCAGTTCGCCGGTCTGGAGCGCCTGCCCCTTCCCGCCGTCTTCGACCAGGACGGTGCCGTTCTTGTACGCGGTGTAGTCCTCGCGCCCGCCGAACGAATCGGACGGGCGCGTGCTCGGGATGCCGTACTCGACGTGGACCCACTTCGCCTTATCGGTCAGTTTCAGCGCGGCGGCCGTGTCGCTCACGCGCTTGGCGGCGCCGGCGGTCCGGGCCACGATCTTGTCCGCGTCCGCGGCCGGGAGCCCGAATGTGGTCAGATTCGCCTTCGTTACCAACAGTGCTTCGATCCGCTTCGGGTCGCGGGTGATGACCGCCTGCGCGAGTTCCTGACTCGCTTCTTCGGGCGAGATCACCACCCAATCATCGATCACCCCGTCGCGGTTGCGGTCCAGGCCCCACTTGGTTCCGTTCGGCCCGAGCCAGCGGAACTGGAATGGCTCCTTCGGGTCCGGCGGGTAGACTTCGCGATAGGCCTCGGCCCCGTCCACGAAGTAGACGACGATGTTGAAGGTCTTGTCGTCGTAGCTGAGGAACTGGCGCACCGGTTTGCCGTCCGGCCCGTTCACGATCGAGCCCATCGACTTGCCGGCCCCCTTGTCGCTGGGGATCGGCGCCACCCGGCACTGGGCCGCTTGAGCGGCGGGCGGCGTGGTCACGTTCACGCCCGGTTGCCGCGGGGTCTGCTTGAGCGCCCAATCGACCGTCACCGGCGCCGGGTCCGCGCGGCCGGTGGTGCCGAACCCGACCAACAACGTGAGTGCGGCGAGTGTCTTCACCGTCACCTGCGAAGTCGTCATCCTTGACTCCTATGGAAAAGGCGCGCCCGGCGCGACCCGCGGCGCATCCGTCACAACTGGTTTCGGCAGATTGCGGTAGCCGGGTTGACACTTGAGCCCAAAAGAATGGGTAAAAAGACGCAAGTCCGCGAGCCGTATGAAAGTGCGCGACCCGCATCGCTTGCGACCGGCACACGCCCCCGAACAGGTGAACGGCCGGTGCGAGCCAGCCGGTGCTGCACAGAATCCGTGAACCGCGAGCACCATCGGCGGCGGGATCACCGGCCATTTGGGTGTGAACCGGTGCCGCACGGAATCCATGAACGGCCGGTGCGAGCCGGTCGGCGTACAACAACAGGAACGTTTACCGGCCGGCTCGCACCGGCCGTTCGCCTTTTGGAGGTTCCGATATGTCCGCTGAAACGCTCGAATTCAAAGCCGAACTCAAGCAGCTCCTGCACCTCATCACGCACTCGCTGTACTCGGACCGCGAGATCTTCCTGCGCGAACTCATCTCGAACGCCTCCGACGCGATCAACAAGGTGCGGTTCGATGCGCTCGCCAACGCGGACAAACTGGAGGGCAACACGGACTGGAAGATCAAGCTCACCCCGGACGCGACCGCCAAGACGCTCACCCTCTCCGATAACGGCATCGGGATGTCGCGCCAGGACGTGATCGACAACCTGGGTACCGTTGCGCAGTCGGGGACGAAAGCGTTCCTCGAAGCCGCGAAGCGCGCGGGCAAGACCGGCGAAACGCCGGGGCTCATCGGTCAGTTCGGGGTCGGCTTCTACTCCGCGTTCATGGTCGCCGACAAGGTGACCGTTGTGACGCGCGCGGCCGGTTCCCCGGCAGACGGCACGCGGTGGGAGTCCGACGGCCAGGGGAGCTACACGCTCGAAGCGTGCGAAAAGCCCACCCGCGGCACCGACGTGGTCCTGCACCTCAAGGACGACACCCAGGACTACCTCGATACCTGGCGGCTCCGCCAGCTCGTGCGGAAGTTCTCCGACTTCCTCGAACACCCCGTCGTGATGGACGTGGAGAAGGAGGTCGAGGAGGGGAAGAAGGAGACGACCGAGGAGACGCTCAACTCGCGCAAAGCAATTTGGCTACGCGGTAAAAGTGAGGTGAAGCCCGAAGAGTACGAGGAGTTTTACAAGTCGCTCGCACACGACACCGAAGCCCCGGCGGACGTGATTCACTACGCGGCCGAGGGCAAAACCGAGTTCAAAGTGCTGTGCTTCGTTCCGGCGCGCAAGCCGTTCGGCTTCGACTACGAGGAGCCGGTCGCGGGCCTGCGGTTGTACGTGCAGCGCGTGCTCATCATGGACCGGTGCGAACAGGTGCTCCCGGTCTACCTGCGGTTCGTGAAGGGCGTGGTCGATTCCGCCGACCTGCCGCTCAACGTTTCGCGCGAGCTGCTCCAACAGAACCCGCTGCTCGACGTGATCCAGAAGAGTGTGGTGAAGAACGTCCTCGAATCACTGGCCGGCACGAAGAACATTGAGCCGGACAAGTACCTCGATTTCTACAAGAGCTTCGGCACCGTCCTGAAAGAAGGGCTCACGCGCGACTGGAGCAACCGCGAGAAGATCGCGGACCTGCTCCTGTTCGAGAGCGCGAACACCGAGGCGGGCAAGTTCACCACGTTCGCCGAGTACGCCGAGAAGATGCCCACGGACCAGACAGAAATTGCGTATTTGATTGGCGAATCGGCCGAACAGCTGCGCCACTCGCCGTACCTCGAAGCGTTCCGCGCGAAGGGGCAGGACGTGCTACTGCTCACGGACCCGATCGACGAGTTCGCGATTCCGCAATTGGGTGAATACAAGGGCAAGAAGCTCGTTGCCGCCGACCGCGGAGAGGCCGCCGGTGTGGGCGAAGTCCCGGCCGGCGACAAGGAGCGGTTCGCGGCGCTGTTGACAGTGCTCAAGGAAAAGGTGCCGGATGTGGCCGACGTCCGGCTCACCAACCGACTCACGGAAAGTGCGGCGTGCCTCGTGGCCGAGGCCCACGGCGTGTCCGCTCACATGGAGCGCCTGATGGAGCGCATGGGGCGCGATTCGGGAACGCCGAAGCGCGTTTTGGAACTGAATCCCAAACACCCCACCCTGGAAGCGCTCCGCGCGTTACACGAGAAAGACGCCGCCGACCCGCGCCTGGACGGGTACGCGCGCCTGCTCTACGAACAGGCGGTGATCGCGGAGGGGTCCAAAGTGACCGATCCGGTGGCGTTCGCGAAGCGGGTGAATGACCTGATCGTGCGCGACGCGCAAGTATCTGGGGCGCCTTGATTTGTTTTTCAGTAGCTGCCCGGAGTTCGTAACATGGCACCGGCCGAATGTTCGCTCAACCACCAGTTCGGCTCCGAGGTCGAGCACCCGTATTGAGTGGACACTTGGTCGGTCCGACCGATACCCGGAGCCGTCTTGTACTCCGGGATCGCGCCAGGGCGAACTTTCGGCACCGTTTTCGCAACCCTTCAAATTGAAGAGTCCGTTACCCGGTCTGATTGCGGCCGTGATATAATGGACGAAAGCGAATCAGGCCGGCTTCGCCCGCCGATCAATTGCCACATGGCCGGATGCCCGTCCCTCCGACGTTTTCGCGTGCGGAGTGACATTTGAGAATGACGCCCACGTCTGTTGATTCGCGCCCAACTTCACATTTTTCGCCCGACGCGGAACGCCCCGAGGATCCCAAGTTTTCGGCCCATTTTTGGGCATTTCGGGGACTTCCTGTTCTACGGTTCCGCTACATCGGAGTTCAGCACCTACTGCGGGGCAAGGACATGACGCTCACCCTCCTAACGCTCACCGGTATCTCGTTCGGCCTCACGGCCGTGTACGTTCTTACCGCGAAGTCCAAAGAAGCCGTGCTCGCTGGCGAAAACACGGTCGTCGGCCTCTCGGACCCGGCCGCCGACACGCTGGCCACCGGCCGCCACTCGGAATCGATCACCCGTACCGACTGGCAACTCACCACCGTCGGCGCGCTGAGCGAGGCGGAGGAACTCCTCGACGTGCTCGAGTGCCAGGGGTACTCGGAGCGCGAACTGGTCGTGCTCGGCAACTCGTGCTTCGCGGTCCGCTGGCGCTAAGTTGCCAACCTGAAACAGTTCACAACACGACGGGCCGCGAGTACCAACTCGCGGCCCGTACTTTTTTGTTGTGCGATGCGCCGACCGACTCCTCACGGTAGTGTGGTCCGCTCGCTCCGCGAGCGGTTGGCTTCCTGAGTGGGGCATTCACCGGGTATTTTGAAGCCGAACACCGCTCGCGGAGCGAGCGGACTACACTACCGGACCGCGAATTCGCGTTCTCATGCGGTGGGCCGTGCGGGTGGGGCGGACTCCTCCGGCTCACCCTTCAACAGATACCCGGTCCCGACCGCGAGCAGCAATAGCACCAGGAGCCCGAACGGAATCAGCGTCGCCCATTGCGGCTGAGGAACAAATAGTTCCGCCCGGGGAGGAAGTTTCTTGGGTGCCTCCAAAACGTTCTTGTTCGAGTCGAGGATCTGCCCGGCCCGCCACGAGCGGCCGAGTTTCTCCTTGGCGATCTCGCCCAAGGTCACGTCGTTCACCGCCTCGTATTCGCCCCCACCGGGCAGGTTGATCTTCATCCCCTTCGGCACTTTCACCCATTGCGGCGGCACGTCGTCCTCATTCAGCCCGACGATTTCGCCCGCCAGTTTCTCTTTCTCCTCGGGGGTACCGTTCGGCCGTTCGCGCGCGGCGATCTCGGCGGCGGCGTCTTTGAGAGGTAGCTCCGACCCGACCACGACCGTTCGGTACTGGAACGCGGAGAGATCGCGCGGGAGCGTGTCACTGAACGCCAAGAACGCGATCAGCACGCCCGCGATGGAGCCGCCCGCAATGTACCCCGACGCGAGCAGCACGCCGGGGCTGGTCTCGACCTTTCGGATCGCCTCGATTTCGGCCTGCGCGACCTTCTCCGGGTCGTTGCCGGCGGCCCGAATCGACTCCGCGGCTTCGGCCGCGTACTTCTTATCGACGCCCCAGCGGACGATGCCGCCGATGAAGATCGGCACCGAGAACTGGATGGGAACGTACAACCCGACCGCGAATGCGAGTGCCGAGACGCCGCACAGTTCGAGCATGATGGCGATCATGGCACCGATGGCGACCATCGTCCAGTTTAGGTCGCGCTTCAGCACGCCGTTAATGACGATGCCGAGCACCTGCGTCTTGGGCGCATCGAACTTGCGTTCGACGGGCGTACCGTCGTCGCGCACCTTGAGTTGGCCCATGATGGTGTCGTCCTTGAGGAGCGCCACCTTCCCGGTATCGGGATCAACGAGGTAGCGCCCGGCCTTGTATTTCAGAACCTCCTCGCGCGGCGCGTACCCGGCATCCTTGTCCTCTTTAGTCAACTCTTCGTTCCGGGCGTCGAGGATTTTGTAAGTCTTCCCCTCGTGCGTTTCGGCCTGCTTCAACCGGCCCAGTTCCGTTGGAGTGAGCGTAAGCGCGGGAACGTTCTCCGGTTTGGCGCTGTAGACCGTACCGGGCTTGTTCAGGAGGAAGATGAGCGTTCCACCGATCACCAGGGCCGAAACGAACGCCCCGACCATGATCGCGTACTGCATGTACCGCGGCGTACCGCCGACGAGGTAACCGGTTTTGAGCGATTGCGCGACCGTGCCGCCGTTCGAGGAGGCGATGCACACCACCGCGGCCACCGAGAGCGCCAGTACGCGATCAACCGACGTGGTCATCCCCAGTGCGAGGAAGATGAGACAGGTAATCATCAGGGTCGCGGTCGTCATGCCGGAGATCGGGTTGGACGATGAGCCGATTTCGCCCGTGAGCCGCGCGGACACCGTGACAAACAGGAACCCGAACAGCACCACCAAGAGGGCACCAAGCAACCCGGTCACGATCCCGACTTCGCCGGCCAAGAACGCGGCCAGCAGCCCGATCAGCACCACGGTTCCCCCGAGTACCCACGACATCGGCATGTCGCGGTCGGTGCGCTTCACGTCACCGCCGTCCCCTCCACCACCCACACCGGCGATACTGGAGCGGAAGCTCCGGACGATCAGCGGTAGTGTCTTCAACATGCTGATGATGCCGGCCGACGCGACGCACCCGGCCCCGATGTAAAGCAGGTAGGCGTTGCGGATCTGCGACAGACTCATGTTCTTGATCGGCTTCACCCCCGGTGCAATGACGTTCGGGTTGTTTTCGCCGATGAAGTAGATGATCGGCAGGATGACGAGGTACCCGAGGACGGCCCCGCCCATCATCATCGCGGCCGTGCGCAGCCCGATGATGTAGCCGACGCCGAGTAGCTCGGACGCCATCTCCGTCGAGAACACCGCGGCCTTATTGATGAACGAGATCGGCAACTTGGCCGTGGCGATGAACAGGTTCATGCCTTCGGTCAGGAACTTGTGCAGGAACGCCAGCCCGAACCCGATGAACACCGTCTTACCCGTCGTCCCGCCCTTCTCACCGCTGATGAGCACCTGCGCGCACGCGGTCCCTTCGGGGTAGAGCAGCGTCTCTTTTTGGTCCTTCCGCCCGGGCTGGAAGTGCATCTTCACGATGAACGCGCGCCGGAGCGGGATCATCGCGAGGATGCCGAGCAGCCCGCCGAGGATCGATACCACCATCACCCGGCCGAGGTCCAACCCGAACCCGAGTAACAACAGCGCCGGCATCGACACGCCGACACCGAACGCGATGCTCTCCCCCGCGCTCCCGGCCGTTTGGACGATGTTGTTTTCGAGGATCGTCGCCCGCCGAATGCCGAACGCCTTGGAGAGTGCCCGAAACACGGTGATAGCCAGCACCGCCACGGGAATAGAGGCCGACACCGTCATGCCCACCTTGAGCACGAGGTACAGCGACGACGCGGCAAATATCAGCCCCAACCCGGCCCCGGCCGCGACCGCTGCGAGCGTGAACTCTTTTGGCGCTTCGGTTGCGGGCACGAACGGTTGGAACTCCGGTTCCGACTTGACTTCGGACGACATAAATTGGCCCGTGCGAGTACGGTTCTGTGGCGGAGAGTTGAGCCACAGCTTACGGGCGGGGGTGCGCGAAGTGAAGAAGTCAAGAAGCCAAAACGCGCGCGGCGCGGGTTCGCTCACTGCGAACCCGCGCCGCGCTGTTTATCAATAAACGAACTCACATTTCCGCGTGTGCGCCGAGCAGTTTACGGTTCAAACCGCCAGTAACGGGTACTGTGTCCCGTGCGGGGTTCGTACTGGGCTGCGCGAGTGCCAAGGCGTCACCGTCGTGAGTGATCGCGTTCTGGATCGCCCGGCGCATCAGCTCCTGAATAAACGACGCGGTGACGCGGTCGGTTCGGTCTGTGGTGTTGCGCAGCACACTATCGGTCATGGGTCCGCCCTGAGAGTACAGTCGGACGAGCTTAGAGCGCCCTTCGGCGTTTGGGGCGGAAATTCGATCGCTTGGTCGACGCGCCTCGCGCCCGGGGCGAGCGCGTTTCCGGTCGGGTGGTCGTCCCTCACGTCTTCGAGGGAACCGTGCCGCTGAACGAGAATGTCGCCCGGTGGGAGTCCCGTGTGACTGTGGTAGCCGTGTGTGCCGGAAACACAAACGATGCGCACGCAAGGCTCCGCGTGAAGTCGGCTGGGGTGCCCTTTGTGCGCGGCAGGCAGCGGGGAACAAACTATACGGTCGGGGGAAGCGCCGCGCTTGGTTCGGCCGTTCCGTCAACCACACCCTCGACGGCCGCATACAGCCCGCGGCGACCATACTGTGAGAATGACCACAGTGCGATGCCCTTCTTGCTCGGTAACGGCGGTGCCGGGTGTGGTACGACTTGGCCGAGTACGTGACTGCGGAGCAGGAAGTCCACCTGCCGAACCGCCATCGCGTCGTCACCCGGCACGTTACCGGGCCACGCCTCGACTTCCACTACCTGCAATTCCGAAGGTGACGGAGCGAGTGTGGCAGTGTACTGCAGGTGGCCGGTCCAACTCCGAGCAAAATACAGGACGCCAGCGAAGTGGTAGATGTTCCACTTCTCCTCCATCGTCCCGGCCAGGAACACCGGCCCCTCGGGGAAGGGTGTTGCGCGCGGGTACGCTAACCCGCACGCAACCCGGACCGGCTCTTCGGGGCGTTGCCCCCGGAATTGCTCACCGGAGCGTGCCTCGAGCGAGCCGAAGAAGCGGATCGAAGCCGCGTCCTGCGAGGCGCTCAGGAACGTTTCGGCGATCGGCCGGCAGTCGAGTACTCGGACGCCGAACGGGTTCTCGTGCGGCTCCAACCAGACCAGTCGCTCGAACGTCGCATCAGGATCCCGCGGCGGTGAGGGCGTCCCACGGAGCTTCCCGACCAACTTCGCTAGCCACCCCATCGCCTTAGCCCTCTGTGGCCGAGCATTGGAGCTCGCCGGCCGTAGTGTGCGTAGACCCGGTCTACCGAGTACGTACTTTCTTTAACAGCAGCCCGGTGCGGTGCCGGTTGTCGCCCGATGCTACTCCTTACCGAGCACCAGATCAACGACCCAGCACCCGCGGACGTGTGGCTCGGGGCCGCGGCAGTGGTCGAGCACATCGGTGCGGTCGCACCCGGCGTCCTGGAGCGCGTCGGCCAGGATCGGCATCGCGGTCAGCGCAATGTAACATGCGATCAACCGCAGCGAGCCGGGTGACGTAATGATTCCGGGATGCAGAACGGCCCGGCGGCTCCTGGTGAGGCCGTCGCCCTCGGAGGGTCTCGGAATGCGAATCCGCTCGCGTGTAGCGCTGAGTGCCATCGGGCTGGTGCTGGTGGCGGTCGGAGCGCCTCGACAGTCTCATGCCGACCCACGGCCCGCCGAACGCCTGACCGAGTTCGGTCCGCCCACAGCGATTCTGGACGGCGCGGAGTTCGCTGCGCGGCTAAAACCCCGTTACGCGGATCACGACGGCGACGGGAAGATCGATCTGTTGGTCGGTGCCTGGGACCGGTTGCTCGTCTACCGGAACCAAGAGACCAACGCGGAGCCCAAGTACGCCAAGCCGACGTGGTTCGACGAAGCCGTACCGTCGGGCCGCATCCCGGCCGGGTGAAGCTGCGGACTGTTCACTCCCCAGTTTGGGGATTTCGACGGCGACGGACGGGTGGACCTGGTCTCCGGGTCCAACTGCTGTGACCCCTGGACGGTTCACCTGTTCCTGCGGAAGGCGGACGGCACTTTTGCTGCCCGTCAAGAGATCACGTTCATCCGGTCCGACATGACGCCAAAGGAGCGAGATTGGGTCATGCGCGGCCACTCCCAGCCGCACCTGCTCGACTGGGACCGCGACGGCCGTACCGATCTGGTGCTTGCCGACCCACAGAGCTGGAAGCTCCTGGTGGGTGTTGGCCCACTTAAGGGTAGGTCCGAGGTGACCGTGAAGCCGTTCGACCTGCCGGAGGTGGCCGACCGGAAGCCCTACGACTTCCAGTTCGCCGATTGGGACGGCGATGGGGTGTTCGACGTGCTATTCGCCGGCGGGTACCTGAGTGCAGATAAGACGCGGTGGCTTTGTGACCTCTACTGGTGCCGGAACGCGTCCCGTGAGGGGCAACCGCGGTTCGAGAAGCCCGTCCGGTTGCTCACGGCCCCGGCACAGTCCGACGGGTGGGAGTACGAGGGGTTCGCGGTGGCGGACCGGGGCCGGGCCGGGCACCAGGATCTGGTCGTAAGTGTCAGCAAGGATTGGAAACGGAAGCCGGAGAAGGGGTGGACGAACAAGAGCCAACTCGTGCATTTCCGGCGGAAGTAAGCGCATCAGCAAGGACCGGCGCCTTGCCCGATCCGCCCGCGGCGCCCTAACGGTGGTTGCCTCATCTCCGCTCCCGGGGTACGGTATCCCCTGTCGCTCAGAATCAAAGCGCGGAGGAGCGCGTGCCACGACTGATCGTCACTCGCGGCGTCGACGAAGGGAAGCAGTTCGAGCTGACCGGGTCCACCGTCACCGTCGGCCGGCACTCCGCGAACGCCGTGTCGCTCCACGACACCCAGGTGTCGCGCCGGCACCTCGAAGTGCGGGCGGTGGCGCACGGGTACGAACTCTTCGACCTCGGCAGCGGGAACGGTACGCTCCTGAACGGTCAGCCCGTCCAGGTCGCCCCGCTGCGGAGCGGCGACGCGATCACCGTCGGCCAGTCGGTGCTGATGTTCACCGTCGGGCGCAACGAGCTCCCCGCGCTCGGGAACGAGCTCACCGAGCGCGTGCGGCTCCGGGCGCAGCCGGACCAGGACCTTAACTCGGCCATCGTGCGGACCGTCGCGGTCGACGCGGGCAGCCAGATCCTCTCGCGCCCGTCCGTCGCGACCGACTGGGTCCGCGCCCGGCTCGCGAGCCTCGCGGCCCTCTACGAGACCGCCGAGGTCGTCAGCCACATCCTCGACGTCGATCAACTCCTCGGCACCGTGATGGACCTCGTGTTCAAGTCCGTGGACGCGGACCACGGGTGCTTCATGGTGCGCGACGAGGACGGGCGCCTCGTCCCCAAAGCCGTGCGGTACCGCGAGGGCACGAACCGGCAGGAAGAACTCGCCGTCAGCCGCACGATCGTCGAGCACGTCATCAAAGAGAAGCAGGGCGTTCTCGTATCGGACGTCCACACCGACGACCGGTTCAGCGGCGTCGAGAGCCTGCACCGGCACAACATCCGCGAGGCCATCTGCGTGCCCATGAAGGGCCGGCGCGAGGTGGTCGGGGTGCTGTTCCTCGACACGCAGTCCACGCTCAAACAGGTCGTGGCCCGCGGGCTCGATACGGGCAAGTTCACCGAGGACCACCTGCACCTCGCCAGCGCGATCGCGCACCAGGCCGCGATCGCGGTGGAGGAGAGCCGGTACCACGAAGCGCTCGTGAACGCGGAGCGCCTCGCGGCCGTGGGCCAGACGATCGCGGCCCTCTCGCACCACATCAAGAACATCATGCAGGGCGTCCGGTTCGGGGCCGACATGGTCCGCACCGCGATCAAGGAGTCCGATACCGACCTGCTCGGCAAGGGCTGGAAACTCGTCGAGCGGAACCAGGGGCGCATCGACGAACTCATGCTCGACATGCTCAGCTACTCGAAGGAGCGCGAGCCGGCGGTCGAGCCCACGGACCTCAACACGCTCTGCGAAGACGTGCTGGAAATGGTCCGCGGGCGCGCGACGGACCGCAACGTCGCGATCGAGTGGCGCGCGGGGGCCGGCGTTGCCGTCGTCCCGTGCGACACCGAGGGCATTCACCGCGCGGTGCTGAACCTCGTGAGCAACGCCATTGATGCACTCGAGGACCGCCCGAACGCAAAACTCTCGGTGCAAGCGCTCCTCGAACCAGACGGCACTTGGGCGAAGATCATCGTGATGGACAACGGCCCCGGCATCCCGGCGGAGAAGTTCGAGGACATCTTCCGCCCGTTCGTGAGCACGAAGGGGAGCCGCGGAACCGGGCTGGGCCTCCCCGTCAGCCGCAAGATCGTCCGCGAGCACGGCGGCGACATCCTCGTTCAGAGCGTCCTCGAAAAGGGCAGCAAGTTCACCATCCGCTTGCCGATGAAGTCCGCGTTCACCGGCGACGCGAACGCCGGCACCGGCTTGTTCCCGGTCCTCCCTCCACTCGAAGAATGACGCACCTCCCGACGCACTGGTGAACCCCGCCCGCAAGGGCGGTGGGTGGCGCACATCAACCGGCAGCCAGTTGCTCAGTGCCCTTGCGAGAAAGGTGCTGGTGCCCGGTACCACACATCACCCGCCGCCCTTGCGGGCGGGGTTCACCGAGGACAGAGGTGAGGGGAGCGCGACCGCACATCTTGCCCAGCCCGAACCCTTTCGCTGACCGGGCACCGTTCGCCACATGGTCCTTGCGGAACGATTCGCCACGTCAGTTTTGTAAAAATGACACTCGCGCAATTTCATCGCAACTGACCGTGACAAAGAATAGAAGCACGCCCCCGCGGCGCTGCGAGTCGTAACGATCGTTACGCACCTCGCCCGCCGGTGAGGTTCACCATGTTTTCGCACCTACCGACATCGAAAACTCTTCGCACGCTTGCCGCGCTTACCTGCGTGGCGGGTGCGGTCGGCGCCGGAGCACTGTTCGCCGCCGATCCATTCCCCCCAGCCGCGCCGGTCCTGCCGCCGCTGCCGCCGGGCGCACCGGTCTCGAAGCCGGTCGCGATCTCGGACGTGGCGCTCGCACGCACCGCTCTCGCGGTGTTCGATGCGGACCCGGTTCTGAAGGACGTGAACATCCTCGTGAGTGTGGTGGACCGCGGCGCCGTGATCGGCGGGCCGGTCAGCAGCGAGGCGGTGAAGAAGCGCGCGGAGGCCGTGGTGCGAGCGGTGCCCGGCATCGAGTCCGTGAAGAACACGTGCTTCATCGAAGCGGACCCGGACCCGCTCATGCGGGCCGTGGCCGATCGGATGAAACCCGGCACGAAGCCGACCGGTAGCACCGCGCTGCCCGGTATCGTGATCCCGCCGGGGGCCGCGGAGGGGTACATCCCACCGGTCCCGCCGCCCCTGCCGACGGACCTCGTCGCGGCCGCGCCGAAAACGGTCGTCGTTCAGCACCCGACCTCGCTCGGCCCGCCGGTCGTCGGTTTGCTCGGCGCGCCGGTGGCTCCGCACAGCGTTGCGAAAGTGCCGTCGACCGCACCGACCGTGCCCTCAACGGCCCCGGGCGCACTGACCGGTTCCACGAGCGGGATGCCGACCGACGTGCTCGCCGCGGTTGCCGCAATCCGAGCTGCCGACGCCCGCTTCGCGAGACTCGCGGTGGAACTGAAGCCCGACGGCGGGCTGTTCGTTACCGGGTTCGCGGCCAATATCGTGGACGTGCGCGACTTCGCTACCGAAGCCCGCAAAGTGCCCGGTGTGGTCCGCGTCGCGGTGGACCCGAGTCTGGTGAAGTAGCGAAAGCCCAAACCGCACAGGGCTCCCGCCCTGTGCTTATCGTGAATCGGTCGCATCTGTACACAATGTTACTACACGCCAGTTTTGAACGCAAGTATACATATCGCGAATTTTCGGTCCGCCACCGTGTGCGGACCTCGGAGTCAACGACGCACCCGAGCCGTTGCGAGACAAAATCCGAGAATGCTCAAATTTGATCTTTGGTCTCGATCCGTGTTGCCTATCCTGTCCTACGGCTCGCCTTCTCTCTCACCCCGCTGCCCCCACCGACCCGTTCGCGTTCTAGAATTCGCGACAGGAGGCTGTTTGCATGCGCGTGCTGGTGGTCGCGGACATCCACGGTAACAGGGCCGCGCTCGAGGCGATCCGCGAGTCGTTCGATGTGTGCCTTTGTGTCGGCGATATCGTCGATTACGGCCCGGAACCGGCGTGGTGCGTCGATTGGGTGCGCCGAAACGCGACCCACTGCGTGCGCGGGAACCACGACCACGGCGTCGCACAGAACGTCGATATTCAGGGCGCCGGCGGGTTCCGCTTTCTCACCTCGGTCACGCGCCCGATCACGGTGGCGGCCCTTTCGAGCGACCAACGGCGCTACTTGGCCGCGCTGCCCACGTCGCGCATGTTCACACTCAACGGCAAGCGGTTCCTGCTCGTTCACGCCACGCCGCGCGACCCGATGGACGAATACGCGCCGCCCGACCCCGCGTTCTGGTACCCGCGGCTCGCGGGCCTGAAGGTCGATTACGTGCTCACGGGTCACACGCACGTGCCCTACACGCTGCGGGTGCGCAACACGCTCATCGTGAACCCCGGCAGCGTCGGGATCGGGCGCGACGGCAACCCGCACGCCTCCTACGCGATCATCGACGGCGACGAGGTCCAGTTGAAGCGCACCGAGTACGCGATCGAAGAAACGGTGGGCGCGATGGAAGCGACCGTTCGCGACGCGACCGCCCGGCTCATGCTCACCGACGTGTTCCGTACCGGCGGCCTCCCGACCAAGTGGCTGCTCCGCAACGGCACTTCGACCAAGGGTAACGGTAACGGTAACGGTAACGGTAACGGTAACGGTAACGGCGCTCACTGATTCTTGCCCTGGGACCGCGGGCATCTTGCCCGCTCGTCTCGCTATTCGCTGTGGGCAAGATGCCCGCGGTCCCAGGAATCGTTCCCGCGCACTTCGCCTTGCGTCCCGGGCGCGCCCGGCTATACCCGGCCGAAACACGAACGCGGGAGTAGCGGACATGCGGGCGTTGCTTGCCCTGGTCGTCGCGTGCGCGGCAACCGGGTGCTACCAGGACAAGTACAACGTGAACGGCCCGAAGGTGGAGGAGTACCGGCTCCCACCGGACGAGTCGCGTTACAACGAACCCGACAAGGCCACGTACCGCGCGCCGCCCGCGCCCAAGAAAGAAGAGAACCTCCGGGACCGGAACAAGCAAGGTCCGGGCGGTGGGCTCGGCGGGTTCTAGCGATTTCGCCAATCACCTGATTTGTGCCGATTAACGGATCGGGCGGACCGGTCGATTACGACCGGCCTGCCGGCCGTAGCGGTCCGGCAAATCCCCGCGCCCTCCCATTTTCACAAAACCTCCGCAACGAAACCGCGACCCGGACGATCTCCTATTTGAGACCTTCCCTCGAAGCCCGCGCCCACGGGGAAGTCCACTTGTGGAGTCCCCCTCGTGTCGCGCACCCGGTTCGCACTCACATTTTTGTTCGCCCTTTCCGCGATCAGTTCGGCAGACGCCAGGGCCGACGCGCTGTTTGCTCGCAAGACGAAGGTGGACGAGGCGAAGGCCCGCACCTTGGTCGAAACGTTAAAGAGCGATCCCGACGAAAAGAAGCGGAAGATCGCGGCCGATGAACTCGGTGGGGCCGATCCGCGGATCTGCCCGGAGGTGGCACCCGCCTTGGTAGTCGCACTGCGGAAGGACACGTCCGCCGCGGTCCGCGTCGAAGCGGCGGAAGCGCTCCGCCAGTTGGGTGAAGTGTCCCCGCAAGCGGGCGCGGCACTGGAAGCGGCCGTGGACAGTGACCCGTCGCCACTGGTGCGCATCGCCGCGAAGCGGGCACTGTGGGCGTACCACTTAAGCGGGTACCGCACCGCGAAGAACGGAGACAACACCGTTAATCAGACGATCGAACCACCTATCGCCAGCCCCTCCGGTCCGCGCCAGGTGGTGGCGCTCATCCCGGCTCCGCCCGTGCCGGTGGTTGTGCTCAAAGTGCAACCGATTGCGGCACCGGTACCTCAGTTGCCCCCGGTCGCGGTCCAGCCGATGCCACAACCCGGTCCGCGGGTGCTCTTACCGAACGTCCTGCCCGGTCCGCGGAACGCGATCCGCTCCGCTCTGAACCTCGGGCCGCTGCCCGCGCCTTCGACGGACGAACCGCCGATGGCGAAGACGCCGGCGATTACGATGAGCACGCAGCCGAAGCACTCGCCGGAACCGCCGCTCAGTCAGCGCGTGTTGGTGCCCGCGGTGCCGGAGTTCGTGCCGACGCTCCCGCCCTTCCAGCCGGACCTTCCATCCGTGGTCTCTCCGCCGCTTCCCATCAGTAAGTTGAAGCAAACGAAGTAGATGTGAAGAGAAGAGCGCACAGGGAGTCATGAAGCACAGGGCGGGAGCCCTGTGTTTTCTTCTTCTACGCGCCCTGGATTTGTCGGACGGCTTGTTGGGCGGCCTGGCGCAGCGGCTCCGGTGAGAGGCGCGCGGCTTCCCGCAGATCCCCCAGCGCCGCCGCCGCGGGCGCCCCGATGCGCCCCAGCGCTTGCGCCGCGTACACGCGACAGGTCATTTCCGACGAGGCCGCTTCGGGCACGGGCAGTTGCGCGGGGGTGAGCGCCTGGCTCCCGTCCTCCGCCGCAATCGATGTGGGTGTCAGTGACGAGATCGGTGTGCGCGTGAGGGGGCATTCCGGCCCGCGAAGCACGCGGGCGAGGAACGGCACCGCGGACCGCGCCGCGACCCCCATCCAGCCGATCGCGAGCGCCGATTCGCCGCGCACGAACGGGTCCGCGTGTTGCAGGTGGGCGATGAGCGTGGCGAGCGCGGGCGACCCGATCTGACTGAGCGCCTTGGACGCGAGTCGGCACAGCACGATGTTCGTCCCGCGCATCGCTTCCGCGAGCTGCGGAACGCTCTCGGCACCGTCCGCGCCCATGTTGCCGAGCGCCTGGGCCGCGCCGGACGCGGTTCTCGGGTCGTTGTCTTTGAGTGACTTGCACAGGTCGTCGAGGGCCGGGCGCGCGAGCGGGCCGAGTTTCCCCAGCGCCCAAACCGCGTTACGGCGCACGTACTTGTCGCCGTGGCCGAGCATCATCACGAGCGTCGCGAGGGCTTCCGGCCCCATTCCACCGATCGCATGTGCGGCGGTTTCGCGCACCTTCGCTTCTTGATCGTCCAGGGCGCTGACGAGGGCGGGCATCGCGTCCCGCGCGAGCCACCCCAGGCGCCCCAGATCCTTGGCCGCGCGCTGCCGCTCCACCGGGTTCGCGCTCCGCAGCGCACGAATGAGCGCGGGCAGCGGGTCGTCGGCTGTCGCACTTGGTTGTTGCACGCTTGTCCGTCGCTTGCCACAGAAACCGGCGGTTGACTCCGAGCAACCACCGACAACCTTAGCTCACCCCCACCACGCGGCAACCGACTCACCACGTTTTGACCGTGCGCGAATCGCGAATTGAGCGCCCGCCCGAAAAATCAACCTGGGCGCGATGTCGGCAGGTCGCGCGGTGAAGGGTCAAGGGATTTGAGAATGAGTCGGGTTCAAAGGTTCCGTCCCTTTCCGCCATTCCTTCCAAACCTGCACCACAACGGCAATAAAGAGGAGCGTGCAAACGGCGCGTGAAAACCCGGTGTTGAACACGACTCCGGCATTGAACACCACGAACCCTGTGAACCCGTAAACGGCGCGCCCGATCCACCGCGCCCGACTCAGGTACGAGTCGAACGCGACCCACGCCCACACCACGTCCGCGAACCACACCAGCGCGAAAGCGTAGTTCACGAAAATCCCGTTGCCGTAACCTCCGACCTCCCGCGTGTGTTCCCACGCGACTTCGTGCGACCACCCGTGGGCCAGGTGAAACGCGACCGCGATGTGAAGCACGCACATCGCGCAGCCCCACGTGTAAATGACGCGCACGAAACTCGTTGCCGGCTCCCCGCGGCGCCGGGCGAGCGCGAGCGGGAAGCCCGTCGCCCACCCGAGAACCGTTCCAATCGCCGTTTCCTGAATCGCCGAGTTCTGGGGGCTCATTTGTACGGGGCCGAACAGCGAAAGAACCCCGTTGGTGGCGGTCAGGGCGCTGAACATCACAACGATCGCACCCGTTTCACGGGCCGAGCGCGATTGAACCCGTTCCGCCTCAACCATACATCACCTCTCCTCTCCTTCGCACGCTGCGCCACAGTCTACCCGATGGAGCATTGCATAATGACTCGCCGAACGAAGATCGTCGCCACGCTCGGGCCGGCGACCGATTCGCCGGACGCGCTGGACGCGATTCTGCGAGCCGGCGTTGATGTGGCCCGCGTGAACTTCTCGCACGGCGCACCGGAAGAGCACATCGGGCGCGTCGCGAACTTCCGCGCGGCCGCGCTGCGCGTGGGCAAGTTCGCCGCGGTCCTGGCCGACCTCCCCGGGCCGAAGCTCCGCGTGAAGATATCTTCACTGCGCTTTCTGAACGCGGGAGACGCGGTCCACTTCTCGCTCACGAACGCGCCCGTCGACGTGTCCGATCTGGTCATCACCGAACCGGAGATGCTCGCCGACGTGCGCCCCGGGCACCGGATGCTCCTCGACGACGGGCGGCTCCAACTGGAAGCGGGCGAAACCAACAACGGGCGCGTCACGGCCCGCGTCGTTGTGGGAGGCACGCTCCACCCGAACAAGGGTCTGAACCTGCCGGACACGCCCCTCACGATGGGCGCTCTCACCGAGCGCGATCACACCGCCCTGGCCGTCGCCGCGCGAGCCGGAGTGGACTGGGTCGCGGTGTCGTTCGTGCGCGGGCCGGAAGCCGCGGACGAAGTGCGCGCGGCGTGCGCCGCGCTGGGAATGAACGTCCCGGTGCTCGCGAAGATCGAGCGCCCGGAAGCGGTCGGTCGGGCCGGGGCGATTGTGGCCGCGTTCGACGCGATCATGGTGGCGCGCGGCGACCTGGGCGTCGAACTGCCCCTGGAGCGCGTCCCGACCGTACAGAAGGCGCTGATTGCAGAGGCGCGCGCCGCGGGGAAGCCGGTCATCACCGCGACCGACATGCTCGACTCGATGCGGAACAACCCGCGCCCGACGCGGGCCGAGGCGAGCGACGTGGCGAACGCGATCTTCGACGGCACCGACGCCGTGATGCTCTCGGGCGAAACGGCGGTCGGGTCGTACCCGGTCGATGCGGTCGCGTGCATGCACCGCATCGCGGTGGAAACGGAATCGCATTTGCGCTACTCGCGCTCGATCCACGGGGCCGTGTACGACGCGGTCGGCGACGACATCGATGACCCCATCACGCTGGCCGCGTGCTCGCTCGCGGACGAGGTGAACGCGGCCGCGATCGTGACGCCGACGCTCTCGGGGCGCACGGCGCGGCTGGCCGCGCGGAACCGTCCGTGGGCGAGTGTCGTGGCGGTCGCGCCCACGGACGCGGTGCTGCAGCGCCTTGCGCTCGTGTGGGGAATCACGCCCGTGCGCATGACGCCGGTTGCGCCCGGCGGCGATCGCATGGCCACCGCGGTCCAGGATGCGTTCGAGGCCGGGACGGTGGCGGCGGGTGAGCGCGTCGTGATCCTCGCCGGGCACCCGATCGCGGGCGGCCCGCGGTTCCCCACCGTCCGCGTCGTCCGCGTCGGCGAAGGCGGCACGTCCAGCGAGCCGTAAGCGCGAAGAACCTACCCCCCGGCCCCCTCCCTAAAGGGAAGGGGAGCAGGCACATGAAACCGCAGAGGTTAGGGTTGTGCGATGATCGTTCTTTCTCCCCTTCCCTTTAGGGCGGGGGCCGGGGGGTAGGTTGTCTTTCTTCTCCCCCTTCCCTTTGGGGAGGGGCAGGGAGGTCGGTTCCGCCCCTCTCATCATCAAAGGGGTTGGAGACTAAATTCGCCCGCGCATCTGCCCCTGCCCGCATCACTTCCCATGTGAAACCGTTCGCGTCGTGCGTGTCGCGCCCGTCCTCGGTGCGGTAACGGCGCAAATCCACTCGGTTTCGCGCATCGCGCGCGCAATTCTTCTCCGCCGCCTCAACCGGCTGCCGAGTTTAGCGGAGACAACACGACCACGGTCACGAACGGCCCGGATCGCGCGCTAGTAGGCGCCCTCAGGCCGACCCGTTCGCGGGCTGACACACAACGTTGAGGAGCAACGCCGCGCCATGTCACAACCGCGCACGTACCTTTCGTTTGAAACACTCGAAGCCCGCGAAAATCCCGCGCCCCTCTTCACCGAAACGTTCAACGCTCTGACTCCCCCGGCCCTTCCGACCGGGTGGACGTCGTGGGCGAGCGACGGGACCACCGCGTTCACGAGTTCGACCGGGCAGGGCGCGGACGGTTCCATCGGCCTCGTGTCCAGCACCGGAAGCCGCACGTCCGCGATGACGTGGTACCCGGACACGCTCCCCGCCGACACCGGGGCCGAGGTCTCGCTCAAGATCGATTCGCTCGTCCCGGTGTACGTCTTCGCCCGCGGTACCAACCTCGATTCGAGTGACCGCAGCTACCTCGCGGCGGTCGTCACGCGCGGGTTGAAGGTGCAACTACTGGAAGTCAACGGTGCGAACACGCGGGTACTGGGCACGGTCGCCTCGCCGAGTTCCGCGTACCTCTCGGGCCAATGGGTCCGCGTCTCGCTGGTACCGGAAGGCAGCAGCGTGAAGGTCCAGGTCACGCGCCAGGACACCGGCCAGTACCTCTCGTCTACCGGAACGTGGCAGACCGCGCAAACGAGTGTGATCTCTACCACGACTACCCTGACCGGGAGCGGCAAGGTCGGGGTCGGGCGGAACGGCCTCTACTACGGCGCGGTTCAGCTCGATGACTTCTCGGGGTTCAGCACCTCCCCTCCGCCCGCACAGAGCGGGAGCGTCGTGGAGTCGTTCGACACCACCGCGGTCGGCGCCGCTCCGACCGGGTGGAGCAGTTGGGGCTCCGATTCCACGGGCGGCTTCAAAGCGGCGCCCACCCGCGCCCTCAGCCCGGATAACGGCTTCGCCTCGACCGGGCTCTCAAGCACGACGGCCCGGGCGTGGTCGGGCACCGACCTACCGGCCGACGTGGACGTGTCCGCCGCGATCTACCTGGACAGCCTCATTCCCGCGCAGGTGTTCGCACGCGGGACGAACGTCCAGGGCTCCACACCGACTTACTACGCGCTGACACTCACGCGCGGGCTGGAAGCCAAGCTCGTGAAGGTGGTCAACGGCACCGAAACGGTGCTCGCGTCGGTCAAGTCGTCCGCGTACCTCAGCGGGCAGTGGGTGCGGGCGCGCCTCACCGTCGAGGGCAACCAACTGCGGGTGCAACTGTACCGCACGGACACGCGGCAGTGGCTCACGCCGAACGGCACGTGGGCCGACAGCCCGGACTTCGCTCTGGCGCTCAGTGATTCGAGTATCTCCGGCGGCGGGAAGGCCGGGATCGGGCGCAAGGCCGCGTTCTCCGGTGTCCTGACGGTCGACGACTTCGAGGCGAAGCCGATCGGCGCGGCGAGCGGTCCGCAGGTCGACGTGACGCGCGTGAGCGGGACCGGGAACGTGACGGGCGAGGTCACCTTCCGCGCGACCGTCACCGGAGACTTCAACCGCATCGAGTTCCGTCTGAACAACGTGGTGCGGGCGATCTCCGCGACCGCGCCGGCCGAGTGGACGTTCGACAGCACCACCGTGGTGAACGGCACGTACACGCTCGTCGTGCGCGTGTTCGACCAGGCGGGGAACGTCGTCGAGAAGGACTTCACGTTCACGGTGTCCAACCCGAACATGGACCCGCTACCGACCCCGTCGATCCCCAAGCACTACGACTACATCCGCATCGCGCAACTCGCGTACAGCGGCACGCCCGTCGGTAATGCGTTCGAGCAGTACCTGCTCCAGAACAGCGTCGACCTCGTGATCCCGAACCCGAGCTACCTGAACACGATCAACGGCGCCTCGCCGGACACCCCGCAGCTCATTTACAGCAACGTGAGCAACCTCTACCAGGGGCTGCTCACCGACTGGCTCCAGTACGCGGACCGCACCGGGGCGTCGCGCGAGCTCGCGTTCTACCACGTGACGAAGGCGACCGCGTTCCAGGGCGCGAGCCCGTCGTCGCAGCCGGTGACCTGGTTCTGGGGCGTGTACCAATTGACCGGCACCGGCGCCCCGACGGACGTGACCTCCGCGGCGCGCGGCGGGCGCTCGTCCAACGTGCAGTTCGGCGCCGCCGGCACGTCCACCGCGGTCGGGTTCGTGGAGAAGTTCCGCGAGATGAACATCACCCTCGCCCGCGGTGCCGCGGCCGGGTGGGACGGGACGTGGGAGTACGCGACCGCGGTGGACGCGAACGGCAACCCGACCGCGTGGAAGACGCTCACCCTGAAGCAGGACGGCACCGGCGGGCTGAAGACCTCGGGGCAGATCACCTTCGACCCGCCGAGCGACTGGGTGGCCGCCGCGATGACCCCGGGCGGCGCCCGGCTCTTCTCAGTCCGGTTCCGCGTCACGAGTGGGACCGCCGCGGGCGGCGCGGAACTGTCTACCATCTTCGGCCGGGACTACGTGAACGCGAACGGCGGGCAGTCCGGCACCGTCCCCGCGTTCGACTACTCCGCCGATGCGAACCACGACGGGTACCTGAGCGACACCGAGTACGCCAACCGGCAGGCCGGGATGGACGCGCGGTTCGTGTACGAGTCGCGTCTGTTCTACCCGTACTACGGACAGATGCGGTACGTCACGAACCCGTCGTCCGCGGCGGTGCGCCACTGGGCCGCCGACTACCACCAGCGGCTGCTGACCACGTACCCGACCGCCGACGGCATCTTCATGGACAACGCGACCGGCAAACTCCCGTTCCCCGGTGTCAGCGTCCTGGAACCGACCGGAACGTTCAGCGAGGACTCCGGCGCCCTGATGAACGCCGTGTCCCGCGCGATCGGCCCGAAGTGGGTGCTGGCGAACACGGCCGGTGGTGCGACGACCGCGGACCCGATCGTCGCGAACTCGGCCGGGTCGTTCGAGGAGTTCCTGATCCGCCCGATGAGTGCCAACTGGTCCGAAGTGGGCGACGCGGTCGCGCTCATCAACCGGCGCCTGACCGCGTCCGGCGACCCGTACCTCGTGATCGACAGCAGCCCCGAGGGGGGGAGCCGGATCGACGGGCGCACGCAGCTCTCGACGCTCGCCTACTACTACATGGTCGGCGACCCGGACCGGACGTTCCTGATGTTCTTCGGCGGCGACAGCCCCTCGACCTCGTGGACGGAGCACTGGTCCCCGGCCGTGAACGTGGACGTCGGCGCCCCGGTGGGGGCGATGAAGACGTTCGCGACGGGCAAAGACCCGGCGAACGCCAACCTCACGTACCAGGTGTTCTCGCGCGAGTACGAGAACGCTCTGGTGCTGTACAAGCCCCTCTCCTATGCGCAGGGCAAGGGCGAGGGCACGACCGCGGACAACACCGCGACGACGCACCAACTGAACGGCACCTATCGGGTCGTGAACTCGAACGGCACGCTGGGCCAGTTCGTCACGTCGATAACGCTCCGCAACGGCGAGGGCGCGATTCTCGTGAAGGCGTGATACCGCCCGATTGAAAAGGCATCACAGGACTAAAAATGTTCGGGCGGTAGTCTTCGCGACACAAACCTGTGCCACGAAGACTACCGCCCGAGCTGCTACCGCACCCGCGCAGATGAATCTCGGCACGGTGATCCTTCCGCCACAAGGCTCAGGCACGACCTGCACCGACGTCAGGTCTTGCCTAACACCAGATCGACGACCCAGCACCCGCGCACGTGTTCACCCGGTTTGCGGCAGTGGCTGAGGATGTCGAGGTTGTCGCAGCCCGCGTCTTGGAGCGCGTCGGCCAAGATCGGCATCGCGCCGAAGTCGCGCGACTCGTATATTCCACGAGCGAGCGCGAGTGCCGTTTCGGTGCGACACTCGGTAGAAAACGCGAGCGGGCGAAACGGGTTGCCAAAAACGTCTCGAAGCAGCGGACAATGGCGGCGGCGCTCCTCTCGTCCCCCATACGACTGCCGGTGGACGGCAATCGCGGTATTTTCCGATGTGGCGAATGAGTGCGATCTAGCCATCAGAACGGCTCGCGCGGCGGCAATACGAGCACCTCGGAGCGGATCCCCTCGACGCTGCCACAAGTGGCGGATCGCTTCTCGTACCCCGGCCTCTTCGTCATCAAACGACCGAAACGGATCGCGACGCACCTCCCCCGTGTAGATTTCCAACCCACGGAGGAAGTGCAGGCACCGTTCGTCATCAATAAGGTCGCGAACACGATCGACGCACGTAAGGTTGAAGCGAATCCAGCGGAGGGGCGAGTCGCGCCCCAAACCTTTAAGCATTCGGCGCATGTGAATCCGAGAACCACACGTCAGCCACTCCTTTTCCGTCATCGCTACTTTCCTGCCAGCTTCGCTGCGATCATGTCCGGGTCGTACACGCAGCCGCCCCACACACCGCCGCTCGCGTGCTGGAGCGCGGCCCACAAGCGGGTGTCCGCGGGCAGCGCCGGATCCGGGGCGAGGTCGGGGCGCGGGGGGCGCGCCTGGAGTTCCCCGATTCCCCACAACGGACCGTGATTGCCCGTCGCGTCGCCCACGAGGTCGATCGTGCCTTCCAGTTTGTTGCGGTCAATTACGATCTGGATGAGATCGCCGTCGCGCAGTTTGCCGAGGGGCCCGCCCGCGAGCGCTTCGGGCGAGACGTGTCCGATGCACGCGCCCGTCGAAACGCCACTGAACCGCGCATCGGTAATCACTGCGACCTGCTTCCCCCACTTCAAGTGTTTCAACGCAGACGTCACCTGATAGGTCTCTTCCATCCCGCTGCCCATTGGTCCGCGGCAACACAGCACCAACACGTCGCCGGGAACGACCTTGCGCTCGCCTTCGCCCTTAATCGCCTTGATCGCGTCCTTTTCGCGGATGAACACCTTCGCGGGGCCGAGCTTCCGGTAGACGCCGTCCTTGTCCACCACCGAAGGGTCGATCGCGGTCGATTTGATGACACAGCCGTCCGGCGCGAGGTTCCCTGTTGGGAACGTGACCGTGCTCGTCAGCCCGCGCTTGCGGGCCGCGTCCGGCGACATGATGACGGTATCCGGGTCGACTTTGTCGCGTGTGCGGAGCAGCTCGCGCAGCCGCGTTCGGCGCTCGGACTTGGCCCACCAATCGAGGTTGCTGCCGAGCGTTTCACCACTCGCGGTGAGGGCGTCGAGTTCGAGCAGTCCGAGTTCGCGCAGGTGGAGCATGACTTCTGGCACGCCGCCCGCCAGGAACACGCGCATCGTGGGGTGGTTCATCGGGCCGTTCGGGAGCGCGTCAACGAGGCGCGGAACTTTCCGGTTGTAGAACGTCCAGTCTTCGATCGTGGGGCGCTTGATCCCCGCATGGAACGCGATCGCCGGCGTGTGCAGTAGAAGATTGGTGCTCCCTCCGAACGCCGCGAACACCGCGAGGGCGTTTTTGAACGCCGCTTCTGTGAGAATGTGCGGCGTGCGAATACCGCGATTCGTCATGTTGAACAGCGCGCGGGCGGACCGCGTGGCCAGATCGAGCCAGATCGGTTGCCCCGACGGGGCGAGCGCCGAGTGCGGCAAGCTCAGTCCCAGTGCTTCGCCGATGACCTGCGACGTGGCCGCGGTGCCGAGGAACTGGCACCCGCCGCCGGGCGACGCACAGGCGTGGCACCCGGCGTCCGCGGCTTCGCCGATGGTCATTTCGCCGTGGGCGTACCGCGCACCAATCGTCTGCACTTTCCCCGTATCCTCGTGGTCGGCTTCCCCCGCGAGCATCACCCCGCCGGGTACCAGAATCGTGGGGTGATCGTGCTGCGACGCCAGCGCCATCATCATGGCGGGCAGCCCTTTATCACACGTCGCGACGCCCATCACGCCCGCCCGTGTCGGGTGCGAGCGCATGAGCCGGCGCATCACCTGACTCGAATCGTTGCGGTACGGCAGGCTGTCGTACATCCCCGCGGTGCCCTGCGTGCGCCCGTCGCACGGATCGGTGATCGCGCCCGCGAACGGGATGCAGCGCAGCCGGGCGAACTCTTCGGCCGCGGCCTTCACGAGCAACCCGACCTCCCAGTGCCCGGAGTGGAACCCCAGCGCGATCGGCGTGCCGTCTTCGGCCCGGAGCCCGCCGTGCGTGCTGAGAATGGTGAACTCCTTGCCGCCGAGGAGCGCCGGGTTCCAGCCCATCCCGACGTTCTGCGTCCACCCGAACAGGTTCCCGCTCGGGGAGTGGCGGAGGAGCTCATCCGTGAGCGGCAGCGCGCCCTTCGGCCCGCTCCCGGTGGTGACGATTTGGTACGCGGATTCGGGCGTGTCGAGAACATCGGACGGCATCGAAAGCTCCAAAGCCAGCAGTGGCCACGAAAAAGCGCACCGGGCTACAAATGGGGAGACGCGAGCGTTCAGTGTTTCATTATGGGCTTTTTGCGCTTCTTTGGGGCCATTCTCTAGCTTGGCCTTTGAGGTTGGATACCATGTCCCCACCCCATTTCGCTTCCGGAGGACTCATGCGAACTCTCCTCGCTCTCTGTATCACGCTCGTACTGACCGCGGGCGCGTCCGCCCAACCCAAGGCCGGCACCGGGCCGGCGTTCGAGGAAACCAAGTACGGCACCATCCCCGCCCCGAAGGACAACGACAAGAAGGGGCCGACGAACGTCTTTCAGTACACGCTCACGAACAAGAACAACGTGGTGCTGAAGTGCATCGACTACGGCGCGATCATCACCGAGCTGCACGTTCCGGACAAGAACGGCAAGTTCGCCGACGTGGTGCTCGGGTTCGATAACCTTGACGGCTACTTGAAGGGGCACCCGTACTTCGGCACGAACGCCGGGCGCTGCGCGAACCGCATCGCGAACGCGAAGTTCACGCTCGAGGGTAAGGAATACAAGCTGTTCGCGAACGGTGACCCGCACACCCTGCACGGGGGCAAAGAGGGCTTCGACAAGAAGGTGTGGCAGGGCAAAGCGAGCCTGACCGCGACCGGGCCGAGCGTGACGTTCAAGCGCACCAGCCCGGACGGTGAAGAGGGCTACCCCGGCGCGCTGGCGGTTGAGGTGACGTACACGCTCACCGACAACAACGAACTCGTGATCGACTACCGCGCGACCACGAACAAGACGACCGTCTGCAACCTCGCGCACCACAGCTACTTCAACCTCGCCGGGCACAACAGTGGCGACGTCAAGGGCCATGAGGCCACGATCGCCGCGAAGAACTACACCCCGGCCGATGGAACACTCATCCCGACGGGCAAGATCGCCCCGGTCGCGGGCACCGCGTTCGACTTCACGAAGGCCAAGACGATCGGTGCCGATCTGGAAAAGGCCGGCGGGAAGCCGATCGGATTCGACCTGAACTACGTGCTCGACAAGGGCACGTCCGCGCGCCCCGAACTGGCGGCCCGCGTGGTCGAACCGAAGAGCGGGCGCGTGCTGGAAGTGCTTTCCACCGAACCGGGCCTGCAGTTCTACACGGGCAACTTCCTGGACGGCACGAACAAGGGTAAGGGCGGTGCGGAATACAAGCAGTACAACGGGTTCTGCATGGAAGCGCAGAAGTTCCCGGACTCGATCAACCGGCCGGAGTGGAAGGACAAGTCGAACGTGGTCCTGAAGCCGGGCGAGACCTACAAGCAGACGACGATCTACCAGTTTAAATAGTGAGTGGCGACCGTTGACAGCAACACCCCGCGAACTTGCGGGGTGCTGCTGTCGGTCCTCACCCGGTAATAACGTGTGCCAGCTCGCACACCACGAACACGACTGGGCCGCTCTCGCGGGTGCAAACGTTCGAAATGGACTTACGGTTGCTGCCAGCGAGAAGGGAAACCAGCTAGAAAAAGGTGATTTGCTCGGTGAAGGGTTGAGCGTTGAACCAGCGACCTCTTGGTCCCGAAACACGGATCGCGAACGTCGCAATCGTCAGAAAACCGCGGTTTCCCTTAGGGTATTCGAAGTTTACAGACCGCACACTTTGACCGCAAGAGCAGGGTTTTCCGCCTCGTTGCTGCAAGTTGCTGCAAGGGTTCTGAGTCACGCCGTTGGTTGCAACCCGACTTGGCCATTCAGTTACTGAGGACGAAGGGCTGTCGTGGCCTTGTAACGACGGTGTACTGCTTTGTCGTGGGGCTGAAAAGTGCTCCAAGGTCGATCAAACCCGTCCGCGTGCTGTGGACGGAAGGCATCCGTGCGCTTCAGAGTTCCCGGTCGGGTTGCCTTCCGTCTCCCGCCGAGTGCGCATGTCGCGGGGAAATCGTGGAACGAAACTCCGGTCGGGTCGTAAACACGCATTTGCGGAGATGAGGCGAACTGCAATTGAGCTTCTCGGGGCTCGCGGCGAGGCGCAATTGCGCTCCCGCGGTGTGGCGCCGTGGCACTCGGAGCATACCCTGAGGCATGCCGGCGAGCTGTATCGAACCGTGGCGGCATGCTCTTCGGTTACATCCCGCCTGCGACTGGAACGCGTTGATCGTGACGGCGATGGCGACCGGACGCCAATGCACAGGTACGGCGTCGGGGTCGTGAACAGCAGGCTCGTCGAGAGTACGGGCACCGGTGCTCGAATGGCGGCCCATCGCTACAAATCTAATTGACCACTCCGTTCGAGCGCCCCACGAAATTGGAGTCACCGTGAAAGACTCTCGCCGTTACAGCATAGTCGGAATTGCATCGTATACAGTTTTGCATATCTGGTGTGTGGCGATCTTTTTCTTACCCGACCCCGAAACCGGGGTGGTGGTGTGCGCCGCCACATACTTCGTGCGGATGTTCCTGCTGAGCGCGGCGTACCACCGGTACTTCGCGCACCGGAGCTACAACACGTCGCGGCCGGTGCAGTTCTTGCTCGGCCTGTTCGGTCTGCTGACCATGCAGAACGGGCCGCTGTGGTGGGCCGCGACGCACCGCAATCACCACCGCCACGCGGACACGCCGGACGACCTCCACTCGCCGCGGTACCACGGGTTCCTTTACGCCCACTCGCTGTGGTTCCTCGACCGAAAGAACCGAGCCACCGACCTGTCCGCGGTCCCCGACCTAGCGAAGTACCCGGAACTGCGGTGGCTGAATTCGCGCGTGTCTACGAACCTGGCCGTCGCAGCATACGCGGCTGGCCTGTATGCCCTCTTCGGGTGGACCGGGTTCGTATGGGGGTTCTGCGTCAGCACCGTCCTACTTTTACACACGACCCACTGGATCCAGTCGATCAGCCACAGCGCGGGCGGGTACCGGCGGTTCGCCACCCCGGACGAGAGTCGGAACCACTGGGTTCTGGGAGTCGTGTCGCTCGGCGAGTGGCACAATAACCATCACCACTCGCCGGGGTCGGCGCGGCAGGGGTGGGCGTGGTGGGAGCCGGACGTGACGTGGGCGGTACTCCGTGTCCTGTCGTGGTTCCGCTTGGTATGGGATGTCCGCGAGTTCCCGGCCGACCAACTCCACCGGGCGACCGCCGGGGACGCACCCGCCGCGAGGTCCGGTGGGTGACCCGGCCTCACACGCAGGACCTTACAGACGCTGACAAAACCCTGGCATGAGGTTTGCGCCATAGGTGTGTAGCCCGCAGTTGGAGGCTACAGTCATGGCAACCGCTCAGATGCCCGACGAGTTCTTTGAGTTGATTGTCCACCACCTGCCACCCGAGCAACCGGTTGGCCCCTCCGGCGGGCGCCCGAGGGTCGGGAACAAGGTGGCGGTTCGCGTCATCTGGTTCGTGCTGGCGACCGGCAATCGCTGGGAGGATGTCCCCCAGGAACTCGGGTGCTCGGGGCGCACCGCCCACCGTCGGCTCCGGGCCTGGGAGGAGTGCGGGATCTGGGATCGGCTCCATGCCGATCTGCTCCGATTGCTCCGCCGGGCCGACAAGATGGATACCGACGTGGTGATCGTCGACGGGGTGTACGTGCGAGCCTTCGGCGGTGGTGAGGACACCGGCCCCAGCCCCGTGGACCGCCGGAAACTCGGGACCAAGCACACCCTCTTGGTCAGCCGCCAAGGCGTCCCGTTGGCGATCCGCACGGCCGGGGCCAACGCCAGCGACCAACGCCAGATCCTGCCCCTGGTGGTACTCGCCTTCCCGCGGGTCGGGGGCAAGCCGGGGCGACCGAAGGATCTGCCCGACGTGCTGTACGCGGACCGGGGGTACGACAGCGAATCCACCCGGTTGTTGTTGCGGTGGCTCGGGATCGAACCGCGGATCGCCAAGCGGAACACGCCCCACGGGAGCGGGCTGGGCAAGGTTCGCTGGGTGGTCGAGCGCACCATCAGTTGGGTCAAGGGGCTGAGGCGGATGCGCGTCCGATACGACCGGCTCGGGGTTATTCGGGACGCCTTCACAACACTGGCCGCCAGTGTCGTTTGCTTCCGCATCCTCCACGACGGCGTCATCTAAAAAACAAGGGTTTTGTCAGCGTCTGTTACACCTTCCGCGCCTCGTCGAAGATACGGGCCAGTTCGTCATCCGATCGAGCCTTCTTCCGGATCGCCATCAGCGCGGCGACCGGGGATGCGGTGGCCAGGGCTTCCCGAACGACGCGGGGCGTGTCCGCGTCCTGGGAGCCATTGGCGCGGACCACCGCGGCGAGGGCAAACAAGTAGTGGACGGCCATGACTGCCCGGTCCCCGTCGATCACCCGGTCGTCCTCCATACGAATGCTCAGCACCACCCGGCACCACCCCTGTTCGAGCGTCTGGTATTGTTCCGGGGTGAGCCGCTTGTCGCCCTGCTTCGGGTCGAGAAATGCCGCGCACTTCTTGACCACCGCGCTGGTGCCGTCTAGAAACCCACTCCCCGGTGGGGGCTTCGGTAGTGCTGTCCCGCACCGGTCAGCGAACTCCCTCAAGTAGGAGGCGGCGACACTACGGGTCAGCGGGTCGAACGCTTCGGAGGCGGCGTAACCGGCCAGCCCGCCAGGGGCGTCCGCGGTCAGGCCGTTCAGCAAAATCTTGGCACCGAGGTCTTTGTTGGCCGTTTTGGGGTCGGCGCACCTTAGCGCCCGCCTCGCCCAGTTCGCGAGCATGATGATCCGCACGGTTGGGTCGATCTCGGACACCGGGTGCCCGCCTGCGTGTGCCGGCGGCAGCAGCACTTCCAGCAACTCGGGGACGGCTGTGGGCTGGAGCGCCAGGAACGAGTTCCCGATCACCGCCCCGACGTTCCCGAACACGAACCAGTGGTTCCGGTCTCGCGACTCCTTCACGATCTGCCGGACGAGCGTCTGGTCGATGACGACCCCGCGTGTCTGGAGCAACTCCCCCGCGACGGTGAAGATCTGGGTGTTCAGAGCGCGGCTGGCGAGGTCGCCGAACTGCCCCACTCCGATGCACGCGGCCAGGTACCACGCCCGCAAGAAGTCCTCAAACTCCTTGTGATATACCACGTACTCGTCCATCCCCTTCGCGGTGGTGACGGGCCGCAGGATCGTCCGGCTCAGGAGCAGGTCGCGGAGTTGCCGGTCCTTGAGGATGCCGACCCCGCTGGCCAGGAGGGCAGGGACGTGCATGGAGTCGAGTTCGCCCCAGAAGTCGCCGCCCGTTTCGGTCTCGGGCGGGACAGGGAGTGACGGCCGGAGCTTGACGAGCATCCACCAGGCGACCACGGCCAGAGCCGACGTCCAGGCGGACCCGGTGGGCGGGTGCTGTTCGAATTTCTCCGAGTCGCGCAGCCCGCTGTGCCGGTACAACTCGTCCAGCGCACCCCGGAACGTCTCGGTCGGGCTGGTCAGCATCTCCGCGAGCTTGTCGGGAGTCGGGGTCTCGTTAAAGATGCGGGCGAACAACGGAGTCAAGAGCATCCGGCGGACGTTCTCCTCGACCCGATCGAGGAGCGCGCCGACCTTCGGGAAACTGATCTGGCAATCTTCCTCGGACATCTCCCAGAGCGGCGCTGTCGGTTGCCCTTTCCCGAGCAAATCCAGTCCCTCGACCCGCTCACGGGTCGAGGCGGATGGGTCGCCGGGGCCGATGCTGATCCGCGTCGCCGCGACCACCGCTACGTTGGGCGAGTCGGCGAATACGCGGTTCAGTTCCCCGAATGCACTGGCGATGTCCTCGAGCGTCAGGTCGCGGTGCCTGGGCTGGGCCAGGAATTCGTCGATCGAATCCACCACGATCACGCTCCGGAGAGCCGGGTCGCGCAACCGCCGGACGAACCACCCGACCGTGAACGAGTCGCCGTCCGCGTGCAGCGCGTTGGCCTGCTTGCACCACGCCCGCGCGATCCGAAGGAGTAACAGCCGACCAGGGTTCGCTGACCGCACCGACCGGGGCGGACGGACGGAGGCGAATACCGGGTCGCGGAGTTGGAGGAAGAGCGGCAGCCGCCGGTTCCGGTCGTACCAGTTCGCCAGGTACTCCACCCCGTACCTCCGGGCGAGGAGCCGCAGGACTGTGGACTTCCCGACTCCCGGCGGGCCGACGACTTGAACCCGCGTCTGGCTGCGCTCGATGCGGCTCACGGTGTCCGCGAGCAGTCCGGCCTGCGTCGTGACGTCCACCGGTTGACCGATCGGCCGATCGGCGCGGATCAGGCGGTCGCAGATGAGCCGCCGTAGTAGCAACTCGGCTGCGGTCACGCTCCGCCAGTCTCGTAGCCCGCCGAGCCACCCACTCTCGGGAATCGCTCGCTCGCTCGCCTCACTCGACCCGGCCAGTAAGTTGAGCAGCGACGACTGGTCGAACCCTGACGGAACCTTGACCGACGAGTGGTTGCCGGGAAGGCTCTGATAGATCCGTCCGTCCTGGTCCTTCCACACGACCCTCCCGGCGGCGTCAACCTTTCGCACGTCTTGCTTGGGGAGGAGGATCACGCCCGGTTCGTTCGCGATCACATCCCGCACGGCTGGGGCCGGGTACTGCTTATCCGCCAACCCGGTAAGCTGGGCGAGGTGGTCGCGGTGGAGCTTTTTGAGTTCCACGTCGGTGGGCTTTAGCTCCCGGAAAATCTTGTTCCAGCCCCAGACCGGGGCGTTAATCCCGAGCCGCTCATTGAGCTTCAATGCCTCGCGGACCTTCTGGAACTTCCGCAGCACCGGGCCGAGAAGGCTGGTCCCGGCGGCCCCGATGTCGGTCAACCACTTCGCCCCGCCGAAGTGGGGCACGTCGAAGTTGATGATCCCGCGGGTCCGGCCCCAGGGCGTGTGCATGGCGAGTTTCGGGTCGAAGTCTCCGGCGGGGGTGATGACGCGGTCGAGTTGCTCGACGCTGAGGGCAAACCCGTCGGCGAGGAACCGCTTCAGCACGATCCCGCCGTTGCTGTGGGTGATGAAGACGATGTTCCGGTGGGACTGGAAGTGGCTGCTCAGACAGGTGGCGAGTTTCTCCGCCGCGTCGCTTTCGTTCGCCTCCTGGCACCACCGGCTCGGATAGCGGAAGTTCAGGATGTCTAGGTCTACCCCTAGTTGGAGGAGCAGCTGCTGCGGGAAGTCCACGGCGGGACGCCCGCGGAGCCAACTCTGCGGGCGCATCCAGGTGCTCTCATGGGTCGAGAGTACCCCGTGGACGAACACGAGCAGGAACGACTCGACGTAGTTCGGGTGGGTCCGGTCGGCCTCGTGTTTCGTGCCTTGCAAGTGGTCGAGCACCTTCCAGAACCCCGGCGACGGCGACCAGGGTGGGGATTCGTTACTCATGGGCGTACTCCTGCGGCGAGACGGGGAGCCTGGAATCCGGCCAAGTTCTCCCAGAACGGTTTGGATCCGGTGCGTCGGCCGAAGAGGCCTCAGACCTTCTTAACCTCGGGCCGGGCAGTGGGGCACACGTCGCGAACCGACCGGTATCCACCCGCAACCCCGTCCTTCGCCAGCACGATCTGCCACAACTGCGCCCGCTGGCGAGTCCGGAAGTACCCGGCATACGTCAACAGGTAGTACCGCCACGTCCGGTAGAAGTGCGGGTCACACGGCGGGGACTGGACCTTCGCCCATTGCTCGAACCCGGCGTGCCATGCCATCAGGGTGCGGTCGTAGTCGGCACCGAAGTTGTGCCAGTCCTCGACAACGAACCGCCCCGCCGCGGCCTCCACAATGTCCGCCATCGACGGCACGTAACTATTCGGGAAGATGTACCGATCGGTCCACGAGTCGAAGTCGCCGGGGGTCGTCCGGCCCATGGTGTGGAGGAGTGCCAGCCCTCCGGGCGGTAGCACGTGTCGGCACAAGTTGAGGAACTCGCCGTGGTGCCGGCGGCCGACGTGCTCGAACATCCCGACCGAAACGACCCGGTCGAACGGCCCGGCCGCTCGGACTTGAGGGTCGCGGAAGTCACACCCCAGGATTCGCACGTCCAGCCCGGCACAGTGCCGTTGCGCGAACGCCGCCTGCGCCGGGGTGTTCGTCACCCCGACCACCCTGCACCCGACCTCCCCCAGGTACCGGGCCAGTCCGCCCCACCCGCACCCGATGTCCAGCACCCGGTCCCCCGGCCCGAGTTGGAGTTTGGCGGCTATCAAGCTCATCTTGTGCCGCTGGGCGTCGTCCAGGTTCGTCGCCGACCGCCAGTACCCGCACGAGTAGTTCAGAGTCGGGCCGAGCCACGCCCGGAAGAACGCCGGGTCGCGGGCATAGTGAATGTCGGCGACCGTGCCCCGCCCGTTGCCGAACGCCCGCCGCCAGGCCGCGCGGGCGCGGCCGAGGTACCCCGCGAACCGATCGACGGCCCCCGTCGCGACGACCCGCTCGACGAGTTGGTCGAGTCGGGGGCAGTCCCACCACTCGGCCGAATACGCCTCGCCTGCCCCGAGCGCGCCCGATCGCGCGACGCTCCCGAAGAACCGCCCGTCGTGAACCTCAATGTCCCAGGGCCGGTTCCCGCCGACGCAGACATCAGCACGTTCGAGAAGCCTCCGAACCCGTCGCTCAGACCCGAATCGCATGTACGGCTCCTGTCACGGCGCGGCTGCCCGGCACGAACCGTGGGTGAAGCAACTCGCGAGTTCCGATGATTGGTTCCGCGATGGGAGAGTGTGATCTCATCGGGCGAACTTTGCGTGGGCTGCAGGTGACCAAATCCCAGGTCAATACCTTATACCGAGGAGAATTGTGACACTCTAGCAGGAAGTGGAATCGACAACGTGTTTTTCACAGCCGGGCAACGTTCCCGCGCTCGGTAGGTCGGCAGGAGGTCGGAAACACGAGTCGCCGGCCCGGCGTGGAGTTGCTGTCGGCGTTGCAGAATCGCATTGAGTTCCCTCACCAGCACCTGGCAGAACTCGGCAGGTTGGGCGGCGGGGATGGGCTCGTTCACGGGCATCTCGTATAGACGGTGACGTTACTGGTGTCCGCACGAAGGCCGGTGTTCAGGACCGCTCGTGTTGTTTCGGTGGTGGCGGCTGTCGCGCGCCGTCACTTCCCAAGGCCCTTGCGCATCACCTTCATCAACTCTGCCCCCTTCGGCGTGCTCTCGTCGAACGCCTTGCTCGCGGTATCTCGAAGTCCCGTCCGCTCCCACTTCGGGAGGGTCCAGTTCAGCGACGCCACACTGTTCCCGCGGAAGGTTATGGCCTGCACGGGGGGAAGGGTGATCGACTTCTGCTTGGGGTTCGGCGCGGGTGGCGGGTCGCCGACTGTGGGAATCTGAAGCAGCGTGTCGAGCAGGTTGTTGTTCCGTGCGATCATCCCCGTCTTCCGGGCCGCATTCCCGCCCTCCGGTGGGCCGGTCAGGGGGGCGGCGGGGTCGATCAGCGTGGGCCGGAGTTGCGTCCGATCTTTGCGGAAGTCCAGTTCCTCGGCGCTCAGCGGCGACTCCGTCACGTCGTCCCGCATGTACGGCCGGATGTTCACCAGCAGGACGCGGGACGCGTACTCGGTCAGAGGCCGGGGAGTGGGCTTCGTCGGGTCTGCGTCCCACCCGCGGCCGATCCACGCCAGGGCGGTGTCCATCCCGTAGTTGTCGTAGTACCCGGCGTCCACGAGCCGCCGCGGGGGCAGCGTCGGGAGGCTCACGCCCGGTGACAGCCACGGGAACGAAGCGTTCAGTCGCACCGCCGTAGAGAGCTTCAGGCTCCACCCGTGTTCGGGGAACAGCTTGAAGAATTCGAGCGCCCGGTACGGGCGGAGCGGGTCCGTCTTCAGGCTCGTCCGTGTCACTTCGGTCAGGTCCAGGGTGCTGATGACGAGCGGGCGGCCGTCCTCGATCATCATCGGGGTGAACACCATGCTCGGGAGCAGGTGTTCCTGCTCCTGTTGCCGGAGTTCGGCGAACGTCCGCTCGAGCGAGCCGTCCAAGGCGGCCTTATCGTCCGACTTGCTCAAGCTCCGACGCCAGGCCGACTCGAGCCTCGCGCCGCGATCGTCCGCGTAACCGAACGGGCACCCGAGGAGCCGCGGCACATCCTTGAACGCCATAGTCTGGACGATGGGGCTGAGGAAATCGTCGTCCAGTTGCTTCTCGCGGGCGTCGAGTTCGTCGAGCAACTTCTTGCGGAACTCGGCCTTCTTGTCCTTGAGGAGGCCCGAGTGCTGTGCGTACACCTCACCGATCACGGCGCGGTAGTGGGCGGCCCCGAACATCCCGCCGGATGCCCCGGTGATGAGACGCACGTGGCGGTGGAAGTCGGGGCACTTGTGTTCGAGTTCCCGGAGGACGGCGTAGGTGTAGATCGCAGACGTACTCGCCCCGCCCGCCGTGGTCACGATCACCAGCGGCGGTTTCGAGTTCGCGTCGGTCTTCAGCTTGTCCCGCCACTTCCCGAGGATGTCGTCGTTGTCGAGTTGAAGCCGGCCGTTCTTCTCGTCCCTCGCCGTCTTCTGGTAAGCCTCGACGTACCCCGCGTACTTGGCGAGGTCCGGTTTGCCCGTACCGACTCCGTCCGTGAACATCCGGTCGCACGGCTCCCGGCCCGCCGAATCGTTGAGCCGATAGTACGGGGCCAGGGCTTCTAGCCGGTGCTGATACGGGCGGGTGCCACCGACGAAGGCGACTAGCAACGTGGCGGCGATGAGCAGCGGATAGAACTTCCGGTCGGCGTAGAACTTGAGCGCCCCGTACGCGATCCCGAACAGCACGAACAGCAAGCTCAGGCTCATCGCGGCCGGCATCTTGTGCAGCTTCGAGAACGTCGCGAGAACCACGACCGCGGCCAGCAACCCGGCGGAAACCACGCTGCACAGGCGGAGCAGCCACGTTGGGTGCCCAGGGAGCAGCGCGAACGTGTCCTGCGACCGGATCCAGGTGCGGCAGATGTAAAGCGCGATCACGGCGATCGCTACCCCGAACCAGAACCACTTCCCGATACTCCCGTATTGCGGGGGGCTCGCGAAGATCGCCCCGACCAGCACCCCGAGCAGAACCACCAGGACCGTCGTCGCACCGTGCCGTACGATGGTGGCCGAGTTCCGCCCCACCCCCAGCCACCAGGCCAGGCCGATCCACACGAGGAAGGCCGTCACGAGGAGGATGAGGGTGAGCGGAGTGGGGGCGTTCGGGAGAAGGTTGGCCGTGGCCCCGCCCCACGCGAACGAGCCGACGAGTGCGAACCCAAGTACCCCGAACTCGCGAACCGCCCGGGGTCGTTCGCGGAGCCACCCCGGCCGGTTGCTTGGAAGCACGCCCCCGGACAAGGCCCTGAACACCGACCACACCCGCCGCGGCGTGGCGAACACGAGCGTCACCAATGCCAGCGCGATCCCGACCCCCGTGACGAGATAGATCGGCAGGGGCGAGTAGTTCTGCCAGTCCGGGTGCAGCGGGTCGGCCATACTGTACCCGACCGGCACGCAGAAGAAGAACAGCACGAGCGCGAACAACCCGTTCGCCTGCAACCACACCGGCGGGTCGGCGTCGTGTTCCTCGGGCAGACCCGGCTCGTAGGTGGTGGGGGGCGGCGAATCGCCACCCGGCGCGAAGGCGAACACTCTCCTGCCCCTCGCCTCTATCGAGAGTTCGAATTCATACTGGGTTGGCGACAACCTCGTCGGGTTCCGCGGGTGCGGGAGTGCGCGCCCGCTCCCGTCCGTCACCCCGACAAGCTGGTCCAGCGCGGGCGGATCCTCCGCTGGCGGGGCTGCGAACGTCAGCACGAATTTCTCCGTCCCCTGTGGGAGCACCGGGGACACGGATGCCGGCCCTTCCACACCGGGCAGATTGCTCGTGAACGCGACGTAATACCGCTTCTCATCCTTGATCGCCTCCTTGAGTTCGACCTCGTAGGCGTGAGGCACGTTCGGGAGCCGCGACACTCGCTCGACTGCTACCATCCCGCCACCGTCCTCCGGCCAAATGCCGGCGATGTTCTCCTTGTGGAAGGCAGCCGGCGGTGTCGTGAAGAACACGGTGAACGTCATCTGGTGCCTGCGCAACGTCCGCGTGACCGCGGCGGGGAGCACCACCGGCGGCAGGCATGCTTTCACCGTGAACTGGTACAATCCCTCCGCACCGACTTCTTGTTTGAAGATGATCTTGAACTGTGTGCCGGAAATCCTCTCGACGTCGTCGATCTCGGTGAACGGCTCCCCTTTCCAGTTCGACAACGACACGAGTTTGTCGGGGCCGAACTCGGCTTCCTTGGACGGGGCTTCCTCGGCGAACGTCACCACGATGGCTTTCGTCCCCCGGAACAGGTAAACGTCGAATTGCTGGTCCGGTGAGTTGACGGACACTGCCACGACCAAGCCCCAGAAACCTACGAGGCCCGCGACCAACCCCAGGCCGAACAAATACCGCACGCCGATGCCCTCGGCGGGAAGGGTGTCCGGCAGCGTCACGAACAACCCGAGGGAACTGGCCGGCAGCAGGGGCAGCATCGACAGGAGGATGAACGGGAGGACGAGGAGTAAGCACAACCCCGCCCGATCCCGCACGACCTCCGGGTCGCGCCGCGCCCGGATCAGGTAGCCGAGGTACGCCAGGGTCGCGAACAGCAGTGCCACCCCGACCCCGTTCAGGAAGACCTCGAGCTCCGGCCAGCGGACCGACGGCCACCACACGACGTGAAACAATCCCAATTCGAGATCGACGACCCCGAGGGTAATGAGCAGCATGACCAAGGACAGGAGCGTAAGAAACGGGGCCTCGATGAAGAAAATCGAGGCCGCAGTGGGCAATAGGGCTTTCGTCTTTGTCCACATCCCACGGATCCTCCGATTTACTTGAACAACCCAGGGTATTATTGGCCATAGTTAATGCAAGTCAAAAAATTAGCCTAGCGTTGTTGACCATGGCGGAATCCGTTAAGATAAATGAGTATGGTAGACTCTGATCAGCGAGACATCAACGAAATAATAGAGTCGCTGCGAAATCGCCAGTAGTGGCCCAGCCGCAGGGATGATCGCAGGGTGAGCGAATGGCGGATGCTACCCAAATCTGCCGCATCGACAATTGGCATATTGTATATTATTATTATATAATTATCAATTAATTATTAACAATTATTTATAATATGTAAATAATTGTGATTATTATCTCTGCCTTTCAGGAAGTGGTTAACAGTACAGCGCCGGTTTCCGTTGAGAGAGATCGTCATACGTCCTCAGTCCAGGCGTCGATCATGGCCTGCAAGTCCTCGATGAGCCACGCCACGTAGCTTGGAGCCATCTCGTTGAATGGTGTCTCGCGGAACGGCATGTGGTAGACCACTGGGTGCTCACCGTCCGGCGTGGTGCGGCTGAAGTCCAGGCACTTGAAGCCGTCCTCGTCCGGCTGCACGACCAAGTAATGGGTCGGGAGTTGGCACCAATTTCGGGCGTACAGGGTATCGGTCCATGCCCACCCCCGGCAGGCGTCGGTCCTGCCCCGGATGATCCCCGAGTACGACGAGTCGATAATGCTGAACCCACCGAACTGCGCCAAGAACGCCCGATAGCTCGGTGGCATCGGGCATCCGAACGCGGCCTCCAGTTGACCGATCGGCTCCTCGCTGGCTGGCCCGTAGACGTGTACCTCCGGTTCCAACTCCTGCATCCGAGCGAGCAGGCTCGCGACGTCCTCCATATGTCCCTCACCTCCGCCGAGTCACCGGCTCAGACGACCCGCCTATGCCGCTGCTTCTTGTGGGACTTGGCGGCTCGGGCGTTGCGCGTCTGGTGGTAGCAGATGACGTTGCTGGTGTGTCGTACGTCGGGCACGCCCCGCCGCCGACGGAACATGACCGCGCACCGCTGGTTCAGCGCCCGGCACACCTGTTCCGCCGTAACCTCGGGGTTTTTCCCCCCGCAGCCGCTCCGTGCAGGTGGCGACGAACCCCAGGACGAGCAGGGCCAGGGTCAGGTGCCGAACCAACCCGGTGTAGTCCCGGCCCTCGTAGTCCAGGAGCCCGGCTTCTTGCTTGCCCAGGCGGAACCCGTGCTCCACGGTCCACCGGCGGAACGCCACAGCCAGGACGCGCGCCACAGATGCCGTCGTCGCGTTGGTCAGGAAGTACTTGGTCTCTCCGGTCGCTTCGTTTATTGTCGCGACCAATGTGTGCTCTCGGTCGGCGACCCACACGGACGCGGTCACCGCCCGCCAGAACGACGCGCGCACGGTTCGGTGGGCGATGCGATGCCGCTTGCCGTTCCGGGCGAGCGCCTCGGTCAACCGGGCGTCCGCTCGGCGGGCCGGATCGCCGGCCTTGTCTCGAACAGCGAAGCTCACCGGCACCTCGGCCACGAACTGTTGATTCACCAGGCTCAGGAACCGGAGGAACGGGACCGCGGCGCCGTACCCCTCGTCGAACGTCAGCCAGTCGAACGCTACCCCGTTACCGGTCGCGCGGAGCCACTGGTCCACCGCCAGCCGCCACTTGGTCTGGTGCCCGACATCATCGGGGATGCCCGCCTGTTCACACCGATCCCGATCCGCGTCCCACGACTCGGGGACGAACAGGTCGGCGTCCAGCAGGGCCTGGAACGTTCCTTTCGTGACTCCGATGTGGACCGTCACGATGCCATTATCGACCTTGCCCACGCACCCCAGGTACTGGCGCTGGACACCCGGCGTGTGGTCGCCCCACTTGCGGCAACTGGTCTCGTCGATCACCCCGACCGTGCCCATAGGTTCGGTCGGCAGGTCCGCAATGACCGCCCCGATGTGCTTCTGGAGGTTGTCGCGGGCGGCGCCATGGTCCCACCGGGCGGTGGCCAGGAACGCCTGAAGGGTCCGCACCGCGGTCCCCGCGGCCAAGGCGATCGGTTCAACACTCTTGCGGGGCAGGTCGGACAGGAGCCCGCGGCAATAGGCGTTGAAGTGCTCGGCCGTTCGCTCTTGGCCGAAATGCCCTCGGAACCGTCGAAGGTACGCAGCGAACGCCGGGCCGAGCGCGACGATCTCCTGCTCGGTCATCGGTAGTCCTCCCCGATGATTAACTTACGGAACGCCGCAAAACCTGCGCTGTACTGTTAATGGTTGAGGATGTTGGCCACTGCCCGTATCGCGAACCCGGAATCGATTGCTGATGGCGGAGTAAAAGCGCAGCGCTCGGCGGAGTAAACGTGCAGCGCTGGATTGGGATGACAGTTTATTCGAGGATCCGTCTGGGAGTAGGGCGACGGAAGTCGATCCACGATGTGAAGGGCCGGTGGGGTTCGTCCGGCCTCGTCTGCTCTCAACGGTTTGGCCCCGCCTCGTCCTTCACACGGGCTGAGGACGAGGCGGGGCCAAACCGTTGGGTCACTTGCCCGACCGTGACCGCCGCCACCTCACCCGGACGGCACCCGGTCTCCTGCATCGCGAACACGAACTGGCGGAACGATTCGTCGGGGATCGCGTCGAGAATCTGCTGACGCTCCTCGGGGGCCAGAATCCGCTGTCGCTTCCCGCCCCGGGGCTTCTTCACCCCGCGGATCGGGTTGGCGGTGATGTACCCCTGCTCCTCGGCCCAATTGAACGCCCGCTTCAGAACCCCGATGGCGTGGCGCCGGGAGTTCTTCCAGTCGGGGTGCGCGTCGAGCCATTTGGTGACGTGGTACGACTTCACATCGGCCGTCATCAGGCGCCCGAAGCGGTCGCAAAAGCTCTGGAGGTAATACCGGTGCCACTCGAACGTATCCGGTTTGTGCGCCCGCCGGCTGGCATCGAGGAAGAAATCACAGACAGTTGCGACGGACTGATTTGCTGTGGCTGGGTTGACTTGGCCCTCGTCGGCGACGAGGGGACAGAAGGTGCGGTACGCCTCCCGTTCGTTTTCTTTCCCTTTGACGAGTTTGACCTGCTTGCGCTTGCTGCCGACGGAAATTTGGGCGTACCACCACCCGTCGAACGCGCGAATGAAAGGCTTACGAGGCATGAAATGCCCTCCGGCTACCCAGGAACGCGGGTTTCCGAAAGTTCATGCCTCGGGTTGCTGCAACTTTTGCTGCAAGTCACAGGCACT
Source organism: Gemmata palustris (assembly GCF_017939745.1). Classification (NCBI taxonomy): domain Bacteria; kingdom Pseudomonadati; phylum Planctomycetota; class Planctomycetia; order Gemmatales; family Gemmataceae; genus Gemmata; species Gemmata palustris. The sequence goes on along the minus strand of NZ_JAGKQQ010000001.1, from coordinate 5,267,872 downwards.
TGCAGCAGAAAAACCAGTCGGGTTGATAGGATTTGAACCTACGACCTCTTGGTCCCGAAGCAACCCGACCCGTCGCGCCGATCTACCTGAATCGCCTTAGAATTGAAGCAGTTTACCACACAGTGGGCACCGAAGCAAGGCGCGCAAATCAGCGCAATTCGGAGCATGTTTTCGCAGTACCGCACGACGAAAGCCAGTACAGATCCAGTACAACCCAATACACGACCACGAGGCGAAGTCTCCCAGAGATGACGACCGCACTCGCCATGCACGCATGCTTGACAGGGCGTGTCCGTAGGTGGCCAGTAAACACGAGGTCGGCATGAATTCGCCCACGACGAAGCCACTACCGTTTCTTCTCGGTCAACGACTGTCAGAGCTCGACACCGAAACGCATCCCGAGGATCGCCAGCGAGCCGTCTGCGGTGCCCCAACAGAAAGTTGGTGGGGTGCTATTACGCGTCGTGCAGTTCTCGACCGATCGGCAGGTGCCGATCCACCCCTGCGGGTCGCACTCGTCTGCGATGCGGGGCTGGGGAAGACGACCAACCTCCAGTGGGTCGAAGCTCACCTTGGCGTGAGCAGAGGATCGAGCCAACTCCCCGTCCTTATCCGTCTCGATACTCCCGGCGGCCTAGATCTGCTTGAACGAGAGTACGACGCTCCGGGGGCGATCCTGGACTACATCTCGTCCGCGATAAGCCGGTCTGTCGGCGGCCACCCCCCCGCCGCGTACCGGCGGGAAGTCGAACGGCTTCAGGCAGCGAGCCGGGTCACGTTATTAATTGATGGGCTCGATCACGCCTTCTCCCGTCCTGGAATTCCATCCGTGCTGGATGCGCTGCTCAAGTCCGCTGGGTGGCGTGGCTGCCCAGTGTGGGTGGCTGGTCGGCCGCACGCATTCGACACCTCCTGGGAACTGTTTGGGTCACCAGAGTGGAGATTCCTGCGCGTCGAGCCGCTGGACCCAGCGGACATTCGGACTTACCTAACTCTGCAGGCCGGCGGCGACTGGTACCACGCTATTCCCTCTGGGGGGCGCGGGCTGCTCACCGTTCCGCGTCAGCTTCGGCTGGTGGCTGGGCTGCTCCAGAGGGCGGTAGACACAGCCCGGTCGAAGGAGCGGGAGCCGCTGGAGGCCATCCTCGAGCTTGGGCTGCAGACGGCAGCCGATGTGTACACGTTAGCTTACTTTGAACCGGGCGAGTACGTGGATCCCAAGGCACTCGTGCCAGGTGCCGACGACCGGACGAACCGCCGGGGATTGATCGCATCAGGGCTGGTCGGAGCGGCCGAGCGAATCGGGCTACGTGACGGGGAAAAGCCGGGCCGCGGGAATTACCAGGCCCGGGTCCGCCGGGTGGCCGCGCTGCTGGGGGCGATCGCGTTTGAGATGTTCTGTGCCAAATCGCACGACGGACCGCCGGCACCGAACACGGTGGGAGTCACGGAGGTGGAACTGCCACATTTCCAGGAGGCGGTTGGCAGGCGGCTCGTCACAGCGGGACTGGGGTCGCGGGCAGATTACCAGAATGACTTCGACCTCCTGATGCAGATGAACACCCATGCACTCGACTTCCTGCTGTTCCGCGAAGTCGGAAATAAGGGGATCATTTGGCACGACCGCACGGTGCAGGCTTTCTTCGCCGCATACTGGGCTGTGAATTTCGCGACCGTGGGAGACCGCAAACAGATGGAGCGATGGGTCGTCGGGGACGAGGGGGAGCGACTGAGCGACTTCGACGAGTTCTGGACCTTCGTGGCGGAGTTGCCGGACGCGGTCGTGGATAGGGACACCTGGCACGCCACCCTTGCACCGTGTTACACGCCCCCACAGAAGGTCACGGGTAAGCACGAGTGGGTACAGTGGCACCGCCGGATGATCTACCTCAGCTTCCGGCATATGCGTAACCGGTTTCCCGCCGTAATCGATCGGTGGCGGGAATCGTTCGAGGCCCTATCGCGGGCCTCGAAAAGCGAGCAGCGGATTCACCGCGAGATCGAACATGGGTTCCGGGACATACCCGCTGGCGTGTGCCCTTCCGCCGCGGGCCCGCGAGTGAAAGCCGTCGGGGAGAGACGCGTTAGGGCATTTCAGATACATCAGTACGCGGTGACGAACGAGATGTACGAGACCTTCGACCCAGAACACCGGGCGATGCGGTGGGGGGAGCTGGACGAGTGGGGCTGCTTCACCCGTCTGAAGCATGCCCTGGCGTTGAGGGGAAAGAACCTCGATGACCGCTGCCCGGTGGTCAATGTCACTTGGTACGATTCCTGGTGTTTTGCCGCATGGTGCGGGTACCGCCTCCCGATGGAACTGGAGTGGGAGTACGCCTGCCGGGCTGGGTCGACCGACCTGTGGTGCTGCGGAAACGACCCCCGCACGCTGCGAGACTACGCGTGGTTTGGCGAGTCCCACAGCGGCTCGACACACCCGGTGGGTGGGCTCAAAGCCAATATGTATGGCCTGTACGACATGCATGGTAATGTTTACGAATGGTGCGACACGGCTTCGCCTCAGTCACGAGTTCGCGTGTGCCGCGGGGGGTGCTGGAACGACCTTCCGAGGGACACCCGGTCGGCTGGCCGGAACAAGGACGAAGCTTCCGGAGCGTACATGACAATTGGGTTCCGGCTGGCCGCGGATCAGATCGCCAATCAACAGGGAGAATGATCTGCTCCGCCCTAGTAAGGGCTCGATGCTGACTGTCTGCGAATCCGACCGATGTCGTACCCTGGCGGGATGAACAAGCCACGGATGTTCGTCCGCCCCCCTGACTGCCGGGAGCAACAGGCTCGAGAGAAGGGCCGGAAGTCGGCCAAGCCTACTCGTACCGCCGGCTACCGCACTTACTCAGGCGGCGAGGGAGACGCCCGGCAGGCCGATCTGGCGGACGAACCGAACCCCAAGAGCAGGTCGGGCCGGAACTTGACCTCGACCAGTTCGTCCAGCACCCGGTCCCACAACTCATCCTTGTCGCTCGCTGCCTGGTCGGCCACCCACAGCGGTTGACCGACCAGGAGACCGGCACGGCGGTCGGATTTCAGACTACGAGTCATCTCGGAAGTCGGGGTGAGTTTCGACTTCGATCCACTTTCCACGGGGGCGGCCGTGTTCATCACACAGAGGGTTTCCAGACTCGTCACGCCCCCCGCGCCATGCCACGTCGATCGTCCGCTTGTACGCTGCCATAGCCTCTTCCAGCGTCTGCCGCGGGTCGCGGGGTGAGTAATCGTTTTCCGTGCCGCCCCAATCACGGTGGTAGATGCGGGTCGGAGTCTGTTTCGTTTTTCCCGCCCGCACCAACGTGTCGAAGCGGGTGGCGAGTGTCAAATAGAGTTCGTCCATCTCGGGTGGAAAGATGGCCGGTGCGGCCTCCAGTGCGTCGAACAGCTCGCGGCTGAACCCCCCGTGGCGATGCTCCTCGTAGGGGATTGCGAACTGCCCATCGCTCGCGGCGCACAGCGTGTACTGTAACTGCCCTGCGACGACCTCCCCTTTCGCCCACTGCTCGGTAGGCACTAACGCGGGCTCGCCGGCGCGGGCAACGATGTTGGCGCATGCGTCCACAAGTACGACTTGTCTGGTGAAAGGCAGGTACTCCTCACAACGTAGTTTCAGGAGGAGGTCCATAAGATCCAAGTTCCGGAGGTTTCGAGGCTTTGCGTTCGAGTAGAAGAGCCGTCGTCGCCCGTCCGGTGCAAGAAACCCGTGGCCCGACCAATAAACGAATAACAACTCCCCCGCTCGCAACGGTAGTTCTGTGGAAAACGTGTCTTCGATCGCATGCTCGGCCGCATCGGCGTCACGTCGGATTCGGGAACCATGTTATCGTCAATCGGAGCGAGATAGAGGCGAATGTTTTCGGCCGGAACCCCGCGGTCGCGGAGGAGTTTCGTGAAGCGGCGTGCGGCGGTCGAAGGGCCGGGGACATTCCAAGACGGTTCCTCGTCGTACTTCTCGATCCCGACAACGACCGCGTAGACCTTCTTTGGATCAACTTGGGCGGACATTACGGAACTCCTGTGGCGGCTCGCCAGTGCTCGGCCACGACCTTCCACGTCCGGGGGTTTGACCAGTATGCACTGTGGGCTTCCGGGAACGGCTGCCGGTTGTAGACCTCCTCGTCCTTGACCCGACCATGGAAGACGCCCTCTCCAACGTAGGCAAGGAGGTCTTTCGGATCATAGACGTTCACCCACTTTGGGAAGAACTCCGGTAACGACTGACCGTGCCGCAGGCCCGCCAGTGCGTCGATCTCGTACAGAAACGGCGCCTGCGAACCCACTGTGGCGAGGAGTTTCACGTTTGGAAAGGGTTCCGTCGCGAGTAACTCGAATGACGCTATACCCCCTAGGCTGTGAGCAAGGATGATAGTATCATCCTGGATTTCGTTGAGCCGTGCGCGGATGTACGCGTGGAACTCGCCGCCGCGGGCCTGATACCTCAGTACGTCGCCCGCTGCCGGGAACGTCGCATTGGTCAGAGCCCCGCGCTTCCTTTGGATCGGGTACGAGGCAACTTTCGCGGCCAGCCCGAGCAGTTGCGTTCCGACCCACGCGCCAAGCCCGAGGTGGCCGGGGGCGAGGAGGTCGGCCAGTGCTTTGACGGCTAAGTCTCGCGCCTCCGCGTTCAAGCAGCCCGCATCCTCTTCGCGGTCGCGACTGTCGGCGACCATCCGGGCGATGATCGCACGCGCTAGCGCGGTTCTCTGTGGTTCCAGCGTTGCCTGGACCTTTGCTAGGCACTCACGGCACGCCCCCGCATCCAGGATGGCCGTGCGCGCCGTGGAGAACTCGAGTTCTCCAAAGCCGAGATCGACCAGCGCCGCGGCTAGATCCGGGTGTTCCTCAGGGTCGACCTTTCGGCATGCGTCGGCGAGATCTGCTCCGGGCGACTGCCTGTTAGGCATGAACCCGGAGGATGCGGCACTCCCCGTCGCGATCGCCCGCAGTTCGAATAACGGGTCCTGGTAAAGGAGGACCCAGAGTGCAAGTTCGCGGTCATCGTTGGAAACCGCATCCACGGCCAGCGTCCGCCGATAGTTCGGGACGGACGCACCGTCTGATCGCAGCTTCGCCCCGCACTCCTCGCCCCAAAGGCAGGTGGCGACCCGGACCCCCGGTAGCCACGCCGCGACTTGCTTCTCGACGAACGCGAGTGATCGGGCGTACGTGTTCTTCCGGACTCCGGTACCGTGGACGAAGAGAAGTGTTGCCACAATAGCTCCCTATTCAGCTCAGTCCCGGCCTACGATCACAACGTGTCTGATGTTATCTGCGAACTTCCGACTAAGTGACTGTCCCATATGTGCGAAAAAGCCTGAGAAATCGTGGGTGACAACTCGAAAATACGGCGATTTCGAGGCATATGGGACAGTCACTAAGCCAGCCTCCAGCCTTGTCCAGCACGTGGGTCTGAGTCCACATGACCCTCGACACAATTTAAAGTGTTAAGTGACTGTCCCATATGTGCGAAAAAGCCTGAGAAATCGTGGGTGACAACTCGAAAATACGGCGATTTCGAGGCATATGGGACAGTCACTAAGCCGAGTCGCGTGACGATCTCGGTGACCCGTGTCGAATCGAATCCGGTTTTCGGGTCGTCATCGGTCACCACAAGCGTGCCGTTCGGTCCACCGCCTTCCTCAATGGGCAGGACGCCGTTCGCCCGATACCACTTCTGTTTCGCCTCCCAACGCTCCCGGTAGCCGTCGTCGGCCAGCATCCCGCAGTGTTCCCAGTACACCGTCACTCCGCTCACCGGGTCGTCGATGGTGAAGTCCGGGAACCGCTCCGCGCTCCCGAACCGCAGCGGTTTCTCGTAGGCGTACTCGACCTTCAGCCGGAGAAGTTCGTTGGCGATGATCACCTCCGACTTGGACATGACCAGTTCGCCGCGGGCGGTGCGGTGGATGTGCCGGTCGTCGAACCGCACCTGGCGGACCACCACCGGGGCGGGCGGGGCGAAGAGGTTGGTCAGCCGCCGAGCGGTTGCCGAGTGTTCGGCGGCGGCGTACCGGCGGAGGAAGGCCGGGTCGCCCTGGACCAGCAGCACCACGCGGTCCTTCTGGCGGGTGAGGGCGGTGTACAGCAGCTCGCGGGAGAGGACCCGGCACGGGTCGGGTAGTACCACGATCACCGTGCCGAACTCGCTCCCCTGCGCCTTGTGCACGGTGAGCGCGTAGGCCAGCTCGATCGGGGCTTCTCCCTCTTCGCCGAAGTCGCGGTCGGTGTACCCGTAGGTGAACCCCGGCTGCGAGGTGAACTCCACCTCCAGTTTCCACGGGAACCCCTTGTACTTCGCCTGGGGGCCCTTGAACTGCCCGACGGCCAGCCCGATCTCTCCGTTCGCTACGTACTTCAAGCACCCCTCGTCCGGGTACACTTCCCAGTACCGCCGCTGGTTCCGCACCTGAATCACCTTGTCCCCGTAGACGATGTTCTCCGGGCCGAGCGGCTCGGGTGTTTTGCGGAACCGTTGGCGGGCGAACTCCACGTTCCGCCGGCGGAGGGCGTCGTGGATGAGTCGGTTCAGCCCGGCCACCCCGTGCGGCTGCCCCCGCACCGGGCTGAGCACCTGCCACCGCTCAGCCGCGTCCCACACCCCGCCCTTCTTTTCGTCCCTCTCCCACGAGCGGTTGAAGTAACACAGCCCGCCCGACTCGGCCCCGCCGAGCGACTTGTCGAAGGCGAGTTGGTCGTCCGGTCCGGTCAGCTTCAGTTCGGCCTGGAGCACCGTCATCAGGAGTTGGTGACATTCGTCCGGCGTCCGCCAGGAGAACACTTGGAGCCGGTCCGTCGGGCCGAACGTGTTCAACTGGGCGAACAGGTCGTCCTCGCCGGGGCCTGGGTCGCCGCCGGCAAACCAGCCGGCCAGACGCACGTCCGCCGCCGCCCTGCCGGTCTTGTCCTGTTGCCGCATCCGCACCGTCAGTTCCGCGTACCCCGGCCCGACCCGCGGAAAGGCGAACTCTACCCCTGCCGGGGCCAACCGTACCACGATGTCGGCGAACGGCCGCCCGGCCCCGATGGGCGGGAGTTGGCGGTGGTCGCCCACCAGGATCACCCGCTTCGCCCCGCCCACCGCCTCCAGCACCGCCGCCAGCATCTCCTCGGTGAGCATGGAGGCTTCGTCCACGATCACCGTGTCCGCCACCGCCGAGCCGGTTTTGCCGAGTAGCCGATAACGCCCGGTGTCCGGGTAGTATCGCCCTGAGTCGAGTAGGAACCCGGCCACCGTTTGCCCGGACAGATTCAGGTTCTTCTGCTTGGCCGCCTGCTGCATCCGCACCCGTGCCTTGCCGGTGGGGGCGAGCAGCAGCACCCCGCCGTCAGCCACGTCCGGTTGCCCGCACAGGGCGGCGAGTAGGGTGGTCTTGCCGGTGCCGGCCGGACCGATGAGGACGGCGAACCGGGCGGTCGCCAGCACACCGAGCGCCGCCGCTTTCTCCTGCCGAGCCCGAACGTCACGTGCGTCGCCCGGGTTCACCGGGCCGAGGGCGGTTGCAAGAACGGCCGGCCAGTCGGCCGCGACGGCGTGCGGTTTCCCCTTCGTCCGCTTCTCGACCGCCGTGCGGATGACCGCTCCGCACTCCTTCATGCGGCGAAGCTGAAACGCCGCCTGTCCGTCGTGCAGCGGCGCCACGTCCACCTCCGGGGCGAACGACTTCTCGGCCAGGGTCATGCGGTCGGTGGTGACCTGGCAGCCCGGCCGCAACTCGCGGCCGCGGACGGCAGCGATGATCTCGTCTCGCGGCAACAGCGTGTCGCCGTTGCCGGCCGCCTCTTCGAGCGTCTGCACCACCCACGCCCGCACCCGCCGGACGTCGGTGCCGGTGTCCAGGCGGGTCCGCTCGGGCAGCGGGTGCTTGTCGGCCACCACCGGATCGGGGAACACCCCGCGGTCCACGGTGGACAGACTGATCGGGCGGGCGGTCAGTCGGGTGGCCTCGAACAGCCGGTACGGGTTGTCAAGGATGTCGGCGTCGGTGCAGTCGATCCCCGCCGGATGCCGCTCGGACGGTTCGTACAGCACTGCCGCCTGCTCCGGCGACAACTCGAACCGGCTGAGCAGTTTGAGCAGGCCGCGTCGGTCGGCCGGTAACCCCTTCCACTCCGCCCGCGTGTCCTTGTCGATCTGCTTGGCGAGCGGGGCAGGGAGCAGTTTGGTCGGGGAGTCGAACATCTTCTCCACCACCGGCCACGGATCGACGTTGTCGCCGACCTGCGGGGCCAGGGCGTGGGCGACCAGCGTGCCCAGTTCGATGCCGAACGCGGTCAACGCCGCCCCCAGACCGGGGCACGGGCCGCGGAGGGTCCACAGCCGGGCCAGCTCGAAGTCGATCCACTTCTGGTAGCGGTCCCACGGCCCCGGCAAGTGTTTCGCCGCCTCCCGCAGTGCGGCGGCACAGGCGAGCAGCCCGCCGATGGCGGCGTCGTGCGACACCTGCTCGCTCACGTAGCTGAACTCGTCCCGCCGGTCGTCGGGGGCGAACGCCAGCACCGCCGCCGGGTCGAATTCCGGGTGCGCCGCCGCGTGTGCGAGGGCCTGGTGGTAGGGCAGGAGGAACCCGCCGTCGAACCCGTCTGCCCCGTCCTTCCCCCGCGGGCGGATGGTGTGCTGCACCATCCGCTCCCACAGCATGGACCGCAGCGGGGCCTTGGCCGCCGGCACGCCGTAGGCGTACTCGTGGGCATCGCCGACGTGCTTCACCCGCCCGACGCCGACGATCACTCGCCGCGGGTCGTCCGAGAGCGGCGTCCGCTTGGCGTAGAAGAAGCAGAGCGACTGATCCGGGCGGACCGGGGCAAAGAAGGCGTCGAGCGAGGCCAGGTGATTGTCCCGCTGCTGCATCCAGATGTCCGATTTCATCTTCAATTCCGGCTCACGGACCGGGTCGAGGTCGAGTCGCAGGTAATCGCGGAAGTCCGGCTCGTTCGGCTTCTTCGGGTCCGTCCACCGCTCGGGCTTGAACATCCAGCGGAACGGCACCACGTCGGCCGAGTACGGCGGGTGGCGGAACGGGGTCGGGCGGAAGTGTGCGTGCTGGTCCGACCATTCGGCGTAAGGGTGGGTCTTCGTCCGAGTCAGTTCGAACGGTGCCATGAAGAACCCCCGCTCGCTGGCGCAGCACGGCAAATCCTGTTCCGACAGCACGGTCAGGGGCTTGCCGCGGGCGGTCTGCTCGGCCGCGTCGTCCCGCTCCGCCCCGATCCGCTTGAGCACCAGGCAGGCGGTGTTGGCGGTCGGGTCGTCGCACACGGTGCCGGCCCAGCCGGCGTCGTGCCAGGGCACGCGGATCGACAGGTGGCGGATCGGGGCGGCGACGGCGGGGGCGCTCGGGGGCATGGGGCACTCGTTGGTGAGGTTTACTCGTCAGTGGTCGGAGCGTCCGAGGCGGTGCGGACGCCGGGTAGCAGGAGGCACGTCAGCGTAACCTCCGGCACCTGGAACGGCGGGTCGAGGTCGGTCAGGTGAGCGTTCAGCCACACCCGCGCCGCCTCGGCCCGAACGGCCGTCTCCGCGGGGTCTGTCATCGCTTGTAATCGGAATCGCCGCGGGTCACGGTCGGTGATGATCGCGTTCAGCCGGACCACCAGTTCCCAATCGCGAACGAGAACGAACCCGTCGGCCGTCACGTCCACCGCCGCCGTCACCGCCCGCACCACCCCGCCCCCGCCGGTGACCCGGTCGGTGATGCGGAACACCGCCAGCGGGTGGGGGAGCAACTCGGCGAGCACCGGCCCGACGCTCGCGGTCTGCCCGCGGGCCTGGGCGACGGCCTGGTCCACCAGCTTGTGCCCCACGCCGAGGGTCGATTCCCTCGTGCCCGCCGAGCGGTCGAACAGCATACCGGCGTACTCGCGTGCGACCCCCGGTTCGGTCTGCCACTTGTCCGGGGTGAGGAACGACAGGCCGGTCTCATCGTCCTTCACTTTGCGCTGGTTCAATTGGAGCATCAGCTTGAAGAACGGCTTCAGGGCCGGCAGGTCGATCCGGGGCACGAGTGCGGACGCCCGCCGGAAGTCGAACCGCGCCACGTGCATGCCCAGCCCGCGGGCGGCGGTGAGCGCGTCCTGGCCGCCGAACGTCGCCGTGCGGGTGTCGAACCAGTCGCCGAGCGATTCCGGCTTCACCTCGGCGGCCGAGGCGAACAGGTCGCGGAACAGGGCGGGGGAGGCCATGCCGAGGACCAGTTGGAGCACGTCCTCCGGGTCGGCCATCACCTGCCGCAGGGCGGTGCTGATCCGCTCGATTTTGGCGTTCAGGTGGTCCCAGATGCGGGCCTCGACGGTGTCCGGGTTGCGGACCGTGAACACCTCCACCCGGCGGGTCTGCCCGTAGCGGTTCAGCCGCCCGACCCGTTGGTGGAGCCGCATCGGGTTCCACGGGAGGTCGACGTGGATCAAGCTGGAGCAGTTGGCCTGGAGGTCGATCCCCTCGCCCCCGGCCTCGGTGGAGACAAGGAACCGTACCTGCCCGCCTGTGAACCGCTCGGCCGCCCGCTCGCGGGGTTCGACCAGGGTGCGGGGGCCGGTGCCGTCGTCCACCTCGTCCGCCCGCTCGTCGCCGTTGATGAAGGTGGCCGAGTCGGGACCGAACCGCCGCAGCAGCCGCGACAGCAGCAGGGATTGGGTCGCCTTGTACTCGGTGAAGAACAGGACTGATCGGCCGCCGAACGGGCCATCGACCAGTTCAAGGATCTTGTTGATTTTGGTCTCGTCGGTAACGGCGTCGGCCGCTGCGAGCAACTCCCTCAGTCGCGGCAGTTCGTCGTCCATCAGGCGCAGTTGGGTGGACACGGCCACCGCCTGCTCCTCCAGGGCGTTTACCTCGTCGTCGTCCGCGTCCATCTCGCCGCGGAGTTTGGCCAACTGGTCCTGGATCTCCCGGAGCGCCTCCCGCCCGCCGGTCGTCCTCTCCAGCCGCCCGCGGACCGCCCGCCGGATGGCCGCCACCGAGCTGGACGCCAGCTTCTGCATGGCGATCAGCACCAGCATCACCGCCCGCCCCTCGCCCTGGCCGAGCGTGCCGGCGTACGCCTTCCCGGTAAGGATGAACTCGCTCAACATGTGGTAGAAGGCGGTCTCGGTGGGCGAGTACGCGTACGTCTCGGAGCGGACCAGCGGCTCCTGGAACAGGCGGTCGCCGGCCAGGTCGGTCACCTGCTGCTTGTTGTTGCGGATCATCACCCGCGGCAGGTGGCCGAGCTGCTCGCTCAGAGGGCGGCGGGTGTCGAACAGGTCGGGGCGGAGCAGCTTGAGCAGGGCGAGGAAGCCGAAGTCCTTGCCGCGGTGTGGGGTGCCGGAGAAGAACACCATCGACTTGATGCGGCCGGCGGCGGACAGCTTCTCGACCAACGTGTACCCGAGTGTGGGGCCGGCGTCCGCGTCGGCGTTCAGGTGGTGGGCCTCGTCTACCACCACCATGTCCCACGGCTCGGCCTCCTGCAACCGCTTGTGCCGCCCGTGCTTTCCGTCCTTGTCGGCGCGGAGGGTCTGCACCGACGCCACAACCTGGTTCTGGGTGTTCCAGAAGTCGGCCTTCGGGGTGTCGGCGTCCGGCGAGTAGGCCGTCAGCCGGATGTCGAACATGGTCCGCAGCCGGTACTGCCACTGCCCAACGAGGCTCGCCGGGCAGAGCACGAGCAGCCGTCGCACCTCGCCGGACGACAGCAGAGGCATCAGGATCAGTCCGGCCTCAATGGTCTTGCCCAGGCCCACGTCGTCGGCCACCAGCCAGCGGGCCGGGCGGTCGCGGTTCACCTGCCGGCAGACCCACAGCTGGTGCGGCAGCAGCGCGATCCGCGAGCGTGAGAACACCCCCCAGGCGTCGTTCACCGACCGCACGGCGTCACCGAGCGCGCGGACGATCACCTCCGCCGGCGGGTCGAGGTCCGGGCGGGCGAGGGCGGCGGCGAACGAGTCGAGCCGCTGGAGTTGTGCGGCGGGGCACTCTTCCAGCCCGTGCTCGAACCGGACCCCTACCGTTTCGCGGTCGTCGAACCGCACCTCTCCGATGCCGAACTTGGGGTGGTGGACACGGTCGCCGCGGGTGAATGAATCGCTCACTTGCTACCTCCGGGGAATAGCGAGGGCGTCGTACTCACGCCGGTCGTGGACGACGGATAGAACAATTCTTCGGGACAAGTCAGCAGCGGGATGTCGAAGGCCCCACCGAAAGCCGTGTCCGTCGGGTGATGTTCTTCGAGGAACTCGTGGATGGACCGCGAGCGGTCAGCCGGAGGTGCCTTGGCGTCGTCCAGCCAACCCAGCGCCTCTAGACGCCATCGCAAAGCCCGCGTGGGCGGGAAGCAGTACGGGTAAACGTCGGCCCTTGTCACCACGTTCGACCGCACCAGCTCGCGGAGGACGAAGCTGGCGCCGATGCCGAGGATCGGCGCGAGCGTCGGGGCGTCCGGGCCGCCGAACTGGAACTCGGTGCTGCCGCGGCTGGTCAACACCTTATGCGGCGTGAACTTCGTCTTGAATCGGCCGACGCTCAGGAACGAGGTCGCGTAGGCGTCCAGGTGCCGGGCGATGGTGTCGACGCCGACGAAGTGCCGCAACCAGTGGAAGTACCGGATGCTGTTCGTGTGATTCTTGGGGTTGTCCACGTATCGCTCTACTGTCATCAGCCACTCCTTCGGCCCGCCACGCGGATCGCCCAGCACCCGCAGCCACTCCTCCCGCTCGCACAGGCGGAGGAAGGCGCGGTTCTGCTCCGGCTTCACGCGGCCGATGGTCTGGACGGCCCCGGTGATGAACAGCTTCAGCCACTCCTTGCGGACGGCCGCGTCGTTCAGCAAGCCATCGGCGGTGATCGCCGGGCGACTACCACCGGGGTAGATGCGGCCGTAGTAGTCCTTTAGTTCAGTGGTTTGATTCTTCTCCCACCACGAGGCAATCCGTTCCAACACTCGGCTGGCCGCGGGCGGCTGGGGTCGCGTGGGCACGACAGAGGTGGTCGACGAGTTGGTCGCGGCCGTCAGTTGCGCCTGTTCGAGTTCGTTCAGCCCGGCGGCCTGCATCTGCTCGCGGGAGAGTGCTTTCAGCCACGTCCAATTAGAGCGGGAGTTTCGCAATCGCAACAGGAGCTGCTGGCGCAGTTCGCCCTGGGCCAGGTAACGCAGGGCAGCACTCCGTCTCTCCTCCGTGTCGGCCTTGTGTACCCATCCTTCCAGCACCTCCACGCCGGCCTGCATGTCGCCGCGGCACGCTTGGAAGAACTCCACGGCTGGGCCGGTGTAGTCCGCGGAGAGCACGCGGTCGGGCGGGGCGAATCCGGCCCGCAGCCCCTCCTCGCTCTTCGCCCCGACTGCGACGAGTTCGGTGGAGAACACCCACGCGCCGGCCGCATTGCGGAACTGGGCGACTTTCAGTGATTCCTTAACCCGTTCGATCTCGCCGCCGCGGTCGGACAACTTGTTCAGCCGATCCCGGCTGAGGACTCGCCCCAACGTCGCCGCGAGGGACGGTTCAACGAACGGCGTTGCCATCTCCAGCCCTGTGGCCGTAGCAAGGTCGATGCGGGGCAACTCCGGCAGGAGGTCGCCCATCTGCGAGGCTGCGACCAGAGACCCCGGCGGGTGAGTGGCCCGAAAAGTCTCCCACCCGGCCACCATGCGAAACACGTCCGTCTGCTGATCCATGACGCCAGCCACGACCCCGCGGACGGCGGTCAGGCTTGTCAGGTCGCTGTAGACTGTCGCGTCCAGCCCGGTCGGCAGCGTCTTCCTGTCAGAGAACAGACGGCGGGCGGCCCCGTGCGGAGCCCACATCAGCCCGTCCCGCAGATCCCCACGCACACCCTTCGCTCTTGCCACCCCCCAGAACGACCGCCACACTACCTCCGCGTCGGCGGACACCTCCAGACTCGCCACCCCGGCGTCGAAAAGCGCGACGAGGGCTTCTCCCACCACTTCCGCCAGCTCATGTAGCGCCTGCCCGGTGTCGGGGTGCGCCCAGGCGACCTGGCTCCGCCCGATGTCGATGGGCAGGGCGCGCGCGTTCGCCAGATAGCCGAGGCGGTGTTCCTCGGCGGTCGGGGCCGTTACCCACACGCTCGGAACGTCGTCTGGCATCGCCACGAACCCGTCGTCGCTCAGCCCGAACAGCACGTCGCCCCGCTCGCCGCAGCGGACGACCACCGCCCGCCGCGGACCCGTGTCGGTGTCCAGCCGGCCGACCACCACCCGCCCCGCCGGGGTGGCAACGACCTCACGCTCGACCCAGGTGATAACCTGCCCGTCCGCACGAACCTCCCTGATGCGGCGGGCGAACACGAGCAGCAGGTGGGCCAGGCGGCGGAAGGGGCCTAGCACCTCGCCTTCGACTCCGTCGACCAAATTTAGTTCGAACACGGTGGCGTTCGCGGCCGGCAGGCCGTGTTCCCCCGTCCGGTCCCGCAGGGGAACAGTGTCGATTTGTGGCAGCGACTTGGGGAAGACACCGCCAAGAACCTCGAACGCCAGCCGCCCGCTCACGACCCGTGGCTGGTCGGACGCCAGGAACACGCTCTTAAACCCCAGCCCGAACCGTCCTGTTACGGCCGCCTCTGCACCCTTGTCCGAATGGTGGAGGGCCAACATCTTGCTCAGGTCACGGTCCTGCCCGCGGCCGGGGGTGACGGTGTGGTTGATCCGCCGGCCGGCGTGCGCGACCGCGAGGACGCCGGCGGCACAGCTCACCCCGAACCGGGCGGATGTGGCGCCCCCGAGTTCGGAGTACGCGTCGTCGGCGTTCTGGAAGAGTTCGAACAGCACCGACCCCGGCCGGTAACCCTTCTCACGCAAACGCACCCGAAGACCGGCAAGGATTTTTCCGCGAGCCAGACCGTCGGTCGTGAGCACATCGCGGAGGGCCTTGTGCGCGTCTCTCGCGAGTTCGTCCGCCGACGCGCCCTCCAGCTTCCGGTTCCCCTGTCCGGCCTCACTCTCTTCAGCCCGCCGCCGAGCTGCCTCCTGGTACTTGTCGAGCACCGGCTTCAACTCGGGGATGAGCCCGAGCGTGCGGAGGTAATGGCCGGCGGCGTCGAGCAACTCAGCCTGGGCGATCCTCACGTCCGCCAGATCGCCCTGGGTGAGCGTGTCCAGGACTGGCTTGAGCGAGGCATTCCGCTCGCTGTACACCTCACTCAGGATGCGCTCGGCCGTGCCTTCGAGCAGCCGCCGCAGCCTCCCCAACTCGTCCGGGTTCGTTGCCCGCATTGGGTCGACCACACGCAGGTGAAGGTGATGAACATCCCAGTCTGCGAGCTTTGTCGCGAATGGTTCGATCTCATACCCGAACAGGAAGTGCGACACGTCCGTCGCCGCGCGGGCCGAGAACGGCTCACCGAGCAGATTCACGACCGGCACGTTGCCCTTCACTGCAGTCAACTCGATCAGGAACCGCTGGCGGCTCATCCGCCGGGCGTCGGCGGTCATCCCGGTCTCGTGCCAGATCTTCTCGACCGACTTCTTCTGATCGCCCAGGCACTTCTCGCCGTATTCCTTGTACAGGTCGCAACTGCCCAGGAGGGCGACGAACGCCCCGACCCACTGGGCGAGTTGCTCGTCGGCCTTCCGCCACGGGTCGAAGAATTTCCGCAACGCTTCGGCCGAATTCACGAACTCGACTTCGAGCCGGGACTTCACCTCCTTGGGGGAGTCCTCTTGGGTGGCTTTGAGCTTGGACTTCGGTGCTTGCCGCCTGGCCACCCCGACGAGGATGGCGGCCTGGATCGCATCCAGGGCATCCGCCTGGTCGATGCCGGCGGCGATGCACAACTTGGTTGCCTCCACCCACGCACCATTCTGGTTCAGCAACTTCAGCCGCTGCAGTACCGCCCGCGCCTCATCGGGCTGGGCCGCGAGCAGCCGGAGGTAGCCGTTGTGGACACGCTCGACTACCCGGCGCTCGCCGCCATCGGTCTGCCCGAACCGTTTGCGGAGGTGGGCCAGGATTTCTTCGAGACGGGCGATTGGCGGCGTCCGGTCCAGACTCGGTAGGAGGCGGGACCGGCACTCGTCCAGTGCGTGCCGCTTGGCCTGGGCCAAAAGCGGGGCCGCAGCCATGACCTGCGGCGACGCGGTGCGGAACGCCTCGCACCATTCCGAGAGGTCGTCGATGCGGCCGACCTGGAATTGGGGGTCGCGGCCGAGCAACCCGCCGAGCTTCGACAGTATCTGTGCGCGGTTGGGGAAAAGCTGCCGGGCGCACTCGGCAAAGCCGCGGTGTTGGCGGACCTCCGGGTCGAGGCGCCCCACCGGGACTGGACCGTCGGCCGCCAGCGCCACCCGCTTGACCGCTGCGGCGATCTCGCTGTCGAGGTGCTCGTCGTGGAGCACATGGTCCGGCTGGACGAACCGACCTTCAGCGAGGGCGAGGGGCAGCCACGGGCGAGCGGCCAACTGCTTCACTTGCTCTCCGCCGAGCGTTCCGACGGAGGCCATCGCCGTCAGCAGCGTGTCCCAGTGCTTGGCCGCGTCGTTCGTGGTCGCCAGGTCCACCACGTCGCGGTGTGTCAGCTTTTTCCCGCCCGCTTCGAGCTGGATGGTAGCGAGAGCGGGTTTTGTTTGGTGTGGGTTCAACAGCGTAACAACATCTCTCAGCGTGCCGAGTTCGACGCGCTTATCGACGTTCCAGAAGCAGTTGTCGGCCAAGCTCACACGCCCGCCGCCCACGCGGTCGTGGAGCGGCAGCAGCCGGATTGCATGTTTGTGATTACGCAGCCCGTCCAGCAGCGCGTCCCGCTCCGCATCGTCGAACGCCAGGTCTGGCGTGATTTGTTCGTCTTTCAACAGTCGCGCGAGGCCTTCCCAGTCGAGCGTCACCAAGCCGTACTCGCCGCGCTGTAGCTCGGTGAGCGATTTGGCAAGCTCTGCTGATCGGAGTACATGATCCGCGCGATTCCGCCGTGCCAACACGGCCTCCGCCAAGCGCCCGATCACCGCTGCCTCACCAGCCGGTAGGGCGGCCGGTAGGTACAGGTCGTCCTTTGCGGGCAACTCGCGGTTGGCGTGGAGCAGGTAACGGACCGCCCACCGCCGGTGGGTGCTGAAGGACTCGTCTCCGGTCGCGCGCATCATTCGGCTGAGGAGGGGCACCCGGGCTTCTGGAACCCGGAGGTCGGGGGCGGTCTCCAGATGAACGAGTATCCCACCTGCGTCGCCGCGGGGTGGGAGCGTTTGGGTGAAGAGCGTGCAGGCCGTGTCCCCGGCGAGGACGGCCAGCCGGGTTCGCACCGCCGCGGCCAGTTCCCGGAGTTCGTCGTTCAGCGGGCCGACGAACAGGCTCTGGGAGTTCAGGGCGCTTCGCAGGTCTGCCAGTGACCGCAGTTCGTCCGTATCTCGCTTCTCGTCCGGCTCGGGGCACTGCACCTTCCACAGGGTCAAATCGGCCGTGGCGTCGCGCATGGCCGCGGGTTCGGCCAAGGCGTCGATCACCTCGGCGGCCGGGTTGGTGTTCCGGCCCACCGACATGTCCACCGCCAGTAGTTTCAGCACCCCCACGGCGTCGGGGGTGGCGAACAGGCCGACGCCCGGCGCGTGTGCGGGGTCGAATCCGTCGGGCACGATCAGAACGGCGGAGACGCCGCAGACGGCTTGCCGGGTTTTCGCCGGCCAGTTGCCGCCGAGGGAGAGGCGGCGGCGGCGGTCGGGCGGGATTTCGCCGACGAGCCGGACGAGGCGGTCCTTATGTTCCGCCAGTTCGCCGTTGCTCGCCACGGCGAACACCCGACGGAGGGCGTCGGCGAGCGACTGCCGGGCGGACTCGCCGAACTGGCGACGGTTGACGGCCACGAATTCAACAAGGTAACCGAGCGCGTCCCCGTCGAGAAGTTGGCGGGCCTCCGGGACCGCCAGCACCTGCCCGAGCACGTCGTCCGGCCACGGCTCCGGGTCGCGAGCGAGCAAACGCGGCTCGGTCGCCGGGATCAGGGCGTAGTCGTCGGCCAGCTCAGCGAGCCCCGGCAGCACCCGCGCTGGCAGGGCCTCGTCGGCGAACGCAGGGATTTCGAGTACCCGAACGTTGTTCGGAATCAACCCCCAGCAAGAGCCGTCAGGCCGCCAGCGGTAACCCCAGCCGGCGTCACGGCACACGTCAGTGCGGTCGTTGTCCTTCATCCAGTTCTGAACGGCTGCGGTCAGCCGCTGCTTCGCTGCGGGGTCGCACACCCCCGCGAGTTCGGCGACCGCCGGAACGACGAGAGGGAGGACGCCGTCCCGCATCAGCTCCTTGTTCCACATGCCCCGCACCCCGTCGCCGGCGTACACACCGCCGCGCCCGGAGTCGACGAAGAAGCAGCCGTGGCGGAGGAGCAGGAACTCCACGTCCGCCGGCGGCCTGTTGCACGACGCCCCGTCCGTGAGCGGCAGGAACACGGCCGGCGCGTCGTGCAACAGGCCGCCCTCCCGCCCGTGCCGGCGGGTGAGGACGACTGCCGCGTGGGGCTGGGCCTTGTCCGGTTGAGGGCGGCCTTCCAGGTCGAACCGTGACGGCCACCCGGAATGCCGTTGTGCATCGTTCGCCCACTTCTCATTTCGCCACGCTTCCACCAGCGCATAACTCGCCCGCCCGTCCCCGTCATCGCACTCGCCGGCCTGAGTCGCCAGCGTCGTCGCGGGCGGCGCGTTCGGCGGTGCCCACGCCCGGTAGTGGGTGCGGCCACCCGGCGTGAGCAACTCCCACCGTTGCGCCGGCCGGTCGTCGTCAGCGGGCATCCCGTCCCACAGTTCCACGCGACTCAGTTGCTTGAGCAACGCCCCGGCGGGGGCGAGGTGAATTACGTCCGGTGGGGCCAATAGCTCGCTCGGCGGACGGTCGTGCGGCTCGTTTAAGATGCGGGCGGTGTGGGTGTAATCACGGCGGCGGAGGGGCAGCCAGAGGGCGAACCATCGCTCTCCCAACCGGCGGCAGGCCGGCGCGAGGTGCGCCTTCAATCGATCCAGGTCGGCCGGGTCCACGTCCCCCCAGTGGGCGTGGTGGGCGGTGCCGGACCACGGGCTAACCAAATTGTTGAATTCGCCACCCGGGTCGCCTGCGGTAGGCGTCGGCGAGAGGAAGAAGAACGCTTCGCACAGATGGAACACGCTCTTCAGCCCCAAACCGAACTTGCCAATGGCCGCCCCGTCGCCGGACTTGTTATTCAGCCCGAACTGGCGGATGGCGGCCGAGTCCGTGGCGTCGAACTTGCCGTCATTCAGCACGACCACCGCCGACGAACCCGCCTTCAACAGTTCGTGGGCACAGCCGGACGGGGTCACGACGGACGCGACGAGGACGGCCGTCGCCCCTGCGTCGTCAGCGTTCTGCAGCCACTCCTTCAGGATGGCGGTCCGGGAGTAGCGGTCCGACAGGAGCGAACGGAGTTCGTTAATCCGCCCGAACGGGTTAGACTCAAGGGCAAGGGCTTTGGGCATGGCGCGCTCCGATCTTATGTTCCCGAAATCTGTTCCGACGGACCGCCCGAGTGTAACGGAAGCTCAAGTCCGGGGTCGCGAACGCACTGCCAGTCGGCAGATTCTTCAAGATGAACTATTGTCAGGATAGATTCTGTTGCCAGTTGCCCGTGCATTGTGGTCTGCATTTTGAAACCACGTACAACGTCATATCGATCGGCGTGCGTGTGGCATGTGGCCCCCTCGTACCAGGTTGCTGTCACCCCGCGGGTTACGCACACCGGACCGGAGAGCCGCTCGAAACTCACCTCCATCGCCTTCGGATTTCTGATCAATGGCGTCCGCTCCCCTTTTATCGCAGGGTCGAGATGAAGGCTGGGTGCCGAAACGTGTCTGCTGGCGAGGCTGGTCAGGCGTGCTCGGGGAGGAACAGGCACCGAGCCGCCGGGTGCCGTACCGGTCAAGGTGTTCCTCCTGTCGGAAACCCGACCAACCAAACCACAGCTGGCCGCCCGTCAGGCGCCTGGGCAGTTGTCGCGGCAGCGGTTCGGTGCGTTTTGGCATCATCTCGAACTCGAACCGGCCAAATGAGCTTCAGCGAAGATCCGCATCCGGCGGGACCATGATTCGCCTCGGTTTCGCCATCGGAAACCAGGGTCGGGAGGAATGACAGGCCGACCGGCCGAACTCACCGCTGCTGGCGGACGGCCTCGGCGGTGGTGCCGGCGTCACCCTTGCTCAGGCGGATAACCACCGGGAACTGGTCGGTGAACTCCTCCTGGTGGGACACCACGATGATCCGCCGCAAGTGGTCCTTCAGCCGGTTGAGTTCGTCGGCCGCCGCCCGTAGGCCGTCACGGTCCAGGCTGCCGAACCCCTCGTCGATAATCACACACTCCAGCGGGCGGGCCTGCCCGGTGGCGAACCGGCCGACGGCCAGAGCGACCGACACTGCCACCCGGAACTTCTGCGACCCGGACAGCATCTTCACCGGGATAGGGTTCGGGTCGTCGCCACGGAACACGAGCAGGTCGAACGCCTTATCGTCCCCGTCGGCATCCGCCAGCCGGACGGACAGGTCGCCCCCGGACAGGTTGGCGAGCGTCTGCTGAGTCAGCCGGACGATCGCCGCTTCCGCCTCGCGGATCAGTTCGCGTTGCAGTTTCTCCTTCCCGAGCAGCTTGTCGAGCTTGGCGTGAACGCGGGCGTCCGTCTCGGCGGCGGCGGCGGCGGTGGTCAACGTCGCCAGTTGCTCCTGGCGACGGGTGAGCTCATCCATCCTGCTGACGGCGTCGCGGTGGGCCGTGTCGCACAAGGCGAACACCTGCTCGGCCGACCGCTGGGCCTGCCGGGCGTCGGCCACCGCGATGCGGGCATCGGCCGGCACGGCGCCCATTTCCTGAACCACCTTCCTCTGCCGCTCCTCCCACTCGCGGCGGAGGGTGGCGTCGGCTTCCAACTGCCGGAACCGCGGCTCGATGCCGTCGGCCGCCAGTCGCCGTAGGTCGGCCGCCGGAGCGGTGGCGTCATTGGAGTCCCTCCACCCGTCGGGCAGGCGGGCGAGCAGACCGTCGCAGGCGGCTGTGTCGCGGGCCAGAGCGGTGGCGAGTTGGGTTGCCTCCGTCTCGACGCGCTGTAGGTCGCCCTCCTGCCGTTTGACTACCGGGTCCAATTCCTTCAACTCCCGCTCGGCCTCGTGCTGACGACCGCGCGCGGCGGAATGCTCGGCTTGCAGGTCGGTCAGCCGCTCGGCCAGCCGGGCGATTTCTTCCCGCACGGCGGCCGGGTCGGTCGCCGAGCCCAGCGCGGTCAAGCTGCGTTCCAGGTCGGACCGCCGCTGCCGCAGGTGGTTCCGCTCGGCGATGTCGTCGGTCAGCGTCTTCAGTCGAGCGTCGGCCGCTTCACGGTCCGAGGTGGCGTCGGCCGATTTCGCCTTCGCCTCAGTCGCCGCGGCGGTGTGCGCAGCCACGCGGTCGGCCAGTCGGTTACGCTCGTCCTCCGCATGCTTCGCCGTCACCTCCTGACCGCACTGCGAACACGTGATACCGACTGTCACGTCGGCGAACGCCTTCTGTTGCTTCTTGGCCTCCTTCAATAATCCGGCGATTTCCGCCTCGGCGTCACGGGCGGTCCGTTCGGCCTCCGCCACGCTCACCTTCGCAACCCTCGCGGCCGCCAACTCGGCGTCGAGCGTATCGGGAAAGGCATCGGCCCCGCGGTCGGCCGTCGCCAACTCGTCGGCGATGGTGAGCAGCCCGCTCAGCCGCTCGCTGTCTTTCGTCGCCACGTCTGCCTCGTTCGACAGGTCGGCAGCTGCTCGCCGCTGGTCGCTGACGACAAGTCGCAGCCCCTCCGCCCGTTGGCGGTCGGCATCGTGCTTCGCCCGCAACTCGTCGCGGCGGCGGGTGGCGGCGGTGTACCGCGTTTCTGCGTCGGCCACCGTCGCCCGCAGTCGACCGAGTTCTTCCAGGACAGGGACGACGGCGGACAGCTCGACGTACCGGGCGTGGTCGTGGCGGATGGCAGCTTCGTCCCGGCTCCGTCCGTCCGCTTCGGCCAGTTTGCGGGTCAGGTCGGCGCCCTCGGCGGTCAGCCGAGCCCACTGCTCGGCCTGAGGCACGGCGGCCACGGCGCGGGTGCGGGTGGCGTCGGCCAGTTCGCGGGCGGCGGCAGTGCGATTCACCGCCTCTTGCTCGCTTTCGAGGTCGGCCTGGGTCACGTCCTCGATGCCCGCCCGCTGACGCCGCAACCGCTCCAACTCCCGCGCCCGCTCTTTGCCGGCCTCGTTCACCCGCCCACTCAGCTCCTCGTACCGCTCCACCCCAATGATCTTCTTGAGCGTCTCCAGCCGCCTGGCCGGGGCGGCGTCGAGGATGTCGTCGGCCCGCCCCTGCCGGAGCAGTACGGACGCGCAGAATGCCTCGAACGGCAGCCCGAGGGTGGACCGCACCCACTCGGTGACGGCCTCGGCCCCGTCCACGTCGGGCACCCGCGCCCAGCACCCGCCGTCCAGCCGCTCCACTGCCTGCGTCGTCCGCCCCCGCCGCTGGCGGGTGCGGGTGATGCGGTAGTCGATGCCGACGAACTGGAACTCGAATGCCGCCTTGAACCCGTCCGCGCCGTGGCGGATGAGTTGCTCGTGCCCCCGCCCGCCGCCGCGGTGCTCGGCGTAAAGGCAGTATGTCATGGCGTCGAACACCGCGCTCTTGCCCACCCCGTTCGGCCCGCCGACCACCCACAGGGGCTCGTCGGCGGCGAAGGCGATCTCCGTTTTCGGCCCGTAGCTGAGGAAATTTTCGAGCGTGACGCGCTTGGGGATCACGACGGACCTCCGGGCTTGAGGAAGGTGTCAGCGAGGGCGAGGACGAGATCCTTGTCCGGGTCGTTCTCGCGGTCGAGTTGTTCGGTCAGGTAGGCGCGGACGGTGTCGGCGAACCCGGCCCGCGGGGAGAACTTTACCTCGTTGCCCGTGACCGCGCTCGTCGGCCCCACCCAGTCGAGCGAGTGCCAGCGGGGGAACATCTTCTTCAAGTGTCGGCTCACCTCCTCGCGGTCGGTGGCGGTTGGCGGGTGAACCCGCAGCCTCACGACGGCGGTGGCGTGGTCCGGGTACTTCTCGTGAACGGTCGGCAGCTCTGCGTCTGGGTCGGTGAGGGTGATGGTGTGAAACTGCGTCGCCGGGATCGGTAGCGAGACCGGCTTCACCGGCTCCGCACCGACCACGTCGAACAGCACGACCCCGTGGGTGTCGTGCGTCTCGCCGAAGTCCAGGCGGTCGAGGCTGCCGGGGTAGCGGACCGTTTCCGACCCACCCAGGCACTGCGGCTGGTGGATGTGGCCGAGGGCGACGTACCGCCAGTCCGGGTGCAGCTCGCCCACGTCGAACAGCACGTCGTCGCGGTCGCTCATCTTGTACGCGGTGGTCAATTCGCTCCCCCGCACGTGCAGGTGGGCAACCAGGACCGTCGGCACCGTTTGCTCGAAAGCGGCATCGGCTGTCTTGCGCTGCAACCAGTCGGCCACACTCGCGCGGACCAGGCGGTTCTCCTCCTCCTTGCTCGCGTAGCTGTCGGCGGCCACAGCGTACCGGCTGGGGAACGGGTACGGCAGGAGCACAAACTGTACGACGTGCCCGGCGGGGTCGGCCAGCCGCACGACCGCCGGGTTGTTCGCCAAGTACATGCGTCCCGGTGAAAGCCGCCCGCCCCTCCCCGCGTCGGGCACGGCCAGGCCCATGCCCGCCCGCACTATGTCTATGCGGCCGTTGCGATCGTGGTTGCCCGTCACCGCCAGGACGGTTCCCTTTCGCTCGAAAAACGGCAGGAACGACTGCCGCAGGTGCATGAGCGACGCCGTCACGTCGTCAACCGACGCCTGCTCGCTGAACAGATCGCCGGCGATCAGTAGCACGTCGGCGGCGTTCTCCTCGCACAGCCTCGCCACCGCCTCCACCCGCCGTTTCAGGTCGTCTGTTCGATCGAGCCGGCCGAGCCGGTCGCACAGGTGCCAGTCAGCCGTGTGGACGATCCGCATGACGGTCTCCGTTGGGGGGCACACTTCTGTTGGCGAGTCGCGGGCGGGTGTGACCGGAAAATGTCAAAACATGTCCTGCTCTCTCGGTCCGGACGAGCGGCCGGGCGGGGCGTCGGGCAGCTCGGCATCGCTTTCGCTCAGGGCGAACGGGGGGAACGGGATCTTCGCCAGCATCGGCTCGCGGAAGCTGGGCAGGTACAGTAGCTTCTCGTCCGGCTGGAGCTGGGCGGCGGCGCTGCGGGCGCTCGGCCCGAGGAACCTCCACACCTCCGCCCCCAGTTCGAGCGTGCCGCTCCGGCCTACCGCCCGCACGGCCGCGTTCTCGATCACGCGAGGCTTCACCAGGCTGGCCTGCTGCTGCGCGCCGAGCAGGATGATGCCCTGACTGCGGCCCTCGCTGGCGACGGTCTCCAGCTTCTGCGTGATCGGGTCATGGCTGTCTTTTGGGGCGAAGCGGTTCAGCTCGTCGAGGGTGATGAGGTACTTGAGCGCCCCGTGCCCCGGCTTCGACTGGATGGCCTGGATCTGGTGGAACACCGCCGCTACCACGAACCGCTGCAAGCTCGGCGTCCGTTGCAAGCCGTACAGGTCGATCACCCACGGGGCCGTCTGCCCCTTCTCGGGAATCAGTAGCGGGTTGCCCTGGGTGTCGTACCGCCGCAACACCCCGTCCCCTTCCATCACGATGTACTTCAGTCGGCGGAAGAAGCTGCTCTTGGTGCTCCCCTGGTAGTCCCCGAAGAATTTCTTGTCCTCTTTGTTCGACTTGAACCAGTCGAGCGCCTCCTGAAAGGTCTGCGGTGCGTTGTCGGCCGTCCGAAGTTTGGGGGCGTCGGGCGGGCCGCTCGTCAGCCACTCCTCCACGTCGTTCACCAGCCCGCCCAGGTTGGCGGTGCTGATGTCGTCCTCGCTGAACAGGTACTTGAACAGCCCCATCTCGATGATGTCTGACAGGGACCAGCTGTACGGTTTCACCTCCGCCGGGGTACGGTTGCCCGTGCGGATGGCCACCCGTTCGCCCTTCAACTGCGGCGCCCGGAAGGTGGGCAAGTCGAACGGGGCCGGGGCCGGGTAACCCATCTCGGCCCACTCGCTTCGATGCTGGTCCTCTTTCGCCCGGTACTTGCGGTTCCAGCGGTCGATGAAGAACAGGTCAAAGTTCTTCACGTTGAACACGACCGGCACCACCTGGAGGTTACCGGGCCGGCTGACGGCCTCGCGGGCCTGCCGCTTCGCCTCCTCAATGAGCAGCCAGTTCACCAGCAGTAGGAACGTCGACTTGGTGCCGACCCCGGCGATGCCGTTCACGTTTAGGTGCCCGCCGTTCGCCCCGAGCAGGAAGTCCAGGTCGATGAAGGCCGCCCCGACGGTCTGCTCCCCGCCGTTCTTCAGCAACCCGACGGGCAGCTTGTGCTCCATTCTGTCCACCCCATACCCTTCCCGCGCCTCCTGCGGGGTGGCGAGGTACACCTCGCTCTCCTCCGTCGGCGGGGTGTGGGCGACCGGCGTCGTGCGGAGGATGGCCACCTCGGCGTAGGTGATGCCCTCGGAGTCGAAAGGCGGCGGCTTCTCGCCGGAGCGGCCGTCGAACCGCGCTGCCTCCTCTCCGATGTCCTTCTGCCGGCTGCGGCGGTACACCTCCTGCACGATGCCGACGAACTTCACCTCGCGGTCGCCCACCTTCGACGTGGTGGTGACGATCTGCGTCCGCTCGACCCCGCAGTCTTTATCCACCCAGAAGTAAAACACCCCGCTGGTGGACTCGTGCTCGGGCGGGGCGGCCACGCGGCCGAGGATAGGGCGAGAGTCGGTCATCCTTCGTTCCCCCGGAACAGGCCGGCCGTGCGGTACAGGCGGTTCACCAGCACAGCGGTGGGCGTGAACAGCGGCTTGAGAGCGTCCTCGGCCCGTACGATCGGGTCGAGGGAGACGGGCATGCGGGCGTAGCTGGCGGCGCGGCAGCGGGCGTCGATCAGCCAGCGGGAGAGGCGGTCCACGAACCCGAAGTCTTTCTTGTCGTCCATCTTCACCCGTCGGGCGAACTGGCCCCACGGGATCTCCACCCGCACGTACCCCCAGTTCGGAGCCAGCCGCGGCCCGCCGGCCAGTTTGACGTACCACGAGGCGACAGGGGTGCGATCCAGACAGGCTTTGCCCGTACCACTGATGCGAAACACGGGCGTCCGTTGTGCCTTCTTCTCCAGACCGTCCGCTTCCAGACTCAGCAGGGTCCGCCAGCCGCGGTCGTGCAGGTAGTTTTTCGAGTGCGATTTCGTTACCCCGATGAGCAGCGGGTCGGACGGCTTCGGGTTGCCGGACACGCGGCCGATCTGACCGTCAACCAGAGTCGCAACCGACGGGTTGAGGGTGAGGGCGTACCGCTCCAGAGTGGTCATTTCCTGCTGCGCCCGGTTCGTCGCCTGATGCCGCATCACCTCGTAATCGAACGGCGAGTGCTTCTTCAGGTCCGGCATGTTCGCGGGCAGCAGGCGGAGCTTCAGTTCGGGCTTGTTCAGGATGGCCGACGCGAACGCCTCCACTTCCTCCCACGGGAAGGGGTCGGCGACGAAGCTCAGCACCCGCTCAACGATCACGAACTCCCGTTCGAACCGCCGGCCCACGCTCCTCATCGCCACCGCCCCCACCTCGCTCAACACCATCGGAATCGGCCAGCCGTTTGGGGAACGCAGGCACAGTACCGGCCGCCCGGCCTGCGACCCGTCGATGAACCGCTCTGGGAACTCACCCGATCGCGCGGGCTGTTCGGACACCGTTTTCGTCTCCCACTCGTGCTCCGCGCACTCGACCGTACGGTCCACCGTTTCGGACGGCTCGTCCTCGCCCCCTTCCTCCGGCAGCACTGCCGGTTGAACGGGTGTCGCGCCGACGGTCGCCGCCCCGTGCTTGCGGAGGAACCAAGCCGGGATGTCGCGGTCAGTCGTCATCGCCCACCCCCAGGGTTTTGAGCCGGTATCGCATCGCCTCGCGGCTGACGAGCAGTTCGGACGCCAACCGGTAGGCCAGCACCAGCCGCGGGCACGCCTGGTGTTCCCTCTGCAACTCGGTCGCCCGCGCCCGGATCACCTCTTCCGGCATGAGCAACTCAGCGGCGAAGCGGTTGGCTTCCGGCTCCAGGTCGCCGGCCCCTTCGTCCGTTTCACTGATGGTCACGTCGGCGATGAACCCGGTCATCCGGTCGCGGTGCAGCAGGAAGTGCCCCAACTCGTGGGCCGCGGTGAACCGCCGGCGGGCGAGGATGTCGTCGGCGCTCACGAACGCCAGCCCGTCGCCCCCCAGCCGGAATATCAGCCCGGCCAGCGGCTGCCGGTCGTCCAACAAGTCGGCCACCAGGCGCGGTTCGGTCACATATCGCTCAGCGAGCAGGTGTTCTGCCACCGCCGACAGCGATAGGGCCGGCAAGGCCACGTGCGAGACGCCGGCCGCGTCGAACAGGTCGGCCAGCGGCACTGGCCCGCGGCGGACGGGGTCGACAACCCGACGGGCCTTTCGGTAGATGCTGGCAACGGCAGCGGAGACGTGGCTCACGACGGCCCTCCCGCCGGTTTGGCTCGCCGGGCGGCCAACTGATACTCCGCCTCCGGGCTGGCCCGCATGCGCACCTTGGTCGCCGCGTGCCGGAACGCCTTCAGGTATTCCGTCGGCACCGGGCCGAACTTCGCCACCATCCAGTCGGTGAGTTCCGGCAACCCCAGGTCGGCCGGTAGCTCGTCGGTCGCCCGCCGGAGCGTCTCGTTCAGAGCGTGGGCGGCGGGCGGCAGGCGGCCGGGCGTGTGGCGGAACAGCTCGTCGGCCACCATGCCGACCGTCACCGGCCCGCCGGTCGGGTGGATCAATCCGGCGGACGGCAGGAACTGCCCCACCGCCGCGGCGACGGCGGCGGCCATCCCTGTAACGGCTTCCTCAGCCAGCCCGGCGTGAACGGCGTGCAGCGCCTCCTCCAGTTCGTGGTCGTGGGCGGCCAGGGCCCACAACGCGTCCTGGCGGTCGAAGTCGTCGGCCTCGACGGCGGCCAGGTAGTGGGCGGCCTGTGTGTCCAGCCACAGGAGGCGGTCAGCAGGGTTCATGACGCCTCCTTGGTGGCGAGGGCGCGGAGCAAGAGCAACCCGCGGCACACCCGCTGCCGTGCAGTCGCTTCGGTGGTGCCAACGGCGGCAGCGATCGCGGGGTAGTCGAGTTGTTCGAGGTGTCGTAGTTCAACCGCCATGCGGAGCAGTTCGGGCAAGGCGGCGAGGTGCCGACGCAGGGCGGCGCGGAGGTCGTCCGCGCCCGTCTCGTCCGATTGCCGGGCTGGCAAGCGATCCAGTTCGCCATCGGTTTTGGGGGCCGCGGACTGCCGCTTGAGCTGTTCGCGGGCGACGTTCCGCACGAACCCGGTCAGCCACGCCGTCACGGACCCGGCTTCGGGGTCGAACTTGTGGCTGTTGGCGAGCGCCCGTTCGACGGCACTCTGCACCAGGCCTTCGTGGTCCACCTCGGGACGGCGGAGGACGGACCGGGCGAGGGCGAGCAGACGCGCACCGACCTCTGGGTCGGCGAGAGCGGCCCACACCGGATCGACCGGCGGAGCGGTGGTCGCAGGCGTAGCGACATCCGGCATACGGCCTCCTCAATGACTACCCGTCCATTGGCCGCAACGCCTACAGGTGTGACAAAAAATGCCGGCCAGGGTAAAGAGACGCTGCGCAATCAAGCAACGAGTGACCGGAATGTGCCATGCGCACGGACCGCCCGGACCACAGGTTACACCCCGTAAAGCGACAGAACACAGCGGCCCGGCCGGTATGTCGTCCTTCACCCTGCAGCGTGTAAAACAGTTCCCTTACCCGATATGCCATGAGAATGTCCGGGTGGTGACGATCGACGGGAATGGGTGTTTAAAAGCCGAAACTTCTATCGGCACATTGCCGTTTGGAGGCGATAATCCTTGCCTTCCGACGGAAGGATCAACGTGAGGACGCGACCGACAGAACACGATGGGGTATCTGTAACGACTGGAAAAGATAGCCTGCTGACGAGCGCGAGTGACAGTGCTGCAAACTGCCACTCGGATTCGCACCCGAGGCGCTCGAAAACTGTGGTGGGGACGCGGCAGTGAACGCGGCTCGTGCGATGGTATCTAAAGCGCGACCTGTGAGGGGTCGCCGCGACTCACGTCACGAGAATTCCTGTCGCCTTTTGGGATCTCCCGCGCTAGACCGGAGCGATCTCTACCTCACCCTCCACAGAGGTGGTAGAGGTGGTAGAGGTGGTAGAGGTGGTAGAGGTGGTGAATGTGGTGAATAGGTCGAGCGCTGCGTCGCAACGGCATTTGTATCGACCGGGCCGCTGATCCCATTGGCCCTTGAGGGCAAATCTATTCACCACATTCACCACCCCCGAATCGAGATGCCTGAACCCGGTCGATTCTTCACCGGACGGAACCTGCACGCGGTCTCCGTTCAAAGGCCTCCGGCTGACACCTAAAGAAAGGTCCGAGGCGCGTCACAATACTTGATCGCGACCAGATAGCTATCGCGAACCCTTGGGGTTTCACGACCCCGACTCACAAGGAGGCATAGCTCACGAAGCTGAGGGGATTGCTACCGGCGATGGCCCACAACCATTGACGGTCCTCCTGTCACCGGAGTGTCTGGCACCTGGCCGGCGGCAACGTCGGGAGCCCAGGGACAACGCTCTCGGTCGTGGAACAGCACCACGACCGGGAGCCGCCGGAAGAGGGAGCGGGTCAGCGAAAGCAAACGGCATGGGATCGTCAGTTGTAACCCCGCAGTGCTGTTGACGCGGGGACGTCCTCGGACGTGCGGGTGCGTGGGGCCTCCTCAAAGGGCCGTCCACGGTGACCATCAAGCCCGTCGGTCTTGCGAGCCGGCCCCGTCTCTCGCGCGGAACCTCCTCGGAACTGGGACAGGCTTCTCATCCCTCGGCCACCAGCAGGTTAAGGGGACGAACGGTCCGCTCGATCCGTGACTGACGGATTACTGGGAAGAACGGCGGGAACGATCCCTGCTCTGTCGTCCGGCGGTACCTGCTGCGACGTCAGCAGAACCGGTGCGTGATCACCGGCCTGCCGATCGCGGACGTATCGTGGACCAGATCCGGGACCTTCTCGACCGTGTGGGCGGCCGACTCCTGCGGTTCCCGGTTCCGGCGGGCACCGCGGACGGGGACCGCTCGGTGACCCCGGCCGTGGCCGACGGGCTGGCGTCGGTGGTGGCCGAGCACCGGGCCGCGGTCGCCCAGTTCGGTACCGACACCCGGGGCGACACGCTGGACCGGGCCGCGGAGAAGATCCGCACCACGTAGTTCAAGTTGACCGCCTACGCCGAGCATCTGAGCGGTGAGCGCGAGCGAGTGGACCGCGCCGTCGCCGATGCCGAACGCGAACTCCGCGAGAAGGTCGAGCAGATCGCGTCCGTCCCCGCCTGATTCTCATCCAAAGCGTCTTCGTCTCGGCCGATTCGCCGTGGGTCGGCCCGTTTCATTTCATCGTTCCTTCCGGGAGGTACCCATGGCGCGTTCGGCGAGCCCCGCGCGGGACCGCACGGTGCTGTTCCTGTCGAACCCGGCCCTGTGGCCCGCGTGGCCGTTCCTGCCGGTCGTGCGGCGCCGTCGCGGGGCGGAAGTACTGGGCGTGGTGTTCGACGCCCGGTCCGCGCGACGGACCGGATACTCTGCAACAGTTTTCATCACAAACCTGTTCGCCCTACCACCGAACTTCGAGGCGTTCCTGGCACTGCCGCACGAGACCTTCGACTCCGCGGAGGAGTTGGTCGCGGCCGGGTGGTGCATTGACTGACCCGACTCCGTGACGACCCTCCTGATCCGGTTCACCCGCATAGTTCACGGTCAGTTTAGCCCCGCACGTCCGATTCCCCCGACGACCTCCACGACCTGATCTGTCGGCCCCCTACTGACAACCGATTCCCACCCGCTCCCACTCGGCCGTGCCCGTCCGTCGTTCGGCACATACGGCCCGCGTTCACCCTTTTATGAGGAGAGTTCATGCTCACGCCCGGTAACCGCAAACTCGGCGGCCGGAGGATCTGGGGCTTCGCCCTGCCCTCGGGCACGCCCGACGTGTGCCCCGGAATGTCCGCCACGTGTCGGGCGCACTGCTACGCCGCGGCCGTCGAGCGCTACCGGCCGACCGCGGCCGCCGCGTACCGGCGCAACCGGACCCGCGCACGCCGGCGCGATTTCGTCGTCCGGGTGCGGGCGTTCCTGATCGCCCACGCGGTCGCCGTCGTCCGCGTTCACACCGGGGGCGATTTCTACAGCCCCGGGTACGCCCGCAAGTGGCTCCGCGTCATGCGCCGCGCGCCGCGGGTCACGTTCTACTTCTACACGCGCTCCTGGCGGGTTCCGGCCATCCGGGCCGTGATCGAGCAGATGGCGGCCCTCCCGAACTGTGTCGCCTGGTACTCGTGCGACCGCGACACGGGCGTGCCCCCGGGCGTGCCGGCCCGCGTGCGCCTCGCCTGGCTCGCGACCTCGGACGACGACGTGCCCCCGGCCGGACTCGATCTGGTGTTCCGAATACGCCGGCTCCGGCACCGGCCCGTTGCTCCCGGCGGTCCGCCGGTGTGCCCGAGCGAGGACGGGGTCACGCGGAACCGGCCCGTCACGTGCGACCGGTGCGGGGTGTGTTGGCACCCGGCGCGTCTCCGACGGTTCCCGTTACCGGTGATCGAATCCACGCGCTGACCCGCCGTGTACCCGAAGACGGGTCGGTTGAGGAGCCGGAAGAGGCGAACGCCTCACGCCGGTGCCGAAGATCACCGTCGCTCGTGCGGCGGTGTGTTTCCCCGAATCCGATCCTGGTCACCAACCGGAGGGGCTCATGATTCTGTTCACCCGTGCGCTGGCGCGGGATTTCCGGACCTTGTTCGCCCGGTGCGTCGCGGGCCGCCCGCGGGGACCGGCGCCGCCCGTTGTCGTTCGGATCACGGGCGCGGTCCGCACTCTGGCCGCGACCACGGCCGAGGGCGTCACACTGACCCACGCTTCGACGGCCCCGAAGGAGCCCGACGACCTACTGGTGCTGCCGGCGTCGGTCCTCGCGGAGGTCGAGGGCGGGGCCGACGGGGCCGTGACCCTGGACCGCGAATCGAAGCTCCGGGGAGTGCTCCGGTGGCCCGGGGGCACCGGACCGCGGACGCGGCCCGTGGAGCTGATCCTGCCCGGCAAACAGCACGAACGGACCGCCCCGCCCGCACTATCGGCCGTCCCCGCAAAAGTCCTTGCCGCCCTACACGAGTGCGGCCGGACCGCAGCGAAGGAGAGCGGCCGGTACGCGCTGTCGAAGGTCCAGGTCCAGGGGAAGAACGGGCGCGTGGTCGGCACGGACGGTAGGGCCGCGCTCCTGTGGGCGGGCTTCACGTTCCCGTTCCCCGACGACGTGCTCGTGCCCGCGGTCCCCGTTTTCGGCTCCAAACCGCTCTCCCGAGTTACGGAGGTGAAACTCGGGCGCACCGCGACGCACCTGGTCGTGACCGCGGGGCCGTGGTCGGTGTGGCTCCCGACCGACGCGCGGGCCAAGTACCCGGACGTTGCGGGCGTGATCCCCCGGAGCGCCCCGACCACGGTCGCGATCGACCCGTCCGACGCGGCGGCCCTGCTCCCGGTCCTGCCCGGCCTACCGGGGAAGGACGACGAGAACCGCCCGGTGACACTCGACGCGGACCGGGGCGTGCGTGTTCGCGGCCGAACCGAAAGCGGCCCCCGGATCGGGGACACGAAGGAAATGCCGCTTCCCCGCTCGACCGCCACCGGCCCCGCGGTCCGCGTCGCCCTGGACCGCCGGGTGCTGACCCGGGCCCTGGTACTCGGGTGCCGCACCGTGAGGCTGGCGCCCGACAAGCCCGTCGTTTTCACCGGGGACGACGTCACGTTCGTCGCGGCCCAGCTCGACCCCGACCTGTGCGCCCCGCCCGGGGCGGACGAAACCCCAACGAATTCGACCCCCACCCCTCCCGAAAGGTGCCCGATCGTGAAACCCGAACCCAACGACCCGGCCCCGCCCCGGGGCGACCCGACCGACCCGCTGGAACTGGCCGAGGACCTGCGCGCCGCCCTGGCCGAGGCCGCGGGCCGAGCGGCCCGGCTCGTCGCGGCTCTGCGCCAGGGCACGAAGCAGAAGAAGGTGCTGTCGGCGCTGATGACGAACCTCAAGCAGCTCAACCTGGGAGGGACGTCGTGAGCGCCATCCTGACGACCCGGTGCCACCGCCTGGCCGACGCGCTCGCGGAACTGAAGGGCAACGTGCGTGCGGCCCTGGCGACCGAACTGGCCGGGGCGCTCGGCACCGCCGTCCGCGACGTGCTGGTGGCGGCCCTCGTCGACCGCCTGGTCGCCCCGACCCGGTCGGTTCCGGTCCGCACGCCACCCGGCACCGCGGGCTGGCGCGACGACGAAGATGAGGACCGCTGGGGCGGATCGAAAGATCCGTGGGCCGACCCCGACGACGAGCCCCGCGACCGCTTCCGGTCGCGGTACGAACCCGAGGAGCCGGACGACGTGGGCACCCCTCCCGCGGTACCCGCGGCCGCGGCGGTCGCGGTGGGCGTGAACGTCGGCCGGTGGTGGCTGGCCAAGAAGGGCAGCGTTCCCGCCGCCATCGGCTTCGGCGTGCTGGCCACGGGTCTGGGCCTGGCCGGCGGTCCGGTCGCGCGTGCCGCTCTCGCCGTACTCGCCGCCGCCGCCGACATCCTCGTCGCCGAGTCCGCCCTCGCCCGGACCGATCCGGCCTGACGTCACGCCGTCGCTCCCGTTTCCACTGTGCAACCCGTCACCACGCCCGGCGTGCCACGCCCGCGCCGGTGGGAACATCGTGTACCCGGAGCGCGGAGTGCCTTGTCTCCGAACCGATTTTACCCGACCCGAACCACCCCCTACGGAGGAACGCCCCGTGACCGCAACCCTGAACGGTAAGCCGCGCAAGCACCTCGCGGACCAGCTCGACCGGTTGGATTCGATCATCGACGCCCTGGCCGAGGGCCTCAACGGGGCCGTGGCCGACGCGTGCCGCGAGGGCACCCGGCTCGCGGTGAAGGACGCGATCGTCGAGATCCTGACCAACCCCGAGCTGCGGGCCCTGCTCGTCCCACAAGCCGCGCCCGTACCGGCCCCGCCCCCGATTCCTGCGGTCCCGCCCGAGCCGAAGAAACCGGGCCTTTGGACCCGCATCAAGGCCCGGGTCGCCGCGACTCGGGCCGCCTTGGTCGGGTTCGCGGCGAAGACCAAGGCGGCCGTCACAACCAAAATCGCGGCCGTCACCGGTGCGGTCTCCGCCGCGGGTGCCGCGGCCGGCGAGGCGCTCCCGGTGCGCCGGGCGCTGACGGTGGCCATCGGCGTCGGGCTCGTGGTGGCGCTCGTGTGCTCCCAGGTGCCGGAATCGGCGTCCGCGGCCGTCGCCGGGATCGGTGCCGCGTGCACCACGGTCGCCGTGCAGGTCGGCGCCTGGCTCAAACGTGCGGCCCGCCGGTTGGGGCTGGTGACCTGATCTCGTGCGGCGAATGAGATGCGCTCGTGGGGGTGGGAAAAGGGAGCCGGCCGGTCATGGTACCCGCCCCGGGCGGGTGCTTCAGCCCGTGCGGTCTCTCGTTTGGCCCCTTGCACGCGCTCGTACCCGATCCGCCGTCGTCACCTCGCTTTTTAACTCCCGACCCGAACCGGAGTGACCCGTGATCCTTCTTGCCCTGTTGATCTTCGTCGGGCTGTCCGCTGCGACGTGGTCCGTCTCGGTGGCGTGCTACCGGTCCACCTACACCGACGGCCCCGACGTGACCGCCGACCCGAACTACGGGGCCGTGGCCGCGTGCGCCGTCGCGGCCGTCACGCTGACGTGCTCCATCCCGGCGCTGGTGGGCTACTTCGCGGGCCTGATCGCCTGGGCCGGGGCCGTGTACGGGTTCCTGAACGTGCCCCGCGGCCGGGCCACGGTGCTGTTCGGCTATCTGGCCGGCTGGTCGGTGGTAACGCGGGTGGTGGTCCTGGGCGTGTTGAGCGCCACCGCGAAATGAAGCTCCTCACGCGCCTTCCCGCCAACCCCTTTGGAGTTCGACATGTTGTACCTGATCGCCGCTATCCTGATCTCACTTCTGGTGTGGTGAGTCACCCATGAACCAGAACCATCGGACGGAGGAGACGCGGTGGCGAAAACGGTGACCATCGACGAGTTGCACCTGACTGTTTCCATCCCGCACGACCTGCCCGACGCCCGGAGAGAGGAGATCCGGCAGACGCTCGCCAGCGACGACTTCATGGACCGGCTCCGGGCGACCGTCCGGGCGGCGACTCAGGCGTTCCCCGAACTGGCCGCCGCCCGCGTCTCGCTGAGCCGCTGATCGCCGAAGATCCGCACCGCGTTACCCGTTAACGGGATCGCGGTGCGGCCGTGCGTGCAGTATGTCATTCGCCTTTTCATCGACGATAATCATTCTCTTATATATCAGCCAATTTCCGCCCAAGTAATGGCGGCTACTCGACGCACGGTCATTTGCGGATCTTGCACTCCGGCAGTGCCTGCTCCAATTCCTTCACCCCCGCATCCGTCACCTTGGTGACGAATAGGTCGAGTGCGGTCAGGCTCTTGTAGGCGGCGAGTTCCTTCAGCCCCTTGTCCGTCACCTTGCAGCCGCTCAGCACGAGCGAAGTAAGATTCTTAAACGGTACCAGTTCTTTCAAATCCTCGTCCGTCACCTCGGTGTGTGCCAGGCTGAGGTGCGTGAGTTTTTTTAGCGGGGCGAGTAGCTTCAAACTCATCCCGATCACGGCGGTTTGCTCCAGGTCGAGGTGCGTCAGGCTTGTGAGCGGTGCCAGTTCCTTGATACCCCCGTACGTCACAAACTCGATTTTCTTCAGGCCGAGGTGAGTCAGTTTGTCGAGCGGTACGAGTTCCTTTAAACCCACCGGCGTGACCGCGGTCACGCCCAGATCCAGGTGGGTGAGACATTTGAGGACGACGAGTTCTTTCACCCCCGCATTCGTGATCTTGGTGCCGAGGAGGGTCAGGTGGGCGAGTTTTTTGAGTCCGGCAAGTTCTTTCAGGCCTTCATCCGTCACCTTCGTGGCACCCAAGTTGAGGTGGGTGAGGGTTTTGAACGCGGCCAACTCCTTGACGCCCGCGTCCGTCACCTTTGTGGCACTCAGGTTAAGTGTCGAGAGGCTTTTGAATGCGGTCAGTTCCTTGACGCCCGCGTCCGTCATCGCGGTGAGGAACAGGTCCACTTCGATGACAGGCTTACCGGGTAACTTCTCGTCGCGTGTGACCTTCCCGCCGAGTTTCTCGACGAAAGCGACGGCCTTCTCTTCGGCTTCGTCCGCTCGACCGAGAGCGGGCGAAACCAGGATTAGCCACGACAAGACACCGCACAGCGTCAAACACGACATGATTCCCTCGCATTGTGTAAGTCTTTACCTCGTTGTCTCTCGCAAGCCCTTCCACGACCCGTCACTCTGGGGAGGCGGTGAGCGAGCTACTTCTTGGGCAGCGGCGTGATCTTCAAGATGACCATGCCGTTGACGACCGTGGACTCCTTCGCGGTGATCTCGAACCGGCCGACCTTCTTCTCGCCGCCCTTTGCCTTCACCAGTTCGAGAATCGCCTTCCCCTCTTCATCCTTGAACAGCTTGCTCGTGAAGAACTTCGTGGCGAGGTCCGTTCCGGCCCGGTTGGTCATCGCCAGCACCTCCAGATGGCCCAGTAACGACACTCGCAGGTTGAGTTTGTCCCGGTAGTCCACGAAGTCGTCGTCGCTGTCCGTCGGTGTGCCGAGTTCCTTCTTGATCTGCGTAATCGAGATCGGGAAGTCGTCCCCTGCGCATGCCGAGGACACGGGCTTGGGGACTACTTTGACCGGATCAGCACCCCACACCCTCGGCGTCCCGCCTGAGGAGAGGAACGCCACGCACGCCAACAAGCTCAGTGTCTTGACCACCGATCGTCCTCCGACGGCGAAAGACCACCGTCACGCCATGAGAGATAAAAGCCGTGTTGTTATAAACCGTGGATAGATAGGACGCAAGACGCCACTGTCACGGAATGACAGCCGCCGACGTGAAAGTGCTCTTCGGGCGCCGGGTGCGCCAACTCCGCAAGGCCAAGGGCGTGTCCCAGGAGGCGTTCGCCCACCAGATCCAGATCGACCGCAGCTACTTCGGCAGCATCGAACGCGGCGAGCGCAACGTGAGCCTCGAAAACATCTGCCTGATCGCCGAGGGGCTCGGGGTCGCACCCGCGGAACTGCTCACGTTCGACACACTTCGCGACCCGGCGCTCGGAGAGTAGCTCCCCGGTGCACTCGCGTGCGCCCGAATCGCACTATCGAGCAGCACGTCCGCATTGTTCACGGCCACTCGGGGTGGGTAACGTCGCGTCCGAGAAACGAAGTGGATTTCGCATGTGTCGGGCAGAAAGCCGGTCGCGAAAGTCCCCGACGCGACGCGGGAGATTTTTTAACAGGAGCGGATAAGGGAGGGGTTCACGTTGGTGTGATCGACCGGTTATCCCCGATTCGCACGCCGGTCCACTAAGTCGACGATGTCGCACAGTGGTGGTTTACCCGTACGTCGTGTTCGACTTCACGACCGGTTACACGGCCGACGGGCCGCGCGCGTTCTTCGACGGTTACACCGGTTACCTCCAGGCCGACGCGCCGGCCCAGTAGGAGCAACTGTACGGTCCGGAGAAGGTCGAGCATGTGTGCTGTTCGCCCTCGGTGGCGAACCCGGCTCGCGACTGGCTGCGGAACTCGCCGTGCCGATCAGCGGCGACACGATCCTGCGGCGCGTGAAGGCCGTGCCCGCCGAACACGAGACGAGCTACCGATTCGTTGGGATCGACGACTTCGCGCTCCGCAAGGGGCACACCTACGGCACGATCCTGGTCGATCTCCAGCGCGGGCGCGGGATCGACCTGTTCGACGGGCGGGACGGCGCGCCGGTCGCGGCGTGGTTGAAGACCCATCCGGGCATCGAGGTCATCACCCGGGACCTCTGGGCCGCGTACGCCAACGCCTGCACGGTTGGAGCGCCACAGGCTACACAGGTCGCGGACCGGTTCCACCTCGTCGGTAACATCCGCGAACTCGTGGAGCGTCTCTTCGAGCAACATGGGTCCGCACTCGATACGGCGCTGGAATCGCCACCGACCGCAGATGCCGAATCGCGCCTCGAAACCGCATCAACCCCTGTAATTTCGAGCGAACAAGTACCCACCACGCCACCGTCGGTGACCACAGCCGGTAACCCCAATACCCTCCCGGAGCTCGCGACAGTTGCACCGCCGGTGCGATCGCATGGTCAGCAACGGCGACAGGACCGCTTCGATGACGTGCGCCGACTGCGTCGCGAGGGACAGAGCATCCGCCAGATCGCCCGAGCCTTGCGGATCTCCTCGAAAACGGTGCTCCGGTACGCGCGAAGTACACAGTGCCCCGACTGGAATCTCGGCGCACCTCGCGCGACGCGCCTGGACCGATTCTAGTCCGCGGTCGAGGCGTTTATACGCGAGGGCGGGCGAACCGCGACCGTGCTGCACCGCCGGCTCCAGGGTCAGGGGTGCGCATCGTCGTACTGCGCGGTCCTCCGGTTCCTGGGGCGCCGGCTGCGCGCGGCCGGGATCGCGCCGGCGGGCTCGAGTCGCGGGCCACCGCGTCCACGTCGCCCCCAGCTCGCGCGTTGTCGTTCGAGTTCGTGCGCCGCGCGGGGACGCGCTCCGCTGAGGAGACCGAGCGGATGGCGACCGTGACCGCGATCCCGGAGTTGGGTGATTCTTTGAAACTGGCGAGCGAATTGTTGGAGATGACGCGCGGGTCGTCGAAGGCGCCGTTGTCCGATTGGCTGGTTCGCGCCGAGGCGCGTGGGAGCCGGTTGGTGCAGTCGTTCGCGGAGGCACTGAGAACCGATGCAGCGGCGGTGCAGGCCGAGCTCTCCACGTCGTGGAGTAACGGGCCGGTCGAAGGTCAGGTGAACCGGTTGAAAACCATCAAGCGGTCGATGTACGGGCGCGCGGGTCTGGCGTTGCTCCGTGCGAGGGTGCGCGCCAAATTGTGCTTTCCCTCGCTCCGGTCGCATTTTTGGGCGATTGTTGCCGAATTGGCATCCGAAGCGCGGACGGAGGATTACACCGCGATTTCGGGAACCTCCGGGTTCCGATTCTGACGGTTCTTCTCGATGGGAGATCCCCGTTTCTTCCCTCTCCTGATCTCGATCGGACCTCGCTCTACCCCGCGCTTCTTGCTCCCGGTACGTAAGCGTTCGGCGAAGCTTTCGATTACCCACAACTTTGGTCCATGAGTTCAGCCCCGAGGCTGATGTCGGCGAGCCGGGAGAGGCCGCGCCAGATGACCTCGTTGCCCGGTGGCGGATCTTTCGCGCGTGCCAAGTACCCGCCCAATTTCGCCACCGCCAGGACGTAGTGGGCCACCGTCCGCCGGGTCGGGGAGCGCCCGGTGAGCCGGTCCAGAACCCCGACCTCGGCCGGGGTGAACGCCGTCTCGGCCGGTTCGTCGGGGGCCGCCCGGTTGAGCATGGTGAGCCAGAACACGCGCCACCCGACGACGCATAGGACGGCCAACAGGTTGGTCAGCCGCTCGGCCGTCCGGAGCCGGGATTCCTCGGCCCGGCCGCCCGACTTCAGAACCTTGTGAAAGGTCTCGATCTTCCACCGCATCGCATACCAGTCCAGTTTCTCGACGGCGGACGCCAGGTCGTCTACCGGGAGGTCGGTGAGCAACTGCCAGTGGATCGCGTCCCGCCCCGCGGGCGCCCCCGGCTCATCGGCGTGGAGGACCGTGAGGGACAGCGACGGGTACCGCTTCCGCTTGGCCACCGGCGGGTGGACAGTCATTCGGCAGAACCGGACCCGGAGGGTGGCCGTCGAGACCCGCCCGTGGTCGTCCCGGACTTCCACTGCGTGCTCACCCCGAACCGGCTCGCGGGCCATCCGCGCGGACACCGTCGTGTCCCCTCGTCCGGCGAACCGATCCACGCACGTGCGGATCAGGAAGTGGGTCCGGGCGTCGTGGGCCGCACAGAACAGTTCGTAGATGTCCGCCTCCCGGTCCCCGACGTGCACGCACCGGGATGAATCGCCCAGTTCCTCGGTCGCGTGGCTCACGTTCTCCACCCAGCGGACGCTCTCCTTCTGCTCGATCGGGAGGCGGGTCGCGTTCACTTTCCCGCGGAGGGCGTTGGTCCCTTTGAACTTCTTGCGAGTCCAGAACTTGACCGCGGCCAGCCCGAGCGGGAGCCCGTCGGTCGTGACGACGAGGCTGGAGTGCATGAGGATCCCGCACACGGTGTGGGTGGCGTGCCGGCCCTTGATGAGTTTGAGCCGCCCGAACCCGGCCGGATCCCGCCGCTGGAAGCTGAACTCGGTGGTGTCGTGGAGCACCAGGACGGTGCCGGGACGGGCGTCGAACCGGGCGCGGGTGGCCGCGAGGTGCCCGGACAGGATGCACTCCTCGTCCACCCGCGGGTTGCTGAGGAAACGATATGCGGCCTTGGCCCCGGCCCAATCCTGGGTGGCCAGCGGGATCGTGTCCCCGAACCGCCGCCCGAGATCCCCGAGCAACTGACCGAGACGGCTCTGGAGTCGTCGGTCCGGGTACACGCCCGCGTTCAGCTCCTGTTGTACCCAGGCGTCCATGTCGATGCTCCCCCGGAATGCCAGCCTCACAGGATCGCCCCTCTGAGGATGAGGCTACGCCGAACACCGACCTTGGGCACCCAGAGTTGTGGGTAATCGAAAGTTTCGCCGAACGCTTACATTCGGTCCTGTACTTTCCGCGAAGTTATAGGCGGTTGGCGTAAGTTGTGGGGTCGGGAGTAGACGAGTGCCGGCCCGTCCGGGAGGATGGCGTTACCACACGACCTCCCGACCCGAACGGACGCGGCCATGCCATCTTCGCATACTCCGGCCCCTCGGTGCCACTGGTTTTCAACCCTGGCCAAGGCTCTGGACCCGCGGTCCGGGCGGCGGCTCGCGGTCCTGTTCCTCGGGATCATCCTGACCCGCGGGCGCCGCACCCTCGCGGGTTGGATCCGGGCCGCCGGGCTGTCGCCCCAGTACCGCCGGTGCTACGCCACGGCCGCGGCCGTGGGGCGCCGCACCGAGCGTATCGCCATGCGGTTGTTGGTCGAGGTTCTCAAGCCCATGGTGGCCGGTGCGCCTCGGGTGGTGCTGGCCCTCGACGACACCCCGACGGAGCGGTACGGGCCCAAGGTTCGAGGGGCCGGGGCGCACCACAACCCGACACCCGGGCCGGCCGGGGGCCCGTTCGTGTACGGGCACGTGTGGGTGGTCCTCGGGTTGTTGGTGGGACACCCCCTCGGGGGGATTGTGGCCCTCCCCCTGTTGGCCCGCCTGTACATCCGCCGCAAAGATCTCGGGGCCATCCCCGGGCCGGACCGGCCCGAGTTCGCAACCAAGTTGGTGATGGCCGTGGACCTGGTCCGGTGGGCCCACGGGTGGCTGAAGACGTGGGGCCGGGCCGTGTGGGTGGTGGCCGACGGGGCGTACGCCAAGGCCCCGGTGCTCAAGGCCCTACTCGCGCTCCGGGTGACCATGGTGAGCCGGCTCCGCAAGGACGCGGCCCTGTGGACGGTGCCCCCGGCCCGCGATCCGAGCGCCCGCGGGCGGCCCCGCGTGTACGGGGAGCAGCGGGTGTCGCTCGCCAAGCGGGCCGGGCACAAGGGCGGGTGGACCACGGGCACGTTCACCCTGTATGGGAAGCCCGTGGAGAAGCGGTACAAGACGTTCGAGGCCACGTGGCGGCCGGCCGGGGGCACGATCCGGGTCGTCCTGGTGGACGAACCCAAGGGGTGGGTCGCGTTCTTCTGCACGGACCCCACGGCCTCCGTGGCCGACATCCTGGGCCTGATCGCGGACCGGTTCTCGTTGGAAACCTGTTTTCGAGATCTCAAACAGGTCGCGGGCGCCGGTCACCAGCAGGTACGCGGGGTCGCGTCGAACGTGGGATGCTTCCACCTGTGTGCGTGGTCCCTCACGCTCACCGAGGTGTGGGCCTGGAACCAGAAGGCGGATGAACTGGTGGCCCATCGGGCGGCCTCCCCGTGGGACGATCCGAACCGGCGCCCGAGCCACGCGGACAAGCGCCGGGCCTGGCAACGGGAGCTGCTGGCCGAGGAAATTCAGGCCGTTGTGGGCGAGCACCACGACCCCGCGAGAATCCGCGCCCTCGCGCACCGGTGCCTGGATCTGGCTGCTTAAACGCTATAAGTTCGCGGAAAGTACAGATTCGGTCACAAATGCGACCACAATTTGGTTCGGGACAGCTACCCACGTCACACGTGCTCGGCTCCGAGGGAGCGGGGTCGAGCGCGTTCGTTCCCGAACCCCCTCCAGAATTCCCAACAATTCGGGAATCGGGGCCGAAACCAGTCCCCATCCGTACGGTCGGAATTCGGGAAAAACTGCGATCACAATTCGGTCCGGCACAACTACCGCCCGACCGACACCACCGCCTCAAAGACAAACTGGTCCAACGGCTCAAGAAACTCGGTTTCGCAGTAACCGTCGTGGCGGTCGAGACCGCCGCGTGGACCCAAAGAACGCGCACCCATCGAGCTATTTCGTGGGAGCAAAAGGTTCTCCGAGCTCTCCTTGCCCGTCACTTCAAGATTTCACATTTCGGCAGAGCCGATTTGAGTTCCTTGAGCCCCACGTCGGTCACTTTCGTGTCGACCAAGGAAAGCTCGGTGAGGCCCTTGAGCGAGGCCAACTCCTTGAGACCCGCGTCCGTTACCTGCGTACCGAACAGATTAAGCGTGGCGAGGTTCTTGAGCGGGGCCAACTCCTTGAGACCCGCGTCCGTTACCTGCGTGTCACCCAAGGAAAGCTCGGTGAGGCTCTTGAGCGAGGCCAACTCCTTGAGACCCGCGTCCGTTACCTGCGTACCGAACAGATTAAGCGTGGCGAGGTTCTTGAGCGGGGCCAACTCCTTGAGACCCGCGTCCGTTACCTGCGTACCGAACAGATTAAGCGTGGCGAGGTTCTTGAGCGGGGCCAACTCCTTGAGACCCGCGTCCGTTACCTGTGTTCGGCTCAAGTTGAGTATGGTGAGGCCCTTGAGCGGGGCCAACTCCTTGAGACCCGCGTCCGTTACCTGCGTACCGAACAGATTAAGCGTGGCGAGGTTCTTGAGCGGGGCCAAGTCCTTGAGAATCGCATCCGTTACCTGCGTTTCACTCAAATCAAGTGCGACGATCGGTTTATCGAGTGAATTCTCGTCGTGCGTAATTTTCCCACCGAGATTTTTGACTGTCACCAAAGCTTTATCCTTAGTATCGTCGGCACGTAGTGTGAACATTGCACACGCGAAGAATACAATTTGAATAAAATATAATATTCTAAACATTGCTACTCCTAATTACGAACGGATGGTCGTTGCTAGGCGAGGATGCAGCGGGCAAGCGACTTGGTTGAGACTTTCGAGTCACTCTTGTGCTTGTAACTTGGATTCGGATAGCCCCGCAGCTATATCAGTTCAAAAGCCTATTGTTCCATAAACTCTACGCCGGCCCCGAAACGAAATAATCCCCGGCAATACTACGTGACAAGCGAAATGATCCCCAACAGGTACGGTTGCAGGGCTAATCGCAGTTCCAGAGTAGAAATGAAATCCAGTGGCACTCCACAGTTCGATTTCATTGTGGCCAATATTGAACTGATGGATCGGCCGCCGGTCTGCCACAACTGGACCGACACGAAAATGGACTCCGCGAACAGTATGACACCCCTGACCAGTGTTCACATCGGTGGGCTACTGGCCAGATGGCCGATCAAACCACTGTCAGGTCATTTTGGAGAGTTGCGTCGCCAAAAGGCCGGTTGTGAGCGCAACTACCACATCCAGAGGAATCGGTCGCGGCGCGAGGGACAGATGAGACGCTCACGGCCGTCTCCCAGTGCATTAGTAGATAGGCCATGGTAAACAGGCCAGAAGCAGAGGAGCAGGAGGCCAAAGCGCCAACACGGCTCCATCTCATCAAAGGCGTACCAAGGCCACTGCTTTTATCCCCTACCATCGGGGAACACGCCCAGGACGAACTCCAGGGCCAACGCTTATTAATTGCCCTGGAAATCAAGAGTGTCTGCGATATGATCCCAAGTTTTTGACCCACTTTTCAGCGATCAATCGTCCAAAACTCTGATATTTCAGTCTTCCCGAGTACGCGTTGGCCGTGGGGCGAACTCCTTCAACGGAAAGGTGACAAGGGCCATTACTCACTCCTGAAAGTGGGATAATTGTATCCGCTCGACCCAAAGCGCAGAACCAACCATCTAACATAACAAACTCCGACAAAACTTCCGAAACCACTTGAAAACGGGCCGAATCAGGGCACTCCTCAAAGATAGTAAGGGCGTCGCGCGTAGCTGAATGACAGATGGAGAATCTCAAGTCGAACAGAATGCCGGAGTCTAGTTACGTCCTCACCAGCTTGCACGCGATAAACAAGACGTAGAGGAAGTGAATGACGGAAGAAGTTAGGGACGGCGACTACGAAAAGCAGGACGCGTCACCTATCCGGTAGAATGAAGTACCGCTCCAAATTCTCATTTCGACACGGCGCGGCTACTCGATGTAAATACCACCGAGATAGACACCACAATCAGGGTGGCGCCGCTTCAATTCTTTGGCAGACAGCAGCGTTACGTTCGCCATGGGCAGCGACAGAAAGTGTAGGCAGGGAAGTTTGGCCAGATCCTTCACGCCAACGTCGCTGATAACAGTCTCTTCAAGGTTGAGTGAGGTCAGGGTTTTGATGCGACTCAGGTGTACAGCACCTATGTCGGTAACTGGAGTATAACTGAGACCCAAAGTACGGAGTTCCGGGAGGGCTACCAGTTCCGCCAGGCCAGTGTCGCCAACTGCCGTCCTATAAAGACTAAGTTGGGTTAGCGAACGCAGTTTGGCTACATTCTTCATGCCCGCGTCCGTGACAGCAGTTGTTCCTAGGTCAAGCTCCCAAAGTTCATTAAAGGCGCCAAGTTCCTTCAGCCCAGCGTCTGTC
Organism: Gemmata palustris; assembly: GCF_017939745.1. Lineage (NCBI taxonomy): Bacteria > Pseudomonadati > Planctomycetota > Planctomycetia > Gemmatales > Gemmataceae > Gemmata > Gemmata palustris. Next base: position 5,222,888 of record NZ_JAGKQQ010000001.1, on the reverse strand, counting down.
ACGCGGGTCTTTACCAAGTGAAGTCGCTTCAGTCGGCGCAACTCGGTAAGTTGCTTCAAGCCCACGTCAGTGACACCGGTGTCACTGAGGGATAGTTCCCGGACCTCCGTAAGGAGATGAAACTTGCTCAGTACCGCATCCGTGACATGGTTGCGGACTCGAGGAGCGTCTCGATCAGTCACGACAGCTCCACAGCACAAATCTACTTTGACGACGGGATTACCTAACACTTCGTGCACGTACTCGGGTTCCGCGTCACCTCTTAGGTCCGAGACGCGGTAACACATACCACCCGCTTGCTCCACGTCCCGGATTGCTAAGTCTTCCGGCTCGCCGCTGACCGTCGACCCGCAACCCGGAAAGGCTGGTCCAAGCACCGCTAAGAAAACGGCACTGGGAAACCAGAGAGGTAGCGGCCGATTTATGCACATAATACAACACCCTTCTTAGTCAAAATAGAAGCATTTAATCGATTCGCAATAGATCATTATGTGAACACCGGGCATGGCAAGCCTATCCCATTCGCCGTTTCACTTACAGCTTGCACGACGCCCTGCTGAGTATCCAAGCTACAGAATAACCACTTAAAAATAAAATATAGTATTGGCAAATAATACGCTTGTATATAACAATCAATTCAGAAAATAACTAATAAAATAATACGAAATATCAGCTAACAAGTTCTGGCGAAGCCCCTAATCAGGGCCGTTATCAAGGCGATTTCGGGGTTTCGCCAGGGCTTATAAAAAACATCTGATCTTTAATTCGCAAGCTTTTTAATCTCCAGGCCATGGCAGCCAAAGCCCACCCCATGCCTAACGCCCCCCGGGCGCGACAGTTCCAGGAGGAACGCAACCTATAGTAACTGCATATTCACTTATAAAGGTAATTTTATGCCAGTATACTGACTTAGGGTTTATCTCTTGGAGCACAGCAGCGGCGCGATAGATGTCACCTAACCACCCTGGCCAATTTTGACGAAGCCTACGAGAAAACCACGAATCTTTATCTGAGAAGTCAGCCGCATCAAGAACAGTCACCTGCGCTTTCAGTCTGAGGGTGACAGTCCCATCCGGATCCGTTGACTTACCGGTCACCTGACTACCTAGTGCATCGATCGTTATCCACGCCCCTCCATGGGATCGAAACAAATTCTCGTCGGTATCGGTAAATTTCTCTTTGAACTTGACAAGCCTTTCGTTATTCAAATCCCACGCACTCGAATACCATCGCACCTTTTGCTCAGGGACACTGAATCCCGATCCAACCTTACTAGAGATGCCGCCTTTGTCATAAGCATCTTTAAGTATTTTATAAATTACAGGGCGAGAGTGCAGTTCCATTTCCCTTTTATATTTATCTGGTAATATGTACGGATTTGACCGCAATTCTCCTCCAGTACGATAGGTCTGAAGAAAATGCTCCATAATATGAACCCAGAGCGGATACTTATCTCCGTCGATTTTAATTCCGTTCTTGATCGTATTGAAAGCCGCTGCCACCGCATCAGATCCCGCAGGGTATTTTTGGTCAAAGGCGCCGGGAAAGGAGGGGGGGACAAGCAAGGTACCTTTTCCGGATGGAGGAGGCGATACTCGGTCAATACCAGGAAAAGTTGTGCCATTGCCAATTCCGCCACCGGAACCTCCGTAGCCACCGCCAAAAGGAGGGTTCTGACCAATTGGCATTTTCCCTTGCGGAGCCTTTGCCTTGGAAATACGCCGGAGCGCTTCTGGATAGTCAATAATCTCGAATTCTCCGATAACTGCGTAAATCCCGCCTCCAAAACCAGGATACCTGAGCTTAAATTTTCCGTCGTCAGTGATGTCGACTCCAACAACGCGCGGCTGCGTAATGAGCAATTTCTCTGCAGCATCTTTCAAAAGCGGACTATTTTGTGGATAATACCTTGTTGGCTGGAGACCGCTTGGGTCAGTAGCATTCGTTGAGCTATTCTTAACATAGCGAAAGAGATTGGCATCCCCTGCTGCGAAACCAAGTGGATCCTCTTGGAAGAAACGGCCGGAGAGATGATCATAAATGCGAGCATTATATAAATACAGATTTAGCGTCGAATCGATCTCTTGCCCGGTATACTCGTAACGGTCACTCGTACCGCTTGAAACCGTCGTTTGGCCGAATGCCGAGTACGTAAGGGTGCCAGCAATGCCACCGACGTTATTAATCAACTGACGCACCGATTGTTGGTTGTCCGCCAGGTACCACATTACCGTGCCATCTGAAGCCTGACGGGCGATTAATTCATCGAACCCGGTGCCAAATGCCCGGCGCATGGTAAGCGCGTTCGCGTTGTCCAGGTCCGCCCAGGTATCAAAATTTTCGGTTCCCAGCGGGTTAAGCTTGGCCGGATCCCAGCCGTCCATCGCGTAACGCTCGACGCTTGTCGTCCCGTTCCATGCGTCGCGCTCGATCCGGTTCCCCAACGCGTCGTACACGTAAGTTACGCGCTGAGTCACGATCCCACCGTCGGTCGCACTGTACGCCGCACTCGTCATCTGGTTCCGGTTATCGAACCCGTACGCCCAAGTGTCACTAACTACTCCCTTGCTGCGTTTGATCACGTTCCCGTTGGCGTCGTACGTATATGTCCAAATCCCATCACTCGTCATCCGGTTCCCGGAACCAGCAACATACCCCGCATTCGTCCGGTTCCCGGTCTCGTCGTACCCGTAAGTCGCTGCCCCATCGGCCGTCAACTGGGCAGTGGCATCGTAACTGTAGATCGTAGTGGTTCCGTTCTCCTGCTTTGTGGTTACCTGACCGGCCGCATCGTAAGTGTAGGTGTAATTTGCGAGCACTGTACCCGCCCCGTTAGTGCTCTTGAGGTGCGTTTCGCGCCCGGCCGCGTCGTAGTCATGGGTTGTGGTTCCGACCACGGTTGTACCGGGCAGGTTCGAGTACCGGGTGAAGCTCGCCACTTCGCCGCGGGCCGTGTAAGCGTAATCGAACCGTATCGCTGAGATGCCCGTTCCCGCGGTCTGTTCACTGGTTTGCCGGTTTAGCGCGTCGAATGTGACCGTAGTATACCCGTTCTTGGAATCTTGAACCGAGGTCCGGTTGCCCACTGCGTCGTACCCCATTGTCAGGGTCAGACTGAACGGCTCCCGGACGGTGGTTACCCGATTCAGTGCGTCGTATGTCAGTGTGTAGGCGCCGTCCGGGTCGAGGGCGGTCAGCATGTTTCCGGCCCCGTCGTAGGTCCACGTCTGTGTCTGGGTGAGCGCCCCACCAACCGCGTACCACTTCTCCGTCAGGACCCGGTTCGTGTCGTCGAACGCGTAATCGCGGCGCTGGCCCAGTCGATCCATTTGGGAAGTTTGCCGCCCGGCCGCGTCATACGCGTAAGTTTTGCTCGCACCGAAAGGGTTGATCTCCGAGGTGACCCGGTCGTCCGCGTCGTACGCCCAGGTGGTGCGATTCCCGACTGCATCAATGAGGCCCACTTGGTTCCCGACCGCGTCGTAGGCAATTGTGGTCGTGAAGCCCCGCGGGTCCGTTTCGGTGATCGCACGGTTCAGTTCATCGTACCCGTAACTGGTGGCCCGGTTCAACCCGTCGGTTCGGGTCGCTATGTTTCCGACCGCGTCGTACCCGGTTGTCGCGCGGTTCCCGAGCGCATTGACAGTGGCGATCACTTGGTTCAATTGGTCGTACACGTTCGTCGCTCGGTACCCGAGTGGGTCAATCATCGCGACCGCGTTGCCCGCGGCGTCGTACACTCTCGTCGTCCTGTTGCCGAGAGCATCGGTCGTCGCAATCACCCGGTTTAGCGCGTCGTAGGTCGAAGTCGTCACGTACCCGCGCGCGTTGATGACCGCGGTCCGGTTCCCGGCGGCATCGTAGACCGATGTGGTCACTTTTCCGAACGGATCAGTGACTGTCTGGACCAAACCACGCGGATCGTAGACGTAGCTCGTACGATTCCCGAGTTCGTCCACCCAGGCACTCGGCTGCCCGGCCGCGTCGTACACGCTTGTGGTCCGGTTATTGAGTGGGTCAATGGTTTCGACCCTCCGATTGACTTGGTCGTAAACCCAGGTCGTTGTGTGGCTCAGCGGATCCGTTGACGAGATCAGATTCCCTACATCGTCGTACGCTGTGGTCACGACCTTCCCGAGCGCGTTTGTGGTTATCACCACCCGGTTCACCGTGTCGTACCCGTAACTGGTGGTATGACCGAGCGGGTCGGTCCGGGTCGCGACGTTCCCGGCCGCGTCGTACGTCGTCGAGGAAACGCCGTTCCGGGCGTCTTTCACTGTCATGACGCGGTTCAATGCGTCAAACGCGGTCGTCGTGCGCCGGTTCAGGGCGTCCACCGTGACCGTCACATTGCCTACCGCGTCGTACAGGCTCGTCGACCTGAAACCCAGCGCGTCTTGCGTTCCCACCGGACGGTCGAGCGCGTCGAACGAGACCGTGGTCCGGTTCCCCAAGGGGTCGACCGAAGCGATCGCGTTGCCCGCCCCGTCGAGCACCGTGGTGCGCCGCCCTCCGGCCGCATCGTAGCTCTCAACCGCGCGCCCGGCCGCATCAAAGAAGATACGCGTATCGTGACCCAAAGGGTCGATCTGGCGCCATCCCCGGCCCAGTCCGTCGTACTGCGTGGTCCAAACGTTTCCGGCCGGATCGGTTCGCATCACTGGAAGGTTCCGTGCGTCGTACCCGAACGTCGTAACCCGGTTTAGGGGGTCCGTCACTGAAATCACGTTGCCCACCGCGTCGTACGACGTCGTGGTGCTCTTGCCGCGCGCGTCCGTCACCACTGAGGCCCGATTAAGGCGATCGTACAACCAAGTCGTCGTATGGTTTAGGGGGTCCGTCACTGAAATCACGTTGCCCGCCGCGTCGTACGACGTCGTGGTGCTCTTGCCGCGCGCGTCCGTCACCACTGAGATCCGGTTGAGCGCGTCAAAGGTGCTCGTCGTCGTATGATTCAGCGCATCAGTTACTGAGATCACATTGCCAGCGGCGTCATAGACGACCGTCGACACCTGATTCAGAGCGTTCTGAACCGTCACGACCCGGTTGAGCACGTCGAACGTGCTCGTCGCGCGCCGGCCGAGAGCGTCGACGGTCGCGATCACGTTACCCGCCGCGTCGTACACTGTGGTCGTCCGGTTCCCCAGCGCGTCAATTACCTCGGTTACGCGGTCCGCGTCGTCGTACGTCGCGGTCGTCACCCGCCCCAACGGGTCCGTCGCCGCGACCTGGTGTCCGGCGGCGTCGTAACTCACCGTCGAAACCGCGCCCAGTGGGTCCGTGGTCGTGATCAACCGGTCGAGTCCGTCGTACGTCATCGTCGGGGCGCGGCCGCTCGCGTCGAACGTGCGCACCACGTTCCCGACCGCGTCGAAGCGGGTCGAGTTCTGGTTCCCGAGCGGATCCTGGGTCGTCGTCACCCGGTTCAGGTCGTCGTACATGTACGTCGTGCGGTTCCCGAGCGCGTCGACCGTGGCCAGGACGCGATCGGCCGCGTCGTACACGGTCGTCGCGTACTTCCCGAGCGCGTCCTGGGTCGCGACCACCCGGTTCAGGGCGTCGTAAACCGTAGTGGTCCGGTTCCCGAGCGGGTCGACGGTCGCGATCACGTGCCCGGCAGCGTCGTACACGGTCGTGGTGACTTTCCCCAAAGCGTCCTTGGTCTCGAAAACCCGGCCCGCGGCATCGTACGCGTAACTCGTGCGGTTCCCGAGCGGGTCCACGGTCGCGGTGACACGGTCGGCCGGGTCGTACACCGAGGTGGTGCGCTTACCCAGGGCGTCGATCGTGGCCTCGGCCCGGCCCCGCGCGTCGTACTGCGTCGTGGTGACGTTCCCGCGCGGGTCCGTCGCCGTGACCCGGCGCCCCGCGCCGTCGTACCCGTAGCTCGTCGCCTTCCCGAGCGGGTCCACGCTCGCGATCATTTGCCCTGCGCCGTCATATGTGCTCGTGCTCCGGTGCCCGAGCGGGTCCACGGTCGCGATCACGTGCGAATCCGCGTCGTACACCGTGGTCGACACGTTCCCCATCGCGTCCGTGATCGTGACCTGCTGGCCCAGCGCGTCGTACCCGGGGCGGGTCACCCGGCCCAGCGCGTCGACCGTCGCTACGACCTGCCCCGACAGGTCGTACACCGTGGTCGACACGTTCCCCATCGCGTCGATGATCGCGACCGCCCGGTTTAGGGCGTCGAGCACGGTCGTGGTCCGGTGCCCGAGTGGGTCGATGCTCGCGATTCGGTTCCCGGCCGCGTCGTACACGGACGTGGTCCGGCGCGCGAGCCCGGTCCCGTACCCCTCGATTACCGCGATGACGTTCCCCGGCACGTCGTACACGTAACTGGTCACGTTCCCGAGCGGGTCCGTCGTCGAGAGCAACTGCCCGGACGCCGCGTACGTGCTCGTCGTGGTCTTCCCCAGCGCGTCGGTCACGCCCGTCACCCGGCCCGCGCCGTCGTACCCCGTGGTCGTGGCCTTGCCCAGCGCGTCGGTCCAGGTGACCGCGTTCCCGGCCGCGTCGTACCCGATCGTCCCGGTCACCGCCCCGCCCACCAGGGCGCCGACCGGCCGGCGCGCCGCGTCGTACAGGTACGTGGTCACGTTCCCGAGCGGGTCCACCGCGGTCTGCAACAGGCCCGCGGCGTACGTGTACGTCGTGACCCGGCCCAGCGGGTCCTTGGCCGCGGTCTGGCGCCCGTACACGTCGCTCGTGTAGGTCCACAGCCCGCCCCGCGGGTCCGTGTACGCCGACAGGGCCCCGTTCGCCCCGCCGTACGCGACCGTCGCCACCGTCAGGTCCGGGCGCACGGTTTGGGTGACCTGCCCCCTGGCGTTGACCGTGTACGCCGTGACCCGGTTCAGTTGGTCCGTGTACCCGGTCACGTACCCGTTCGCGTCCCGGGCGTACGCCTCCGTGCCCCCGTCCGGCGCGACACGCTGGAGCGGTTGCCCGAACGTGTTGAACGCGGTCACGGTCGCGTTCCCGCGCGCGTCCGTGTAGTCCCCGCGGACGCCCCCGCCGGTCACGGTTCCCGCCTTCCCCACCCCGGTCGCAAGGGCCGCGGTGATCGTCCCCCAGCCCACCGTGGCGCTCACCGTCCGCGCGAGCCCGTTGGAGTAACTGTAGGCCGTGGCCGCGCCGTTCTCCGTCTCGGTGGCGAGGCGGTGCGCCGTGTACACGAACGTGTGGGTCTTCGCGCCCGGGTCCGTGACCGTCACCAGGTCCGAGCCCGAGAGCGTGAATGTCGTCGTCCGCGCCCCCGGTGCGAGCACCGACGACGCGAGCCCCCCGGTGTACGAGAACGTCGCGACCCCGCCGTCCGGCCCGGCCATCGTCGCCACCCGCATCGCGGTCCCCGCCCCGGCCCCGTCGTACGTGTACGTCATGGTCTCGGTCCCGTCGGCCGAGGTCCACGTGGTCATCCGGCCCGACGAATCGAACGCGAGCACCTTCCCGTCCCAGCCCGTGTACCGCCACCCGCCGGCGACCGCGGCCAGGGTGCCCGCGTCGCCCGGGGGCGACGTGTACGCGCTCCCCCCGGCCGACGCGTAGAACGCCCACCCGCCCTTGCCGTACAGGCGCAACAGCCCCGCCGGGTACGCGCCCGAGGCCGCGACCGGAACCAGCGCATCCGTGTTCGAGAAGCTCCACCCGGCCCCGTACGCGCTCCCGGACCGGTCCACCAGGAACGTCTGCCCGGTCACGCTCCGGGACACGTCGTTGATTGTGCCCGGGAAGTCCACGAACAGGTCCAGGGCGTACGTGTGGCGCCCGGTCCCCAGGTTCGTGGCCGGGGCCATCCCGAACACCCACTCGCCCCCGGGCGACACGGCGCTCAGGTCGTACGCCACGGTCCCGATCGCGACCCCGTCCCAGGTCAGGGTGCCCAGGACCTGGGTCGGGACCCCGAGCGCGTTGTCGCTCTGGACCCGGACCTGGACCGTCGGGGCCGGGGCCGCCTCCTGCGAGTTGTACACCAGGTACGGGTCCTGGCACCCGCACGCGGTCGTACTCACGTCCAGGTCCAGGGCCACCGACGCGGTCACGTTCCCCGCGTACACGAGCGCGTCCGTGACCGTGGTCCACCCGTACGCCCCGGCGTACCCGCTCCGCAGCGCGGGCGTCGCACTGACCGCGGCCCAGGTCGCGGGCGACGCGCTCACGAGCACCGACTGCGGCGCCGACGTGCCCTCGTTCCCGGCCAGGTCCAGTGCCCGGGCCCGCACGTGCGCGGTCACCCCCACGGTCAGGTACGTCGCGTACGAATCGAACGTGACGGCCCCGTTCGTCAGGACCCCGCTCGCAAAGTTCGCCTCGCCCGCGTCCAGATAGTCGTTGTCCCCGTTCAGGTCCACGTCCAGCACCACGGTCCCCGCGGCCGACAGCCCGTACAGGTCCGACGCGGTCACCGCGACCGGCGGGCGCCGGTCGTACGTCTGGGTCGCGACCGCCACCGCGACCGCCGGGGGGGTGGTGTCCAGGGTGAACGTGAGCGGGTTCGAGGGCACGGACGTCAGGCCCCCGGAGGTGGCCGTGGCCGTGAGCACGTACGCCCCGTTGACCGACCCGTTCGAGTACGTGTAGGTCCACAGCCCCCCGACCGTGGCCGTGGTCGTGCCCAGCAGGGCCGGGAGCGCGTCGACGGTCCGGCGCCGGTACACCGAGATCGTGGCCCCCGAGGGCCCGATCCCGTTGATCGTGGGGGTCGTGTCGTACGTGAGCCGGTCCGTGTTCGACGAGCCCGTGTCGTCGGCGAACCCGGTGATCACCGGGGCCGGGATGTCCCCGAACCGGACCACCACCGCGTTCGCGAACGGGCCCGCCCCGGCGGCGTACATCTCGTTCCCCCCTGTGGCCACCGCGTACCCGGTCGTGAGCCCGCTCCCGGTGCCGGTGAACTCGATCGCGGTTCCGGCCCGATTGTACCGCACCACGGCCCCGCCGGTCCCGGTCACGACCGCGCGCCAGTCCGTGTCGGCCTCGATCCCGTACCCCGCGTCGGTCCCGCCCCCCCCCTGGTACGTGGCGAAGTCGGGCGCGTACGTCAGGCTCGTGAACTTGGCCACGAACGCGTCCTGGCCCCCGCCCGAGGCGGCCTGCACCGGGTTCCGCGTGGGCAGGTCGGTCGAGGTCGTCGAGCCCGTCACGTACACCCGGTCCTGGTTGTCCAACCCGAGCGCGTACCCGGTCTCGCCCCCGGACCCGCCGAACAGGGTCCCGGTGCTGATCGCGCCCGACGCGGTGTACCGCATCACGAACGCGTCGGACCCGCCCGAGAACGTCCGGTCGTACCCGGAGATCGGGACCGGGAAGTCCGAGGAGTCGGTGACCCCGACCACGTTGATGGCCCCGTTCGTCTCGATCCCGACCCCGTACGCGGTTTCCAGCGAACTCGCGGACCCGCCCAGGAACGTCGAGAACACGAGCCCGGACCCGGCCGCGTTGAACCGGGTCACGAACGCGTCCCGCACCCCGCCCCGGGCCCCCTGCGCCGCGTTCAGCGTCGGGAAGTCGGCCCCGAACGGGCCCTTGCCCGTGTACCCAACGACGACCGCCTCGCCCGTCCAGTCCACCGCGACCCCGTTCGCGACCGCGGGCCCGGTCCCCCCCAGGTGCGTCGAGTACACGAGCCCCGACCCGTCGGACATCAGCGCGGTCAGGAACGCGTCGTAGCTGAACGACGCGAACGCGGGGGCCGTCTGGTACGCGCCCGGGGTGACGGGGAAGTTGGTCGACCCGGTCTGCCCGGTCACGTACACGTACCCGCCCCCGAACGCGACCCCGTGGGCCTCGTCGGACCCGCCCGGCCCGGCCCCCCCGCCCCCGAGGTACGTGGACCACACGAGCGTGCCCGTGGGTCCGAGCCGGGTCACGAACGCGTCCCGGGTGCTCCCGAGTGTGGCGTCGAACGCGGCCGTGGTCGGGAAGTCCGCGGACTCGGTGTACCCGACCGCGGCCGCGGTGCTGCCGTATATGTCGGACGCGACTCCGTACGCCACGTCGGTCCCCGAGCCCCCGAAGTTGGTCGTGTACACGAGCACCGGGTCGATCACCAGCTCGCGCCTCGGGTCGTACGCGCCGACCGCGAACCCGACCGACCCGTCCGCGCGGAGCCGGTACGCACCGGTCACGGGTTCGCGCGCCCCGTCACCGGCGGTCTGGTACACGACCGGGGCGGACTGGACCAGTTCCGTGCCCGCGGCCGTGGTGAGCACCAGTTGCCCCTTCTCGTCCACGCGCGCGTCGGCCCCGCGCACGGTGAAGCCGGGCTCGTCCGGGGCGGCGCCCGGCTTCACCACCAGGTCGTACTCGATCTGCTTGGTCCCGGCCCCGCGGTACACCAGGTCGACCCCGGCCCACAGGTCCGCGTACCGGACCGCGGCGTACTCCGCGACCCCGGTGTGCCAGCCCTTCGAGTCGGACCCGATCAGGTAGTTCGAGACCGAGTCCAGTTGCCCCTCGCCCCGCGCCTGTGTGTCGGGGCTCGCGCCGGCCCACTCGAGGCGCAGGGCGTCGAACACGGTCCCGCCCCCGAACCGCTCGCGCTCGGCGTCGGTCGCGGTCCGGGCCAGCGCGACCGTGGCCGAATCGCGCGCGACCGCGACCTGGTACCCGGCCCCGCGGGCCACGAAATCGAGCCCGTCGGCCCACTGGCCCGCGTTCCGCACGAACCGCACGGGCTGGGTCGAGGTGTCGAACTTCAGGGCCGCGCCGGCCCGCCCCGCGGGTACTCCGGACGGCGGGCCCCCGTCCACGGCTGACTGGCCCGCCCCGCCGGCCCCGGTCCCGTCGGCGGCCCCCGCGGCTCCGGGCGCCGCGGGGTCCGCCGCAGTCGTGTTGCTCGTCCCGGTACCCGCGCCCCCGGTCCCACCGGAGACGCCGACCGACCGGGGATAAAAGTTCGGGGTGCCGGCCCCTCCGAGCCCCGATCCGCCGTCGAACCCGCCGACCGGAGCGGACCCGTCGGTCCCGCCCGGCGCGCTCGAGCCGGTTCCGCCCGCGGTGGCGCCCCCGCCCCCGATCCCGGCGAACGTGCCCCCGTCGGTTTCGGGCGTGCCGCTCGCACCGGGTTCACCGGGCGCGTCCTTCGGGTCGGGTTCCTCCGGGTCCGCGCGCAGCGTGCTGCCCGCGCCGTCGGGCGCCGGGCCGGGCCCAGTGCTCGACGGGCCCGGCGCGCCGGGGTCCGGTTCGAGCGCGACCGGGAGCACGAGTGCCGGGCTCGTGTCGTACCCCAGCGGGTCCGTCCCGGGACCCGCCGCGCCGGCCCCGGCGTGCGCCGCCCGGGCCTCGAACGTGGTCGCGAAGTACACCGCGGCGGCGGCCGCTGCCGCGGTCGCCGCGAGCGGCAGCACGGTCCCCCCGATGGTCTCCGAGGGCGGGTTGCGCCAGTCCATCGGGTGCAGTTCGAGCTTGAACGGTTGGACCCGGTGATCCGGTCCGGGGGCGGTCGCCAGGCGCCGCCACGCGGCCCGGCACCGGGCGGTGACGAACGCGCGCAGGTCCTGGAGCGCGGCGAACGGGTCGATCCACAGGCGCAGGCGGCGCGGCATGGGCAATCCGGGAGAAGAAAGGACCGGGAGCCGCTCCGCTCGGGCCGAGCGGGCGCACGAATCGAGCTCATGACGAGACGCACGAGCTTGTGTTTAATACTGACTCGAGAGATTTCACCCGTTTCACGAATGCCCGTCAAGCGTAAACACGGCGGGACCAGAATTTTTATCGCGGGGCCGTACAAAATTGCACACGAGGGCTTTCCGATCCGGTCGCTCCCCGCTTAGACTGGGCCGACACGTTCGACCTGTTCGGGCCGCCCCGGACCCGGGGCGGCCCGCCGAAGCGTCCGGTGATCCGGCGGGCCACCGGATGGTGCCCGCATTCGCTTCTTTTTGGCCGCGGTCGTGTATTTTGTGTCGAGGGGAATCGGTGGGCCGGCACCGCGGCTGGAGCGGAGCGAGTAGCCGGAGAACGCAGGGACGGCTCCCCCGGAACCGTCTTTTCGTGCCCGGCTCGTGTGCCGCCCCTCCCGGTGCGGGCACTAGGCGGCCCTTTCATGGGGAGTGATGTGCCCACGGTTTTCGTGCTGTGTCCGGACCACGCGCCGCCCGCGGGCGGGATCCGCAAGTTGTACCGGCACGTGGACGTGCTCAACGCCCACGGGATCCCCGCGGCCGTCGTCCACGAGGCCCCGGGGTTCCGGTGCGCCTGGTTCGCCGGCGCCACCCCCGTGCGGTGCCGGGCCGACGTCCGCCCGGACCCGGCCGACGTGGTGGTCATCCCCGAGGTGTACGGCCCGGACCTCGCGGCCCTGTACCCGGGCGTCCCCAAGGTCGTGTTCAACCAGAACGCGTACCTCACGTTCCGCGGTTACGCGCTCGACCCGGTGGACCTCAACACCCCGTACACGCATCCCGAGGTGCGCGCCACGCTCGTGATCTCCGAGGACAACCGCGAGTACCTGGCGTACGCGTTCCCGGCCGCGCGCCTGGTCCGGCTCCACTACGGGATCGACACCGCCCTGTTCGCGTACCGGGCCGAGAAGGAGCCCCGGGTCGCGTACATGCCGCGCAAGAACGCTCACGACGTGACCCAGGTGCTGAACCTGCTCACGCACCGCGGCGCGCTGCGCGGGTACGAGCTGGTCGCGATCGACGGGCGCCCCGAGTCCGAGGTGGCCGAGCTGCTCGGTTCGTGCGCGGTGTTCCTCAGTTTCGGGCACCCCGAGGGGTGCCCGCTGCCCCCGCTCGAGGCCCTGGCGTGCGGGTGCGCGCTGGTCGGGTACCACGGGCGCGGGGGCCGCGAGTACTTCCGCCCCGAGTTCTGCCACCCGGTCGAGTTCGGGGACGTGGTCGGGTTCGCGCGGGCCGTCGAGGACGTGGTCCGGCTCCGCGCGACCGCGCCCGGGGCGCTCCGGGCCCGGTGCGCGGCCGGGGCCGCGTACGTGCGCGAGCACTACTCGGTGGCCCGCGAGGAAGCCGACATCGTGCGGTGCTGGCGCGGGCTCCTGGGCGAACCGTAGCGTCGGTGGTTCTCGTTCCGATCCCCTTATCCCCCGCCCGGTGCGACATGGCGCGCGTGCTCCTGGGTCCGTGTGACGACCCCGTGTGGATCGACCAGTTCGTGGGCGCCCCGCTCGCGGCCGGGCGCTGGGCCCCGTTCGGAACCCGGTGCCGCTCGTGGGAGGCCGCCGCGGGGCAACTGGGCGGTGAGCCGCCCGACGCGCTGCTCGTGTGGCCCAGCTACGCCTCGGTGCCCGCGTGGGCGTGGGCCGCGCCGGTCCCGGTCGTAGCCCTGGCCGCGGACCCTAACCTGCTCTGGTCCGGGTACCGGCACCGGCTCCCGCACGCCGACCTGGTGCTCACCGACGCCCCCGCGGCCGAGAAACTGCGGCGCGCGGGCCTCGAACACGTGCGGGCCGCGAACCTGTACGGGCTGGACCGGCACTTCGCGGCCGGGCTCGACGCGCCCGAAGCGGAACGCGACCTGGACGTGGTGTTCGCGGGGAACGTGAGCCCGACCGTGCAGGGGGACCGGCTCCCGTGGCTCGGGCGCCTGGCCGCACTCGGCGCGCGGTTCCGGGTCCACATCGCCGCGGGCGTGTTCGGGGCCGAGTACCGGGCCCTGCTGCGGCGCGCGAAGCTCGCGTTCAACCGGTCCGTGCGCGGGGAGTGCAACCTGCGCGCACTCGAGGCCGCGGCGTCCGGCGCGGTCCTGCTCCAGGAGGCCGACAACGCCGAGGTGCCGAGCTACTTGGAGCCGGGCACCGAGTTCGTGCCCTACACGGACACCAACTTTGAAACGGTCGTGGCCGATCTGCTCGCCGATGCTGACAAACGCCGCGCGATCGCCGCGGCGGCGCGGGCGCGGGCGCGCGGGTTCACGTTCGAGGCCCTGATCGAAGCCGCGCTCGCGGTCGGCGGGCCGGGCTGGGACGAGGTCCGGGAGCGGGCCCGGCAGCGCGCGGCGCGCCCAACTCCCCTGTCGCGTTCGGGGCGCGTGTGGCAGCGCGCGGCCCGGGGTGGGCCGGACGCGGACCCGGAACTGGTTGCCGAGTTGAGCGCCGCGGGGGAGTCCCACGCGCTCGGGGTGCTCGCGCGCGACCCGGCCGGGGCGGAACTGCACCTCGCGGCCGCGGCCGCCGCGGGGAACCGGGTTTCGGCCCTGGGCCGGGCGCTCGCACTGGCCGAACTGGGGCGCACGGCAGAAGCACTCGCGGCGGGCCGGTCGCTCGTGGCCGAGCTGGACGCGAACCCGGAATTCACGGCGGCGGAAGCCGACAGCGTGCCGTACCCGGCCCGGTTCGATTGGGTGCGCGTGGGCTGGGACCGGGCCGGGTTCGAGCACCCCGACGATCCGGGCGCCGCCCGTCGGGAGCAGGCCCGACTGGTGCGCGGGCGGACCCTGGAACTCATCGCGGCATGCACCGGAACCGCGGAGGACCACGCGACCGCGGTCGCGTGCTGTCCCGAACAGGCGCACCTGCGCGCGGCCCTGGGAGCGGCGCTCGTGCGCGCCGACAAACCGGAAGAAGCGGTGGAGCACTTGCGGTTCGCGGTCGTCCACGACCCGTTCGACCGCGCCAGCGCCGCGGCCCTGATCGGGGCGCTCGATACCGCGGGCCGGGCCGAGGACGCCGAGCGGGTGCGCGCGGATCGCCGGGTCCTCGCCGCCGCGGCCCCGGACCTGATGGCCGGGCCGGTCGCGCGACCGGCTCCCGTGAACAGGCCAAGTGCCCCGACCTCGTTTCCGGCTCCCGGGCACCCGCCGTCGCGCCGCGCGCGGTTCGTGGACCTGGACCGGGAACAATTCGTGGCCCGGTTCGGGAGCCCCGACACCGCGGGCGCGCGCCCCGGTTCCGCCGCGCCCCTCGACACGCACGCGGTCCTCGCGCTGGCGCTCCACGTCCGGGCACGCCGGGTTCTGGAGATCGGTCCCGCGCCCGGATCAATGGTGGACAACCTGACCGCGTTCACCGCGCCCGACGCGGTCGTCTACACCCTCGCCACGGCCCCGCACCCGGCCGACGCGGTGCGGCGCGACCCGGCCCCCGAATCGGCCGACCCGTCCGGCACCGCGCACAAGGCTCAATTCCTCACCGCGGACCCGCGCCACTTCGACTTCGCCCGGCTCGGCACCCTCGACCTGGTCCTTCTGGACGGTGCCCGCGACCGGGCGGCCGGGGGCGCGGGCGCGCGCGGGGCGTACCCGGCCCTGCGCCCCGGCGGGTGCCTGGTGTTGCACGAGCCCCCGGGACCGGCCCCGCAGAGCGACGTGGAACAGGGGCTCGCGGCGCTCGGGCTCCCGGAGCCGGTGTACCGGGTCGCGGGCACCCGGGTCGCGTTCCTCATGAAGGGGGAGGGCCTCGGGGCCGCGGCCGGGGCGGACAGCGCCCGGATCGCCGTCACCTGGGACGGCGCGTTCAAGGGGGACGACGACCTCCCGGGCACCAGCCGCGCCGTCTGCACCGAACTCGCGGCCCGGGGCCACCAGCTCGGGCTCGTGCCCCGCACCGGGCGCGACGGACCCGCGGCGCGCGGGGTGCTCCCCACCGAACTCGCCGCGCTCGTGGGCCGGGAGCACCCCGGCGCGGTCCACGTGCGCCACCGGCCGGACCCCGATTTCACCCCGCCCCCGGGCTCCGGCCCCTTCGTCCTGATGCACGAATGGGCGTTCGGGCGCGTGCCCCGGGCCTGGATCGATCCGCTGCTCGCCAGTGTGGACGAGCTCTGGGTCCCGTCGCGCGCGGTGCTCCGCGCGTTCGTGGCCTCGGGGGTGCCCGAGCACCGGATCGCGCTCGTGCCCCCCGGAATCGATCCGGACCGGTTCCGCCCGGGGCTCGAACCGCTCCCGCTGGCGACCGCGAAGCGCGCCAAGTTCCTGTTCGCGGGCACGGCGGGCCCGCGCGGTGGCCTGGACGCGTTGCTCGGGGCGTACCGCCGGGCGTTCGCCCGCGCCGACGACGTGTGCCTGGTGATCCGCGGGTCGGGCACCGGGGCCGCGCGTGAGGGGGCCGGAGACGCGTTGGTCCGCACGTTTCGGACCGATCCGGACGCCCCCGAGGTCCTGGACCTGACCGCGGAACTGGCGGAGAGCGACGTGCCCCGGCTGTTCGCGGCGTGCGACGCGCTCGTGGCCCCGTACCGGGCCGAGGCGTTCGGGCTCCCGGTACTCGGGGCCCTCGCGTGCGGACTGCCCGTGGTCGTCACCGCGGGCGGCCCCACCGACGAGTTCGTGCCCCCGGCCGCCGGGTGGCGCGTGCCCGCGCGGCTGCGCTACTTCGAGCACGAGGCCGTGGGGTCCGTGCCCACGGCGGGCCGCCCCTGGTGGCTCGAGCCCGATCCCGACGCGCTCGTCGCGATCCTCCGGGACGTGGTTTCGAGCGCGGACGCACGGGCCGCCCGGGGCGCGGCCGGGCGGCGCGCGGCCCTGGGGTGGAGTTGGGCCCGTACGGCCGCGGCGATCGAGGACCGGGTCCGGGTCCTGCGCGCGCGAACGCCCGTGCGGGCCGCTCAACTGCACGCGCCGGCTCCCGCCGTTCGGCCCGGGGCCGCGGCCGAGACCGAGTTGGTGTCGCTCGTCGTGCTGTGCTGTAACGAGCTCGAGGTGACCCGGCTGTGCGTGGCCAGCGTCCTCGCCCACACCCGCGCGCCCTACGAACTGATCCTCGTCGACAACGGCTCGACCGACGGCACCCCGGCGTACCTGGACGCGCTCGTCGGGGTGCCCGGCCCCGCGCGCGTGGTCGTGGTCCACAACCCCGAGAACCGCGGGTACCCGGCCGGGGTCAACCAGGGGCTCGGGGCCGCGCGCGGCGCGTTCCTGGTCCTCCTCAACAACGACGTCGTCGTGACCCCCGGGTGGCTCGACCGGCTGGTCCGGTGCGCGACCGCCGGGGCGCGCCCGGGCCTGGCCGGCGCGGTCACCAACTACGCCCCGCCCCCGCAGCTCGTCGAGCCCGGGTACGCCGACCTGACCGGGCTCGACGCGTTCGCCGCGGCCCGGGCGACCGCGTTCGCGGGCCGGACCCTCGACGTCCCGCGCCTGACCGGGTTCTGCCTGCTCGTGCCGCGCCTTGTGTTCGAGCACATCGGCCGCCTCGACGAGGGGTTCGGGCTCGGGTTCTTCGACGACGATGATTTGTGCCTGCGCGCGCGCCGGGCCGGGTTCGGTTTGGCCGTGGCCCTGGACTGCTACGTGCACCACTTCGGGAGCACCACGTTCCGCGGGCTCGGGGTCGACACGGGCAAACAACTGACCGAGAACCTGGCCCTCTACCGGGCCAAGTGGGGCGCGGACGAGGCCGCCCGGTACGCCGCGCCCGCTCCGGTCCCGAACGGGAACCCCGCGCGCCCCGTGGTCCCGGCGGTGGCGGGTCGCAACCCCCGGGTCTCGCTCACGATGATCGTCCGGAACGAGGAACACAACCTCGGGGCCTGTTTGGAGAGCGTCCGGGATCTCGTGGACGAGGCCGTGGTGATCGACACGGGCTCGGCCGACCGGACCGTCGAGATCGCCCGGTCCTTCGGGTGCGTGGTCGGAGAGTTCCCGTGGGTCGACCACTTCGCCGCGGCCCGCAACGCGGCCCTCGAACGCGCCACCGGGGACTACGCGTTCTGGATGGACGCCGACGACCGGCTCGATCCCGAGAACCGGGACAAGTTGAGGGCCCTGCTCGCGGGCCTGTCGGGGGCGAACGAGGCGTTCGTCATGAAGTGCCTGTGCGTCCCGGACCGGCCCGGAGCCGGGGCCACCGCCGTGGACCACGTGCGCCTGTTCCGGCTGCACCCGGCGCACCGGTGGACGTACCGGGTCCACGAGCAGATCCTCCCGGCCCTGCGGTCCACCGGGGCCGAGGTCAAATGGTCCGAGGTGTGCGTGCGCCACGTCGGGTACGTGGACCCCGCGGTCCGCCGGCGCAAACTCGACCGGGACCTGCGCCTGCTGAAACTCGACGCGGCCGAGAAGCCCGGGGACCCGTTCACCCTGTTCAACCTGGGGAGCATCTACCACGAGACCGGGGACTTTGCCGCGGCCGCCGCGGCGCTCGAGCAGAGCCTGGCCGGGTCGCACGTGAAGGACTCGATCGTGCGCAAGACGTACGCGCTGTTGGCCCGGTGCCAGCACCAGGGCGGAAGCGCGAAGCGGGCCGAGGCCACGTGCCGGCTCGGGCGCACGCACTACCCGGACGACGCCGAACTGGTGTTCCTGGCCGCGGGGCTGGCGCGCGAGACCGGGGACCCGCGGGCCGCCGAGGGGCTGTACCGCAAACTCATCGACGGGGCCGAGGCCCCGCACTTCGCGAGCGTGGACACGGGGCTCCGCGCGGTCAAGGGGCGCCACAATCTCGCGGTCCTGCTATTGGAACAGGACCGGCTGCCCGAGGCCGAGGGGCTGTGGCGCGCGGCCCTGGTCCACGACCCGCACTTCCTGCCCGCGCAAGTGGGGCTCGGCGAGGTGTGCGTCAAGGCCGGCAACGAGGCGGGCCTGGCGCGCCAGCTCGCGGCCCTCGGGGAGGCCGGGGAGGTCGGGGCGGCCGAGGCCGCGGTCCTGTCCGCCCGGTGGAAGGGCGCACGCGGGGACCACCCGGGCGCGATCGCGGTGCTCGAGGAGGCCGTCACCCGGCTCCCGGGTTCACTAAGCCTGCGGATGGCGCTGTCCCACGCCCGGATCGCGGCCGACGCCGCGCCCGAGGCCCTCGAGGCCGCGTTCCGCGGGGTCCTGGAACTGGACCCGACCAACGAGCAGGCCAAGCGCAACCTCGAGGTTCTGTACCGCAAGACCGGGCGCTGGGTCGAGGGGGTTCTCGACGGCGCACCGGGCGCGTGACGGCGGCCATACGCGATCGGGGCCGATTCGGGCAACGGAGCGCAACGCCATCCCGAACCTGGCACTCAGTTGCACTCGTTCTGCCTCCCCTAACAGCCCGTTGAAGTATTCCCACGGCCGCGCTACTCTTGTGAACATTGGATTCGGACCCGTGGAGTCACGCGATGGCGATGGGCAAGCGGAAGCCGCAGCAAGAATCGCTGTTCATCACCACCGACCAACTCGCCCCCTCGGCCGCCCACCCGTTCTACCAACGGCTCAACGCCCTCCTCGCCGAGAACGGGTTCGACGACTGGATCCAGCGCCGCTGCGCCGAGTTCTACGAGCGCGAGGAGGCTCGCGGCCGGCCCAGCGTGCCCCCGGGCGTCTACTTCCGGATGCTGTTCGTCGGGTACTTCGAAGGCCTCGACTCCCAGCGCGGCATCGCCTGGCGTTGCTCGGACAGCCTGTCCCTCCGCGTGTTCCTCGGCATCCCGCTGGACCAGGCCACGCCCGATCACTCCACCCTCACCAACACGCGCAAGCGGCTGCCCGAAGAGGTGTTCGACGAGGTATTTCGGTTCGTGCTGGGCATCGCGGAGGCGAAGAAGCTGATCGCCGGCACCACGGTCGGCGTCGATAGCACGCTGCTCGGAGCCAACGCGGCGATGAAGTCGATCGTCCGCCGCGACACGGGCGAGGACTGGAAGCAGTACGTCACGACGCTGATGCGTGCGGCCGGGGAGATTGGGCCGGACGAGGAACCCTCGAACGAGGCGGCCCGTCGCTTCGACAAGAAGCGGAAGGGTAAGAAGGTGAGCAACGAGGAGTGGAAATCCTCGACCGACGCGGACGCCCGCATCGCGCGCATGAAGGATGGCACGACGCACCTGGCGTACAAGGCCGAGCACGTGGTGGACCTGGAGAGCGACCTCGTGTTGGCCGCGGAGATTCGCCTGGCGACGGATGGGGACGCGGCGACGATGGCGGAGAGCCTCCTCGCGGCGCAGGAGAACCTGGAGCAGTGCGGCAGCGCGGCGGTGATCGGGGAGGTGGCGGCGGACAAGGGGTACCACGCGGCCCCGACGTTGGAGACGTGTGCCGACTTCGGGTGGCGGACGTACATCCCGGAACCCCGGCGGCAGCACCCGATCAAGCTATCCAGCCGTTCGGAGGCGCAGCGGCGCGCGGTACTCAACAACCGGAGTCGGACGAGTCGCTCGAAGAGCACGCGGTTGCAGAGGCGGCGGAGCGAGGTGGTGGAGCGAACGTTCGCGCACGTGTGCGAGACGGGCGGGGGGCGTCGGAGCCATCTGCGTGGGCTGGTGAACGCGACGAAGCGGTACCTGCTGGCGGTGGCGGCTCACAACCTGGGCCGGATCTTGCGGACGTTGACCGGGATTGGCAAGCCGCGGTCGTTGCAGGGGGTAGGTGGAGCGTTGTTGCGCCGCGGATGGCGACGGTGGTGCCGAGGAGCGGGTTGGGGGCGAGATTGGGCCCGCGGATCCGGTCACGGGCGGATCCGTCACGCCGCCTGAGGTCGCCGCGGGAAAAGTGGGATAAATCAACGGACTGCTAAACCTCATTACGCCGAGTATTACGAACGTTTTTCACATCTCGTGGTAGATACGTTCCGAGACGATGACGCCACGGAATGTATCTACCACGAGACCACATGCCAAACGCACATGCGATCCACAGCTCCACGTTGCGCGGGAACCTCGTCGGCGCACGCAACCGGACCCATTCACCACCGCAGAACGGAACCCGGCTACTTGTATTTCAGCTGTTGATCAGGTCCAATCAAACCATGAACACCCTTCTCGCCTGCGCACTCTTCGGCGCGAAACCCGTCCAACCTCCAAACCTGAAATTCGACACGCTCACGCTCGCCCATGCAAAGCGATTCGTGGGTGACAATGTGACCATTACATTTACCACAGGGCGTCCGTCCTACACGTGGGGAGTGAACGGTCAACTGCGCACGATCTGTGGTCCCGTGATGCGCGACGGCGATGATCAGGAGCGCACCGTGTCACTGATCGGGGACCGGACCAAGAGGGCGCGCGAGGGGAAGACGCTCACGGTGCGCGGGACGCTGCGGGTCGTTCACCACGACGCCGTGACCATCAACGGCATCCGGGTCGAAGCGTGGGCCGACATCCGGTTCGAGGAGCGCGAACGCATCGCGCTTGCACCGGGCCTGTACTTTCCGCGACTTCCTCAACATATTGATGAATCTGAATGCGCAAGCACTGTGACCGTCAGCCCGCCAGCGGAGGAGTCGAGGCCCCGTTTGTCCCGGTCGAATGCCAGCCGGGCTAGGGCCGGGTGAGTACGCGACCGGCCTGGCGATTGTGACCGCCGTGAAATCCTACTTCAACCCTTGTGCACGTAGCCAGTGGTACATCTCGGCCTCCGCGTAGACGCGGTCCCAGCAGTTGTGGTCGTCGGGACGTGCCCGCGCAAGGGCCCTGGCAT
Organism: Gemmata palustris; assembly: GCF_017939745.1. Lineage (NCBI taxonomy): Bacteria > Pseudomonadati > Planctomycetota > Planctomycetia > Gemmatales > Gemmataceae > Gemmata > Gemmata palustris. Next base: position 5,201,606 of record NZ_JAGKQQ010000001.1, on the reverse strand, counting down.
CACTCCTGCGTTCTACATGCGGTTCACGGCCGGGCATCACGGTGCGCCGGATCGGATCGGCAGCTTGCCCACCCACATGCCTCCGAACATTCCCGTGTCTTCGGCTACGGGGAAAGAGATGGCGTTCCTGGGACAGTTCTATTCCACCCCCGACCGGCTTAACCTTGGGGATGCCCTCAGGGCTACCGCACTACGAAGTCATTGCCCTGCTTAAAGTTGCGTCGAGCGGCACTCCATTTTCACGCCATGTGTCGCTGTAACCCGTTATTCCAGGCGGATTTCGTAGTGCGTAGCCCTGGGGATGCCCTCTGCATTCACCTGTATCAGGAACTGGAAGACTCGCCCCTGCCGATTGCGATTCAAGTCCCAAGAGGAGCCATCGAAAACACGGCCGGTCTGGGGTGCCTATGCCGGGCGTCCTTCCGTTCGATGTTGAATGGGAGTATCGAGAAGATCCGGATACCGTGGGCGATGATCAGACCGAATTAGCTATGTCCAAGGCTGGAGGCATCTGCTACTTCTGGGATGTCGTGGGGACGGGCGAAAGACTTGTTCTGCAACTGAGGCAGCGGCCGGCCGGATTCAACTTCGGCGGCTACTCAGCCGTAGTAGTACAAGAGGCCACTGGTCAGTTGGTTGTCCGACTCGGCTAAGACAGCACATCAATGGGGCTCGATCACGTTTTCGACTCGTGAACGCCTACCCTCGCCGAACGCCGGATCTAGAGTGACTTTGAAGGAATGGAGCAAGGGAGTAAGCGGTCATGAACGACTTGATGTACACGGCTGACCAAGCCATTGATGCGATCTTCGGCCCATCAAATATGCCCCTTCTCTTGGCAATCGACATGACTCAGAACGTGTGCGGCATCCGCCGCGACGCGATTCTCGCCTTGGCCGTCGCTGCCGAACGAAGCGGGTACCGGTTGGGAGCGTTTTTCGATCGCCTTGCGGACACCATCTCATCGGATACCGAGGGGCTCGGTGATCCCATTCCGCCGACGATAACGGAAGCGGATTCACGCCAACATGTCCCAACCCTGCTCCGCCTCCTTCCTCCCACTCATCCCCATACCAAGAACATGCGAGGAGTCGCACTCCGGGTTACAGTTCTTGTCGCACTTGGCGATCTGGAGCAAGCCTACCGACGGGGCCGCGTTTTAAGACGCGAGCAACCCGATAATCCTCGATCCAAACGCGGCGCGGCGATTCTTGCCTGCATACAATTCGCCGCGGTACTAGCTCACATTACTCGGAGACCTGCTGTTTGACCCATTCGTGTGTCGCGGTCGATCTGCGTGCCAAAACTCATTGCGAATGACCGGATATTGGGGCGACCGGCGCCCGACCTGACGATGGCCCAACGTGATGTCGCGGCCTTCGGGTACGCGGTCGGTGCCAAGCCGCGGTTCCTGACGGCAAGAGCGGGGCGTCAGCAGGGTAAGTCGAACGAGGCCCGAACCGGAAGAGTTGGTTCGGCCGCTCTACTCATGGACGTCTCGCGCTGTCCGTCGACGTTTCAATCTCAGGAACCGGAGAAGTCATGAGTCTGCACGACGACCTCAAGGCCCGCGTGAACGCTGCTGTCAGGGGCGGGGACACTTTGACCCGGGACGCGCTCAGAACGGTGCTCGGGGAGGCACAGGCCGAGGCCGTTCGGCGCAAGACCGAAGCCACCGACGAGGTGGTCCTCGCCGTCGTGAAGAAAACGGTCGCCGGACTGAAGGAAACGATTCCGCTGGCCAAGCAGGCGGGGCGGGACACCACTCAGCAGGAAGCGGAGTTGGTTCTGCTCGAATCACTTCTCCCAAGGGCGTGGGACCAGGAAGCTATCGCTGCCGCGCTTGAACCGCATCGTGACGAGTTGCGTGCCGCCAAAAACGACGGGCAGGCGATGGGGGTGGCGATGAAGGTTCTCAAGTCGAAGGGAGCGGTGACGAACCCGGACGACGTCAAGGCGGTGGTCGCCGCGGCGAGGGGCTAAGCATGCCCGGTGCAAGGGACGGACTGCTCGACTCCGTGGTGTGGCGGGGTGGTTGAGTCAGGTCCCGTGGTGAGTTTCCTGCTAACCTTGATTGACGTTCTGTGCTCAGCCCTTTGACGGGATGCGTGCGTCGAGGACCCCGCGCACCTTCCGAGCGAGCGAACTCGGAGTGAACGGCTTCTGGATGTAGTTGACGCGCGGCCTCGACCCCGTGGCGCAGCACCGCGTCGTCCGTGTACCCGCTCATGTAAAGGACCTTCAACTGCGGTTGGGTCGCGAGGAGCCACCCGACCGTATGGGGGTTAGAGGACGTGGAAGACGAAACGGTTCACCCCTCGTGATTTGCTAAACCGGCACAACCCGAATAACCGCGATGTCAATCCTAACTCGTGTGTCGGATTGAATTTGCTTCCAACGGTCGCGCGACCTTGAATATCTCCAAGTACCGCCCAGTTGCTACGGACGGCAGATTTACCCCAAACTGTTCGCTCCCGAGGGCGTCCAATGCCAGTACCGGTCATGAGTTCCGTTGTTCGCGCGATTCTGTCGGAGAACCTCGACCTGTCGGCCGACGAGGTGATTCGCAAGGCCAAGGTGCGTGGGGTCACGTCCCCGGAACGGGTCATCCGGACCACGGCCCACAACATCAAGAGCGAGCTCAAGAGGCGGGCCGCGAAGGCTTCCGCGCCCAAGCCGGTCCCGGCTGCGGCCCGCACGACCAAGACCCCGGAACGAGCTCCCGTGCCGGTGGCTGTCGCGGTGGTGATTCCCGAGGTGGTCGCTCCTGTTCTGGTCCCAATCTCGTCGTCAGCGGGCCCCGATTTGACCTCGGTGCTGGCGAACATCGCGTTGGTGAACACGGTCGTCGGGGAGTGCGGGGGAGCCGAACCGGCCCGGCGAGTGGCCGAAGCGGTTCGGGCGTGCGGAAGTGTTGAGGCGTTCCTGTTGCACCTCAACCTCATCGCTCAAGTACGTGGCGCCACGGTATGAGTCGGTTCAACGGAGTGGCTCTCGGACCCGCTTCACACTGTGTCATCGGGTTCGATGCCCATCCGCTCCTTCCACTCCCGAACGACCCACTGGTGGGTCTCTCTCGTACCGTAGAAGTCGATGTCCATGCCCCGCGGATGTTGCTCCAGGTACGGGGTCGTGAGGGCGTTGTGCCGGAACACGAGATTGGTGCCCGCGACACGGGCCAATCCCAGCTCGACCTGCTCATGCTCGGCTAGGTCGCCGACCTCACGCCACATCACCGCCAAACTGGACTCGCCCAACAAGTTGAAGACCGCGTCGAGTACGGGGATGCGATACCGTTGAACGTCCGGGTGGAACACCGCGTTGTGAACGAAGATGACGGACGAAATCGGGGCCGGGACCTCCAAGTCGTCGCGGATGTTGTTCGTGCCGTCGGTGAGAATGACGTGCAACTCGTGGAGCCCCTGCGAGTCGTTGTCGCAGATGCGGAACAGTGACTCCCCGTCCGCGATGGCGTCGCCCCTAGAGGATGTGGTCCACCGCGACCCGGGCCACCAGGTACTCGCGCTCGATGCTCTCGTCGAAGCACCGCACGTCCACGCGGAGCGAGCGCACGTAATCCTCGGGTTCGTGGCGCGAGACCGACGCGGCGGTCGTCCAGTACAGCTGCATTTGCGCGCTTCCATTTCGTAATCGGCTGACGGTCATTCAAGATACGAATGGCGGAGCCGCCCCTTCACGCCCTCGCCGACACACGAGCCCCTCCGTCTGTTCACGGTCACATACAACTGGTACATCTGGAACTTACCGGTTCCCTAGCTCTCTATGCGTGGTACGGCTCATGCGCCGAAGCAGCGACTTAACGGGCGGATTACTGATTCTGTGCGGCATCGTCGGTCTCGTCGCCGGTTTTGCCTTCGTTGACGAAGGGCCGACCGGTTTAGGACGGTCGCCACTCACACTCATCCTCGGGGGCGGTCTACTCGTCGTTTGTGGCATAAGACTCACCGCGCGGACACGTGTCGACGACGGAACTCGAGCGCTGGTCCGGGCGGTGCAGATGCTACAGCCGCTCGTCGGCCGGCACGAAGCGGACGTTCGTAAATGGCTCGGGGCACCGCATTCATCAATCAGCGCCGGCGACGGGCAGAACCTCACCTGGGGTGCGCCGAGATACTCAGCCACCCTCCGGTTCCGCGACGGCGTTTGTCAGGGCATCGTTCAGGAGGGCGTACCCTCTTTCGAGTCGGCACGATAAGGTGATGGGTTAAATCACTTCGTCGACGAGCAGGGGCATCCACTCGCTTCGTGTCATCACCTGGTAGTAGCGCGTGGCGGGCTGGCAGATGAGGAACACGACCGGCGCGCCCTTGCGGTCGTGGACCAGCAGCCCTCGCATTCCCTGCTTCAGTTTGAACCAGACCCCGTTCGCGAGCCCGTAAGTCGCCGGTACGACGACCGGCTCGGGGGCCAACTCGGACCACTTGCCCGCGACGATGGAATCCTCCCAGGTCCAACCGGTCGGCGGCAGTTTGCGCTCGGCCCGGTCCTTGTTCCCCCACCGAACGACCTGGAGGCGCCCGTTCCACCACACCGGGAGTAGTGTCGGGGTCGCGGCCCAGTAAAACCGCACTTCTTTTTCACCGCCCCGGTCATGAATGCGTTCGTCGAGCCCGTGCTTGTCCATGAGCAGGAGAGGCAGCTCGCTGTACGCCAAGGCCACGCCGACACACATGATGTTGACCATCTCCGTAATCACGCCGAGCGCCGGAACCGGGTCTTGGGTCGCCCGAACTGGTCAAACGCGGCCGGGTAGCGGGCGACCACCGCGGACCGGAAGCTGGCGCGGACTTCGGCGGCCAACGCAATCACCTCAGTTTGGCTCGGGGACATCGGCACGGGGGCCGGAAAGACGATGTTTAGCGCCCCTTCACCGATGGCCCGGAGTCGGGTCACGACGGGGACGTACTGCCCCTTGTGGAAGAGCACGTGGCACCACGCGAGCTCCCGGTACATCCCGCACACGGTCGTGTAAAACGGGTTCTTCTCGGCCGGGTACACGGCCCGAACCGCGTCACGGATGGCGACCCACTCGACGGCCGCCCGAAGAAAGTCGTCAGCGCGCATGACCTCTCCCTTCAGAAGCACACCTTCCCGCGCACGTCGCAGATGTCGAAATCATTGGCCGGGTCCTTGTACACCTTGGGCAAGTGCAGCGTGGTCCCGCTCCGCACCTTGAACCGCCCGTACCGCGCGTTGATGGCCGCTTTCGCCGCCGCGACCGCCTCGCGCTTCGGGTCCGGGATGTCGAACAGGCTCAACTGGAACCCCTTCGCCCGGCGCAACTCCGGGGCGATGACGTGCAAGTGTGTTGCAGTTCCGTGGGGCACATACGCGCGCCGCAGGGCGACGCGGGCCGCATCGAGAAGTTCGTCGAACCGGTCCGACGGGCACGACAGCTTGCACACCCCACCCGTGGACTCGCCGTCCTTCCACGCGACCTGGACGCCCAGCGCATCCGTCCGCACGACGTGGAACCGCAACTCTTCGATGAGGCGCTCGATGTGCCGCACGGTCCAGGCCCACAACAGAGTCGGGTCGGCCACGTTGCCCATCAGCGACCCGCCCCGCGCCAGCACCTTGTGCGGGGTGCGCTCCGTGCGGATGGGCGTCACCGGGTGACCGTTGAGTTCGAGCCACAACTCGTACCCGGTCTTGGTCAACAGCTTCTGAACTAGGCGCCCGTCCGCGTCGGCCAGGTCCAAACACGTGCGGATGCCATACGGGGCCAATCGCGCTGCTCTCCGTCCGGCGATGCCGCTGATTTCGGTCACGGGCATGTGGGCGAGGAGTTCGCGCTCGTGGTCCCGACCGAGTACGGCGACGGCCCCGAGCGGCTTGGCCGTGTCGCTGAACAACTTCGCGAGCGTGCGCGTGCGGGCCACGCCGATGGTCACCGGGAGGCCCGCGGTCTCGTAGATGTGGTCCCGGATGGCGGTCGCCGTTCGTGCCGAGGGCTCGGCCCGGAAGAAGAACTCGTCGATGCTAAAGTATTCCACTTGGCGACTGAATGTTCCGACTATGTCCAACATCTTCCTGCTCAGGATTTCGTACCAGTAGAAATCGCGTTTGATGTAAACGCCGTCCGGGCACAGCTCCTTAGCGTCCCAGATGGGCGTCCCGGTTTTCACGCCCCGGGCCTTCATCTCGTAGCTCTTGGCGATGACGCACGCCCCGTTGTTCCCAAGTACTCCGACCGGTTTGCCCACGAGTTCTGGATGCCGAACGCGCTCGGCGCTGACGTAATAACAGTCCGCGTCCAAATGAGCGAAGTGCGCGACCATGACGATTTTCCCGGTTGTGTTGCCTGCCATTGCGTTCAGCACTGTCCTTACGCTTGAAACTGTACACCCGGATATTAAGCTGGTCCAGTGGGGAGAATGTTCCGGTACGTTCCGGTGCCGACGCGATGACCAACGCAAAATCCGTTGTCGAGAACGCCGCCCGCGAGCTACTGCGGGCTCTGGCGACGTTGCCGTCCCCGCCGATGTTGCGCGTGGCCAACGCGGACGGGCAGGTCGCGTGCTTGATTCAGGTGTGGGGCGCCGGTCAAGTGATGCCGACCGCCAACGGCGAGCGCCGGAACCGGTCCACCGGCGGTCGTGACGAGTGCCGGGCCGACATCATTGAGGCGCTGAGGGCCGCGGGAGAGGCGCTCACTCGCAAGGAAATCGTGCGCGAGCTGAAGTTAGCAGGGAAGGCTCACGGTCCAGGAACGGTGGCCAAGGCGCTGGCCGATTTGACGACGTCCGGGGTGCTCGTGAACCCAAGGGACAAGAAGGGCTATCGGTTGGCCGCGTGGAGGCAGAACAAGACCCCGAGCTTGTTCGAGTGAATCTGGTCGCATTACGAGTGAATTTCGAGATGATTATTGGCTCACGTCGTGGTATCGTCGGCGCAAGTAAGTTGAATCTCCTCTGACGCCAACGCGGAGAACGTTGTGCCCTACGACCAGCAGTCCCCCATCAATCTCGCCAACCCGGTGGTAACGGTCTCTGCTCCCGGCGCGCTTTCGATTCATTGGGGGACCGGACCGCTCGACGGTATCGTCACGAAAGACTCGCACGGGGCGAAGGTCGTGTTTCCGCTCGACCCGAGCCGGTATTTGTCGCTGGACGGGCACCGATTCGCACTGCGGTCGTTTCACTTCCATCACCCCAGTGAGCACCTGCTGAACGGGCGCCAGATGCCGTTGGAACTGCACATCGTGCATCAGGACTTGAGCACGTGCGCGCTCGCGGTTCTGGGCGTGTTCTTCGATTTGGCGGACACAGGCCACAAGAAATCCAAGGCGTTCGTTGAGGAACTCGGAAAGAAGCTCGCGGGCATCGAACCCGAAGCGAAGGGCAAAGACACCATTCCGCCAATCATCCGGGTGCGGCCGAGTGATTTGCTGCCTTCGGAGGGGCACGCCGAGTATTTCCGGTACGAAGGGTCGCTCACGACAGAACCGTTTACCGAGACGGTTAGCTGGGTTGTCCTTCGTCACCCCGTGCGACGAACGCAAGAGGAACTCTCGGGGCTGGTCGGAGCTTTTCACTCCGAGGCACGGGGAATTCAGCCGCTGAACCGTCGGTTCTTGCTCGCCAACTTCGACCCGGAGTCCGCGGAATAGGTGTTCGCCCAATGAGCCGCTTCAAGCATCACTCCCTGCTCGGTGAGTACACAACTCCGCGATTCGACTACGGTGATACTGTCTTCTGCGAGTTCCGCGGGGAGGTCACCATCACGGGCCTCACCAGCGCCCGTATCCCGTGGCCCATCGCCAAACGTCCCGGAAGTCCGGGGCGCACGTTGGCTATATACGGCGACCTTGCCGAGGCCGTCCAGCGCGAGTCCGTGTTGGCCGTGTGCTACTGATGGGGCATCACGTCGCAGACCGTCACCAAGTGGCGCACGGCGATGGGCGTCAAGGCGATGACCGAAGGAACCGTCCTGTTGAAGGTCGCGAGCGCGACCAACTCCGTAGCTCTTGAGGCGGCTCGCGAGCGGGGGAAGGCCAAGGCCCGCGACCCAGAACGTTGTGAGAAGATTGCGGCGTCCAAACGAGGGAAACCCCGACCGCAACACGTCATCGATGCGATGCGCGAAGGGCGCACGGGCAAGCCGCACACCGAAGAAGTTCGCAAACTGTTGAGCGAGTTGTCACGCCGGCGCGGGGCACGACCACCTAAAGCCGGGCGCCCCTGGACCGCCGAGGAGGATGCGCTCGTGTGGTCACTTCCGGCTGCTCAGGTCGCCGAGCAGACGAAGCGGACACTTTCAGCCGTCTACACTCGACGCTACGAATTGAACGTACCTGATGGTCGGAGACGGGGTCGTAGCTGACCGCCATCGACCGGCTCGACCGAGGCACGGTGAACGACATTGGGGCGTATCACAAGGTCATTGGCCCCATCACCTTCCTGCTCAAGTCCGAAGCGCGTATCCCTTGGATACCCGATGGCGCCCCGCAAAAAAATCTGGCCCACGGAAAAGTCGTGGACGCGCGAGCCGGTGCCGCGCCACTACATGCTGTTCGAGAGGGCCGAGACGGAATGAGTGACCTCGCACGCCTGCGGTATCTAGTCGCCACGACCGATTCCGCATCCGACGCAGACCTGCTCGACCGGTTCGCCGTCGACCGGGACAAACCCACGTCCGCGTCCTTAGAACCTATCCGGTTAACCCGGTAGCTCGGTACGTGATAACCGCGAGTGCGAAGTGCAAGGTAGCGAGGAAGTTGTCGGACTTCTTGCACCAGCGGATCAGCACGGCGCGGAACCGGTTGAGCCAACTATGGGCCCGCTCCACCACCCAGCGCCGGGCCTTCTCACCCGCCCGGCGCTTCAACTCTCGGGCTTCTTCGCCCCGCGCGCGGATGTGGGCGCTGAACCCGAACTCCTCCAGCAGTTCCCGCACCTCGTCGTAGTCGTACCCCTTGTCCAGGCACATCCCCTGGGTCTTCTTCTTGGTCGGCTTGGGACGCTTAATGGCGATGCGCTCGATGGTTGCGCGGGCCATCTTGAAGTCGTTCCGGTTGGCCCCGTCCACCGCCACCCCAATCGGCACCCCGGCGCCCTCGACCAGCAGACTCCGCTTGACCCCCGATTTGCCACGATCCGTGGGGTTCCGGCCCGTCTTTTTTCCCCCCGAGGGGTGCCTTGGTCATGCACCCGTCCATCGACAACCAGGACCAATCGATCCCCTTCAACTGGTCGTACTCCAGCAACCCGGCCGTCCACAGCTTCAGGAACACCCCGGCCGCCACCCACTCCTGGAACCGGGCGTGTGCGGTCGAGCCGGGGCACATGCCCGTGGCGTCCAGCGCCTTCCACTGGCACCCGGTCCGCAACCGGAAGAAGATGGCGTCGGCACACACCCGATCCGGCTTACGAGGCCGACCACCACCGAACCGGTGTGTGTTGGGATGGTCCGGCAGTAATGGCTGGAGCTTCTCCCACAGCTCATCGGATATGCGCCACTGGTCCACCGATTTCGCCCGCTTCATCGCTACACCCTCAAAAGCCTGGGCTCAGAGGGTTAGATGCACGGTTAACCGGATAGGTTCTTAGTCTGTCGCCATGGGCCGATGGTTCGGGCCGTGTGTCGGCGCGTACTCTGACACCGCCAGGACGCGGAGGATGCGTTCCAGGCCACGTTCCTCGTGCTGGCACACCGAGCCGAGGCGATGAGGCCCCGGTCGGTGCTCGGGAACTGGCGGCACGGGGTCGCGTACCGGACCGCACTTGGAGTCCGGCGAGCCGCGCCCGTCCGGCGCGAGCGGGAGGCCCGGGCCGCGGCGCTGCGGGTCGGGAAATCGGTCATCGACGACGGGCTCGCGCCCGAGTTGTTCAAGTTGTCCATCACCAGCACGAATCGCTCGGCCTCATACACGTCCTCGGCCAGTCACCGGAACACCTCGGCGAAAGCCGTCGCGGTCCGTCGCCCGGTCGATCGGTGGCTGGGACAGCCTGATGGACTGCTCGCGACCACGCCGCGCGTCGCGCGATCAGGCCTTACTCCAGCAGGAAGGCTGCAAGAACGGGACGCCCGTCCGGGTGGCTACGCCTTGTGTCTCGGACGACGTCCACTCCGTTTCGGACGCCTCCGACTTACCTCGAAGGCGCTCCCCAACAACCCACCCAGCGTACCGCACGCGGCGACGAAGCAGGCCAGACCCGGTCCCCACCGGATCACACGACCGGGCACGTAACCATCCAGAACGCCCGAGAAGCGAATCGCCAAGGCGCCGGCCATGCCCAGCACGATCCCGATCCAGATGGCCGGTCCCCACGGGCCGTCCTCCAGTTTGATCCGACGGACGGCCCACATGAGCCCAGCGACGGCCCCGAACGAACCCACACACAGACCGGAGCACAGGAAACCGGCTGCTCCACCCCAATCGAGGCTCGGGTCCTGGCCCGCGCGCGTCCGGAACACGGTAGCGGCCAAGGCACTCGCCAAGCCGAGGCCGCACGACATTACCCCCAGCGCCGGGGCACCGATGACCAGAAGGATGTTCTGGAAGAGCCGCACGATTCCGCGTCCTTCTGGTCGAGCAACCGCTAAATTCCTCCCGACGGCGAGCCGCCACCGAGATTGCAAACCCCGCTACGAGGGGGGAGGATCGCGTTAAATTACTTCATTTTCAACGGCGGTGAGCATGGATTACGTCGTGCGCGTCGAACAACTCAGCAGCCACCCGCTTGCCGTCGTGCGCCGTCGGGCGGCTGGCCACGAACTCTCCAAAGTCGTTCCGGACGCTTGTGGAGTCGTGTGGAGCGCCCTCCGCGCGCAACAGGTCGCGGGCGCTGGCCGGCATGTCGCGATCTACCTCGACGATCAGATCAACCTGGAAGTCGGTGTCGAACTGGACGCTCCGTTTGCCGGGTACGGGGAAGTCGTCGGCTCAGTTACACCAGGCGGCCTCGTTGCGACGACGACCCATTACGGGTCGTACGGACGCCTCAACGAGGCGCACGATGCGATTCATCTCTGGTGCGGGAGCAACGGTCATCGGTTGACTGGTCCGAGATGGGAGGTGTACGGTCACTGGCAAGACGAATGGAACAACGACCCCACCAAGATCCACACTGACATCTTCCATCTGCTTGTAGCGGACGAGCGCGCGGGCTAACCGGGCACATTCCCGGTTGCACGATGCATCGAGGTGCGCTACTGCCGAGATGCTGCGGCCGTACGGAAGGACGGGCCCTTTCAGTGAGGTAGTAGCCCGGTGCCATGGCTGAGTGGTTAAAGTTCGAGTTAGGTCCGCCACGGGCCGCCAGCCGGTACTCAAGCCCGGCCCGCAGCACTTCACTCCGACCGCTTGTCGGTCATCACGGGATCGCCTTCGGATCGATCTTGTACCCCTCGGCTTCCGCTTCCGTCATGTAAAGTCCCTTCTTGAACGATAAGCCGTCACAGCGCTTTCGAGATGTGTTCCCAGAGGCGTTCATCCGGGGAGGATCGAGCAACACGGTTTGTCAGCGGCCCGAGCAGCCGGTACATCTAACTGAGTCCGCCCCTTCCGGTTCTCCACATCCAGGAGAGATCCATGCGTTCGCGATTGCTTTTGGCCGCGGCCTTCTTCACGGCCACGGGTTCCACCGGGCGGGCCGACGACTGGCCGCAATGGATGGGTCCGAATCGCGACGCCGTGTGGAAGGAAACCGGCATCCTCGACACGTTCCCGGCCGGTGGGCCAAAGGAACTCTGGCGGATCGCGATCGGCGGCGGCTATGCCGGCCCGGCCGTGGCCGCGGGCAAAGTGTACGTTGCCGACAAGAAATTGAAGGACGGGGCGAAAGACCCGGCCAACGCATTCGACACCAGCAAGACCGAAAGTTCCGAACGCCTCCTCTGCCTCGACGCCAGGACCGGCAAGGAGATCTGGAAGTACGAGTACGACTGCCCGTACACGATCAGCTACCGTGAAGGCCCCCGCTGCACGCCGACCGTCAGCGACGGGAAGGTGTACTTCCTCGGGGCGATGGGCGACTTCGCCTGCCTGGACGCCGAGAAGGGGACCGTGACCTGGAAGAAGAACTTCCCGAAAGACTACGAGGCCCGGGTGCAGATCTGGGGGTTCGCCGGGCACCCGCTCGTCTACAAGAACCTGGTCATCGCGCTCGTCGGCGGGAAGGACGTGGTCGCCGTGGCGTTCGATAAGGACACCGGTAAGGAGGTCTGGAAGGCCCTCTCCGCGAAGGACGCCGGGTACTGCCCTCCGACGCTGATCGACGCGGGCGGCGTCAAGCAACTGGTGATCTGGCACGCCGAGGCGATCAACGGCCTCAACCCGGAAACCGGTGCGGTGTACTGGAAGTTCCCGATCAAGCCGAACTCGCAGATGTCCATCATGGCCCCGCGGCTCGCCGGGGATTACCTCTACGCCGGCGGCAACGGCGGAGCGCAGGTGGTGCTCAAGATGGCGAAGGACAAGCCTGACGCCACGATCGCGTGGCAGCAGGACGCGGTCGGGATGGGCAAGCGAGCCGGCCCCCTCGGTATGGCCCCGATCAACATGACCCCGTTCGTCGAGGACGGCGTTATCTACGGCGTCGACCAGCCGGGCATGTTCCGCGCCTTCAAGGCCGAAACGGGCGAACGGCTCTGGTGGACCTTCAAGCCGGTCCTTGGCAAGGACGAAGAGGAGGACTTCAAGGGCGCGGGGACGGGAACCGCGTTCCTCGTGAAAAATGGCGACCGGTTCTTCGTGTTCGCCGACAACGGCGCCCTGATCATCGCCAAGTTGACCCCGAAGGGGTACGAGGAAGTGAGCCGGGCCGAGTTGAAGCTCGAACTCACGCAGAGGGCGTTCGGCCGGAAGGTGGTCTGGTGCCACCCGGCGTTCGCGGAGAAGTGCCTCTTCGTGCGGAACGACAAGGAGATCGTCTGCTACTCCCTCGCGAAGTAACGTCGCAAACGAGCGGCAGCGAACGCCAGCAACGCCGTAAGATCCTCACTACGATGAAGCGCGAAGACGCCCGCACCGGGAAGCAGGCACACAATGCCGTTCGCCTGTTTCTCGTCGCGCTGGCGATGGCGGGCGGTTCCCTCGTCTGGGTGATGGTTTCCGCTGGGCCAAATGGTGGCGTGGCAGGACAGACGCCGTCGCTGTTCCTCGTCACCTCGGGCGTGCTCGTCCTCGTTTCCCTCCTGTATGCCGTTGTTGTTTTCGGCAAGCTGTGGTGGTGGTACCGGTGCCCGCAGTGCGGTGGACGGGCGCCACGGGTTCGGGACAAGAGTTTGCGGCTCCGTTACCACTGCGGGACGTGCCGGGTCGAGTGGGATACGGGGTGGGATGATGTGCCGGAAGGGGACTAGAGTTCTTTGGGGATCAGGTCGCTTCGCTGATCGCTTTCCGTCTGTTGAGCCATGCCGCGGCAACGAACAGCGCAACCGCGACCGCCAGCGTGAGGGACGACCACGACAACCACCCGACGTGCGTGTGGCTCGACCGGCCCGGCGTGACCCGCCCGCCCTCGCCGGTCAGCGTGTACTCGTCGTGGTAACTCGCCAGCGGGGAGTGCGACCAGCCGAACGCGTAGTCCCCGGTCCGCGGCAGGGCTTCCGGGTGCTCTTTCAGGTGAGCCGCCTGAGCGGGGGTCGGCGTGATGCTCGCGGCGGCGCGGCAGAACGGCCGGACGGCGAGGTAGAAGGCGATGAGGCTGAACGCGGTCAGCCAGTTCCGGAGGCGGTTGCTGGTGAGCATGGGCACTTCCACGGTTGCTCCCCAAGAATTTAGGGAGCGGTAACGGGGCGCGGCGTTATGTGGGGTCCGGTGCTGCTCGGCGTTCGGCATCACCTGTTCGGAACGGCCCGGAAGCACGCGACGGGAACGCGGCACTGTCGTTCAACGCTTCTTGAGCTTGACGTTGCGCAGGTACAGCTTGGATCCGGCATCCACCTCGAACTCGACCGGCACGTCGCCCGGTTCTTCACCGAGAGTGATCTCCAGTTTCTGTTTGCCATCCGGTTCCTTATTCTCGCTCCGGATGGTCTTGCCCTCGGCCGTCAGGGTGAGTTCATTCCAGGCGCCCCTCTTGTCGTTCTCCGTCGGCAACAAAAACACCCGGACCATGGTGCTGGGGACGTCGCCCTTCTTCCCCTCCGTGCGGTACTCGAACCGGAGTTCGAGTTTGCCGAACGTGTCGGTCGTCTTGAGTTTTGCCGGCTTGTCCCCGCCGACGACTAACACACCGTCTACGACTTTCGCCTCCCCCTCGACCTTCCAGCCCTCGGTTTCCTTGCCGTCGAAGAGCAATATCCAACCGTCGGCCTTCTCTGTATCGGTGAGCGTGTTGTGCTTGGGCTTGTCGTCCGCCCCGAGAAGGCACATCGCGGCCAGCGCCACAACGACCACCGCAGTGATAGACTTCACGGCGCAGCCTCCGTCATGTGCCGAACTCTGTTTATGCCGGTCGGCATAACACGAATCATTCTCGCGCTGATACTAACGGCATTGGCTGGGGAAAGCAAAGTTTGGGCGGAGAATCGCCCGCGTCGGAGCCGGTGGGCCGATTCGTTACGCCGCAGAGGGCGAACCAGATGGAATGGTCCGAAAGCCGTCCCCAGGGCGATTACTACACGCTGTTCGAGCTTCGGTGCGACGGGGGAAGCCCGCCTGATCCACACGAACGCGGCACTCGCGAACGGTCAGGGATGCGGGGAGCACCGCATACGCCTTCCGGTCGATCGACCGGGGCTTCGGCGGCTTGGGCCACTCGACCACGTGGTCGCCCTCACCCAGGCGCGTGCCCCTTCGGAAGTCGGCCTTCCGGTGCGAGGTGAACCGGCACACGGACTCGACCCCGCGCTGCTGGAGCATGACCATCTCGGTCCACGCGCACATGAGCCGGTCGGCCAGCATGACGTCAACCAGTTTTGCAGCCGCTCAGTCTGGACGCGGTTGCTCTCGGCGAAGGCGGCGGGCACCGGCATATCGCACCGTCGGGGCTACGGGTTGGAAGCGGCCGGATCACACCGGCTGCGTGAAACAAAAGCAGTACCCGTTCTCCGCCTCGCGGCGGAAGAACATCCGGTACTTCTTCCCGTCACACTCGTCGGTGCGGATGCCTCCGAGGTCGAGGCCGCGCCCGTCCAACTGCGCCCGCATGTTGTTGAGGTCGGCTACACCGATCGCGAATGATCCGGCTTCCCCCGGCTTGTGGTCCGGCTTCCCGACCAGCCCGATCCGGGCATCGTCCCGCTGCAGGGTGGCCGTCGTCTCGTCGCTCGCCACGACGGTAAAAAGAAACGACTTACCCGCCGAAACGACGGGCGGTCAAACCCCGGAGAGCGGGGTGAACCGTTCGTCGTAATTGCCGAGATTCCTTCGTAGCTCCTTTTTTAGTGGTGAAATTGCCGTGACGGGTAGGCTCAAGTCGGGTCGGAAGTGCCACTGGTCTCTCGGGGGTGTTATACGCTGGGCGAAACGACGTAACGAGAGGAGCGACAGTCCTACCCCCCACGCCGGGCTCACAATGTCGATCTTGCCAAAGGCGAGGGTGCTCTCAATTCGCTCCTCGCCGCGCTGAACTGGTGTCCGGACACGGTCTACACCACCTGAACATTACCCTCTTAACTCCGACGCCGGTTTCCACATTCCCTGATCCTCACACCACCCGACAGAACACCGAGGGCGCGACCCGCGATTGACCCGGCCAAGTTCCTTCGACGCCTCGGCATCCAAAGGAGGTCTCCCGCCGAAGTTTTCACCGAGTCCTTCTGGGAGGAGGTACGGCGGGCCGGCGGGAACCGCGCGGACGTTATCGGCCACGGTGGGTACAGCCCCCAGGCCGGTAGTACCTACTTCGTCACCGATCGGATCGCCAAGCGGTGCCTGTCGACCGAGTACGACTTCTTTCTGCGAACACTCCATCACTTGCGGCGCCTCTGGGACCGCCTCTCTCGATCCCACCGGATCGCGGATATCGGTGGCGGCACCGGCGTGATCGGCATGTACCTTGCCACCGCGAATCCCGGCTGTGAGGTGACCATCTACGATCATTTTCCTGCCCAACTTGTGCTCGGGCGCCGGTGGGCGGAAGCGCAGAGTCTGCGCCACGTCCGTTGCACGGAGGCGACCTACGAACAGCTCGCGGACCAGAAGGGACCGGCGAATCACGACTTGGTTCTCTTCCTGCGCGGCATGGACATGAGGCTCCCATCGCCGAACGCGGGTACCGTCTCGCTCGAAATACCCAACGGAATCGGGCCGGGGGCACCGGTCACCGAGCCCTGCCGATTCGCTACTGGGCTCAGAATGGCGCCTTACGTGAACCGTTACGCGTCGTCACGCCCTCTATAATTGGAACAGTTCGTGTGCCTTGTTTGGGGGCTGGATGATCACTCCGACGGTAACGATTGCGGAACACGAGGCGGCCGGGTGGCGGTTCGATAACACCTACGCACGGCTCCTGGAGACCCTGTTCAGCCCGGCCGAGCCGGCCGAGGTGCGGGGACCGCAGGTCGCCATTCTGAACCACGCCCTGGCTCACGAACTCGGTCTTGATTTCCGCGCGCTCTCGGCGGAGGGCGCCGCGGCCGTGTTCGCGGGTCAGGACCTGCCGCCCGGCTCCCAACCCATCGCGCAGGCCTACGCGGGCCACCAGTACGGCGGGTTCACCGTGCTCGGCGACGGCCGCGCCATCCTGCTCGGGGAGCACCGCACGCCGTCGGGGCAACGGGTCGACATCCAGTTCAAGGGGTCGGGGCGGACGCGGTTCTCGCGCGGCGGTGACGGCCGGGCGGCGCTGGGGCCGATGCTCCGCGAGTACGTCATCAGTGAGGCGATGGCCGGGCTGGGTGTTCCCACCACGCGCAGCCTTGCGGTCGTCACCACGGGCGAGGCGGTGCACCGGACGGGGACCCGGAAGGGGGCGGTCCTGACCCGCGTGGCCGCCAGCCACATCCGGGTCGGTACCTTCGAGTACGCGGCGCGGCGCGACCCGGAGGCCCTGCGGGCGCTGACCGACTACACGATCGCCCGGCACTACCCCGAACTCGCTGATGCGCCACAGAAGTACCTGTCTTTCCTCCGCGTGGTCTCCGACCGCCAGGCCGCCCTCGTGGCGCGGTGGCAACTCATGGGCTTCGTCCACGGGGTGATGAACACGGACAACGTGGCCATCTCCGGGGAGACGATCGACTACGGGCCGTGCGCGTTCATGAACGCCTACGATCCCGCCACCGTGTTCAGTTCGATCGACAGCGGCGGGAGGTACGCCTACGGCAACCAGCCGAACATCGTGCACTGGAACCTGGCCCGGTTCGCCGAGACGCTGCTGGCGCTCATCGACTCCGACCCGGAGAGGTCGGTCGCGGCAGCCACGGAGGTGCTGAACGAGTTTCCGGGGCGGTTCGGGGCGTACTGGCTCGCCGGAATGCGGAAGAAACTGGGACTGACGACCGAACGGGACGGCGACTTGGAACTGATCCAATCGCTGCTGGAGTGGATGCTGAAGGCCCGGGCCGACTTCACCAACACGTTCCGGGACCTGTCGGCGGGCGGCCCGCCGGCCGGCGAAACGTACCGGGACGCGGACTTCCGGGCGTGGTACGCCCGCTGGCAAGAGCGGCTCGGGCCGACGAAGGCCCCGGCGTATGAGCTAATGCGGAGCGCCAACCCGGTCACCATCCCGCGGAACCATCGCGTCGAGGAGGCGCTGTCCGCCGCCGAGGAGCGGGGCGACCTGGCGCCACTGCACCGGTTGCTGGAGGCGGTGGTATCGCCGTATCTGGAGCGGGCGGATCTGGTGGAATACCGTGAGCCGCCTGCCGACGAGCGCGGCTATCGGACATACTGCGGGACGTAACGGAGCGATTAATGCAGCACCGCCCCGCTCAACTTTGCCTTGAACGCCCATTGCTGGGCCGGGCGCTTACTTTTCCACAGGCATTTTCGGGCTCGCCGGAACCGGCTCCGGTTTGCGGAACTCGTACTCCACCTTCTCGCCGTCGTGAACCTGCCGGACCCCATTGATGACTATCCAGTCGCTCGCATCCAGCCCCTTGTTGACGACGAAGGTGCCGTCCATCTCGTGTTGAATCACGATCTCGCGCTGGTGCGCCGCGCCGTCCTTGCCCACGACGTAAACGTACCGCATGCCGTCTTTCTCGAGCACCGCCCGCTGGGGGATGACGATGGCGTTCTTCAACGACTCGCGGATCACCACGGTGCCGGTCTGGCCGTGGCGCAACAGGCCCTTCGGGTTCGGGAAATCCGCCCGGAAGGGGATGTTCCCCGTGTCCTTCTCGAACTGCCCCTCGATCGCACCGAGCTTGCCGGCCTGGGGGAACGTGCGGCCGTTCGCGAGCACGAGTTCGATCGACGGCCCCTCCTTTCTCTCGTCCCGGTTGCCCATGTATTCGAGGTACCGGGCCTCGGGCACGTTGAAGTACACCCACACCGCGCTGTTGTCGGACAGGGTCGTGAGAGCGGCTCCCTCCTTGACCGCGCTGCCCTCCTGCTCCGGCAGGCGCCCGACGAGGCCGTCGAACGGTGCCTTGACGATGGTCAAGTTCAGGTCGGTTTCCGCGAGCTTCGCCCGGGCCTCGGCCTTCGCCAGTTTGGCCTCGTTCAGAGCCAGTTCGTGCTGGGAGATCACCTTCTGCTCGAACAGCTTCTTGGCGTTGTCCATTTCCAGTTTTGCGATCCGGACCTCGGCCATCTCGGTGTCCAACTTTGTCTTGTACAGGGTCGACACCACCTTGAACAGTACGTCGCCCTTCTTCACCGCCAGACCCTCTTTGACCGTGACCTCCGCGACGACCCCGTTCGCCATAGCGCAGACGTTGATGTGGCGGTGCGCGAGAATCTTGCCGACGTACTGTTGAGCGACGACGACGTCCCTCGCCATGGGGCTGGTGACCACGACTTTCTGGCGCTCCGGGGCGGGCCGCTTCTGCGCCCGTTCAAGGGCCTCGACCCGCTTGCGCAGGGCCTCGATTTCCTTCTTCGATTCGTCGATCTGCTCCTGCGGTGACGCTTTTCCCTCGTCCTGCGGGCCGGGGCGATTCTCCGGGGGTGCTTTGGGGGCGTTCGCGACCCCGTTCGGCGCGGCCGGGTCGTCGGGTTGAGCCCGAAGCGCCACCCCGCTCGCGAGCGCGATACCGACACAGGCCGTCAGCGCGCCGACGACCAACCTGAACTTCTGGATCAACATTGCTCGGATCACTCTGTGGGTAAGGATAACGGCGGCTGCGGAGGGAGGGTCGGCGCGGACGGGAACCGGGCCGGCCACCGCGGCGGCGAGCAGCAGCCCGCCGAGTTCGATGCCCCGCCGCACGAGGCGCGTCCGGAGCACCTCGCGGGCGCGCTCCAGCCGGCCCTTGACCTGGCCCTCCGACCACCCCAGTTGCACCGCGGCTTCGTCGCGGGAGCGGCCCTCCAGGCAGCACACGATCAGAACCGCCCGGTACTGATCGGGGAGCCGGGACAGTTCCTCGTCGAGAAGGGCCAGCCCTTCACGAAGACTCGGGTCAGGGCCGTTGACCAAATCGAGCCGGGCAGTCGTCGCTTCGATCGCGTTGCGCCGCCGGGACGTGCGGCGGAGGTCGGACGCGACCCGCCTCGAGACCGCGTGCAGCCACGCCGGGAGCGAGCCGGTCACGGTCCCGGCCTTGCGGGACAGCACGAGGAACACCGCCTGGAACGCGTCCTCTGCGTCGCGGCCGGCGAGCCGCACGCACGCCCCCCAAACGCCGGTGCCGTACCGCCGGACCAGCGCCTCGAACGCCTCCTCGTCCCGGTTGCGGACGTACCGGTCGAGCAGGTCCCGGTCGGACCCGGCTGCGGCACGCAACAGTCGCAGGATCGGGATCATCGTGGACCTACATGGCCGCCCGGAGAGATTCGGCACGGCGAATTCTGCAAGACGAGCGTTTCCAAAGGGGTTCCGTGCCCTGCCGTGCCTCAATGTCTCGATCATACGCTTCCGCTTGCGCGAGTGCCCGTCTTCCGGCATTCTGCGCCGTGACCGCGTGCACCGAGAACACGCTCATCCAGACGATGGTGGACGAGGACAAGCGGGGCCGGGTGATGAGCTTCTTCGGGATGGCGTTCCAGGGCGCGGCCCCGTTTGGGAGTTTGCTGGCCGGATGGCTCGCGGGAATCGTCGGCGTCCGTGCGGTCGTTACGGGGTCAGGGGCGCTGGTCCTGGTCGGGGGCTGGTGTTCGCCACGCAACTCCCGCGACTGCGGCGACACGCACGACCCGTGTACGCCCGGCTCGGTATCCTGCCGGAGACCGCGGCCGGGGTGAACGCGGCCACCGAACTGGCCCCGGAACCCCGCAGGGCTGACACGGTCGGGTAAGATCACGTTCGATTTCGAGCGGGTAGAGCCTGCGGCACCGGCCCACCTTCACCGGCCAAATCGCCCCTTTCATGTACGGAGACGGCATGAGCAAGCGGCACCTTCTGCGGTTCGAGTCGAAGCACGATGCCCTGTTGCCCCGGCCCGCGTTCGCCCGCCGGGTGGCCCGGAACTTCGCGGTCGCGTCGGCCCTGATCGGCGCCTCGCTGCTGGGCGGGATGACGGGCTATCACCTGACCGAAGACATGGGGCGGATCGACGCGTTCGCCAACGCGTCCATGATCCTCTCCGGGATGGGGCCGCTGGAGCCGCTCAAGACGCCGGGCGGGAAACTGTTCGCCGGGGCGTACGCGCTCTACAGCGGGCTCGTACTGGTGATGGCGTCGGGGGTCGTGCTGGCCCCCATCGTCCACCGCATGTTCCACCGCTTCCACCTGGAAGAAGACGCCGGGCAGTAGGCGCTCCCGTGCGTTGCGCCGAGCGCCCGTCCGGTTGCCACGCGACGGCCGGATCACTTCTTTGCGTCGCCGAGGAGTTTGAGCACTTCGGCCGCAACGTGCTCGCCCATCGCGGCCGAGCCCTTCGCGTCGAGGTGGACGCCGTCGTTGGAGAACCAGTCGGGTTTGTCGATCACAAGGGCGAACAGATCGTTGGTCGGGATCTTTTCCTTCGCCACCACCTCGGCCGCGGCCTCGTTCCGGGCCTTCACCCGATCGGTCTTCGGGTCGAGTTGATCGACCTTCCCGGCCACTCGAACGGGCGACGTGCTGGCCCACACGAGTTTTGCCCCCGGCGCGCCTCTGCGGATCGTCGCCACGAGTTCGGGGACGGCCCGGGCGTACTCGTCCTCGGTGTCACCCCAGCCGTGCATCCCGTTGTTGAAGTGGACCACGTCGAACTTCGCCTGCCCCAGCACCAACTTCACCTCGTCGAGCAGGCCGGGATCGCCGAGGCTCTTGCTCATCGCCAGCCGGCAGACGATTGCCTTACCCTGGAGACTGTCCTCGACAGCTTTGTAGTACCCGCGGGTGATCGAGTCGCCGATGAGGAGCACCCGGGGTTGGTCCTTCACGCCGTTGCCGGGCACCCACACGTCGAGCCACTCGATGTTCTCCCGCACCACCCGCGGCGGATCGGCGGCGGTCGCGGCGTGGGCCGCGAGTAGAAGGGCGGCGGTCGCGATGGCGGTGCGGGTCACGGTTGGAACCCCGTGATGATCCGCACATCATCGCCGATCTTCGCCCCGACGCCAAGCCCGTGCCGTCACGCCCAACCGGCGCCCGGAATCGAAGCGGGCCCGGTCGCGAATGGACGAACCGAACCACCACGCCCGGTGCGGTGTCCGGTCAGGGCCCAACCGGCTCAACCAGAGGTCGTCATGCTCCCGTACGCGACGATCACCGAATCCGCCGACCGCCGGTGGACGTTCCGCCTGCTCGACCGCCTGACCGCTCCCGACCTCCCGGACGATGAGCGAACGGATCTCGTTGACGCGCTCACCGCCGTGTCCGACCGGCGGGCCGTTCCGATCCTGGAGCGCCTGCTCACGGACCGCTCGCGGAAGGCCGCGATCCGCGGGGCCGCGGGGGCCGTCCTGCGGGACATGCCGGACCTCGACGCGGACGTACCGAAGGGCGTCCTGCGGGGCTGGTGGGCGGGGGCCGACCCGATCCTGCGCCGGCACGCCCTGCTGTCCATGGGCTCGCGCCACCGCCCGGACGTCGTGCGGACGGTCGCCGCCGATCCGACGCACCCGCTCCGCGTAACCGCCCTCGGCCGGATGACCTTCTACTTCGATTCCCCGGCCGACCTGCGGCTGAAGATCGCGGCCCTAGCCGACCCGGACCCGGCGGTGCGAGAGACCGCGGCGGCGATCCTGTTCTGGGACGAGCCGGTCGCGGCCGAAGCGGCGCTGGTGGCCGCAACCGCCGACGCGGTCGAGGGCGTGGCCGTCGAGGCGGTCCGGACGTTGCAGTATTACCCCTCCGTGCGGGTCATCCGCTGTCTGCACGGTTTTCTCGACCACCCCTCCGAACGAATCCGCGACTACGCCCGCGACAGTTTCGCGGACATCCGCTACGAATGCCTTCACCACCTCGGCGGTAGTGACCCGCGGGTGTCCGCTCGCGTCCGCCGGTGGCTCGACCCGGTCTGGGATCTGCTGTCCTACTCGGCCGAGGAGTTGTCCCCGCCGGACGAACCGCCGTACACACGGCCCGCGGCACAGGAGACGCGCCCGCCGGCCGCGTCCGACGTACTCCGTCTACTGACCGACCCGGACACGTCCCCGAAGGTGTTGGAAGACGTGCTGTGGCGATCGACGTGGGAGCCGTACCCGGCTGCGGACCGCCGCCGGCTCCGACCGGTGCTGCTCAACCACCCCGACCCGTTGGTCCGCGAGCGGGCGACGGTGCCGCTACTGGCGTGGGCCGACGCCGAAGGACTCCTGGCGCTGGTCGAAGACCCCGACTTCGGGGTGCGGAGGTCGGCGATGTACCGGCTCGGCCTGCTCCCGCCGAACCCTCTCATCGCGGCCGTCGCATGGAATCACTTGCACCGGCCGGGCGTGTTCGGGATGCACGCGACCGAAACGCTAGGCACCTTCGTCGCCCACGCGGGCCGGGACGAAGGGGTGCCGAAGCTGTTCTCGATCGCCGTCGACCCGGCCCGACCGGAGAACCTGCGGCGGGCGGCAGTGGACGACCTCGTCGGGCACGGAGCCGCCGCCGAGGTGGGGCGGCTGACCGGGCTGTTGGCCGAGCCACCGGCCGTCACCTGGGCGCTCCACATCGCGGTCCTGGAGGCGGTTGACGACCTCGGCCTCTCCGCGGTCGATGCCACGGCCCTGGAAGGGGTGGACAACCTGTTCGTGCAGGCCGCAGTGGCGAAGGTTGCCAAGCACGCGGAAGGTCTTGCGGAAGGTTTTTGAACGGCGGTAACCGCCCCGTTCGAGGTCGCCAAGTAACGAAAAGAGCCGTTGTCCTGCGCCGTTTTTATCCCCTTTTCGGGCAAATATCGAAACGGATGAGACGTTCGATTACGAGATCGCAGCGAAACTGCTGTGGTCCGTCAGCCGCCTCGGCGCGCGCCGCCACGCCTCCTACGTGCGACTTGCACGACACGCGGGGCCAGAAATGTCTTCGAGCGGCGTGCTCGTGGTATCCAGGAGTGCGAACTGCAAGGTGACGGAACCGATGCCGCTATCGAGAAATCGCGCCACTTTTACAAATGTCCCGCAGTTCAACCGGGTGTAGTGCCACCACGTGGTGACCGTGAGCCCCTTTTACCGCCCGCTCGTTACCATTGCCCTGTTCATTGTCTGTGCGACGTGCAATACCCTTAGCGGCTCGGGAGGGGGCTAAGGAAGAGAAAATTGAGCGCGTAGTTGCAGTACCCGCTGTGCCGAAGTGGGAGCACAAGATCGAGTATTTGCCCACGGATGATGGAACTGCCCAACAGGAACTGAACAAGCTCGGAGAACAGGGCTCGAAAATTGTTAGGGTGGTGCCCCGTGAATCGTCCGTCAAACGGCAGAAGAAGTAAGCGGTGAAGTGGACCGCCCGCTCGGTCAGTGGCTGCTCATGGCTTTCGGTGTCGCGTTCGTAGTCGGTACCATTCTCGTTGCCCTGTTGACGGTCATCGATCTAAACAGTTGGAAGTATGGCCCGTGTTCACGGTTCGGGAGTTAAAAGGCTTTTGCGCCTCTCGGGGTGGGCAATGAACTGGTCCTTGCGAGATTGGGCAACCCTCCTGCTCCTGTTCGGGCAGGTGCTCCTCCCTGCGATCACCGTGGCAATGAATTGTGCAGTGGACACTCCAAACAAAAGGGGACGCGATCGATTGCGAGGGGAAAACTTCTCCCGCGCTGTGCTCAATGGCTTGCTGATCGCACACCTCTGCCTCGCCGTGGCTCTGGTGGTGGCAACGCGACGTAGGTTTCTGGCCGCGATAGTAGGAAGCTTCTTGGTGGGTCTGTCCGCCGTCGTGAACTTCCTGACGTGGCTCGCCGTTATCGGAGTTGATTTCTGATCGTTGAGTAGAACGCGGAGGGAACACTACCGCTTCTTTTTGCCCTTGGGTGTGGTGGGAAGCGGAACCGGGGGCGCTGGAGATGCGGTGACGCTTCGCTTCGGCTGGTACTCACACTCCCCGTACTCGGCCGCGAACTCCCCCTTATTCCGTGAGAGCGTACGTGGCCTCGAATGGGATTTCCGCAGTGCCGGTCACACGAACCAGTAGTCCCTCCTCCACTAACGCGGCCAGGAAACCGCCATCTTTTGAATGACGACTCGGCGAAATTCGCAGGGGCACGACCGGTCAAATGCTTTTTACTACGCTTTGCGGCTCGGAGCACCTGCCAAACGAAGTGGGACACGGATCGAATGGGCACGGGGTGCACTTTTATAATGCGAAGACCGACGAGACGGTGGGGATAGGCGAGTGAGGAATTTTACCCAGTGCCGTGTGGACAACTGTCAAAAATTGAATTTCTGCTCGTCCCGACGGATACTTCGTTCCCCGCCGCTTCCGCCCCCCGTTACCGTCCGCGATAGCCGCGATCCGCTCGATACCGGGTATCAAGTAGCTCTGGCCCTGGTCCGATCAGATACTTGTTTAGCGTAGCGAACTGAGCCGGGTCTGGATTACTGGGACCGTTATTCCAATCGGTCAGGGCAGTGCCGATCGCCCGTATCTTCGCGCAGGCACGCCACCATGATCTTGACCGCCCCTGGGTGTGCCATCCACCCCGTGCTCGGGTAATCGGCCTCTCGGTAGAGCCGGTCCGATTCCCCGCAGAACCCACTTCTTCTCGGTGATTCGATTTAAAAAAGCGCTTTTTGCTTGCTGCCACTAAGTTCGGCTGGGATCAATGCGGTGAAGGTTGCCGTCCAAGTATTAAATTGTTAAAATTTGCTAAATTATAGTTACGAAAGACAGTGCGAATCCGGAATTCGGCTTCGACGCTCAACTCGGCGATATTGTGTCAGCCAGATGCCCTCACCGACACGCTCTTTTGCTTCTCGCTCCGTTGCGCAGAACGTGGAGATACCGTCCGATCTTTCTTCGGGTGCCACAAGCGGAGCCGTCCCTGTTCGTCGAAGACGGCCTCGGCCTTCTTCCGCCAGCGGTCGGTGGCTGCGTATTTGACGTCGATCCTCACGTCCGGGAGAACTTCCTTCATGCCCTTGATCATCAACTTCTTGATTCGCTCGGCGTGCTCCTTCAGGTCGTCCGTGGCGGGAACTTCGACCAGGATCTGGTCGTGGATGAAATTGGCGATCTTGTAGTCCTTCCGCCAAACTTTCCACAAAGCGATCTTGGCACCGTCGCTGGTCAGTCCCTGGAAAATGGTGTTGTGCCGCGCGGTGTAACCAGCCGCGGCTCGCATACGGCCGGTGAGAACGAATACTCCGGCGCGCCCGACATGCGACGAAACGAACCGCTGGAGTGCCTTCGACGGCGTCCGCTCGCGGATCGCCTTTGCGAATTTCTCCGGCAGTCCCTCGGTGAGGTGCCCGAGTTTGGTCCAGAAGTAATCCACGCACGCGGGCGTGTACGGTTTACCCTTCACCGTCCGAGGGTCGTCACTGCCGAGTGCCCTGAGACACATCATCCCCAGGATCGGGTTGGGGCGGTGCCCCTGCCCGGCGTTCTGCGGGTGGCGCAGCATCCGGTCGTCGTCGGTGTGTTCATGGTGGCCCACCAGGGTCAGGTCCAGCGCACGGGCGAGTTCGAGCGGGGTATCGACCGTGTCCTTGAGAAACTCGCGCATTTCCGGGAAGAGGTCGAGCCACTGCTCGGACAGTTCCGCGACTTCATGCTCGGTGTACTCGATCCCGTACGTCATCTTCGCGTAGGTCTGGAGCGATCGCGGTCCCATGCCGCCGGGCTTTCCGAAGTTAATCGGCTTAACGCGGGCGCGCTCAGACGCTGTCACTTCCTCTTGCGGCTTGCGGGTTACAAAGCCGGCGAACACCTGGTGGAGGTCGTCGCCGGCGTTGATGCGTGTTGCCATTTCCGATTTCCAGCCGAACTGAGAGACACACGCTTGGGCCAATGCGGCCAGTTCAATAGTCGAGTAGTCGTGGTCCAGGAACACGTGCCCCTTCGACGGTACGAAACAGTTGCGGATGCGGTCATCCTTCGGCAGGTTCTGGGCGTTCAATTCGCCGAAGGACGACGTCCGGCCCGACCGGGCGAGTACCCCGAAAGACGAATGAACGACCCCGCGATCGAGTTTGTTGAGGAACGTCTCCAGTAGCTTGTCCAAGGCCCGGTACTTGAGCAGGTCGTTCACGAACGGTACGTACTCGACGAGGTCGTGCAGCGCCTCCGCGCTGGTCGCGAACAATCCTTTCTCGGTCCTGGGGAAGTTAACCGCCGGGTGCAGCGCTGCCAGTTTCTGGAGCTTGGTTTGCAACGCCTTTTGTGATCCTTTTCCCTTGGTGAGAACGCCCTGGTCGCGAAGGTGAGACTCGACCTCGTCCCGCTGGGCCTTCAGCATGGGGACGGCCTCGTCCCGCCTCGCAAGGTCGATGTGCAGCCCATTGCGCGTGATCTCCTTCAGTACGATCGCAGCGCGCAACTGGATGTGGTGGGTGAGTGGCCCCCAGCGCTCTCGGCACTCGTGGGACCACTCGTCGGACACGTACCCCCAGACACCGCGACAATCACCCAACAACTCGTCGATTTTCTTGGTGAGTCTCTTAAACACCTGTCGCGTGGCGATCGCATCTTTGGCCAGGTACTCCAGGTACACCGCCGACATTTTGGCGAGTGGCTTGTTCAGCCACTGACCGTAGGACGTGCGGACCAGTTGCCCAGAATCATCAATCACGTCCTTCGGAAGGTTGATGTCCAGATATCGCTCGGCGCAGGCTTCCAGTGTCGCCTGCCCCTCGTTGCCCGCGGTGTGACCCTCAATCGCGAGTGCGTAGAGCCTGTGGAGGAGCCACGTGTCCCAGACCAAATCGGCATCCACCTTCGCGTACACGTCCAATTCGGGAGCGACCAATCGGATCACGTCGAGGTCGAAGGCGGCGTTGTGGAAGACCGCGCCGGCTTCGTCGTGGGCGTTCCAGAACGCCGCCACATGTTCGCGAGAGACGAAGTAGCCCTGTTTTCCATCGAACGCAGCGCCGATGATGTACGCCGGGGTGATCCAGTGTCGCTCCCAGTCAATCATCGTGGTCTCGCAGTCGAAGCTGAACGTCCGCGTTAAGACCTGCCCTAGTTCTGGCTTCCAAGGGCGAAACGGGTAAGTTCGCTCTCCGAATTCGACGTCCATACCACCTCGCGTGAATATTTCGTGGGAACAATGGTCGTGTAAAATCAGTCGATGGGTCAGGGTGTTGCGCCGAGAAGTGGTGAATGAGGTGAATAGGAGCCGCGTTGGTCCGCGCCGAAGCCCCACCGTGTGGCGGGACTCCCCGCTCGCTTTTGGGGAGGCTCGTACCTATTCACCACATTCACCAACCGCAATCATGTTCGTCCCTGAGTATCGCGCTACCACGCCTCGTCGTTGCCGGCCTTATGCTTATGTTTGGCCGACGGCCTGGCCTTCGCCTTGTGTTTCTCATTCTGCTTCGGTTTCTTCTTGGTCTTGGACGGTTCCCCTTTGGGCGGCGGAGGCAGCGCGGCCGGTGCAGCGCTGTCCCATGTGACCTCGAAGTAGTACCGCTTCTCGTTCGCCCGCGCGCCTATCACGCGGAGCACGGCCGTACCGTTCCTGCCGCCGACGTGCACGGGCGTCTCACGACCGACCTTAGCACTGAGCCACTGGCCGATCTTGATCGCCCTGGCGTGCGGCGTCTTCGCGTCGGCGAAGGCCTGTGGGGTAAGCCCGGCGGCGTCGAGGATCGGCACCCACTTCGCCGCGGGCAGCGCCCGTGCCGGGTTCGGTTTCTGTGTCACTGGTCATCCTCCGGTGGTTCGACGACCACGAACGGCCCCTCGGGCTGAGCCAGTACCGCCTCAATGAGCAGAGTCAGGTCTTCCAACTCCGCGTTGAATGTGCCCGACGCCTCCTCGTAGTTGGCCAGGAAATCGGGGAACTCGTTCACTTCGAGGATGCCACCAATGATCTTGGCCCACCGGTGGCACCGGTGGGAGCGGCTGCCTTCGGGCCGGCCCGCTTGGTTCCAGCGGACTACGAAGCCCGCCAGTTCGGCGAGAATCCCGAGGCGGTGTTCGCGGGCGAACTCGATCGGGTCCGGGCCAGTGAAGACACGCTTTTCGGGCGGGCCGTCGTGGGCCAGTCGGATGGGCAATCCGCGGCTCATCAGGTCAGGGCTCACCCGCGTTTGGTTCATCGTGATTGCCCAAATCACGTCGTTGGGGCGCACGTAGTTTTCGGAGACTCCAAGGATGCGTAGCGAGATCTCCGGAGCCATCGAGTTCGCCTCGATAGTCGGGCTGCTGATCGGTGTACCACTGGGCTGCTTCGCGTTGTCGTAGATGAGTGCCGTCTGCCGACCCGGGCGGAGCGTGGCACAGGTCCGTTTCTGAAGTTCCTCCTCGTCCGGGGTGTAGTGGATCAGGTTCGGGTCAACCCCGTCCATGACGACCCCCAGCACCCGCATCAGGAGCGTTTTGCCCACGCCTGGTTGGTTGCCGTCGACCAAAGCCACCCCCTTGAGGCAGATCACGAAGTGGTTGATCAGGAGCCCGGTCAGCATCAGGCCCAGGTAGTTGGTCAGATCGGCCGGTTCCCGGAAGCAGAAGTCGCTAAGCAGTTCGCGCAGCAGCGGCAGCAGTCGGTCGAGCGCCGCGGCGGCGTTTGCCAAGGGTTCGAGGTCGGGTTCGATCTCCGGTCCGTGGATCAAAATCCGGTACTTCGGGTGGTATCCGGGACCGAGGAGTGTGAAGTCGCTTGAGAAGAGGGGGCGCCGGGCGTACAGATCGATCCGGGTGAGCGCCCGGCTGAGCGGCTCGGCGTTCAGCAGCACCGCCAGCGCCTTGGGCGGGAAGCTGAACTGAATGGTCACGCCCCCACTCTCGTGCTCGCAGATGATCAGGTTCGCCAGGTACGCCGGAGCGACCGATTCGACCTTCGTGCCGCTGCGGAGGGGAACCAGTGCCGAATCCTGACCATCGACCGTCGTGTCGAGAACGACGGTCTGGCCGTAGGCGTAGACCCTCGAAGAGCCGCTTGGCGGCACCAGGACCGGAATCATCTGCTGGATCACGTTCTCGGCCGGAACGATGAAGTTCCCGCCCGGCGTGATGCCGCGGACGACAACCAGGACCCGCGCGCCAAACAGGGGGAGTGTATCGAGGGTACGCAGCGCGGCGGTCAGTTGGTCAGCCAGTTGGGCTGCGGTGTTCGGGACTTTCGCCGCCTTTGACGCTTTCTTTTTGTTTGCCATGTTCACTCCTCCCCTTCGGTTGAGGGCGGGGACATGAGCGGGCCGAAGAGTTGCACCAGTTCGACCGTCCCGCAGTCATAACAGCGGCCGACCCGGTCGCGGGCAGCCAGCGTGCTCCCGTCCGCTTTGCAGACCGGGCACGGGGTGATGCGGTCTGCCCCGTGCAGGATGCCAGCGACCGTCGCGAACGGGCGGCGGCGCAGTTCGTCAACGAACCGGAGAACTTCCTCCGGCGTGATCGGCTCGCCGGCGCGAAGTTGCTTTACCTTGCGATCGTTCTTCGAGTTGGTGGATCCGATAGGCCGGGTGAGCGCCGTCAGGCCCGGTGCGTTCGGGTCGCTCGGGAGGGCGTTCTGCACCGCCCGGACGACCACGGCCCAGCGGTCGCGGTCGGCGGTGTTGCCGAACACGACGATCGGTTCGAGGTGGAAGAGGGCGTGGAGCCCCGACCCCGTGTGCCGTACCTCGGCCTTCTTCCCGAGCGGGTGCCGGTCCAGCCAGAGGCTAACAGTCTTGTGGTACAGCCGAGAGGCGTGCGAGCCCTTCCCGGACGCGAAGAGCATCGGGTTCAGGTATTTGGGGTCGATGTCAACCATCACCATGCGCAGTTGCGTGATGAGTTCGAGGGGCGTGGACACCTTTTCGACCGGCCCCGTGAGGCCACCGTTGAACGTCTGCTCCCGCCAGTCGATCTGGCCGTCGTCGATTTCTGGCTTTGCCGCCGGGTCTTCCCCTGGCTCCTTTCGCTTGTGGGAAGGCTGACTCTTGTGTACACTACGCATGTCTCCCTCTCAGTGTTGGGTTGCGGCGGTCGGGCCTGATACACCCGGCCGCCATTGTTTTTTGGGTTCATTGTCCTGTCTGCCGAGCACTTGCACGCGAAGTCACACTCGGCTTCAACTTTTGATCGCCGACGTGCACGACACCTCGGTCATCATCGACCTGGTCGACACGCCTTCCTGGTCTTCAGGTTGTCCAAGTACGTTTGGATTGCCGACCAGCGCCAGCGGACGATGTTCTGAGACACCTCGACCGGAGCGGGCAGAACACCGCGCGCACGCATCCACATGCACCCCTAACGGGCTTTGGCGCAGGCGAAGTAGGCGGTCGGGAAAGTCCCGACCGCCTACTTATTGACTTCTCCACCGCCTGTGATCGGGGGCTCGCGTTCGCAGCGTGACGACTCGGGCCGGCTCAATAATTGGTCCACACCACTTCCCTCATGCGCTTCTTCGATTTCCCTCCGGCCGCGTGGTTGGCCACGTCAAACTCGTGCCGGCCCCAGTCCTTCAGCGCCTTGTCGTAGAGTTCGCACGGGTAGCCGCTGATGAGCACCTTGGCGTGCTTGATCGACTTGGCGACCGCCAGGAACGCCCGGTGGTCGTCGGTCATCTCGTACTCGCCGTACACGTCGGGGGACGAGCGGGTGCCGGCCGGGTAGGGCGGGTCGCAGTACATCAGGCATCCCTTGACGTCGTGACCGCGCATGACTTCGACCGCCGGCCGGTTCTCGATCACGACACGGATGAGCCGCCGGTGAACCTCCCCCAGTCCCTCGACGGCCCCCAGCCACGCGCTCGCCTCACCGTTCATGCCCCAGCGGGTTCGGGTCTTGGTGATCCCCGTGCCCGCTCGGCGGCCTTACGCTTCCGCTCAGCGTCGCCCTCCATCAGGCGGCGCGCCCATTCGCCCCACTCGCCCGCATCGGGATCGTCGCGGATGCGCCGGAGCAGGTCGCGGAGTTCGTCGTTGGTGTTTGCGGTGGCGCTAATCTTGCCGGTGTTGGTGGCGGTATTCTTCATGTCCGTACCACCTTGCCCCCGGTCGGCTTTGTTGGCGGCATAGACATCGTCGGCATGCAGCGCTTCGCACGGAGCGCTGCGCGTAACAACACGAGCAGTGCACGGCGCTCGTGCTCGATCGCTTCGAGCCGATCGCGAATGGTGTCCGCGTCGAGGTCACGGATCAACGTGACAGGGTCGGTCATGGAATACCTCCGTCCGGGTGAGGACGGAGGCATCATTGCGGACGTGAATTGAGTTGTGGATTCCGGGTAGGTACGTGTTTGGTACGCGTTTGGTACACGCCTACTCCCGCTCGCCAATCGGAAGTACGCGAACGAAGTAGCCGCCTTTGCCCTTACCGCCCGGCCGGCGGATAGCCGCTGCGAACGCCTCTGAGTAGGACTTCGCGAGTTTCGTGAGGACACGAGGCGCGTTCGAGATGACGGCAGCTTCTTCGAGTTCGGACCGTTTCATCGCGGTTTGTTTCTCCGCGAACACCTGGAGTACCTTGTGTTCCTCATCGGTGACTGATACCGGCCGGCCATTGACCGAATACCCCTGATCGCCGTGATACCAAATTGTTGCGTTGTCTGGCGTCTCCGATGCTTCCATCTCGCGGAATAGCCGCGTGAGAGTTGTACGTCGCGTCGCGCACTCACGCATCACTTTCAGGTCGTCATCGGTCGCGTATCCGTGCCGACGTGCGGCGGCGCTCGCAGCAGCTTCCATTGCGTCAACGGCCGCGAGTTCTCGCAGGATTTGTTCGCGCATGGATGCGCCCCTCAGAGTGTGGCCGGTAACCGCGTCGGGCCGATGCGCTCTGAGGTTCGCACCGGCCCGACGCGGCCCGCGGGTAGCTACTCCACGCGGCCAGTCGGCTGACAGTTTACTTCTTTGCGGTGTGCTTCACTAAGAGCAATTCAAATTTCTTCGCCTGGCTTTGATTGCTCAGGTCGGCTCTGCCGGCTAGACCGGCATCGGCAAACGACTCCGCGGCCCACTGACCGGGTCGCTTGACACTCTTGTTCGACCGGCCGGGCGTATAGGAAATCAGGTACTCGCGGTGGCAATCGCCGTGGAACTGAATCCGCACAGCAGCAAGTCGCACCCGCTTCCCCACGAACAGGCAGTGAACGCTCTCGACCGCCCGTCGAAGCGCAGCCCGTGCGCGGATACGGAGGTCGTCCGACTTGTCCTCGGCGAGCAGCTCGGCGAGTGAGCGGAACTCGCCCCACGACTCGGACAGGGGCGAGGCTGCTTCGCGCTGGGCGTGCTCCAAGTCCGTCGCGAGCGTCACCCGCTTCCGGTCCCACTCGACCGCCTTGTCCGCGAACAGGTTGAACTCTTCCTCCGTCTTTGCCCCATCGCACCGTACCTTGTACCGTCTCGCGTTCTGCTCGGCCTCGGTGTGTTCTCCGGCGATAGCTTCCACCTTCCGCCGGGCCTCGCCGCGATCGCCTTCGACATCGGCGGCTTGGACCTCCTTCAGTTTGGAGAGGATCGCGTCTTCAAAGGCGACCGCCGGGAAACTCGCCCACGTCTGTGTGCCATTCTGCTTCACGCTCACCGGGACCAGTTCACACGAGTCGCGACGGTGGCAGTAGGTGATAGCTCCACCGTCGCGAGCGTCCCGCAAGAGACCGGCAAAAAGGTTGATGTGTTTGCCGCGCCGCCCGCGACCGACCTTCGCCCGGACTGCCAACGCCGCCCGGACCGCGTGGAATGTGTCTTCGTCTACCACTGCGGGGTAGTAGCCGGGAACGGCCTCGCCGACCGGCTTGTCCGGCCGCTTAGTCGTCTGGTAGGGGACGTACTCACCGATCGCCGCGCGCGAGGTAAGGATGCCGTAGAGCGTCGGCTGCGACCACATTACCGGCTTCTGCTTGCGTTCGCCTTTGGGCTTGTGCTTTTCCCCACGCTCGGGCATCGTCTTCCGCCCCAGCACAGGAACCTTCTCAGAGTTGAACAGCTTGGCGATCCCGATCACGCTGTAGCCGTCACGCGCCAGGTCGAACGCACGCCGGACGATCTTCGCCGCGGCCTGGTCCAGAACGAGGCGACCGTCATCACCTTGCCTGATCCAGCCCGGAAGCCTCTTGGTGACGACGCACGTTCGGGCTTCCTTGTTCTTCTGCTCCCATGCTTCCCGGCATCTCGCCGACTTCACCGCTGACTCCGAGTGACCGCGGCTCAACTCCACGACGGCGATGATGATGTCCGTCAGGTCCAACGAGTCGTGCCGGAACAATTTCTCTGGGGTGAGCGTTACGATATTGATCTTCTGGTCGAGTAATTCGATGAACAGCTTAACCCCGGTGCGGATGTGTTCCCGGCTCAAGCGGTCCAAGTTCTCGACCAGCAGGTAAGAGCCGGCCGCGACGCGGCTGCTCTCGACGTGTCGGAGGAACGCAGCGAGCGCGTACGTGTCCCAGTCCCGCCGTTTGAACGCGGACCGCCCCCGATCCTCCAGCAGGAGGGACGTGTCGAGCTGGATTTCCGGATGAGAGGCGAGCCACTTCTCTCTGCTCTCGGTTTGCCGGCGGAGGCTGTCACCCTCAGCTTGCTGTGGCGAACTGAATCGCAGGTAGGAGTACGCAAGGGCCATTTCCGCTTCTCTTGGGACGGCTGGTGATACTCCGTGCGAGTTTACCCGGGCACGCCCAAGCCTGCAAGAATTGAATGATAGATGACCGTGTACCAGTTCAGCGTCGCGAAGTGAGTTGCCCGCGTCTTGTGGTTTTGTAGGGTGGGTCAAGGCTTTGCGCAGGCCCACCAGCCCGTCTTTGACTCGTAGGGTGGTCGGCGGGCCACGTGCGTCGCATCCCTTCGCGTTCGCCATACGCTGGGAGGTGGTAGGCCTGCGCAAAGCCTTGACCCACCCTACAAAACCACAAGACCACAAGAAGCGATCAGCGCTCACGCCACCAACCCACCTCCGAATCGCGCGGCGAGCGCGGCCAGTCCGTCCCCGCCGATGCGATTCCCGGACAGATCGATGTGCGCTACGTTCCGCAAGTGCGGCGAGCGCACCAGGGCCAGCGCGCCCGCGTTGCCGATGCGATTATGCGCGAGCGACAGGCGCTCGACCCGCGCGAGCCGCGGGCTTTGAGCCAGATCACACGCTTCGGGGTCGCCGAACCAGTTGTACGACAAATTCAGGTTCCGCACGCGACCAAAAAACGGCGACTTCGACAACCAAGACACGAGCGGAGTTCCCGTGCGGCCGGGGTACAACCCTGCAAGTGTCACGTCCAACGCGGACGCCATAACGGGCGACGAGATCAGCGCGGCGAAGAACGCATCTTGCTGCCCGCGGCTGTTGCTCGGCAGGCGCACAACTTTTACAGCCACCGGGTGAGCGAACGGGAGCAGCGTGCGCGCGTCCACGGCGCGCTCCGGCCCGGCACTGGCGACATCGAACACCACGTCCGCGACCGGCTCGCGCACGATCAATTGTCGGAACGGGACCACCCCGGCCAAACTGCCAGAATTGAGGCAGAGCCGCGTGATGAACCCGCGCTCGAAGTTCGAGATCGCGGTCGCCGCGCACCACTTCCATTTATCGGGCGGCGCGGTTAACCCGGCCCACTGCCACGCATGCGCTGTGAACAGTGCGAGAGCCTCCGCGTGCGCACCGGCGCACTGGGCGCGGATGAACTCGGCGCGAGTTGCGTCGAGGTAACAGTCGGATTCGTTAAAGACAATCGGCGAGCGCGAGGCGCGGGAGGTCGTCCGCGGGATTGGCGAGAATTGCGCGGAGCAGCAGGTCGCGGTCGGTCAGCATCGGTACGTCTCCGCGTTCAAGTTGTTCCTCAGAGACGCACTGCTCACACAGAAGGTTCACTTCACCGTAAATGGAGTCCACCAAGGGTTGTGCTAGCGCTTCACCCCCGGCTACGATCGGTCGCCCCATCCGGGGCTACAAAACAATGTCCTCTGTCCTCTGTCCTCTGTCCTTTTTTGTGCCCTTTTGTGGCCATCCCGTCTTTCGTCCCGGCTCTGCGCTACCCCTTGGGCGATTTCTGTTCGGGGTATACGTCGGGGAGGGCGTTTCGGCGGAGTTGGTGCGTTGCGGCGTCCTTCTTGCTCCCCTTCGCAGGCGCTTCTTCGTTCTCCAGTTTTTCGAGTTCGACCCCGAACTTGACCACGTACTTCATGTTCGCGATGGCGATCGTGTCGTTGGGCAGCAGCGCCGCCCGGCGGACGCGCTGGCCGTTGACCCGCGTGCCGTTCGTGCTCCCGAGGTCGCGGAGTAACAATAGGCCGTCGGTTTTTACGATAACGCAGTGGAGTTTTGAGACGCTTTTGTGGTCGAGGCGCACGTCGCAATCTTCGTCCCGGCCGAAGAGCGTCATGTCTTTGAGCAGGTCGATGAACGGGCCGCCTTCGGCGGACACCAACCGGGCGCGCATGAAATCACCCTGACTCGGGCGGGGACTATCGCTGCATTCTCGCTCGTCGCGAGCGCCGGGACAAGAGACTCCGGCGCACCAAATTGACGGCCCGCTCCGCGCACCCGGCACAGACGGACGCGCGCACTCGGCACAGCGATTGCGACAGAACGTCGTTTGCCATCGCCCGTTCCGCCGCGCTAAGGGAGTACCCAAATGAGTTCGCCACATATTCCGCCCGCACCGGGACCGGACGTTCCGACCCAACCGCACCCGGTGCCGACACCTACCATTCCACCGGATGTGGAACAACCACAACCCGGAACCGCACCGGAGAACCCGGCTCTTCCGTACCCGGTGAACCCGCCGGCCCCGACGCCCGCACCGAGCCTCCCGCCGACGTGGGGTTGATCCCGCGCACGCGCGTTCCTATTTTCCGCACCGGCCGGGAGCACTTCGGGAGCACCCGAGCTTCGGTAACTTTGCGATACCACTAGCGCCGGTTCGGGGTTAGAATTCAGAGGCACTTCCTCTCTGGATTCTGCCGCCCCCGAATCCGTGCTATTCGTTCAGTACCGAACCGCCCGGCGGTCGAACACACGCGCAGAGGCCCTGGTAAGGGAAGTTCGCTCATGGTCATGCGGAACGGGAACGACGGCACCGACGCGCGCCGCTGGTGGGACGACGTGCCCCCACGGGTCCGTGCGCGCATTTCGGGCCGGCCCACGTTCCCCGAAGTCGCCGAAACCGAGAGCGACACGCTGGAGCCGCGGCCGCTCTTTTCGCTCGGCGAACTGTTCTACGACCTGTCCCGGCTCGCGCTGCTCTTTTTCGCCATCGCGGTCGCCAACATGGTCTTCCTGATCGTCGCGCTTTCTTTTCTTCGCGGTGGGTGATCGGGCACGTTGGCGTGATGATCCCGCTCCCAAAACACCAACTCGACCCGCCCGCGTATTGTCTCATCCCGGTCGCTCGCGGTAAAATACTCCGGCCTACCCGCTACTACCTCTCCGATCCGTCACACCCTCGGAGCCAATTCGATGCTACGGACCCACGTCGCGGCCCTCGTGCTATTGGGCGCATCCGCCGTACACGCGGACCCGCCGAAACCCACCGCCCCGCCGGTCGAACAGAAATTCTGCCCGGTGATGACGAAGGACGAGATCGACCCGAAAGAGTCCAAGTTCGAGACGTACAAGGGCGTGAAGATCTACCTCTGTTGCGACACGTGCGTGGCGAAGTACCGCCGCGACCCGGCCGCGTACCTCGATCCGAAGTTCGTTCCGGCACTCGCGGGCGTCGAGTTGCCGAAGCGCGGGATCGAGCAGCAGTTCTGCCCGGTGTACCGTGACAAGAAGATTTCCGAGAAAGATCCGTCCGCGACGTACAAGGGCGTGAAAGTGTACTTTTACAACGCGACCGCGAAGGAGCGCTTCGAGAAGGACCCGGAGCGCTACGCCACCGCCGACGTGCTGCCGCAGTTGCCGAAGAAGTGAGAGGGTACGAGAGTAGTGAGGGTACGAGAGGCGGAGGGCCATTCCTCCGCCTCTCGTACCCTCTGCTCCCTCTCACTGGAGGCCCCATGCGCCTGCTCCCACTGGTCGCCCTCACGCCGCTGGTCGCGCTACTCGCGCCGGCGCCCGCCCCCGCAGCCGAAAAGGAAGCCCGCTTGTACGAGATGCGAACCTACTACGCGGCGCCGGGCAAGCTCGACGCGCTGAACGCCCGGTTCCGGGACCACACCCTGAAGCTGTTCGAGAAGCACGGGATCACCAACCACGCCTACTTCGTGCCGATCGACAACAAGGACAACAAACTCGTCTATTTCGTCTCGTACCCCAACAAGGACGCGCGCAAGAAGTCGTTCGAGACGTTCGGGGCCGACCCGGAGTGGAAGAAAGCCCACGCCGACAGCGAGAAGGACGGTAAGCTGGTCGACAAGATCGATTCGCTGTTCCTCACGGAAACCGACTACTCGCCGGTGTTCAAGATCGAGAAGAGCAAAGAAGACCGCGTGTTCGAGCTGCGCACCTACATCGCGACGAAGGACAACCTGGGCAACCTCAACGACCGGTTCAAGAACCACACGCTCAAGCTGTTCGAGAAGTACGGCATGACGAACGTGGTGTACTGGAACGTGGCGAAGGGCGAGAAGAGCGCGGACACGCTGCTCGTGTACCTCCTGGCGCACAAGAGCAAGGACGCCGCGGCGAAATCGTTCGACGAGTTCCGCAAGGACGCGGACTGGCTCGCGGCGCGCAAGGCGAGCGAGGAGAAGGGCGGCGGCAGCCTGACGGAAGCGAAGGGCGGCGTGGTCTCCGAGTTCCTCAAGCCGACGGACTATTCCCCGCTGAAGTAACCGCACAAAACTCGCGCCGGGCGAACCGAATTCGTGCCCGGCGCGGTGGCTCGCGCCTATCGCTCGCTGAGCACTTCGCGGAGCTTGGCGCCGAGCGACGCCGCCGTGAACGGCTTCTGGAGAAATGCCACGTCCGCCTGGAACACGCCGTGCCGGACGACCGCGTCGTCGGTGTAGCCGCTCACGTACAGCACCTTCACCTCCGGCCGGATCTGCCCCAACTGTTCGGCCACCTGCCGCCCGCTCAGCCCCGGCATGACCACGTCGGTCACCAGCACGTCGATCGGTCCCGGGTGGGCCTTACACGCGCGCAGCGCTTCCTTCCCGTCCGGTGCTTCGATCACCGCGTACCCGAGTGACTCCAGCGTCAGCCGGGTCAGGCCCCGGACCTGATCGTCGTCCTCGACAACGAGCACCGTTCCGCTGCCCGTCGGTAGGGGCTGGGGTGCTGTGGACCTACTATCGGCCGGGGCCGCGCACCCGACCGACGGCAGGTAAATTTGGAACGTGGTGCCCCGCCCGACTTCGCTGTGTACGGTGACGCACCCGTCGCTCCGCCGGACGATGCCGAACACCGTCGCCAGCCCGAGCCCGGTTCCCTTGCCGACCCCCTTCGTGGTGAAGAACGGCTCGAAGACCCGCGCCTTGACTTCCTCGGTCATCCCCGTTCCGGTGTCCGACACCACTAGCAACACGTACCGCCCCGGCGCTACCTCGGCCTGGACCCGCGCGCTCGCCGCGTCGACATCGACGTTGGCCGTCGAGACGGTCAACTGGCCCCCGGTCGGCATCGCGTCGCGGGCGTTCACCGCCAGGTTGACCAACACTTGTTCCAGGTGGCCGGCGTCCGCCCGCACGCGGTCCAGCCCCGGGGTCAGGGCGGTTTCCAGTCGGACGTCCTCCCCGATCAGGCGCTTCAGCATCTTGCACGCCCCGTCCACCACCGCGTTCAGGTCGAGGACCGTGGGCTCGACCACTTCCTTGCGACTGAACGTCAGGAGCTGGCGCGTGAGGAGCGCGGCCCGTTCGCCGGCCTGGTAAATTTCTCGGATCGGACCCCGGTTCGGGTCGAGCACCGGTAGGGACGACAGGACCAGCAAACTGTACCCGCTGATGACGGTGAGGAGGTTGTTGAAGTCGTGGGCCACGCCCGCCGCGAGTTGCCCCACGGCCTCCATCTTCTGGGCCTGTCGGAACTGCTCCTCCAGGACGGCCCGGTGCGTCACGTCTTGGCCCAGGCACAGCAGCCCGGTGAACCGCCCCCCGGCATCGGTGAGCGGGGTGTTGAACCACTCGAAGGTGACCGTCCGCCCGTCCCGGGTTCGGTTCTCGTGGACCGCGTGGGCGGCCATGTCCCCGGCGCGGATCCGGGCGAGGAGCGCGTCCGTTCGCTCCCGGGCGCCCGGCGGGATGAGGTCGAACGGGGTCTTCCCGAGTGCCTCCGCCCGGGCGTACCCCAGGGCGCGCTCGGCGGCCGGGTTCCAGTCGGTAACGTGGAAGTCGGCGTCGAACAGGACGTAGCTGAGCGGCATCCGCGCGATGTGCAACTGGAGGCGGGCCAGGAGCGCGTCGCGCTCGGCGGCCACGCGCAGCACCTCGGTCACGTCGCGGGAGATCCCGATCAGGCCGATAACGTTCCCGTCCTTGTCGCGGTACGGCACTTTGGTCGCCAGGTAGGTGCGCGTCACGCCCGCCGCGGTGAGCGTCTCCTCCTCCGTTTCCGGGGTTCCGGTTCCCATCACCCGGCGGTCCCGGGCCATCACCTGTTCCGCCCCGTCCGGGGTGAACAGCGCCGTGTCGTCCCGACCGAGCACCTCGTCGGCCGACCGGCCGAGGAACCGCGCCGTGGCCGGGTTGCACAACAGGTACCGGCCGGCCCGGTCCTTGACGAACACCGCGTCGGTGATCCCCTCGGTGACCGACCGGAGCAACTCGTTGCTGGCCTGGAGGTCGCGCTCCGCCCGGCGCCGAACGAGATCGGTCCAGTCCAACACGCGCACGGTGGCCCAGACCACGGTGCCCAGGACGACCACTTCGAGGGCCGCGAACAGCACGATCCCGAACGCGGGCTGGTAGTACCCGGCCCAGGTTCCGGCGAGGACCAGCCACGCGAGGCCGATCGTCGCCCCGACGACCCCCGGGACGAGTCGCCGGGCCAGGTACCCGCCGAGGCCGTCGCCGAGTAGAACCGAGACGGGACCGCTGTCGGGGCGGTACGAAAGGAACCCGGTGGCGAGGACCACGAAGGCGAACGCCGTGGGCAGGGCCATCGACGTGTAGGGGTTGTAGGCGGAAACTGATTTCTCGCCGGCCAGGTAGCTGAGCAGCGAGAGGACCGAGACCAGACCGGTGACGAACGCGACGAGTTGAGCGGTGGCCACCCCGCGGTTGCGGTGGAGCGCGATCAGGGCCGGGCCGAGGGCGAGGAAGTTGATCGCGGTCGTGAACGCCATTCGCCCGGGCGGTGGCCCGAGGGCGGGCACGGCGAATCTGTCGCGGGTAATCAGCTCATCGATTCCCAGGTTCCACCCGGTCACGAACTGCGAGCCGACGGCGAGGCCGCTCAGGGCAGTGAACAGGGCGCAAACCGCCGCCGCCCGGCCCGCGCCCGCCACCGACAGCCGCAGGGCCGCCCCGAGGGCGAAGAAGCCGATGGCGGTGTTGAACTTCATCTCGACCAGGCCCGGCAGAACGCTCTTGAAGACGGGGACATCAAGCGCCCAGCCACAGAGGTTGGCGGCACCGACCGACATGACTACGCCCGCCGCGAGGCGGGGAATTGTTG
Source organism: Gemmata palustris (assembly GCF_017939745.1). Classification (NCBI taxonomy): domain Bacteria; kingdom Pseudomonadati; phylum Planctomycetota; class Planctomycetia; order Gemmatales; family Gemmataceae; genus Gemmata; species Gemmata palustris. Next base: position 5,160,597 of record NZ_JAGKQQ010000001.1, on the reverse strand, counting down.
TTCGCATGGACCGAGGGACTCGGGGAGAGGGCGGGTGACCCCACTGGTCGGCAAGACGTATTATCCGGGGGCAGGTTACGCGGCGAGTTCGTCAGCGATTGATGTGTAACCCTGTCGACCGGGTAAGACGTTCAATCATGATCGATCAAAACCGACGTCGCAGCCAAGATTTTCGCGATTCTCACGGACCTTTCAAGATCGTCTGAGAGTCAAACTGCGGCACGTTCGACGGCACACGAAGTGTGCGCGGTCTATCAATGAGACTGTGAAAGGGGGCCGGACCCGTAGGGGTGACTGGATTGAAAGCACAGCGTAAGTGCTACGAGCGTGAGAACTTGTGCTGCGGCTTGCCGCGGGCGAACGGGCGGAAGCGATTGATTGATTCCGCTTCACGTGCGCGGGAGCGCGGGCGGGAGGCGCGGGCCGGACTCGGGTACGACGGGGCGCACGTCCGCGCGCCAGCGCTTGATGGCCCCGTCGCGGCTCACGCTCACGAGCGACGTGCCGGCCGCGTTAAACGCCACATCGAGCACGCGGTCCGCGTGGCCGGTGAGCGCGAGGCGCTCGCGCCCCGCCACCGGGTCCCACAGGATCACGGTGCGGTCGTCGCCGCCGGACGCGAGCGTGCGCCCGTTCGGGCTGAACTCGAGCGCGTGAACCGCGCCGCTGTGCCCGGTGAGGTCGCGCGCGAACGTCAGGGCGCCGCCGGCGTCCACGCCCCACAGCTTAATCAGCCCGCTCGCGTCGCCGGTCGCGAGTTGCCCGCTGGTCCGGTCGAAGGCCGCGGATTCAACGGGTGCCCGCGGGCCGTGTGCGTTGGGGATGTCGGCCAGCACCTTCCCCTGGAGTGTCACGATTCGCACGCCGGAATCCACTGCGACCGCGAGCCACTTGTGGTTCGGGTGGAACGCGACCGCCCGGGCGCCGGGCACGGCGAGAAGCACTTTCCCGCCCTTCAGATCGATCGGGCGGTCCGAAGTCGCGGGGATCGAGCGGAGATCGTAAATCCGCACGGCGTCGGCGTCGGCGGTGACGATCCACTGGTTCGTCGGGTCGATGGCAACGGTGTGGACCGTGAGGGGCGTTCGCACCATCACGGCCCGAGTGAATCCGCCGCGGGGCGGGGTACTGGGCGACGGCAAAAACGGGCGCCCGGAAAACGGGAACGGCTGCCACATGAGCAGGCCGTTCCCGCTGGCAACGACGAACGTGCGACCGTCCGGGGACGTTGCCGCGGCGCGGGTCGTGTCTTTCGAGTGCGGGATGCCGAACGGGAGCGGGGTCAGCGCGAGCGGCCCCGGCGGTCCCGGGGCCGGGGGGCGGTTCGGGGGGACGTAGTCGGCGGCCAGAATCCGCACCCGTCCGGTGTCATCGGCCACGACGAACGCCGTGCCCGCCCCGCCCACGCCCACTGCGGTCAGGCCCTGGGCGGCGCTGGCGTTCCGGCCGCTCGGGTCGCGCGCCAGGCGCAAGAAGTCTTCCGGCTCGTGCGTCCGAGTGCTCGTCTGCCACACCACCGCGGCGCCGTCCATTCCCGCCGAAACCACCGTGCGCCGGTCCGGGCTGAACGCCACCGCGTTGACCTGTTGCGTGTGGCCGACCAACTGCCCGCGCTCGCGCCCGTCCTCCGCGTCCCACAAGCGCACCGTCTTGTCGAAACCCGCGCTGGCGAGTAACTGCCCGTCGTCGCTGAACGTCAGCGCGTAGATGGTGGCGGTGTGGCCGAACAGTCGCCGGTCGCGCCACGTCTGCGTGTCGAACAGGCGCACGTGGGGCGCCGCGCCGTTGTTCACGGTCGCGACCGTTTGGCCGTCCGGGGAAACGGCCACGGCGCGGACCGCGTCGGCGTGCAGCGGGAGCGCGCGGATCAGCTTCCGGCCGTCGGCGGAGATCACGCGCGCGATGCGGTCGGCGCCGCCGGACGCGAGGATCTTCCCGTTCTGGGAGAACGCGACGCACAGCACCCCGCCGGTGTGGACCTGCAACGCGCGCGATTCCCACACCGGGTGCGCGTTCGGCGACCGGGTCGCGCGCTCGACGCCCACGGCGGCGGCCCCCGGCCCGCCGAGGGCCGCGAGGTCGGGCGGCGCCGGGCGCCACGCGGTGAGCCCCCACCAGCGGAGGAACCCGTCCCCGCCGCCGCTCACGAGCGCCCGCCCGTCCGGGGAGAACGCGACGCAACTCGCGCCCCGCTCGTGCGCGTCGAGGGTGATCGTGGGCTTGATGTCGGGCACGCTGATGATCGGATCGACGATCGGCGGGAGCCAGGAGAACCGGTTCGCGACCTGGCGCGCCGTTGCGAGCACATCGAGCGGGAGCACCCATAACCGCACGGTCCCGTCGGCCCCCGCGGAGGCGATCGTGGTCCCGTCCGGGCTGAAGGCCAGTCCGAGCACGGTACCCTCGTGGCCCGTGAGCGTGACCCACGTGCGCCCGGTCCGCGGGTCCCACACCCGGACCCGCCCGGTGTCGCCCGCGGTCGCCACAAACTCACTGGTCGGCGAGTACGCGACCGCGTGGAGCGGGTCGTCCGGGCGGTGGTCGAGGTACGCGCGGTCGTCGCGCTGGCACAACCGGCGCAGGTACGCCCACGCGAAGTCGCGCAAATCGAGCGGGCACCGGGTCTCGTCCTCGAGCAACGTCGCGGCGCGGAGCGGGTCGCGCTCACAAAGGATCGCGACCTGCGCCAGTTGCAGCGCGTAAGCGGCACGCCGCGTGCGCTGTGCCTCGCGCTTCAGTTCGTCCGCCCGCTCGACCGCTTCGTTGCGCTGCCGCGCGTTTTCCGCCGCGAGTGCTTCGGCCCGGCGCTTTTCCGCTTCCGCGCGGTCGCGCTCCTGCTGGGCGATCCACTTCTCGTGTGCTTCCGCGGACACCGCTTCGCGCACGCGGAAGTACGCCGTCGACAAAACCGCGACCAGCGCGACGGTTGCCACGACGGTCATGCTCAGGAGCACCGCCAGCGACGGGTGGCGCTTCGCCCACTTTAAGCCCCGGCCCCACGCCGACAGCGGGCGCGCCAGGATCGGCTCGCCGTTGAGGAACCGCCGCAGGTCGTCGGCCAGTTCGGACGCGCTCGCGTACCGGTGAATCGGCTGCTTCGACAGGCACTTCAGGCAGATCGTTTCCAGGTCGCGCGGGACGAGCGGGTGCAGGCGCTTCGGCGGCACCGGGTCGTCGTGGAGCACCTGGAGGACGGTTTCGAGCGGGGTTTCGCCGCGGAACGGCGGGCGGCCGGTGAGCAACTCGTAGAGGATCGCGCCCAGCGCGTACACGTCGGCCCCGGGGCCGATGTCGCGCGTCTTCCCGCCGGCCTGTTCCGGGGCGATGTAGCTCGGGGTGCCCATCACCGCGCCGGTGCGCGTGCCGACGTCGCCGCCGAACGTTTCGTCGAGCCGCTTCGCGAGGCCGAAATCCGTGACTTTGGGAACGAACCCGGAACTGGCACGGAGCCCGGAGTTGGAAGCCGGCTCGGGGTTGGCGCCCTCGGTCCCGCGCTCTGTGTTCAGGAGCACGTTGCCCGGCTTCAGGTCGCGGTGAACGATGCCGGCGGCGTGCGCGAACTGCATCGCGCGTGCGAGGATCTCAATCAACTCGGCCGCGCGCTTGTCGTTCCACGGCGCGCCGCTGAGGTGCTGTGCGAGGCTCCCGCCCTCGACGAACTCCAGCGCCAGGTACGGGTGCCCGCTGGCCTCGCCGATGTCGAAAATCTGGACGATGTGCGAGTGCTGGAGCGCGGCGACCGACTCGGCCTCGCGCTTGAACCGCTCGCGCTCGGTCGGCCCGGCGTGGATGCCGGACAGGATCATCTTCAGCGCGACGGTGCGGTTCAGGTTCAGTTGCCGGGCCTTGTAGACGACCCCCATCCCGCCGCGCCCGACCTCGTGCAGAACCTCGTAGCCCGGTACTTGCGGTGGAACGAAGTCGATCGTCTCGCTCGACCCGAACGGCACCACGCTGCTCGGTTCCCGCCCCGGTCCCGAACCGGACGAATTCGCCAGTAGGGGCATGAACCCGGCGAGTGATGCGAACGACGAATCGGGTGTGTCTGCCCCGCCGGGGTGCGTGAACGCGACGGTCGGCGGTTCGTCGTGTGTGGGGGCCGGAGGGAAGTTGAGGGTCGCGTCCTGGCCGCCAGGGGCGTCACCGGTCACGGCCAGCACGAACCGTTCTTCGCGTTCGGTGACTGCGAGGACTACGGTGTCGCCGCACACGGGGCAAGCGGCGGCCTCTGACCCGTTCGGCGGGTGCCAGGTGTGGCCGAGCGAGCAGCGGAAACCACCGGCCATACTGGAACCTCGGAGATCGGGGCACCACCCTGCAATTATCCCCGCGCCCGCGCCCGATTCAAGCACCTGAGCGTAACCGTCGAATTTCCGCGCGGGCGTGTACCGAATGATTGCCCGATAACAGACGAATGATTCAAAAAAAATCGCCCTCTGTGCGAAGTAATTCGCCCCGGACGGGCACTTATTGGTGTCCAATCTCTCGTTGCGGTGCTCGGCGCCGGGACGCGCTGTTCCGCGCGCCCGGCGGCATATTTGTTACATCTCCATAATCGGTAAGGTTTGGTTGGCTAACAGTTTGCGAAAATTTACATGCCACACGGCGCCGGGAACGCGAGCCGCGATTGTGGAGCGGCAGAAAAGGCATTACTGTGCCGGGGGTTCTGGACGATAAGGTAAGAGCCGCGCGCAAGTTGGGCTGGTGCGCGGGCGAAGAATGGCGTATTGGACCGGACCGGGAAAGCTGGGTTCTGCCGGAAAGGATGCCGCTATGATGCGCCCCGCGCTGCCTCACGCACACCCCACAGCGATCGTTTCTCCCGAAGCGAAAGCGAATCTGCCCTCTGATGTGAAGATCGGGCCGTTCGCGGTTCTCGAAGGGCCGATTACCCTCGGCCCCGGCTGCGTGATCGGTCCGCATGCACATCTTGTTGGCCCGCTCACGCTGGGAGCGAACAACGAGATCGGCAGCGGCGCGGTGATCGGCGGCGCGCCTCAACACCTGGGTTACAAGGGCGAAATCACGTCCGTCGAGATCGGCGACGGGAACGTTTTTCGCGAGCACGTCACGGTCCACCGCGGGATGCCGGTCGGTGCCGGGCCGGGAACCGGAATCACGCGGATCGGGCACCGCAACTACTTCATGGCGGCCAGCCACGTCGCGCACGACTGCGTCGTCGGTAACGACGTGATTTTCGCGAACGCGGCCCTCATCGGCGGGCACGTGACCGTGGGCGATCGCGCCTTTATTAGCGGGAACTCGGCCGTTCACCAGTTCTGCCGGGTCGGGCGACTCGCGTTCCTGAGCGGGGCGTCCGCATCGAGCAAGGACATTCCGCCGTTCTGGGTGATGCAGGACGTGAATTACGTCCGCGGGCTGAACCTCGTGGGCATGAAGCGGGCCGGGATGCCGCCCGCGGAGCGGATGGCCGTTCGCAAGGCGTACCGCACCATTTACATGACCCGGCCGGCCCTCCCGCTCTCCGTGGCGCTCGCGCGCATCGAGGCCGAACTCGGTACGTTCCCCGCCATTCAAGAACTGGTCGAATTCATCCGCACATCGAAACGCGGCATTTGCGGCGCCCACCGACTTGTGGGGACCGGCGACGACGATGAATCTGCAGCGGCCTAAATTTTTCCTGCACGCGCGGTTGATGGTGGCGACATGATAGGGGCATGCGAACCGTCGCCGCTGTTTACCGCGAACTGATCCCGGACCGCCGAACCGACGGCGAACTGCTCGCCGCGTTCATTTCCGAACGGTCCGAACCCGCGTTTATCGAACTCGTCCGCCGGCACGGGCCGCTCGTGTGGGGCGCCTGTCGGCGCCTCCTGCCCGACTTGGCCGACGCGGAAGATGCGTTCCAGGCCGCGTTCCTGGTTCTCGTTCGCCGCGCGCACCAGGCCGCGCGGGGCGGGGCCGTCGGGCCGTGGTTGCACCGCGTTGCGGTGTGGACCGCGCGCAACGCCCGGCGCAAGAACGCCCGGCGCCTCGCCCGACAGCACGCGCTCACCGAAGACGCCCCGCGGTTCGTGCCCGATACCGACCTCCGGGCGGACATCGACGGCGCCCTGCTCGCCCTTCCCGCGCGTTATCGCGACCCGATCATTTTGTGCCACTTGCAGGGCTATTCGCGGCGCGAGGCGGCCGAGCGCCTGGGGTGCGCGGAGGGCACGCTCTCGGCGTGGCTCAACCGCGGGCTGGCGAAGCTCCGCACGCGCCTCCGTGACTTTGACCCAACGAAGGTACTTCCCGTCTTGGCGGCGGGGGCGGTGCCGGCGGCACTGGCGGCGAGCACCGCTCGCGCGGCCGCCGTGTCCACCGTTGCCGCGGTGACCGTCACCCCCGCCGTTTCCTCGATCGTCGAAGGAGTGCTCCACATGCTCTGGATCAAGAAGGCGACGGCCGCATCGTTCGCGATGTGCGCCGTGTTCGCGATGGGGATCGGTGTCGGCCTCGGTACGCGGCCGACGTACACCGGCGCGGTAGCCCAGGACGGCGATCCGGTGACGGGGACCGCGTCCAAGCCCCAGAACGACCCCAAATCGAGGCCGAATCCACAATCGCCGGCTGAAACCCTCGCGACGGTAGAGAAGCAGGCTCAGGCGGCTAAGGCGGAGTTGCTCCGCCTCGTTGAACTTCGGAAGCAAATGGATGCCGAGATTTCTTTGAGCGCGGACGAGCTGACGGTCCTGCAAAGATACATTACGCGCGCGAAGGGGAGCAAGGCGGACGAGATCGCCGTGCTGGAAAGGGCCATTCGGGAAAAGGAAGCCCTGCACCGAAACGCTCTCGTGGGCGTCGATGCCGCCAAGAAAAAAGCCGATCTCACCAAGGCGCAACCCGGGGCTGATCCGAAGGACGTTGCCGAGGACATCCAGACTTTGGAGCGATTTCAGAAGAACGCAGACGACGCCAAAGCCGCGGAGCTGAAACTGAGGGCTCTCAAAGAGGAAATCTCCAAACTCGATAAGGTCGAAAAATTGCAGGACCTGAAGGCTCTCAAAGAGGAGATTGCCAAACAATCCAAGATCGAGAAGCCGGACCTCACGAAAGAGTTGAAAGCGCTCAAGGATGAAGAACTTGTTCTGCGAAACAAACTCAAGCTGGCGACCGACCTGAAGCTCAAGGAAGAGAAACTTGGCGCACAAAAGGGCACAGAGAAGCCGGCCGCAGCGAAAGAGATTGCCGCACTGGAAGAAGGGATTCGGGCCAAGGACGCACAGCACCAGGCGTTCCTCGTGGCGATCGAGGCCACTAGTGCTCAGGTAGCAGAGGCGCAAAAGCGCCTTGAAGGGCTCAAGGCAACCGGAGGGGCGAACGCCGAGTCCAAAGCTCGCGAGCACGCAAAAGACCTGGAACGCGCGATACAAATCGTGCAGCGCCTCCAAGAGGTCGCGGACAAATCTGCAGCCGAACTGAAGTCGCTCAAAGACCAACTCGCCAAACTGAAGAGTGCCAAGCCCGCTCAGGAACAGCGCACCGAGAAAGAGATCAAAGAAGTCAAAGAGAAGCTCCAAGAGCGTAACAAGGACAAAGAGCCCAAGGTCAAAGAGGCCAATCAGGACAAGGCGCTCGCCGAGATCCAGGCGCAACTCGATCGACTGGTGGCCGAAAAGCAGCGGCTCCTCGTCCAATCGAAACTCTACGAAAAGCAAATCGCGGATGCGGAAGCGGCCCTCCGGGACCACCAGCGAAAGGCCCAGGCGATGCTCGCTGAGAAGAAGGCTGAGGCGGCCAAGAAAGCGATCGCGGGCGGCGGTGGGTACCTCGAACTCACCGTCGTCAGCAAAGCCGGGGCGTTCGAGTTCACCGTTACCGAAGTGCCCGCCGGTGACGGTAAGGCTCGTGGGCTCCAAGCGAAGTTCGGCCCGGTTACGACACGCGACCCTGCGGCACTCGCGCTACTGTTGGCCCGCGCGAAGAAAGACTCCGCGGGGCCGCAAGAGGTCCGCGTCATCGTGCAACCGCAAACCGTGCTCGGGGCCGGACCCGTGGCCGCGCTGGAAGCGTGCGACAAGGCCGGGTACAAGACCGTGAAGTACACCGGATACGTCTTCGGCGGCGGCTTCGCAACGGAACTGAAGCCCGACCAGAAGGGGGACGTCCGCGGCTACAAGCGGTACGAGGGGACCGAGGTCCGGCCGAAGGAACTGGCGGAAGAAATCACCGAGGGGCTGCGCCGGTTGTAGGGCCGGTTTTTCCGGCCCGCCCTTGTCGGTCGGTCGTCCGCTCGCCATAATCTCTCCTACCAACCGCGAGGCGGTTCCCTACCGGAACCGCTTCCTGTCGTTTGTAAGTGCGGGATCGACGAGGGTAGCGAGCGCGAAGCTCGCGAGAGTAGTTGTCACGCGAGGAAATAGCATGTCCGACAGCGTTACCCTCAAAACCACTGCGCGCACCGAGAGCGGTTCCCGCGCCGCGATCAAGCTCCGCAAGCAGGGCCTCGTCCCCGCGATCGTGTACGGGCACAAACTCGAAAACGCACAAGTCGCCGTGAACGCGGAAGAACTCGACCGCGCGATCCGCATCCAGCACGTCCGCGTGCTCGATCTGGACATCAACGGGAAGGTCGAGACGGTCCTCATCCGCGAACTGCAGTGGGACTACCTCGGCAAGCAGATGATCCACGTGGACTTCGAGCGCAAGGACCGCTCGGAACTCGTCCGCGTGACGGTGCCGGTCGAACTGCGGAACGCTCCCAAGCAGACCGGGGGCGGCGTGCTCGATCAGCCGCTGCACACCCTCCACGTCGAGTGCCCGCTCGGTAGCATCCCCGAAGCGATCCGCATCGACATCACCAATCTCACGCTCGGCCACCCGATCCACGTTCGGGAACTGACGCTGCCCGAGGGCGTCAAGGCCCTGGAAGTGCCGGAAGCCGTCGTCGTGCAGCTCAAGCTCCCGGGTATCGAGCCGGTCGCGACCGCCACGGTCGAGCCGGGCGCCGGCCCCGAAGTCATCAAGCCCGAGAAGAAGAAGGGCGACGAGGACGACGACAAGTAACCGGAGCGGGGCCGGGATTCAGGACGCAGGGTTCCGTTGGACCGAACGACCCCGAACCGCCTCGCGGTGTGCCGGTGTCGCCAAAGTAACGGCGTTCGTCCTGAATCCCGAGTTCTGACCCCCGAACCCTCCCATGAAACTGATCGTCGGCCTCGGAAACCCCGGCCCGAAGTACGCGGGGACGCGGCACAACGTCGGGTTCGACGTGATCGACTACCTCGCCGCGGGGCCGGGCGTCGGGGCGTTCCGCGAGAAGTTCGAGGCGCTCGTCGCGGAAATGAAAGAGGGCGACGAGACGGTTCTGCTCGTCAAGCCGCTCACCTTCATGAACCTGAGCGGGCGCGCGGTCCGGGCGATCCTCGATTTCTATAAAGTACCCGTCGAGAACGTGCTCGTGGTCTGCGACGATTTCAATTTGCCGCTCGGCAAGTTGCGCGTGCGGACAAAGGGCAGCCACGGCGGGCAGAACGGGTTGCGGAACATCCAGGAACAACTCGGCACGGACGGCTACACGCGGCTCCGCATGGGTGTGGGTCAGCCGGCGGTCGGCGACGCGGTCGATCACGTGCTATCGAAGTTCAAGCCCGGTGAACGCGCCGCGGTCGAGGACGCGATCGCGGGTGCCGCCCAAGCGGGCCTCGTGTGGGTGAGGCAGGGCGCCGAAGCCTGCATGAATAAGTTCAACGGCGGGGATGACAAAGAGAAGCCCAAGAAAGAAAAGAAGCCGAAGCCGGACGGCGCCAAGGCGGAAGACAAAAAGCCCGGCGCGAACGGTTAACGGCAACAGACTACGGATCGCAAACGATTGACGAAGCCAGGGTCGCTCCCTGTCCGGTGTGCGGGCGGGGTCGCGGGGCGAGGTGTGAATGAGAAAGGAAAAAGTTAAAAGGCAAAATGGAAAAGCGAGTGCAAGGGCCGGTCGTCGGCTTTGTATTCGGACCGGCTTTTTCCTTTTATCTTTTCCCTTTTTCCTTCGCACCCAACGGCCGCGTTGAACCACGGTGACCACCGCTCCGGCAGCGCCGGGGTGGACAACCCAAAGGGACGAAATGCCGACGCAGACTTACGAAACGCTGTTCCTCCTCGACCCCACGAAGGTGTCGGCCGACGCCGACAGCGTGAAGCAGCAACTGCACACCCTCATCGAGCGCCACGGCGGGCAGATCGTGATCAGCCGCCCGTGGGACTACAACCACAAGCTCACGTACCCGATCGGGAAGTCCAAGAAGGGCAGCTTCCACATCGTTTACTACACGTTCGAGAGCACCAAACAGGCCGAACTCGAGCGCGACTTCTCGCTGCAGGAGGGGCTGATCCTCCGACAGTTGACCTCGAAGATCGACCCGAAGTGGAAAGAGGAGATGCTGCAGGTCGCCCGCGAGGACGCGGGCAACGGCTTCGCCCTCCGCGGGATGCAGGACGAGCAGACCGTGCAAACGGACCCGTCCGCGATCGGCGGCGACGTGCTGATGGGCGAAGACGGCGGCCCGCCCCCGCGGGGCGATCGCGGCGACGGTGGCCCGCGCCGCGGGCGCCGCGACATGGCCGACAAGCCGGACTAGTTTTTCACCCGGCCGCCCGCGGGCGGCCGGCGACCGACCTTGCGACGGAGGCCGAGATTCGCTTACATTCTTCCTTACGACACCCCCGACACACTTAAAACTCCACGTGTGTCTTTTACTCCCCTAAGTCGGGCGGGTCGCGGAGGAGAGTTCGTAATGGCGAACCTCAACAAGGTTATCCTGATCGGGCGGTTGACGGGTGATCCCAAGAGCACGACGTTCAACAACGGCGGGGCGGTGGCCAAGTTCGGCTTCGCGGTGACCAACCGCAAGAAGAACGCCCAAACCGGGCAGTGGGCCGACGACCCGATGTTCATCGACGTCGAGGTCTTCAACCGGGGCGACACCGGCAAACTGGCCGACCTGGTGATGGACAAACTGAAAAAGGGCTCCCAGGTGATGCTCGAGGCCAAGTTGCACCTCGACCAGTGGGACGACAAGAACGGCGGCGGGAAGCGGTCGAAGCACAAGCTCGTGGTGGACAACCTCCAACTACTCGACCCGCGGACGGACGGCGGGGGTGGTGGAGGCGGCGGGGGTGGTGGCGGCGGATACGGTGGGGGGCGCCCGGCGGGCGGCTCCTCCGGTGGACGCAGCAGTGGCGGATCACCGCCCCCCGATGACGGTGACGACTACGGCGGGGATGGGGGCAACTCGGGCGGCGGGGGCAACGACCCCATCCCGTTCTGAGCGGTTCGCGCTCTCCCGTCGCGAGTGAATGAGTAACTCTCCGCGCGGACCCATTTATAGGGGCCGTGCGGTTTAACACAAGCACGGGACGGGATCTAATCATGGCCAAAACCGCAAAGAAGGGCGAAGCCGCGAGCGCCAAGCCCGCCGAAAAGAAGCTGCCCCAGAAGAAGGTCCGCGTGCGGAACCAAGTCAAGAAGGGGGCGCACGGCGGCACGCTCGTCGTGCTGGTGGACGACACCGCGCACGTCGGCCGGCAGGGTGAGATCGTCGAGGTGAAGGCCGGCTACGCCCGCAACTACCTCATCCCCTACGGCAAAGCGGTGGTCCCTTCTGCCGAGAACCTGCGCACGCTCGAACAGTACAAGATCAAGGTCGAGAAGGCGCGCGAGGCCCGGATCGCGGACCTCAAAGTGCTCGCCGAACAGCTCACGCGCCTCCCGGCCGTCACCATCGAAGCGAACGCGACCGAGGACAACCACCTGTACGGGTCCATCGGGCCGGTCGAGATCAGCAAGACCCTGAAGGGCAAGAACCTCAAGGTCGAGCCGGAAATGGTGAAGCTCGAGAACCCGATCAAGGAAGCGAACACGCTCACCGAAGTTCCGCTGTCGCTCGGCTACGGCATCGAAGCGAAGATCCAGGTGCTCGTCGTTGCGCTGCAAGGCAAGAAGTAAGACGTGTTCGGCGAACGGCCGGTGTGAGCCGGCCGGTGAGGTGACGAGCCAGTGGCCGCGTCTCACTCTCACCGGCCGGCTCACACCGGCCGTTCGCCTTCGCAGCCTCAAAACGAAGCGAGCCTCCGGGTTAGATACCCCGGAGGCTCTTTTTTGGGCGCCGGCTTACGGTCCACCCGTAGCGGCCGTTAAGACAGCCGGCCCATACACGTACATTGGTCACTAGGCACAGGACCACCTCCTTTCAACATTGTCACGCTTCCGAACCCCGCGACCAAGCGGAGCCCTTCGGCCTTCAGTCCGTCGCGCCACGGACGCGCGACCCATCAAGCCAACGGAATAATACACCTCCGACGTGTCGCGCGAAGCCCATTTCGGCATTTTTTTCGTTTCGCCCTTGCCGCCCCGGTCGCGCATTTTGATACACGTGGTACCGGCCCGCGGACCGGTGCGAGGAGCCGCACTGGTCGGAACCGTCAACACCGGAGAGAATACGGTGTTAGAACTCACGGCCCTCCGTTCCGCTCCACAATTCAGGGGATAGCCAACCATGATGGCCACGATCGCGCTCGCCGTCCTCGCGGGGCTCCCGGCCCAGCCCGCCGGGAACCTGAAGTTCACCAACGTGCGGACGACAATTGGCGAACTCGGACCCGCCCGCGAGAACAACAAGCTCCTGCCGGGCGACATCCTGTTCATCGCCTACGACGTCGAGGGCATCACCATCGACGACAAGGGGAACGCGGAATACACGATGACGATGGAGGTGGTGAACGCGGCCGGCGCGCGCGTGCTCCCGCCCCCCAGCGAACCGAAGCCGGAGCCGCGCAAGACCGCCGAGTTCTTCCCGCTGCGCGGCAACAAGATGCCCGGGCGCGTGTTCGTCACCGTCGGGCTGGACCTGGCGCCGGGCAACTACACGTGCAAGGTCAGCATCACCGACACGAAGTCGAAGGCGAGCACGAACATTGACGTGAAGTTCGAGGTCGCGAAAAAGGAGTTCGCGGTCGTCGCGCTGTACACCACATACGACGCCCGGGGCGAGATCTCGGCCCCGACCGCCGGTCAGGTCGGTCAGATGGTCTTCGTACAGTTCAGCGTCGCGACGTTCGAGCGCGACATGAAGACGAAGCAGCCGGACGTGGAGCTCTCGTTCCAGTTGTTCGACGACAAGGGGGCGCCGACGATGAAGGAGCCGCTCAAGGTCATTCAGGACGCCACCTCGTCCGCCGCGGTCGCGCCGATCAAGGAATCGGACGGGATGTTCCGCGTGATCCCGTTCCCCCTGTACATGAACCGGCCGGGCAAGTTCGTGCTGGAGATCAGCGCGACCGATCGGGTCTCGAAGAAGACCGCGAGTTACAAGCTCCCCGTCACCGTGAACCCCTCGAACTGAGTAGTTGGGGGCGTGTTCAAAGGTGTTTGCGAACGGCGCGGCGTAAGCCCGCCGGTGTTTTCAATGCACTACCGGCGGGCTTACGCCGCGCCGTTCGCGAGATCTCAACACAGCAAGCGGCTGAGGAACCGTTCCCCAAGGGGTTAGGTTCTTTCCTTCTGTGCGTACAATACCCTCACCTCTGATTTCGCACACTTAACTGATCCGCGACTCATGAACAACCTTGCCGACCAGATCGCTCGCTTCCGCAACATGGCGCAGGAAGACCCCGAGAACGACCTCGCGCACTACCGGCTCGGTCAGTTCCTGCTCGAAGACGGGCAGTTCGAGGACGCGGTGAAGTGCTTCCGGCGCACGCTCGAAATCACCCCGGAGTTTTCCACCGCGTTCAAGTTCCTCGGCGAGAGCCTGCTGAAGCTCGACCGCAAGGACGAGGCGATCGAGGTCTTCACGAAGGGCTGGGCGATCGCGGACGACCGCGGCGACCGCGTGCCGCGTGACGCGATGGCGAAGCACCTGGAGCAACTCGGCGCGCCGATCCCCAAGAAGGAAGTGGCGGCCCCGGTGGACGACGGCACCCCCGGGACCGGGTTCCGGTGCGAGCGGCCCGGGTGCATGGAGGGCAAGCGCGCCCGGCAACTCGACAAGCCGCCGGTTCCCGACGCGATCGGGCTGCGCATTCACCAGGAAATCTGTTCCGCGTGCTGGACGCTGTGGTTGAAGGACTTGAGCGTGAAAGTGGTGAACGAGCTGCGCCTCGACCTCAGCTCCGAGGGCGGCCAGCACGAGTACGACAAGAACATGCGTGAGTTCTTCGGGTTCGAGCAGGAAGCCGCGCAGTGACACTCTCAGCCCTCGTACAGTTCGGCCGGTCCGGGTTCGTCGGCCGGTTCACCTCGACCGCCGCGCACCCGCGCAGCGCGCGCGTGATCGTGCGCGGGCCGCGCGGCATCGAGCCGGGCGTGGTGCTGTGCGAGCCGGGCGAGAAGTTCACTTCTGCGCTTTCCACCGAGGGCGAACTGCTCCGTATCGCAACGGACGAAGACGATTCGCGCACCGCTGCGTTTCCCGGGCGCGAATCCGAACTGCTCGCGGCGGCGAACGCGGCCGCGTCCGAGTGCGGGCTGCCGCTCACGTTCGTGGACGCGGAACTCACGCTCGACGACCACCTCATTCTGCACGGCCTCGCGTGGGACGCCTGCGACGCGACCTCACTGTTCGGCGACCTCTCGGCGCGATTCGGTCTGTCCGTTCGGTTGCTCGATCTCTCGCAAACGGCGATTACGAAAGACCCGCCCCCACCGGCCACGACTTGCGGTAAGCCCGGCTGTGGTACCGAGGGCGGGGGCTGTTCCTCGTGCGGCACGGACAGCGGTGACGGCGAGAAGAAGGGCTGTTCGACCAAGTCGTGCTCGAAGGGAAAGGTGAAGTCCGCCGACGAACTGACCGCGTACTTCTCCGACCTGCGCCAAAAGATGGAACAGTCCGCGGCCACGCGAACGCCGTTGGTGTGATCGCATTTCTCGTCGCGGTTCTCCGCGCACAGCCTTGACCCGCCCGCCCGAATCCCTCACAGTAATCACGTTCTGCGTTCTTATTGAGGAGGATTTATGCAGCGATGGACCTGCATCACGGCCGCGGTCGTGGTACTCGGTGCCGCGCTCGCGCTCACTCCCGCGCGCGCTGCGGACGACGACACGACTCGCTCGCTGACCGCGCTCAAGGCGGTGACGAAAGAGGGGCGCGGGAACGAGGACGCCGGCCCCGCGTGGAAGACGCTCGTCGGCAAAGGCGCGTCCGCGCTCCTGCCAACGCTCGAAGCGTTCGACGACACCAATCCCACTGCGGCCAACTGGCTCCGCACCGCGGTGGAGGCGATCACCGAAAGCGAGAAGGCCGCGAACCGCCCACTACCGGCTGGCAAGCTCGAAGCGTTCGTGAAGGACACGAAGAACGCGGCGAGTGCGCGGCTCGTGGCCTACGAACTGCTCGTCGCGCAGGATGCTGTGGCCAAGAGCCGGCTCCTGCCGGGGTTCCTTGATGACAAGTCGCCCGACCTGCGCCGCGACGCGATCGATCACCAACTGGGCGCCCTGGAGAAGACCGCGCCCGCGAGCATTCGGGCCGATCTGGAGAAGCTCTTCGCGTTCACGCGCGACCAGGACCAGGTGGAACTGCTCGCGAAGAAGATCGAGGAGAAGGGCGGGAAGGTCAGCGTCAGCGAGCACTTCGGGTTCGTCACCCACGCGGCCCTGATCGGCCCGTTCGACAGTACCGCGGGGAAGGGGTTCGCCACCGTCTACCCTCCTGAGAGTGCAAAGGACATGGAGGGCAAATTTAAGGGCAAGGGGGATAAGGAGCTGAAGTGGGGGGCGGTCACCACCACCGATAAGTCCGGCACGTTCGACCTGAATAAGATGCTCGACAAGCACAAGGACGCCGTGACCTACGCGCGGGCGATCGTTGTTGCAGGGGCCGAGACGCCGGCCGAGATCCGCGTGACCAGCCCGACCGCGGTTCAGATCTTCCTCAACGGCAAGAAACTGTTCGCCCGTGAGGAATATCACCACGGCGCGCCGTTCGATGCGAACATCGGCAAGGGCACGCTTCAGAAGGGCGAGAACGTGATTCTGCTGAAGGTGTGTCAGAACAACCAGCGGGAAGAGTGGGCACAAGTTTGGCAGTTCCAGGTGCGCGTGTGCGACGCGACCGGTGGCCCGCTCCCGCTGGAGCAGAAGGTCATCGTTGATGGCAAGGCACAGACGCACAAGCTCGGCTGGCTCCCGGAATCGAAGGAGGAGAAGAAGTGATTCGCAATCTTCTGGTTTCCGCGGTCGCGCTCGCACTCCCCTCCGCACTCTTCGCGACGGACTGGCCGCAGTTCCGCGGCCCGAACGCGGCCGGCGTGTCCGCGGACAAGAACCTGCCGTCGGAGTGGTCAAAGGATAAGGGCTTCAAGTGGAAGGCCGCGCTCCCGGCGCGCGGGGTGTCGTCGCCCGTCGTGGTCGGCGACCGCGTGTACGTGACGTGTGCGTCCGGTACGCGGGGCGACCGGCTGCACGTTTTGTGCTTCGACGCGGAGAGCGGCAAACAGCTCTGGCACCGCCAGTTGCAGGCCACGGGGAGCACCGCGTGCCACCCGAAATCGGGTATGGCCGCGAACACCCCGGTCGCGGACGAGACCGGCGTTTACGCGCTGTTCGGTACCGGCGATTTGGCCGCGTTTGACAAAGACGGCACCCTGCGCTGGTACCGGTCCCTCGTCAGCGATTACCCGACCATCACGAACGCCGTCGGGATGGCCGCGTCACCGATTTTGGTGACGGGCAAACTCATCGTGCCGATGGACAACGCGGGGGAATCGTTCCTCGCGGCCGTGGACACGAAGTACGGCAAGAACGTGTGGAAGACCGAGCGCCCGCGGGAGATCAACTGGACCACGCCGCTCGTGCGCCAGGTCGGATCGACCACCGAATTGCTCTTCGCCGGGCCAAAGGGCTTGACCGCTTACGACGCTACGAGCGGGGCGGACCGGTGGACGTTTAAGGGCGGTGGTGGGGCCATCCCCGTTGGCGTGGTTGACGGCGACGCGCTGTACCTCCCGGTGGCGGGCGTGAGCAAGTTCAAGATCGACGAGAAGGGCGTGGCCGAGAAGCCCGAGTGGAACGCGAAGGACATGCAGACCGGGTACCCGTCGCCGGTCGTGTACGACGGCCGGGTGTTCACGATCGGCAGCCAGGGACTCGCGGTGTGTACGAGCGCGAAGACCGGCAAAGTGATTTACAAGGAGCGATTGAAGGGCGCGTACTCGGCGTCGCCGGTCGCGGGCGACGGAAAGGTGTACTTCCTGAACGAAACGGGCCTCTGCACCGTGGTGAGTGCGAAGGCCGACGAGTACGAGCCGCTCGCCACCAACGACCTCGGCGACGGCTCGCTCGGCACCCCCGCGATCGCCAACGGCCGCATCTACATTCGCACCGACAAGGCGCTCTACGCGATCGGGAAGTAACTGGGTGCTGCAAGCGCTCTGGCGGGCTGTTGAGCCGCAGTGCTACACCAACCGCTCGTTAACACTCGCGGTTCGCCAAGAGAAGAGGCTTGGGCGAACCGCGAGTGTTAACGAGCGGGTATTCAACACATCTTCGTGACCTCATCTCGTGGCCGTTTGACGGTTCGCGCGGTGAGGTCATCTTTTTAGTGGTCCGGTCCGACGTTATACCCGAACTCGAGTTCGCAAAGAATCGTCCATTAATTGCAATGGGCGGTGATTGGGGCGATTGTCGAGTTGGGAGAACATATGCGATTCAGCGGTTCCGCGTTGAGTATCGTGCTGGTCGCCGGCTCGGTGGGCTGGGCGCAACCTCCCGCAGTAACCGGCACACCGGTCACCGGGCAACCCGTGGCCGCGCAACCCGATCCGCCGGTGCCGAAGTCCGATCCCAAACTCGATCCGCACCTCGCCGAGTGGGAAAAGCGGATGGCGAACGTGGTCAACTTGCACACCAAGATCGAACTGGCACGCACCGACGCGGTGTTCAAGAAGACGACCAAATTCAGTGGTACCGCGCTCTGTATGAAACCGGCTTTCGCGCGGCTCCGGCTCGATAACATCGGTGACGCGACGAAGACGGACTACGAGGCGTACATCTGCGACGGGAAAGCCGTTTACGTGTACAACGGGGTCGCCAAGACCATTACCGCGTTCAAGATCCCGCAAGCCGGTGCCGGTGCGGACAACCTGATGATCGACTTCCTCTTCGGAATGAAGGCCCGGGACGTGAAGACGCGGTTCAACGTCGCGCTGAACAAGACCGACGAGAACTACGTTTACCTGGACATCACGCCGCGCCTGGGCAAGGACCAGCGCGAGTTCACGTCTCTCCAGTTGGCCCTCTACGGCCCGGGGGCGAAGACAGCGAAAATCTCGTACCTGCCGGCCCAGGTGCGCATGTTCAAGCCGAACGGCGATACCGAAGTGTGGAACTTCAAAGACCCGGAATTGGATGTTCAGGGCGTCGACGCGAAGCACTTCCAGTACGAGGAGATTAAGGGCTGGAAGGTGCAGGAAGCCCCGCCGGCGCCCGCGGGCAACGGTGGCGCCCTCCCGGGCGGGGGTAAGCCGTAGCCGCTGTTTCATCCGTGGTCGGCTCGAGAACTGTGATTCCGGGCCGATCGGTCGCCTCATCCGTTCGAGATGGACTCGCGACCGGATACGCGGGTCCGACACCCGTGATGAGCGATCGTCCCGTCGCGGTTGGGCTGTGCGGGTGTCGGCCACCGATGTGCGAAATGCGGGAATCGCGCGCGGGACGGACCGCCCGTCGCGTATGATCGTTGTAGGCGGGGATCATTTTCTCCCGACCGCAGTCGGCACCACTTCCGCCGCGAACCCGATTTGACTGCTCTTGGCCCTCTCCTGAGCTGACACCTCACGACCCCAAGATCGCCAAACCGTCACTGCCGCAAAGAGCGCGTGCGCAGTCGGTGCGCATCTGCCCCAGTTGGCGCGGGCGCCTGATCCCGTGCCCCGCTTTCGGACCTTCGGGTCCAGTAAGGTGTGAGACCGTGAACAACAAGTTGCACGTCGGGAACCTCGGCTCTGACGTGACGGACGTCCAACTGCGGGGGATGTTCCGCCCCTACGGGAGCGTCCGGTTGGCGGTAGTGGCGATGGACCAGGGAACCGCCCGGTCGAGGGGTTTTGGGTTCGTCGAGATGGGAACCGAACAAGAGGCCCGGGACGCCATCGCCGGGATGAACGGGCAGATCGCAAACGGGCTAACGCTCACAGTGAGCGAGGCCAATCCAAAAGCGCACCTGCCCGTCGAGGCGAGCCGGAAATTCCGCCGCGCACCCGGGGACGCCCACTACTAAGCGGGTCGAACGAGCCGCGCCCACTACTAAGCGGCTCGCTACAGGGGGCCCGGAACCGGACTAAGGGCTCCGCCCGCGCCCCGAACCGTCGGCGCCGCCGCTCGAAGGACAATGCGAATCCGGATCGCACACTGCGATTCCGACCCGAGCGCGCTTCCGGGAACCGAGTTCCGGTAACGGATTACAGTCGCCCTCAACACCGAAAGGCAGGGCCGCGGTATGACGGGTCAAGAGGGAACTATGGTCGGGTGGCCGGTTTCGGGCGTGCCCGACAACATCGAGCTCCAGTTGTTGCTGCCCGCGCGTCAACTCGTGGCCCTGGAGGGCATGGCCGCTCGGGCGCACCAGACCGTGCCCGTGGTGCTCCAGCGGATGATCGACGATTTCCTTCAATCGGCCCCGAACCACGGGTTCGAGCCCGAGGTGGCCGGGCGCCCGAGTGCCCCGCGCCTCGGTTCCGAGGGAACTCGATGACCCGAGCGCCGACCGCCCCGGCGCTTCCGTGTTGTTTCCTAAGCGGGGCGTTCATCGAACGCGGGGGCTGTCGCCGTGCTTCCTCGCGTTCCGACTCGACACACGGGTGCGGCAGTGTGTGACAACTCGCCGCGCTTCCGATTCGTTTTTGCGGTACCTTGCACGGCCCCTCCGAGGTTAGACCGTGTCCCAGACCTATCGCGTTCGCTACAGCCTGAAGCCATCCACCCAGCACCACGGGGGCGCTGACGTGGCGACCGTTGACGTCGAGGGCGACCTGGAGGCCATCCCGCGCCTTCTCCCGCCGGGGGCGTACATCATGTACGTCGAAGACCTGACGGGGGGCCGGGACGTCCACTGGACCCGGTGGCCGAAATCGTACCGGCCGGGGTTCGGTACGTAACCCTATACCCGTCCTCGATATCAGCTCATATTTCGAGCGCCGCGTGCGTGCGACCCCGGCAGACATTGCACGGGTTTGCCGGGTATTTGCGCCTTAACTTAAGGCAGCGGTCGCACGAGGTTCCGTCGCTCAACTTCTTTGTCACCAGAAGGCCCTTGAGGGCGAGGAATAATAGGCGAACTCAGGTGACGGAACGGAGTGACAATTAGTCGTGGAAATGTCCGGGTGCCATTGTACCGGCGCGGATGGACGGTTAGGTTTAACCGTCGTGCGTTAAGGGGACGTGCGGCGCCAGCGCCGGTGCGTGGACCCCACCGGCGCTGTTCTTTACTACCACCTCGACGCTTACCCAACACCAGATCGAAGATCCCGCCCCGCACGCTCGAATTCAGACTGTGGCAGTGATCCCGAATGTCGGCACTGCCACAGGAATACAGAGCCGTCCTACTTCCCGATGGCTTTTCATCAACTCTCCGACCACGGGCTTTCCGTCACCTCATCTTCCGGCAACTTCAACGATTCAGTCGCAGCGCACGGGAATCACTCCCTGTCCACTCTGTTCTTCCGCTCTCGGAGTGGTCCGCCCGATTCCATTTGAATCCGGCGTGGTCATGCCTAATCCCGGTTCTGCCTTCGACGGGGCCGGTCATCGTCGTCGTCATCATCGTAACGGCTGCGCCTCCGGCGCGGCCGATCGTCGTCATCGTCGTCGTACTGCCCACGCCGGCTATTGTTTACGTTCACAATTACGGTGTTCGTGTTGCGGTTGCCATACCCGTACCCGTTCTGCGCGTTCGCGTTCGCGATCATTGACGGAATGAGGAGAAGGTCGATGAGTTGCCCCACCCCCAACAGACCGAGCGTGAACAGCCAGAGGAGACCCGTGAGGGGCTTGCCCGCGTAGAAGCGGTGAATCCCGCACAGACCAAAAAGGCACCCGAACCAAAGAAGATAAGCGACACCGGCAGAAAGCATGTGCCCCCCTGGTGGGCGGTTCGGGGTAGGTTCAAATCGCTTTAGCGACTTGCATGTGTGGATCGGAGTCGAATGCTAACCGCATAGTCGCGTCAATTCAAGACTCTACTTGGAAGAGCGTCGGCGCGCAACCCGGCGGTCGTTGGTGATGTCATCGTGAACGAACTGCGTGCTGGTCAGCGAGCAAAGACGTGAAGCCGGCTGGGTTGTCCCCCTTGTGCCCGGCCGTCGTGCCGAGGGCGGAAGCGTTAGGTGCGGAAGTTACACGGCCAGCGCGACACACCTCACCAGTACGAAGAAGATGGACATGTGCCCCGACAAACACACGCCGCCCGACACGAGGCCCGGCATCGGGGGCGGTCCGAACCGACCCCACACCCAGAATGATCCGATCGCCGTTGCCACCCCGACCCACGGGTTGACGACCTTCGCCACGACGAGTGGGGTCACGGTACACCCCACCACGAGCAAAAGCACAACGGCTAGCCGGCCGAGGACATACGCCAACTCGCGCGCGGCCGATGGCTCGGTCTCGAGTACGTCAACCATTAGCAGGTCTCTTCAACGTCTAATCGCTATTTACTGTGCGACGATTGCCGCACAGTAAACACGGGTGTCGACACAGCGTATCGCTCCGCTATTCCTTCACCAATAACCAATACCGTGCCGCACGTACCATCTCGAGCCACACAGCCATCCGGGGGCGACATTCTTTCCTACTTTTCGGTGACCTTCTTCAAGTTCTCGAGCGCCGGCTTAGCGCCGGTTTTGTTTGAGATTTAACCCGAACGCAACCGGGATACCGGTGCGGGATTCTGATCCCGCCAAAGTTGGGGTGTGATTCCTTCAGGAGAGGAAACTTCGTTCTTCGGGGCGAATACTAGGCCCTTGTGCCCGCATTTCAGGGCCGGTACGGTAAGTTTCTCTCCCTCCTCTCTGCGGCCTGCCACCCCTGGAGTACGTCACATGGTTTTCGCCGAAGGTACCGGCACCATCACGTTCACTTCGCCCGCTCCGTCCCCGACCTGGGCAACCGACGATCAGGTTTGCGAATTCGGTCCCTCGCTCCCGTCCCCGGAGGGCGTGAGAGTCGCGGCCACGAAGCACCCCAACGGCGAACTCGAGGTGCGCGTGTCCGACGAGTCCGACGAGGTCTCCTTCCGCACCCCTCTGCCCCCGCTCCCATCGGGCCTGCTCATCACGAGTACGTGGCGCGCGGGAACGGTCACGGTGTTCGTGAACGGTACGCGGGTCGGTGCGGTGAGCGCTGCGCCGGTGGCCTGAAGTGCGGGTTCTCGGGCAGAGGGTGAAGACGAGCAGAGTAGATCAAACGCGGTGACGGGCCGATGCGCGCCCCGCGGCTCGGACGATGTGTTCGGCCACATTTACGAAGCCGCCGGGCGATCGGAGATCGACGGCACCCTCTTTCTCAACGCCAGCACGCAGATAGGGAGGGGACAGGGTACGGTGATCGAACTGCCGCACGGGGTGTGAGGGGTCGGACCCCGCGCTCCGCGTCCGCACTGCGTCACAGCTTCTGCCGGCGCTCCTTGTTGCGCTTCCGGCTCGTGACCGGCTGCTTGCGCACCCACTTGATGAACGCGATCAACTCGGGCGCTTTTCGCAGTGCTTCAATCGTCGGGTACACGGCCGCGAGCGTCGCGTTGGTGTAGGTCGCGTGGACCATGCCGTGGCACTGCGAGCAGATCATCGCGAGGTCTTCACTCGTGCCGCCCTTGGACTTCGGCAGGCAGTGGTGCTGCGTGAGAGCGGCCCGCGAGAACCCGCGCCCGCACAGGCCGCAGGGGGTCGGTTTCGGCTCGTTCATACCACGTGCTCGCGAGCGGCGGGGCGCCAAGAACGCCGGTGTACTTCCCACTTCCAGGAATGATACACTGAACCGCGATTGGTTCGCGCTTACCCAAAAGGACACGCCGCATGAACGTGCTACTGCTCTCCCTCGCGCTCGCTCCGGGGGCCGAGCCGGACGACTGGAAGGCCGCCGAAACCGCGCACCTGAAGAACATCAAACAGCTCACGACCGACTTCGTGCGGGCCGGCGAGGGCTACTTCGCGCCGGACGGTGCGAAGATCATCTTCCAGGCCGAAGAGAAGGACACGGGCAACCCGTTCTACCAGATCTTCATCATGGACCTGAAGACGGGCAAAGCCACGCGCATCAGTCCCGGAATCGGGCGCACCACTTGCGGCTACTTCCACCCCGACGGTAAGAAGGTTCTTTTCGCGTCCAGCCACGGCGACCCGGACGCGAAGAAGCACCAGGAGGCCGAGTACAAGCAGCGCGAGGACGACAAGAAGAAGGGCGTGCGCCGCCGGTACTCGTGGGACTTCGACCCGCACATGAAGATCTACGAAGCGAACCTCGACGGGACGGGCCTGAAGTGCCTCACCCCGGACGCGAAAGTGTACACCGCCGAGGGGAGTTATTCCGCGGACGGTAAGCGGATCGTGTACAGCGCGGGCAACGCCGGCAACGTGCAACTGTTCACGATGAGCGCCGACGGCACGAACGCGAAGCGCATCACGGATGCGCCCAACTGCTACAACGGCGGCCCGTTCTTCAGCCCGGACGGGAAGAAGGTCGTGTTCCGCGCCGACCGCAAAGAAAAGGACCGCCTCCAGCTCTACGTCATCAACAGCGACGGCACCGGCGAGAAGGCGCTCACGGCCGATGACAAGTGGGTGTTCTGGGCGCCGTACTGGTACAAGGACAACAAGCACATCATCTACACCGGCGCGGACCACTCGAACCCGCTGGCCCCGCCCAACTACGACCTGCACTGGATGGACACCGAATCGGGCAAGAAGGCGCGGATCACCTTCGCGCCCGGCCAGGACGTGCTCCCGGTTTTCAGCCCGGACTGCACGAAGGTGATGTGGACCTCGTCCCGCGAGGGCGGCAAGGCGGCCCAAATCTACATCGCCGACTTCACCCCGCCAAAGGAGTGATAGCGGCGCTTCGATCCGCCGCGGGGCCGTGGTACAATTCTAAAACAGTTTCCCACGCCCCGCGGCCTCACGGAGCTCGCAATGTCGGTGGACCCGAACGCGGCGCTCAATCCGCCCCCGATGACGCCAGACCAACTCCTCGCCGAGTTGTTGCGCGAGAACGAGCGCCTGCGCCGGCAATTGGACGACGCCCACGCCGAGCGAGATCAGTTCAAGACGCTGTACCTCGGCGAACTCGCTCGGAACGCCACGCCGTTGACCGCGGAAGACCTCGCGAGCGCGACTCCGGCCCGGCCGTTCATCGAGCAACTGGTCCGCCGGTTGGAGAAGCGATGAGCCCGGAATCGCCCCGGTTCTCTGTTGGGCTGGTCGGAAAGGCCGTGGAGCAACTCGAACAACTCACCGCGCGGGCCGAGCAACTGGATCTGCGGGCGCTGCTCGCAGCAGTTTACTGGCAGATCATTCAATCGCTCGAAACGCGCCCGCGCGAGTGGGGCGACCCGTTTCACAACTACCGGGCTCTGGACGCGACCAGCTACAGCCGCGCCATTCTTCCCGCCGGCATCAGTGTCGAGTACGCGGTTCACAACACGAAGCCGCTCGTGTGGATCTCCAAATTGATCGTGCTCGAAGGATCGCCCTTCGCGGGTGAGTGAATCCCGCTGCTTGCAGCGCGGCGCGTTTGCGGTTAGAACTGCACCCAACGTGTCGGGTATTGCGTTTAGCTCGTGGGTTTCCCACAGGACGATGTTGCGTCGTCCGAGCGCCTGCTCTTCCAAACACCTCGGGGACCGCTGTTCCAGCACCGCTTTCGACCGCGGTGACCTCATCAGTGAGGCGGTCGGGAGCAACCCCGCCGGTCGTGGTTCCGCCTCACTGATGAGGTCACCGCGGTCGGCGGTGCCGTGAGCGTTCCGCGCGCCAGGAAAAGAAGTAAACGCGGTGATTCGACACGCACGAATCGGGGAAGCTTCAGCGCTTCCCCGGTGTCGTTTTGCTTTGTCGGTGCGGCCGCAAGGTAACGCCCGGGCTGCACGCATTTGTTGCGAACCGGTGCTAGAATGGGTCGCGTTAGATCAGGTTGGCTCGCCCGGTGGAACGGAGAACAGGGGCGAAGATGGCAGACGCAAAAGACCGGCGCGCGGCCGAGCGCATGGCCGTGAACGCCGGGACGGGGTGCGGGTTCGTCGGGCCGGTCGCGGAGAACTTCGGACCGGGCAAGGTCCGGGACGTGTCGCTCGACGGCATCGGACTCGTTTTGACGCGCCGGGTGGAGATCGGGACGCTCCTGGCGATCACGCTCACGAACGCGACCCAGAAGTTGTCCAAAACGGTGCTGGTCCGGGTCGCGCACGTCACCGCGTCGCACGGCGGGTTCCTCGTCGGGGGAACGTTCGCCGAACCGCTCACTTACCAGGAATTGACGTCCTTCGTGATGTAAATCGCCATTTGGAAGAGCGTTTCACCACAGAGGGCACGAGAGGGCGCGGAGAAAAGACCGGATTGTGAACAAGGCATTCTGGTCTTTGCTTTTCTCCGCGCCCTCTCGTGCCCTCTGCGGTGAAACTCTTCTGCATCGTTCGCGGGTGAGCCTGTCCGTCCGGCCCTGTGCCCTCTGCGGTGAAACTCTTTTGCACCTCAGCTAATCAGTCCACCGGTCGGCGGTGACGGGCTTAGTTCTTCCCACTCCTCGCGCACCTTCCGCAAGCCGAGCGCGCACACCTCGAACTGGTCACTCAGTCGGCGGAACAGGTCGGCTTCCGCGTCGTGGTGCTGCTCTTCTTCCATCCGGCTCGTGAGCATGTACCCGCGCTTGCCCTGCGTCGTGTAATTGACGAAGGCGTCTTTGGACGCGCGCGACCGGATGCGCTCTACGGCCTCGGGGTAAACGCCGGTCCAGAACAGGGCGAAGTCGCCGATGTGCCGGTAGTACTCGCGGCGCGTCTTTCCGCCGGCCGGTAAGCGCTCCGCTTCGATGACCATTTCGGTCAGCTCCGTGAGCGGTTGACCGGCGGCGCCGCGCAAGCGGTACACGTCGTCGTTATGAATAAAGCGCGTGAGCAGTGTGGAGAGGTAGTCCGTGAGGGGCGGGTCGGCCACGCCGAGATGGGAGAAGAAGGCGTGTTCGGCGAGCCCCGCGAACATCCGCCGCAGCGGGTGCTCAGGGGGTGGGTTCCACATGGTCGCTCGGTCCTCCGTTCGTTCGCCGGGCTGGGGGCGGGGCGCTGATCTCTACATCAACCATGACGCACGTCTCATAGAAAATCAACCGCAATTCGGCAAGATAAAAAATCGAATTATTATTCAATTGCCCGATTCGGGTACCACGACCGGCGGGGGCAGTGGAGTCGAAGGTAGCGGCGGTTCCTCAACGACGGTCGGCGGTCGGCTCACTCCGGGCATGGGAATCGATGTCCATTCTTGTACCGGCAACGGTTGCCGCGGGTTGGGCACCGGCGCCGATGGGGACACGGGTGCCGGGGGTGCGATCGGTAGCGGAAGTGCTCCTCCGGGCACTTGAGGAACGTTGGCAAGTGGGGCCGGTTGCGCTGGTGGATTCATTTCCGGCGTGGGGACGATCGGCATCACCGCGAGCGGGAGTTGCGGAACCGGATTGGCGAGGCATTGAGTCGGGTGCCCGAGTGCGCAATAGAGCCGGAACTGCGCCCGGTTGTAATCGGCGACAGCGGCGAAGAACTCGGTGTTAGCTTGTGCAAGTGCCTGAATCGCGCTAGTCGTTTCTTGCGGACTTGCATTCTTCGGCGCGCGTTCCAGGGCCTCTCTTAATGCCGGTTCCGCAGCGTTCAATCGTTGTGCCGCAGTGCGCACGTGCGTGAACGCCGTAGCCACTTCCGTGGCGATGCGGTCCTGCGTGCGGAACAGGTCGATCGTGGCGCCCTCGAGTTGGTCGCGGCGCTCGTTCGTTTGTGCTTTGTCGCCGAAGCCGAGTGCTACGAACTCTCGGAGCCGTCCCGCGTCGATGGCGAAATGCTCAGCACCGTCCGATGCGCTCGCGTTTGCGGGCACATTTCGCACTGCTTGGCTCGGTACGAGCGGTCCGAGGTTGTCTTGCTTCAAGCGCACGAGCACGGCTCGCACAAGGGCTTGGTTCTCGGCCAACTCGGGGCGCGTGGTCAGCGCGATGGGAACAAGTTCGTCGAGAGTCACCGACGGGTCGATGACCGTGATCGGCAGGAATGAGGGTTCGGCCGGTTCGACGATTGTGGAGGGCACGAGGCCCAGAACACGTGCGAGTTCGGCACTGGCTAAGCGCTCGCGCTCGCGTGCGGTCGAAACCGCCTGCTTCCAGCGCCCGAGTTCCGTCCGTGCTTTGGGTTCTTCGGTGGGCTCGGTCGTCTCGCGTAAGAGTTCTTCTGCGCGGGCTTCGGTCGCACGCGCGCCGGCCAAATCGCCGCGCGCTTGCTGCAGGGTGAAGTAGGCTTCCGCGGTCGCGAGTGCGGGATCATTTAATGTTTGTCGCGGGCGAGGTTCCCGGCGCGCGGCGAGTGGCGTGTAAATCGCGTCCGAGAGCGCGAACATGGCATTCGACCCGGACCCGACCACGAAGGCGTTCCGGTTCGATTTCCCAGCGGCACCGGGAGCCGCCACCTGTTGCAGCCCGGTTTTCGCTGAGTAATCCGTACCCAGAGAGACGTTCGAGAGCCACAGGACGCGCGCCCGATCATAGATCGTGGCGGCCGCAGTCACTTGTTGTGTGGCGATTTGCACATCGAGCGGGCGTGCGGTCGAGAGCTTGAACGCGGTCGCGAGGTTAATGGGTAACGGCGCGGGTGCAGTTTCGGGTGCCGGTGCCGCGCTCGTGGGCGGGTTCTTTCCCGCCGCCAGGGACACGGGCGGGGCCGGCGGGTAACTGCGCGGAGCGGGGCGACCGGGCTGTTGTGCGCGGGCCGTTTCCTTCGGTCCGTCGGAGCCCGTATCTGTTGCGCACCCGGTCGCGGTCCCCAGGCCCGCGATGGTCCACGCGAACAGCGCGCGGCGGAATCGCTCCATTCTGAACGTCCCCCGGTTCGACTCGGCCGAATTTCGAGCCGGAATACCCCCGCGGGCGTTGAGGTGCAACCGCAACCTTTTGGGCACTTTCGGCACACGGTGGAATAGATAAACTCACGGTGCCCGGCCGTTGCCCCGTTCGCGCACCCGATCCGCACCCGTGAGACACCATGCTCCACACTCGGGTCCTCTCCGCCGGCGCTGTGCTCCTCGGCGCCGTGTGCCTGTTACTTCCCGGCTCCGGTCGATCGGACGAAAAGGCTCCGCCACCCAAGTCCGCTTCCACCGATCGTTCGCAGGCGCGCGAGGAAATGGAGGCGAAGCTCGCGGGCCGCGCGCCGGCCGAAGTGGTCGCGTTCGTGGAACAGTTGGCGCAGGAGTGGATCGCGCGGAAGGGCGCCTACGAATTGGCGCACCACCGATTCACCGCTCAGATGGCCGAAGCGGGTAAAGCCCGGCAGCG
The DNA here is from genome assembly GCF_017939745.1 of Gemmata palustris. Lineage (NCBI taxonomy): Bacteria > Pseudomonadati > Planctomycetota > Planctomycetia > Gemmatales > Gemmataceae > Gemmata > Gemmata palustris. The sequence goes on along the minus strand of NZ_JAGKQQ010000001.1, from coordinate 5,132,093 downwards.
GCTCGATGATCTCAAGCCCCCCGCGCCCGTTCCGCTCGTGCTGCGTGCGGCCGATGTTGAAGCCGCTCTCAAGGCGGAGCAAGCCGTGGTCGACTACCACGCGACCCGCGTCAAACACCTCGAAGCGTGGAAGGACGCTTTGGCCGCACTCGCGACCGCGTGCGCGGAATTCGGCCGTGCCGCGCGCGCTGCGGACGATCACCTCTGGACCCTGCGCACGGCGGCGCCGTTAGCGGCGAAGGCGGGCGCCGGCAAACGGCCTGATGCGGCGGGGGCAAAGTCGATCGATGACGCCGCGGCGCGACTCAAGACCCTCGGCGCTGACGTGCAAACGGCTCTCGATAAAGCGAAAAGCGATTCAGCGGAGGTCGAAAAGCAACGCGCGTCCGCGCGCGCTGCGTCCGACGCGGCTGCGGTAAAGCTCGACGCGCTGAAGGGCGCGCAGGCGGACACACTCGCGTCATTCAAGTTCGATGAGCAGGCGTGCGTGATGACGCCGGCGCAACTCGCGGACGAGTTCGCCAAGTCGCGCAAATCACTTACTGAGAAGACGGGCGCGATTGCCGGGGATGCGGGCGATTACCAGAAAGCGTCCGGGGTTGCGGCCGAGGCCCGGGCCGCGCTCGGCGCGCTCAAAGAACCGCCCCCGCCGGTCGACACGGAGCCGTTCGAGGCGCTCGCGCCGCTGGAGCGAACGGCCCGGCGGCTCGCGGGCGTTCAACAGCACCTCGCGGCTCGGGTGCGAAACCTGGACGAACGCGAGGAGAAGGTGAACGCGCTGGTCTCGGCGCTCGACGAACTGGAGAAGCGAGCGGTCGCGTACTTGGCGACGCTCGATGACGTTCGGCGGCTCGTGGCTCAGGTGACGGCGCTCGCGACGGAGACTGAACGCCGAGTCGGGCGCGGGGACCTCGATGCGGCCAAAGTTTCTGGCGGATTCGACGGGGGCGACCGTGCCCCGTTCGATATTGAGGCGCGGGCCGTTGCGCTCGCGATCAGCCAACTCCGACAGGAGCGCGAGCAGCTCCGCAAGCCCGACCCAGAAACCGAGAACATCAAGTCGCTGACGACGCACCTGCTCGCGCGGGTGAACGAGCGGCTGAACTTGCTCGTCGATTTGAAGAAGCTCGCGGGCGACTACGCCACCGCGCGCAAGGACCGGCCGGAGGCCGAACAGAAGCGCCTCGACCAGCGCACCACCGAGCGCGTGAACAAAGATACCGGCGAGTGGGACTGGCTCCTGGCCTTCGATCGATCGAAGGCCGGTGCAGACGCCGCCGAACTCCTTACTGCGGACTACCGGGAACTCATCGATCACGACGAACGGGCCGATATCCTGAAGCGGCAAAAGGAAGCACTGGAGAGCTTGATCGATCTCGGCCGGCACGAGGCCGCCGACATCGCGAAATTGCGGACGGTTCTGGAGAAGCGCGTCACGACCTCCGAAGGCGCGCGGAAGTGGGACGACTGGCTCCGGTCGCGGATCGCTCCAAACGGGCTGAAAGTCGAGGAGGATGTCTACCGCGATGAAGTGGCCAAATTGAACGCGGCCGCACTCGCGAACGCCCGGCGCGTCGAAGCACTCACGGGCAACAGCGCGACCGAGGCGAGCAAGGTCACGGAGCAGACCAAACTCCCGGCTGCGGGCGGTGAGATCGGCAAAGCGCGAGCGGAATTGCGCGCGGCCCGAATCCGCGGGATGCGCGAGACCGGCATCAAGATCGGCATCATCCTGCTCGGTGCGTTACTCCTCCCGCACGTGCTGCTGTTCGTTTTGGGCCGGAAGATCCGAGGCGGTAGCAGCGAGGCCGGCAGCCCGTCGCCGGTGCTCGCCGCGCTGCGCGGGGTGCTGAAGGCGGGAACGTGGATCGCCGCCGTCGCGCTCGTTCTCAGCACTCTCGGCTTCGATGTAACCGCGCTCGTGATCGCACTGGCGATCGGCGCTCTTGCAATCGCGCTTGCGGCGCGACCGATGATTGCCGACGTGCTCGGTTCGGTGGTGATATTCGCCGAGCGCCGGTTCAAGGTGGGGGACGTCGTGCGCCTGGGAACCGGCGACCCGGCCCGCGTCGTCGGGCTCACGTGGCGCTCGACCGCGCTCAAGAACACGAACGGGCTGGTGGTCAGCGTGCCCAACCGAAAGGTGACCGAGCTGACCGTGGAGAACCTGTCTCGGGGCGGTGAAACCTATGACGCGATCGCGGTGACCGTGAGCACGGACAAGGACGCGGGGAAGGTCGTCACCGTGCTCCGCGGCGCGATGAGCCAGTGCAAGAACGTCTCGGCCGACAACGGCGTGACCGTGGTGCGGTACAGCCAGAAGGGGCACGTCAAGGTCGTAGAGTACCGGTTCTGGTGGTTCCTGAAGGACTACGAGATGCGGAACAAGACCCGCGACGAGGTGTTCGCCCGCATCGCGCTGGGCCTCGGGCAGGAGGACATGGCCGGCATCGAGGTCACTCTGGGGTGAACCGAAGAGTGACGGCCGGGTTACAGTGCGTCCACGTCCAGCCAGGTGGTTACGTCGAGGCGGGTGTGGGGCGAACACTGGTTCGTTTCGGGCATCGCCCCGTAAGCCGCGGCCGCGGCCGGGCCGAGGTGCGGGAGCGCGGCCAGCGGGACCGCGTTCCACTCGCGGTAGATCGTGAGGTCGTCGCAACTGTCCGCGATCGGGAGCCCGGCGATCGGGATCGCGCGCCGCGCCAGTTCGCGCAGCGCTTCGCCGGATGACCCGCCGGGGCACGTGAGCACCGCCACTTCCGACGCGGCCCACGGGCCGTACCCGGTCCACGCCGGTTCCGCTTCCTGGTACGCCTGTTCGATGGCCCGCTCCGCCTGCTGCGGCGTGCGGAACCGCTCCGCGAACATGGACGCCAACCCGACCTCGCCGAGCCGCTGGTCCAGGTGCGCGCGGGTCTCTTCAAACACCACCGCGATCACGCCCTCGACCCCGGCCGACGAGTTCAGACAGACCTGGAACAGCCCGCCCGTTTCCGGCTCGAGGACCGACTGCACGCGCCGGTCGATCTCGACCAGGTCCGCGTCGGTGAGCACCTTCAGGAACCGGTCGACCGCGTCCCCGATGGTCGGGCACCCGGGCGGCATGAGCCGGCGGAGCGACGCGGGCGGTTCGGGCGGCTCGTCGGGCACGCTCGCGCTGGCGGCCGCCATGCGCTGCCGGGCCACCGCGACGTCGGCGACCTGGCCCGCGAGCACGTCGCGCACGGTCTGGTAAGTGGTGACCAGTTGTCGGAAGGTGAGCGCCTGGAACCGGGCGCGCGGGTACTGGCGCAGCGCGTCCGTCAGTTCCGCGGCCGTGGGCTTCCACATGCCCTTCTGGAAGTGCGCGTACCGCGAGAGGCACTCGAACCCGGTAACGGCCTTGGAATCGAGTTCGACCGCGAGTTGCGTGTACCGGTCGATGAGGCGGTCCGTGGTGGCGAGGAACTGGCGGAACAGCTCTTCGGTCCCGGCGAGCCGGAACTCCGCGTCGTCCACGAGCACCGGTGCGAGCGTGCGCAGGTCCAGGGCGAACGCGGCGCCCGCGTCCCCGGCGGCCCGCGCCACCCCCTCTTCGAGTGCGGTCGGCGGGCGCTTCAGGGAAGACGCCGGCGGACCGAGCACGCGGTTCAGCCCGTCGAGGGCGAGGTTGACTTGGGTCGGTTCCGGGAGCCGGTTGAGCCACCCGCGCGGGACGAGCGGCTCGGTGACCGATTCCACCAGTGCGTCCACCCGGCCGCCGGCCGATTGGTCCGCGGCGCGCTGGAGCCGGCCGAGAATGGTGTCGGGGTCGAGCCCCAGTTGGGTCCACCGGCTCGCGGCGATGCCGGGCATCACTTCGCGGACGCGCTTCAGGTCGGGGGCCGCCCAGCGCCGCAGGATCGCGCGCCCGACGGACGCGGCGGTTCGGCTTATCACTTCGGCGCGGGGCCAATCGAACGTCGCCACGCCGAACGCCGAAACCGTAACCGGTCCGGGGTGCTCGGTGAATTCTTCGGCAGCGCGGGCCTCGTCCGCGCCGCGCCCGATCGGAGAGAAGAGATCCAGCCGGATGCGCTCGGCCGCGTCGCCGAACGGCTTGAGCGCGGCGGACGCGGCGCTCGGGTCCGGGGTGCGCTGGGGGCCGGGCGTGATGATGCGCGAACCGGGCTTCTGGACGCCCCCGGACCCGAGCCGCGGGCGCGAGCCGGGGTTCGGGATGCTCAGCGGGGTGCGGCGCGGCGGCGGGCTGATACTGGACCCGGATTGCGGCACGTTCCCGGACGCCGATCCCGGCAGCAGGTAGCACCGGGTGAACGGCGCGTCCTGTTCTTTGACGTACCCGCTCCGCTCGTCAAAGTGCGCGGTGAACACGGTGTCGGGGCGGCTGTAGTGGTTCAGTTCGGTGAGCGCGGCGAACGTGTTCCCCAGCGCTTGGGGGTGCGTGAGCGTCGCGTCCGCGGGCGGCAGGACGAAGAGCCCGATGATTTCGGGGCGGTCGTACCCCATGCGCTTGAGCCGGCTGCGCACCGCGTATGCGAGGTCGAGGAACATCCCGCCGCCGGTTCCGCCGGCCAAACTGCTGACCAGGTACACGCGGGGGCGGTTCGTGCGCCGCTTCAGCCCGGTGCGGGCCTCGGTGAGGAGTATCGCATCGGGCGCCACGGCCGCGTCGAGGTCGGCCTGCACCTTCGTCATCAGCGTGCGGTAGTGGTCGAGGAACGCGAGCCGACCGAACGACCGCACGCCCAGGGTTTGGGGCGTGCGCGGGAGCTTGTAGAGCAGTTGCGGGTCGAACCAGCCCTCGGTGAGGCTGCGCCCGTTGAACCGCGGCTTCATGTAGTGCCCGGCGCGGTTCAGTTTGGCCGCGTACACCTCGTCCGGCCCGAGTTGCGCGAGCCGGTCCGCGGCGCGCGCCCGGGTCGCATCATCGAGGGCGTCGGCGTCGGTGTCGATGAACAGCGTGCGGAGCGCCGGCGTCAAACCGGCGTGCCCGTAGCGCTCGGTGAGGTCGAACCGCAACCGCTGAATGACGCGCAGCCCGGCGTTCCCGAGCCCGAGCACCAGTGCCGGTTGGAGCGGGCCGTCGCCGGACAGTTCCGGCGGCGCCGGCGTGAATATTGGGCCGTAGGTTTCGCGCGGGGGCGTGTCGTCGGCCACCGACATGAACACGGAACCGGGCGCGGCCGGCATGCTAATCAGATTGGGCGTGTCCACTTCGGACGCGCTGAACCGTATCGGTTGCGAGATCCCGCTCAGGGGCGGTCCGCCCATCAAGTTGCGCACGAACGCGGAGACGCTCGGCCACCGGTCGTCCGGCTTCTTGGAGAGCGCGCGAGCCAGTGCGGGGCGGTCCGCGGGCGGGCTCGGGTCCAGGTGCGGTGGCAGGTTCAAGTGCTGCATGAGCAGTTGACTCATGCTGCTGCCGTCGAACGGGCGCGCCCCGGTCAGCAACTCCTGGTACACGCACGCGAGGCTGTACTGGTCGCAGTAACGAGTAATGACGCCGTCGAACGTTTCGGGGGCCGCGTACACCGGCGTGATGCCGCCGGTGACCTGGGCCATCAGCCCCTGCAGGTCTTTGACCTGTCCGAAGTCGGCCACCTTGACGTGGTTGTAGAGCAGGAACAGGTTCTGCGGTTTGATGTCCAGGTGCTGGAGCTGGAACTGGTCGTTGAACAGGTCCAGCACCTCGGCGATCTCGGACATGTACTGGAGCAGCTCGTCGCGCGGGATGCCGATTAACCCCGCCTCGCGGCACGCGCGGAACCGGTCCCAGAGGTTGCAGTCGGCCAGCTCCATGACGATCATGAGCCGGCCTTCGATGATGTCGAAGCGGTCGAGCGCGAGGAGGTACGGGTGCCGGACCTGCTTCACGCGCTTGAGGGACTTGAGTTCCTGTTCGGCGTAGCGGACGAGGTCGCTGTCTTTGGACCGCAGGTCGCCGTGGATGATTTTTACAGCTTTGAAGATCCCGCCGGGCGCTTCGCAGCGCCAAACCTCTCCGAACCCGCCCGCGCCGAGGCGATCGAGGAGTTTGTAACCGGGTATCGGCTCGACCTGGGCTTCGGGACGGACGGACATTCGGGCGGCCCCGGCACAGAGGGGTGTCTTGCGTGCGGACGTACTAATCGAACCGTAGCACAGGATTTCCGGCCGGGGCTGAAGAACCGGTCGGATGGGACGAAGTGAGGGTTTTTGGTTGGGCCGGGGAGCTTAAAAAGGGGCGATTATCAGTTCCCGGGGTGCGCACGCGCACCCCGGGAATCCTTGATCCGTCACCGCACTTCCACATCCTTCTGCCAGACCGCGGCGAGTTGGCGCAACCGGCGGACGATACGCTCCGCCAGCCCAACACCCGCGACGCCCGCACCGATCAGGCCCGCGACTAGCACCCGGAAGCCGAACGTGAACGCGGTGTCCGCGAGCGTCAACAGCAGCACCGCGCCTACCAGGGGGACGCCGCTCGCTAGCATCACCATCGCCCCGAACGGGGTCGTGAGCGGGCGTATCTCGTCCCAGGCCTTCGCGGGCGTATACGTGTCCGGGTTCCCCAGTTGTGGGAGCAGCGCGCGGAGCACCACGTAGGCGATGCTCAGGTAACTGAACACCACGCCGATGAGCCCCCCGAGGGTGAACGAGATCACGTAGTGCGCGTAGGTTTGCCACGAAATCGGGCCGGCAAAGAGATCGATGACGAGCGGGAAGATCAGCCCGCCGGGGAGCCACCCGATCGCGCCCAGCGCCGCCGCGCGCCAGCACAGTTGGCACACCCGGCCGCGGAACGTGTCGAGCTCCGGGCCGGGCATCGCGGGCACCTTCGGGAGCCGGTGCTTGACTTGCCGGAACAGGTACAGCGCGGTGCCGCCCAAAACGGGGTAGGCAAAGAGGTTGTAGGCAATGACGAGGCACAGGAAGACAAATTCTTGGTGCCCGACCAGTTGGATTTTGACCGTGTTGTAGCCGATCTGCACGACGGACGCGACGACGTGCGGGAAGATGCCGGCCACCGCGAGCGCGCGAATCGGGTTCGCGGTCGCCCAGCGGCCGAGGGGCGACGGCGCGGGGAGCGCGCGGCGGGCCGTCAATAACTGCCCCGCGCTCGCCAGTGCGTTCGCGAGTTCCGTGCCGGTCTGGTACCGGTTGACCGGCTCGGGGTCGATCGCGCGGCAAATCACCGCGGCCAGTTCACGCGGCACGCGGTCCAGTGCATCGGGTGACGGGCGCACGTTGGGCAGGGGCGCACGCGCGGGCACGGTGCCCGGGACCACCGTTTCCCGCGTCTCGGACGAATCGCTCGTCCGGGTCGGGCGCGTGCCCGTCGCGAGTTCGTACAGCACCACGCCGAGCGAATAGATGTCGCACTGCTCGTCGGCCTTCCCACCGGGCAGGTTGAGCATCACGGCGCGGTACTCGGGGGCCATGTACGCGAGCGTACCCCCGTATCGCGTGTCCTCGGAGCGGTGCCGCTTGCGATCGAACGCCACGTTGAAGTCGGCGAGCATCGGTCGGCCGTAGGGCGTGAGCAGAATGTTCCCGGGCTTGATGTCGCAGTGCAGGATGCCGTGCGCGTGGGCGAACGCGAGCGCTTCGGCCATCCGGCCCCCGAGCCGACACACCGCTTGCGGGAAATCGTCGGCCGCGAGCGCTTCGCGGTCCCGGAGCGCGGCCGGGTCGAAGCCCGGATCTCCGCGGCGCAACTGGTCGAGCGCCTTGAGCAGCGCCCGCCCCGATTCCGGGACGCGCCCGCCCTCGTAGATGTGGCGAATGAGCACCCCGAGGTCCGCGCCGGGCACGTACTGGAGGCACAGCCCGCTCAGCCCGCTCGGGGGGTCCAGGAACGCGGAGTACACCTTCACGATGTGATCGTGTTCCAGGCCCGCGAGCAACTGGCCCTCGTTGTGCCCGGCCGGTTCGCCATCAATTACTTTCAGCGCAACGTTGCGTTCGAGCGACACTTGGCGCGCGAGGAAGACTTGCCCGAAGGAGCCCTGGCCGAGTTTGGAGACGATCTCGAAATCGCCGAAGCGCGCCGGGACCGCGTCCGCGTTGGTCCACGCGGGCGGTCCGTTGGCCGGCTTCGTCCCCTCCTGGTAGGGGTGTTCGGGTAGCGTACTCATCGATTCCCTGCGACGTGCGGCGATACGCTCCTGTTCTACCACAGTTCGGCGGTGTTGTTGAATTCGTGCTGCGGGCGGGCACGCGACACGCGCGGATTATGTCTTTATTTTCTCGCGCGGCGAGTGTAGAATAGTGTAAATATGTAAACTGCCCGATTGCCAGCATCCAAACGGGTTTGTGCGGGCATTGAAGGCAGAATCACGGAGCGCAGCCGGGGCTAACAAACCCCTTCAATGTGGTCAGTGTTGGCTGCTAGTAAGGCTTTTACTGTAAATGATTTGCGGCGATTGACTAACAATTGGGCGGACCGAAAATGTTAGCCAATGTTAGCCGAGGCTCGTAGCTGTGTGCGGCGATGGAGCTGATGAGACGGTGCCGCTCTTCCTGCAGTCGCCGACCTCGAACCACGTGTCGTTACACCGGTTCGAGATCGGCGACTGCAGGAAGAGCGATCGCGTGTTGTTACGCGGGAGGCGCAGGCGGAGCGGGTGGGGTTTCTTCCTTCGGCGTGGGCAGCATGAAGGACAGCACCAGAGCGATCGCGTACACGGCCGAACCGATGATCGCGGCGGCCTTCGCCACCTTCGCCGGGTTCCCCTCACCGCTGAGCATCGGTGCCAGCAGTTCCGTGTTCAGGGTCGCGGCCATCGTACCGAGCATGCGGCCCCCCACGTTCGTTGCGAACCCGCTACCGGTGCCGCGCAGGTGAACCGGGAACACTTTGGGCAGGTACTCACTCACGTAACTGAACTGCGCGATCGTGACGAGCCCGCAGAGGAAAATCGCCGCTGCGAAAACTGTGTAATCGCCCTGGTACAGCACGAGGTACGCGACCGGGAACAGCACCACTCCGGGCAGCAGGAAGATGCGGATCAGCACGCGGCTTGCAACGTACAGGAGCAGAATGGCGAACAGGATGCGGCCGGTCAAACCGCCGAGTTCCTGCCACCGCTGAATGTTCCCCCGCGTCGCGTTGATCTCGTCGGTGATCGGCTTCTGAGCGGCGCGGAGGTCTTTTTCGGCCGCGGTCTTTTGTTCGGTCGCGGCTTTCTTGTCGCTCTCGGTTTCGGCCTTGGCGAGCTTTTCGTCGGCCGCTTTGACTTTCCCGGTCGCCGCCTTCACCGCGGGGCCGTGTTCCTTCTTGATCGGATCGAGGACGGGCAGGCCGGGCGTCATCTGGAGCGGTGTGAGTTGCAGCGCGCCGAACGCGGCCGCGTACCCACAGGCCGAGAGCAGGGTCGTCACGATGGTGGTCTTGCGAAGCGCCGGCGAGAACAGTTCACCGAAGCTCGGCCGCTTCAGCGTGCCGGACAGTTTCCGCTCTTTCCACACGCGGCTCTCGGGGACGAACGGCATCAGGAGCAGAATCAGCGCGCCGGGGATCAGCCCCGTCAGGAGCGTGTACCGCCACGCGGCCGGCGGTACCGGCAACCACGACACCCCCTCGGGGTGCGAGCGCATGAACGAACCGATTTCGTTGAACACTTCGGTCACGAAGATGCCGCCGAGCGAAGCGCACGCGAGCGTCCACCCGATCACCATTTCCCGCTGCCGCTTGTCGGTGAACAGTTCCGCCAGCCAAGTGACCGCCGCGACCAGTTCCACGCACACGCCGATGAACGTGGTGCAGCGGAACAGAATCAGTTGCCACAGCTCGGTACTGTACGCGGCCGCGACCGGCGAGAGCGAGTACGCGAGGATGCTCCCGACCATCACCGTCTTGCGCCCGAGGCGGTCGATGAGGATGCCGCCGAGCAACCCGAACACGCCGCCGGCGAGCGCCGCGATCCACAGCATCCGGCCCGACCACAGGCGCACCGCGTCACTGTCCGGCGCCACCTTCAGCAGTTCGGAAAGTGCCTGTGCCCCGATCACCGGGAACATGAGCAGTTCGTAGGTATCGAAGAGGAACCCGATGGCGGCGACGGTGACCACGAGCCAGCGGGTAACGGGCGACAGACCGGCGGCAGCGCCGGGAGGGGGGGACGACACGAGCAGCCTCCGAGGAATCGGGTATGTCGGGTGTGTCGGGAATCGGGCACCGGCAAGAGGGCGGAGGGTGGCAGGGGTTCTGCGGGAGTCGGCCGATACCCGACATACCCGACATACCCGCCGCACCCGATCGCGGCCAGCCCCTTGCGTTCCGGCGCGCGCGACGTAACCATGTCACCGTCCCGCCTCCAGTTACCCACCGGGACTTCTGGTCCTTACACTCTCACGGAGTTCAGTCATGCGTAGTGCCCGCCTCTTCCGCGCCGCGCCGCTCGCGGTCGTCGCGCTCGTCCTCGCGCCGCAATTCGTTCGCGCCGATGATACCGAAGATTTCCTCAAGCCGGAGAACTGGGAGGGGCACGCCAACCTCTGGAAGCTCGACCCGAAGGCCAAGACGGTTGTCGGCGAGACGTCCGAGAACCTGCAATACAACACGTTCTTCTGCTCGAAGAAGAAGTACAGCGACTTCGAGCTCTCGTGCAAGGTCCAGCTCCGCGACGGCGTTGGCAACAGCGGCGTGCAGATCCGCAGCGAAGTGTTCGATGGCAAACTGTTCAAAGTGAAGGGGCCGCAAGTGGACGTGGGTAAGGGGTACTGGGGCAGCCTTTACGGGGAAGGCGTCGGCGGGATGATGAAGGCGTCCAGCCCGGACACGATCAAGAAGGCCGTGAAGGAAAGCGAGTTTAACGACTACCTCATCATCGCGAAGGGTACCAAGATCACGATCAAGATCAACGGTGAAGCGATGGTTGACCAAGACTTCGCCAAGCTCCCGGGCAAGGAAGCGAAGGACGCGCCGAAGGACGGCATCATCGCGTTCCAAATGCACACCGGCTACCCGAAGATGCGCGTCGAGTTCAAGGACATCAAGTTCACGGACCTGTCGACGAAGTGACGAACTCGGTGATACGTGAGGGGCAAGGCGCCAACAATTGTGGCTTCAGTTCCTCACTCATCACCGAACTGTCGCGGGGACATGCCCAGATCAACGATACTGCACCCCGCGATCACGTTCAGCCCCAATCGGCGCGCTTCGGCCAGCACTTCGGGGCCGTCCGCGCCGGGGTTGAACCACACCTCGCCCGGCGCACGCGCCGCGATCGCCGGCAGCACCTTCAACCCGATCGCGGGCGGGAGGTACACCGTCACGCGGTCGATGTGTCCGCTGGGAACTTCGGTGACGGACGGGTACGCGGGGAGCCCTTCGACTTCCGTCACGTTCGGCGTAACGGGGTAGACCGTGAACCCGGCCGTGAGGTGCGCGCGAACGGACTTGTTGCCAAACTTTCGGCGCTCGGGGCTGGCCCCGAGTACCGCAACGGTGCGGCTCATGTTGGTGCGGTCGGAAATGGGGGAGGGAGCCGTCCCGGGAGTCGCGGGGCGGATTGAGTGGCAGGCGGTGCGTGCGTTTCTTCAGGCGGGCGGGTCGGTGGCGTCCGTTTTCGTCGCGACTACCGGGGCCTTTGCGCCGTGGATCGCCTCGTACACTTCCTGGCGGTGAACGGGCACGTCTTTCGGGGCTTCGATGCCGAGGCGCACCTTATCCCCGCGGATCTCGACCACCGTAATGACGATGTCGTTGTTGATTACAATCGACTCGTTTTTTTTCCTGGACAGCACGAGCATTGGTGTCTATCTTTCCGTGAGTAATTCCTGGGCCGGTGCCGTTAAACACCGAACCCAATGCTCTTTATCCTCCGAGAGCGAACCCACACCTCCGCGACCGAACAACACGGCTGTGGCGAACCGGCTTCGGTGCCCCGTCCCGATCTCCACTTCACGGGAAGGGTGCGGAACCTGTTTGGGCTTACACCTTTTGTAAGTGTAAACCTTCAGGCGCGCGCTCATCTTTCATCCACTGTAAAAGCGGGTAAGTTGCGACGTCAAGGAGCAATGTGTCCAAGAAGGACAGATTTTCTAATTTTTTGGTTGACGGCGCGGTTCGGATGTGGATTAAAAGAAGTTTGCTAGAATGTTCGTCGGGGGTGCGAATTGCCCGTATTTGTTGGGCAATCGCAGCCGAATCGGATCGGCGGGGGCACTTCCCGGGATCGCAGGTGCTTCACCCGCGTCACTGACAAACGAGCGGGCGGGAATCTCTCAAATCTCCCGAAAGTCAGTTCTGCTTTGATCCACCAGCGGGAACCGCCCCGGCCGGTGCGGGCGCGGGGAGTTGGCGGTAGTAATTGGCGATGAAGCGCACGGTCGGGTGAACATCCCCATCGGTGACGCGGGCGATCCACGCGGGGCAGGGGATCTTGCGCGCGGCCGCGATCTCGACCATCACGCGCGCGGCGCCGGCGCGCACGGCGGGTTCGGGGTCGCGACTGAGGCGCTCCAGCCACGGTTCCGGGTCGGTGACATCGTCGTCGTACCGCAGGTCGAGGAGCAACTTCAGCCGCTCGTTCGGGTCAGTATGCGTGAGGCGCCGACCGAGTGTGATGTCCACGTCGGAGCGGTTCCGACCCACGAGCGCATCGTGGCACACCTGGCGCACGCCCGCGTCCGGGTCGTGCAGCCAGCGGAACAGTTCCTCGTCGCCGATCACCTGCTCGCCGTCGGAATTGGCCGCCACCGCGAACAGGCTCGCGCCGCGGAGTTCCGGTTCTTTCGCCGCGAGGAGGGGGACGATCTCGGTCCGCAATTTGATGTCGGGGTGGATCGCGAGCCGGACCGCTGCGAGCCGGGCGTTGAGGTCCGGTAGTTTCAATCCCTCGGTCACGATGGCGCGGCAGCGGTCCGCGTGCGTGCCGTTGGTGCGGTTCAAGATGGTGGGCACGAGCACCAAGACGGCGTGCTTCCCGGCTTCGTTCGCATTGGGGAAAGCGTCGAGAACCGAGCCACCGATGGCGACCGCGCGGGCGTCGCCGTCCGGCATCGCGTTCAGGTGCCGGTCGAGCGCGCCGACGGCCGCCGTGCGCGTGGCGTCGTCGCCCGTCTTCACGAAGCCGATGAGTTGGTCGATGCCCGGCGTGCCGTAACTCACGAGCTGGTCGGCCCGTTGTGTGCGGTCTTCATCAGTGGTCGCGGCGGCGAGCTTCTGCGCGGCGAACTTCGCACGGAGAACGGATGCGTTGAAGCCGGCCCAAGTACCGCCGATTACCACGACCAGCGCCACCACCCCGGCCGCGCGCGTCGTCCATTTCTTGCGTGTCATTTGCCGGTCCTCCTGACCTTCGCCGAACTTCTGGTGCCTTTTTCGCTCGGTGGCCCGATTGCCCGGAACCGAGGCGACGCCGCGAAAAACGGCCGCGCTGGTAAGTTGCACTCGCGGCGGGAGGTTACCCCGTTTGATCGCGACGCGGCAAGGGCAACCGGACTGGGCAACCAGAATTGCTCATGATCGCGGTCGCGCCGGTTCGATTCATTATGACGTATTGCGCGGTCCCCCTCGGTGGTTCGGTCCCCCAACCGGCCCCGGACCGCGCGGCAATCACGGACGAGGTGCCCCATGACCGGACCCGCGAAGGTGCTGGGCGTGCTGTTTGGTAGTACGGTGGCCGGAGTCGCGTGTGCGGCACCGCCGCTGCCCGCATCCGCCGAGCCGGGCGCGACCCCCGCAATGCCGGCCGCGATGCCGGCGACTCTCCCGAACACGGCCGGCGCGGTCCGCGTGAACCTCGCCGACGCCGTCCACGCGGACTACCGCGACGCGGTGATGAAGGTGGTGCAGAAGCCGACCGTCTCCACCCGCGCGGCCGCCCCGGACGTCATCTGCACCGTTTCGATGTACGAGTGGCTGTTCGACCACCCGGACCGCGTCGCGGCGGCTTGGAACCGGCTGAAGGTCCAGGCCGTGCCCATTTCCGACGCGGGAAACGGGCTGTTCGCGTGGACCGATGAGAACGGCAGCGAAGTCGTGTGGCGCACGGTCGGCACGTTCCAGGACGGGCGCGTGTGGTACGCCACGGGCAAGGTGAAGCCCGGCGTCGCCGCGCCCGCGGTTCCGGTGAAGGCGGTCGCGATCCTCACGCACCCGCGGAAGGCGACAAAGGACGGCGTCGCGTCGTTCAGCACCAGCGTGCAAATCTTCCTCGTGAGTGACAGCAAGGCCGCAACTCTGGCACTGCGCCTGATGGGGCCGGCTGCCCCCAAAGTGGCGGAGCAGGGTGCGGAGCAGTTCCTGGAGTTCTTCAACGGCATCGCCGACTACGTGCAGAAGCACCCCACAAAGGCCGACGCACTACTCGCACCACCGAAGAAGTAACCGCATTTCCAAATAGGACCACAGGGCTTCCGCCCTGTGCTACGTCCGCCGGCCCCTCCGGGGCGAGAACCAACAATCAACAACCGCGTCGCATTCATCCCGTTCTCGATGTGGCGGTGAAGGCCAATGTCTTTCCGCCCCGGAGGGGCCGGCGTTCGTAGCACAGGGCGGAAGCCCTGTGTCTTCGTTGAGTGCGGGAATAAAATAGGCGAAACTGGTTTTACTTTGAACTACTCTGTCCGTATCCTCGTATTGAAGGTTATTGATTGCTCGCGGAGGTCATACGATGTCCAAGTATCATCTGAAGTCGCCGCGCGGGTTCACCCTGATTGAACTGCTGGTCGTCATTGCCATCATTGCGATCCTCATCGGATTGCTGCTCCCGGCGGTGCAGAAGGTTCGCGAAGCCGCCGCCCGGATGAAGTGTCAGAACAACTTGAAGCAAATCGGCCTGGGAATGCACAGCTACCACTCGCGGATGGAGCGGTTCCCGGCGGGGTTCACCTCCGGTGCCGCTTCGACCAATAGTGACGGTACCGGGCCGGGTTGGGGGTGGGCTGCAGTGCTGCTTCCCGATCTGGAGCAAGACAACCTCGCTCGCACCATCAACTACACTCTGGACATCCGCGATCCCGCAAACGCATCAGCGCGCGTGCGGCCGCTCGCGGTGTTCCTGTGCCCGTCGGATAACCCGGCTTCGCCAACGTTCAATGCGGTGGACGAAGGCGGAACTGTGCTAACAACGGTCGCGTTCGCCAATTACGTCGGTGTGGGCGGCACGTTCGAGGTAACGGCCTACCCGGACACGGCTAACGGCGTGCTGTACCGCAACAGCAAGGTTCGTGCGGGCGACATCACCGATGGCCTGAGCAACACGCTCATGGTTGGTGAGCGCGGGAGCCGGCGATCGCCGCAAACGACGTGGGTGGGTGCTGTTACCGGTTGCGCGAACCCTCCGGTCAACCCGACCTACGATTTCGAGGGACCGCCGACGCTGTGCCTGACGAATACGGGTGAAGCGGTCGACGGGCGTGTTCCGAACAACCCGCTCGATCACGTCGAAGATTCCAACAGTAATCACACGCAGGGCGTCAACTTCCTGCTGTGTGACGGGTCCGTGCGTGTCATCCAGAACACCATCAACCCGGTAACCTGGGAGCGGCTCGGCACCCGCGCGGGCGGGGAAGTGGTCGGGGACTATTGAGCCATCTATGACCACGGACACTACGACTTCTTCGCGCCGCGGATGGGTTCGCGGCGCGACTTTTTTCCTCCCTGTTATTCTCGTCGGCGTTGGCGTGTGGCTGCTGTGGCCACGCGGTCAGGAGCGCGTCAGTTTGAGCGCCGGCGGAAGCGTTCGCGTGGTCGCGGTGTCGCCTGATGGGGCACTGATTGCCGCAGCGGGTGAAGACAAAGTGATCCGCGTGTGGGACGCTGGTGCGACCATCACGAAATTCACGCTCGAAGGCCACACGGGGAAGGTGTTCGGCCTTGCCTTTTCTCCCGACTCCAAAACCCTCAGTTCTTGTGGTGACGACCGGACCGTGCGCCTTTGGGACGCGGCCACGGGAGCGCCCGGCGCGGTCGTCACCGCATCGGACGCGACCGTTGAATGTGTCGCGTTCGCCCCTGATGGCAAAACGCTCGCTTCGGCAGGTAGCGATCACATCGTTCGCCTGTGGACCGTGCCGGATGGGAAACCGATTCGCACCTTAAAGGGCCACACGCGACGGATTCACGCGCTCGCGTTCGCGGACGGCAAGACACTGGCTTCTGCGGGCGAAGATGGCGGCGTGCGCTTGTGGAACTGGCCGACGGGCTCACCGCTCGGTCTGTTGCCAGTTGAGAAGCACCGCGTTCACACTCTGGCCGTATCCGCAGATGGCAAAGTGCTCGCTGCGGCTGCGACCGGCGGTCCGCGCTGGTGGGCACTGGCCGACAAATCCGAGCGCCCGAAACTGGGCAGCGCCGGCGGAACGCGCGCGGTTGCGTTCGATCGTGATGGCAAGTTTCTGGCGACCGGCCACGAAGACGGCAGCGTGAAGTTGTGGTCTGCGTTAGACGGCGCGGAAGTGAAAACGCTGACCGGGCATCGCGGCGCGGTGTTCGGCGTGGGATTCACCCCGGACGGCAAGACGCTCGTCTCCGCCGGCAGTGACGGCACCGTGAAACTGTGGGACGTGCCGGTGAAGTGACGTCACCAATCGAAATCGTGTGCGTGCTGATTCCAATCAATGGCTCGGATTTGCTCGCGCACGCCCGGATCGATGGGAAGTGCCGGAAAGTATTGGAACCAGATGATATCCAATTCGGAGTAGACGAGATCTTCGTCACGCGCTGGCTTGAATGATGTGAAAGTGGCGACGCAGACTATACCGGGTAAGAGCGCGCGGCCTTGAATGAGACGATCCGGGCTGCCTGATTCTACTGGTCGCTGCCGCGGGTGAATAAGGTAAGGCGCCCGTCCGATGCGTTCTTGCTCAGCAGTTACAAGGTTGTCTACTCTTCGGTCATTGTCCGTAATGCGCGGTGCTCCAAGTGTGAAATGCCCATAAACGGGTCGTTGGTTCAATCCAGTCAGTTCAATCTCACGACCGGAATTTAAAGTTAGGCTCATTTGCTCCGGTGCAGGATTGCCGATGCCTGCGAGCCACTTCGTATCGAGCTTCCCGCCGAGAGCGATGAGTCGGGCGCTCATTTCCTCGATCTGAAGTTGCGCCTTCAGGAACTCGGCTTCTTGGGAGCGTCCGTTTTCCTCCAGCCAATCGGCGTAGGCGAGTCGCGTGACGCGCTCGCCCGGTTGGTCCGCGATCGCTTGCAGAAAGCCGGCTTCGTCGTTCACTGCGTCATCCCAACAGGTGTTCGATATCGGCGGTGAGTTGGTGCGGCGCGGTCGTCGGTCCGCGGCGCGCGACCACGTTCCCGGTGCGGTCCACGAGGAACTTGGTGAAGTTCCACTTGATGCCCCGCGTGCCCAGGGTACCGCGCGCGGCGCCCTTGAGGTGCGTGTACAGCGGGTGTTCGTTCTTCCCGTTCACGTCCACCTTCGCGAACATCGGGAACGTCACGTCGTACTTCAGCGAGCAGAACGATTGAATCTCTTCCGCGTTGCCCGGTTCCTGGGCCATGAACTGGTTGCACGGGAACCCCAGGATCACCAGCCCGCGATCCTTGTACTTGCGGTACAGTTCTTCCAACCCCTTGTACTGCCCGGTGAACCCGCACTTGCTGGCGACGTTCACGACGAGCAGCACCTTACCGCGGTACGGCTCCAGTGTGATGGGCGTGTTGTCGATCGTAGAAACGGGAATGTCGTAGAGGCTCGTTGCGGTCGTGCTCACGTTGGTTCTCCGTATCCGGGTTTTTCATTCCTCCTCGTCACGGCGAGGGGAAGAAGGCGCACCGGGGCGTACCTCAGATACCGTCACACCTTGCGTGCCTTTAACAGCGGGCGCCCGAGGACGGGGTCGCGGTCGGTGAACGGGCCGTCGGACGTGTCGCGCGTGAGGCACCGGACGTGCATTTCCAACTTCCCGTCGAGTTCGTCCGCGTGGTGGAGGATCAGGGCTTCGGGGATGCACGGGAACCGCGACGCCCCGCGCTCCGGGAGCCTCAGCGGTGTGATGACACAGTGCAACAGCAGGTTGAGCAGTTCGGGGTCGAGGTCGGGTACCGCGCTTGCGGCCGTGCGGATCATGTCGTAACCGAGGAACAGGTGCCCGAACAACTCGCCGGGGACGTTGACGTGCCCGGGTTGACCGGGCGGCAAATCTACCCCGCGGACCCGGCCGATGTCGTGCAGCACGGCGGCCGCGATTACCAGACCGCGATTCAGGGGCGGGTTCAGTTCGGGGAATTGGGCCGCGTATCGGTCCGCCAACCACGCACACGAGCGCGCGACCGAGAGCGTGTGTTCGAGCCAGCCGCCCGCGAACGGGTAGAAGTGCCGCGTGGAGGCCGGCAGCGTTTTCAGCGTGTCGGCGTGTGTCGTGAGCAGATTCAGAGTGAGTGCGCGGAGCGGGCCGTCTGCGACTTCCCCACTTACGAGAGCTTCGAGTTCCGCGAACATCTCGGCGGGGTCGTGACGGGAGCGCTCGACGAAATCGAGTTCACTGAACCCGTCCGCGCGGTCGCGGTCCTCGACCTGCCGAATCTGCTCGACATCGAGCTGCGGGCCGTACTTCTCGTGCTCGGTGTAGGTCGCGCGCACCTTGAAGAACTGCCCGACCTGCCACTCTTGGGCCTGATCGAACAGCGGCACGTCGCCCCAAATGGGCACGGCCCCGACGGTGCGCTTGGCGTCGCGGTACTTGCAGGTGATGAACGGTTTGCCGTCCGTCAGCGTCTTACGCTGCTTCTCCGCGAGTTGCACGAAGCAATCGACGTAGTTTCCTGCTTGGAGATCGGACAGCTTCGCCAGCACCGGCTTCTTGGCTTTGGACATGGTGCGACTCTCAGTGGTGAGAGTGCATCGTACCGCGGGACTCTGCAAATGGCGATGGAGTAGAGAAAACGTGCCCGGTCACGGCTTGCGGATCTCGAAGCGGAAGGAGCCGATGAACCGCTGGGATTTGCGATCGAGTTCGATATCGGGCGGGTTCACCGCGATGGCACGGTAGACGCGCGAGCCGTTGATGAACACCTTGATCCGCGTCACGAACTGGTGCCCGACCGCGATGCGATATTCCCGACCGGGGAAGCCGTTCTCAACGAGCACGCGATCATCGAGTAGCACCGGCGTTGTGCCGCCCGGCGACGCACTCATGAAGATGTCGCGGATGTCGTCGAACTGCTCATCAATTGGGTGCGCGGCATCTTTGGCCGAGAGGTCCGAGAATGTGAGCGAGTAATTTGTGTTGTGGCTCGTGTCCGCCACGTTCAGGCTCTCGCCGTTATTGCCGGGGGCCGATTGCACTTCGTGTTGCGGGGCGTGTGGGAATTCGACACTGCACGCCCCGTCTGTAGTGGTGTGGCGGCTCCAGCCATCGGCCGGCCGCGACCAATACTTGCCGGTCGTTGCGACGAGTGACACGAGGCCACCGAGCACGATCACCGGGCCGAGGAGCTTGAGCCACTTCCCGGTCTTCGCGTGCCACCGATCGGCTTCTTCGCTCACGCCCGGTTTCTTCCCGAAGACGCGAAAACCGACCAGCGTCACACAGATGCCGATGAGAATGGAGATGCCGTTCGGGATCACTTCGCCGAACATCTGAGCGGACATGAACGGTCTCCGGGGCTTGTGGATCTGCACAGTGTAACCGCGGCGGTGGCTGGTGTCGCGCAACTGAACCGTAACGGCGTGTGCGCGTGCGGTTCACCGAGTTACCGCGCATGACAGAGTGCGGTTAGAATATCTCTCTCGCCCGCTCCGCGCATACAAACTGTAAGCTCGAATGAACGTTCGGATCGGTACGGCGGGATATGCGTACCCCGCGTGGGTCGGCGGGTTCTACCCGCGCGGCACCACACAACACGACATGCTGCCGTACTACGCGACGCGGTTCGCGGCCGTCGAAATCAACTCGTCGTTCTACCGCCCGCCGACGCGCGAGCAGATCACGAAGATGGCCCGCCGGTCGTCGCCCGGGTTCGGCTACACGCTCAAGGTGCCGAAGTCCGTGAGCCACGAGAGATCGATCGACGACATCCCGGCGTTCAAGCAGGCCGCCGACCACCTCGCCGCGACGGGCAAGTCGCTCGGGCTGATCTTCCAGGTGCCGGAAGCGTTCCACAACACCGCCGACAACCGCGCGTGGATCACGCACGTCGGCGCGCAACTGAAGCCGCACCGGGTGGCGGTGGAGTTCCGGCACCGGTCCTGGAACGCGCCGAACTTGCGCGAGTGGATGGAGCACGTCGATCTGGATTTGGTGAGTGTGGGCGTCCCGGATGTGCCTACTCTGTTCCCACGCGGACTACGAATCGCGAACCGTCGCATCTACGCCCGTCTCCACTCTCAGAACGCCGATAACTGGTATCAGGACGGCAAGCTGCGCTACGCCTACGACTACACCGAGGCCGAGCTGCGCGAGTGGGCCGCCGGGCTAAAGGCCGCGGCCGAAAAGGGCCGCGCGGACGAGGCGCTGATCTTCTTCAACAACTGCGTGGGTACACGGGCGATAAGTTTGGAGATCACCGCCGACGAGTACCAGCGCGCCGGGATGCCGGACGCCATTGCGAACGCCAAACGGCTAGAAAAGGTGCTGCGCGACACGCCCGGCCTCACCGTGATCGACCCACCGCAACCCCCGAATTTGTTCGACGAGTAGCGATCCTACCCGTGTGCTTGACATCAGCCGCTGGTCGAGATAACATGACCTTAGTAAGGTCGCGTTACTTAGGGGGTGCCATGCCACTGCCAGACATTACTCACTTGCAGTTTCTGCTGCTCGCCGCGCTCTTGGATGGCGAGCAATCGGGAAGATCGCTTCGCGCCCTCTTGGAGCAAGAGGGGCATCGCAAATCGGCCCCTGCGTTCTATCAGTTGATGGCTCGGCTCGAAGAGTCCAAATTCGTAGAAGGTCGGTACGAGCAGAAGATTGTTGCGGGGCAAACTATTAAGGAGCGAGTCTACAAAGTAGCAGCCGCGGGCGTTTCGGCGCTTGGTACCGTCCGTGATTTTTACGCTGGGTTAGATGCTGCCAGAGGGCTCAATTTGGGAGGCCTCAGCAATGGCTGATCGGGACGATAAATTCTTGAAAAATCAGTTGCTGAAACGCCTCTGCTCGTTCAGATCGTCATCGGTCGTGATAACAGAGTACAAAAGGGGCATTGCTGTATCGTTTAACATGGAATCGGATAAATTCGATCATGATGTGATAAGTAGGTTGGTTGAGCATGTGAATTCGACGTCGTACAAACCGAAAACCATAACGCTTGACGAGGCGAATAACAGGGTGGAGTTGTCTGATTTTGAAAGAGTAGTCGCATCCGAAGAGTTGAAAGGGGCTCTCATTCGCTGGTGGAATTTATTCCCCTTCCTCCTCCCACGCTCAGTCAGAGAAAAAGTGTACGAGCCGGCTCATGAAGAATTGAAGGAAGACTATCTGCTCGCCCATGCCCTCCGGGAGGGTTGGTTCAGTAAGCGATGGCTATCATTTTGCTTCACCGTCAGGACAATGATCCTTGTGAACCAGAGCCTCTGGGCAGCACTCGGCTCAAAATTTCGGAAGACCGCACTCGTACTTCTTGTTGGCATTGCTGGCACTCAAAGTTCCGAGGCGATCCGAACGTGGCTCGCACGATGGTTCAGACTGATGTGAACATTCGTTTTAGCAATCTCGCGACCCGGGGCATCCTTGCCCCGGGTTTTTCATTTTCACCTGCATTTCAAGCATTTATGCACTTCAAGCTGTCAAGGGTATTTTTGTAAGCGTAAAATGTTTTACTAATAAAATTTCAAATAAGACAACGATCGCGCGATAAATATTGATTGTTGACACCCGGCCGGGTAACATTCAGGGTAACTGCTACCCGGAGTGCCCCTATGGACGTGTCGACACCGACAGCAGCGCGAATCCTGCGCATCTCGCGATTACACGCGCACCGCATGTTGCTCGGTCTGGGCTGCGTTCCGCGAACCCTCAGCGACGGGCGACGTCGGTGGGGTGTGCGACACCTGCTCGCAGTCCTCACCACATCCGCGCTCATCGGCCGTGGCGTGCGTGGGACCGAGGCTGAAGCCGTAGGACGCGCCATAGCCTCAATCGCCTCCGACGAGATGTGCGAGGCCGCGATTGCTGACGGGCGCTCCTGGGTGATGCTGGTCGGTCATCAGGCGATGCCGGAGTTGCTGTTTCGCGCGAATGTCGAGAAGTCCGCCAAAGCCCACGCGGAACAACTCAGTGCGGCCGGACTGCAAATAACTGCGATCGACATTGCCCCGCTTTATGTGGACCTGCGAGCGGCAGTTACCGCGGCCACAGAGGGGGTGCGTGATGCCAGCGAGTGAACCGGAGATGGTCCCGTCGTCGGACGCAATTAGCGCCCTGGCGCGGCTCCTACGCAGTGTGCGGGACGACATTGTGCCGGTGGTTATGGCGGGCACAGGACTCACAAACCGAATTGTGATCGTCACGGGAAAAAGAGAGCCGGGCAAAGATTTGCCCCAGAAATGAAAAGGCCGAGTGTCGCGGCAAACGACACTCGGCCTGTGATTGTGACGCGGTATAGCAGGGCCGTGCCACACAATCATCGTACAGATGACAGCCTCCGAATGGAAGCCCTGAAGGGCGCTGCTAGGTGTTATCCACACCTATCCGGAAACGGGCACCGCTGCATGATGCAGGGCGCGCAGAGGCGAAAGCACAGCAACAAGTGGGTACTGCTGACCCGGCAGAAGGCCAGACGCCAATAGGCGAGTAACCAGGGACACGGTGGACCCGGAGGGGGCCACCTTACTGACCTGCCCCGGTGTGCGTCCGACACCCTGCCGGGCTTAGCTGCGGGTCAGCGCGCAGGGTGAAAGCCCGGGATGCGCGAACCAAACACCCGGGCCGGGATGTGACCAACCGACGACGGGGGTGCCTTCCGACCGACTCCACAGGGGTCGGTCTGCTCCCTCCCTCCTCCGGGAATGACTGAGTGAACGAGACAAATGGGGTGGGGGGTGTCGTGAAATTCAGGCGGCACGGCATCTTCCACCCCGCCAATCAGGACCGAGGCGAGGTGGATAAGTGATCTCCCTGGTGTGCGTCGGGTTCGTCGCGGTGGTGGGGTTCGTGCTGGGGGCGGTGATGGCTCTATTCCTCACTCAGCCTCGGTCTGGTGGGAGCGTTCGATGAAGTGCGAGCGGTGCCCGAACCCGGCTGAGCCTGAGTACGTGCTCCGCGACCGTGGGCGGGTGGTCCGAGTCTGTGAAACGTGCTGGTGCTTCGCACTTCGACGAACCGGGTATCGACGCGGTCGCCATGTGGACCGGCGGGCCGACTACGCGGACACTAGGGGGAAACGGTGAAGAACATAACGAAGCAGGTCGAACGAGCGATTGCCGACGCCGTAAAGGGTGGAGCGCTCCCGAAAAATACCGCACACGCTACTGTGGCGCTGTTGCGGTGGGGAGGGCACCTGAGCGCACCGGACGCGAAGGCGACCACGAAACAAGTCCGGGGTGTGAGATCGAAAATGGCAAAGTTGAAGAACACCCCGGCCTCGGTCGGGGCGGGGACTAAGGCGGGGAAGATTTTCGCCGGCGCGAAGGTCAAGGACGCGGGCGATCGGCTCTCCGAGAAGAAGTACGCGATCAAGGGCCGCGACGGGAACCCCCTGCGGTGGGGCTCGAAGAACGTCGAGACCGCCTCGGAAAAAGATCATGCGATCGTAGGCGTGTGGTTCAAGAGGACCATGCAAAAGGCTGGTGTACCGGGCATCACGCTCACCGATTGGGAAAAGTCGCTCCTGGCGGACCACGTGGAAAAGGGGCGGTGGGTCGGAGACGTCGCCGGTGCCTACTACGGTGGCGGGGCCGACCCGTCGGACTACGTGCCCAACACGCACGTTAAGGCGCTGATGGACGACACTGTGAGTGGCGGCTTGTTCCTGACGCCCTACGAGTTCGACAGCAACATCGTCACGCTTCCGCTGCTTCACTCAGAGGTCTTTAGTCTCTGCGATGTCGTGCCCGTGAGCGCGCGGCGCATCGACACCGCGCGCCTAAACAACCTGTCTCTGACTTGGGGACAAAATCCCGGGACCGCGCTCACGCCCTTCAACACGGCCTCGCTCGTCAGTGAAATCCCGACGCCTACATACCCGGTCGCGGGCGCGATCGAACTCGACAACAACATGCTCGTCGACTCGCCCGTGAACATCGGGGCGAAAGTGACGGAACTGTACAGCGAGCGCCTGAAGGCCGAACTGGATCGCGTGATCGTCAACGGGAACGGCTACAACGAGCCTTTGGGGGTCACCAACACGTCGGGGCTGGTGACCGTGAACGCGGACAACGGCACGGGTGGACCGCCGACGGTGAGCGATTACGAGTCGTTGATCTTCAGCGTCCAGAAGCAGTACCGTCAGAAAGACTGGAACCCCGCGTTCGTGGCCAACGACACGTCTTACCGTCGCGCCCGTGCGATCCCGGTTGGTCCCGGTGATGAGCGCCGGGTGATGGGGATGGACAACCAGTCCTACACCTTGTTGGACTATCAGTACAAGGTTCAGAACGACATCCCGAATACTCGCATCCTGTTCGGATGCTGGAAGCGCTACCGTGCGTACCAGCGCCTCGGCTCTGAAGTTGTGGTGACTCGCGAAGGTCGGCAACTCACGCTCACCAACACGACGCTCGTCGTGATCCGCGCTCGCTTCGGCGGTCAACCAATCGACCCCAACGCCTTCGCGCTGATGACCGACGCGCAGTCGTAAAACGTAACCGCTCGGGGCAAATCTTTGCCCCGAGCATCTCACACTGTTCTCACGTACTTCACACGTCATTCTGTGGCCTTTTACGGCCCGGGGGAATCATGGTTGAAATCGAGATCAACAACGAGCGGAACGGCGATCTTCTCTTTCACCCGACCGGCGAGCGCGTCCGCGGCCGGTTCGACGTGCGGGCGATCAACTCGCCGGAAATCGGGACGCTGGTGCGCGACCTGCCGAATGGCGTGCCGGGACAGGTAATCCGCTTCGACCCGACGACGGGAACCGGTGCGATCGTGGAACCCCTCCACGACTTTCAGTACACGGCCACACGCGCGGCTATTGAGAAGCGCATCGGGGGTGCCGTGGACTTCGACAAGCCGGTGAAGGAGTTCCCGAACGCCCACGCGGGCACGTGGCTCGGGTGGATGCGGCGGGCAGTGGTCGCGGGTGTGGCTCGGGTGGTGAAGGGGAAACTCCCAGATTCGGACCCGCCGGACATGCGCCGCGGCATGTACTACACGGAAAAGGCGGACCCACGGGACACCACGATTAACCAACTGGTGGCACTGCTAACCAGCAAGCTCTCGCCCGCGGAGCGGAAGGAATTGGCCGGAGGGTTGGCTGTCGCGAAGTGAGGTCGGTTTTTTCGTCGCCCATTCGATAGGTATTTCCGATGTTCGATTGGCTGAATAACGGCGTGCCCTCTGTGAAGGCTCCCCGCGGTGCCACTCTCACCGCGGCCATCGGACCCGGCTCAACGGGCGGGAGTAGCCCGACCTGGAACGACAACGACACCCGGCGACACCTCGCTGAGTGGGTGTACGCGGCCGTGCGTGCCACCTCGCAACGCATCGCGGCACAACCCATTAAGGTTGGCCGCAAGCAGAAGAACGCAAAGAACCGTCCCTCTGGGGCGAAGTCCACGGGCTCGCGGAACCCCGCGGCCAGTGGTTCGGACGTGAAGGAGGCCCCGGAACATCCCCTTCACGACATCCTCGACCAACCGAACCCGTACCTGACGGAATCGACGCTCATCTCGCTCATCGTGGCCTCGCTGGAGGTTACGGGGACGGCATTCCTCTGGTTCGATGAGCAAGAGAGCGGAAACCCGCGTCTATGGTACCTCCCCACGGGATGGGTGCGTGAAGACCCGGACTACGTGGGGCTACCGCTCACGCGATTCATCGTTCGTGCCGAAAACTCGACTGACGAGTACCGCCTCGGTTCGGCTGAGTTGATTCGGATGAGCTACCCGGACCCCGCCAACCCGTTTCAGTCACTCTCCCCGCTGAAAGCAGCGTTCCGGTCCGTGTTGGCCGACGAACAGATTCTCGACTCACAAGTTACGAGCTTCCGCAACGGCGGGCGCCCTGGTCTTCTGGTTAAGGTAGGACAGGACGCATCGGGGTCGGGAATTGGTGACCAGGACGACTCGCCCGCGCTCACAGCGACGCAGAGGCGCGTCCTGACGCAGCGAATCAAGGAAGCCACTTCCGGCGCGGCGAATGCGGGCGAGCCGATCATCCTCGACGCGATCATTAAAGAGGTGACACGGATCAGCAACACGCCCGCGGAGATGGACTTCACGGCCTCGTCGCTACTCACGCGCGACCGGGTGTTGGCCGCGTTCGGTACACCGAAAGTGTCGTTGGGCATGACCGACGATGCGAACCGCGCGTCCGCGGTCGTGTCGGACGAAACGTTCTGCTTCTCGAAGTGCGCTCCCATCTGCCGGCTGATTAGCGATCACCTCACGAACTTCTTTCGTGTGGTGTACGAGGACGCCAGTCTCGTCGTCTGGCTGGAACCGCCTCGTCCCCGCGACCCGGACGGGCGGCGGGCGGACCTTCAACAACTGATCGGTGCCGGCGCGATCAAGGTGAACGAACTGCGGGCCGAACACGGCTTACCGGCCGACCCGGACGGCGACGTCTGGGTGAAATCAGGGCCGGCGCCCGTGGAACAGAAACCTGATCCCGCGGAACCGAAACCCAATCCCGACCCACCGAAGGGCGTGCGGACGTGGGATCTGCTGTCGGAAGCCGAGCGGCGGAATGTGTTCGCTCGGAACGCAGCACATCGGAGCGGGCGCCCAATTTCGCTGGAGTGAGTTGGCACGCAATGGCACGTGGTGGCAACAAAACCGACGCCCTTCTGATCGCGGCCCTCGCGACCGGGGCGACTCACGAGCAAGCGGCAGCGGCCGCGAACGTGAGTCTTCGTACCGTGGCCCGGCGGATGGCCGATCCCGCGTTCCGCCGGTCGGTCGATGCCGAGCAGGTTGCCATTATCGAGCGGTTCACCGGCGGGGCGGCGAGCAAGTTGGGTGCGACGCTGAACCGGTTAGAGCAGTTGGTGGACAGCAAGAGTGATGTGGTCGCGCTGGGTGCGTGCCGGGCGATGATTGATGCCGTCATCCGTGTCCGAGAGCACGCGACGCTGACCCGCGAAGTAGCCGAACTGAGGGCGAGTATCCATGAATCTGCGGTCGGAGGTGGCGCGCCTCCGCAAGATCGCGGCGAGTCGCCGAGTGAACCCGTTAGCCACGGCAACGCTCACGGCACTCAAGGCGGACCCGGCCGCAATCATGAAGGGTGCGGACCCGTGGCAAGCAGCGTTACTGCGGAGCCATTGGGCTCAGTGCCTACTCCTGGCTTCCCGACAGGTTGGGAAGTCTGAGACCTCGGCAGCGGCAGCGCTTCACACGGTACTCGCACGAGCGGGCGCGTTGGTCCTCATCACGGCCCCTTCGCAGCGCCAAGCCATCGAATGTTTCCGTAAGGCCGCGGAGCGCTACGAGCGGTTGGGACGGCCGGTCCCGGGTAAGGTGAACGCCACCTTCATGGAACTCGCGAACGGCTCACGGTTGCTCGCGGTTCCCGGTTCTGAGAAGACCATCCGCGGGTTCAGTGCGGTCTCGCTCCTGGTGGTGGACGAAGCGGCCCGCGTGCCCGACGCTCTGATGGCCGGTGTGCGGCCGATGCTCGCGGTGAGCGGCGGGAGGTTGCTGGCGTGTACCACGGCGTTCGGGAAGCGCGGCTGGTTCTACGACGCCTACAGCGGATCGGAACCGTGGTACCGGCTCAGGATCACGGCCGACAAGTGCCCACGCATCACCTCCGCGTTCCTGGAGAGCGAGCGCAAGGCACTGGGCGAGCGGCACTGGAAGCAGGAATACTTCTGCTCGTTCGAGGACGCGGAAGGGGCCGTGTTCGACACGGACGACATCTTGGCCGCGGGGAGCGACGAGGCACCGTTCTTCGAGCCCGCGCGACCCCGGGGCAAAGATTTGCCCCACGCGGACTTTCCCTTGACCTATTGAGATTCGCAAGAGCGAAAGAATGAAACCGCGGGACTACAACCCGGATGAACTGAAGGGGGTGCGGTCGGCACCGGTTCCGGGGGTTCCCGGGTTCCGCGCCGACGAGCGCGGGCGGTTGTGGCGGTTGAGGGGTGGAGTCTGGGAGCGCTACGAGAGGCTCAGTTCGACGATCAGAATGAACGGGCGGCAGGTTCTCATCCGGGCGCACCGCATGGTCTGTTCCGCGTGGCACGGCGAACCCGGTGGCCGTGGCTGGTCGGTTCGGTTCCTGGACGGGAACCGGGAGAACCTGAGACCGAAGAACCTGGAATGGTCACAGAAGCGCGTGGGTCGGCCGCGCACGCTCACCAAGTGGAAACAGGCGGACGCCCTGGAGCGCGCCGAGGCGGGCGAGCAACTGACCGACTTGGCCCGCGAGTTCGGCGTTTCCGTGGCCACCATGACCAACCTGTGCAAGAACTACGTCCGCCGCGGTCGGTCCGTGGCCGCGGTCGCTCACCACGCGACACTGTGCCCCCCGGAGCAACGCGCCGAGGCCGTGCGTCAACGGCTGGCGGGGCGTAAGGCGACTGCGGTGTCACGGCGGTTCGGTATTAGCACAACGCTTCTGGGTGAACTCGTGAAGCGCGCGAAGGAGAGCCAATGCACACCATCGGCGTAGACCTCGGAAAGCAACACGACTTCACCGCGGCCTCGGTCGTGCGGTCGAAGTTCCTCGACGCGGCGGACCAGAAGCGGATGCACTTCTGCGGGCACCTGGACCGGTGGCGGGAACCGTACCCGAAGACCGTGGAACGGGTCGTGAAACTTGCGAACCACCGCGATCTACGGGCCGCGACGCTGTGCGTGGACCAGACCGGAGTCGGTTCCCCCGTCGTCGACATGCTCCGGGACGCGCTCCCCGGGCGCCGGGTGATCGGTGTCACCATCACCGCGGGGAGCACAACCACACGCGGCGAGCACGCGCACGACGTCCGCGTACCCAAGAAACTCATCGTCCACACCTTTCAGGCGCTCATGTCCGAGCGCCGGTTGAAGATGTCCAATGAACTGGCCCTGTTCCCGGTCCTCCAGACCGAGTTGCAGGTGTTCCGGGTGAAGATCACGCCCGCGGGGAACGAGCAGTTCGGCACGTGGCGCGAGCGCGACCACGACGACTTAGTTCTGTCGCTCGGTCTGGCCGCGTGGCTCGCGGAGAACGTCCCCGGCCCGCTCACGGACGAGCAGGTGCGGAACCTTGTCCTCAACGAACCTGCCTCGGTGCCGACTCGCGATTACAAGAGCGCCGCGGCGGGCGAGTACGTCCGCACGCGCGCCGAGGAACTGGCGGACGATCTACCGGCCCTTTTCGGAGACGAGTGAAATGGACCAGACCGTAAACATCGTCCTGAAGGTCGGGGACGCCGCACAGGTGCTCTCCAATCTCGCAAAAGCGGCCGAGGGCGAACCATCGGGTAAGCTCATCGAGAACGCACACGGGAGCCGGTCGAACCTCCGGGGAGAGCAGGCGCGCTCCGAGCGCCAGTACAAGGAGCGCATGGAAGCCGCCGACAAGTGGGCGGGGCGCGCCCGAGGCGCAACGGGCGGTATCACGTCCCTCATCGGCAGCGCGGGACCGGCCGGGCGAGTGATCGGGGCCGTGGTCCAGTCCCTCGACGTGGCACTGAACAAGACCGCGAAGGGGCTGGAGATCATGAACGACTCGTTCACCAGCAGCGCGCAGAAGACGCGCGCCCTGGTGAGCGAGTTCATCCCACTGGGCGAGTCCCTCATCAAGTTCACCGACGCGCTGGACGGCACCTCGGACAAGATGGCGCGTCAGGAACTGAACCACCGCGTTGAGAAAGCCACGGAGGGGGTTGCGTACTCGGAATACGCGAAAGTGCGGGGCGCGCGGTACGAGGCATCGAACGCATCATTCATGGCTCAGGCCGCGGAGAGGTTCAAGTACGGGGCGCGGGACACGTTCGACCGAACCACAGAAGGCGGGCGCATCGGGCACGCGAACGAGGCGATGTACGGGTCGGCACGGGACCAACTCACCCGCGCGCTACGCGACGAGCACGCGGCCCGTCAGGGCGTGGCCCGGTCCGAGGGGCTGATGAGTGGGACCGACAAGTTAATCGGCGAGCGCGAGGGCACCGTGAACAAGAGGCGCGAGGAGTTGCGCCAAGTCGAGATCCTGGAATCCCGTGGCATCCGCCAGAAAAGTGAGATCGATAAGGCGCAGCGGGCAGTAGACATCGCACAGGGCGAGTTGATGACCGCGCAGAAGATGAAGGAAGAGGAGATCAACCGCCTCAAGGAGCGCCAGTTGGCCCTGGCGCAAGCGCAGTCCCAAGTGCGCAAGGCCGATATCGAGATGTCCAAGACGGAACTGGAGATCGCGAACAGGAAAGTTGAACGCGCGTCGGGTGCGGCCGAACGCATCGGGGGCATGAACCGAGGCGAGCGGATGATGGGGGTTAACGCGCTCCGGTTGATCGATCGCGTGGGAGCCGAGAACCTTCCCCCTGAGATCCTCGCCTCGGCAGGATCGATCGCGCCCGGGTACGTCGCGGACGCCAAGCGGAAATCCGGTGAGAAGGCCGTGAGGGGCATGTTCTTGCCGGATGAACTGAAACGGTACTTCCCGGACGGCATGGGCGGGAGTGACTTCGATAAGTCGATTAAGGACCAGTACAAATACCTCGACAAGCTCCAGGCCGATGTACAGGTGAAGATCCAGCTTGACGAGGAAGCGCTGGCCTCGAAGCTCGCGGAGAGTTTGGGACCGGTGATCGGACGACTACTCAAAGTTACCGAAGCGAAGATCACCGACGCGGCCCGGAGCACGCGGACCGGGGCCGCGATCCAGGCGAACACAAAGAACTAACGCGCGTACCCCGTCGCGCCACGTGTCTATCTGATAGGTGTCGTGCTGTAGTCGCGATCCTCGTACTTGAGGTGACGCGGGGTACGCCCGTACTTGTTGTTGAACTGGATCTGGAGATCAATCCACCGGCGGAATACCCGGTTGTATTGTTCGCTGTGCTCCGGTACCCCGGCCTTCTTCATCCGATCCAGTTCGTCGCACACTTCCGAGTATTCAGCCTCAACGCGCGCAATCTCTGGGTTTGGGCGCGCAAAGTACCACGCAGCACCGACGACAAGAGACACAGCCACGGCCACGGCCGCACAGATGAACAGGAGCTTGACGCCACTCCCGGTGTCGTTCCGGTGGTATTTGGATCGAGTGGAGTAGCGTTTGGTGACGGGACCGGTAGAGAACTCTAACTCTGGTGGATCGGGTGCTTTGGTGACCGGTGCGGGAACGGTCAGCGGTTGGCGACAGTGGGGACAGCCGACAGCTTGACCGGCGGTCATTTCGTGAACGGTGAGCGCTTGGTGGCACGTCGGGCAGGTGACGATAAAGGGCACGGGCGGACCCCCAAAAGTGCGGAGCGGCGGACGCAGAGCCGCTCCAGCAGGCCCGGCCAAGAGCCTTCAATGAACGGACCCTGGCCGCCGCCCCTTTCGGGGCGTGGCTAAGTCCGCTTCATTGAAAACACCGTGACCCTTGCGGGTCACGTTTGGCCGGTTCGCTGGAAGCGAGACCATGCTCAACGCATGGTTCAAGTTGTTATGGGGCGCACGCGCCCCGCTTTTGCTCTGCTTACTGCTCTCCGAGTGAGTGCCCCGACCACACGGTCGGGTGTGAGGATGAGTGTACAGGATCGACCGGCCCGCGTGCCACGTCCGACGGGGCAAAGATTTGCCCCGCGTTCATTTCCCCTGACAAAGTGATTCGCTACCGACCTTTTGCCTTACCGTGCTCGGGGGTAACATTCGTGTGGAGGATTGTGTTGGTATTTGTTGAAGAGGGGTCGAACGCCCATGAGCCGTTTTTCTGATTTGGTCGATCAAATTGCGGACCAGAAGAACTACAGTCTTGTGGACGTATTGCTGAAGACGAAGGTTTTGGCGTTCCAACTAAAAGGACGGAAATTCCGTCAGTGGGTGAATGCCGAACTTGATGGCTACGACGACACACTCCCACTTCCAGAGTATCGCGTGGTCCCTTGCACAGTCTGGGGAGATTTTGCAGGGTATTTCCAATCCTATCTCCGCAACGTTTCCATTTCTGTGTGTATATTGCCCGAGGACACGAGAGAGTATTTCTCGACTACAAAATTTTATCAAGGAATCGCCTCAATCGAGAGCCTTGCGTCTGGTGGCAATTGCGAACGAGTTTTGGACATCCAAGAGGTTTCTTACCTTCGCAAATACGGCGATCATGTTGAGGACATGATTCTCAATTATGCGGTGAAGCGTACTTCCAAGAACGCTCTGCACGCTGTACTTACAAGCGTGCGATCCCGGATGCTTGAGTTCCTTCTCGAACTGCGCGACCAGCACCCGGAACTTGACAAAGACGATGCTGCCGTCTCACGAGTTAGCGAAGCTGAGATTGAGTCTGTAATGAGCCACAAACTTTACCAAAATTGCACTGTATTTGAGGGGCCAGCAGAGATGCGAGACAGTTACCAAGCCGGTCAAGCAGGCGCAATGGGTCCGGGCGCGAAAGCCGAGAACATCAACTTCATTCAGATCCTGCGGGACAGCATCGGAGAGAGCAGCCTTGCGGATTTGGCGAAAGAGTTAGAACGGCTGCGCGGGTCGATGCTTGCTGAGTCGAAAAACGCAGAACAGGATGCGTCCGTAGCTGCCATCGCAGAAGCAGAGAGCGCGGCGAAGAAGGGGGATGCAAAGGGGGTATTGTCTTACCTCAAGAGCGCCGGGAAGTGGGCTTTGGATGTCGCTACGAAGATCGGTACGGGTGTTGCCAGCAAAGCAATCGAGAAGGCAATGGAAGGTTCTTGAGTTCCGACTGTTTCTGCCGGTCGAGTTCGCCCGCTGAGTGCGAGTCTAACGAATGTAGCCCCGGACTGGCCGGAGCTACTGGGTTTTCACTTACAGCTTCCCGTTCGTAATCAGAAGTTCGACCGCGTCAGCGTGCTTGCAGCGGCCGGTTGAAATGAACCCCTTGCACTCACACAGCTTCGACCCGTCGCGCCCACAGAACACGCCGTACCGTTCGGCGCTCGTGTCCGAACCGGCACCCATCTTGAACAGCATGAACCCGCGCCCGTGGTCCGCCGTGAACTCCTGGATCGTGTACTGGCAGTGGCACCGCTTGCTGGTCAGGGTGAGAACGCCCGCGACCGGCGAGAACTCGTTGTCCGTCGACGGTTCCCACACCAGCGCCCCGTGCTTCTCGCTCTTGGTCACCGGCAACAACTCGGTAAACTGATTCATGCTCGTCCCTCTCGTCAGGGTTCGGGAAGTGGCCGGTTGGTGTTACAGCACCAGCCGGCCGCGTCGTTGGGTGACACCCACCCAACACTGGTATGATACATTTCTGTAGCTACAGTGTCAATACAAATTGCCGGATTGCTTCGCTTGATACGTAGCGATGTCGTAGCTACAATTCTGGCGGGAGGTTCGACACATGAAAGACGACGAGAAGAAGGGGCCGACGGTCCCGCGGCAGTTCCGGTTGGGGGACGACACTTTGGCCGACCTGGACTACATCGCGGAACACCACACGGCCGAAACGGGGATCAACCATTCCCGCACGGACGCGGTGAGGCTCGCGGCCAAACGTGAGGCGGACCGCATCCGCCGATTGAAAGGGGCCAAGTGATGATCCGCGCAGTGTTCTACGGCCGAAAGAGCAACGACGACGTTGGTGAGGTAGGCGAGAGTATCGCCCAACAGCGCCAGTGGGCGACCGAGGCCGCGGCCCGCGAAGACGTTGTGATCGTCCGCGAGTTTGAAGACCAGAGCGTGTCCGGGCTGAAAACGAAGACACGCTCCGGCTTCCAGCAGATGCTTGCGTTCTGCAAGGAACAAGCCCGCCTCGGTGAGCCGATCGAAGCTATTGTGTGCTGGGAGCAGGCGCGCTTTGGGCGGGTCGATTCCGTCAAGACCAGTCGTTACGTGGACGAACTGCGGGACGTTGGCGTTTCCTTGATGTTCAACCAAGCTGACGGCTGGGTTGACTTCAACGAACCGAACGACCGCATGATGTTCGCGATGAAGCAAGAATACGGAGCGCACAAGTACAGCCGCGACCTTTCACAAGCGTCACTCCGTGGGAAGAAGGATTTCGCCCGAAAAGGGCACTGGTTGGGTGGGAAGCCGCCTTTCGGGTACACGGTCAACCGACCGGACCCTGTCGCGCAGGGCCGTAAAGAGCGGACGAGCGGGAAACTCGTGCCGCACCCGCCCGAGGCGGAACATTTGAAGTGGATGTTCGCGACTTACGCCACCACAGATATCAGCATGTGGGGGCTTGTCGAGAAGCTCCACGAGCGCGGCGTTAACTCACCGAAGGGCAAAGAGCGATGGTTGCCCGCGACCATCTCGAAGGTACTGCGGAATCCTCTCTATCTTGGAGACGCCATCTTCGGACGGGCACATTACGCTGAGTTCGCCGGATCGGTGGTGGTAAAATCCAAGAGGCGAAAGCTCATCTCCGGACAGCCAAAGGCCGAGGCGGATTGGATCACCGTTCCCAACGCTTACCCAGCGCTCGTGGACCGTGAGACGTTCGACAGGGTTCAAGTGCGGCTCGCCGCGAACCAGAAGCGCAAGTCACCGCGGAAGACCGCGCCGTTCGTGCTTTCTGGCTTGTTGATATGTGCCGCGTGCGGTCGCCGGATGGTCTCCGAAACGCAACGGGTGAAGTCGCACAAATACAGGATTTACACGTGCGCCAACTACCACACGCACGGCACCGCCTCGGGATGCGGTCGCAACACGGTTAATGATGCGCAGATGCTTCGGGCTATAGTGCGGAAGTTAGCCGACAAGTTCACCGCGCCAGAGTCCGTGGCGCTGCTGCGGGCCGAGATCCAGCGCCAAGAGGGAGAAGCCACATCGCCCGATCGAACGGACGAACTGGAAGCCCGGGTGAGCGACTTGGACCGACGAATCGGTAAGCTCGTGGAACGCATGGAAGACGACTTGCCGGAAGCGGCAATGGTCGATGTGCGAAACCGGCTGAAGACCCTCACCGACGATCGCGACAAGGCCCGCTCCGAACTGGCCACGGTGAAGGCCGCTGCCGTTGCGACCGCGCCCACGGGCGAGCGCGTTGAGCGCCTGATATCGCTCATCACGAGGCTGGATGAAGCCGTGACACGGGCCGAACCCGCGGTAGTGTCGGAACTGCTCCGCGCGCTCCTGGATCGCGTGGAAGTTTTCTTTACGTACAAGCAAGAAGGCAAGAACAAACAATCTCTGTTTGCCCGCGGATTGCTGTATCTGAACGAAGCCGGCTGGATGACTTCCAATCTTGTCAACCGAGAGGGGATTCAGGCCATCACCAACGCCGAACGACTCTGCATCATCCTGAAAGAAATCGCGCCCGCCGTTCGCGTGATCGACCCGCCGCAACCACCGAGCTTGTTCGACGAGTAGACTCGTGGCCGCGGATCAGTCATGCTGGGAGCGGTTCCAGGGAGCGACCGATGACCGAAGCGGAATGGCTGGCGTGCGAAGGGCCGTCTGCAATGCTAACATTCATACGCGGCGCCAGTCGAAACCGACTGCCCGAGCGCCGCAGTCGCCTATTCGGCGTCGCGTGCTGCCGTCGGCACTTGGATCTGCTCGTTGACATCTCCAGTCGACACGCGCTGCGAACGACTGAGGATTACGCAGACGGTGTGGTAAAAGCTGACGAACTCGCCGTTGCATACCGCGAAGCCTTCGGAGTCACTGTGTATTGCGATGCACGATTCAGCCGCAATCGGAGTGTGAAACTGGAGGCAGAACTGCACGCTGCTAACGCTGCTGCCAAAGCGTGTCGTCCAAATGAGTATGCCAAAAGTGTCGTCACCGAAGTGCTCGCCGCGGTTGGAGCGGGTGGCCGGAAAGGCGAAGCGGCGGCGCTCGCTCATCTGGTTCGCGATATCTTCGGGAACCCGTTCCGCTCGGTCGCCTTCACCCCGGAGTGGCGCACTTCTACCGCGGTCGCAATCGCTTCGCATATGTACGAGTGGCGCGACTTCAACGCGATGCCGATCCTGGCCGACGCGCTCCAGGACGCCGGGTGCGACAGCGCCGATGTGCTCGACCACTGCCGCGGACCGGGGCCGCACGTGCGCGGGTGCTGGGTCGTGGATCTCGTGCTCGGCAAGGAGTAGTCCTCTTCCTCATCCATTAGCGAGCCGGTACACTTTCGCAGACGCTTTCGTTCGTTCTCCGCGGTGATTCGGACCGATGACCAAACTGTTGCTGCACGTTTGGCAAACGTGGTTCGGCGAACCGCTCCGTCGGGTCGAAGCGGAATCGCTCGCGTACCGACTTTCCGACGAGGGTCGGAAGCTCGACTGGAAGACCCCCGCCGTTCTGCTCACTGCCGCGATTTGTCTCACACTCCAGCAATATACCGCGAACCCGACTCAGGTACTCGGGGCCGCCCGGTTTGTGGCGTCTACATTCGGCGGGCCGAATTCCGCCGCCGAGGTCGAAATACTGCTCTGCAAATGGGGCCGCGACCAGTTCGCGGGCCGCTTGTGGTGGGCGGGCGTCTCGGTGCTCACCTACGCAATCATTCCGCTGTTGGTCCTGAGACTCGTGTTCCGCGCACGACCGGCCGATTACGGGCTGAAAGTGCGCGGCGTTCTGAATGCGTGGCCGCTGTACGTGTTGTTCGTGCTGGTCATGGCTCCGCTCGTGTGGGTGTGCTCCGCCGAGGAGCGGTTCCAACAAACGTACCCGTTTCTGCGGTTCTGGTCGCCCGAGCACGTTCGGGAGGATCTGTGGAAATGGGAACTCGCCTACGCCGCACAGTTCGTGAGTCTGGAGTTCTTCTTCCGCGGGTTCATCATCCACGGTACCAAGCACCGGTTCGGCATGTACGCGGTGTTCGTCTCGGTCGTGCCCTACGTCCTCATTCACTTTGGTAAGCCCATGCCGGAAGCGACCGCGTCGATCATCGCGGGCGTCGTGCTCGGGTTCATGAGCCTCGTGACGCGGTCGGTCTGGCTCGGCGCCGCGCTTCACATCGGCGTCGCGTGGGGGATGGATTGCGCGTGTCTAATGCGCCGCGGATTGCTGTGAACCAAATTGTGTGCTGCGGTGTCTGTGTCGGTCGCCGGCCCGGATGGGTTCGGCGCCAGTGTTACATTTCTCGCGCCCGGAACAGTGACCATTCCGTTTCCGTTTTCCTAAAACTGAACGTATGACCCCTGCCATTCGCGTCCGCGGTCTCGTGAAGACGTACCCCGCTCGACCCCCGGTCGAGGCCGTGCGCGGTCTCGATTTAGAGGTGAACGTCGGCGAGTGCTTCGGGCTCCTCGGTCCCAACGGGGCCGGGAAGACCACCACCCTCGAAATCATCGAGGGGCTACTCGACCCGACCGCGGGCGAGGTGGAAGTGCTCGGGCTGAAGTGGGGCACGAACGACACCGAGATCCGCAACAAGATCGGGATCTCGCTCCAGGAAACGCGCCTCTCCGACAAGCTCACGGTGCGCGAAACGGTCACGCTGTTCCGGTCGTTCTACGCGATCGGCATCACGCCGGATGAGGCCATCGGGCGCGTCAGCCTCGAAGAAAAGGTCAACGCCTACGTCGACAAACTCTCCGGCGGCCAGCGCCAGCGCCTCGCGGTCGCGACCGCGCTCGTCGGCGACCCGGAATTGCTCTTCCTCGACGAGCCGACGACCGGCCTCGATCCGCAATCCCGGCGCCAGCTCTGGGACGTGATTCGCACCCTGAAGGACCGCGGGCGCACGGTCGTTATCACCACGCACTACATGGACGAAGCCGAGCGGTTGTGCGACCGCGTCGCGGTGATCGATCACGGGAAGGTGATCGCGCTCGGCACGCCCGCGGAACTGATCGCGCGTGTCGGCGGCGAGCACGTTATCGATCTCGACATCGATCCGACCAGCACGTCGCGCCCCCAGTCCGCCGAACTCAGCGCCCTTCCTACCGTGAACTCGGTGCGCGAAGAAGGCGATCGCATCACGCTCACAGCCGGTGAGCCGCACCGCGCGCTGCCGGCGCTACTCGACCTCGTGCGCGCCGCGGGAGTCAAGATCGCGGGGCTAACCACGCGCACCGCGACCCTCGAAGACGTGTTCGTGACACTCACCGGGCGCCACCTGCGCGACGCCGAATAGCTCGTCGCGCGCCTGCAATAAGCCGTAATATCCGAAAGTCGAACGCCGCGAAGTCGAAGACTGAATCCATCAAGTCTTCGACTTTACGACTTTACGACATGTGACTTGGGACCGAATTATGTCTCCACTCTCGCAACTGACGCTGGCCCGGTTCCGCGAGTTCTACCGCGAGCCGGCCGCGCTCTTCTGGGTATACGGGTTCCCGCTGATCCTCGCGTGCATACTGGGGATGGCGTTCAGCGAGAAGCCCGTACCCGCCTCGAATGTGGACATCCTGTTCGACCCGGAGAACCCCGGCGCGGCCGAGGCGCTGCGCGAGAAGCTCGGGGCCGATCCGGGCCTCAAAGTCGCGTTCAACGACGACGCGACCAGCCGCAAGCGGCTCCGCACGTCGAAAACCGACGTGGTCGTCGTTCCGCGCCCGGGAACCGCGGCCGGGCACGAGTACCTGTTTAATGAGACTCGTTCCGAAAGTGT
The DNA here is from genome assembly GCF_017939745.1 of Gemmata palustris. Taxonomy (NCBI): domain Bacteria; kingdom Pseudomonadati; phylum Planctomycetota; class Planctomycetia; order Gemmatales; family Gemmataceae; genus Gemmata; species Gemmata palustris. The sequence goes on along the minus strand of NZ_JAGKQQ010000001.1, from coordinate 5,093,456 downwards.
GCTCGCGCGCAACGCCGCGGACCGTGCCCTGTTGCGGTCCGCGCACCCGAATCAGGCGCTCCCGACCGAAACCGTTGTGGCCGAGCCGGGCGGGCGCTACATCGACTTCCTGATTCCGGGCTTGCTCGGCATGAACTTGCTTGGGGGTGGGCTGTTCGGTGTGGGCTTCGCGGTCGGCGACTTGCGCGTGCGGAAGCTCCTGAAGCGCTTCCAGGCGACGCCGATGCGCCGGTCCGATTTTCTGCTGAGTATGATGTTGAGTCGGCTCATCTTCACGTTCATCGATATCGGGCTTTTGCTCGGGATCACACATCTCGTGTTTGACATCCGCGTGCGCGGGAACCCGCTCGTTTTTCTCGCGCTCGTCGCGATCGGGGGAGCCGGGTTCGCCGGGCTGGGGTTACTCATCGGTTCGCGCGCACGCACGATGGAAACGGTCGCGGGGCTGGTGAACGCGGTCATGCTCCCGATGTACATACTGTCGGGTGTGTTTTTCTCCGCGGCGCGGTTTCCAGAAGGGATGCAACCGTTCGTTCAGGCCCTCCCACTCACCGCGTTGAACGACGGCCTGCGCGCGGTGATGAACGACGGCGCGGGTTGGGAGGCGCTCCCGTACCCGCTCTTGGTTCTCACTTTGTGGGGCGGCATCAGTTTCGCGCTCGCGCTCCGCATCTTCCGCTGGCGATAAGCGACCGTTTCGGCGCGGCTTGTACTTGGGCTCGGCGCCCGAGCGTGTCAGGTCGGGAGCGGAAGCCGTAGCGGAACCGGATCAATAAAACGGCACGCGGACAAGAACGGTCCGCGTGCCGTGTCATTTTCCGAGGTTCCCATGCTTCCCATCGATCTCTCCGGCAAAGTCGCACTCGTTTCCGGTGTCGGCGACAACATCAGCTTCGCGTGGTACATCGCGAAGACGCTCCAGGCGGCCGGGGCCACGGTCGTGCTCGCGTGCCACCCGCGCGTGATGGGGATCGTTGAGGGCGTTCTCACCCGCGACATGGACCGGGAATCGCGCCTGCTCCCGGACGGGAGCGAGTTCAAGCCGGCGAAGCTGTTCCCGTGCGACGCGAGCTACGACACGATGGCCGACGTGCCGGAAGAGGTCCGCACCAACCGCCGCTACGCCCAGTTCCCGGAATACTCGATCAAGGGCACCGTGGACGCGGTCGCGGCCGAGTTCGGCGGGATCGACATTCTCATTCACTCAATCGCGTTCAGTTCGGAAATCAAGAAGTCGCTGATCGAGACGAGCCGGAAGGCGTACCACGAGGCGATGGGCGTGTCGTCGTACTCGCTCGTCAGCATGGTTCGGGCGGCGGCCCCGCACATGGCGAACCGTCCGGGCGGTGGGAGTGTGGTGGGCCTGACCTACGTTGCCGGGGAGCGGGTGGTCCCGCACTACGGCGGCGGCATGGGGACGTGCAAGGCCGCGCTCCAGATGGACGCGAAGCAGCTCTCGTGGTTCGTGGGCGACAAGAACGTGCGCGTGAACCTGATCTCCGCCGGCCCCTACGCGAGTCGCGCGGCGCGGGCGATCAACCCGGACTTCGACAAACTCATCACGCACGCGGCCGAACACTCCCCGCTGCGCCGGCCGATCGAGCCGGAAGAGGTCGCGAACGCGACCCTCTACCTGTGCAGCCCGTTCGCCAGCGCCGTGACCGGTCAGATCCTCTATGTGGACTGCGGTTACAACATCATGGGTACGTGATTCACGAATAGAATAAGTGTTCGTCCGACCCAGCATCGAGTTCACGAGGTCATCCATGCCGATTCCCGTTACGTGCCCCGGTTGCTCGGCCCGGATGAACGCGCCCGATGCGGCGGCCGGCAAGAAGGTCAAGTGCCCCAAGTGTCAGAAGGTGCTCGCGGTTCCGGAGCTGGTCGTAGACGCTCCGGCCTTCGAGGTGGTGGAGGACGAGCCGACGCAGCCCGTGAAGAAGCCCGCGCCGCGACCTGTCGCCAAGCCGCAGGTCAAAGCCGATGTGGTCGTTGACGAGGATGATGAAGACGAGGTACGGCCCGCTAAGAAGCGCGCTCGGGCCGTGGTCGAGGACGACGAAGACGATCGGCCGCGAAAGAAAAAGAAGAAGTCGGCCGCGGGTGGCTCGTCGATGGCGCGCAACATCGTCGGCGGCGTGGTGCTGATCGTCCTGTTGGGTGTGGTCGCCTTCGTCTTCTGGGACAAGTTCGGCAAGAAGGAAGAGGTTGCGTCGAACACTCCGCCCGCAGGTGACCCACCCGCCGGGCCGCAGAGGCCGGGTCCGCAAGGTCCGGGGCCAGTGATGCCTAAAGGCCCGGGACCGCAGTTGCCGGAGCCGAACAACCCCGGGCCGAATCCTCCGTCCGGAGGTGAGAAACTCAAACTGCAGGCCGCGCGAGTTGATAGCCCTCAATGGACGACCGACGGGGAATTGATTCTGGCGCCGTACATCACGAGAGAAAGGCGCCAGGCGTTTGGGGTTTGGGATGTCCGGACGAGTGATCCGCTCGTTTTGATTGAAGACAAGAAGAGCCTGTTTTTCCCCGATGCCGTTGGGATTTCGCCCAATCGAAAACAAGTTGCGATCGTGTCCAAAGAGGCGAAGTCCCTGACTCTTTGGAATGTTGCCTCTGGGGTTCTGGAGAAGACCATCAAACTGTCGCCAGAAACAAAATCTGGCGGTGTGCCCGCGTTTGCCACCTACACACCAAACGGTAAGGCGATCGTGGCCGCATACGAAGGAACGTTGCTCCGTGTGGATCTCGAAACCGGGATGGAGAAGGTTCTTCTCAAGGACATCGAGATCCACGACATCAGCTACTGCCCCGAAAAGAACTTGGCCGTTTACAACGCTCTTTTGCCGAACGCTGTAGGCGAATTGCGTGTAGCGGATTTGAGTCGACCGGAGGCGTCTCTCGTCTTGCCTCTCAAAGAAGATGAACGGCTCAGACGTCGCCCCGATATCTCGGCCGATGGAAAGACTGTCGTAGCGTACATTGAGGACCGAACCACACCTCTTAAACCCAAGTGGCTCGTACACGTCTACGACGTGGTATCGAAACAATTAAAGGCACAGGTGCCACTTCCCATCGAGAGTGAAGATCCGTCTTTCCTGCCGTTGAGTGTTAGTGCGGACGGTAACCGCGTGGTTTGTGGCTATTCGGTTTTGATGTCTGGGATGTCTGTGGGGAAGTGTTGGAGCTACGACGTGTCCAGTAAAACGCTGCGACAGGTCGGACCGGATTACAAACAGCATTTCACCCTGATGCCCATCCTCGGAAATGGTAGCACCGTCGGGGTCTGGCGTAACGGAGCGCTCGAACTGTACAACGCCGAAACTGGTAAGATCGCGACCCCGTGACGGAAATCGTTACCGAGGAACAGAACGAATTTCGCCCGAATGCTGTTGCCGCACCGCGGAATTCACGGTCACGGGCGCGAGTCTGGACCGGAACAGAACGAATTTCGCCCGAATGCTGTTGCCGCCCTCGCGAGAGTACCGTATCTTTCTTCCAACGCGCTGTGCGTGCGCAGCCGTTATTGAAAACTTAAGTTGGTGAGTATCTTATCCAGAGTGGCTGAGGGGCCAGGCCCGACGACGCCACAGCAACCGGTCTACTGTTGCACGTTCCCAACGTGCGGCACGCGATGCAGGTGCTAACTCCTGCCCGGCAAACGCCGCGGCTCCCGAACAACGGGGGAAGCGGTATGGCCGGGGAAGATAAGATCTCGCGCGGGGCTCACGGCCCCGCCGTACTCTTATCTCACCACAACCGCCAAATACGGCGGCACTTCTGGCTAAGCAAACCCACCCACTCAAAACGAAATTTCGCCGCGTGATGCGGTCCGTGCGTTTCTCTTCTCTGAGGTTGTGCTGTGCCGAGTAACGACTTCGTTCTGGGGCTGAAGTGTCGCGTGTGCGGCAAGCTCTATCCGAAGGCCGCGAGCTTCTTCTGCCCGGACGATTCCGGGCCGCTCGAAGTCGCCTACGATTACGACCGCATCAAACCGAACGTCAGCCGGGCGAAATTCACTTCCCGCCCCCGCAACATGTGGCGCTACCGCGAGTTGCTCCCGCTCGACGGCGAGCCCACGGTCGGCCCGCAAGTCGGCGGAACACCGCTCATCCGCGCCGACCGGCTCGCGGACGCACTCGGCGTCGAGCGCCTCTGGATCAAGAACGACGCGGTCAACTTCCCGACGCTCTCGTTCAAGGACCGCGTGGTGTCGGTGGCGCTCTCGAAGGCCCGCGAACTCGGGATGCGGATGGTCGGCTGCGCCAGCACCGGCAACCTCGCGAACAGCGTCGCGGCGCTGGCCGCGTCCGCCGGGTTGGAGACGGTTATTCTCGTGCCGGCCGATCTGGAGCGCGTGAAGATTTACGGCACCGCGCTCTACGGTGCGAAGGTGGTGAAGGTGTCCGGCACCTACGATCAGGTGAACCGACTCTGCACTCAAATCGTGATGAAGTACGGTTGGGGCTTTGTGAACGTGAACCTGCGGCCGTTCTACGCCGAGGGCTCGAAGACGGTCGGATTCGAGATCGCCGAAGACCTCGGCTGGCGGTTCCCGCAACACGTCGTGTGCCCGATGGCCGGCGGCGCGCTCATCGGCAAGATCCACAAGGGTTTCACCGAACTGAGCCGGTTGGGGCTCGTGGACGCCCCGGTGACGACGAAGATGTACGGCGCGCAGGCGAGCGGGTGCAACCCGATCAGCGATTGCGTGAAGAGCAACCGCGAGCGCCACAAGCCGATCAAGACGCCGAACACGATCTGCAAGAGCCTCGCGATCGGCGACCCGGCCGACGGGTACTTCGCCGCGAAACTGATCCGCGACAGCGGCGGTTGGGCGGAAGACGTGACCGACGCCGAAATCGTGGAATCGATGCTGCTCCTCGCGAAGACGGAAGGCGTGTTCGCGGAGACGGCCGGCGGAACCACACTTGCCGTCACGAAAAAGCTGATCGAATCGGGCCGCATCCCGCGGAACGAAGAGATCGTGATCTGCATCACCGGCAACGGGCTGAAGACTCAGGACGCGGTGTTCGACGCGCTCGACGAACCGGCGACCATCAAACCGGCGCTGGCCGATTTCGAGGCGCTCACGGGCGTTGCTGAAGCGGTGGCCGAGCCGGTGTTGGCGTGACCCGATGGGCCGGTCTGCTCGGCGCGTGTGCAGTGCTCATCGGGGTGGCGGCCCTACTCGCCGCCGTTCCCCGAACTGCGTTCACGATGTACGATGAAGGCGTTTATTACTACCAGGCGGTGCTACTCACGCGCGGACAAGTACCCTACACGGATTACTTTGTTCCGCAACCGCCCGGGATCTTGCTGATTGGCGCCGCGTGCGAGTGGATCGGTTCTGGTATCGCTGGCGTGCGGGCGTTCAACTGGGCCTGCGGGCTCGTGCTGTTGGCCCAAACGTTCCGGCTAACGCGGCGCGTTTGCGAGGGTACCGGAATTCGGCACGCAGAACCGTTCGGGGTCGCGCTGGTGGCTGCGACAGTCGTGTTCGCGTACCAGTCGATTCACGGAGCTACGAACACCCCGGCCGCGTGTTTGGAAGTGGCCGCGAGCTTGCTGATTCTCGGCACGAATAAGCGACGATTCGCGCTCGCCGGGTTTGTGATCGCTTTCGCGACCGCTGTCCGACTCCCGTCGCTGATTGCCGCACCGGGGCTGTTATTGCTCACTGGGTTCGCGGACGGGCGCAGCGGGTTCCTGGCGCGAGCCGCGTGGTTCCTCGGTGCGCTGGGCGTGGGGTGCGCTGTCATTCACTTGACGTGTGTGCTGGCGCTGCCCGGTTACTTTGATAACGTGGTCGGCTTTCAGTCGAACCGTGTGCGGACGGACTGGAGCGACCGCGCCGGGCAGATCCGCGAGTTTCTGTCGGAGCCCGCGGTCATCCTGGGAGTGCCGGCCGCGTTGTGGTTCTTGTGCAGCGGGCCGCCCAAACTCCGCGGAATTGCGGCACACGGGCTACTTTCGGCGGTGTGCATCAGTGTGGCGGGGAAGACGCTCTCGGTGATGTACTACCTGCCGGTGCTGCCGCTGTTCGCGGCGTGCGCGGCGGTGGCGGTGGTTCGGTTGGCGGAAGGGGTATCGCGCTTGTTTGCGCTCGTGCCGCTGGTGGCCATCACGGTGCGGGTTCCGGTAATCGTGGGCGTGATTCTCGTTCAGCTCCACCCGAACGACGAACACGCGGCCTGCGTTGCGGCCGTGCGGAACGCTCCCGGGGACGTGGTGCTGGTAGCGGACGGGCGCATCGCAGTACTGGCCGGAAAGCGCCTGCCCGCCGATTATTACGCGACCGACCCCAACGCACTGCACCTGCTCGGGCGCGAGAAGTTTCACGAGTGGTTCGCCACCATACTACCAACGGTTGATATGGTGGTAGTAACACCGCCACTGTTGTGGTGGATGTCACGGGGGAACGTCGAACAACTGTTGGCGTCCGGCAAGCCGGTGTTCTTCGACACCGATGCGACCCGCGCCGAGTTCGACGCCTACCGACCGTAACGCACGAATTGGATTAACGACCGAGGAGATATGGCGATCAAGATCCAGATCCCGACGCCGATGCGCGAGCAGTCGGGCGGCAAGGCGGAAGTCGAAGTCACCGGCGCGACGGTCAAGGCCGCGCTCGAAGACCTGCTCCGCCAGTACCCCGCGATGGGGCCGAAGCTGTTCGATAACGGCAAAATTCGCCCCTACATCAACGTGTTCCTCAATGATGAGGACATCCGCTACCTCGACGAGATGGACACCGCGGTCACGGACGGCGTCGTTCTCGCGCTGATCCCGGCCGTCGCGGGCGGGTGATTCGAGACGGACAGAACGGGCGACGGAACCGGGCGTTCCTTCGCCCTTACGAGCCTCACACGGGCGGCGCGAATGGCAGACGAACCGGCGCAACAAGAGACCCCCGAAGGGGCCGCGGTGTTCCCGGAGATTCCGGCGGAACTCGGCGTACACCCTTTGTTACTCGCCGCGATCCACGCCTACGTGTTCCTCGAAGGCTCCGAAGCCGCTGTGCTGAACGCGGCGGTCGCGGAAGAGGCGATGAACTACGTCGTGTCGTACCTCCAGCGGCTCGACGGCAACGACCTGCGCCGCGCCCGCGAGGACATGGCCACCCTTGTCGGGTTCGCGAAGTCCGAGAAGTGGCCCAAGCAACACGTGCGCTTCCTGCAAGACTTCCTCAAAGAAAACGGAATAGGTCAATAGGCCCTGCGCCGACTCCACACCGAAGGGGGAGCGCGAACCGCTCCCCCTTACTACTTAACGTACCCATGATCGACACCAACCCGCTCGAACGATACTCCCGGCAGATGCGCTTCCCCGGTCTCGGCAAAGTCGGGCAGGAGAAACTGCTCGCGTCGCGCGTCACGCTGTGCGGGTGCGGGGCGCTCGGCACCGTGCTCGCGAACGTGCTGGTCCGCGCGGGCGTCGGGTTCGTGCGCGTCATCGACCGCGACTTCGTCGAGCCGTCGAACCTCCAGCGCCAGGTGCTGTTCGACGAATCCGACGTGGCAAACAACCTGCCCAAAGCGGAGGCCGCGGCAACCAAGCTCCGGCAGATCAACTCATCGATCACGGTGGAGCCGATCGTCGCGGACATCAATCGCACCAACATTGAGGAGTTCTGCGAAGGCGCCGATCTCATTCTCGACGGGAGCGATAACTTCGAGATCCGGTACCTCATCAACGACGTCGCCATCAAACATAACAAGCCGTGGGTGTACGGCGGCGCGGTCGGCAGCCAGGGGATGAGCATGACCATCATCCCCGGTGAAACGCCGTGCCTGCGCTGTGTGTTCGAGGCAGCTCCCGCTCCGGGCGAAACCGGCACCTGCGAAACCGCGGGCGTACTGGCTCCCGCGGTGAACATCGTCGCGAGTTACCAGTCCACGGAAGCGATCAAGTTGCTCTCCGGCAACAAGGCCGCGGTGAACCGCGAACTGCTCATTCTCGACGTGTGGGAGAACACGAACAAGCGCGTGAAGGTGGCGCCGTTGGCCGGGCGGAAGGGGCAGTGCCCGTGCTGCGCGAAACGCAATTTCGAGTGGCTCGACGGCGCGCACGGCACGCAAACGACCTCTCTGTGCGGGCGCAACGCGGTCCAGGTGAGCCACCGCGTGAAGGGCAAGCTCGACTTCGCGTACCTCGCGAGCGTGCTGAAACAGTCCGGCGAAGTGAGCTACAACAAGTTCCTGCTGAAGTTCCAGCTCACCGAGAACGGCGACCCCTACGAGTTCACCGTGTTCGAGGACGGGCGCGCGATCATCAAGGGCACGAGCGAACCGGACAAGGCTCGTACCCTTTACGCGAAGTACGTCGGGCACTGATTGCCATTACGCCCCCTCCACGTTTCGTGACCCGCTCACATGATCTACCTCGATAACGCCGCGACCAGTTTCCCCAAGGCCGAGGGCGTGTACGTCGCGATGGACCGCTTCGCGCGGACCTCGCTGGCCAACCCCGGGCGCTCCGGGCACAAGATGGCCCTGGAGTCCGAACACGCGCTGTCCGACGCCCGGCACCGGCTCAACCGGTTCTTCAACGGGCGCGACGCGGACCACTGGGCGTTCACGCTCAACTGTACTGATGCGCTCAACATGGCGTTCAAGGGCGTGCTGAACGACGGCGACCACGTCATCACCACCGACCTCGAACACAACAGCGTGTCGCGCCCGCTCGTCGCGCTCGCGCAGGCCAACCGCATCACGCTCACGCGCGTGCCGGCCGACGCGGGCGGGACCATCGACCCGGAAGCGATCCGCGCCGCGATCGGCCCGAAGACCAAGCTCATCGCGATGACGCACGCGAGCAACGTGCTCGGGACCGTGCAGCCGATCGCGGACGTGGGGCGCATCGCGCGCGAACACGACCTGCTGTTCCTCGTCGACGCGGCCCAGACCGTGGGCGTGCTCCCGGTCGATATACAAAGCGCGAACATTGACCTGCTCGCGTTCCCCGGTCACAAGTCGCTGCTCGGGCCGACCGGTACCGGCGCGCTGTTCGTCGGTCCGCGCGTCACGCTGCGCCCGTGGCGCGAGGGGGGGACCGGCGGGGACTCGCTCACGCCCACGCAGCCGACCGACTTCCCGCACCACCTCGAGGGCGGCACGCCGAACGTGCTCGGTGTCGTCGGGCTCGTTGCGGGGTTGGACTACGTGGAGGAAAAGGGCGTTGAAGCGATTCGCCGGCACGAACTGGGGCTCTGCGAGCGACTGCGTGCGGCACTCTTGGAACTGCCCGGCTTCGAGCTGTTCGGCCACGCGGACCCGGCCCGAAGAGTGAGTGCGCTCAGCTTCCGGTGCGAGGCGCTCGCCGCGCCGGAACTCGCGGGGCTTCTCGATCAGTCGTTCAACATCGCGGTGCGCCCCGGGCTGCACTGTGCGCCGTACATCCACAAAGCGCTCGGTACCGCGCCGGACGGACTCGTCCGCGTCAGCCCCGGTTCCTTCAACACCGAAGCCGATATCGATCACCTCGTTGACGCGCTGAAGCAGATCACTAGCGCGGTGTGAGCCGACTCTGTTAAGTGTTCTGGGCCGCAAAACAACTTCACACTGGAACCACGCGAAGCAAACGCTACCCTAATCATCATTCCGCCGGTGAACATTTCCCCCTCTCAACGCCGGTGGTACTCGCGAGGTTCTTACTCATGCTGCGTCGCGTACTGTTCGCGCTCGCCGGAGTCGCGGTTGCCGCGCTCCTGGCGACGGATCGCACCCCGAAGGCACTGGCTGCCGAGGGCAGCGTTGCCGGTAACTGGCAACTCTCAACCGTTACCGCCGGTGGCGAATCGACGGTGTGCATCCTGAAGATCGAGACGAACGCCGGGAAGCCGTCGGTCGTTGTTCTGGCCGGGCCGCCGAACACGGAAACGACCGTGAGCGACGTCCGCGTGACGGACAAGACCGTGGCGCTGAACGTCAAACTGGTGCGCACGGTTGGGACGCGACAAGTTCCGACCGACTATGCGTTCGTTGGGGTTCGCGGGGCGGACGGAAAGGTGATCCTGGGGAGCACCGGCACCGATACGCTCCGCACCCGAGCCAAGCTGACCGCGACCGATAAGGACAAGCTCGAAGGCGAACTCTTCGTTCGCACGCCGCTGCCCGAACCGATGACGAAGCTCCAGCAGCTCAACAGTCGTGCAGCGACGGCGCAAAACAAGATGGTCCAAGAAAAGGATCAGGAGAAGCGGAAGGAACTGCAGAAGGAGTTCCTCGAAGTGCGCAAGGAAGTCGAGGAAAAGATCCCCGGTTTGTACAAGGAAGTGGTCGAGAAGCACGCCGACACGCTGTCCGCGGCCGACGCCGCGGTGAACCTGCTGGCGATGTCCGCGCGCACGAAATTGACGGCCGACGAAGCCACGAAGCTCGTTCAGATCGTGCAAAAGCAAGGCGCGCCCTACGGCCCGCTGTTTACGGGCGTCACGCTCGCGCGGGTCGCTGAAACGCTCGCCGCACAAACCGGGTTGGAACCGGTCGCGCTGGCCGCGATCGAGCCGTCCGCGAAGGCGCTGACGCAGGACGATTCGGCCGCGGTGCGGTCCACGATTTTGTCCGCGTACCAGCTCGCGCTGACAAAGAGCGGCAAGTCGGACGCGGCAAAGGTTGTGGCCGCCGAACTCGTCAAGTTGGAACTCGTGCTCGATGCGGAATACGTGAAGACGGTCCCGCCGTTCAAGCCGACCGCGTTCACCGGGCGCAAGGACAAGAGCGCGAATCAGGTCGCCGTGATGGAACTGTTCACCGGCGCGCAGTGCCCGCCGTGCGTGGCTGCGGATGTCGCGTTCGACGCGCTCCAGAAGTCGTACAAGCCGACCGATCTCCTGTTGATCCAGTACCACCTGCACATCCCGGGACCGGACCCGCTCACCAACGCGGACACCGTGGCCCGCGCGAAGTTTTACAACGTGAACAGCACCCCCAACACGTTCTTCAACGGCAAGGCGGCCGCGAGTGGGGGTGGCTTCATGCCCAACGCCGAGAGCAAGTTCGCGCAGTATCGTGGTGTTATTGATCCGCTGCTGGAAAAGACCGTTGAGACGAAGGTCGGTGGTCGGGCCACGCGCTCGGGCGACAAGATCGACATCGCGGTCGAGGTGACCGAGGGGGCCGGCGACGATCTGAAGCTCCGGCTGCTGCTCGTCGAAGAGAACATCAAGTACGTCGGCGGGAACCGGCTCCGCTTCCACCACCAAGTGGTGCGCGCGATGCCGGGCGGTGTGGACGGTGTCGCGATCAAGGACAAGGCGTTCAAGCAGACCGTGACGGCCGACCTGGGCGACGTGCGCAAGGATCTGACCAAGTACCTTGATGAGTACGCCAAAACCCGCGCGTTCCCGAAGCCGGACCGCCCGATGGACCTGAAGGCGTTGAAGGTAATTGCCCTGGTCCAGAACGACAAAACCAAAGAGATTATTCAGGCCGCGCAGATCGAAATCGAAGGCAAGGTTGTGGGCGGGCAGTAACACTTTCCGTTCCGGCACGGACCGGCGCCCCGGGTGGCGCCGGTCTTTTCGTTTCCGCGTTCGGGCACGGCGCGAAGCGCGGGTTTCTTCGCCCCGCCGTCTTTCCTTCACGAGTACGACCGGATATCTTCACCAAATAGCCAACTCATCACGCCGTCATGGAGGGACTCGCAATGACGTTCGAGATGGTCGTGCAGTTGCCCGTTACCGGCGCGTTCGGAACGGACGAAGAGTTCGACTTGCGCACGCAGTTGGAACGCGACTTCAACGCGGCGCTCGCCGCCGCAAACATGGGCGAGTCCGGGCGCGGTGAAACCGACGACGGGCGCATGAGTGTGTATCTGGAAGCCGTGACCGACCCCGATGCGGCCCTCCGCATTGTGAAGGACGTGCTCGCTCGTCACAAACTGCTCCACCGCGCAATGGTTCTTCTGGACGCGCGCTGCGAGGCCGATTCCGACGACATCGAGCGCCGGGTTCTTTGGCCGCTCCAGTCCGTGGCCGTGCGCGTGGCTTGAGTTTTCGTGTTCTACAAACGGGCCGATACTCCCCGCGCGCCGTTTTGGTGGTGCGCGGGGAGTATCGGCCCGCCGCCGTTTTCTCATCTCTGATTGCGCTGTCGCGGGGTATCGGGCATACTGGAGTGATTCGCCCGTGTTCCGTTCGGGTTGCTCCGATGCGCCAGTTCTCGGCCGTCTTGATTCTGGTGGCGCTGTTCCTGGTTCTCGTTGGCAGCCGGTTTCAGGCGTCCGACGGGGACAAGCTCGCGGCCGTATCGCGGCTCACCGCGCGGAAGGTACAAGCCGCGCTCCCGCCGGCCGTGAACATTGCGGCACCGGTGGACGCACTGCGGAAAGAACTGCCGACGCACGCCGACGATGTCGTGCGCGCGCGACTCGCCGCGGACAAGCGGTTCGTGGGCGTCGAGTTCAAGGTGACGGCGGAAGGGAACGTCGTGACGCTCCGCGGCGTGGTGCCGGACGCTCGCATCAAGCGATTGGCAGTCGGCGTGGCCGAGAACACGGTCGGCGTTGATAGGGTGGTGGACGAGTTGGCAATCCCGGCCGAATGAGGCGTGCGACCAGGGGCATCATCAGAGATCGAGAAACCGTGGGTAGTGTTGCGCGATCGAGCGTACAAATCCCAATCATCAATCCTTTCCGTTGAAACAAGTCCGTCCTGAATCGGAAACAATCGGGGTTGTAAATGCAGTAACGGTGCAGAGCACCGGAACACGACGAAACACGAAGGGCTTCAGTGGAACGAAGGGGAGCCTTGAGGTGGAATAGGTATCCCGCACCCGACTGAAGCGGTTCGTGCGACTCGTTCCCGAACGAGTTGAGGACGTGGCGTGACGATCGAAGAAAACGCGCTGCTCGCCGCGATCGCGGCAGAACCTGTCGAGGACGTTCACCGCCTGGCCTACGCCGATTGGCTCGATGAGAATGGCCGCCACGAGCGCGCCGAGTTCATCCGGGTGCAGTGCGAACGTGCAGTATTAGAACGTCCGGCCCGGTTGTTCAGTTGGCACGACCCCGAGTGCCGGCGGAACGCGGGTCGGCACCGGCGCCTGTTCGAGTGGCGCGGCGACTGTCAGCGGTGCGCCGAACTACGCGCGTATCACAGTGGTCTGGAACAACTCAAGACTCGAATCAAAGTGCTCCGCGAGCGCGAGCGTGGGTAGTGGCTTTACTGATGGCACAGGTTATAGAGCCGGATAAAGTACCAAAGTGCCCCGAGATGATTCCTCTCGCACTTGGAGAACGAGAGGGTCTTTCGCACGAACCGGGCGCATCGCTGGCGGAGGGTGAGCCAGAAGCGCTCGACATGGGCGGTGAGGCCCGTGTCCTTGCCCACGGCCCGGTGCCGGGCGCGTGGGATCGCTTGGCGGTACGAGGCGAGGAAGTCGGTGTACACGGTGACCCCGGTCCGGTACCCACGGGGCAATGCGCCCCAGAGGCGCTGGGCGGTTGCGGCGGACCGATCCCCGACGACCATCGCCAGAACCCGACGGGTGCCCTCGTCCAGGGCCACCCAAACCCACCGCACCTGATCCTTGGACCCTACGAAGCTCCACAACTCATCGGCCTCGATCACGACCGGACCGGACTTTTTGGGGGCGGTCCCGGGTCGCGCGGGGTGTCGTCCCGGTACAGGGCGTTGACGAACCCTTGGATCCAAGACCGGGACCGGCCGGTGATCCGGGCGATGGCTCGGATCCCGACCCGCTCGCCCAGCAACCGGAGCACCAGGGCTTGGTCGGACGCGCCGACCGGACCCTTCTTGGGAGCGGCCACGAACCGCCGGCGGCACGCCTGGCAGCGGAACACCGGAGTGCCAGAAGCGTTGGCCCCGTTCCGGACCACGTGAGTTCCCGAGCACCGGGGGCACGGCGGGATCGGGGCCAGGGCGGTAGCCGATTTGCTCATCCGGTCAGAGTAGGACCATGACACCGTTCAAGCCACTACCCGAGCGTGCTCTGTACCAAACCGCGGCTGTATGGTTACTGCCGACCATTCCGGCCACAATCACTCAAGTGGTGCTCGATTGGGGCGAGATCCGCGCCCCTCGTGCTGGCCTCATCGGGTGCTTACGCCGCGGTTTTGTCGACGGTATTACCTGCACGTTCGACGATTGGCTGGCGCACCGATGCGCGGTAGTCGCGGCTCAACCGGTGACCCGTGTGAAGCTTATAACACGTCCGGAAATTATCCCCGTGCGCCAGGATGGGGATATCGTTGGGTGGAGTATCGAACGCGGTCAGCATTTGTACCCCGCGGGGTGGTCCCCTGTCGCAATGGTCGAAAAGGAATGGCCCGGCGTTTCGTATGAGTTGCCACCGTCGTTCTAGGGTCGCAAACCGCAAGGGCTCCGGCTCCTCGGTGGTCGCGGCTCGTCAAACCGAGCTCGTCCTTGCAGGACTATAAATCGCTCTCATTGTCTGATCCGCGTTATCTGTGTTATCCGCGGTTCTTCCTTCTGCTTCTTGCGCACAGGGCCTTGCTGCCCCGCTCCCTCGCGGTCGCGGCTCATCAAGTTCTGAAAACGCGACCGGCCCCGGGTACTCAACTGTGAGTACCCGGGGCCGGTCGCGTTGTTACCAAGCCTTACGCCTTACAGTCTCGCGACCGCGGGACCGGATCGGTTAGTACATGTCGTCGTAGGCGCCGGGGGCCGAGTCCTTCTTGCTGTCCTTCTTCTGCTCTTCGGCGATCATCGCGTCGGAGGTGAGGAGCAGCGTGGCGACGCTGGCGGCGTTCTGGAGCGCACTGCGGACCACCTTCGTCGGGTCGATGATCCCGGCCTGAACCATGTCCACGTAGCGGCCCGCGCGGGCGTCGTACCCGTAGTTCTTGTCGTCCTTGGTGAGCACTTCCTTCGCGATCACGTTGCCGTCCTCGCCGGCGTTCTCCGCGATCTGCTTCACCGGCGCGCGGCACGCGCGGACGATGATCTTGTAGCCGACCTTCTCGTCGTCGGTCAGGCCCTCGGGGGCGGCCAGTCCGGTGCTGGAGCGGAGCAGGGCGGTGCCGCCGCCGGGCAGGATGCCTTCCTGGTGCGCGGCCTTGGTCGCGTGCATCGCGTCCTCGACCCGCATCTTCTTTTCCTTCACTTCGCTCTCGGTCGCCCCGCCGACGTTGATCTTCGCGACCCCGCCGGACAGCTTCGCGACGCGCTCCTGGAGCTTTTCCTTGTCGTAGTCGCTGCTGCTCTTCTCCAGTTCCTTCTGGATGGTGGCGATGCGCTCCTTGATCGCCGCCTTCTTGCCGCCGCCCTCGATGACGGTGGTGTTGTCCTTGTCCACCTTGATCTTCTTGGCGGACCCCAGGTCTTCGAGCGTGACGGTTTCGAGCTTCATGCCCAGGTCTTCAAAAATCGCCGTGCCGCCGGTGAGCACCGCGATGTCCTGGAGGATGGCCTTGCGGCGGTCGCCGTAGCCCGGCGCCTTCACCGCGCAGACTTTGAACTGGTAGTTCGACTTGATGACGTTCACCACGAGCGTGGCGAGCGCTTCGCCGTCCACTTCCTCGGCGATGATGAGGAGCGGCTTGCCCTGCTGGACGACCTTCTCCAGGATCGGGAGCATGTCGCGGGCGGCGCTGATCTTCTTCTCGTACACGAGGACGTAGGCGTCCTCGAGTTCGCACTCCATCGTTTCGGGGTTGTTGATGAAGTACGGCGACAGGTAGCCGCGGTCGAACTGCATCCCCTCCACGAACTCGTAGTTCGTGTCGATGGTCTTGGCCTCTTCGACGGTGATGACGCCGTCCTTGCCGACCTTGTCCATCGCCTCGGCCAGCTTCTTGCCGATGTCCGCGTCGCCGTTGGCGGCGACGGTGGCGACGTTCTCCAGGCCCTTCTTGCCGCCGACCGGGATGCTCATTTCCTTGAGCTTGGCGACGATGTCCTCGACGGCCTTTTCCATCCCGCGCTTCATGAGCATCGGGTTGGTGCCCGCGACGACGGCCTTCAGGCCCTCGTTGAAGATCGCTTCCGCGAGCACGGTCGCGGTGGTGGTGCCGTCGCCGGCCACGTCGGAGGTCTTCGACGCGACCTCCTTGACCATCGCGGCGCCCATGTTCTCGTAGTGGTCGGGGAGCTGGATCTCCTTCGCCACGGTCACGCCGTCCTTGGTGACGGTCGGGCTGCCGAACGACTTCTGGATGATGACGTTGCGGCCCTTCGGCCCGAGCGTGACTTTGACCGCGCGGGCCAACTTGCCGATGCCGCGCTTCATGGCGTCGCGGGCTTCCTGGTCGAACGCGATCTGCTTGGCTGACATGCTTAAACCTCTGTCGGGAGTGTTTAGTGTTTCGTGTTGGGTTATTGTTCGGTCGCGGCTCGGGGCGTTACCCGAGAACGCACAGCACGTCGCCTTCGTGCATCAGGAGAATTTCGCCGTCGGCGGCGCGGTCCTTGAACTCGTCGCCGGCCCACGAGGTGAAGAGCACCTTGTCCCCGGCCTTGAGCTGCATCGCGGCGCGGCTGCCGTCCGGCTTGAGTTTGCCCGGTCCGACGGCCACAACGGTCCCGCGCTGGGGCTTGTTCTTGGCGCTGTCGGGCAGCAGGATTCCGCCGGCCGTCTTCTCTTCGGCGGCTTCGCGGCGAACAACGATGCGGTCGCCGATTGGTTTCAGGCCCATCACGGCTCCTGTGACTTAAAAAGCGCGAACTCTGATTGTGAGCACCGTTACATGCAAGAAGCGTGCCCGGCTTATGCTTGTGTGCAGAAGTGGCTATGATGTCGAGAGTTGCGTCAGGATTGAGTTGCGGTGAAGTGGGTGTTCCTGCCAGGATTGCGGCGGGGCGGAGGAAGGGGGCTGACGCTTTGTCAGGGGTTGGTGTTCGTATCTGGATCGATTGAGGGTATGCGAGGTGCAGGACTATGACAGCCTCTCAAGAGCCGCACGGATTTGCTCGTTGGTTTCGTCGCCCGGCCACTTACCCTCGACCATATCGGAAAGCGTCTTTCCTTCTGGGATGGGTGTCGGTGGTGGTATAATCGCGGAAAGCCGGCGCCGGGCTTCCTCCTTGTCCGCTTCACTGCGGTTGGCGAGCCACGCGAGTTCTTGTTCCAGTTGTTTTAGTGTCATGATTCGTCCGCGGGAGGGAGATCGAGGCGGAACGTGTCGCCAGGAACCATTGGTAGCCATCCGGCGCGAAGTGCGCCTCGAATACCGGCTGCTACGCGCCGAGGAGTTATGATTACATCCGGAGGTGCTTCTCTTCGTGATGGGTGCAGCCCACCATAGAGCCGCAACGTTCGGCCGGTTCCTTCTGCGAGCCAAACATTTACGATGAGATGGCCGTCGTGCGCGGTTTGGTCGTACTCGACTTCGGGCGGAACGCGCCACCGGTATGCCACGCCATCAACCACGATCCGCCGCGAGTACTTCTTCGAGATCGCCACACTATTTCCCTCCACCCACATTTCGCAGTGCCCGCTGGCTGATGCGCGCGGTCGCGTCGGTGGGTGACTCTCCCTGCCATCGCGCGCAGAGCGCTTTGACCCACGCCGGTTGGCTCTTGGCCGCGTCGTTGAGCCAGTTGCCGACGGAATCCTGAACGTACTTCGCTGGGTCAGCCTTGAGTGGTTCCAGCAGCGGAAGGGCCAACTCCGGGTTCTGCTTCAACGCCTCGATGTGCGCGCACCAGACTCCACGCGGACGGGTGGCCTCGCTCGCGAACCGGCGGACGTTCGGCGACGGATCGCGAGCCCACGGCTCCAGTGCCTTCACCGCGTGCCCGACGTTCTTCGCGAGGTGCGGCCGGATCGCCATCCACGCCCACTCGCGCACGCCGAAGTGTCGATCGTCGGCCAGCGGGCGGATGAGTGTAAGCTTCGTATTGAGTTTTAGCTTTGGGGCACGCCCGATGACGTAGCACGCCCACCCGCGGACCGTGTCTGATGGGTGTTCCGCGATCGCCGGCAAACCGTCGAGCGTGAGGTGGCGCAACAGCACTTCGCCAACGGCGTCCATGCGCCGGGTGACACCCTCGCTGGCCATCTCGCGAACGACCGCGACCAGATCCGCGGGCACGTCCGGTACCGCCGCGACGAGCAGCGCCGCGAAGTCGATGGCCAACCCTTCGGCCAGCGTCGCGGACGCCGTGGTCCCTGCGTTCAGTTGCGCGAGCAATTCGGGCGAAATGTCTGCCCGACGCGACACGCCTTTCCGTACTTCGTCCATCCGTGAACCTCTAGTATTTGCATGAACCGCTACACTCGCTCCACGATCACCGCGACGGCGTTTCCCCCGCCGAGGCACAGCGACGCGCAGCCGTAGCGCTTGTTGTGTCGCTTGAGCGCGTGAATCAGCGTGACCAGCACCCGCGCGCCGCTCGCACCGATCGGGTGGCCCAACGCGACCGCGCCGCCGTGAACGTTCACCTTCGACTCGTCGAGGTCTAACCCCTTACCGCACGCGAGCATCTGGGACGCGAACGCTTCGTTAAGTTCCCACAAGTCGATGTCAGAAACCGCGAGCTTCGCCTTCGCGCACGCGGCTTTCACCGCGGTAACCGGGGCGATGAAGATGTCCTTCGGGGCAACGCCGCTCATGGTGTAGCTCACGATCCGCGCGAGCGGTTTCGCACCATTTTCCTCCACGAATCGTGCTGATGCGACCACGACCGCTGTGCCGCCGTCGGAGAGTTGCGATGAGTTGCCCGCGGTCACGGTGCCATCGGGCCGAAACGCGGGTTTCAGCTTCGCCAGCCCCTCAGCCGTTGTGTCGGCGCGAATCCCTTCATCCTTCTCCACGGGCGGAACCGGCTTCTTCGGGTTTGCGGCCTGGAACTGGACGGGTACCACTTCGTCCGCGAACGCGCCGCTCGCCCACGCTGCGGCCGCGCGCTGGTGGCTCTGCGCCGCGAAGCGATCCTGGTCAGCGCGGGAGACGTCGCATTTAGTCGCGATGTGTTCCGCGGCATCGCCCATCGGCCAGTTCTCGAACGCGCACCACAGCCCGTCGTTCACGAGCGCGTCAGTGGTCGTCTGATTACCGTACTTGTAACCCTGCCGGACGCCTTGGAGCAGGAACGGCGCGCGGCTCATGCTCTCCATCCCGCCGGCGACAACGACGTTCACGTCCCCGGCACGAATGCTCTGAGTCGCGAGCATCACCGCTTTCAGCCCGGAACCGCAAACCATGTTCGTGGTGTGGGCAGGGATCGTGTCCGGCAGACCGGCAAAGATCGCGGCTTGGCGCGCGGGGGCCTGACCCACCCCGGCCTGCACCACGTTGCCCATAATCACGTCTTCGACCGCTTCCGACTTCACGTTCGCACGCTTGAGGGCTTCCGCGATGGCAATGGCCCCGAGTTTCGGCGCGGGAAGCTCGGACAGCCCGCCGAGGAACTTGCCGATCGGCGTGCGGACCGCGGAAAGGATGAACGCATCCATGTGGAGCCTCGAAGTGCGGAGAGTTGCTATTGGAATGATACGCGGGCCATCAACTGGCGCGCGTAGTCACTTCCGGAACCGCGCGTAGCCCCAGTCGGGTGAATCCGGCCCGCAAAGGTAGCGGGTCGTGCAACTTACAGCCAGCCGTGGCCTTCGTCGCGGAGGATGCGGGCCATGCCCTCGATCCACTTCGGGTGGTCGTTGAGGCAGGTGCCGTTCTTGAGGTGTTCGCCGCCCGCGTGCTCGAAGATTTCGCGGCTCTCGTTGCCGATCTCGTCGAGCGTTTCCAGGCAGTCCGCGGTGAAGCCCGGCAGCGCTACATACACACGCTTTGTGCCCTTCTTCGCGAGGTCCGTCAGCACGTCGTCCGTGTACGGCTTCAGCCACGCGCTGCGCCCGAAGCGCGACTGGTACGTCTGCGTCCAGCGGTTTCGCGCCCAGCCCATCCGCTTGACGAGGGCTTGCGTGGTGCGCACGACGTGCGTCGCGTAGGGGTCGCCCCTTTGTGCGTACTTTTGCGGGATGCCGTGAAAGCTGATGACGAAGTGTTCCGGCTCCCAGGGGAGCTTGGCCAGATCGTCGCGAACGACCGCTTCGAGGGCGTCGAGGTACCCGGGGCGGTCGTAGTACGGCGGCACCACTCGCACCGCGGGTACCCGGCGTACCTTCGTGAGCGCTGTAAAGAGGGAATCGGTCGCACTGGCGAAGGACGTGGCGGAGTATTGCGGGAACATCGGCAGCGCGATGATCTTGTCTACCCCGCTATCGACCATCTGTTTGATGGTGTCCCGCAGCGGCGGGTTCCCGACAATCATCCCGAACCGGACCGGGTTGTTGGGGAAATGTGCTTGCAATAACTCCGTCTGGCGCACGGTGTAATGCAGAAGGGGTGAGCCGGTCTTTTCGTCCCAAATGCGACGGTACTTCTCGGCCGACGCCCCCGAGCGGAACGGCAGGATGCGGAGGTAGAGCAGGGGTAACCAGATCGCGCGTGGAACTTCGATCACGCGCCGGTCGGACAGGAATTGCCGCAGGTACGGGAGCAGCCCGCCGTAGGTGGGGCGGTCCGGTGTGCCGAGTTGGATGAGGACGAGGCCAGTCATTTTCAGAGTCCCAAGTCGTCAGGTCGCAAGTCGTAAAGTCGAAGACTTCGGTCGATCAGGTTTACGACTTTACGACTTGCGACCTGACGACTTGGGACTGAGCAGCGGCTATTTCTTCTTGCAATCCGGCCCTTCCTTGGCGGGGCTCTTCTCGGTGATGTGGGCATCACCGCCGGCCGCCTTCAGTGCGGCGCTGCGCTCGACGTTCAGTTGGATGTAGCTCGTCCACTGGGACGGGGTGTTCGGCTCGGAGTAGATCGCCTCGACCGGACACTCCGGGACGCACGCCTCGCAGTCGATGCAGTCTTCCGGGTCGATGTAGAGCATCGTCTCGTCCTGGTAGAAGCACTCCACCGGGCAGACGACGCAGCAGTCGGTATACTTGCAATCGTTACAGTTCGCGGTAACTACGTGGGGCATGATAGTTCAACTCCATCTCGGAATGGGCCGTAGATGGTTGAGTATTACCACTCGGCACCGTAACGTCAAGGTAGTCGCCGACATCGGCGCGGCCCGTGTTTTTTGCTACCTGAGACGGGGTCTCACTGCTCCGACCCCGCGAGTCCCCTACTTCCCGTTCTTCACCTTCCACAGCGCCGCTTCGAGTGCCAGTCGGTGCCGGATCGCGTGATTGAGATTCATGGGTCGGATGGCACCGGCTTCCACGCGAAGGTGAGTGGATCGTTCTAGTTTCTTGGCGAGTATGAGCAGCTCCTCGAGCCACGGAACGAGTTCTTTCGGCTCCTTCGCCCACAACTCTGCTACTGTCGCTTGCATGTCGGACAAGCAATTGTATGTGAGGGGGACGTCGGCTTCTCTTGGCCCCACAACCTCAAGTGCTTCCTGAAAACGTTGAAATTCTAACGTGCCTTGGTGTAGGCGCGCTTTCAACAGTTTGCGGAGCGTGTCATCAGTCGCTTCAATTTTCAGAACGATTCCCCCGGTCAGTCGCGGACACAACTTCTCGAAAGCGGCTTTGCGCTTCTCGGGGTCATTCGGGTCCGGTTCGGGTAAGGCGAGTTCGGGAAATGCTGTCGGTGGGATGGCCGGCGTGCCGGTTGTCTGGCCTTGAATCCACTTCTCGTCGGCGGGTTTGTCCTTCGCCGGTGCGGGATTATCGGCCATGACCGGAACGGGCGCGAGCGCGATACCCGGGAGCGGGGCCAGCCCTTTGCCGTCACCAGAGGCCAGTGCGAATACGCTGCCTATCCCGAGCAAGCCGGCAACGCCGATGCCGCCGGCCCACGTCCAACTCGTCGTTTTCAGCATTACAAGGACTCCTTCGGTGAGAGAGACGACCGCGGGCGGCGCAGTGCCCGCGGTCAGGGATCGAGCGTTCGCGATCAGGTGCGGAGGGGCGGTCAGTGCGGGGATCAGTGCGGCGACCGGCGCCAGCCCGCGAAGGGCGAGTCGCTCGCGGAGTTTCGCCCGTGCGCGGCTGAGGCGCCCGGACACGGTGCCGATCGGCCAGCCGAGTGCTTTTGCCGCGTCCGCGTGCGACAGGCCTTCGAGGTCGCACAGCACAACGGGGAGGCGGTCGCGCTCGGGGAGCCGCGCGAGTTCCTCGTGAACGGCCACCGCGCGTTCCGTATCGGGCCGGTCCGCGAAGGGCGCCGGGATCGCGTCGAGTTGGTTCGGTTCGAGAGGGGAATTGCGGGCCGCACGCTCACGGAGCTTGAGCGACGCATTCACTGCCACGCGGTGCAGCCACCCGCCGACACACGGCGCGCTGATCGTCTTGGCCTTGCGAATGAGCGCGAGAAACGTGGCCTGGAACGCATCTTCGGCGTCGGCCTCGGACCGGAGCGTGCGCCGACACGTGGCCCATACCGCGTCCGCGTGCCGGCGCGCGACCAACTCGAACGCGGCCGAGTCGTTCGACGCGACGAATCGGCGCAGCAACTCCGCGTCCGCGACGTGATCGGTCGCGGGCGGCGCGGACGCGAGTAATCGAAGTAGCAATCGGCGCGACATAACGCGGATTCGTGGGGTAATGGGTGCTCGTCCCCATACTGATCCGCGAGCCGGCCAGATTCATACACGGAAACGCCGGAAATTTTTGTGCGGCCTGTCTCGGCTTGCGTGCGCGGTGTTGCATGTGCGGGGCACACATGCTGGGTGGTTGATCTGGTACTCGGGAGAGAGTAATCTCGGAACCGGGCCGATCAACACTATCCATTCGAGGTTCCCATGAAGGCGATCCAGTACCTTACGATCTTTTTCGCTCTGATCGGCACCGTAGCTGGGGTACGTGCTGCCGAACTGGTGACACAGACTGAAACGGTCGAGCGCGTCAAGGATGGGCGGATCTTCACGGACTCCGCGAAGGTGTTCCAGCCGGGCGATGACACCAAGATCGTCAAGAAGACGGCGACCGGCGAGGCCGAAGCGAAGCTCGCGGACATTAAAGAGGGGGACACGATCGAGATTCAGACCGAGAAGGGGAGCACGGACATCAAGAAGATCATCATCAAGAAAACGAAGAAGTAATGCTGCCTTCTCGCTCACTGCCGCGCTAGACAACGGTTGCGCGGCAGTGGAGTCGATCGCGTGTTGGCGCGGGAATCGGGCGTCATCGTCCTCGATCAGCCGCGACTTTTCTGCGCAGGGTGAAATAAAATCGCCGGCGCCTTCGTAATACTTTGCACACTCGCCGCCGTTGTTCGCCTGTCAACAGCACTCGAAATCGTGGGCACTGTCGATGATTAAGAAGCTTCACTTCATCTGGGTCGGGAGCTTCGTCCCGATGAGCAAGGACCGGCCCTACTTTCAGCGGATTCAGAAATGGGCCACGGTGAATCGGGGGTGGCAAGTACACCTGTGGTACAGCAGCCAGACCCTGGACAACCTGGGGCTCCACATGATGGGGCGCCTGAAGCGCGAGTTCTCCGGGATCACGTACATGGACTGCGGGCAGTCGTCGAAAAAGGTGCTCGTGGGGCTCGACGACATGTTCTCGGACGAGCTGTACCTCAAGTACCCGAACTACGGGGCCGCCAGCGACATCCTGCGGGTGGCGATTCTGATTAAGCACGGCGGGCTGTACCTGGACACGGACGTCGATACGGGTAGCCCGCTCGGGAATCTGGCCGCGCCGCACAAGTTCCTCGTCAACCAGCCCCTGGAGGGCGCTTACTCGAACGACGTCCTGTACGCGGGCAAAAAGGGGCACCCGTTCTTCATCAAGTATCGCAAGCAGATGATCGAAAGCTACAAGACCTACTCGGCCAAAACGTGGGCCGCGGACCGCCGGACGAACAAGGACACGAAGAACGCCTGGACCCAGATGGCGACCGGACCCGGCTGTTTGACGGACGTCATCAACGAGGGGTACAACAACTTGGGGCCGTCGATTCTGTTCCCGAAGGATCGAGTCACACAGACCTCGTCGGACTGCTCGTGGCTGTAGCCCGTTGTCGCCCTTCCGAGTGTGGGCTGCCGAATTTGTTTGGCAGCCCACTCGGTTCTGATCCGCCCTGCCAATCGTACCGATGTCGACCGTGTGGCTCATTCGGTGTGTCCTTCCCCAGTCCCCCGTTCCGAACGCGCATCTCCAGCCCGCCGTCCTTGATTCGGTAGTCTTCCTTGTCCAGGCCGATTGGTTCCCACTTCTTGGACAACCCGTTCTTGAAGTTGTCCTCGAAGATCACCTCTTCGGCCGAGCCGCGGCTCGAACCGATCAGGAACACCAGCGCCGCGACACCGAACGTTGTTGACGTGGGCATATGTCATTCCGAGATGAGGTCGATTGTGCGATTGGCTTTCGATCACTTCGCGTTCTTGGCCTTCCACAACTCGCCTTCGACTTTGAGGCGGTGCCGCGTTGCTTGATTGAGTTCGTGTTGCCAAACGGCCCCAATATCCGCGCGCAGTTGCATGCGCCGCTCGAATTCCTTGGCCTCGACCAAGAGTTCTTCGAGCCAGGGGATTAGTTGCTTAGGCCCCTTCCCCCATAACTCGACCAGAACGGCGAGCATATCGTTAAGGCAATCGGAACGGGTATTTACCATCTGGAATCCCTGTTCCCAAGCCCCGTCCCAGAGTTGGTGGATTTCGAGGGCGCCTTGGTGCAGGCGCGCCTTAAGGAGCTTTTGAAGTGTGCTGTCGCCGTCCTCGATCTTCAGCCCCGTGTTCCCGGTGAGCCGGGGACAAAGTTTTGCGAACTGCGCCCGCCGTATTTTCCGGTCCCTGTCGTTCTTGTCGGGAGGTGGAAGCACGATGTCGGGGAACAGGCTCGGGGGGCGCTTCTTATCCGCGAGCCACTCGCCATCAGTCGGCTTCGCGCGCGCGGCGTCTTTCGGTGCTGTGGCTTCGTCGCGTTGCGCGTTGACGTTTGTGACCTTCCACAACTCCGTTTCGGCCTTGAGCCGGTGGCGGACCGAGTAGTGGAAGAATTGAGGGGGTAAGGCGCCGGCCTCGACGCGAAATCGCATGTGTCGCTCTCGGTCCTTGGCAATGGTGACGAGCTCTTTGAGCCACGGGACGAGTTCTTGTGGCCGCCCGGGCCACAATTCTAGGGCTGTGTCTTGAATACCTTTGAGGCACTCGAAGAACGGTAGAGGGGACAGTTTCGGACCAGAGCGAAACGGCATGTTTTCAATCGCGATAAAATCGCAATGTTCCAAAACTCCCTGGTTTAGTCGGCCCTTGAGCAGTCTTTGGAGTTCGTCGTCGGTGGTGTTGATTTTCAAGACGATGCTCCCGCGGAGGCGCGGCAACAGTCGGTCGTAAGCCGCTTCCAGATCCTTCAGGAACACCTCGTGGTGCTCGTACTTGCCGTCCCATTTGGGAGGGACAAAAACGAGATCGGGAAACGCGCTCGGAACAGTGCCGTCAATGATCGGGTCTTTGCCCTTTTGGTACTCGATCTTCTTCGGGAGCCATGCCTCGTTCGGGGGCACCTCTTTCGGTGCGGGAGCCGTTGCCGGGCGTGGCTCATCACGCCCTTGGGATAGAGACGTAATGGCCAATACGCTCCCCGCGCCAATGGCGACGGCCCATGCCCAATTCGTTGACTTCGGCATCCCAGGTACCCCCGAAACGCGATCGGTTCAGTCCTTGTTGGACTGAACCGATGGTAGCGCGCCGCGGGGCGGATCACAACATGCTGTACGGGTCGATGTCCACCTGGAACTCGACGCCGCTGGGCGGTTTCGCGAGCGTCAGCACGTTGCGCAGGACTTCGTGCAGCACCGCGCTACTGTCGGACTGGATCTGGAAATGGAACCGGTAGAAGTTGTTCAGCCGGAACACCGGGCACTCCGCGGGACCGAGTAGTCGCACCGGCGTTTGTCCCTGTGCGGTGGCGGCGCGCCTCATCGCTTCCTTGAATGCACCGGCCAACGTGTCCGCGAACGTTGCCGCGGCCTCCTCTTTCTCGCTGCGAACGATGAGGCGCGCGAGGCGCTCGTAGGGCGGGTACTTGTGCAACTTCCGGTGGACGAGTTCGAGCTTCGCGAACTCGCCGTAGTTGTGGTGCGAGGCGAGCGTGATGCACGGGTGGTCCGGTGTGAACGTTTGCACGAGCACCTGTCCGCCCTTCTCGCCGCGCCCGGCCCGCCCCGCGACCTGCGCGAGCAACTGGAACGTGCGCTCCGCGCTGCGGAAGTCCGGTAAGTGCAGGCCCACGTCCGCGTTCACCACGCCCACGAGCGTGACGTTGGGGAAGTCCAACCCCTTCGCGATCATCTGCGTGCCGACGAGGATCTGAATCAGCCCGTCGCGGAACGCATCGAGCACGCGCTGGTGGCTCCCGGGCTTCGACATCGTGTCCGAGTCCATCCGCTGGCACACGTTACCGGGGAACTTCTCCTCGATCTCGACTTGCAGTTTCTCGGTTCCCAAACCCTGGTAGCGCATGGCGGGCTGCGCGCACGCGGGGCATTTTTGGAACGGCGCCGTCTCGAACCCGCAGTAGTGACACATCAGCGAGTTCTTCGTGCGGTGGAACGTCATCGCGAGGTCGCAGTGGGCACACTGCGCAACGTGCCCGCACGCCTCACAATGCACGTGCGTGCTGAACCCGCGGCGGTTCAACAGCAGGATGATTTGCCCTTTATCCTTGAGCGTTTGCCGCATCGCGGATTCGAGCGTCGGGCCGATCGCGTAGTGCTTCCCGTGCGGCTTCGGCTCGTGCCGCAGGTCCACCAGTTTCACCGCGGGGAGCGGGCGGCTCGCGACGCGGTTCGGCATACTCAGGACGGTGTAGTTCCCGCGCTCCGCGTTCGCCCAGCTTTCGAGACTCGGCGTCGCGGACCCCATCAGGATGGGAATGCCCTCGAGCCGGGCGCGCATGACCGCCACGTCGCGCGCGTGATAGCGCGGCGTCGATTCCTGCTTGAAGCTGTTCTCGTGCTCCTCATCAATCACGATGAGGCCGAGCTTCCGCGTCGGTGCGAACACCGCGCTGCGCGCGCCGACGACGACCTGAATGTGCCCGGTGGCGACTCGGCGCCAGTACCCACCGCGCTCGGCGTCGGTGAGGTGGCTGTGGAGCACCGCGAGGTTCCCGCACCGGCCCTTGAACCGCGAAATCGTTTGCGGCGTGAGCGAGATTTCGGGCACCAGAACGATGACTTCCTTGCCCTGTTTCACCACTTCTTCGATCGCGCGAAGGTACACTTCCGTCTTACCGCTCCCCGTAACGCCGTGAAGCAGGAACGGGTGGTAACCGCCGGTTTCGAGCGCGCCTTTGAGCTGCTCCCACACGCGGAGTTGGTCCGCGTTGAGCGCGATCTCGACGTGCGGCGCATCGGTCTCGGACGTGTCTTCGGTGTCGGCGCCGGGGGCCGCGGCGGGCGTTTCGATGCGCTCGCTGAACTTCCGCACGAGCCCCTTCTTGATGAGCCCCGCGACGACGCCCGTCGTACACTTCGCGAGCCGGGCGAGTTGGAGCACTTCGAGCGGCCGGTTCTCTTTCTTGAGCTTGTCGAGCGCGGCTTTTTGTTGCGGCGTGACGGTCGGGAGCGGGTTCGGCAATTTTTCTTTGGGAATCGGCTCGACGAACGACGCGACGCGGGTGCCCGCGTTGTCGCGCACGCCCGCGGGGACGACCGCGTGCAGCACCTGGCCCCACCCGCAGAGGTAGTAGTCCGCCATCCACCGCGTCAATTTCATGACGTGGTCGTCGACGATGGCGTCGTCGTCGAGCACGCGGGCCACGGTCTTGATCTCGTAGCCGGAAGTGGGGCGCACGTCGGTCACGCGGACGCAGAACCCCGCGGTGCCTTTGCCGCCCTTACCGAACGGTACTTCGACGCGCTTCCCGACGCCGATTTTCGCAACGAATTGTTCGGGGACCGCGTAGGTGTAGGCGTGGTCGAGCGGCCGATCGAACACGATGTCCGCGAACAGCGTCGCGGGCGCGGGGACGGGTTTGGGGAGTTCGCGCTCGTTTTCGACTTCAAACAGCGTGTTGGGGGCCGTCATGGCCGGTCGCTCCGCGGTGTCGGGCGTCAAAGTGTGCATGCGCCCAGTTTAGCAGCGCGCGCCGACGCCACCAAGGACGGTTGCCCAACCGGTGTTATCGGCAAAATGGGTAGGTGAAGATTACTCGGCACAAACTGGAGCGGCGCAAACGCTATCGGGGTTGGGAGTTGCCGTGTTACCGGTCGCGGGTTCGTTGTCGTGCTGCGTGTCGTGTGCCGCGGTGCGATTGCTGCGATCGAGTGACAGTTGGGCGATGCCCTCGGGACTGAGCCCGTGGGTCACGTGTAGCCCGAACCACTGGTCGAGCAGCGCTTCCACCGAAATCCACTGGCCGCCCACCTCGAACCGCTTGGTGAGGAAACACATCCGCACGAGTTCGCCCGCTTCCGGGCGCCGCACCTCGTCCCGCAACCGCGTGTTCTCGCTTTGCAGTAGGGTCGCCATTCCCCGGGCCTTGTTCGTCTCGGTTTGGGACCGCAAGTATTCCAGGGCTAGCGCGGTCGAATCGGCTAGAGATTGGAGCCACCGCACTTCGGTCGGGGTCGGGCACGCGGTTCGGGCCCAGTACACCCCAATGGCCCCGACTGGGCCGAGGGACCGGATCGGCACCACGGCCAAACTTTTGACGAACGTCACGCGGTAGGCGTCGTGCGGGATGCGATCGTCGAGGTAAATATCGGGGATGAGTGCGGGCTGACAGTTCCGCATGACCCACCCGCTGATGCACGCCTCCATCGGGAACCGCTTGCCCTTCCACAACGGGGCGATCGCGTCCTCGTCTGCGTAGTAGCACATCTCCCGGTCCCGCAGGACGAAGCACGCCCCGTCCGCCCCGGTCACGCGCCGGGCCGCGACCTTAACGATGTTCGTCACTTCCGCGACGGTGCGGGCCGACGAGAGGCGCTGAACGGCGTCGATGAGTTGCTCCGCGGCCTCCGCGGTGGGCGGGTCGTTCTGTTGGCTCATCGCAGTTCTCGGTTCGATCGGAACTTGTGGGCGTAGGTATGAGTTGAGTATAGTCCGCGAACCGTCCTGGGACCGTAGGCGCGCACGTTATGGGAGGCGGACTCGTTACGATAATTGGTGCCTGGGGCGGAAAAATGAATTGTCAGAAGAAGGAAGACATCCTTTTCGCAGGGTTTTATCGCACGTGCTGCCACTTGATGACGTGTGGACGATTTTAAAGTTTGCAAATATGAATCTCGACCTGCCTACCGCGTTTTGGCTAAACGAACCGGCGAGCGCTACTCCGGCAGTGGATCGGCCGGAACTGGGGCGGGCGTTGACGGGAGGCGCGCTGCGAGTTCTCGGCAAAGCTTATCGAACGACGGGGCGCTATCGCGGCACTCCTGGAGCGCCATCGCACGAACGAAGACGTCCGCGTCGACCGTCTTCTTGTACTTTCGCGTTTTGTTCTTGCTGCGGAGCTGTCTGTCGAGCCAGCCCGCACCGTTGCAGTCTTCTGGGGCGGGGCGCGGTGGCAGCAAATCGGGGCGTTCGTTTACACCCGCGAGTGTGGACGCTCCCGCGACGATCCAGTTCTCGAACATCTGCTTCGCGAATACACAGGTGATGTCGAGGTCACTACGAAGGGCTTTCGCCGCTGTCAGCAACCTCGGGGCGAGTCTTGCCGGGCAATCTGTCTCTGCGTCGAGGAGTATGAGAACGACCCCCTTCGATTCTCGTTCGCGACGAAGGCCTGTACTTTCCGCGAAGTTATAGGCGGTTGGCGTAAGTTGTGGGGCCGGGGTAGACGAGTGCCGGCCCGTCCGGGAGGATGGCGTTACCACACGACCTCCCGACCCGAACGGACGCGGCCATGCCATCTTCGCATACTCGGCCCCTCGGTGCCACTGGTTTTCAACCCTGGCCAAGGCTCTGGACCCGCGGTCCGGGCGGCGGCTCGCGGTCCTGTTCCTCGGGATCATCCTGACCCGCGGGCGCCGCACCCTCGCGGGTTGGATCCGGGCCGCCGGGCTGTCGCCCCAGTACCGCCGGTGCTACGCCACGGCCGCGGCCGTGGGGCGCACACCGAGCGTATCGCCATGCGGTTGTTGGTCGAGGTTCTCAAGCCCATGGTGGCCGTTGCGCTCGGGTGGTGCTGGCCCTCGACGACACCCCGACGGAGCGGTACGGGCCCAAGGTTCGAGGGGCCGGGGCGCACCACAACCCGACACCCGGGCCGGCCGGGGCCCGTTCGTGTACGGGCACGTGTGGGTGGTCCTCGGGTTGTTGGTGGGACACCCCCTCGGGGGATTGTGGCCCTCCCCTGTTGGCCCGCCTGTACATCCGCCGCAAAGATCTCAGGGCCATCCCCGGGCCGGACCGGCCCGAGTTCGCAACCAAGTTGGTGATGGCCGTGGACCTGGTCCGGTGGGCCCACGGGTGGCTGAAGACGTGGGGCCGGGCCGTGTGGGTGGTGGCCGACGGGGCGTGCCAAGGCCCCGGTGCTCAAGGCCCTACTCGCGCTCCGGGTGACCATGGTGAGCCGGCTCCGCAAGGACGCGGCCCTGTGGACGGTGCCCCCGGCCCGCGATCCGAGCGCCCCCGCGGGCGGCCCCGCGTGTACGGGGAGCAGCGGGTGTCGCTCGCCAAGCGGGCCGGGCACAAGGGCGGGTGGACCACGGGCACGTTCACCCTGTATGGGAAGCCCGTGGAGAAGCGGTACAAGACGTTCGAGGCCACGTGGCGGCCGGCCGGGGGGCACGATCCGGGTCGTCCTGGTGGACGAACCCAAGGGGTGGGTCGCGTTCTTCTGCACGGACCCCACGGCCTCCGTGGCCGACATCCTGGGCCTGATCGCGGACCGGTTCTCGTTGGAAACCTGTTTTCGAGATCTCAAACAGGTCGCGGGCGCCGGTCACCAGCAGGTACGCGGGGTCGCGTCGAACGTGGGATGCTTCACCTGTGTGCGTGGTCCCTCACGCTCACCGAGGTGTGGGCCTGGAACCAGAAGGCGGATGAACTGGTGGCCCATCGGGCGGCCTCCCCGTGGGACGATCCGAACCGGCGCCCGAGCCACGCGGACAAGCCGGGCCTGGCAACGGGAGCTGCTGGCCGAGGAAATTCAGGCCGTTGTGGGCGAGCACCACGACCCCGCGAGAATCCGCGCCCTCGCACCGGTGCCTGGATCTGGCTGCTTAAACGCTATAAGTTCGCGGAAAGTACAGGAAGGCGCTGAGCTAATTTTAGTGAAGCCTCTGCGATCTTCGAGGCAAACTCGGTATGAGC
The DNA here is from genome assembly GCF_017939745.1 of Gemmata palustris. Taxonomy (NCBI): domain Bacteria; kingdom Pseudomonadati; phylum Planctomycetota; class Planctomycetia; order Gemmatales; family Gemmataceae; genus Gemmata; species Gemmata palustris. The sequence continues at coordinate 5,062,315 of NZ_JAGKQQ010000001.1, read as the reverse complement.
GGGATTGATGAATGAATCTCGCTTACATCGTGATGGCGTGAGAATGTGTAAGCGGATTGGTTCACCAAGTAATTCCTTCCAAATTCGCTGGAGTAGTCGCTCGGTTGCTCCGCCAGCCTCGGAATGGCCTTCGACGACCAGAGAAATGTAGAAGGTCATGTGGGCAACTCCGGCACCTGCCCAAGCCTCTTTTGCCGCTCCAAGTCATCAATGTCGGGTTCCAAAAGATTGTCGCGTTCTAGTCCGCCGAGCGTATTCAATTTCCGGTGAACGATTTCGACGCTCGCCTCATCCACCGGAGCAATCACGGTCTGGCCATCGATCATCTGGACGACCCGAATGTTCTCCGGCTTAATCGTTGGGTTGTCGAGCATCTCCGCGCTGTGTGTCGTGAGCAGAATCTGCGTGCGGAGGGTGGCCTCATCGAGTGCATCTACCAGCGCACGCATTGCTGCTGGGTGAAGTGAGGTTTCGGGTTCTTCGATGGCGACGAGACTTGGCGCGCTGCCACTGGGGGTGATTTGGTATACAGCCACTAGAGCCGCAAGTACTCGCAAAGTACCATCGGACATGCTTCCCGCAGGGAAGTCCAATGGGGGATGCCCGATCGACGTTTTCACCGAGAATCGAAGCGTCTCATATTCGTTGATGGCTTCTGGGTGAACATCTACGATTTGTTCAGTGATCTTCGATAAATACGCGCGAACTCGTCTCCCCGAATTTGGTACTAAATTATCAATTCGACGCAAGATATCGGGTAGATTGCGTCCCGATTTTTCGAGGAGCTTATTCTGAAAGTGAGTGTGCGGAGCCCGCATCACACCTGGGTGAAAATTATATACTCCAATGCTCTTTAAAAGCTGTTGAAATCCCGTATCCGACCAACCAGCTCGCTTACTCCCTGCCAGCGCAAAGTCGGTTGGGTACATCGAGTCAAGGTAATCTTGTGTGTGTTGTACGTCACCTTTAAATGCTTTAAGGAGAACTCGATGTAACTCGGCTCGGCTTGGGGCAATGGGCTTCAACTCGGTTCCGCCGGTCGTTATCAGTTCTTCATTCGTGATTTCAATGTTTTCTTTATCGGTGAGGCCCAGTGTCAGCCTGTATTCAACGACGCTCGTAGGAGGGAGATTCGGAGCTCGATTTGGGATTTCGGCCTCAAGAACAAATTCAATCTCAGTCGCCTGGGCAGACCGACAAGCAATCGAGGAGAGTCCGCCGTGCCGCTTAATGGCCTCGGCAATGTTGAGATTCATCAGTGAATCTAGGAACGCGAGCGCGTCCAAGAAGTTACTCTTTCCCGAGGCGTTGCGGCCGACCAAGATCGTGAGCGGTTCGAGCGTGACGTCGCAGAACGCGATGCTCTTGTACCCGCGAATGCGCACGCGGCGGAGGAACGGGGGCTTGCTCCGCGCGTCGATGGTGTCGTTGGGTTCGGTGCCGGGCGCGGTGGCCATTTGCTTCCTGACGCGAAAGGATCGGGCGTGTTCAGGGTAGCGAATCGGCTCCGGTGACCGCAAGTTACTTCAGCCACAAATGCGCGCTGCCTCACATCCACTTCCAGTTGTGGCGCGTGAACGGCTTCAGGTCGGCGTCATCAATGAACGCGAACGTGCTCTCGTCCCCGTTCCACTCCAGCACCCCGACGCTGCCGGGTTCCGGGTGGCCGTCGCGGGTGCGCAACTCGAACCCTGCGAGGTGGTACACCTCCGTGCGGCCGTAGTCGCGCTCGATCCTGCTACCAGCGCCGCTGTAGTGCCCGAAGAACGCGAACCGCGGTTGCGCCAGTTCGATCAGCGCGAGGAGCAGGTCGCTGCCGTAACCGATGCGCTTCGCGTCCTTCGGTGCGTCGTGCATCAAGAGCACGTCGAACGCTTCGAGCGCGAGCCGGTCCACGGCTTTCTCGTGGATGTAGCCGCGCGGCGGTAAGTTCTGCCGCGCGTTCGGGCCGCCACGGTCGACGCCCCACACCGCGGCAGCCTTCAGGCCGCAAGCAAACGGGTGAACCTCGCCGTCCTTGATGCCACGAACCCGACAGTAGGCATCTACCGCGAAATCCGCTTGCTTGCCGGACGCCCGTGCGAAGCGCTCGAGTTCGTCGAAGTCTTCGTGGTTGCCCGCGGTGAACCAGAGGTCGAACGTGCAGTTCGGGTCGTCGAACACGCGGTCCGCGATCTCGGTGCGGACCACCACGTCGAGCGAACCGAGTTCGAGCGGGTCGCCTTTGGCGTGCCTGAGCGTGGCTTTGTCGCAGTGCGAGATGTCCGTGTAGTACCCCATGTCGCCGACCTGGAGCAACCCGGCCAGATCGCATCCGGTTCGTGCCGACCAGTACGACGCGAACCGGAACGCCGGCAGGATGCGCCCGTGCAAGTCTCCGAACACGAGGAAGACCGGCGGGGGATTGGGTTGCGGTGATGGGACGTCCATGCCGACAACGACACGTCGGGCACAAACGAGGTTCGGCGCCGCGGCTCGCGGCCCGTCACTAAACGGAAGAAACCCGGCGGGAGCCGGGTTTCCGAGACGTTGTTTTTATGCGATCCTTATTTCCGTTTGGTGGTGGACTCGCCCGAGATCGGGCCGGACATCTTGATGTCGACCTTGATGTCGTCCATCTTCTGCGTGCCTTCGAGTTTGATCTTGCCCGTGAAACTGTCCTTCACGTTCACGCCGGTCTTGAGCGACTTGTAGGTGGTGATTTTCAGCTCCATCTCCACGTCCACGGTCGGCTCGCCGTCGTCCTTCATCTTCGCGGTGATCTTGCCGGACGACTGGATCACGGCGCACTCCTCGTCGCCCACTTTTTCCACCTTCACGAACTTCTGGTCGAGCTTGCCCTTCACGTCGCTGAACGAGTTCCCGAGCATCTTGGTGAGCGCGGCCGCGTCCACCTGCCACGTGTGGCCGACCTTCACCTTCTCCGTCGGGTACAGGTCGTCGTCGTTCTCGATCCCGTTGCGGCTGTCGAGTTCCTTCTTCTGCTTCTCGGTCGGCTTGGTGTCCACCAGCGAGTGCTTCCAGCTCTTGCCGTCGCGCTCGCTGATGACGGTTTCTTTTTCCAGCGCCGTCGGTTCGGTGTGGGCCATGTCCTGGCCGCCGAGGTTGGCGGTCACGTCGGCCCGCTCCTTGATGATCTTGGTCTGGCACTTGGTGACGTTCCGCCCGTCCACCGCGAGCACTTTGGCTTCTTCTTCGCTGGTGGCGACCAGGGTGATTTTCAGGTCCACCGACTGCCCGGCGATCTTCATCGTGGTGTCGGCGTCGCTGATCTTGAGCGTGCCCTTGCTGACGAACACTTGGCCCTTTTCGGGGGCCGGCCCGCGCAGGTCGAACGTGTCGTCGGCCGCGCGGCACGGATTGACGACCCCGGTGAACAGTACGGCCGCGGCGCCGATCACCCACTTGAACTTGAGCATTGGTCGTTCCCCTTCCAGAAATGTGTCTGTCAGCCCCTTCATCTTCCGGGTTCGCTCGCCAAAGGGCAATATTTCCGCGCGGAAAGTGACGGCCGAGCCGCCCGGTGAATTAGTGCGGGTGGGGGTGCGGGTGATCGTGGCCGGGTTCGGCCGTCCCCGCGAGTGCCAGCGTGCCCGTGTGAACGCCTTTCAGTCCGCGAATCGCGGCCGCCAGGTTCTGCAGCGCCCCGCCGGGGCCGCGCAGCACGATCACTTCCATGCAGCGGTCGTGGTCCAGGTGGACGTGCATTGATGCCACCACTTGGTTCGCGTGGTCGTGCTGAACGGCGAGCAGTTTCTCGACCAGGTGCGGGCGGTGGTGGTCGTAGACCAGCGTGAGCGTGGCCGTGACCGGGCGGTCGTCCGCATCGAATGCGTCGCGCGTGAGCGTTTGCCGGAGCAACTGCCGAATGGCCTCGCTCCGCGTGGCGAACGAGCCGTCGCGGACGAACTGGTCGAACGATTCGAGCAGGTCCGATTCGAGCGACACCGAAAAGCGCGTGAGATCAGACACAACGGCCTCCACTCCCCATGCCGCCGATTCTACACACGCTTTTCACTTGTCTATGGCTCCCGTCGTGATATTACGATTGTGAATTTCTTCACACGGGGCCAGACCGATGCGAACCACTCGCTCACGCCGCGCCGGTTTCACGCTGATCGAGTTGTTGGTGGTGATCGCGATTATCGCGGTCCTCATTGGCTTACTCCTCCCCGCGGTGCAGAAAGTGCGCGAAGCGGCCGCGCGCATGAAGTGTCAGAACAATCTCAAACAGATCGGGTTGGCGCTGCACAACCACGAGAGCGCGACCGGCACGTTCCCGAACGCCTACTGGCGGAAGACGTGGGCGGTCGATCCCACCAACCCGAAGGGACACTTCCGCTGGTCGGCGCTCGCGCAACTCACCCCGTACCTGGAACAGACCGCGGTGTACAACGCGCTCGACCTGAGCGTACCGCTGTACGGTGGCGGGTCCGTTCAGCCGCAGGTGATCCCGTTCCCGCAGAACCGGGCGCCGCTCGCGGCCGTCGTGTCGACGTTCCTCTGCCCGTCGGACGAGTTCCGCGTGGTGAAGCCGGACCAGGGACCGAGCAACTACGTCGCGTGCGTGGGGAGCAACGCGAGCGGTGATGCCCTCACGGGCGATGGCATCTTCTACGGGGTCGATCGGGACGTGGTGCTGAACCCGGGCGTGCGGATCGCGGGCGTCACGGACGGCCTGAGCAACACGGTCGCGTTCTCGGAATCGTTGCTCGGTGCCGGCGGAACCGCGCCGGCGGGTGCCACCGATGTTCGGCTCTTCTACAAGGACGTGAACGCGCTAAGCCAGGCGAATTGCGACGCCAGCACCACTCTGGTAACCGATCGTGGTGCGCTGTGGGCGGACGGCGCGTACAACTGCGGGCTTTACAACAACGTGCGCACGCCGAACAGCCCGCTGATGGACTGCGTGCAGCACAGTAACCCCGCATGGAAGGCTGCGCGCAGCCGGCACACGGGCGGGGTCAATGCGTGCCTCGCGGACGGGAGCGTGCGGTTCGTGACTAACAGCGTGACCGCGCAATCATGGGCCGCGGCCGGTACACGGGCGGGCGGTGACCTGCCCGGCAACGACTGGTAAGAACGCGCCTCAGCGCAGAACGGGCTTCCCGGTTCGGAACGCTTCTTCCACGATGTCCGCAGCGCGGGAGACGCCGGGTACTGCCTTCATCTGATCGCGACTGCGCTCGGACGCGGCGCGGTACTTGGGGTCGGTGAGCAGTCGCTTCAGTGCCGCGTGCAGGCGCGGCGCGGTCACGCTGCCGGGTTTCAGAATCTCGCCCGCGCCCAACCACTCCACGCGCCGGGCCACCCCGGGTTGGTCGTTCGTCACCGGAATACAGAGCATCGGCAACCCGCGTGACAACCCTTCCAGGGCGGTGTTCAGGCCCGCGTGCGTGATGAGCAGACTCGCTTTGTCGAGCAGCGAGAGTTGTGGGGCGAACGGCACCACGATCGCGTTCGCGGGCACGGAGCCGTCCCACACCGCGTCCTTCCGACCGAGGGAAAGCGCGACCTGCACATCGAGCGTGGAGCACGCTTCGAGGATCGCCGCGAACACGTGATGAAGTCGGTTCTGAAGCGTGCCGAGGGAGGCGTACACGAGCGGTCGGCCGGTCAGCTTCTCCCACGGGAACGGCGCGCTCTCGGAATCGCGCTGCGGGCCGTGCCAGGGGCCGGTGTAGTGGAAGTGCGACGGGAGCCGTTTGCGCGGGAAGTCGAACAGCGCCGGTTGCTGGGCAATTTGTGCCAGACCCACCGATGCGTTATTGCCAATGGAGTAGCGCGAAAGCCCGTGCTTCGCGCGGTACTCGTTCACCACACGCGCGAGCGGTGCCGCAGCAACCTTGAGGAGCGTGTTACCGAACCGGTTGCGGATCCGGCCGACGAACCCGGACCGGTGCTTCCAGCCGAGAACGGTTGGCGGAACGGCCGGTTCCTGGTGTACGGCCAGCGCGTTGCAGATCATCACGAACGGTAACTTCTGCGATTCCGCAACCGATGCACCTTCGGGCGTGACTTGGTCCGCCAATACACCGTCGACGCCCGATTTTGCGAGCGCCTCCGGCATGTCGCGCAGGCACGTGATCGCGGCATCTCGGAGCAGTCGGCCGGTGAGCTTCAGCGCAGCAATGCCCTTCAGTTCCGCGAGCCGGACCCGGCTCGCTGTGTACTCCCCCGACTCGTGTTCCGGTACGCCAATGGGCAGGTGCTCGAAGCCGCACGCATCGGCTTTTGGTTTCGACTCGGGCGAACCGATGAGCGAGACCCGGTGCCCGCGGCGTGCGAGCTCGCGCCCGAGTGTGGCCATCGGGTTCAGGTGGCCGTGCATCGACGGGCAAACGAGCGCGAGGTGCATGGAGGCGTTCCCAGAAACAAAGGGCAACACGCCTCAAGGTACGTGAGGGAAGGAATAATGGATGCAGGATTTTCCCTGGGACCGCGGGCGGGACGCCCGCGGTCCCAGGGAAAAGACCGGTTCGTTACGCCGCGATCGACCCGCGCCCGACGGGCAACGGTCCGCGGTCCAGGTTCCGGCGCTCGCGGACTACGTATGGTCGCTTGCCCTGGCTCTCGTAGTACACGCGCGTGAGAACTTCGCCCATCAGCCCGAGTGACACGAACTGCACGCCGATCAGCCCCGCGACCGCGCCGAGCAGGAACAGCGGGTTCGCGGTCATGCCGGGGCCGGTGGTGTACTTCATCACCGCGCTCGCCGCCACACTCACGAACCCGGCCAGTATGCACAACAGCCCCATGCTGCCGAACAGGTGCATCGGGCGCGTCTGGAAGCTGCCCTGGAACTTCACCGTCATCAGGTCGAGCATCACCCGGACCGTGCGCGTGATCGTGTACTTCGACTTCCCCGCGGTGCGCGGGTGGTGCCGCACGGGCATCTGAGCGACGGACGCGCCCTGCTGCATGATGAGCGCGGTGATGAACCGGTGCATCTCGCCGTACAGCACCAAGCTGTCGAACACCTCGCGGCGCACCGCGCGGAGCGTACACCCGAAGTCCTTGAACGGCACCCCGAGCACCTTGCGGATCAGCCAGTTCGCCATCAGGCTCGGTACTTTTCGCAGCAGCAATTTGTCCTGGCGCTTCGCGCGCTGGCCGAGGACCGCGTCGTAGCCGCCCTCGTTCATTTTCGCGATCATCAGCGGGATGTCGGCCGGGTCGTTCTGAAGGTCGCCGTCCATCGTGACGATGACGTCCCCGGCCGCGGCGTCCACGCCCGCTTGCGTCGCCGCGCTCTGGCCGAAGTTGCGCCGCAGGCGCACCACTTTCACGCGCGCGTCTTCGCGCGCAACAGTTTCCAGTTCCGTGAACGTGCCGTCGGTGCTGCCGTCGTCCACGAACACGAGCTCCCACGACCCGGTCCGCGAGCCGTCGAGCGCCTCGCGCACGCGGGTGAACATCGGGCGCACGTTCTCCCGCTCGTCTTTGACCGGCACAACTACGGATAAGAGCATGAAAGAACCCCTCCCCAAACCCCTCCCCTAAGCGGAGAGGGGCTTAAAACCATCGCGAATGATTTCGCGTCTGTCGTATTTGTTTCTGTTCCCCCTTCCTTCCTAGGGAAGGGGGGCAGGGGGTTAGGTTCTTCCCCTAGCTAACAACCACGTCCGTCATGAGCGGTTCGGAGCCGTACTGCACGAAGTCGGTGTTGAGAAGCTCGATCGGTTGGCCGTTGAGCAGGTCCGCGTGGAGCATGTAGCTCCCGGCCGGTTGCGGCGGGATGCCGCACACGAGGTCGATGTGCTCACCGGGCTTGACCACGCGAGCGAGGTGCCCGACGTGCGCTTTGTGTTTCGTCTCGCCGGCGGGGTCGGTGAGCGTGTGCCGCAACCGGGTACCGCCCGTGCCGCCGGGGGTGAACGTCCACGGTTCGATGGACGTGTTCCGCGCGCGCACCGTGACGCTGAACCCGCGCCCGGCGGGAAACGTCTTCGGGCCGATCACGGAGAGGTCCGCGCGATAGGGTCCGGGGCAGTAATCGGTGTGGACCCAGCGCCGGAACCGGTCCGGGGCGTGTTCCTCGTTGCGCGCCGCGAGCCACGCCGCGTAGTAGTCGAAGAACTCGTCGAGCACCGCCGTGCGGCCGTAAGGGAAGTGTCCGTACCGGAGCCACATCTGGCGCCGGGCGGTCGCCAGATCCTCATTGGTCATGAGCAACTTCGCCACGGTCGAAGCCAGCCCGGTTCGGTCCGCCCCGCGATGACAGTGCATCACGATCGGGTACGCGGTGTGGTCGAACACATCGATGAGGCGCTTCACTTCGACCGGCGCCGGGTAGCGCTTCGCGGAAAGGGTGATGTCTTCCTGGTTGATGTTCGCGGTGTGCGTAGTGCGGCACTCGCCGAGGTACCACGGCATGTTGCTGCACACGCCGCGCAGGTTCACAACCGTGCGAATGCCCTTTTCGGCAATGAACTGTTGGAGCTGTTCCGGCTTGAGTTGCGCGGTGCGGTACACCCGGCCGGGAATAACGGTGTGAACGTTGGTGAACGCGACCACCCGCAGGAATTCCGCACCGAATCCGAGCGCGACGGCACCGCCCGCGAGCTTGAACAGCCGGCGGCGGGAGAACCTGCGCACGGGGGCGGGAGCGGGCGGCAATGCGCCTGATCCCGGTGGTACGGGTGTCGAGGGAGTTTCGGGTGCGTCCATGCGCCGCGGAGAATGCCACAAGCCGGGCAAGGGCGAAAGGCCAACTTTCACAAAGCCGCGAGCCGGCGCTACGGGCTTGGCACGAGAACGGTGGCGTGTTTCAATAGCCGCTCTCGAACCGACCCGTTTTCGTTCGGGAACCTACATACCCGGGATCAATATGCCCATTGTCCCTTGCCCGCACTGCTCCAAACCGGTGTCGCTCCCCACTCCGTGGACCGGGACCGCGTACACGTGCCCGCACTGTCGGCGCGTGGTCCCCACGAGCGAAGTCTCCCCGCCCGCGCCCCCGCCTCCGCCGGCGCGAGTTTCGGCACCGCGGGCCTCGGTACCTCCCCCGCCGCCGCTCCCTCTGCCTCCTCCGCCCCCGCCAGCACCGGAGCCGGAAGAGGATTTCGACATTGACCCGGTCCCGCGGCGCCGCCGGCGCCGATCAACTAGCCCCCTTATCGACTTCATCACGTTCCGGTTGATGATTACGCCCGTTCTCATCCAGATCATGTTCTGGTTCGGGGTGCTGGTGTGTATCGGACAGGGGCTCAGTTTGATCGCTGCGAGTTTCGCCGTAGCTAGCACGGACATCATCCCGTTCGACGAGCGCGTAACTCGCGTCCCGGGTGGGGGAGATCGACCGAATATCAAGGAGACGGCCAAGAGGACGTTCTCTTTTGGAATGTTCGCGTTCGGCGTGGGCATCATAGTCATGGGGCCGCTCTTCGTTCGCCTCTACTGCGAACTGCTCATCATCATCTTCAAGATTCACGACGAGTTGAAAACCTCGAACGACCGGCAGCGGTACCGCACCTGACGACCAACAGGGTTCACACGTTCGACCCGCGGCCCCGATCAATCGCTCCGGCCCCACCAGGACGACCCGGTCGCCGCGGGCGACTCGTTAAACGCGGCTTGCTTTTCTGACACGCCTCGATTCAACTATCCGGACTGAACTTCACTTGCGAGCAATGTCCGGAGCCGCCCATGCCCATCACATTTACCTGCCCGTGCGGGCAGACGCTCTCAGCCGATGATGAACGCGCCGGCTTACCGGTTCGGTGCCCGTCGTGTTCGCAAACACCGATCGTACCGCACCAGCTCTGGGACGCGCCGGAGCGGTCGGCGCCCGCGCCCGATGCGGCGCCCGCCGTGGGTGCGAAACCGTGGTTGAAGGGAGCGGACCCCGCGCCGGCTCAACCCGGCGACCCCAACAGCCCGTTCGGGTTCACCGGCCCCGCGGACACCGCCCGGGCGCGCGACCGGCAGGTGCAACTCGAGGAGAAGGGCCGCGGGAAGAGCGTCGAGGGTGGTATCCTGAACAGCGGTGCGATCGGTGGTTTGCTCGCCATGATCGGTGCGGTCGTCTGGTTCGTCGCCGGGCTCGCGTTCGACACGATCTTCTTCTACCCGCCGATCCTCTTTGTCATCGGCCTCGTCGCGTTCTTCAAGGGCCTGATGGCGGGGCCGGAACAGCACGACTAATTGTTCCAACGCCGCTTGCTTTTTCGGCGAACCTCGGCTCAACTGCGCGGGTCTGGTTTTACGCCGATATCCCGCTCGCGCGAGCCGCCCAATGCCAATTACATTCAACTGCCCGTGCGGAAAGACACTGCGCGTTCCCGACAGTTCCGCGGGAAAACGCGCACGGTGCCCCGTGTGTAACGCGATCGCCAGCGTGCCCGAGCCCGAACCCGTGTTCGAGATTGCAGAGGAGCTGCCCGAACCGGTTGAAATTCCGCCCCTGGCCCCGCCAAAAGCCTACGGCAAGCCGCGGTACGATGACGACGATGACGACAAGACGCCTTACGGCCTGATCCAACCCCCGCCGTCCAGTTCCACTCTCGACCACGACGGTCAACCGCGGAAGAAGGACGGGTTGCCGAACTTCAACAAGGGACGCAAGAACTACGGCTGACGCCACCCACACGCCCACGGTACCCAATGCCCATTACGTTCGATTGCACATGCGGAAGGCATTTCAGTGTCGGCGATGCGTTCGCCGGTAAACGGACCAAGTGCCCGTCGTGCGGCACCCCGCTAACCGTTCCCGTCCCCGAAGCCGCGCCGCCGGAACCCGGTTTCGCGGAAGACGAAGCCTACCGTGCGCTGTTGGAAAGCCCCGATCCGGAGCCATCAAAAGCGCCGGCCTGGACCGCGGCTCCCGTGCGCGAATCGGCCGAACCGGAGCGCTCCCAGAAAACGGTCCCGAAGATCAAGGCCCGTGAGCCCGTGCGGGCGCCGGATTACAACTCCTACCCCGAATACGCCCCCGAACCGCGGCGCCCGGCGATTCACATCTCGCCCGCGGTACTCGGCGGGGTCGGGTCGATGATCCTCGCGGTTGTGTGGTTCGGTTTGGGCTGGGCCGCCGGGCGAATCTACTTTTATCCCCCGATTCTGTTCCTGTTCGGGCTGGTGGCCGTCGTTCGCGGGGTTCTGGGCTACTCCGAAGACTGACCCACGCGGCCGGCCTCCGCGTATACAATTCCATCAAGGCGAGCGGGGGGCGAATGCCCCCTGTTTCTGTTGGTGCTCGCACTCACGGAGAATCCCATGTCCGACGTTCGCGAAACGCAGCTCCTCGTCATCGGTGGCGGCCCCGGCGGGTACCCGGCCGCGCTCCACGCCGCCGACCACGGGATCAAGGTCACGCTGGTGGACGAGGGGGCCAAGCTCGGCGGCGTGTGCCTCAACCGGGGGTGCATCCCGAGCAAGGCGCTGCTGCACACCGCGAAGATCATTCGCGAAGCGCACGAGATGGCGAATTTCGGCGTCACGTTCGGCGAGCCGACGCTCGATCTCGCGAAACTGCGCGACTTCGTGCAGGCAAAAGTGGTCGGTAAGCTGACGGGGGGTATCGGCCAGCTCACGAAGGGCCGTGGGGTCGATGTGGTGAAGGGCCGCGCGGTGTTCACGTCGCCCAACACGGTCGAAGTGACCGGCGACGCGCCGCAAACGATCAAGTTCCAGAACTGCATCATCGCGACCGGGTCGCTCCCGGTGGTGCCGAAGCCGTGGCAGATCAACGACGACCGCGTGATGGACAGCACCGGCGCCCTCCTGTTGCCGGACGTGCCGAAGAAGTTCCTCGTGATCGGCGGCGGGTACATCGGGCTGGAAATCGGCAGCGTGTACGCGGCGCTCGGCAGCAAGGTGACGGTGGTGGAGGCGCTCGACCGCATCCTCTTCATGGCCGACAAGGATCTCGTCGACCCGCTCGAACGGAAGCTGAAGGCCGAGTTCGAGGCGATCTACACGAGTACGAAAGTGATGGGGCTGGAAGCCACGAAGGACGGCATCGTCGTGAAGCTCGAAGGCGCGGGGGCGCCGGCGTCGCTGACGTTCGATCGCGTGCTCATCTCCGTCGGGCGCCGGCCGAACTCCGCGGGCCTCGGTCTCCACAAGGCCGGCGTGAACGTGACCGAGAAGGGCTTCATCCCCATCGATAAGCAGCGCCGCACGAACGTCCCGCACATCTTCGCGATCGGCGACGTGGGCGAGGAACCCGGTCTCGCGCACAAGGCCACGGCGGAAGCGCGCGTTGTGGTGGAAGTGATTCACGGAGAACCGGCGGAGTGGAACCCGCGCGCGATCCCGGCCGTGATCTTCACCGACCCCGAAATCGCATGGGCCGGCATTACGCAGAAGGAAGCCGACGAGAAGAAGATCCCCTACGAGGCGCTGAACTTCCCGTGGGCCGCGAGCGGTCGGGCCGTGAGCATCGCGCGCACGGAAGGGCGCACGAAGATGCTCGTCGACCCCGAAACCAAGCGCATTCTGGGAGTGGGGATCGTGGGCGCGGGGGCCGGCGAGATGATCGCGGAGAGCGTTCTGGCGATCGAAATGGGCGCGGTGGCGCGCGACGTGTTGGAGAGCATCCACCCGCACCCGACGTTGAGCGAAACCGTGATGGAGAGCGCCGAACTCGCTTACGGCGCCGCCACGCACGTCGGCCGGCCGCGCAAGGCAACGAAGTAGCGCACGCGGACGGTCGGTAACTCGAAACCCGGGGTCAATCGCCCCGGGTTTTCGGGGTAGAATGCTCCCCAATCTCCCCGAACGAGAACAGGAGCGCTCCGTCGTGCCGACACCGACCCCGCTGACCGGTTACACATCGTACAAGGGTTTACCGCCACTCGCCGGGCTTTGCACGCTCGAAGAGGCCGCGCGCCCGGGTCTATCTGTCGAAGAATGCGTCCGGCGACTGAAGCGCTTCCACTACTGCTTCAAGCGGCTGCACCAGATCCTCACGGCCCGTATCACCGCGGAACCGATCTACGAACTGAAAACCGCCTTCGCGCACCACGCCTATTTGTGCGCGGAACACGTCACCGCGCTGCGCACGCGCATCGGTGAGATGCGCGAGCCGCCGTTGGGACTGGAGGACATCCCGCACCCGGCGCTGGAAGCGTTCTTCGATGAGATTCAGTGCGCGCCGACAACGGAGGAGTTACTGTTTGGGTTGTACGCTTGGGCGTTTCAATCCCTCGAAGCCGCCCTCGTGATGTACCAGTCCGAGACGAACCCGTTGACCGATGCTCCCAGTCGTCGGGTTATCCGATTTGCGCACCGGGAAGTCTGCGAGATGCACGACTTCGGAAGAACGGCAATGAAGGCTCTCGGAATCGATGTGGAGAAGCTCAAGGAGGATCAAGTTCCTGCGGTGTGGGATAACAACCTGTCCAACTTGCTCATCGAGGCTGGTGGCTTCTACGCCGAAGAACCTCCAGGCAAACCGATCACCCGCATCTACTCCGCCAAACCCTACCAATACGACCCGCTCCCCAGGCGCGATGGGCGGTTCTCGGACCCGTGGAACCAGGGCGTGAACGCCGAATCGTTCCTGTACGACCCGGCGAAACCGGCGCGCGCGAAGGCGCTCATGATGCTCTACAAGCGCCTGCGCGAGATCGACGTGCCCGAAATGATGGCGTCGATCATCACGCAAACGCCTGGCAAGCCGTGGGGTTACTACCGCGACATGACCCGCCAATTATGGGACGAGGCCCGGCACGCGATGATGGGCGAGGTCGGGTTCGTTGCGCTCGGCGTGGACTGGACGAAGGCGAAGATCACGTTCAACTGGTCGCACCGGCTCAACACCGAGTGTACCCCGATGGAGCGGCACGGCGTGCTGTACTTCATCGAACAGGGGCTCATGCCGCGCACCGGGAAGCGCTACGAGTTCGAGGTCGCGCGGGATTCCGGGCTGCCGCTGATGGCCACGCTGCAAGACTTCGACTGGGCCGACGAAGTGCTCCATTCGCAGATCGGTCGCGCGTGGTACGTGCCGCAATTCGGCAGCTTAAAGGAATCGCTCGACTACGGCGACGCGGCGTGGTCGAAGGTGCTGAGCAACTGGGCGACCGTGAAAGAGCAGGGGCTCACGCAGCACGAGAACTGGTGGCCCGCGGTGTACGCGATGGCCTGCGCCGCAGAAGGCGTGCAGCCGGACGCGGTCGTGCTCGCGTTCGATGAAACCTACGAGGGCAAGCGCGCCGACCTCCAGCGCATCGCGGCCGAGTAATGAAGCGACCTACCCCCAACCCCCTCCTTCAAGGGAAGGGGCTTCAGACCAAAGGCCGTGTCTGCTCCCCTTCCCTTGAGGGAGGGGGTTGGGGGGTAGGTCGGGGCGAGCGTCGTACCACCAAAATGCCTGCGAGCAGCACCGCCACGCTTCCGATTCCCGCGGCCATCCCGAACAGCACCGGGCCGACACCGACTTCCGTAATCATGTGCCCCGCGATCAGGTGACCGAGTGGGGCACTCGCGCTCAACGTCATGGCCCAGAGTGCCATCACGCGCCCGCGCACCTCGTCCGGCACCGCGAGTTGGAGCGCGGACTGTGCCGTCGCCAGGAATAGAATCATCCCGAAGCCGATCGCGGCGCAGCACCCGTCCGCGGTCCACGCCCGGTCCGCAAACCCCAACCCGGCCATCCCCCCGGCGCACACCGCAACGCCCATCAACATGAACGCCCCGCGGCGCGACACGCTCCCGAAGGTGGCGGTCATGAGTGCGGCCCCGAGAGCGCCCGCGCCGAGTGAACTCAGCAGGAAACTGTACGCTTCTTCCTTCAGCCCGAGCCGGAGTTTCGTGTACGCGGGGAGCACCGTGATAATGGGCCAGCCGAACACGCACAGCGCGAACGTGAGCAGCACGACCGCGCCCATTGCGGGGTGGGCGCGCAGATAACCCACGCCGGCCCACGCGGACGCGACGGGTTTTTCGTGTGCCCGGGGTTCGGGGATGCCGCGCAGCGCCCGGAGCACCGCGATAAAACTCAGCGCGTTCAGCGCGAAGCACGTCGTCGCGCCGAGGGTGACCGCGTTCGCGCCGTCGGGCAGGTACGGCAGCACCGCGCCCGCGACGACGAACAGCACGCCCGCGAGCGCCGGGCCAACGGCGCGGGCGGAGTTGAAGACGAGTGAGTTCAGCCCGACCGCGTTGATGAGGTCTTCTTTGGGCACGAGGTCCGGCACGAACGCAAGCCGCGTGGGGAAGTCCACGGCCTGGATCACGCCGTTGAGTGCGATGAGGGCCAGTACGAGGGCCGGCGTCGCGAACCCGCATCCGACCACCGCGGTGAGTGCGAGTGCGTTCAGGAGAAAGGCGGTCTGCGTGGTGGATACGAGTTGGCGCTTGGGGTACCGGTCCGCGAGTGCCCCGCCCCACGCGCCGAGTAGGAGCGTCGGCCCGATCTGGGCGACGAGCAACCACGACGGCCAGCGCGGGTCGTTGGTGCGCTCGTACATGAGCCACATGAGTGCGGCCGACTGCATCCACGTGCCGACGAACGAAACGATCTGCCCCGCGAAGTACCGCCGGTAGTTCGGGTGCCGCAGCGAGCGGAACGTCGTTTCCTTCAGCGCGACCCACAATCTGCCGTCCATAGTCACGAGCCCATGACCCTCCGCCTTCTCCGGTTCGGCCTGGGCGCCGACACGGAGAACAACGGGCTACGGGTTCATGACTATGAACACTTCAGTCGCCCTTCATTGTGGCGCTCGGTGGAGATGATCTGGGGGCGCCTTCACGGAAACTACCGAACGCGAGGTTCGGTTCACTTTTGGAGGGCCGTGCCCCGCCCGAAATGAATTGGCGTGGGTCGCGTGACATTCAACGGGTTCAACGCGCACGGCCAGCTTTCGTGGCGTCGAGGTCCCGTTCCTCCGGCTGAAGACTCGAATCCGGTGGCGCGCTCGGTGGCCGAGTGCCCGGACGGCCTGCACCGGCGGCTGCCGGGTGCGCGGAACCGGCAGCCGGCAACCGCCGGCGTTCGCTCCAGGCGATGAACCACCGGCCCAACTGTTGGCCGGGTATCTCGATCAGGCGGTAGGTGATGAGCGAAGCAGCGACTGTCAAGCCAAGTGTCGTCGCCAGAAGCATGCCGAGGGCCGCCAGCGGCGAGAGTCCGGCTGTCCCCGCCAGGGCCAGACCGCCTTCTGCGAGGTCCAGGGCGGCGAAGTGGGTGATGTACGCGCTAAAGCTGATCGTCCCAATGCCGCGGGTGACGCGGTTTACCAGCACCGGCGACGGGCACAGCGACAACCCCCACCCAGCCAGCACGAACGCCACCCCGAAAAGGGCGTGCCCGAGGTACAAATGCAAGTCGCTGATGGTGGCTGCCGCAAGGAGGTACGCCGCGGTCGTCAGAAGCACCCGCCCCCTAATCCGGCCCGGGTCTCGGCCCGCGGAAGGTGACCGGAGGCGCTTGCGGACGAGAAAGTATAAGGTGATTCCCAGGAAAAACACTGGCATCTGGGCGGGCAGCCAGTACCAGCTGAAGAGCCCGGCCGCCCGAGGGTCGGTCCCCAGCACCCGCGGTAACCCCGCTGCAACGACGGTGCTCAAGAGCCCACCGGCTAACAAGGACACCAAGGCCGCCGTGACGGCGGTCTCGGCCCGCCGGATCCGGGCGTACAACAATGGGACGAGCAGGTAGAACTCCATCTCAACGCCGATTGACCACCCGCCCGGTACGACCCGATTGGCCCAATCCGGGTGCCACACGTGAACGAACCCGAGGGTAGCGAGGATGGCGGCCGCCGAGGGTCGGGCGGCGTCCGGCCATCGGGCGTCGTACCACAGGTAGAACACGGCGGCGAGGTAGAACAGAGGGGCGATGCGGAAGAACCGCCGGAGGAAGAACGCCGTGAGTGGCCGCGCCTGGGTCCCGCGGCGGCTGTCGAACGACAGGAACAGCGTCAGGGCGCTCACGACGAAGAAGAGTTGGACGCCCTCTCCCCCGGCTGCCGCGATCTGTTTCACCACCCGGGGCAGTCCGTCCACGCGGGGAACGACGTGGTGTACGAGGACCCCGAGAAGGGCAAATCCGCGGAGGGCATCGATGAACCCGTACCGGGCGACCGTGCTCTCGGGTTTGGGTGCGGATCCATGAGTTGAACAGTCCCCTCCCGGTCCCGTTGCACCGGGCTCAGCGGCTGTCGCTTTCATATCCTGGTGGCCTCTGGACTTTGGTTTTGATGTCGACACTCCGCTCCGTCATGCGGGCGTCACCGGCCAGAGGAGGCCGCCATGCGGTACACGCGAACCTCGGCCGACACGAAGCCGCCGATCAGCAGTGTTTCGGTCGGCCGCCACCGATCGGACTGGGCGATGGCCTCGGCCAGCGGTCCGGGTCCGAACGGCTGAACGCCGCGTCTGACGTGGTCCCTTACGTCCGACGCCGAGGCGTTGGCGGCGCGGATGACCAGGATGTAACCCGTCCCCAGCGACTTCGGGTCGGTCCCACCGCCGACCGCGGGGCGGTCGAACTCCCGAACCCGTTCTGACCCGGCCGCTAGGTGGCTGTACTGCTTCAGCCCTGGTCCGAACTCATGCAGGAGGGGCCAATAGACCGCCCCCGACACGTCCGCAGCGCCTGGCAGCGGGTCGTCGTAGATAACGGTTACCGCTTCCGAACCGAGAGTGCGGATCAAATTGGCGATAGGCCGGTGCGGGCCGTGGGCGAACTGTTCACCGTGGCAGGCAAGTTGGGCCGACCCATACAGGTTGGCGGCCAAGACAGCGGCAACTCCGATCAGGGCCGCCGCCCGCAGCAACCGGTTGCGGGCGCCGACGCCCGCCCCCGACAACACGGCCAGGCCGGGAAGCGCCCAAGTGTTGTAATGAGCGGCGGCCGCGTTGAACCAGGACTGGACCACTGACGCGGCCACCACCACGGCCAGGCCCGACGCCACCGTGACCGCCAGCCCGACGGTCACGTCCCGTGTTCGTGGGTCGGCCGCGGTCCCGGCCGCACACGCCAGGGCAACGATCGCACCGGCCAGACTGAAGCCGACCGCGACCCAGGAAACCGCGATCGCCGAATGGCTGAACAGCCGGTACCCGAGGCGGACCAATCCGACCAGTTTGGTGGCGGCCGGGTCGCCCGCCGCCCCGGAAGAGATGCCCGTCGATGCGACCACGAACGGACCGAGGCCCGCGGCCGCTATCGCGAAGATGGCGGCCGCGATTAGAACCGGCCCGATGCGGTCGCCGCGGCGCCGGAACACGAAGAGGGCCGATACGAAGGCCCCCCCGCTCACCACCAGCCCGAAGAAGTGGGTGTACGCGGCCGCCAGTCCGAATCCCGTCAGCGCCCCTAGCCACCGCCGCCGAAAGGCGGGCGGGGAGGTGAGCAGGCGGACAAGCGCGTAATAGACCGTGGCCGAGAAGAGGATGAGCAACGGGTACGCGCGGATCTCGACCGCCTGTACGACCACGTTTGGCGACGAGGCGAACACCAGGCCCGCGGCAACTGCCGGCCCGGTCCCATAAGCGCGGCGGGCAGTGCTGAAGACGACAGATGTGGCCGCCGCTACACACGCCACGCCGAACCACCGCATCGCCGGCTCGGTCAGGCCGAACATTCGGGACCACGCCCAGCCCGCCCAATAGCTACCGGGCGGCATGCGGTCACGCATTACGTTTAAATCCGGCCGGGCTTGGCCGGTAAGCCAGCCGACAACGTCGACCGGGCCGAGCGAAAGCCCGCCCAACTGGGCGGCTTCATCGGTCCAAAGGCACTGGTGTGGTAAGAAAGCGGCCGCCGCCAGCACCGCGCAAGCCACACACGCGAGGCGCCCGGCCGGCCCATAAACACGGGTGGCGCGTGCCGTCGGCAAGTTAGTTTCGCCATCCATAAATGTTCCCTGTCAACGGTGGAGACGGATCGTACATCGCTGATCGGCGGGAACCGTTATGGCCGGCTCGCGGCGAACTTCGAGATTCGTGCGCGTTCGAGAATGGTATAGCGCGAGATTGGCCGTTCGGGTAGTACAGATGGGAGCCTTTTGGGTTCTAATGTGCACGTACTCGATGGACCTGCGGGAGCGACGACGCCCTGGCGGGCCACAAACCGTGTTGGCATACCTGCGCGATATCGTAGGCAATCCGTTCCGCCCCGTGCTCTTCTCCCCCTCGTGGCTCACCTCCACCGCGGTCGCAATCGTGGCGCAGATGTACGAGTCGCGTGATTTCAGTGCGATGCCCATCCTGGCTGACGCGCTCCAAGACGCGGGCTGTGACATCGCCGATGTGCTGAGTCACTGCCGCGATGCGAGTCTGAACCACGTGCGCGGGTGTTGGGTTGTGGACCTCGTGTTGGGGAAGAGTTGATTCACGCTGGCGAATTGCGCGGTTCACCGCATACCGTAAGAAGCCACTCAAAGCGGTTGGCGTTTTTTACCCCACGAGACGAAAATACGCCGATCGCCAGCGCGAAATCGGCGCGCCAATCCGAACCGCTCATTTTCTAACTGCAATCCTAATTCATTTCGCCATAGTTACTTGTGTCTCATTGTGCGGTCCTTGCGATTCGGGCACGGTGGTTGCCTTGAGCTGGTTAACGTCACCCGACTGCCACTCGTGTCGTTGATTGCTCCCGCCGAAGGACACCGCAATGCCCACGAGCCCTCCCAATCGCCCGCCCCGCGCTCGCTTTCTCGGATTGCTCGTTCTCGGCATGCTCGCCGGCGTGCTCGTGGGGTGCCAGCGGAAGCCGCCCCAAGCCCCGCCCGCGGTGACGCCGACCATCCCGGTTAGCCACCCAATCGAGCGCGAGGTCACGGACTTCGCCGAGTACACCGGGCGGACGGACGCGGTCGAGTCCGTGAGCGTTCGGGCGCGGGTGACGGGCGAACTTCAGGCGGTGCCGTTCGGGGAAGGGACCGAGGTGCGCGGCCCCAAGCGCCTCGGGTGGCTCACGCTGTTCCCGGGCGACCTGCTGTTCCAGATCGACCCCGAGCCGTACCGGGCGATGGTCGATCAGGCGGAGGGGCAGCTCCAGCTTTACAAGGCCCAGCGCGTCCTTGCGGGTTTGAACTACGACCAGGATAAGCAGGCCTACGACGCGGGCGCCGGGAGCATCTCCCAGATCAACCTGGACAAAGCGAACGTGGACTCGGCCGACGCCCGCATTCGGACCGCCGAGGCCGCACTCAAGAGCGCCAAACTGAACCTCGCTTACACCGAGATCCGCGCCCCGATCAGTGGGCGCGTGAGCCGGTACTACTACACCCCTGGCAACCTGGTGAGCGAGAACCAGACGCTGCTCACCACGATCGTCTCGATGGAGAAGATGTACGGCTACTTCGATGTCGAGGAGCGGACCTTTCAGCGGCTCGTGGGGGGATCAACGAGCTTACTTCCGACCGTCGCCGTCCGCATGGCGATCGAGGGCGAGACCGGCTTCCCCCACCGCGGCAAACTCGACTTCATCAACAACCAGGTGAACCCGTCCACGGGAACGATCGCGATCCGGGCGGTCTTCGACAACGAGCGGGCCAAAGGGGGAATGTGGAAACTGCTCCCCGGGATGTTCGTCCGCGTGCGAATTGATCTCGGCGGGGCGTACCGGTCCGCACTGGTCATCGATCGAGCGCTCGGGTCCGACCAGGGGCTGAAGTTCGTGTACGTGGTCGACGGCGAAAACAAGGTGCAGTACCGCCGGGTGAAAACTGGGGCGCTCCAGGAGGACGGGCTGCGGGTGGTCGAGCCGTACAAGCCCGGGACCGACAAGGAGCCGGAATCCGGAGTGAAATCGACCGAGTGGGTCGTTGTCGGCGGGCTGCCGCAGTTGCGCCCGCGGGCGGAGATCAAACCCGAACAGATCGCGATGCCCACGACGCTCTCCGGTGGCGATTCGACCCCGCGCCGTCCCAAAAAGCAGTGAGGGCACGGCCGTGATCTCACGCTACTTCATCGATCGGCCGATCTTCGCCACCGTGCTGTCGATCGCCATCACCCTCACGGGGGCGATCTCGCTGCTGTACCTGCCGGTGGCTCAGTACCCGCGCGTCACCCCGCCCGGCGTGTCCATCTCGATCAGTTACCCCGGTGCCAGCGCGCAAGAGGTCGCGGACTCCGTGGGCGCGCCGATCGAGCAGCAGGTGAACGGCGTCGAGGGCATGCTCTACATGTCTTCGCAGTCCGGCAACGACGGCTCCTACAGTCTCACCGTGACGTTCGACGTCGGGACCGACATCAACTCCGCGCTGGTGATGGTTCAGAACCGCGTCGCGCTGGCGATGCCGCAGTTGCCCAGCGCGGTGCAGAACCAGGGGATCACGATCCGGAAACGCACGCCGGACATGCTGATGATCGTGAACTTCGTCTCCCCCGATGGGCGCTACGACGACAAGTACCTGAGCAACTTCGCCACCATCCACGTCAAGGACGAACTGCTCCGAGTGGACGGGATCTCGGACATCAACGTCCAGGGCCAGCGCGACTACAGCATGCGCGTGTGGCTCGACCCGCAGCGATTGGCCGCTCGGAACATGACGCCGATCGACGTGGCCAACGCGATCCGCACTCAGAACGTGGACGCCCCGGCCGGGCGCATCGGTCAACCGCCGGCGCCCACGGGCCAGGCGTTCCAGTTGCCGCTCGACACGCTCGGGCGGCTCGCCGGTCCGGAGCAGTTCGGCAGCATCATCGTCAAAGCGAGCGGATCGCCGCAAATTCTTTCTGCCGATGGCAGACTCATCGAACCGGCCCGAACAGCAACGAAGCCGAAGACTAAAGCCACGCG
This sequence comes from Gemmata palustris, assembly GCF_017939745.1. Taxonomy (NCBI): domain Bacteria; kingdom Pseudomonadati; phylum Planctomycetota; class Planctomycetia; order Gemmatales; family Gemmataceae; genus Gemmata; species Gemmata palustris. Next base: position 5,040,612 of record NZ_JAGKQQ010000001.1, on the reverse strand, counting down.
GCTACCCAACGACTCTTCGGCCAGCGACCCGACCGCACCGCCAACCGTCGACGACATTATCACCTCTGCGCCGTCCACGGGCGCCGCCCCGAGTGACACGTCTGCAGATACAAGCACGGACCCGGCCAGCGGAGGTAACCCGACCACGATGTCAGCTCCCGCCCCGACCGGGTCGGGGGCATCGGCGGCGCTCTCATCGACCACGGGGCCAACGGCCGGCGGAACCGTGGGGAGCGGCGCCCTCGGTGGGGGCGCGCTGGAGTCGGGCGGACCATCACCCGCAACCGGGCTCGTGCGACTTCAAGATGTCGCGCGAATCGAACTCGGCGCCCAGAACTACAACACGATCTGCTCATTCGACGGCCGACCATCCGTTGGTCTGGGACTCTACCAACTTCCGGGGACCAACGCGCTCGATGTGGGCGACCGCGTGCGCGAGAAGATGAAGGAACTGAAGGCCGGGTTCCCGGACGGCGTCGACTACGAAATCGCTTACGACACCACACCGTACATCCGCGACTCGGTCCGCGACGTCATCCACACGCTGCTGGAAGCGATCGGTCTGGTGGCGCTCGTGGTGCTGGTGTTCCTCCAGAGCTGGCGGGCCGCGCTGATTCCGCTGCTCGCGGTCCCGGTCGCGGTGCTGGGCACGTTCGCGGTCATGGCCGCGATGGGCTTCAGCCTGAACAACATCTCCCTGTTCGGGCTGGTGCTCGCGATCGGGATCGTGGTCGATGACGCGATCGTGGTGGTCGAGAACGTCGAGCGCTGGATGGACCGCGGGCTGTCGTCGCGCGACGCCACGTACAAGGCGATGGAGGAGGTGACGGGGCCGATCATCGCCGTCGCCCTCGTGCTGTGTGCCGTGTTCGTGCCGTGTGCGTTCATCCGCGGGATCACGGGACAGTTCTTCCGGCAATTCGCCATCACGATCGCGGTCTCCACGATCATCTCGACCATTAACTCGCTCACGTTCAGCCCCGCGATGGCCGCGATCCTGTTGCGTCCGCGGCACGAGCGCCCGGACCCGCTCGGCCGGTTGCTCCACTTCTCGTTCGGGTGGTTTTTTTGGTTGTTCAACCGGACCTCCGGCGTCGGTACTTCGGTCTACGCCTGGATGACCGGCCGACTCATGCGGCTCTCGCTGCTGGTCCTGCTCGTTTACGGCGGGCTGCTCGTTCTCACCGGCTGGACGTTCGAGCAAGCGCCCAAGGGCTTCATCCCACAACAGGACCAGGGCCGGCTAATCGTCAACATTCAGTTGCCCGATGCCGCGTCACTGGAACGCACCCACGAAGCCGCACTCGAAATCGAGCGCATCGCCCGCGACGTACCCGGAGTCGCGCACACGGTCACCAACTCGGGGATGTCGTTTTTGCTCCAGGCGAACAGCCCCAACTTCGCCTCCATGTTCATCGTCCTCGAACAGTTCGCGGACCGGCAGACACCGGACAAGAGCGCGAACGCGATCATGGCGAGGCTCCGCAAGCGGTGGGCCGAGAAAGTGCCGGACGCACAGGTGACCGTGTTTGGCGCAGCGCCTGTGCCCGGGCTCGGGTCGGCCGGTGGGTTCAAGTTCATGGTCGAAGATCGCGGCGGGTTGGGAGTGCGGTCGCTCGAGTTACGCATGGATGACCTCGTCGAGCGCTTCAAGAAGATGCCGCACCTGACCGATGCGCGAACGCAGTTCCGGTCGCGCATCCCGCAACTGCAACTGGAAGTGGACCGGCCCAAAGCCGCAGCGCTCGGCGTTTCGCTCCAGGACTTGAACCAGACCATCAGCATGTATCTCGGGTCGCTCTATGTGAACAGTTACAACGACTTCGGCCGGCACTGGCAGGTAACCGCGCAAGCGGACGGTGACTTCCGTGCCCGGCCCGAGCAGATCCACTTGTTCCAGGTCCGCAGCAAATCCGGGCAGATGATCCCGCTGAGCACGCTGGTTCGGGTTCGGGATCTCGCCGGGCCGATCTCGGTCACGCGCTACAACCTGTACACCGCTGCTCCGATTAACGGGAACGTCGCGCCCGGCGTGAGCGACGGGGATGCGATCCAGGCGATCAATCAGGAAGCCGATGTCACACTCCCGCTTTCGATGCGGGTGGAGTGGACCGAATTGATGTTCATGCAGATTCGGGCTGGGAACACCGCGATCTACGTCTTCCTGCTTTCGGTCGTGAGTGTGTTTCTCGCGCTCGCGGCCCTCTACGAGAGCTGGACACTGCCGCTCGCCGTGATTCTCGTCGTTCCCCTGTGCCTGCTGTGTTCCGTGGCCGGGGTGCTGTTCACCAACCGCGACGTGAACATCTTCGTGCAGATCGGGTTGGTGGTGCTGGTCGGGCTGGCGTGCAAGAACGCCATTCTCATCGTCGAGTTCGCCAAGCACCTCCACCAACAGGGCATGACGTGCTTTGACGCGACCAAAGAGGCGAGCCGGTTGCGCCTGCGGCCCATCATCATGACCAGCTTCGCGTTCATCTTCGGCGTGCTGCCGTTGATGGTCGCGTCCGGGGCCGGCGCCGAAATGCGCCGCTCGCTGGGGGTCGCGGTGTTCAGCGGGATGCTCGGCGTCACGATTTTTGGAATCTTCCTGACCCCCGTGTTCTTTTACGTCGTTCAGGGCATGAGCGAGGCCCGGCTGTTCCAGTCCCCGCGGTTGCGCTGGGTGCTCTCACACGGCGCGGGCGCGTCACTCGGCGCGGTCCTCGGTTTCCTGCTGGCGCGGTTGGGAGTGGGAGTCATGCCGTGGGCGCCGATCGTCGGCGCGTGTGCGGGCGTGCTCCTGATCCGCGGCGCACGCGGGGTCCACGCCCGGCGCCGAGTGCTATCGGGAATCATCCCGTTCCGCGGACCCGGCCCGAGCCCCACGAACGGAGGACCGACCTCGTGATCGCACGCTTCTTCGTGGACCGCCCGATCTTCGCGACCGTCATTTCACTGGTCATCATGCTGGCGGGGGGCGTGGCGGTCTTTACGCTCCCGGTCGCGCTGTACCCGGACGTGACCCCGGCCACCGTACAGGTATCGGCCATCTACCCCGGCGCGAACGCGGGAACGGTCCGCGACACCGTGGCCGCACCGATTGAGGAGCAGGTGAGCGGCGTCGAGGGCATGATGTACATGTCCTCGCGCTGCACCAACGACGGCGCGTATACCCTCACCGTCACGTTCAAGCCGGGCACCGATTCAGACATGGCCCAGGTGCTCGTGCAGAACCGCGTGAGTCTGGCACTGCCCGTCATCCCGGCTCTCGTGCAGAACGAGGGCATCAGCGTGAAGAAACAGTCGCCGAGCACGCTGATGATCGTGAACCTCGTCTCCACGGATGGCAGGTACGACGACCTGTTCCTGAGTAACTACGCGACGATCGACGTGAAGGACGAACTGGGTCGACTGCCCGGCGTCGCCGGGGTCACGTACCTCGGCCAGCGCGACTACAGCCTCCGCGTGTGGGTCGACCCGGACAAGCTCGCGGCGCTCAACCTGAGCGGAATGGACGTGGTCACGGCCGTCGCGCAGCAAAACGTGCAGGTCGCGGCCGGGCAGATCGGCCAGCGCCCGGTTCCGAAGGGGCAGCAGTTCCAACTCACCGTGAACACCCTCGGTCGGTTGATCGACCCGGACCAGTTCGCCAACATCATCGTGAAGGGCGGCCAGGACAGTGCGGCCGCAACAATGAGCAGCACCGGGACAACGACCACTGCCCCCGTGCCCGCCGCGACAACGGGCACGACCGGGCAAGGCGCCATGTCCGCGGGGCCAGCGACTGCCATCGTTCGGCTCCGGGACGTGGCTCGCGTGGAGCGCGGCGCCCAGCAGTACGACCAGTCCTGCACCCTCAACGGCCGGCCCTCGGTCGCCCTGTGCGTTTACCAACTGCCGGGGTCGAACGCACTGGGAACGGCCGACTCGGTGTACGACAAGATGCGGGAGCTGAAGGCCCGGTTCCCGGACGGGCTCGACTACCAGATCGTGTACGACACCACACCGTTCGTGCGGGAATCCGTGAGCGAGGTGTTCCACACGCTGCGCGACGCGATCATCCTGGTCGCGATCGTGGTACTGCTGTTCCTGCAGGACTGGCGGGCGATGATCCTGCCCATGATCGATGTGCCGGTCTCGCTGATCGGTACGTTCGCGATCATGTCGCAAATGGGGTTCACGCTGAACAGCCTGACGCTGTTCGGCTTGGTGTTAGCCATCGGGATCGTGGTTGATGACGCGATTGTGGTTCTGGAGAACATCGAACGGCAGATGGCAACGGGGCTCGACGCTCGCACGGCAACGATCAAGGCAATGGAGGAAATAACGGGACCGGTGCTGGCGATCACGCTGGTGCTCAGTGCGGTGTTCATCCCGTGCTGTTTCCTGGGCGGGATCACCGGTTCGTTCTTTCGGCAATTCGCGGTCACAATTGCAGTGTCCACGCTCATCTCGGCGGTGAACGCGCTGACCATGACTCCGTCGCGTGCCGTTCTGATTTTCAAAGCGGATGCGAAGAAATTCGGTCACGGGCACCACCGCGAGGCACTGCCGTGGTGGATCTTCGCGGTCCTCGGTGGGGTTCTGACATACGAACTGGGGCCGGACCTGTTCGGCCAGTTCATCGGGCTCCCTCCCGCTCAGGGACCGGAACCGGGTGGCGAGTCGTGGACGGCACTGGGGCTGAAAGTCGCGTGGTTCGCTCCCCCCGGAATACTCGTCGGCGCCATACTAGGGTGGGTGCTCATCCGCCCGGTGAATGCCGTCCTCGGCGCGTTCTTTCGCTGGTTCAACCGAGTGTTCGACCGCGTGACCGATGTTTACGGCGCGGTGGTGAGCCGAGTGTTGCGCGTCAGCGTCATCATCCTGCTCGCTTACGGCGGCCTGTTGGTACTCACGTACACCGAGTTCGTTAGCACACCCACCGGGTTCATCCCGCAGCAGGACAAGGGCTACCTGATCCTCAACGTACAGCTCCCGGATTCCGCGTCCGTCGAGCGGACCGAAGCGGTGATGGCGGAGATCGAGGAAATCGCGCGCGAAACGCCCGGGGTGAAGCACACGCTCGGGATCTCGGGCCGATCGGTGATCCTGAACGCGAACGCCCCGAACCTCGGGTCGATGTACGTGATGCTCGACGGGTTCGATCAGCGCAAGGGCACGGACCGGACCGCGGACGCGATCGCCGCCGCGATTCAGCAGAAGTGCAAGCGCGAGGTCGGCGACGCGATCGTCGCGGCGTTCGGCGCGCCGCCGGTCGACGGATTGGGGACGACGGGCGGGTTCACGCTGATGGTCCAGGTGCGCGGGAGCACGGACCTGACTCAACTCGACCGAGTGGCCGGGACCGTGGTCCAGCGGGGCAACGAGACCCCGGGATTGCAGGGCATGTTCACGAGCGCGGGCGCGGACACGCCCTGGCTGTACCTGGAAATTGATCGCGACAAGTGCCGCTCGCTCGGCGTTCAGGTGAGCGACATTTTCAACACGCTTCAGGTGTATCTGGGTTCGTACTACGTCAACAACTTCAACGAGTTCGGGCGGACCTGGCAGGTGAACGTGCAGGCCGATCCGAACTTCCGCGGCGACGCCTCGGACATCCTGCAGTACCAGGTGCGCAACGCCCAGAACCAGATGGTCCGGCTCGGGACCGTCATGACCGTCCGCGACGCGAGCGGGCCGGTCGTGGTGGTGCGGTACAACATGTACTCGGCCGCGGCGGTGACCGGTAACCCGGCGGACGGGACCGGGTCCAGCCAAGCGATGGAGACGATACACGGGATCGCGACGGAGGAACTGGGCCGGGGAATGAAGACCGAATGGACCGAACTGGCGTACCTCCAGAGCCAGGCCGGGAACTCGGCGATGTGGTTCTTCGCGCTGGCCGTCGTCTTCGTGTTTCTGGTGCTGGCGGCACAGTACGAGAGTTGGAAGTTGCCGCTCGCGGTGATTCTGGTCGTCCCGATGTGTCTGCTGTGCTCGATCATCGGGGTTCAAGTGGCCGGGATCGAAGTGACCGTGTTCACGCAGATCGGGTTCGTGGTGCTGGTCGGGCTTGCGTGCAAGAACGCGATTCTGATTGTCGAGTTCGCCCGGCAGCGCCAGGACGCGGGGGAGGCCCGCCGCGCCGCCACACTGGAAGCGTGCAAGCAGCGCCTGCGACCGATCGTGATGACCAGCTTCGCGTTCATTTTCGGCGTGCTGCCATTAGTTTATGCGCAGGGCGCCGGGGCCGAGATGCGGCGCTCGCTGGGGATCGCGGTGTTCGCGGGGATGCTCGGGGTGACGCTCTTCGGGATCTTCCTCACCCCGGTCTTTTACTCGGTGCTCCAGTGGTTCGGGTCCACGCACCGGGCCGCACCGGGCGATCCGGTTGCCTTGGAGAGCGTCCCCGTGGACGCTATGGTGAAGTCGGAACCGAAGCCGGGGCACTAAATAGCTCTCGCCAATATGGAGAAGTGGTACTCTGGCGACCAGCTACTCTTTGGGCCGAAGCAGAGCACCCAAGAGGGATGGTCGATGGAACAGTGGATGCAGGAGGAGATCGACAGTCTCGTTGCCGAACACGGCATAGTGCCGCCACCTTGGGCCGTGTACAACGAGCACCCCTTCAGCATGAGATGGCGGATGGGTGATGGCGAGTCGCACAAGGAATTGTGGTGGACGTGGTGGCCACTCCAGCGGTTCACCGAAGAGCAGAAGGTTGAGTACTTCCGACGATGGCCCCTGCCGCATTGCTGGCTGGCCTTCTTAATCGAAGCCGTATGGGAAATCGACACGTTCGAGAACGAGGACAAACTCCCACAATACTTCAAACGTACCAGTGATCTGGGTTTTGGTAGCCAGCAGGATTATGAAAACGACCTGGACGATCCCAAATGGTTGGGGCGCAATCACTGATCCGCGTCCGCAGCAAAGCATGGAGGCGGCGCGAACTCCCTCTCCTGCCCAATATTACTTGCGCATTTAGCAGGAAGTATTTAGTTTCGTTTCGGGATCGCCGTAGCGGATTGAACGAGCCGCGCCCGCAAGGAAGCGGGAGGCGCCTCCCGCTTCCTTGCGGGCGCGGCTCGTTACAAGGGAACCGAAGTTGGGACACCAATACGCACTACGGCATTCGGCCGGAGGTCTGCGACCGTGACACTGAACCGACAGGTTCTCTTCCAGGTGACCGCACCCGCGCTGCTCGTCGCGCTGGCGATGCTCGGCACGAGTTTGCTGGGCATCCGCTCGATTAACTACCTCAAGGCCGATCAAGACAAGATCGTCTCCGAACACGTTCGGAGCCTGGAAGCGGCACAAGACCTGGAGACCGAGCTGCGTCACATCCGGTTCCACAGCTTCTTGTACGTCATGGACATGTCGCCGGCGCGCTGGGCCAAGGTCGCCCGGGACCAGGCCGCGTTCGAGCGCATCCTCGGAGAGATTCGGGACCGCGCGGGTTCGGACGAGGAGCGCGAGGTGCTGGGCGAGATCGAAACCGGTTACACGCGGTACCGGCAAGAGCTCGAAGCCACGACCCGTTCGCCGGTCGGTCCGACCAAGGAGGATTCCTTGGTTTGGTCCGATGCGCACCCGATTCGCTACATCGTGGTGCCCTGCGAACAGTTGCTCAATCTGAATCGCAAGGCGATGCAGGAAACGGTCGATCAGAGCGCCCAGCAGGGCCGGCGCGCCCGCACCTGGATGATTTTGCTCGGCGTGCTCGGGGCCGTAGGGGGATTGGTCGGTGGGTTCGGTATGGCGTGGGGGCTGAGCCGGTCCATTACCCGGTTGAGCGTCCGGCTCCGCGACGTTCACGCGCACCTAGAACAAGAAGTCGGGTCGCTCCGGTTAACGGCCGAGGGCGGCGATCTCCAGCGCATGGAACGGCAGGTGGGCACGATTCTGGAGCGCGTGCGCGAGGTGGTCGGCCAACTCCAGCGCCAGGAGTGTGAGGCACTGCGGGCCGAGCAACTGGCCGCGGTGGGGCAGCTCGCCGCCAGCGTCGCCCACGAGGTCCGCAACCCGCTCACCAGCATCAAACTGCTGGTTGGGGCTGCGCTAAGTGGTAAGTGCCCGCGTGGACTTTCCGAGACGGACCTTCAGGTGATCCACGACGAGGTCGGTCGGCTCGAACGGAAGGTTCAATCACTCCTCGACTTCGCCCGCCCACTGGAAATCGAGCCGGAGCCGCAGGATATTGCCGGAGTCGTTCACCAAGTCATCGACCTCGTCCGCGAGCGCCTCACCCGACAGACGGTGTGCCTGACGCTCGATCTCCCGGTCGGTCCGGTCGCGGCCGAACTCGATGCCGACCAGTTCAAGGGCGTACTGGTGAATTTGATCTTCAACGCCCTCGATACGATGCCCGGCGGAGGTGGACTCGATGTGCAGCTCGCACGGGAAACGGGCGGCGCGGTGCGCCTGACGGTCGCGGACACGGGGCCGGGGATCGATGCCCGCGTCGCCGACCGGCTGTTCACGCCGTTCTTCAGCACCAAGCCGACCGGCACCGGATTGGGGCTGAGTGTCTCGCGCCGGATCGTTCAGGCCCACGGTGGAACCCTGACCGCGGCCAACCGCGCTGCGGGCGGCGCCTGTTTCACGATCACGCTTCCGGGCGGAAGGGTTAAAAGCCAAGTGTGAATTGCGGGTTCGATTTATGCTTCGATTGTTGCTTGCTTCTTCGTTATTTGCGCGTTCTGAAACGATCGGTTCGCGCTCTTGTGGGCATCGAACTGATAAGAGTGGCGAGCCGAAAATGTTAGCCGTTGTTAGCCCGAATTCTGATGCAAATAAGGGGCGCGAAACACTGCTCTCGAACTGGAAATCCCAGCAGTTGGTCGTGCATCAGTGCCCCGCACATAGGCCCCCGGGCCGAAAATGTCAGCAAATGCTAGCTGAATGACACAAATGCACGGTGATGTTGGACTTGTGTCGCTAACATCCACCCACTCACCCTGAACTGTCACGATGCCAACGCTTCTCGTAGTGGACGATGAACCGAGTGTGTGTTACTCGATCGCGCGACTCTTCGGCGACGAGACCACGCGAGTAGTCACCGCGGGTACAGTGGCCGAGGGTGTCCGCGCGTTTCAGTCCGAGCGCCCGGAGGTGGTGGTTCTCGACCTGCTCCTGCCCGACGGCACGGGCTTGCAGGCGTTTGAGGCTATCCGCGCGATCTCTCCAAAGCAGCCGGTCGTCTTCATTACGGCTCACGGAACGACGACCACGGCGATCGAAGCGATGAAACAGGGGGCGTTCGATTACCTGATTAAACCCCTCGATTTCACCCGCGTGGCGAACATACTGCGGCGCGCGTTTGAAGCCGCGCACCTCATGCACGTGTCCCCCGTGGTTCCCGCGCTGGAGCCGCGCGAGCAACTCGTCGGCCGGGCGCCTGTGATTCAGGAGGTGTGCAAGCAGATCGGGCGCGTCGCACCTCAAGACGTGAACGTGCTGATTCTGGGCGAGAGCGGAACTGGCAAGGAACTGGTCGCGCGTGCCGTTTACCACCACAGCAAACGAGCGGACAAACCGTTCTTGGCGATCAACTGCGCTGCGCTTCCTGAGGCACTGATCGAGAGCGAGCTTTTCGGCCACGAGCGCGGCGCCTTTACGGGCGCGGACCGCGCGCGAATCGGGAAGTTCGAGCAGTGTCAAGACGGGACTATCTTCCTCGACGAAATCGGGGACATGCCGCTCGCGGCCCAGGCGAAAGTGCTACGGCTGTTGCAGGATCAGACGTTCGAGCGGGTCGGCGGGCGCGAGAGCATCCGAACGCATGTCCGGGTGATCGCGGCCACGAATCAGGACTTGGAGAAACGAATCGCCGCGGGCCTGTTCCGCGCGGACCTGTTCTACCGGCTCCAGGGGGTCACGATCGCGCTCCCCGCACTGCGGGACCGGCCCGAAGACATTGCCGAACTCGCGCACCACTTCCTGTTCCTGTTCAATCAGGAGCTGGGATTAAACGTCCAGGGCTTCGACCCGGAGGCGCTGGCTTGTCTGCGTGCCCACCGGTGGCCGGGGAACATCCGCGAACTTCAGGCCGCTCTGAAGGAGACGATGCTGCGAGCAACCGGCCCGCTCCTCTTACCGGAGTTCCTGCCGAACGCCATTCGGGGTCGGGTGCTCGAGCGCCACGCGGACTCAACGCCGCCCGGCGAAATCGATGTGTCGCGGTTGATCGACGATCTCGTGGCGCGCGGCGAAAACGACCTCCACACGCGCGTTGTGGCGGCCGTGGAGCGCATCTTGTTCGATCGAGTTCTGCGTGCGACCGGCGGGCACCTCGGCCGAGCCGCCGAGCGCCTCGGGCTGAACCGATCGACGCTGCGTTACAAGTTGCGCGATACGGGACTTTCGGCCGAAAGCCCGCACACAGACTGAGCGCACACGAGCGGCATCGTAAACGCGGGTAGCTCCGACCAATCGCCGGAGAATTATTGGGAGGGTGGCTCCCGGCCCGAAGTTATGACTGATGAGCTAACGTGCTGGAAGAGTTGCGGAGCGTATTCGATCGGTGATGAAAGGCTCACTTCGAGCGCCGCGAATCATGGTGCTACCGGCAACCACGGTGACGTATTCCGGACGGCGGCCGATCCTCTTGCTCGGGAACGCGGCGGCGTGTTTGCCGCGCGAGTTCAATCGGTTTCGTTTGAGTGCCGGTTCGCTCAGGGCGCTCGGAACCTCACTCGGATACATTCGTGTCCCACTCGACCGAGCAGTGGTACTGCCAGTGCATCGTGGTCGGCTCCGCGACGGCTACGGGGATTTGCGTTTCTTGGGTGCCTCCGAGCGGCCCTCGCGACTGGCACATCTCGTGCGAACGCATCCCTTGTGTATCGTCGGCCCGTGTGTCGTTGTTCATGATGTTGCTCCGCCGTAGGGTGTCCGAGCACTTTTGCCGAGACAGCGCCGGCAATGAATGATCGTGCAAAGCAACAAATTCTTTGCCGAAAAATCCTGGCGCGCGCCTTCGACACGGAACCCCGCTCGTCCCGAAAGTCGATCGAGCCGCGTGCCAGCCGTGACCCGCGGCCCCGTCAGCCGTTCGACCGCCACATTTTCACGAGGTAAACCGTTTGCGCCGGGAGATCGACCGTTACTTCGCACCCGTCGTTCTGGCCTCCACCTACGTGGGCGAAATCCTGTTTGGGGGTCAGCGCCCACACCTCGTACTGCGTCGCCCCCTTCCACGGCGCGGGGGCAACGACAAGTTTGACTGCCCCGCCCGCACCGGTCGGCCGCGCGACGAGGACGCGGACCTGTTCGCCGACCCCCGCGAGCGCGGAGACTCCGGGCGGGGGCTTGCCCGGGAGCCGCTTGAGACCGGGCAATTCTTTGAACGCGAGGAACGCGCCGAACGCGCGGGACGGCACCCCGTGCGGGGAGAACAGCCCCATTCCCGGGGCCTCGGCGGTGAAGTAGTTCGCGGCGTCCACCGGGGCGTCCTGCAAGGCGATCAGGGCCGCGGCCGTGAACGCGGCCCCTTCCGCGCTGTTCACGCGGGCGTACCACTTCTCGCGCACCGTGGCGTCCTTCGCGGTCAGCCCGGACCAGTCGCCGTCCGGAAGGAAGTTCCACTCGTTCAGGTGGCTCTCGGTCGCCCGGAACCCGGCCCCGTCGAGCAGCGCCCGTACCCCCTTCGCCCGGCGAACTAGTTCGGACGGGTCCGCGGTGTAGCAGTGCCACGAGAGGAAATCGAGCGGCGCCTCGTCCTTCTTGCACCGGGCCAGGAGCGCCTTCAGGAACGCGGTCGCGTCGAAGCGCTCGCCCTTCAGGTTGCCGGAGTTCCCCAACCCGGGCCCGCCGATCTTGATCGCCGGGAACTCTTTCCGCAGGGCGACGGCGGTCGTCACATACAGCCGCAGGTAATCGGCATCGCTTCCGGTCCAGCAGTTCGGGCGGTTGTCCGGCTCGTTCCAGATCTCCCAGTACTTGATGGGCAGTTTGAACCCCTTGGCCCAGCCCCGCGTGTAGTGCCGGACGATCCCGGCGCACACCGCCGCCCACTTCTCGAAATCCTTCGGCGGGCGCGCGTGGCGCTTGGCCTTCTGGTGCTCGATGCTCTCGCCCAAGCGGTACACGATCCCGGCCCCGCAATCGTGGACCGCTTTCACGTACTCGTCGGTGCGCTCGAAGTCGTAACTCTCGGGCTTCGATGGGTCGGCGCCCGGATCGGGGAACACGGCGTGGACGTCCACCACGTCCGGGTTGGGCCAGTGACTATCGTGCAGCCGGGCCAGTGGAAACGCGGCGTCCTTCCACCGGTCCGACAGATCGAGTAGTCCGCCGGCCGCGAGCGGGCCGCCGTTCACCCCGTGGAGCGCGCGGATCGGGTCGCCCGGCGAACGACTATCGAAGACGATTTCCGGGCCGGGTGCCGGGTGCGCGCACCGGGCCGCGAGCGATGTACCCGGAACGGAGGCGAGGAACGTGCGTCGGTCCACGGGCGTCTCACGATTGAGGGAGAAGGAACGTCAATCTACGAACCGAAGCGATGGGACATACGAGTTGCCACAGCACAGTAAATGTTTTGTTTCGTCACTTCGGGCGCCGTGCGCGGTTCCCGCTCGACTCTGCGGACGTGCGAACCGGCCCTTGCGAAGAGGAAAAGCATTGAGCGCGATCGGCCGAATGGTGACACTGGGCGCGTTGTCGGTCCCGTACTCGCGGTGGCGTTGATCCTGCAACGATCGGTTGAAGAGCAATTCATGCGCACGCTATTCTCCCTCCTCGTACTCGCGCTCGGTCCCGCCACCCTTCGCGCCGAAGGGCTGGAGCCACTGAAGTACAACCACCCGGGGCTTGTGGTCGACCTGGGCGTGGGACTGTGGGCGTGGCCGATACCGTGTGATGCGGACGGGGACGGGGATTTCGATCTCATCGTGTCGTGCCCCGACAAGCCATCGAACGGGGTATGGTTCTTCGAGAACGTCACGGGAGACACGGCCAAGAACAAGTACCCCGTCTTCAAGCCCGCGCGTAAACTCAGCGGCGCGGCACATTACGTCATGCCGTCGTATGTGGGGGACAAACTCCGGGTTCTCACGCCCGGTACGGAGCACCCGAACTTCGTCACGAAGGGCCTCACCGAGAAGCGCACGCTGTCGGTCCCGAAAGACTTCTACAAGCCGGAGGGGAAGCAGCCCAAAGGCCCGAAGGTGAGGCACAACCAGTGGCGCTACGCGGACTACGACGGTGACGGCCGGCCCGACCTGGTGGTGGGAATCGAGGACTGGAGCTTCTACGGGTGGGACGACGCTTACAACGCGCGGGGCGAGTGGCGGAACGGACCGTTGCACGGCTTCGTGTTCGTCTTCCTCGCGAAAGACGGAGGGACGTTCGCCGAGCCGTTCCGCGTGGAAGCCGGCGGTAAGCCGGTCGACACGTTCGGGTGCCCCACCCCGAACTTCGCGGACTTCGACGGGGACGGTGACCTCGATCTGCTGTGCGGCGAGTTCCTCGACGGGTTCACCTACTTCGAGAACACCGGCACGCGCACGAAGCCGAAGTACGCTGCCGGGCGGCGGTTGAAAGACGCGACGGGCACCGCGCTCGCGATGGACCTCCAGATGATCGTGCCGATCGCGTTCGACTGGGACAAGGACGGCGATCTCGACCTCATTGTCGGCGACGAGGACGGCCGCGTGGCGCTCGTGGAGAACACCGGGCGACTCGACGCGGACCGCGTGCCGATCTTCGCGCGCCCGGCGTACTTCCAGCAGCAAGCCGACGCCCTCAAGTGCGGCGCGCTCGCGACGCCCGTGACCGTGGACTGGGACGGGGACGGCGATCTCGACATTCTGAGCGGCAACACCGCGGGCTACATCGAGTTCTTTGAGAACCTGAGCGGCCCGGGCGATGCGAACCCGAAATGGGCCGCGCCGAAGCGCCTCACAGTGGACGGCAAGCCGTTCCGCGTGACGGCCGGACCCAACGGCAGCATCCAGGGACCGGCCGAAGCGAAGTGGGGGTACACCACGTTCAGTGTCGCCGACTGGGACGCCGACGGGCTCCCGGACATCGTCCTGAACAGCATCCTCGGCGAGATCGTGTGGCTCAAGAACGTCGGCACGCGCAAGGAGCCGAAGCTGAGCGCCCCGCGCCCGGTTGAGGTGGAGTGGGCGAAGGAGAAACCGCCGCCCGAGCTCGCGTGGGGCTGGCGGAAGCCACAGGGAAACGCGCTCCTCACGCAGTGGCGCACCACGCCGGTCGTGTTCGACTTCAACCGCGACGGGCTCCCCGATCTCGCAGTGCTCGACACCGAGGGCTACCTCGCGTTCTTCGAGCGCGCGAAGCGCGACGGCAAACTGGTGCTGCTCCCGCCCCGGCGCGCGTTCGTGTCCGAAAGTGGCGAGCCGCTCCGACTGAACCCGAGCGCTGCGGGCAAGAGCGGACGCCGCAAACTGTGTGTGGCCGATTGGGACGGGGACGGGAAGTTCGATTTCCTGCTGAACTCCGCGAACGCCGATCTCTTGCAACAGGTCGGTGAGAAGAACGGTACCTGGGTGTTCAAAAACGCCGGCGCGCTGGCGAAGCAGAACATTGAGGGTCACGACGTCAGCCCGGGCGTGACGGACTTCGACGGGGACGGCGTGCCCGATTTCCTCGGCGGTGCCGAAGACGGTCGGTTGTATTTCCTGCGCAACCCGCGTGCGAAGAAGTGAATTAAGCAGCACCGTTCGCCGCGTGCCGCCTCGGGCTCAGTGGGCGGCCCCGGTAAGCGTGTGCGTCGGGTCGCGCTTGATGTCAAAAGCCTTGACGACGAGCGATCCACCGCCCGGCAGAGTGAGGACGAATGGGGCGGTCAGCGCGGGCCGGTTCCAGACCTCGGAGCCCGCCAGGTAGTCGGTCCACTCGGTCGCTACATCGCCTCGGCTCGCCGCGACAACGATCAGCAGGGACGCGGACCGCTTCCATCCGAGGCGCTTCAGCTTGTCCGCATCGGCTTCGATCTTTCGCAGCCACTTCCCGCCGGTACGGTTTCCGTCGTGCAGCAGGGTGAATTCGGCAAACACCCAACAGTGATCCGCCCCATCGTTGGGGCCACCGACCAGCAGATCGCCCAGGCCCCGATCCCGATCACCACCGTCGTCCGCTACGCCCTCGCTACTGTAGGTGGGCTTGGCCGTGACCTCACAGAACGGGTAGGTGGCCGCCCGGAGTTTGGAGGCCAGGAACGCTTCCCAGTTGATCCATTCCTCGAACGACGAGGTGGTCTCAACCATCAGTTGCAGGTCGGCCGCTCGCGCGGCGAGCCGGTCGCAGACGGTTCGGAACACGTCAACCGCGAAGGAGTACGAGTTGCCCATTTACTGCCCTCATCGGGATGGTATCGGTACGTGTCTGTATCGGTCGGAGGTCACGGCTTCGGGCCGGTGGGCAGGTTGTCGTTCAGGTAGCGCGTCAGCAGGGCGTACAGGTGCCGACTCGTGTTCTTCCCCTCGTTGATGGAGTGGCTGCGGTTTGGGTACGCCATCAGCGCGAACGGCTTGTTCAACTCGACCAGCCGGTCCGCGAGCTTCTCGACCCCCTGGTAGTGGCAGTTGTCGTCGCCGGTGCCGTGAACGAGGAGCAAGTTCCCCTTCAGCCCGGCCGCGTGCGTGATCGGTGAGCCTTGTTTGTAGTCCTCGGCGTTGTCCTGTGGGAGCCCCATGTACCGCTCTTGATAGATGGTGTCGTACAGCCGCATGTCCGGCACCGGGGCCACCGACATCCCCGTGCGGTACAGGTCTGGGTGCCGGAACAACAGGTTCAGCGTCATCGATCCGCCGCCGCTCCAACCCCACACCCCGACCCGCGCCGCATCCAGGTACGGTCGCTGCTTCAGCAGGTCGCGCGCGGCCGCGGCCTGGTCCGCCGAGGCGAGCGTCCCGACCTTCCGGTACGCGGCCCTGCGCCAATCGCGACCGCGCGGGCACGGAGTTCCGCGGTTGTCCACGCACGCCACCGCGTACCCCTGTTGAGCGAGCATCAGGTGCCACAGGTACTGCTTTCCGCCCCAGCGATCGACGACCGACTGGCCTGCCGGCTCGCCGTAAACATGGAACACCAGCGGGTACTTCTTCGCGGGGTCGAAGTTCGGCGGCTTCATCATCCAGCCGTCGAGCGCGACTCCGTTGCCGGCGTCGGCACGAAAGAACTCGACCGGAGTCTGTGCCAGTTTCGCCACTGCCGCGCGGAGCTTGTCGTTGGTCGCGAGCGTCCGAACGACCTTGTGGTCGGGGAGCGTGACCAGTTCCACCCGCGGCGGTTGGCCGAACGACGAGTACGAGTGAACCGCGTGCGCCCCATCGGGCGAGACGTCGTACTCGTGCCAGCCCGACTGGTCAGCCGGTGTCAGGCGCTCGGGCGCGCCGGTCCCGTCCAGTGCGACGCGGTAGAGGTAGTGCTGCGTCGGGTTCTCCGGCGACGCCAAGTAGTACACGTGCCCCGATTTCTTGTTGATGTATACGACCCGAATCACGTCGAACGCGCCGGTCGTGACGCGGCGCACGCTCTTCCCGTCGCGCGAGGCGAGGTACAGGTGCCGCCAACCGTCGCGCTCACTGACCCATGTGAAGGCGCTCCCGTTCTCGACCCACTCGCCAGCGTCGTCGTGGACATCGACCCACGCTCCGTCGCGCTCGGTGAGGACGGTTCGCGCCTTGCCGGTCGCGGCGTCGACGAGCACCACGTCCACCGCGTTCTGGAGCCGGTTGACCCGCTGGATCACCAGCTCGTTCGAGTTCCCCGCCCACTCCATCCGCGGGATGTAGAAGTCCGTTCGGGTGTCGCCGGGAACCTCGGCCCACGTCGTCGGCCCGCCGGCCGCGGGTATCACACCGACCCGGCACGCCGAGTTCCGCTCCCCGGTCTTGGGGTACGCGAACGTCTTGAGGACCGGGTACGAGGCGCTCGTGTTGTCGATCAGGGTGAACGTCTTCACGCCGCGGGTGTCGAGCTGCCAGTACGCGATCGACTTACCGTCCGGGCTCCAGCGCCACCCGTCGCGGCAGAAGAACTCCTCTTCGTACACCCAGTCGAAGGTGCCGTTGATAACTTGCTCCGAGCCGTCTGCCGTGAGCTTCACCGCCGCGCCGCCCGCGGTCGGTTCGACGAACAGGTTGTTGTCGTGGACGTACCCGACGCGGGTGCCATCGGGCGAGAGTTTGGCGAACATCAGGGTGGACGGCTTGGCGTCGCCGCCGAGCTTCGTGAGCGCGCCGGTCGAGCGGCGGAAGGTCCAGTAGTCACCGCGGGTGTTCTGCCGCCAGACTTTGACGGAGTCGGTGTAGATCAGCACGAGGTCGAGATCCTTCGACAGCTCGTACCCGTGGATCGCGATCGGCTCCTTCGCGTTCGGTGGAACCAACTTCTCGGCCGCGACGAGTACCTCGCTCTTCCCCGCGGGGTCGAACCGGACGAGGTCGCTCGCGTTCTTGTGCGCCTTCGACGGCCGGAGAGTGGTGTACGCCCCACCGTCGAGCCACTTCACCGCCGGGACGGGATCGCCCGCGAAGTCGTCGGAGGCGAAGATCCGGTCGAGCGTGAGTTTGGTGGGCTCGGCCGGTTGCGGTTGAGCCGCGGCCGGGACCGCGGTCAGCGCGAGGAACAGCAACGAATGGCGGTACATCAGGCAGGCTCCGCAAAGGTGACGCCGTTCAGCCTGCGATCGGGGGACGGTACCGACAAGCGTGATTGGGAAGGACGGGGCGGTTTTATCGAATTGACCGGCCGTATAACCCGTCGCATGCCGGCGGGTACGACGGGATTGCATCAGGGCCGAGGGCGCCGGGATTGGCGATGCGCCGGCACACGTTCCACGAGCTCGAAGACCGCCAGTGGGAGCAACCAACTGCTCCAGGCCGCGATGATGTACGCTCCCTCGGGGCTCGGCACCCCGACCAGCCCCGCCGCACCGGAGATCAGACGAAGGACCACCGCCGAACAGATCAAGACATAGGAGCGGAGCATCCAGCGCCGGTGCCGGTCGAAGCGGCGGCGCCGTGCGTGAACGACACCCGCGATCGCACAGGTCGCGGTCGCCGCCGATAGTAAGAGAAAGCTCAACCCTGCCGGCCAACCACCGAAGGCGTGTCGGGACATCACCACGCTGCTCGGGAGCACGAACAACAGTAGCACAACGAC
This sequence comes from Gemmata palustris, assembly GCF_017939745.1. Taxonomy (NCBI): domain Bacteria; kingdom Pseudomonadati; phylum Planctomycetota; class Planctomycetia; order Gemmatales; family Gemmataceae; genus Gemmata; species Gemmata palustris. The sequence continues at coordinate 5,022,510 of NZ_JAGKQQ010000001.1, read as the reverse complement.
TTGAACCCGACCCAAGAACCGGTGCGCGCCGCCGTGGCGCCGTCGAACGTATCCGCTCAGCAGGATCAATCCGTTGAACAACACGACCGGGCCGGAAAAGATGTGCAGGTAGAACGCCGGCCGGTAGGCGCCGACGAACGTCGCCTCTCGTCCCAGCAGGAAGAGCGCATCGAAATTGGGCGGGAAGTAATCGGGATAATTCGCCAGAATCGCGGCCAGCACTCGCAGAATCAAGACGACCGCGAGTGCGCGGAGAACTGCCGTTAGAATCCGGTATCTCACCGCGGCCCTCAATCCAGGTCGACCGGTTCTCCGCCGGCGATGGTGATCGCGGCAGCCAGCTTCTTCGGCTCGATTCGGGCACTAATGAATCGAACGAAGCCGTCAGCCATCGCTACGTTCATGCCACCGATGTGGCCACCGAATGGCCGGTGATCGCCGTGCAGTGGCACATCGGCGGGATCGAAGCCGCGCACGTTCGCCGCGCCGCCGCGTGCCCACGGCCCAAGCCCGGAGCGCGTTTCCATCAGAGCGATTGTGTTGGCGGTACCGTCTTTGATCGTCGCGAATTCGGTCCGACGGTCGTAGCCCATGAAGCCGTTCCCGGTGGTGCCCGCAGGCTGCCCGGCGGCGTCGTACCCGATACCGGCCAGCGCGACGTAATGGGTCACCGCGTCGCCCGTCGTCGCCTCCTTTGGCTCGGGGCAGAGGAACACCTTGAGTTGCGTCTGGGCCGCCGGGAGATTTCCCGCGTATCCCTTCTCGACATCGAATTGCTTGAACAGGCGCTCCTGTTCCAGGTACGGCAACAGCGCGACCGTCCAACTGAGGCGCTCCTCGGGCGTCGCCCCCGGCCCGAAACACCCCGGGGGGAACGTATGCCCGGCGGGCGCATTCGGGTGGCCTGTTGACGGACGCGCGACCGGGCTGCCCGCGTCCGCATAGTTGTGCATCGCCAGCATCAGTTGCTTGAGGTTGTTCATGCACTTCATGCGCGCGGCCGGTTCGCGAACGCGACGGATCGCGGGGAGCGTGAGGCCGATCACGACCGCAATGATGGCAACGACAACCAGAAATTCGATCAGACTAAACCCGTTGCGTGCTGATCGGGGCACGGCAGATCCTCGAAGCGGGAGATGATTCTGTGTGCGTGTTGATCTTACCCGAACCATTGGTGCGTGCCAGCGAACTTTCGTGGCACGTGTTCGGTCCTCGGTCGGTCGACCGACTCACGGTTTGTTCCCAGTGCTCAGCCACTGATGCGCGGGGCTCAACCCTTCCACTACACGCAAAGTGCGGAGTGCGACCTGCGCTCATGCTCTACCAGCGGCCAGACCCGCGACACAGTTACATGAACGTGCTCAGGTTCGCCCAGCCCCGTTGCCGCAGAGGATGTAGAACTCCTCGCTTTCGTCTTGCCAGCGAATGATCGCGCCGACAGGTCGTCCCAGATGCGCTCGATAGATCGCGGTTCAAGGGCGCGGCGGTCCCGCCTCCAAAGAGCGATTTGAAGAAGCTCCGCATCCCGTAGCACCTCCGGTGACGGAGGCTGGTGCCGCTGCGTTTTGGAAGATCGTCCCCGGAAGTGTGATGTGATTCGGGAATCCGCTCGCCTGCACCCGTCCTGTGCGAAAATAATGCGATCGTCCAATCGAGATTCACCAAGATCGACTCGCCAAGTGAGAGGTCGTCAGCCGATTCAACAAAATTCACACGCCCGCGTTCTCTTCGAGCTTGCCCAAGCGCCAAGCACGGCGCTCGCTCCAGCGCCAGAAGAGCTGAGCCGCGACCACCAGCGCCGCGGTCGTCGCGAACAGCGTGAGGGCGAGTTCCGCGTTCGACCAGCTCGAGAGCGGGCCGCGGAGTTTCTCGGGCACTTGGCCCATCAGTGCGCGGCGCATACCCTCGAGCCAGTACGTCGTCGGCAAACTCAGACTGATCCACTGAACCCAGGCCATGCTCCCCTGAAACACCGACAGCGGAAACACCACGCCGCTCAGCAAGTACACCAGTCCCGCAATACCTTCGCTCAGGAACATCCCGTTCCGCGACATGTTCAGGCACGCGGCGGCGAGCAGCATCCCGCAGGCCCAGAGCATCATGGCACCGATGAGCAGGTAAACGATTAACCACGGTACATCGACGGCGACCGAGTTCCGCACTTGCGCAAATAGGATCAACCCCACGGTGAGGCTCAGCACGCCGCCCACAGTGCCCTCCAGGGCGCGCGACGCCCCGCGCCCGAGAAAGTACGTCTGGAACTGCGCCGGGCTGATGTAGATGTACTTCAACATGCGGTAGTGCTCGCGGTCGCGCACCACCGCGTAACTCAGCCCGAACATCACCGTACCGACCAGGCCGTAGCACGCATTGGACACGTACATGTACGGCAGGAACTGCGGTGAAATTCGGGCACGGCCGACACCGACGGCGGCCTGGTCCGCGGCGAAGAACATGCCCACGAGCATGAGCGACCCGCACACGGGCTTCACGAACATGTACACCGCGAACAACCACGGGTTCGCCCAGTTGGTTTCGAGCTGCCAGCCGAGCCACGCGGCGAGTCGGAGTGTGCGGAGGTGTGCGAGCATAGGGGCATAATACGGGCGCGGGCAACACCGAGCAGTTCGAGAGAGGTGAGGCTTGGAAGCGAAGGCAGAATGGCCATAAAAAAGCACAAAGGGCACAAAAAGAAGAGAGCAGAAGGACAGAAGGCAGAGAACAGAGAACGAAAAGCACTCCTGCCTTCGGTTCTCTGATCTCTGTCTTCTGCTCTCTGCCTTCTGTCTGATCCGCGTTATCTGCGTGATCCGCGGCTCTTTCTCTGCCCCTCCGCCCGCTACTTGATCTCGCCGGAGTGCCCCTTAATATCGCCGACGGCTTCGGCGCGGCCCCCGAGGTGCTTGGCGAGGAACTGCTCCGTGACCGCGAAGAAGTGCAGCCGGTTCTCCGGGCGCTGGAAGCCGTGGCCCTCGTCCGGGTACAGCACGTACTCCACCGGCTTGCCGTTCTTCCGCATCGCCTCGACGATTTGGTCGCTCTCGGCCACTTTCACTCGCGGGTCGTTCTTACCCTGGCCGATCAGCAGGGGTTTGGTGATGTAGTTCACCTTCGAGAGCGGCGAGCGCTCCTTCAGGAACTCCTCTTCCTTCTCCAGGTCACCGACGCGCTTGGCGAACAGAGCCTTCGCGGGTGCCCAGTACGGCGGAACCGTCTTCAACAGCGTGACGATGTTGCTGGGGCCGACGATGCCCACGCCACACGCGAACTCGTCGGGCGTGAACGTGAGGCCGACGAGCGTCGCGTAACCGCCGTAGCTACCGCCCATGATCGCGACCTTCTTCGAGTCCGCGACGCCCTGCTTGACGATCCACTCCTTCGCGTCGATCAAGTCCTGGTGCATCTTCCCGGCCCATTCCCTGTTGCCGGCGTTCAGGAACTTCTTGCCGTAACCGGTGCTGCCGCGGAAGTTCACCTGAAGGACCGCGTAGCCGCGGTTCGCGAGGAACTGCGTTAGCGGGCTGAAGCCCCACGAGTCGCGCGCCCACGGGCCGCCGTGAACGAGGAGCACTGTCGGCAGATCCTTCGCTTCGACGCCGACCGGCTTCGTCAGGTAGCCGTGAACGACTAGCCCGTCCTTCGCCTTGTACTGGATCGGTTCCATCTGGGCGAGCTTCGTGTTCTCCAGCTTCGAGTTATTGAAGAACAGGAAGTCCGCTTTCTTCGTGTCGCGGTGGTAGAGATAGTACGACGTCGGGCCGTCGTCGGTGACGTAGGCTACCACCCAAATCGTGTCGTCCGTGGTCTTGCTCGTGATGCTGAAGTCGCCGCGCTGGAACTTCGCGAGCGCGGCGAAGTCGTCCTTCACGCTGTCGTCGAGCACCTTCCACTCGGTCCGGGCTTTCGTGAACGACACGGCGAGCGGGATGCGCTTTTTGTCGTCAATCATCGCCCCGCTCACGTCGTATTCTTTGTCCTCCGCGATCACCTCTTCCTTACTGGTCGCGAGATCGAACTTGGTGAGCCGGAGCGTGTCCGTGCGGTCGTTACCGATGACGTAGAGCGTGTTCGCGTCCGCGCCGAACCCGGCGGCCTGCCCCTGCTCCTCGTTCGTCCACCGCTTGATCGTCTTCCACTCCGTGCCGGGCTTCTCGCGCACCATCAGGTCGTACCCGCCGGTCTCCGCGTTCACGGCGGTCGCGGCGCGAATGACGAAATCCTTGTCCGTGGTCCAGCTCATCACGAGGCCGGGGTTTTCAGTGTCGATCTTCTCTTCGCCAGTCGAAATGGTGACGCGGTGCATGTCGAACGCGGCCTTGTTCCGCTTGTTCATGCCCACGAGGAGCGTGTCCGGGTGCTTCTCGTCGAGTTCGACGCCCTGCACGCGGACGCCCGTAAACGGCGTGAGGTCGCGTGTCTTCCCGGTCCCGAGTTCCGCCGCGAACAGGTGGAAGTTCTCGTCGCCGCCCGCGTCTTGCAGGTACAGCAGGTGCTTGCCGTCGTGCGCCCAGAAATACTGGCGGATGCCGCGCTTTTCGTCACTGGTCACCTTCTTGTCGTTCGCTTTGCCGGCCGGCGGAACGGTAGTGCGCACCCACACCTGGAGGACGTTCTTCTCGTCCGGGGCGAGGTACGCGATGTACTTTCCGTCCGGGGAGATTTGCGGACCGGCCCTGTCCGGGTTGCCGAACAACACGTCGCGCGGGATGAGCGGCGGCGCCTCGGCCGAGGCGACTAGGGGCGTCATGGCGAACACTCCCGCGAAGAATGCGAAGCGGAACATGCGTTTCTCCAGAGTTGAGGAACGACGACGGGGCGATTGTAGACAAAAGCCGGTCTCCCGCCTCCGGCCCGTGACTCGTGTGGGGCCGCAGACGGGAGTCGAGTGAGGTGCCATTCGGCGAAGCAGTCCACTTATTCAACGGGGATGTGCATTTGTTGCGCTGAAATCCGGGAATCTGGCGAACGGCTCGGCGTAAGCCGGCCGGTGCTTTGTAGACGCAACCGGCCGGCTTACGCCGAGCCGTTCGCCAGATTCCACACCCTACGAAACCGACACGTCACTCCCCGCGACGCGGTCGGCGACGAGCATCTCGCCCTCGCTGTCCAGGTACCACTCGTCTGGAACGCGGGCGCGCAGCCGCAAAAACATGTCGTCGCCCACCTGCATCGTGTGTCCCGGAGCGAACGACTTACCGGACGCGCGCAAGTACGCCAGCGCGTTGTTGAACAGGTCGAACGTGAACCGCGCCATCTCGTGACTGTCCGCGTGCAGCGCGAGGTCCGGTAGCCCGAACCGGTGGCCCCCGTAGGTGCGCATCCAGACGCCGGGTTGCCCCTCAACTTCGAGCTTCACGAACCCGCAGTAGATGAGCAACAGCGGCAACCCGCGCAGGGCCGCGAGCATGTCCCCGCCGTCCTCTTCGTGCGGCGTCAGCACCGGTGCGGGGATCGCGGTCCGGGCGGTTTCGTTCAGCGTGAACACCGAGCCGAACACCGTCAGAGAGCCCGCGACGGCCGCGAGCGCGACGTACTGCTCGAGCGGGTTCTGGTCGTACCCGTTGTAGTACAGCATCACGTGCGTCTGGTGCCGGTACGCGATCTCCTTGTACTGCGGGTCGAAGTGAGCGGGTTGTACGCACCCCTTCACCGTGTTGGCCGGCATCGGGTGCGCGAAACCGACCACTTTGATGACGTGTGCTCCCCACGCGACCAAGCCCATGAGTGCGGGTTCGAGGTCGTGCGGCTTCCCGGACGGGGGAACCTGGTAGATCTCGACTGTGGCGTCTTCCAGGTCCGGGTGGTACTCGCGGACGGTAACCGCCAGCTTGTCCGCGGGCAGGTCGAGCGGGATGTCGAAGAGGCACTGCAACCCAACGGGGTCGGTCAGGCGGGGGTTCGCGACCGGCGGGCCGCCGATCCGCGGTACCCCTTTTCCGAAGAACCGATCCAGCAAATCGTCAGCCATCGCGCGCGTCACTCCGGTTTCTGATTGCGTGGCCGCGGCCCCGCCGTAGTATCATACACGTCTCCCGCTTCCCACCCACGCACCCGCTCGTTTCGCGAAAGGAACGCCGTCATGTTGGACCGCGGAAATCTCTCCCGCCGGGGGTTCATGAACCGCTCGGTCGCTGCTCTCACACTCGCCGGGCTCCCGGCGTGGCACGCCCGCGACTGGTTCGGGGCCAGCGCCCGCGCTGCTGAAGACGTCAAGCCGACCGGCGCGAACGGCAAGCTGAACATCGGCGTCATCGGCGTCGGCCCCGAACCGCGGCGCTCGAACGCCCTGTACGGCGAGGCCAAGCGATTCAAGGACAAGGTGAACTTCACCGCCGTGTGCGACGTGGACGGCCGGCACCGCGACCACGCCGTCGCGCAGTACAAGAAGGACGGCTACGAAGTCAAAGCGCACAAGGACTTCCGCGAGCTGATCGCGAGCAAGGACGTGGACGCGGTCATCGTCGCCACTCCGGACCACTGGCACGCGATCATCGCCATCGCCGCGATGAAGGCCGGCAAGGACGTGTACTGCGAGAAGCCGCTCACGCTCACGATCGAAGAAGCCCTCGCCATGAAGAAGGCGACGGCCGAAACGAAGCGCGTGCTCCAGACCGGCAGCCAGCAGCGCAGCGAGATGGGCGGCAAGTTCCGGCTCGCGACCGAACTGGTCCGCGCCGGGCGCATCGGAAAGATCGAGACCATCGAGTGCCGCATCGGGGACAACCCGCAGAGCGGGGCGATCAAGGAAGTGGAGCCGCCGAAGGAACTCGACTGGGACATGTGGCTCGGGCCGACCGCGAAGGTTCCGTTCCGGATCGACGGCGGGAAGACGAACTGCCACTACGAGTTCCGCTGGTGGTACGAGTACAGCGGCGGGAAAATGACCGACTGGGGCGCGCACCACATCGACATCGCGCAGTGGATGCTCGGCACGGACGGCAGCGGACCGGTTTCGGTGGAAGTGGTCGAGGCCGCCAAGCCCTACGCCGGTGGCGACGGGTACAACTGCCACAAAACGTTCAAGGTTCTGCACACCTACGCGAACGGTGTGAAGGTGGAAGTGAGCCACGGCGCCGGTTCGACCGCCAACGGGTTGGTGGACGCCAAGGGCGGGAAGTGGAAGGACCGGGGCGGTAAGGAATACGACGGCGTGAACGGCGGCGAGAACGGCGTACTGGTGAAGGGTGACAAGGGTACGCTGTTCGTGAGCCGCGGCCTGTTGCTTGCCAGCGACAAAGCAGTTTTCGCTCCGCTCAACGAGGCCGACAAGCCGAAGCTCTACGGCTCGGTCCCGACGAACCACATGGGCAACTTCCTCGATTGCGTGAAGACCCGCGAGACCCCGATCTGCGGCGTGGAAGTCGGCGCCGGCTCGGTGATCGTCTGCCACTTGGGAACGGTCGCGCTGCGGCTCAACAAGAGCAAGCCGCTGATGTGGGACGCGAAGAAATACACCTTCAACGACGAAGACGCCAACAAGATGCTCGCCCGCGAGCGCCGCGGTGGGTGGAAGATCAGCTAACCACAGCCTTGCTGTTTGCTTGGTTTTTGTAGTGTTTTGTAGGGTGGGTCGAGCCGGCAGTGCGGCGAAGGCCCACCACAAACGGTGGCGCCCCGGCCACCAGTCACGGTTACCCGCGTTGTCGCTGCCCGTGGTGGGCCTTCGCCGCGCTGCCGGGCCGACCCACCCTACAAAACACCCTGCCGCGAGGCCCCATCCGTGCCGGACTACCGCCGCTGGTACGCGCCCGGCGGGACCTATTTCTTCACTTTGGTAACGCACCGGCGGCAACCACTTTTGACCACCGAATTCGCACGAGATTGCTTGCGCAAGGCGATGATCGACGAGTTCGCCATGCGGCCCGTTACGATCGTCGCAGTCGTACTACTCCCCGATCACTTACATACGATCTGGACGCTCCCCGTTGGAGATGCGGACTATTCGCTCCGCTGGCAGCGAATCAAAAAACGGTTCACGCGCTCGTACCTCGCGGGAGGCGGCACCGAAGCCCCGACCAGTTCTTCGCGGTCCGCTCGCCGCGGGCGCGGCGTCTGGCAGCGCCGGTTCTGGGAACACATGGTTCGCGACGAAGACGATCTCAAACGCTGCGCGGACTATATCCACTGGAACCCGGTCAAGCACGGGATCACGAAATCACCGGGAACGTACCCGTATTCGTCTTTTGCGCGCTGGGTCGAGACCGGCGATTACCCACCGGAATGGGACAGGAACGGTAGCGCGCTGGACGTACCCGGCGCCGAGTGGGAGGAGTAACCCGGACGCGGCTTCTGCGGTTTTTGTAGGGTGGGTCGAGCCGGCTCTGCGGCGAAGGCCCACCACGAGCAGCGACAACGCGGGTAACCGTGACGCGCGCTGCGATACAAGGACCAAAGCCCACTACGAGCGGCGGCAACCAGACGCGCTCTACGCCGACGGATTACGGTGACGCGCATTGTGGGTTCTGGTGGGCCTTCGCCGCAGAGCCGGCTCGACCCACCCTACAAAAAACTACAAAAACCGCTCTACAACGTGTCCGACGGCGGGAACATCGAGCGTAGCAATCGGGCGGAGAGGTCGAACTCGGGCGTGAAGCCGAGTTCGACCATTGCCACCGTGCTCACGCGAACGTTCATCGACTTCACCGCGCCGATCGGTTGGCCGTCAATGAACCCGCGGATCGGGCGCTTGCCGTTGTGATCCAGGCTCGTGAACCCCACCCACGACGTTTCGGGCAGCGCGACCGGTTTCCAGAACCGCGGGCGGAACACGTTCGACCCGGCCAACGTGAAGACCGGTGCAGTCAGTGGGACCGAGGTCGCGCCCATCGCCCGCGCGTAGGCACTCGATCCGGCGGGCGTCGCAACGAGCAACCCGTCGCCGACCACGCGCGGCACCTGCGTTTTGCCGTCCACATCGATCTTCAGCCACGCGGCCTGCCCGCTGTCGCGCTCCACCCAGGCGTCCGCGAACGCGAGCGACTGCACCCGCTTGCCGTCCGGCAGTTCGGCGTCCACCCGTATCATCGGCATCCGGTACAACACGATCTCCGTGCCCTCCAGATCCGGCGCCAGCGACTCGTTCATCAGGAAGCCGAGCGTGCCCGCGTTCAGGCCCAAAAACGGGAGCCGCAACCGCCAGTAGTCACGGATCGCCTGTAGCATCGTGCCGTCGCCGCCGAGCACGAGGACGTGTGTCGGGTCGCTCGATTCGAGCTTGCGGAACGGCTCCGCGGCCCGCAGCGCCTTCTCGCTCTTGTCGGCCGTGACGATTTTCAACCGCGGGGCACTGAGCCACACGCGGGTCTCGCGCGGGGCCGACATACCGGTAAACAAGCGGTAGCGCCGGATGTACTCCTCCACGTCGTCGGTCACGTCGGGCTTCGGCTTGCCCCCCTTAAACACGCGGAGCCGGATGTCCTCCGTGGGAACGTGCCCGTCGACCGCGACCAGCCGGCACACCGGCGGCAAATCGGCCGGATCGGGCGGCGCATCAGACGGGTGCAGCACCACGAACTTCCGACTGGTCCACGCATCCAGCCCCAGTTCCCATTTCGTGTGAATGGCGGATTCGCCGGCGCGCCCGCCGACAACGAACTCCGCCGGGATGACGTGCCACACCTCCCCGCGGTCCGCGAGCAGGTCGTCGAACGAGTAGTGCGGAGTGAACGTCGCGTCGTCGAGGTCGGATAGATCCACCGTCACGCCGGGGAGGTCGCGGAACGCGAGATCGACCAGCACCGCGCGGTGGACCGGCTTCGCGTGCTCGATCTCCGGCGTGTCGCACCGCGGACCGGCGGGGCGCACGACGACCTCGTCGAACCCGCGCCCGCGCAGGAGCATCGCGACCCGCCGGTGGTACGTCGTCGGCGGGTCGAAACTTCCCGTAAACACGGCCACTTTGCGCGCGGGTTTCGCGCGCGCGGCCTCACGCTCCGTCGCATCGCGCGGCGCCGTTCGCGCGCCCACGGCGGCTGCAGCGTCGAGCAGCGGGAGCGCGAGCAGCGCGCTAAAGCCCTCGGAGGAAGAACCTCCCCCGTTCCCCTTCCCCTCAATCACCTTCGCCGCGGTACCGGGATAGAGCCGCTCCGCAACGAACAGCCCCGCACGCGCGACATCGCCTTCGATCAACACCGTGAGGCCGAGTTCAACGGCCTTCGTAACGAAGCCCGCGGCCGCCCCGATGTCCGCCCCACCGACTGCGCCAAACACACACATGAGGTCGCTGGCGCGATCAATGTCCGCTGCCAACACGCGGGCCGCGATGGTCGCGCTTTCGGCACCGAGGGCATCGACCGCGACCAAGTTCATCCCGGCCGCGTGCGCGTGCTCCGCCTCCTTCTGACCGACCACGAACGCGGCGCGGAACTCGTCGGCCGTCAGTGCCGGTTGATTCGTGAAGTCGCGCGAGCCGGGCCGCACCTTGCGGCTGCGATAGTGCGCCGATTCCGGCAGCGCGTCCGATCGCGAACCGACGTCGACCAGCACCAAGTCCGTGTGCGCGGACTTCGCGAGGACCGCGACCGCGGCCCCACCAGCGAAGATGTGGTGGATCGCGGCCCCCACGCGGCTCTCGGCGTCCGGGCCGTGATCGGCCGCGAACAGCACGAGCCGGCGCGGTGTCGTGCTCGGCTTGAGGGTCTGCTGAACGACACACAACCGCTCGGCCCAGTGCTGAAGTTCGCCCAATCCACTGGGTGGCGTGGCGAGGGTGGCGAGGTGCGTGAGTATTTCGGCGTGCGTGAGGTGCGCCATGAAGCGGTACCGGGAGCCGGCGAACGGAACGTGTTGATTGTACGGGAGGCGGGGCGGGGTTGTTGCTCGCGCCGTTCGCAAGATTTCAACGAAACTGTTGGCCCGTCAAAGACTTGATGAACTTAAGATCAGAACTCCGGTCACGGGAACCGGGCTTTTCCACATCGACTGCGCCCATTCCTGCGATGTCGGGTAACGAAAATTTCGGCCCTTTTTACTACCAGTCGGTTGCGTTTTGCGAAATGTAGCGCACTTATATTCACTAAGTCCACAAATAGTGAACGGATGAATCAAAGAGGTCGCGCTGTGCCACTCCGACACCTGTTCATTGACATGAACTCGTTCTTCGCGTCCGTCGAACAGCAGGACGATCCGAACCTGCGATACCGCCCGGTCGCGGTCATTCCCACGAGGGCCGAAACCACCTCGTGCATTGCCGCGAGCTACGAGGCGAAAGCCTACGGTATCAGAACCGGTACGCCGGTGTGGGAGGCCCGCAAACTGTGCCCTCAAATCGCGTTCGTGACCGGAGACCACCGCCGCTATGTCACCATGCACAACCGCATCCTCGCGGCCGTGCGGAGCGTCATTCCGATCGAGAACGTTGTGTCGATTGACGAAATGTCGTGCCGGCTGACCGGAGCCGAGCGCGAGCCCCAAAAAGTCACGGCCATCGCGCAACAAATCAAGAGCGCCATCCGCGCCCTCGCGGGCGATTACATGGGGTGCTCGATCGGCGCCGGCCCGAGCGTGTTGCTGGCGAAGGTCGCGGCCGACATGCAGAAGCCGGACGGTCTGACCACCCTCACCGATGCGGATCTACCGCACAAGCTCCACAAGTTAAGGCTGAACGATTTCCCCGGCGTCGGCCCGCGCATGGAACGGCGGTTGAAGCTGTACGGCATTTTCACCACTTCACAGTTCTGCGCTGCGCCCGCTCGGACGCTCGCGGAAGTGTGGGGCAGTAAAGTTCACGGCGAACGGTGGTACCGGCTCCTGCACGGCGAAGAGGTCACCGACGCACCGACCCGGCGCCAGACCGTGAGTCACTCGCACGTTCTGCCACCGGAGCTGCGCACCGACGCGGGCGCTTACGGCGTGCTCATGCGCCTCGTTCACAAGGCCGCGGCGCGGTTACGGAAGATCGACTACTGGGCCGGTTCGCTATCGGTGGGCGTGCGCTTTCTGGGCGCCGGGCGGGACGATTCGGTCCGGTGGGACGAGAGCGTGCGCCTGCCGCGGTGCCGGGACACGCCCGCTTTCGTCGCGGCCGCGGCGAAGTTGTGGGAGCACCGCACCCGCGGGCACACGCCGTTCAAAGTGGGGACGGTGCTGAGCGAATTGGTACCGGCCCGGAGCGCGACGCCGTCCCTGTTCGATGAGGACCGCCAGGCGGAAGACCTGTCACACGCAATGGACAACGCGAACGCCGAGTTCGGTTCGAGCGTCGTCTACTTGGGCGCAATGTTCGGGATGCGGGACGCGGCGCCGTCGCGGGTCGCGTTCACGCAGATCCCGGACTTCGACCGCCGCGTGAACTGAACCGAGCACGAATGCAAAACAGCGGAAGTCGATTTTCGCGAAGGCGTCACGTAAGGTCGGGTTCTTCCGTCGCCGGCAGAATGGGGAACAGCGAGGTGCCGCCGGTGCTCGCCCCGACGCGCGGGAAGAACACGCGGAATGTGGTCCCCTTACCCGGCGCGCTCTCGACGCGAATCAACCCGCCCACGCGGTCCACCACTTGGCGCACGATCGCCAACCCTAGGCCTGTACCCTTCGACTTGGTGGTGAAGAACGGCTCGAACATCCGGCGCCGCGTCTCCTCGTCGATACCGGCCCCGGTATCGGACACCTCGAGCAGCACGAAGCGCCCCAGGTAACTGGGGTTTCCGGTCAGCTTCACGGGCACGAGGCGGATCTTGATCGGCCCGCCCTCGGGCATGGCTTCGCCCGCGTTGAGAACGAGGTTCAGCAGCAGGCGCGTGAACTGCTCCTTCTCGATGAACACCTGACCGACTTCGGTGGGCTGGGAGTACCGCAGTTCGTGCCGGGAACCGGCCGCCGCCTTGAGGATCGGTTGGAACTCGGCGATCACGGTCCCGAGATCGAGCACGGACGGCGGCGCGACCTTCGGGCGTGCGAACTCCATCAGCCCCTGAGCGAGCGCGGCTCCTTGCTCCGCCGCCGTTACGATGTCCCGCGCCTGCTTCCGCGCGTCCGCCGGAATGTCGGTGCGCCGACTCAGGAGCCCGCCGTACCCGAGGAACACGGACAACAGGTTGCGGAAGTCGTGGGCCACGCCCGCCGCGAGTTGCTCCAGAGCGGCAGCCTTGTCCTGGGCCGCCGCGCGCTCGTCTTGCGTCAGGAACGCCGCGCGCAGCTCGCGCACCTCGGCCGACTGAATGCGGAGTGCGAGCAGGTCACTGATCGAGCCGACGAAGTCGCGTGCCTCGGTCGTCCACTCGCGGGGCCGACCGACGTGTTCGTGGCACACGACCCCGCTCAGCTCGCCGCCCAGGAAGATCCCGGCGTCGAGGATCGAGCCGATCCCGAGCGGCTGAAGGTATTTAGCGGCGAGTTCGGCCGTCCACGATTCGTTCCCAATGACCTCGACGGGAACGGCCTTCCGAATCGAGAGGGAAGCGAAGTAGTTGGGGAAGTCCTCGACGCGCAGAATCGCCCCGGCCGAGTGCTCGCCCTTCGCCCGCTCGAACAGGTTCGCGCAGCGGAGCGCGGTGCGGTCGTCGATGAACAGCCACACCCCGACGCGCTCGACCGCGAGCGCCCCCGCGGACAGCTCACACGCACGCCGGAACACAGCATCGAGCGGTTCGCTCTGCGCGAGCCGGGCGAGTTCGAGACGCGCGATTTCCGTCGCACGACTCGGCTCGGGGATGAGCGGTGTCGTCATTGGAGACACAGTGCGTAATTGACGTACCAACTTGACTATTACTGTACTTCGACCGCCGCCGATCCGACAGCAATTTCCCGCCCACATTCGGGCACGAACGAACGCGCGCCCCTGTAATGGAATTTACCCCCACATCCCCACGGGAGCGGGCGTCGAGGAGAAGTCGAACGGCTGGTCCGTCAATTCTTCGTGGGCGCCGCGGTCGCGGAAGATGTGTAGCACACGGACCCGCGACAGGTCATCGAACTTCGGCTCCGGGTACAGATCCGAGCGGAACGGGTTGCCCGGTTCGTACTCGTGGATCATCGCCTTCACCTTCGGGATGCCGCGGAAGTGCATCTCCTCCGCGCGCCGCTTCCCGCCGTGAACGTCGTACAGTTCGGTCAGCACCCGGAGCGCGCGCTCGAGGTTGCGGAACGTTACACCGTCTTCCACGAAGATCATGTCCACCTGTGTGGCGCGCAGGACTGCGTGCGCGTGCTGGCGCGCGCGGGCGGTCAGGACGCGGTGGTACGCCGGGCCGACGAGCGGCGGGGCGTCCTCGCTGGCCGAGTCCGCGTCCTCGCGCCCGACGCCCTCCACGAACCACCAGTGCGGGGCGAGCCAGAACCCGCCGCCGGCCGGCCCCTTGAACGCGCTCGCCCTCTTGAACAGCTTCTGCAACCCGCGGAACAACTGGCGCCGAACCTTGATCTCGTCGCGCCGGTCCAGGCGCTCTTTCACGGCCCGCAGTTCGAGGTCCGCGAGACTCACCTTCAGCGGCCAGTGCGGGTTGAACTCCGCCGCTTCGGACGCATCCGCCTCGACGACCTCGATGCCGACTTGCCCGGGTTCGCGCGGCGCAGGGGCCGCACGAACGAACCAGCCCCACGCCCGCGCGATCTGAACGGCGCGCCGGACGGTGGTCGAATCCGCACCGGAGACGTGGAGCGTGGGCGGCGTGCGCCGGGCCGGGTCGCCGCTCCGCGCGCCGGAGAGCTTGGCCCCGAGCACGCACAGCACCCCCGGGAGGAGCCACGCGGTCACGGTGCCGAGCAGCGCCGTAAGGGGCATGGTGTCGTCACTGCGCGGCACGTCAAAGAGGCGCCCGCCGCACGCGGTCAACAGGATGTCGAACGCGAGCAGCGCAGTCAGCCCCACGATGACGGCGAGTGCGCGGCGCAGGGGAACCGCGAACACCGGTCTGTCGGTCGCGGCGCGCCACAAGAGAGCGGCCCCGTCGTTGCCGGGCGGCAAGTACGCGACCCACGCGACGACCGCCACGACCAGGCACGTTACCAGAACCGCGACCGGGGGCACGACCCACGCGACGGTCGCGACGAGCACCGCGTAGCCCACGATGGCGGCGAGCTCGGCCCCGCGCCGGTCGGTGTCGCCGACCACGTTCTTCAACCGCTTGTCGAGGACCGCGATCGGTACGAACACGCCCACGAACGTGACCGCGGCCAGCGCGCCCCAGAGCGCGAGCATGAACCCGAGGTAGAGCGTGTACGAGGAGTAGAAGCCGACGACGCGCCAGCCCGTGGGGAACGCGAGCCACGCGCCGGCCGCGACGAGCCCCCATACGAAGAGCAGCGCGATGATCGCGAACACAACGGGCGGGGTGCGCCGCGGGAGCGGGGGGACGCCGCGCAAGTCGATGCCGTGGTCGTAGCGGAGCCAAGCCGCGGACCCGGTCAGCTTACGCCCCACGCCCGCGAGCCTGATGACCCAGGGGAGCGGTTCGCGCCGGTGGCGCACCGCAACGAGCACCCCGGCGCCGACGAGCGCGAACGCGCCCAGCCCGTCGTGGAGGTCGGACGTGGCGTAGCGCCCGGCGACTTCGAGCCCGGCAACGAACACGACGACCGCGAGTGTGAACCAGCCCCCGGCCGGCAGCACCCGTCCGCTTCGTGGGAAAACTGAGGTGAGCAGCTTCATGAAGTTATTTCACCACGCCACGGGGCGAACGCCAACCGTTTCGCCCGATCCGCGCAACCGGCCGGAGAGGCGCTGACCATTCTAGCACTCCGACCGGAACAGATTATGGGTGCAAAACGGAAATGTCGGCGACGGGATTCAAGTCGCGATGCCGGAGTACTGGCGATGGAAACTGACGTGCGCCAGCCCCGTCTGAATCAGCGGGTGTCGGCGAAGAACGAATCGGCCAGTCCGAAGCCCGGCCCGTCGAACGCTTTCACGTGCGAGCGCCCCTGCATTTCAGCGATCGCAATCAGCTCCGCGTAGGGGTCGCCGTCGTACTGTGCCGCTTGCACGGTCACGCGGGCCGGGGAAGCCGCATCGAAGGCCATAAAATCGGCGCGCGCGGCCCTCGTTCGCGAATCGATGACCCGCACCCGTGGTCCTTGTGCGACCAGGAACTCGGCAACTCCGTCCCCGTCCAAGTCGCCGGCCGACACACTGAAGCCGGTGCCGTTACCGGGGCCGGTTGCGAGGAACGAGTCGCTTAGAGCCAAAGTGTCCGGCGCCAGCGCCTTGACGTGAACACCGGGGCCGCCATCGGCCGCGGTAATCAGTTCCGCGCGCCCGTCGCCGTTTGTGTCTGCTGCGGCGAGCGCGATGGGGCCGGAATACCCGGCGTAGGCCAGGAAACTGATCGCCAAGTTACCGGTGATCCCGTCGAACACCTTCACGTGGCCGTTGATGTTGGCCGCGACGAGCAGATCGGCCACCCCGTCGCCAGTAATATCGCCTGTGGCCAAATTGATGGCGCCAACGTACCCGGGAAAGGCGTAGAAGCTGCGCAGTTCGGCCAGCGAAACGCCATCGAAGACCTTCACGTGACCGCCGAATGTTGCTGCGGTCACGATGTCGGCGACGCCGTCACCATTCACGTCACCGGCCGCCGCAATGATTCCGCCCACAAAGCCCGGGTGCGGCGTCAGTACCGTGCGCGTGGATCCGCCGGGGTTCAGCACGCGGATCACTTGCGTGCCGACCGGGGCGTTCACCACGACCGGCGAAAGAACCGGAGCGCGCCCGGACGGAATTGGGCTGACCGGTGGTGCGTTCGGCGGCGGGGGCAGCGGGACGTTACCGAAAGCGAAATCATCGGCCGCGGTGTTGGCCGAGGTGCCGTAGCCGAAGAACACCGTCTGCCCGTTGTTGTCAACTTCGCTCTCACCGGACTGGATTCGCACATCGACGTACCCGGCGGCGTGAGCCGGCGCGACGGCAACGATTTGCGTGTCCGACACGACGGTGTACGAAGCAGCTTCCGCGGTCCCGAACAGAACGTGCAACCGGCCCGCGGCCCCCGAAAAATTCTTCCCCGTGATCGTGACGGACGTACCGCCGCCAATCGCCCCCGCACGGGTACTCAAGCCCGTCACGATCGGCGTCAGGTCCACCACCTCGAAATCCGAAGCTCGGATCGACTGCACTTGCAGCACCGAACTCATGTTCCACTGCGCGGACGGAGTGCCCTGAAAAAACATGTCCGAACCGTTGTCCGCGACGATGACGCCATACGTCTTCATCGCTTGAGCGATCGCCTTCGCCTCGGCCGACCACGAATTCGGAATGACGAAGCTCGCCTTCAGCCGGAACCGCTCGCCCATGCGCGGCAAATCGGTCGCGTGGTACCCGGTGGTGAGGTGCGAGGCCGGGAAGACGAACGAGTCCGTAACCTGCTGGACCGTCATGCGGATCGCGTGGTCGATCGCGCCGGCCCCGCCGGGCGCCGGGTTCACTTCATCAGGGCGAACGAGCCCGGGCAGGATCGGCAACCCGGCCGCGTCCGCGGACGTATCCCCGACCGTGCGGAAGTAGTTCGTGTTCAGATCCCAGTACGAAACCTGGTACGCGCCCCACTGCCCGGTCGGGTGCGCGCCGCCATACGGGTAGACGGTTTCCGCCGGGCGGACGGCCGAGACCAGTTCGTACAGCACGTTCGCGTCGCGGTCGTAAACGAGCAGGTGGGAGTCCCCGCGGCTCCCCGGCGCGGCCGGTCCCGTGGGGCCGTCGCCCTCAATGACCGCACCGGTCGGGATCGGCACTTGAACCGAATCGCTCTCGCTGGGGTAGCCGAAATTCGGGACCACGACCGTGACCTTCGGGGTCGAACTGGTCGCGACGTTGATCGGGATACCGTACAGCGCGCCGTCCGTCGTCGGGTTGCCGAAATCGGCGTGGATCGTCGGCGCGGTTCCACCGTGACGGTTGATGATGCGGCTGATGATCGCGTTCGAGTTGCTCGCCACGGGCGCGTTGGAAACCACCTGGTTCCACGGGTTATCGACCGGGAATAACTGGTTGGTGAGGAACGTCGGGACGTCGCGCGATTCGAGTTCCAGCAGAGACAACGAGGCGGACCCGCGCTTCGCCGCGCGCGAACGTTGATTGAACAAAGGGAAGACCCTTTTTGGGGAGCTGGCCGAACGAGTAACGGCTGATCGAACCGGGCTTCGTGCCCCGACGGGAGGGAACTGGGCAACTGTAGCGCACGCGCCGCGAACACGCAACGCGCGGCGCGGGATTCCGCCTCACCGCGCGATGGGATTTCGGACACCAACACCAAAGGGTCAACGGGTGATGTTGACCGCGATTCACTCCAAAAACGCTCGGCGCGATTTGGTTGTGCGCCGAGCGCGAGCGGTTTTTAGTAGTCGCGTCCGTGAAGTTCCGGATCACCCGATCCAAACACCACCGGCAACAGTTGTGTCCGGGTCGAAGGCAAACAGACCCGGCGGGAGCCCGGTCACGGGGAGGCTGCTCCCGTTGTAAGCCGTCACTTGTTCACCCGACGACGTGACGATGTCGAGCTTCCCGTCGCCGTTGATGTCGCGCACGGCCACCCGGATCCCCGCCGAACCAACGGCACCCGAGGGCGAGAAATTGGCGAGTACCACTTTGCTGTTCGCTTGCACAAGTGATTTGCCCGAGTACACGGCCACGCGCCCATTGCCCCACGCCCCGGCACCGAGAATGAGATCCCCGTACCCATCGGCGTTCACGTCCCCGATAGTGAGGGACACCCCCTTCCCGGATACCTCCGCACCCGGCGAGAAGGTGCTGAACAGCGCGGCCGGGGTGCTCCCCGCGCGGAGCGATGTACCGGTGAACCCTGAAACGGTTATTCCCGTCGAGTATAGCGAAGAGACCACGAGATCGGCCTTGCCGTCGCCGTTGAGATCGCCGAGGGCGACCTGGGTTTGGCCCCAGTAACCCGTTGAAGGACCGGCCGAAAATTCTGTTAACTTCGCGTAGTCGCCACCGCGGTACACCCGCACGGCCCGGTCTCCGGTGGTTCCCACGGCGATGTCGGCGATCCCGTCCCCGGTCACGTCCCCGACTGCTACCGACAGAGCGCCGTAATAATGGTTTGTCGCGAGGAATTGCTCGGGGCGGACCTTCCCCGTCGCCCCGTCGACGATCACCATCTGCGCGTTCATCAGCCCATTTGACCCGACGACGATGTCGGCGATCCCGTCCCCGGTCACGTCCCCGACTGCGACTCGGGCCTCACCGGTGTACGTACTACCGAACGGGGTCGCAGTAAACCGCACGGTGCGATCCGCGTTGTACATCGTGACCTCGGCCACCGTTCCTCCGTTCGTCCCGACCGCGAACGGTTGCCCTGTTACGGGTGGGGGAGGCGGAGGTGAGGCCGGGGGCGGCGGAGGAGGGGGGGGACTGGTTGCGAGTTCGTCGTACCCGATGTCCACGCCACCGCCACTCGGTCGCGGCGTTCCTTCGGCGTCGGTCGGAGGCGCGCCGGTGGTCGTGCCCTTATCGACCGCGGCGCTCGTCGCGTTGAGGTGGTAATCGCCCGCCGAGGGGTTTACGAACAGCGAATTCGGGTCTGCTGTGGTGAACGAGTGTGCGTCCCGCCCGGTCGCGGCGCGCCACTGGGTCAGAGAGAGGGCGGTGTTGCCACCGTCGACCGAGAAGACGTTCTCGGTGAGGTTGTAATCGCTCACGAACCCGGACAGGCTGTCCGCGGAAATCGAGATCGCCCCGCGGAACGATTGCGCGCTGTAAAGGATGTTGTTCCGAACGGTGTTGTTCGTGCTCCCGTTGGCAATGTTCAGCGCCCACCGCCCGGTCGACGCGACGAGAACGGTGTTGTTCTCCACCAAGTTCCCGCTGGACGCCCCACCCCCGTCCTGCCGGAACAGGGTGATACCGGCGGCGAGGGCGTTGTAGATCAGGTTGTTGCGGAACACGGAGTTCTGCACCCCGTCGGCGTTAATCGCCGATCCGCCCCCGGTCCCGTTGCTGTACAAGACGTTGTTCTCGACCAGGGCGTTCGAGATGATCCCGTCCCCGCCCTGGCTGACGTCCCCGTTCATGTGGATGCCGGCGCCCTTGTTCCCCCACGCGACGTTCCCGCGGATGACCGGGTTGTCGCCACTGTTGGACACGTAGATGCCGTGCTCCTGGGCCGAGCGCGACGTGACGTTGTTCTCGATCGTGAGGTTGTCACTGAATCCGGTGAAGATCCCCCATCGAGCGTTACTGTCGCAGTTATTGTTGCGAATGACGACATCGTGGTTCGTGACCGAGCGAATCCCCGCCCGCCCCGCGCCACTGATGCTGAACCCCTGGATGGTGATGTAGTCGGCACCTTCGAGGTTGATCCCGTCCGCAGTCGTGGGGTTCCGGCTGGTAATCTTCGCGCCGGCCTCACCGGTGAAGGTGATCCGGGACGCGGCCGTGCCATCGGTGTTCAGATTGAACCCCGCGTAACTTCCCGCTTTGACCGTGACCGTGTCCCCGGCCCGAACGACATCGGCCGCGTGCTGAAGGGTCTTCCACGGACTGGCGGCGGTTCCGGCGGCCGAGTCCGATCCGTTGATTGCGACAAAAAATGCGGCCGGAACCGCGCGTTCCTCGAGCCACTCCACCCCGAGACGGGTGGAAGGATGTGTTTTCGTGCGCAAAAAGCTTACCTCTCGGCGAAGGAGAATTAGGCGAAATTGGCGAACGAACGCGGGCAAAGTTTGGGGCGAGAAAGAGAATGGGTGAACAGCAAGTTGCGAGACTCAAAACTTTACAACGCGCTCGGGGGAAAATCAACGCACGGGGGACACGGGGGCAGAAGTTGCGCGCCGATAACTCCGACACGATAAGACGACTAAATGTCCGTCAGTGCGGGGCGCAATTCGCCGGCCAAAAAAACGGACCCCGTGACGCACACCAAATCGCTCTCGGTCGTTGCGGACCGGGCCGCGTTCCACGCATCGGAAGCGGTCGCGTGGGCGCTGAACGGTTTGCCCGGCGCGACCGCGGCGAGTGTCGCGGCCAACTTCTCCGGCGACACGCCCCGGGGATTGTTACCGTACTTCGTTAAGTGGAAGTGATCGAAGTAGTCCGCCAGAACGCGAAGGATGTCTGCGAACTGTTTGTCGGATGACACTGCGAACACGACCCTCTTCGTGCCGCTTTGCGGGAACGCGGCGCGGAGCGTGTTTACCAGCGCTTCCGCGCTCGGCACGTTGTGCGCCGTATCGAGGATAATGGCGGGGCGCTCGCGGATCACTTCAATGCGCGCCGGCCATTTCACTTCTGCCAACCCGCGCGCGATCGCTACTTCCGGGATACGCATTCCGGCGTCGCGAAGTCGGTCAATGACAGCGACCGCAATGGTCGCGTTCTGAACTTGGTGCGCTCCAAGAAGCCCGAGAGAAGAGCCTCCCCCCCCGTCCCCCCTCGCCTTGCTCTCCGGCCCTGTCCGCGGAGCTTCTCGCGGGGCCGGGGGGGGAGGTTCTCCCACTTCCCACAACGGGGCGGCCATCTCCGCAGCCACCTCGCGAATCACCGCACGCGGCTCCGGTTGCGTCACGCCACTCACAACGGGCACGCGGCGCTTGATGATGCCGGCCTTCTGGTATGCGATCGCTTCGAGCGTGTTACCGAGTTGGGCCGTGTGATCGAACCCGATGTTCGTGACGACCGACACGAGCGGCTGACACACGTTCGTGCTGTCGAACCGCCCGCCGAGCCCGACTTCGAGAATCGCGATATCGACCCGTCGGCGCACGAAGTGCAAGAACCCGAGGGCGGTGCCGATCTCGAAGAACGTGGGCGAGGGAAGCGTTGTTTCCTCTTCCATCGCGCGCACCGCGGGTGCGACTTCTTCCATGCGGGCGGCCAGTTCCGCGTGCGAAATGGGTACGCCGTCAACTTGCATCCGCTCTTCGACGTACTCGAGGTGCGGAGATGTAAACAACCCGACCCGGTAGCCCGCCGCGCGCAGCACGGACGCGAGCATCGCGCACGTCGAGCCCTTCCCCTTCGTCCCGGTGACGTGAACCAGGCGCAGTCGGTCCTGCGGGTCGCCCAGGCGCCGAAGGAGCGCGTGCATGCGCTCCAACTTGAGGTCGAGCGGCCCCGCCGACCGCACCTCGTAGTTGATGCGCCCGTACCAGAATGAAATGGCCTCGTCGTAGGTCATCGATCACCATAGAGGGAACCGTTCGCGGAAGGTGTTATAGTTTCCGCGGCGACGCACTCAACTCGGTTCCGTGATCGATCAGAGGTGCTTTGAACAACGGACACAACGAATGTGACAAGCGCGAGGAACGCGACGGGCATCTCTCGGCGCGAGTCCAATGAACCAATGAGGGCCTGTTCGCGCTCCTCAAGCGGGGCGTAGTTACCTCACAGTGCGAGTGGCAAGTGCGCTTTCATGTAGGCGCTTTGAGCGCAGTTGCACGCCCCTGGCGCGCACGTTCGTGTTCGTCGAAGGGGGCAAGTGGAAGGGGAACGAAATTGCCATTTCGCGACCGCGTAACGCAACCGGGGCGAACAAGTCGCAGCCCCGGCCGTTCACCGGATCTCGGGCCTAACGCTTGATCTTTCCGTTTTGCGTAACGCCCGCAACGGCACTATCGCTGGTCAGTGGAATTGGACCTGTTGCGAACAGCGTGCGAAACTTGCCCGTTGCTTTCTTGTACTTCCCGGTCCCGCCGGTGACTGTAAATTCACCATCCCCACTGAAGATCACGTCCGTTGCACTAACGAACTGGATCGTGAACGTCGCCTTCCACGTACACACGATCTGGCCGTCCGCAGTGGAGATGATGTGAATTTTCGGCCCGAAGGGGAGCAGCGGGTGTGCGCCGACCTCGCCCGTGAACTGTAACGTCGCCGGTCCGACCGGCGCGGGGGCAGATGTCGGCCGGATGCTACCGGTTTGCAGGTTTGGGCCGGTCCGATCGCTCGTTCCGATGCCGTAGTACGGAACGTCTTGACCGCGCCCCAGACCGTTCTGGATGTTCGTGAAGACGGCGGCCCCGACGAAATCGTAGTCGGCCGCGCGAATCGATCCGGGCGCACCGAGCAAAAACAAGTAGGTGCCACATAGTGCGAGCAACCGGGGTGAGATGAACGTGCGCATGACAAATTTCCTTGGGACAAGTGGGATCTACTGCGACAGTGATGACACGTGTGGCCACAGAGGATCGATCACGGAATCAGGACGCGAGCGTTGGGGCCGGTGCCATCTTCCGTAGCCGCTTTCTGAGCAGCGCCGGCAAGAAACCGGCGCCGGTCGCCAGAAGCACGAGGCTGCTCGGCTCGGGGGTCGGGTTCACTTGTGGGGACAAGCTCAACCCAGAGTCGAATGTCAGTAACCGCGGATCAACGGCTTGGCCGCCACCGAGTGCGACACCTTTTAGAGCCACGGTGTGCGAGAAATCGGAATCCGCGCGCCCCTCGCGGTTCCAAGCGAAGACCGAAGTGGTCGTGTAGACGTTCAAGTTGAATGCGTAACCGCCAATCTCCGGGTTGTAATTGAGATCGTGGCTAAAAGTCATATCGACTGCTTTTTCCGTCGGGGCTGCGCTCCCGGGCCAGCCAATGTTCGTTCGCGTTTGCGGCGGATTGCTCGATCCGGGTAAAAACCCAGACAGATTATCAAACGCGGAAAACTGGTAACCGAATTCGACCCCGGATGTGCCGTTCGAGGTGTTCACATTGTAGGGCGAGAAGCTCATGAGCCCGTCTGCTCGGAAGGTCAGCGTCAAAACGGGCGGTGGGTTCGAGCCGCCGTACCGGATGATGTCACGGAACCCGAGCGAGATGGCGGTGTACGCCCCGGCGTCGAAGTAGAAATCATTATCGTACCCGTAAGAGTACGCGCCAAGCGAGAACAGCCGGTCCGCCAGGGGAGCGACGGCGCCGAAAATTTTACCTTCGGCGCGGGTGCCGCGAGGAGCGTCGCCGTTGTTCGAGTAGCCACTCCATTCAGACGCCTGGAGCAACCCTGAAATGAGGGTGAGCTGCCCCTCCGCCGTGAGTGAATTGCTGTAATTCCCACTTCCCGCAGCAGTCCCCGGGCTCGCGTTAACGAATCCGCTCGCGTAGGAGTGGATGTACGCCGCACGAGCACGGCCTGCGGTCGCACCACTGAGCGCGCAAACAAGTGCCAAGACGACGAGCCGGGAACGCGGGAAGTAACGCAAAGTGCGCACCTTCATCTCTCAGTCTCCGATCCTGAATCAGGGCGTGTCTTTCGATCGGTCGCTTCGACCGCCGAACTGGGCCGACAGAACTTAGGAGACAGTAATTGCGTTTCCGTATTTGCGTGAGTCACTTAAATTAGGGATTGCCCCATCACCCGCGCCCAGGTGAATCATGCCGTCTTCCGCACTTCGGCTCCGCGACATACGCTCCATCTACGAACTGGTTCACGAGTGCCGCGCCCTGGGTGACGACCCGGGCGCGTGGCGCCGGCACTGGTTCGCGCGGCTCGGAGCACTTACGGGCGCCGATCTCATTGTGGGTGGCGAGTTCGCAGAGTGCCTGGGGGCGCGCCCGCGCGCCCTCGGTACGACCGAGTGGGGGTGGACCAACGGGCTCGACCGAGGGGCGTGGATACGGGCGCTCATCGAGTTCGGCGAAGATCCGAGCTTTTCGGAGATGCTGGTTGCTTACTTTGCTCGCCTCCGGCGCGACGACGGCCTCTGTGCGAGTCGCACGGAACTGCTACCAGATGCGAGCTGGTACCGGTCACGATACTATGAAGTGATCCACCTCGGAATCGGTGTCGACCACACTCTGCAGTGCTACCGGGCACTTCCTGGGGCGCCGACCGAGTTTAATTCTGTCACACTCGGGCGCGCGGCCGGAGAAAAAGACTTCACCACAAGGCACAAGGCGCTCGTCCGGGAAGCTCATGCGGTACTGGCGCCGCTCGTTGGTAACGCACTGGCCCGGTTCACGGAGCCATCGCCCGCGGCCCTCGCGCCGCGGGTCCGGGAGGTGCTCCGGTGTCTACTAGAGGGGGACTCGGACAAGCAAGTTGCAGCGCGACTGGGAATCAGCAAGTACACCGTTAACCAGTACGTCAAAGTGATCTTCACTCACTTTGGGGTGACAACTCGCCCCGAGTTGCTCGCCCGGTGGATTCGCCGGGGATGGGGCAACGGGTTCGCGTGGGTCAATGGCGACGGCCACGCACCAAAATAGTGCGTGGCCGTCGTTTCATCACCGGACCTCAGCCCTGGACCGGCATGCACACCTGTTCGAGCAGCTTCTCGCCCTTCTCCTGGATGATGTCCGCGAGGTTGGGCAGCGGCGCGCCTTCGGGGAGCGACTCGCGCACGGCCGCGAGCCAGCGCGGGAAGGCGTACATCTGCGCGAAGCCGTCGAGCGACACCGGCTCCAGGCGCGTGTGCTTTCCGCGGCGCTCCGCGTCCTGGAGCAGCGTCTTGCTCTTACCGGTCGTCGCGATGTCGTCCTCGGGGCGGAGCAGCACGAGCAGATCGACCACCGCCGGCTCGGTGTCCAGCACCGCGATCTTCACTTCCAGGTCTTTCGGCTTCCCGGCCCCGCGAGCGAGGAACAGCCCCAGTCCCATGCGCCACGGCTGGGCGTCCTTACAGGCCCAGTGCGCGATCGTGACGACACCGTAAGTCGGGTGCTCGCCGTAGGACCACTCGTTGACGACGTGCTGGAGGCGCCACGGGCCGACCTTCACGCCGTGCTCGTGGCACACGCTCAGGAACGCCCCCAACCCCGCCTGGAGTTCGCGCGTCGCGCCCGTGAGTGCGCCTTCCGGTTCGAGCTTCCGTCGGGCCGCGCGCTGCTCCTGCTCCCACAGTTCGACCAGTGCCGCGTGGCTGTCCCGTGCCACGGCCGGTCCCGTGGCCGCGACCGAAACGGCCGGCTTCACCACAACGGCGGGCGGTACGTTTGCGGATACCGCTGACGGAAACGGCACCACGGCCGGCACCTCCGGGGCGGCTGCCACAACCGTGGGGGCTTCAGCGTGAACGACGGGCCGCGCGGGCGGTTCCGGCTCTTCAACAATCGGCTCGCTGCTCGTGACGCTTTCTTCCGGGTCCACTGCGACGGCCATCGGTACGTCGTCGGTGACCGCCGGCGGGAGCATGAGGAGCGGCGCGGGCGGCCCGGCTTCCGCCACCGGCGGCTCTTCCGCGGGGGCTTCGGCCGGCGTTTCGATCACCTCCACGTGCTTGATCGTCAGCGTCGGGAGCGGAGTGGGCGCATCGTCTTCGTCGCGCCCGAGCAGCGCCGCGATCCGGCTCACGGGGTCATACGAAACGGGCAGTTCCGGCAATTGGGGTTCGATGATCGGAGCGGGAGGCAACTCCGGCAGCGTGGCGATTTCCGCCGCCACGTCGAAGCGGCTCGCGGGGAGTTCGGGCTCGGGGGCCGGCTTACCGGGCTCCACCTTGACCGATTCGGGAACCCGGGCCACCGGTGCGTGGGCGTCATCCGGGCCGTACACCACGTGGTCGAACAGGTGGCGGAACTGCTGGAGCATGTCGCGGAGTGTCGGCTCGGTGCGCGCGATGCGCGTGATCTGCTCGTCCACGAACGGGAAGATTTCCGACACGGATTCGCCGGCCGGGAGTTCACTCAAGCACGTGCGCAGGCGCGCTTCAACGACCCGGCGCACGAGATCCGCGGGCGGCGCCTCGAGCCGAATGGCCTTCACGGTGCCGTGCTTCGGAACGTGAACCGGGTTGTTCAGCCGGTCCTGAATGTAGCCGTCCAGCGAGGGCACGAAGCGGTTCCACAACCCGCGCTCGGCGAAGATCAGGAAGCACAAACCGTCGATCTGGTGCATCACTTGAACGATGCCCGCGAAGAACGCTTCCGCGGTGCGGTGCGCATCGTCCGTTCGGCGCGCGAGGAGCAGGTCCTCGAGCTGATCGAACGCGACCACCACCGGCGTCTTCAGGCTGCGGAACACTTCCGTCAGCACCTTGAAGAGCGCGAGCACGAGGTCTTGCCGCGTGGGGCGGACGTGGAACTCGAGTTCCGCGAACCCGTAAGTGAGGAAGTTCGCGAGGTCGCTCTCGTCGCGCAGGAGGGCCGCCTTCGCGAACCCCTGGAAGATGTGCCGGCGCATGAGCCCGGCCGCGTTGTGCGATTCGTTCTTCTGGACGTGCGTGCAAACGAGATCGAACGCCTTCTGCGGCGTCAGCCCCGCATCGGTGAGCGCCTGAGAAACCGGCGTGGGCATCCGGGCGAAGTTCGAGTACCCGCTCAGGTTCTCCGCGAGCCACTCGGCGCGCTCGCGGGCCTGCTGCGTGCCCAGACCGAGTCGGCGCGCCCACCGACCCAACCCCGGGGGCGGGAACAGTTCGACCTTCTCCTCGTCGGACAGTTCACGAAGGGCGACACCGAGCTGGCGCCGAACGAGCTGGTCGCCCACGAACTCGAGGGGGCGCACGCCCTTCTGCTTCCCGCCGCCGAGGAGCGTGTCGATGATCTGGAACAGCAGGTATTCGAGGAAGTCCGAATCGCGCTGGTACACGCCCGGCGTGACGAGCAGTTGCCACTGGCCGCCCATGCCGTGCTTGATGCTGTGGAGCAGGTGCGTCTTCCCCGCGCCCTTGTTCCCCAGAATGGGCACGACCTCGCTGTGCGTCTGCGGGTCGTAGCGGTACAGGTCGATGATCGCGTGCAGCAGGTCGCGCTCGGCCGCGAACAGTTCCGGCACGTGGAACCGCGCGCACACCTCATCATCCGGGTTACGGGCGAAGTAATTGCGGAACGGGTTCCCGGCGCGCTTCAGGACGTCGCGGGTGCGGCCGGTGAGTGTCGGTTCGGGCGCGAGAGCAGTAGCGTTCATCCTTGAACCTCCGGTTGTAGGAAGAGAAGCGGGCACGGCCGCAACTCACCCGATCCTGTTCCTGTCCGAATCCTACGAGCGAAGCGAAGCGTAGTAAGCGATCCCGTGGCCGATGAGGAGCGCGTATTGCGGTTCCGGGAGCGCGTAGAGGGGGCCGGTCCACGCGGGAAGCGAAATAGCCTCGTCCGCACACAACTGACGCAGGCAGTCGTGGAACGCGCCGATCGTGAGCGCGTCCGTCAGCGCCAGCGCGCGGAACAACTCCGGCAGCGGGCAGTCGGTGGGACCGGAGCGGTCCGCGAGGTACGCGAGGACCGCCGGCGCGAGGGCGGTGGCGGATGTTTCGAGAACGGCGACGGCCTCGGGCAGCAGTCCCTCCCCAACCCCTCCCCTAAACGGAGAGGGGCTTAAAACCGAAGACCGCGCGGGTTCTTCGGTATTTGGTTCTGCTCCCCCTTCCTTCCTAGGGAAGGGGGCCGGGGGGTTAGGTTCTTGGATCTTCGCTACTGTCACACTCGGCAGAACGCGAGCAACGGCATCTTTCAGCCCCTGCAAATTGTCCGCCATCCGGCGCGCGGTGGAAAGCAGTTCGCCGATCTCGCCCTGCCGGGCTTCGAGCACGCGAACGAAGTCTTCGAGCACCTGTTTCGGGTTCACGGCCGCGAGCAGGAACTCCCAGCCCTTTTCGGTCAGGCCGTAGAGGTCGCGCGGGGTTTTACTCTTCGCGTCGGTGCCGACGACGCGCACGAGCTCATCGGCGAGGCATTTTTGTGCGACGGGTTTGGCGCTGGAGGCGTTCGGGAACAGCCCCGACTCGGTCTTCCCCGCGAACAGCGGCAAGCCGATCGGCTCGGCCGCGCCGCGGCTGAGCGCGTCCAGAATTTGTTGTGTGAGCTTGTCGGCCACGGTTCCGCTTCCGTGCGGGGGCAAAAAACTGATTCGCGCAGATGCTACGCGGAACCGGAGTCGCGTTGCAACCCCGACTCGAGTGCGTCATGATTGGCGCGTAGGCTTTCAAATAAGTTGACGCAGGAGGAAGCACATGACCACCAGGAACCTGGCGGTACTCGCGCTCGTCGCAGCGCTGGGCTGGAGCGCACCCGCTCGGGCCGCGGACGAGCCGAAGCTGCCGGACGTAAAGGCGTTCGACAAGCTCGTGATCGATACGCTCCGCGCTGTGCATAACAAAGGCGCGGACCTTTACAACGAGGGCAAGGACTTCGCCGGCGCGTACCGGGTCTATCAGGGAGCGCTCCTGACCGTGCGCCCCCTGCTCGCACACCGACCGGACGCACAAAAGATCATCGACACCGGGTTGGACGACGCGGAGAAAGAAGCCGACGTGTCGCGCAAGGCGTTCCTGCTCCACGGTACGATCGAGGGCGTGCGCAAGAACCTGAAGATCGCGATCAACGACACCAAACCTGCTCCGCCGGTGAAGAAGCCGGAAGAAAAGGCGCCCGACGAGCCGAAGAAAACGGACCCGCCGATGAAGAAGGCAGAAGAGCCGGCGAAGAAAGCCGAGGAACCGAAGCCCGCGCCGCGCCCCGTCGCACCCCCACCAAAAGAAGTGAAGCCGAAGTAGGCGCGGGCCGAGTTTTGTGTTTTGTAGGGTGGGTCCAGGCTTTGCGCAGGCCCACCACACCCGCTTGCGAGCGCGAATATAAACGAAGCGTTCGCAAGCTCCCGGACCCATCGTTCAGCCGAAGACCAGATGGTGGGCCTGCGCAGAGCCTGGACCCACCCTACGAGATCATCATGTCCAGCAACGAACCCGTTCCCGGCCGGTACCGTCACTACAAGGGCGGCGAGTACGAAGTGATTGGCGTCGCCCGGCACAGCGAGACGGACGAAGTGCTCGTCGTGTACAAGCCGCTCTACAACGCCACCGGGTTGTGGGTGCGCCCGCGGGCGATGTTCCTCGAAACGGTCAACCACAACGGCGAAACGGTCCCGCGTTTCGCCTACATCGGCCCGAACCCATCATGACACTTGTCGGAGCACTCGCCCACGTCCGGCGCGCCGTCGAGCAAGTGGCCCCCACCGACGCGACCGTGCTCGTCCTCGGCGAAACCGGAACCGGCAAGGAACTCGTTGCGCGGGCGCTGCACGAGCAGAGCCGCCGGGCACGGGCCGCGTTCGTACCGGTGAACGGCGCAGCGCTGGTACCCGCGCTGGTCGCGAGCGAGTTGTTCGGCCACGAACCGGGCGCGTTCACGGGCGCGGTGAAGCGCCGCGTCGGGCGCTTCGAGCAAGCGCACAACGGCACGCTCTTTCTCGACGAAGTGGGCGACCTCGCGGCCGACGTACAAGTGACGTTGCTCCGCGTGCTCCAAGAGGGCGTCGTGGAGCGCCTGGGCGGTGGCGACCCGATCGCCGTCAACGTCCGGCTTGTCGCGGCGACGAACCGCGATCTCGCGTCCGAGGTGCGCGCCGGCTCGTTTCGCGCGGACCTCTTCTACCGCCTGAATGTGTTTCCTATCACGCTTCCACCGTTGCGCGAGCGCAAAACCGACATTCCGGCCCTCACCGCCCACTTCCTCGCGTACTTCGCTCAGCGCCATCGCCGCCCCGCCACAATCATCCCCGCGCGGGTGCTTCGCACACTCGATGCACACGACTGGCCCGGGAACGTGCGCGAACTTCAGAACGTGATCGAGCGCGCGGTGATCGTGAGCGACGGTAACGAACTCGTGATCGATCCCGCGTGGCTCGCGGTGGCTTCGCCGATCGAAACCGCCCGCACGTGGGCCGAACAAGAGAAAACTCGCATCTCGGTGGCCCTGAAAGCAGCCGACGGGCGCATCTACGGCCCCGGCGGTGCGGCTCAGCGACTCGGACTGAAGCCCACCACCCTCTACGGCAAAATGCGCAAGCACGGCCTCACGCGCGACGGCGAGTGACCACGCTTCGTTGCGCAACCAAATTTCGTCGTCAATCGCGATTCAAAACGCTGCATTTCAAGCACATTTCACTCGGCACATAACGTGCAATTCGGCTCCGCGGTTTCAAACTTCCCGATGAAGAGGAGGTGCGCAATGGCGCACGTCGTGACCGCGCCCTGCGTGGGGTGCAAATACACGGATTGCGTGGTGGTGTGTCCAATGGAGTGCTTCTACGGCGACGAGCAACAACTCTACATCGACCCGAATGACTGCATCGATTGTGGAGCGTGCTCCTCGGAGTGCCCGGTCGGAGCGATCTTCCTCGACGCGGACGTGCCCGCGAAGTGGTCCGGCTTCGTGCGACTCAATGCCGACCGCGTGGACGCTCTCAAGCCGCTCGGTGCGCGCGTAACGGAGAAAATCGGCAGGTAATTGCGCGACTGTCGGCGCTTCACACGGGGTGGTGGGCCGGGTACTCTCAACGCGCTCCCACCTTCCCCGGAGTTCTCGTCATGCAGTCCCGCCGCGCATTCAACGCACAACTCGTCGGCTCCGCGATCACGTTCTCGCTCATTGAAACGCTCTGGGCGCGCGACCTGTTCGCCGACTCCACCAAGCCAACTATTCAAAAGTGGATGGGTGAATTGGTCGAGATTACCAAGGATCTCAAGGGCCAAAAGCTCACCGACGTGCAGTTCCAGACCAAGATGGAAGACCTGTACAAGCGGGTCGATCTCGCCGACCTCTGCACACTCATCAAACTCGACGAGGTGGAGAAGAAGACCAAGTTGCCCGACAACGGCGCCGCGAACGTCGGGTTCGATCTCTCGAAGGTGGAAGGGCTGCCCGGAGAGGTGGGATTCGGCAAGCAGATTTTCGGGTGCAAGAAGGGCCGATCCATCGTGCCCCACGGCCACGCGAACATGTGTACCGGGTTCATCGTCCTCAAGGGCAAGTGGCACGGGCGCCACTACGACCGCGTCGAAACCAACAAGGACCACTACGTCATCCGGCCCACGATCGACCGCACCTTCGGACCGGGCGAGCTCTCAACTATTTCCGATCACAAGGACAACATCCATTGGTTTGAATCAACGTCCGATACCGCGTTCATTTTCAACGTCCACGTGATCGGGTACGACAAGACCATCAAGGAAACGAGCGGCCGACTGTACCTCGACCCGGCCGGCGAGAAACTCGCAGGCGGACTCGTGAAGGCGCTCAAAATGACCTCCGCCGAGTGCCACAAGAAGTACGGCTGAGTCACTCCGCCTCTGGGCGGAGTCCGGTTGGAGCAAGGGCGCGGGCCAGCGTGAAGATTTCACGCCTTCGTTGGCTTGTATGCTTCGCCGTTCACCTCGAACTCGGATAGTGGTTTGAAAGGTGGTGTGGTCCCAATTTAGCTGGATGAGCGCACTAACCTCGAACTTGATTGCTCCAATCCCACCGTGCCCTCAAACCTCGGTCGCGTCGGGTACAGCCGGGGCCGGTTCCGAATCGTGTGTACCCGCGGTGGCTTTGAGTGCTCACGCCGCTTCCGGTGTGCCTGCAGCGGGCGCACCGAGAACCACGGTGCGGATCTCCTGCCACAGCGCGAGTTCGAGTTCGGTGAACGGTTTGTCCGGGCGGTGGCGCAGCGCCACTTCGTAGGCGGCCCGGGTGAGCCGGGCGACGAGCGACTCGGTGTCCGCACCGAGAACCGCGTCCTGTCCCGCATCAGAAAGTACGACGCGCGCGACCATCCCAAACTCCCTCGTTCGCTCGTTATTTCCGCCCGAATCATGTACTTCGCGGCAAGGCACTGCCGCACGACTTTTGCCCGAATCCCGTCTCACGTCGTGAACAGAAAACTGCTCGCACCGCCCGCAGCGCTCCTCAAACGCCACTGAGCGATGACGAAACTTGTCGCCGCCGCGCGCCGAATGCTCTCTCCTTCATTCAGCGCGCCAACGGTGCGAGCAGACGGCGGGAAGGGGTCACTTCTTCCCGCTGTACTTGTGCATGAACACGACGACCGACTCGCCGGTCGGGTCGCCCGTCGCGATCTTGGTGAACAGCGTGCCGTGTTCGCGGTCCTTCGCCTCGATCACCTGCGCCTGGGTCTTCGCGCTGACGAGCGTCGCGGACGGGCGCGTCTTTACCGGCCCCGACGCACCACGTGAGCGGGGGCGCGACTTACGCGCGGCCTCGTCGCCGAACACGTCCTTACGGGCCTCGGGCACCACATACGCGCCGCTCAGGGCGATCACACTGCGGAGGTCACTGATCCGGCTGCAGAATGATTACTACGTTCATCGCATTTGTAATTTACACGGCAATTCGACGAGGTCAACGTGCCCGAATGCGGATTCGGGCACCACAGGGATTACTCCGTCAAGTTAATGCCGGCATGAATACGTCGATGAATGACTACGAAGAGGGGCGGCGCGAACCGAGAGGAATCAACTGCTGGGCAATAGTGAGCTGAAATCAATGAGCGTCAAAGCGGGCGATAGATTTTAACAATTTATATCGCTATCATTATGCCGATGTGCGTTCTCTGATTGTTTCTAAAGCGCGTTTACCGAGGACGATGCCATCGGCATCAAATTGATTGCGAGTCTGATTAGTATAGTCGCGTTTCTGACGATAATGCCAAGAGCGGTACGGCGCATCGGGCGGATTTGCGAACCGACTCCGTCAACTCGCGTGGGCATCGCTTCAGTCTGGTCACCCGCTCAGTCCCTCGAACAGCGGAGTGGACAGGTACCGCTCGCCCAAGCTGTTCATGATCGTGACGATCCGCTTGCCGCGGAAGTCCGGGCGGGCTGCGACCTTCGCCGCCGCGCACATGTTCGCCCCGCTGCTGATGCCGACCATCAGCCCCTCTTCCTTGGCCAGCCGGCGCGCCCACTCGAACGCCTCGTCGTTGGTCACGGTCACCACGTCGTTCACGAGTGACCGGTCGAGGTTTTTGGGCACGAACCCGGCGCCGATGCCCTGAATCTTGTGGGGGCCGGGCGCGCCGCCGCTGAGGACCGGGGAGTGAACCGGTTCCACCGCGATCGCCTGAAAGTTCGGGTTGAACCGGCGGACGAAGCGCGTCACGCCGGTGATGGTGCCACCGGTGCCGACGCCCGCAACGACGGCATCAATGTCGTGCCCGCTGTCCGCCCAGATTTCCGGGCCGGTGGTCGCCTCGTGAACGGCCGGGTTCGCCGGGTTCTCGAACTGCTGCGGCATCCACGCGGCGGGCGTCTTGGCGACCAGTTCGTTCGCCCGCGCGATCGCCCCGCGCATGCCCCCGGCCGCCGGGGTGAGCACCAAGTGCGCTCCCAGCGCCCGCAGGAGCGCGCGGCGCTCCACGGACATCGACTCCGGCATCGTGAGTGTCAGCCGGTAACCCTTCGCCGCGCACACGAACGCCAGCGCGATCCCGGTGTTCCCGCTGGTCGGCTCGATGATGTGCGTATCGGCGGTCACCGCGCCGGCGCGCTCGCCGGCCTCGATCATCGCCACTCCGATCCGGTCCTTCACGCTATTGAGCGGCTGGAAAAACTCGCACTTCGCGAACACGGTCGCGTGGTCCGGCGGAACCAAGCGGTTGATGCGCACCATCGGCGTGTCACCAATGGTGGCGGTCACCGTGTCGAACGTCTTTCCGCGTGGCATCGCACCCTCCGCCGCTGTCAGATCCCGTCCCCGCCGACCAGTTCCAGGCTGAACACTTCGCGGTCGGCAACGGGTTCGTTCCGGGCCACCTGTGCGAGCGTCGCGTTGTCCATGTGCGCCGCGGTCACGTTGCGGATGTCCAGGAGGACGCGCCGGAACCGGCAAGTGGGCGCCTGGCTGCACGCCTCGTTGTGCGAAATCGACACGCACCCGACCGGGGCGAGAATTCCGTCGAAGTGGCGCACGACTTGGCCGAGCGTGATCCGTTCCGGCGAAAGCGCGAGGACGTACCCGCCCATCCGCCCCGGCGAGCTTTCCACCCACTTTTGCGATTTCAGGTCGAGCATGATGTGTTCGAGAAACTTCTTCGGCACGTCGTTCTGCTTGGCCAGCTCGTTCATCGAGATCGGCCCCTGCCCCCAGCGGTCCGCGAGCGCGAGAAGAACCCGAAGGGCGTAATCCGTCTTGCGCGAGAGCCTCATCGGAAGTCCTGCCGCGTGTTGAGGTGGACTGCTGGGGCGAATGTCGACCGCGGTGGTCGATATTAGCGGTTCACACTTCGTACCGTCAACAAGTGAGAGCCGACTCTGTTAAGTCGGGCCGGTGGAGATGGAAGGAGTGCGAGCGAAAATGAACGAGCCCGCCGAACTGAAGTTCGGCGGGCTCGTGAATGTGTTGCTGGGAGAGATCAGCAACCGAAAGTTGTGTCGCTCAGCACATGCAGCAGCACACCGGGGTGCCGCCCATCATCATCGTGCAGGCGCAGCCGGACTTCATGCACGTCATCATGCAGTCGCAGCACGCCTGGATCATGTCGCAGCACATCTTGTCGCCGCTGGTGCAGGTGACGCAGCACCCGTTCGTGGTCATCTCGACCTTGCACGCGGCCATCGTCATGTTGCAGCAGCACACGGTCATGCCGTTCATGGTGCAACACATGCTGCACATCCCGCCGGCCATCATGGTGCACAGGTTCTGCATCATCACGCACGCGGCCGGATCGTCGCACATGCACGTGATTTTCATTCCGCCGGGGCACTTCTCGACCTTCATCGTGCAGCGCGGGACCATTACCATGTTCGGGGACATGCCCGCCGGCATCCCCATTCCCATCCCGGTCGCGGGGGATGAGGACGGCATTGCGGTCATCGGGTTCATCATCGCAGTCACCATGATCGTCTCCGGCTTTTGTGCTTGGTACGGTTGGCTTCTGCGGCGATTCTAAACTTCCCCGGGGCAGACGCAATTGCGACAACTTTGGTCGTGATTGTGATCCGATCGCCATTTGGGACCAAAAAACGGAACCACGCGGCACTGACTGAGCCCTCAGCGGATCGCCGTAAACACCGTCCGGGAAACGACATCCCTGACATGCTGGAAATTGATATAGCAGGCGTCAGAGTTGCGACAATCGGGCGCATTTTTTTACACATTTTTTAGCTCCAGCAGTTCCACACCCACCAGACCTGACGGAGTGGACTCGAACATCGTGCGATAATGCACAATCGGCCCCAATCAATGTTGACCAAAGGAATGTGGCTAGTCATATTAACGACGTGGTTCAGCCCCCGGCCGATCCGACATCGCTCTGAGGGGAGAGGCGGAGTTTGAGTTGTGAGCGGTTCGGGCGGCTGAATCACTTCGTGCAACATTTCGCTCGGCACCTGCGCGAGCCGGGCTTCGCGCCTCATCGCCCCAACATAAGGAGCTACCCATGCGTAAGTTCGTTCTGGCCGGCTTAGCATTCGTTTTAACGATCGGATTGGCCATTGCCAGTGAGGTGGCGTTCGTGAAGTACGACACCGACAAGAAAGAACTGACGATCAAGGAAGACGACAAAACCGCGACGTACAAGATCACGGACGACACCAAAGTGAAGCGCGGGGAGAAGGACGCCAAACTGGAGAACGTGCTGAAATACTTTGGTGAGAAGGCCAAGGAAGGGGACAAATTCGAGATCACCGTGGACAAGGACAAGAAGACGGTCACCGAAATCAAACTCAAGGGTAAGAAGTAACTCGTTACCTACCCCTGAGAGTTCGCTTACCGCTGATGACTCGCGTCCTCCGGCCAATCTGGTCGCGAGGACGCTTCCATTACCAGGGAGCATTTTCCCCCACCGTGCCCAATTGGGATGAGCCCCACACCACAGAATTGTTCAGACGGACAACTGATATCCGCCGGCCAGTGAGAATCCTCGAGCTGCTTCCCAATCTTCAACTTCTTCATTTCGCGGTACGAGTTCTGTTCGCAGCGATGAACCTTCCTGAACCACGTCCACCCACCAGTCGACTGGCACCGATCGTCCGTGAAATCTCCTCATCCGTGGCGGAAATAGGACCAATCATTACCGCGGAGCTCGCAATTGATTATCACTCGAGCAGTCGAGATTTTCTTCACGAAATCACCTGCGAAATGTGCAGAAACCGGAGGAAATTTGCTTTCGATACCCAGATCGAGTTGCTTTCTCCACTGGCGCGGTTACAATTGCAATAGATAAGGCACTATGGATACCTGATTAGTAATGATTCGCTATTGGTCGCTGCGAGGGGCTTGACATGGTAGAGCATCGATTCCGGGACCAACTTGCTCAACTCGATCCGACACCTATCGCAGTGCCCGTGTTCTGCGGAATGAGCGCGGGAATGAGCGCGTTCGTCCCGTGTCCTATGTTCATGGCGTTTGCGCCGAACCAGCAAGCACAGATTCAGGAAATCTACCGTGTCGCCGCAGAACGCACGCGCGAACAACTCCGCCCGAAGCGGAGCCGCATTCCGCAATTCTCGCGTAACTGACGCGGACGGAATCTCCTTCGATGTTCGTGCGAGCGGACCACACGCACGAGTGATTCTCCCAGGAGACGTGTCACGCTCTCGTGTGGTCGCGGCTCATTCTCGGGCGCGTATCTAAAACCGAACGAACGACCCGTGCCCCGCAATGCTCAAAGCACTGCGGGGCTGTTTTTGTTAACTCGTGGCGGTCCGTTCGCACTGCAGAAGATTGCGGCGATGTTCAGTCGACTGAGGGAAGAGGAGTGGGCGCTCGGAAGGGCGGCAATTCCATGCCCTCCTCGCCACAGAGGAAGCCGTAAGCGGCAAACACCAGGCTCACATGGTGGTGCCAGCCGTGCCAGGCGCGGCCCTCGAAGTGATCCAGCCCCAATTCATTTTTCAACCACTCGAACCGTCGTCGGGCTTCCGCGAGCGGAGCGGCGAGATCCTCCCGAGCGACGAGGCCGCGCGCGGTCAGTCCGTCTCGGAAGCCCGTTCCGCCAATGTACTCTGCCTCCCCGGTAACCGCGCCCGGCGCATCGCCCTCGCTGCGCAGGTCGTCGATCAACCGCAGCGCGATCTCGGCTTTCGTCGCCGGTTCGCGGTACTCGGCGGGTAGCGCCCGCTCGTCCGAGTCCGCGTGCTCGCGCAACCACGACGCCGGGAGGTACAGTCTCGCGGCGAGCGGGAAATAGCCCGCCGGCCCGACGCGCGCGACGAACACCCCGACCTGGCAGTTGATCTTCTTTCCCACCGAGCGCGCGTACTGGCGCTGGACCCCGACGGAGTGGCGCCCCTTCTTGGCAAATACGCCATCGTGTACGACCCAGATCGCGGCCGGGTCGGGCCGAGGCGCAACGGAGAAGTTCCGCACGGCCGCGAGCAGTCGTCGGGCGTCCCACGGGCTGTGGCTAACGAAGTGCTGGAGCGCCTGCCCGAGATTCGATTCGACCATCATCACCCGCCGGGCCGCGGTCGCGATCGACTCGACGTTCTTGCGCTCGGTTCGTTCGAGAAGGCCACGGACGTAGGCGCGAAACCGAAGGAGCTGATCGGAACGGTGAAATACGGGACGGAACGCCGACACGTACCCTTCAAACCGCGCCAGGCGGCTGCCCGTGATCGGGGGCACGAGTTCGGGTGTCGCTTCTCGTGCGTCCTGCGAAGCGCCGGCGCCTTCCACTGCACACCTCTCGGCGATGTCCGTCGGCAAGGAAGCGATAAGGGCGTCACATCATCGCCATAAACATCTCTATGGGTATGACAATAGTAATAAATCTCTTTGTGTCACGCACCAGCGTCCTGATGTGTCTCTCACTTCGTCAGGTCCGCAGCTCGGAGGGGCTTCCGGTGGTTGACTGGTCGATTCGACTTAAATAATTTGAAGAATTGAATTTGCGAATTATCTTCCGCACCAGTTCAGAGGGAACATGACGGAGTGGCCCACTCGCGGAGCCGTAACACCGCCTTTGCAATTGAAATTGACTACTACGAACATCAATTTAGTTCTGTACCGGTGGAGTTCGCGTTACCGTATCTCGCGAGTGAACCCAATCCAAAGGAGATTTCCCTTGAACCGCAAGACCCGGCCAAGTGCCTTCACGCTAATCGAGTTGCTGGTCGTAATTGCCATTATTGCGATCCTCATCGGATTGCTCCTCCCGGCCGTTCAGAAGGTGCGCGAGGCCGCGGCGCGGCTCCAGTGCCAGAACAACTTGAAGCAGATCGGCCTGGCCGCGCACAACTTCCACGACTCGTACCAGTTCCTGCCCCCCGCGTTCATCGGCGACAACTCCGAGAAGCTGGACGGGTGGGCGACCTGGGGCGCGCTCCTGCTGCCGTACATCGAACAGACCGCCCAGTACAATCTGTGGGACATCCGCTACGTTGCGTCCGAGCAACCGCTCCCGGCCGTTCAGACCCAGATCAAGATCTACCTGTGCCCGTCGCGCCCGACCGCGGTGCCCAGCGTGAGCGACTTCCGCCCGGAAGGGGCCGCGCTGACGGACTACGCCGCGAGCTTCGGCACGCACGCCGCGTACACGGCATCCACCGGGGCCATCATCCCGAACGTGCCCTACGTCGCGACCGATTCGGCCGGGCGCGTGTACGTCACCAAGTGGTCGAGCCAGACCAACTTCGGGAGCGTCACCGACGGGACCAGCAACACCACGATGTTCGGGGAGAAGTCGATCCGCCCGAACTCGCTGCGTGGGAAGAACGAGGACCGCAGCGTGTTCGGCGGGAACCGCAACAATACGCGCCGGATGATGGGCATCAGTAACGTGAACGGCGACACGCGCCCGCTGCTGCCGCCCGATAACCAGACCCTGCCGTTCGCCAACAGCAGCTTCGGCGGGCCGCACCCGGGCGTGACCGCCTTCGTGTTCGTGGATGGGAGCGTGAAGGCGGTCCGCGTCTCGACCGACGTGAACGTGCTCACCGCACTCGTGACCCGCGCGGGCAGCGAGGTCGTTTCTGGCGACTACTGAACTCGAAACGGTATGGCGATTGGGCGATTGTTCAAAAATGCCAAGGCGCTTGCCCGGAGGAATTCGAGCACTTCGGGCATGAGCGCGCGCACTTGCGCGCCGCTTACTCCACGACTCCTCACACGGTCAGCACCCGGACGCGCGAGGCCACGTCCCACCGACCCACGATCTTACCGCCATCCGCAATGAGAACGTGGTTGTGCAGTGCGACCGTCGGGCAGATGTGCCCGGGAAGCGCGTAGACCAAGTCGCCCGGCTTGTACGCCGCGGCTCCGGCCGTTTCGACAATGAGGTGCTCTTCGTTGTGGCCGACGGTCTTGTACTCCGGGAAGTCGAGCAGCGTCACGCGCTTCTCCAGCACCGGATCGGCCGCGACCGCCTTGTTCCCCAAATCGAGCGTCACGCGGTCCGCAGTTGGTCGGCTGATTACGCGAGTCACCAGCACCGCGGCCGGGGTGATGCCGGCCAGGTCCGCGTACTTCGGTCCGTAACCCGCATCGTGCAGCACGAACGTGCCCGGCGAGCACTCAATCCCCGGCACATCGGTCATTGCCGCGTATACAGGGAAGCTCGGAGTACCGCCGCACACGAGTCGCGGAACCGGAACGCCCTTCGCCTCTGCTTTCGCGCGCAGTTCCAACACCGGCTGGATGAAGTCGCGCACGGCCTTCTCGCGCTCGGCCCGGTCCGGCTGATTATTATGCCCGTCATAAAGCTGGAAGCCTTCTGGACGCAGCGCGGGTAGCGACCCGGCCAGTTCATAAAGAGAAAAGGCCCCGTCCCCGATCGCGATTCCGGTGCGGTGCTGACCCACATCCAGGTCGAGCACGACACCGATCTCTACCCCGGCCGCGTGCATCGCGGTGGAGAGTTCGTGGGTCATGTTTGAGTCGTCGATGAGCGTGGAGAACCGCGTTCCCGGGAACTTGCGGATCAGAGCGCCGGCGCGCCCGATGTTCGGCCCCACCAGCGGGTACGCGATCAGCACGTCGGGCGCACCCGCGTTCGCGAGCATTTCGGCCTCAGCAATCGTGGCACACTTGTGTTTCGTCACGCCCGCATCAAGGAGCATTTTCGCGATCTCGACCGTCTTGTGCGTCTTCACGTGTGGCCTGAGCCGCGCCGGACCGCCGGCCATTTCGATCACGCGCGCGATGTTCTTGCGAATCAGTTCCGGGAAGAACACCAGCGCGGGGCTGAACACGGTCGCGGTGTCGGAAAGGGCGTAGGCGGGGTGCATGGTTGATTGGCCTCGTTAAAGAAGGTGGGCGGGAGTATGAGAACCTACCCTGGCCTTCTCTAAAAATGAAAGGCGAGGGAAAATCCGCTGGCGGTAGTTTGTCCCTCTCTTTTTAGGAAACAGGCGGGCGGTGAGGGACGCGACCGGTGCCGCACCGCATTTTCCCCTCTTGTCACCTAGTCGGGTGCCGGTACATTGCATAAATCCAGAAAGAGTGTGTAACTAAACGTCGTTTCGTAACTGATGGCAGGAGTGCGACGCGGCGGAGGAAGCGGAGACCGGGACGATGTCGATCACGAAGGAAGAGAAGTCCGGACTCATTACCCAGTTCCGGCGGGACGATACGGACACCGGGTCGCCCGAAGTGCAAATCGCGTTGCTCACAAAGCGGATCAATTCCCTTACCGAGCACATGCGGGCGCACAAAAAGGACTTCTCCAGCCGTCGCGGGCTGCTGAAGCTAGTCAGCCAACGCGCCGACTTGCTCAAGTACCTGCGCCAAACCGATCGCGACCGCTACTTGGCGGTCATCGGGAAGCTCGGGCTCCGCAAATAGCTCCGCCTTCAGCGGTGCGTCGAAAGTCATAACGTCGAAAGTCGTAAAGTCGCAATCACGGTCGCGTCGTCAGCCGCACGGATTCGACTTTACGGCTCCCCGACTCTACGCCTTTCGGCTCAAGAGACGCTCCTGCCGGCAAAACGGAAAGGGTCACATCCGTGCCGGTTAATCCAGCTCGTGTTGAATGTCAATTTGGCGGCCGTACTCTCACCCTCGAAACCGGGAAACTCGCAAAGCAGGCTCACGGGGCCGTCCTCGTCACCTACGGAGAAACGTCCGTTCTGGTGGCCGCCGTAGAAGGATCGCCGATCCCGGGCCGCGACTTCTTCCCGCTCCAGGTCGAGTACCGCGAACGCACCTACGCCGCGGGCAAGTTCCCCGGCGGGTTCATTAAGCGCGAGACGCGCCCCAGCACCAAGGAAACGCTCACCTCTCGCCTCATCGACCGCCCCTCGCGCCCGCTGTTCCCGACGAACTACTTCAACGAAGTGCAGATCCACTGTACGGTCATCTCTTCCGATCGGGAGAACGATGCGGACATGCTCGCACTCATCGGGACGAGTGCCGCACTGCACGTTTCGCACATCCCGTTCCTCAAGCCCTACGGCGGCCTCCGGCTCGGGCGCGTGAACGGCGAACTCATCGTTCTGCCCACCGCCACGCAGATGGAAGAGAGCGACCTCGACCTGATCGTGGCCGCAACCCGCGACGCGGTGTGCATGATCGAGGGCTTCGCCCGCGAAATGCCGGAACAGGAAATGGGCGACGCGATCATGGAAGCGCACAAGCAGTGCGCGGTCCTGATCGATGCGATCGAACAACTGCGTACCGAAGCCGGCCAGGGGCCGAAGGTGCTGCCCCCCGCGACGCCGGACAATCCGCTGGCGGAAGAGCTCTACGCGAAGTACGGCACGACCTATCGCGAAAAGTATCTGACGAAGGGCAAGAAGGAGCGGAACGCGGCGCTCGACGAACTCAAGGATGAAGTGAAGAAGGTCTACGTGCCCGAAGGCGAGACGAACCCGAAGTGGACCGCGGCGCAGGTGTCGAGCGCGATGAGCGTGCTGCGCGAGCGCGTGTTCCGCGAGATCACGCTCGGCGGCACCCGCATCGACGGCCGCGCGCCGAAGGATCTCCGTAACCTCTCGGGCGAGGTCGCTGTGCTGCCCCGGACGCACGGTACGGCCGTCTTCCAGCGCGGCGAAACGCAAGCGCTGGTCGTCGTCACCCTGGGCACCGTCGCCGACGAACAGAAGGTGGACGGCCTCCAGGACGAGTACTCGAAGAAGTTCTACCTCGATTACAACTTCCCGCCGTACTCGGTCGGTGAGTGCAAGCCCATCCGCGGCCCGGGCCGGCGCGAGATCGGCCACGGGATGCTCGCCGAGCGCTCGCTGAAGGCCGTCATCCCCCCTCCCACGCGGTTCCCGTACACGATCCGCCTCGTGTCGGAAATCCTCGAATCGAACGGCTCGTCCAGCATGGCGAGCGTGTGCGGCGGGACCCTCGCGCTGATGGACGCGGGCGTGCCGATCAAGCGCCCGGTAGCCGGAATCTCGGTCGGCCTCGTGATGGAGAAGGACAACTTCACGCTGCTGACCGACATCCAGGGCGACGAGGACCACTACGGCGACATGGACTTCAAGGTGGCCGGTACGCAAAAGGGCGTCACCGGCATCCAGCTCGACATCAAGGTGGACGGCGTCAACGAGGCGATCGTTCGCGGCGCCCTCGAGCAAGCAAAAGAAGGTCGGCTGCAAATCCTTAAGGTGATGCTCGCGACCCTCTCGGCCCCGCGCAAGGACATCAGCCGGTGGGCACCGCGGTTGATCCAACTGAAGATCAACCCGGAAATGATCGGCAAGCTGATCGGCCCCGGCGGGAAGATGATCCGTGCCATCCAGGAAGAGACCGGCGCAAAGATCGACATCGAGGA
Organism: Gemmata palustris; assembly: GCF_017939745.1. Lineage (NCBI taxonomy): Bacteria > Pseudomonadati > Planctomycetota > Planctomycetia > Gemmatales > Gemmataceae > Gemmata > Gemmata palustris. The sequence continues at coordinate 4,979,260 of NZ_JAGKQQ010000001.1, read as the reverse complement.
CGACGGCACCGTGTCGATCGCGTCGGCCGACGCCGAGAGCGTGGAAGCCGCGCGCCGCATGGTGGAGGGTTTGACGGCCGAAGTGAAGGTCGGCGCGGTCTACGACGGGAAAGTGATCTCGATCAAGGAATTCGGCGCGTTCATCGAGATCGCACCGGGCCGCGACGGGCTGTGCCACGTCTCCGAACTCGACTCCGGGTTCGTCCAACGTCCAGAAGACGTAGTCCAGATCGGCGACAAGGTTCAGGTGAAGGTGATCGCGATCGACGATCAGGGCCGCGTGAAACTCTCGCGCAAGGCACTGCTCGCCCCGCGTGAGGACGACGGCAGCGGAGGCGGAGGCGGTGGTGGCGGCTACGGTGATCGTGGCGGCGGTGGCGGTGATCGAGGGGACCGCGGTGGAGATCGCGGGGACCGGGGCGGTCGTGGGGGCGACCGAGGCGGGCCGCGCGGAGGCGGGCCGCGCGGAGGCGGGCGCCGCGATTAAGTGAGCAAACGCACTGGGGGCTTCGGCCCCCAGTTTCGTCCAGCGGGAGGCTTACAATGGCCGTGATTCCGACCGCAAAGGCAGTGTATCTGTGCGAAGAAGTTGATGTCGAAGGCGGGATGACCAATCTCTATTCGCTGTTCAATGTAATTTCGCCGAGCGAGTACCCGTACACTCTCAACTCATTCACCTGCTTCGCCCAACTGGTCGGCGGACTTGGCGAGGTGCCGTTTCACATCGACGTGCGGCGCGCCTCCGACGGGCAACTCGTTCATAATACCTACGTTCGGACAATTCACTTCCCGGATCGCGTTACGCAAATGCAACTCGTAATGCACATTGAGGGGTGCGTTTTTGAGGTTCCCGGGATTTACCTCGTCGAGTTGTACTGCGACAATACGTGGGTAGCGGATGTGGCCGTTCGTCTCCGGGAGGGCACCAAATGACCGACGAGACACCAAGGAAGAAGCGCGCCCGAAATCCGTACCTCGAATGCGCCAACAGTATTTTGGTGCAATTTACTCTTCCCCCCGCCCCACTCGACGAGACCCGCGAACGGAGGGGACGCCCGGAGCGCAGCCCATCACTCCCACCACTCGACGAACCCAAAACAACCGACAACGAACCGGCGAAATGAGCGCGATTTTGTCCGCACGGAGCCCGCGACGGGTCACGAGCCCGTCGCGGGCTCCGTCGTTTCACCGTAACCTCTCGGCGCTGCGCCCTTGCCGCGTTTCGCGTCGCGCCTTAACCGTGTAGCAGACGGCCGCACGCGAGCAGACTAAGGACACGAGATGATCGTCGTCGAACACCTCACGAAGTATTACGGCGAGTACCACGCCGTGCGGGACGTGTCATTCGAGGTCGAGAAGGGTCAGGTGGTCGGGTTCCTCGGTCCCAACGGGGCCGGGAAGTCCACCACCATGCGCATCCTCGCCGGGTTCCTCACCGCCAGTTCGGGCAAGGCCACCATCGGCGGCAAGGACGTGTTCTGGGACCCGATCGAGGCCCGCCGGCGCATCGGGTACATGCCGGAAAGCTGCCCGCTCTACACCGACATGCGCGTCGACGAGTACCTCCGCTTTCGCGGCGGGCTGAAGGGCCTGAGCCGCAGCGAGTGCAAGAAGCGCCTGGGGTTCGTGCTCGACCGCTGCTGGCTGAAGGACGTGAGCCGGCAGATCATCGGCACGCTCTCGAAAGGCTACCGGCAGCGCGTGGGCCTGGCCGACGCGCTCCTCGCCGACCCGCCCGTTCTCATCCTCGACGAGCCGACCGCGGGCCTCGACCCGACGCAGATCCGCGAGACCCGTAAACTCATGCGCGAGCTCGGCGAGGTCCACACGATGCTGCTGTCCACCCACATCCTGAGCGAAGTCGAAGCGACGTGCGATTCGGTCATCGTGATCTACCAGGGCCAGGTGGTCGAAGACGGGTCGCTCGCGGCCGTGCGCAAGCGGCACCGCAACAAGCCGCTCGAAGACATCTTCGTGCAGCTCACGGGGCAAGAGGGGATTTAGGCGGTGATCGGCACCGCGGAACGCGATTGCGTGGGTCCGACCGAACACCGAGAGCCGAGTGCAGAACACGCGCGAGGAACGAGCGAATGCGAGCAACGTGCAGTCTGATCCGCCGCGAGTTCGCCGCGTACTTCACGGGGCCGATCGGGTACGTCGCGCTGTTCGGCTTCCTCGTGCTGAACGGGTTGCTGTTCTGGCTCGTGATCGGGTTGCTGACCGAGAAGGGGCCGCAGGGCGTCGAGTACCCGATGCAGGTGATGCTCGGCGGGGCCGAGAACCCGCCCGGCGCGCTGGTCGCGGGGGTGCTGTTCTGGGGGCTGTTCCCGGCCGTCACCGGCATCATCACGTCGCGCCTGATCGCGGAAGAGCGCGGGAGCGGCACGCTCGAATCGCTCCTCACGGCCCCGATCCGCGACTGGCAGGTCGTGCTGGCCAAGTTCGTCGCGTGCTTCGCATTCTACCTGCTGTTGTGGGCCACGACGCTGGTCTACGTGCCCGTGCTCGCCGATCTTCGCGCGGAGTGGCAGTGGAACTTCACGCTCTATTCAGTGATGCTGCTCGTGGGCGTTTTCCTGCTCGTCTCGGCCAAACTCGGGTTCTGGTTCGAGTCGAACGGGTGGCTCGTGCTGTTGTTCGGGCTGCTCGGGTTGGGGTTGGCTGGTGCTGGCGGGTACTTGCACGCCACGAAGGACGCCCGGCACCTCGTCCACGTCACTGCAAACATCGACCCGATGCCGGTACTCACGTCGTACCTCGGCGTGGTCCTGGCTGGTGCGATGTTCCTCGCCCTAGGGTTGCTCGTTTCGAGCTGGGTGAAGAGCCAGTTGGTCGCGTGGATGCTCTCGCTGTTGCTCGGATTGGGCTTCGTCCTGCCGGCCGCACTGCGCTGGCAGGTCGATTCGGGGAGTCAGTGGGACGCGCTGCTGTACTACGTCAGCGTACCGGAGCACTTCCGCCGCGACTTCACCCGCGGCGTGATCGACACCCGCCCGCTGGTGATGTACGTCACTGCTACGCTGTGCTGTCTCTACCTGACCGTGCGCTCGCTCGAAGCCCGGAGGCTCCGGTAGCCGATCCGCTGGCGGTGCCGGGTGAAACACGAAACACAAAACGCGAATTACGTCATGGCCACTGATTCACGCCAACGCACGACCTGGGGCAGCCGGTTCCGGTTCCTGATCCGCGCCCTCGGGGCCACCGGCTTCATGGCGGTCGTGGTCGGGCTCCCGCTCGCCTCGGTTTCGCTCCCGCGCGTCGATCTCGTGTCATGGAGCGGTTGGCGGTCCGTGCCCGATGTGCTCAAGGCCGGAACCGATGGGGCACACGGCGACCTCGCGAAATTCGCTGCGTGGGCGATCATCGGCGGTCTGGGCGCGGTGGCACTCGCGCTGGTGGCCGAGGCGCTCGGGTTGCTCTTCGGTGCGACCCGACGAGCCGCCGCGAGCACGACCGCCACGATCGGCGCGATCGCAGCGGTCGTGCTGCTCGTGTTCGTGAACATCTACTCCTTCTCGCACTCCTCCCGGTACGACTGCACCCGCGACCAGCGGTTCACGCTGCCGGCGGAACTGGCCGGGGAACTGCAAAGGCTCCGGACCGGCACCCCCACGACCATCGTCGTTCTCCAGATGCACAACTTCGGTACGCTCTCGCCGAAGCGCGACTCGTATACGAAGGCGGCCGAGGAAAAGGTGACGGAAAAGGTGCGCGACCTCGTGGACCAGTTCCGGCAGTTCGGTCCGCAGTTCAACGTGGCGGTTCTGGACTCCGAAGCGTTCGGGTACGAGGCGGAACTGAAGAAGCTGACACAAGACGCGCCCGAGCTGAAATCCGCGATCGATGCGGCCCCGGAAAACAGCATCTTCTTCTACGCGAACAAGCGCGTCCAGCGGCTCTCGTTCAACGAGTTCATGCAACTCGATAAGACCGCGAGCAAGCAGAACCCGGGGGGCGAAAATCTCGTTCTGCTGCCGCAAGGGATCGACACGTTCGCCCGCCGTGTCCTTACCGTACAAGAGCGCCGGCCCAAGGTGGCTGTGTGCGTCGTACACGAGTTGCTCACGACAAACGCCGACGCGCCGAAAAACCGGTTCGCCCTCGCGGGTCTGAGGAAGTCGCTCACCGCTCAGGGTTACGACGTGGTCGACATCGTGCTGAAAAAAGGTTGGGCGAATGCGCGTGCCCTCACGGACCTCAAGCCGGCCGCGGACACGCGCGAAGAAAGCGCCCTTGAGCGCCTCGAATGGGAACTCGAGAGCGCGGACGCGGCTTCGGTATCCGCGCGGGCGGAAGTGGCTCAGTTCGAGGCCATTCACGGGCTGATTGAGAAGATCAAGGGGCGCCCCTGGGAGGAGCGCAAAGCGTTCTACCAGCGGTTCGTGCGCGGGACCGTTACCGAAGACAACGAATCCTCTCTGCTCGCGTACCTCGCCAAGCGCCTGAAGCGCGCCCAAGACGAACTCGAAGAAGCGGGCAAGAAGAAACAGGAAGCCGAAAAGCGACTCGCGGAGGCGATGAAGGACGAGCGCCCGCTCCAAGACCGGCGCGTGACCGACGTGGCCGCGAAGTTCACCAAGCAACTGGCCGACGTGGACCTGCTCATCGTCCCGCGGTACACGACCGAGGACGCAATGGAGGGGCCGGGGATCGAGGCCGGCTTACACGCCCTGAGCAAAGAGCAGGCGAAAGTAGTCAAAGAGTTCATGAAACAGGGCAAGCCGGTGCTCGCGTGTCTGGGGCCGATCACCCCGCAAGTGCCACCAGCCCCCGGGGAATCGACCGAGGAATTCGATAAGCGGCTGGCGCTCGAACTCACCGGTGCGTCCGACGACTTCGAGAAAATGCTCGCCGAGCGCGGCATTGAACTCGGCCGCACGGTCGTCCTCTTCGACGGCGAACCCCGGGCGATCACCCGGGGCGGCCAACTCGGTAGCAGCGCGTCGAAGGTTCCGCCGGTGCGCCTCACGGACCCGTCGACCAATCCGGCCCTTCGAGCCAACCCGGTCGCTTCGGCCGCCCTCTTGACCGGGCGCACGGCTGAGGAAGCACTCGACATCGAGCTCCGGGCCGTGCGCCCGGTCGCCCTCGCGAGCGAGTGGCAGGCTCGGCAGCCGTTCGCCGCAGAGTTCGCGTTCACCGCCGCGGACAGTTGGAACACCTTCCAGCCGTTCCCCCGTATCGATCGGAGCGGGCGCCCGAGTTGGATGCCCAAGTACACCCCGACCGGGATCGACGATCCGAAAAAGGGCACACGCGACGAGGAGCGGCGCGGACCGTTCCCCATCGCCGTCGCTGTCGAGAGTAAAATCCCGGCCGCGTGGGTAGACGAAGACTACGGGCGCCAGGAGGCCGCCGCCGCGCTGCTCAGCCCACTCGACGGGATCTTCGCCACCGGGCTCTCGCTCGCCGCCGATAAGCTCGAGCGCCCGACCCAGAGGACGGTCGTTTTCGGGAGCGGAACGTTGTTCAACGCTCTGAAACTGGCCCCGCCAGAGGAAAAATTGCTGCTCCACACGGTCAACTGGCTGACCGCGCGCGAGGACCGGTTGCCCAAGTCGGATTTGCCCGCGTGGCAATACCCCCGCGTCGAACTCGACGATCGCACGAAAAACTTGTGGCAGCTCGGCACCGGCATCGGGCTCCCTCTCGCTGCGGCCTATATGGGCCTGCTCGCGATGATGCGCCGGCGGATGCGGTAAATACGCGAGTAACGAGTGCTGTCTTCTTGGCCCCGTGGGGCTGTAACACCGGCACCTGTTGGTAACTGAGAATGAACTGGAAATCGACCATCGCCCTCGTGATCCTCGCGGCCGGCGCCGGCGTGTGGCTGTGGAAGGGCGACACGTGGGCGCCGAACGTCGGCCGGAAGCCCGCGCCCACGGACCCGTCCGCACTCACCGCGCTCGAAGCCGACTTCACCCCCGCGACCGTGACCCGCGTCGAGGTCCAACCGGCGACCGGCGAGGCGTTCGTTCTCGAAAGGGGCGCAAAGGGCTGGACCCAACCCGGCAACTGGCCGCTCCGCTCCGTCGAGGCGGACGAACTCGTTAGCGTACTCGCGAACCTGCGCACCCGGTTCCAGCCAATTGCACTCGCTGAAGGCGCCGACCTCACGGTTTACGGACTCGCGGACGCACAGAAACCGCTCACAGTGAAGGTGACCGCCAACGGCAAAGAGTACGTCCTCAAGTGCGGCGAGCCCAAACTAGGCGCGGGCGAGACCGCGTTTACGAGGGCCGCGTTCGTCCGCGTGAACGGCACCAACGAGGTACTCAAGCTCGGCCCGGACGTCATGCCGGTACTGCTCCGGCCGGCCGAGGCGTACCGGCGGCGCCAGCTCTTCTCGGACGTGGAGCGCGTGAAGGTCGCGGGCGCCCCGTCGTTCGCACTGCCCGGGGCGCCGCCGGAGCCGAGCCTCCCCACAACCGTCACGCTCCCCGGCACCGCGGTCGAGGAGATCCGAGTCACCAGCAAGAACGCGACGATCTTCGGTCTGACGCCGTGGCCCTCGACCGGCAACTTCACCCTGAAGCGCACCGGCCCGACTCCGTCACCGACTGTCACCGTGCGGGGCGCGGAGGCGGTCGTGCAGACCGATCGGCTCGCAGACGCATGGACCCTCGACGCCCCCGTGCGCGACCGGATCGACCCCGCGAAGCTCCAACAGATCCTCACCGCGCTCCCGGAACTGTGGGTCGAAGATTTCGTGCCCACCGCACACGGCGGCCAAACGGCCGACCAACCGTTCGCCCTCGCGCGCCAGTTCGCGGTCCCGGCGGAACCGTTCTTTGCCGCAGTGGTGCGACTGCACCCCGAAGTCGTTCCCGACCCGCGCGAGGAACTGAAGAAATCCAAGCAGTCCGTCAGCGTGCGGCTGAAAGACGGGAGCACGGTCACGGTGAAGTTCGGCGGGACCGCGAAGGTCACCGAGCGCGAGGAGATGGTTACGATTCCCGGCCCGATGGGGATGCCGCCGCGCACCATCCCGCGCAAAGTGCAGAGCACTTATCGGTACGCACAAATCGAAGGCAATCCGCAGGTCTTCACCGTTGCCGCGGACAAGTTGGACGGCCTGTTCGCGAAGGCGAGTGACTTGGTGGACTCGTCCGTTGCGCGGTTCGCAACAGACGAGGTGCAAGCGGTCACGATTGCCGTGCCCGGCAAGCCACCAATCGCTCTCACCAAGAAGAAGGGGAACCCGAAGGCGACCAAGGACGACGAGAAGCAGGACCGCTGGCTCATCGACCAGAAGCCGAACCCGCTGCTCGCGGACGCGGCCCGTGTCGATGATCTCATCAACCGGCTCGCGGGGTTCCGCGGCGATCCTTCGACCGACCTCTACCGGGCCGATTCCAAGGTCCACGGCCTCAGCCCCGCGACCGCGACGACCATCACCGTGGTCGCCCGCGAGAAGCGTCCCGAAGGCGAACCGGAAGCGCCCGCGCGGGAGTACAGGCTGTTCGTTGGGACGCCCGATTTCGCGAAAAGCAAGCTCCCGATTCAACTCGCGGGCTGGTCGCGTATCACGCTCGCTGATGACCGCGTTGCGGGCGCGCCCGACGCCGCGGGGTGGCTCGCGCCGAAGCTGTTCCCGGATCGCGTGTCCGCAATTTTCACGCGCCCGGCCATCGCCTACCGCGGGCGCAAGTTGCTCGATACGGCTGATGCGAAGCTCGTTGCGCTGAGCGTGGACGGTCCGCTCGGCTTCTCACTGAAGCAAGAAAAGGGACCGGACGCACGTGAGGGTTGGAAACTCGTCGCGCCGATCACGTCCGACACCGACCCGACGAACGTGGCCGGGCTACTGACACAACTCAACGGCCTCCAGGCCACGGAGTTCATTGCCGAGCGCGCCGCGAATCCCGCCGAGTACGGGCTCGATAAGCCGAAACTCACGGTCCAACTCACGTTCGGCACCGACCGCACGTACAAGCTCGAAGTGGGTCACGCGCGCCCCGGCAAGCCGACCGAGGTGTTCGCCCGGCTCGACGGCGGAAACGTGTTCGGCCTCCTCGCGACCACCACGGAGGGCCTCGCGGCCGGTCCGCTCGGGCTCCTGCCGCTGCAAGTCTGGAACGTGCCGGTCGAGAAGATTACGGGGGCGGAAATCACTCGCCTTGATGCGACGACCGATTCGTTCGCGCTCGCGAAGGACGGCACGAACTGGAAGCTCTCCGGCCCCTTCACGGCCCCGGTACCGTTCGTTACCGCGCAACCCATGCTCACGGGGTTGGGTACCCTGACCGCGACCAAGTACGAGTCACTTTCCGCAGCGGACCCGGCAAAGTTCGGGTTCGACAAGCCGCTCGCCAAGGTGAAACTGAGTTACACCGAAAAGACCGGTGACGCGGACCGCAGTGTGACCAAGACCGTTGTCGTCGGTGGTGTCACGCCCGGCGGGTTCGACCGCTACGCGAAGCTCGACGAACCGGCCGCTCCCGTGTTCGTGCTGCCGGCGGGGTACCTGTTCGGGGTTCAAACGTCGCCACTCGCACTGATCGATCGGAACCTGCTGTTCCTCGACACGGCGAAGATCGCGAAAGTGCAGATCAGCGGTGAGAAACCGGAGAACGCGGTCGCGCTAGCGAAGGACGATAAAGGTGTGTGGAAAGCCGACGGTGCCACGTTCACCGTCGATACGGTCGCGGCCGGACAGTTGGTGTCGCTCCTCGCGCCTTTACCGGTCGAACGCTTGGCCGCTTACGGCGACGCGGTCAAGTGGGCCGACTTCGGGCTCGATAAGCCCGCGTTCACGCTCACCATCGCGCTCGGCGGCGACAAGCCCACCACCCACAAGATCCAGATCGGAAAAGCCGACCCGCTCGGCGGGCGGTTCGTGCGCGTAGACGACGGCAAGGCAGTCGGTGTGATACCCGCGGGCGCGGTGCCACTGCTCGCCCGCACCAAACTGGAGTTTGCTGACCGCACCCTCCTCGCGTTCGACCCGGCCGCGCTGAACGGATTGCTGCGAGCGAAGGGCAAAGAGGAACTCGAACTCGCTCCCGCCACGACCGTCGGTTGGGACGTGGTGAAGCCCGCAAAACAAAAAGCGGATCAGCCGCTGATGGACGAACTTGCCGAAGCGCTCGGCCGGTTGCGGGCCGAAAAGGTCGCAGCGTTCGGCAAGAAGGAGGACGTCTTCAAGCAATACGGCCTCGAACCGCCCGAAGCGACCGTCACGCTGACCGTCGGCGAGAAGGCCGAGCAGAAGGTGTTGCGATTGGGTCGCCCCGTAGATGCTGCGAAGCCGGACGGCGATCGCTACGTTGCCGTCGAGGGCACCGGCCCCGACGCGACCGTGGGCGTTCTGAATGGAGCGCTCGCGCAAAAACTGCTTGCCGCACCTGTGTCCTTCCGCGACCGCACGCTCGTCAAGTTCGTGGACGCGGACAAGCTCCAACTGGAACGCGGCGACCGGAAGGTCACCTTCTCCAAAGTGAACGGCACCTGGAAAGTCACAGCGCCCGTTTCGGCCGACGCGGAACAGGCCGCACTCGATGACTTGGTGAACGAACTCGGCAAGTTGCGCGCGAGCGACTGGGTTGCGGAGAAGCCCACGGACCTGAAGCCGTTCGGCCTCGACAAGCCGGAAGCGACGTGGACCGTCTCCAACGGCGACAAGACCGTGCTGACGCTCCTGGTCGGCAAGACCGCTCCCGACGGCCGCGTTTACGCGAAGGCCGGAACGGGCGGCGTGGTCGCGCTGCTGGGCGTTCCGCAAGCCGGGAAGGTGCTCGCGGAGTACCGCGCGCGGAAGCCGTGGACGCTCGATGCGTTCCAGGCGGAAACGGTCGAGATGACTCGCGGCGACAAGACTTTTACGCTCCAGAAGAACGGTACCGCGTGGACCGATCCCGCGGCCCCGGGCGACACGATTAGCGTCCCCGCCATCACGGAACTGCTCGGCAGCCTGACCGCGCTTCAGGTGGAGCGCTTCGCGGTGGACGAAAACGGCGACCCGAAACTCTTCGGGCTGGATAAGCCGGAAGTGACGCTCACGGTCACGTTCAAGGACGGCAGCAAGCGCGTACTCGGGGTCGGTGGCGTGGTCGGCGGCACGAACGACAAACAGCGCTACGCGCGCGTGATCGACAAGAACCGCTCGGAGGTGTTCGTTCTCTCCGCGGCGGACACCGCGCGCCTCACACGCGACCGCACGACCTACATCCAGAAGAAATAGGCAAAATAAGCGGTGCGCCCGGTGAACGAGCCGTGACCGCGAGGGAGCGGGACTTCCCGGGTGTTGGGCAGAACATTGGTTTGAGAGAGCAACCGCTCGCAGAGCGAGCGGACCACACTTTCCCCACCTCTTTGTCCGTCGCGTTTTGGTAGCACGTCCACGGTCCAAGTTTCCAGCTCCGGGACGCGCCTCCCGCTCTCTCGCGGTCGGGGCTCGTTCAACGCGGCGCTTCTCACTTGCACTTCTGTCAGTCCACGCTATACCGCAGGTCGCAATACTCGTATTTCTGCGCTGAGGGCTGGCATGGACGCCGCGAACCCGCTGTGCCGCTGTTTACTGTTGGCCGCCGGACTCGTCGCCGTGATCGGGTGCCAGTCGGATAAGGGCAGCCGAATCGCGCGCGGTCAGTTCCCACAAGCTGCCGACCCGATCGCGCCGGGCGCCCCAATTGCCCCGCCCGCCCCGGCGGTGCCGGTTCCGGGCTCCCCCGTTTCATCCCTGCCCGCCGACCCCCTCGGCCCGATCGCACCGGCCCGGCCGACCGATCTCGCGCCCGTGGTTCCCGCCGTCGTGGGCGCGGTCGCGGGCAGCCCGGTGCCGCCGGGACCGAACGGGCCGATCGAAAAAGCGAGCGCGGTCGGGGGCATCAGGAACATCGCGACCGCGACCGACCTGCTCCGAACGAGCGTCCCGCGCATCAAGGTCGTGGCCATCGTCGGGGCGAACAACGTCATCACCGACCAGGAGGTGATCGAGGCCGTGTACCAGCAGTACCGCGAGCTGGCCGCGCTCGAAGGCGCCGCCCGCACCGCGAAGCAGAAGCAAATGTACGCCCAGGTACTGCGCAAGACGATCGAACGCGAACTGGTCCTCGACGACATGTACGCGAAGCTGAAGAAGGCCAACAAGATGAACGTCATCGACGAGATCAAGGAGTTCGCGACGCAATCGACCGACCGCCAGATGCGCATGATCCGCACCGAATCCGGGGCCAAGTCGGACGAAGAGTTCGCCGCGGTCCTGCGCGCCCAGGGGCTCACCGTTCAGGTGCTCCGGCGCCAGTTCGAGCGCCAGATGATGGCCGAACAATACATCAGCAGCGCGCTCCGGGAGAAGACCCGCCGCGCCGGGCTGGGCGAGATCCGCGACTACTACGACCGGCACCCCGATCAGTTCCAAGCGGCGGACCGCGTGAAGTGGCAGCACCTGTTCGTTGCGGTGAAGAACTACAAAACGCCCCAGGACGCACAACAGCACGCCACGGGGCTGTGGCAGAAGGCGTCCGCCGGGGCCGACTTCGGCGAACTCGCGGTGAAGTTCGACGAGGGCCTCGCGAAGCAGCAGAAGGGGTTCGGCACCGGGGAGAAGCACAACGAGATCCAGCCCGTCGACGTGGAATCGACCGTGTGGTCCCTGAAACCGGGCCAGGTCAGCGGCGTGATCCAGACCCCGACCGGGTACCACATCGTGAAGGTGGCCGAGCGCGACTACGCCGGCGTGCAGCCGTTCGATACGGCCGTCCAGAGCAAGATCCGCGAGAAGCTGACCAAGAACATCATGGACACTGAGTACAAGAAACTGGTCGAAGAGTTGTGGCGGAAAAATAGCGTCTACGTGTTCCCGGAGTGATCCGGCAGGCAGTCACTCCGCACCCGTGTCGCGCCAGCGCGCGGCGACCACTCCGGGTTTGCCGAGTACCCACCCGGTTTCGACCCGCACGTGATGGCCCTCGTACACCGAATCTTGGAGCCAGCCCTTGCAGGCTTCAACATCGACCACGGTGAAATCGGGGAGCTGGCACTTCACTCCGTGACGGTCACCGATGAGGTCGTACAAGTCGTTCCACGCATCGACCCACCGCATCTCGATTCCGGTGTTCGTTGCCATGCTCGCTCCATTTCGCACCCGTTACCCGCTCTTCCGCGGGTTCGGGTAGTGCTCCTGCATGACGTTCTTCATCTCGCGGACCGCGCGTTCCATGCCCACGAGCACCGCGCGCGACACAATGCTGTGCCCGATGTTCAGTTCTTCCACGCCCGGAATGCGCACGACGGGTTGCACGTTCCAGTAATTCAGTCCGTGGCCCATGTGAACGTGGAGCCCCAGCCCCACTGCCCGCGCGGTCGCGGCGCGGAGCTTCTCCAGTTCGTGCTGAACGGCGGTGCCCTTCGCTTCGGAGTAACTGGCGGTCTGGAACTCGATGGCGTCCGCGCCGAGGCGCACGCTCTCATCGATCTGCGCCGGGTCCGGGTCGATGAACAGCGAAACGTGAATGTGCGCGGACTTCAGTTTCTCGATCGCGCCCCGAACACCCGCGGCGTTGGCGAGCACGTCCAACCCGCCCTCGGTGGTCAGTTCCTGGCGCTTTTCGGGCACGAGCGTGGCTTCGTCCGGCTTCACCTTGAGCGCGATCGCGATGATCTCGTCGTAAGCCGCCAGTTCCAGGTTCAGGCGCGTGGTGACGGTCTCGCGCAGGAGGTACACGTCGCGATCTTGGATGTGCCGCCGGTCTTCGCGCAGGTGGATCGTGATTCCGTCCGCGCCGCCGAGCGTCGCGAGAACGGCCGCGGCGACCGGGTCCGGTTCGTTCGCCCGGCGCGCCTGGCGCACCGTCGCGACGTGGTCGATGTTCACACCGAGGCGAATCATGTTCGGAGTTCCAAGTTCCAGGTTCCAAGTTGAAAACGGTTCCCGTTCGGTTGCTTTCTCGCTCGAAACGTGGAACCCGGAACTCGGAACTATCTGGCCGTAAAGCGGGAGAGGTAATCGAGTACAGCGCGGTACCGGTCGAGCTCGCGGGTCAGTACTCGGTACCCGAGTAAGACGACCAGCGCGTCCAGCACGCGCTCCGCGATCGGGCTGACGATCGCGACCGAGAACCACACCGAGAACAGGAAGTAGTTCAGTGCGAGCAGCGCGACGGCCAGCGGGAACGCGACCTGGGCCGTGCGGCTGATGCGGTACCGCGGGTCAAAATACATCTGCATCGCGAGCCGCACTTCGGCCCACATTTGCGCCAGGAACCATCCGCGGCGCGCGGGCTCGTGCGGCTCCGGCGGCGCGAGGATCGTTCCGACCGGCGGGGGCGGGAGCAGCCGCATGAGCGGCAGGATCGCGGGCGGAATCAATGGCATCGCCGGCTCTTGGGCCGCGGGAGCCGGGGGCGGGGACGGCTGTACGCTGGTCTGCTCGGTCATGCCCACTTCCTCGGGCGGAGCGGTTCGCAACGCTGATAGCGTAATGCGTTGCGAACCGCGTGAACAGGGGACTTGGCACCTGAGTGCGCCCAGGTCCGGGCGCACTATAACGGGTTGCTCACTTTTCCGAAATCGGGCTCGCCTTATCCGCGGTCGGAAACTCTTTCGGCAGCGCGAGCGTCACTTTGCCGGTCGCGGCCCACTCGGTACCGCGGGTGACCGTTCCGGCGAAGCCCCAGCAGCGCATCGCGTTCGCGTCGTGGCCCATCGGGGTGTGGAACACGCGGCCCTTGCCGTAGCTCACGGTCCAGATCATCGGCTCGTGTACCTTCGTGCCGCTGGAGTACGCGGTCGCCAGGATTTTGACGTTCTCGATCGGGCCGCGCATGTTGTCGTACAGTTCGTCGCGCGTGTGCGCCCACTCCTTCGGCATCCCCTTTGTGACCGGGTGCTCGGCGTCGCGCACCTTGACCGTGAACGGCCCGGTGTAGGCGTGGTTCGATCCCTTATCTTGGCCCGCGTCGACGATGACCTCTTTGCCCTCGTCGTCGTACTTCAGGCGCTTGCCGAACTTCGCGTCGCGCCAGCCCATGCCGATCATCTGGTTGTACTCCTTCCACCCGGTGAAGGAGTTGTTCGCGGCGTGAACCACAACGAAGCCGATGTCGCCGCTCTTCAGGAGCGCGTCGAAGTCGTCGTTCAGCCCCTTGCCCCACGACTCGCCGTTGTAGTTACTCACGACGACTTGGTAATCGCTCAGTTTGGGGCGGAACTCATCGAACGCGGCCTTGTGCTTCTTGCGTAGGTCGGCCGCTTGAGCCTCGTGTGCCTTCTTCTGTTCGGCCGTCGCGTCCTTCGCGAGTGCCGGCAGTTTTAGAGCCGGTGGACTGGTCGCCACGTCCACCGTGAAGCGGCCCGCGTCCTCGAGTATCTTCTTCAGGATCGGAGTCGTTTGTTGCCAATTGTGATTGTTCTGACCGTCAATGATAAGAGCCTTGATCTTCGGGTCGGCGGCACTGGCGTGCAATGCGACGAACGCCGTGAACAGGAACGCAGCAAGGAATCGCATATCAGAGGCTCCAATTGTTCCGTCGAGGCCGTGAAGTCGTGCTCGCAGGTGTGGTAATAGCGGCTCGAAAATACCCGTCCGCGTCGGACGACTAACATTTGCTAACATTTCGGCCCGGCATGGGGTCGCGATCGGCCGCGTGCAGCTCAAAACACTGATATTTTCAGTGTATTCAGTTCGCTCTCTGTTATCAGAGGGCACCGAATACGACTAACAATTGCTGACACCCGCTAACATTTTTCCCGTCTCAGCGATTAGAACGGATCAGCGTCGCACTTCGTATTCAGTGGATACCCCAATTATGGCCATTTAGTGTACCGAAATCCAGTAAAATATATTCCGAGTGAAGCGATTACGAGACGTGGGACGCGGCATTTCGTCGGAATTCAGGCGTATCGGTACGGGGATTGCGGCCACACCCCAACAGAACAAAATGATTCTTCGCCCGGGGACTACGCGATGACAACTGAAACGCACGAACAACACGACGTGGTGAAGGTCTACTCCGGCTCGCTGGTAACGGCCGAGTTGTACCAGCAGGCTCTCAAAGAAGACGGAATCGAGAGCACGGTCGTCGGACTGAACCTGAGTGCGAGTTTCGGAAGTGCGATACCGAACTCGGTGGAACTGATGGTCCGAAGCGAAGATGCGGAGAAAGCATCGGCCAGCATCAAACAGTTCGAGAACGAGAACCAACCGCTTGCCGATGAGAATCCGATTGCGACTTGAACCGTGGCCCATCGGGATTCGTACCGGAGTTTGGGAATAAACCACCCCGCGCGGCGTCAGGTTTCCAGCAAGCAAGTCAGCGGTCATCCCAATCACCGGGTACGGAGCACGTCATGTCCCAGACAAACCCGAACGGGTTGCGGAAGCGGTACGTACACGTGGTTGCGTTCGCACTTACTGCGAGCGCGGGCCTCGGTTTCACCGGTTGCGGCGGCGGCCAAGGGCCGCACGAAGCGAAGATGAGCGCGGACGGAATGGTGGCCCAGTCCGCGCCGGACTCGTTCAACAAGCAAAACGCCGAAAGCTACAGCGCGATCGTGGAGAACGAGTACCGGTCGCCGCTCGTCGAACCGCGCTCGACGTTTTCTGCAGACGTGAACACGGCTTCTTACTCGAACGTGCGCCGGTTCATCAACGAAGGCAAGCTCCCACCAAAAGACGCGGTTCTGTTGGCGGAGTTCGTGAATTACTTCCCGTACCAGTACCCGGCGCCCGCGGGCAACGATCCGGTGTCACTCACGCTGGACATTGCCCCGTGCCCCTGGAAGACCGAACACAAACTCGCTCGCATCGGCGTTCACGCGAAAGACCTGTCGCCGGACGACATGCCCGCGCGGAACTTTGTGTTCCTCATTGACACATCGGGATCGATGGCCGCCTCGAACCGGCTGCCCCTTGTGAAAGAATCCCTCATCCTGCTCGTTAATCGACTAACCGACAAGGATCGCGTCACCATCGTGACCTACGCGGGCGAAGCCGGCTTAAAGCTCCCAACAACTCCGGGAAGCCGTAAGCAAGTGATCCGCGACGTCGTGAGCAGCCTGAATACGGGCGGCGGTACTAACGGCGAAGGCGGGATCAAACTCGCTTACGAGATGGCCCGGCGCAGCTTCATTGAGGGCGGGGCGAACCGCGTCATCCTCTGTACTGATGGCGATTTCAACGTCGGCGTGTCGAACCAGAGTGATCTGCGCCAACTTATCGAGAAGGAGCGGGCGAGCGGGGTATTCCTGTCGGTTCTCGGCTTCGGGATGGGCAATTACAAGGACGACCGACTCAAGGAACTCGCGAACTACGGCAACGGTCAGCACGCCTACATCGACACCATCGCGGAGGGTCGCAAGGTGTTCGTCGAGCAGGGCGGGGGGTTAGTGTGTGTTGCAAAAGACGTGAAGTTCCAGGTGGACTTCAACCCGGCGAAGGTGAATGCCTACCGCTTAATCGGCTACGAAAACCGCATCTTGAAGCAGGAAGATTTCAAGAACGACGCGAAGGACGCGGGCGACATGGGTAGCGGCCACACGGTGACGGCGCTCTACGAGATCGTGCCCGCGGGCGTGAAGATTGATCTGCCCGACGTGGACCCGGTGAAGTACCAAAAGCCCGCGCAAACGAAGGGGAACGCGAGCGAGTGGCTGACCGTGAAAATGCGTTACAAGCAACCCGATAGCGAACAGAGCAAAGAGCAGTCGGCGGCACTCAAGGGTGCGGGCGCGGCCTCGGGCGGCGAAGACTTCCGGTTCGCGAGCGCGGTAATCGAGTTCGGGCTGATCCTCCGCGACTCGAAGTTTAAGGGCGATGCGAACTTCGACCACGTCCTCGAACGTGCCCGCGGCGCGATGACCTTCGACCCGAACGGTCACCGCAAGGAGTTCATCGAGTTGGTTCAGAAGGCCAGGAATCTGAGCACGAGTAACGTGCGGGAGTGAACTGAACCACCCGTTCGTTGGCACTCGCGGTTCGCCAAGCACCTGGGCGAACCGCGAGTGCCAACGAACGGGTGGAGTAACGCCGCGCGGATTCACCTGACTGGCACCAAGTTGTTCACGAACTGTGAAGTGCAATTCTCCCAGGTGTACCGCGCGCCCTCTTCCGCACACGCCGCGGGATTTCCGCTCACGAGCGCGCGCGAAACCGCACACCCCAAGTCATCATCGAGCGCCCCCAATTCGTCCCGCGTCACGATGTCCACAGGGCCAGTAACCGGGTACGCCGCGACCGGTAGCCCGCTCGCCAGTGCTTCGATGAGCACAATGCCGAACGTGTCCGTGCGACTCGGAAAAACGAACACGTCCGCCGTGGCGTACACTTCGCCGAGCGCTTCGCCTTTGCGGTAACCGAGGAACACGGCTTCGGGGTACTTGCGTTCCAACTCGGCGCGGGCGGGACCGTCGCCGACAACGAGTTTCGTGCCAGCCGATTTGAGCTTCAAGAAGTCATCAATCCCCTTCTCGTGCGAAACGCGACCGACGTAAAGTAGGATGGGGCGCGGATAGGTCGTGTCCACTTTCGGGCGCGGGCGGAAGGTGCCCAGATCGACCCCGCGCGACCACCTGCGTATGGGCGCCCGGAACCCGCGGCTCACGAGTTCCTTCTCCAAACTCGGCGTCGCGACCATCATGCACGACGAGCGCCCGTGGAACCACTTAAGGAATTTGTAAGTGACGCTTTCGGGCACGCGGGCGAGGTGCTTGAGGTATTCCGGGAACCGCGTGTGGTACGACGAACTGAACCGCCACCCCATGCGCCGACAGAATCGGCGAACCCAGAAGCCGAGCGGCCCCTCTGTAGAAATGTGGACGTGATCCGGCCGGAATTTGCAGACGCGCTCGTAGACGCGCCCGGTGCGCATGACGCAGAGCGGGATCTCCGGGTAGAACGGCACCGGGAACTGCGGAAAGCCGGTCGGTTCGATGACCTCGACCGCGTGCCCCTGTTGGCGGAGCAGTTGGGCGGTGGTGTCGAGCGTTCGCACGACGCCGCTCACCTGCGGGTGCCACGCATCGGTCGCGATGAGGATTCGTGCCATTCGGGAAGTTTCGAGCTTCGGGTTCCGAGTTTCAAGTTCCCCCGCGTGTGGGTCGCGTGAAGTGTTGGGTGCGCGTATTTGGCGTTTGGGTCGGGTGGATTGTTTCGCCCGTTTGCGAACCGGAGGTTGGTACCGTGCCTGATCCCGATAAACGGATGCTCCGCGACATCAAGCGGGCACTCAAGAAGCGCGGAAACAAGCACCGCCGGGCGGAACTCAAGAAGAACCTCGCGACCAACCCGGACGAGGCCGCGCACGCGGAAGAAGACCTCGGCGGCTACCGCTCGGACACGCTGAACAAGCTCGATAACGACAGCACGCGGAAGAAGAAGGGCGCGGACAACGAAGAGAAAAGAGGCGACCGAGACGAGTAGCGCCCGCGTGCGTCGAGTGCAGGCGCCATTGGACTCGGTCGGTGCCGTTACTTCACGGTGCGCTTCAGAATGAAGTGGACCGTCGTAACGGACGCCTTGGCATCGGGGGCGGTCGGGTTCGTCGTGGACACGAGTTCGTAGCCCTCTTTCGCGAGCCGGTTCAGTTCCTTCTCGGCCTCCTCTTCCTTGCCGACGGTCAAAGCAACAATGCGGAACTCGGTGCGCGGCGGAGGTGGGGCCTTCTGGAAGTAGTACACCGTCACGCCCTCGGCTTCATCCACCGTCTTGGGCCGATCCGCCCCTTCCTTGGCCAGCGCGATCACGAGCCGGTTATTGGTGATCTCGACAACTCCCAGCCCCCGCGTCTTCTTCCCGCGCACGGGAACGATCTCGACATCGATCGCGATGGGCGATTTCGTCGGGTCGAGCGTGTACTCCATCGTGGTGGCGCTCGCGGTCGGCGTGCGCGCTTCGATCACGATCTCGCTCTTGGAGATGATCGTCTCCCCGCGCACGAGCGTCGTGCGCGAGGGCGCGAAGCCACCCCCATCGGCGGCGACACCGCCGGGGCCACCGAATCCACCCTTCTCTCGTACCGCGGCGACCGCGGCACCGTTGTACGTCGCCACGAGCGTGTACTTGCCGTCAATCGACGGCGGTGGCGGTGCTTTGGGTATGGGCGCGCGGATCTTTTCATCGGCCCGCGTACTCGTCAACACAATCAGAACGGCCGCAAGGGGGAGGAGCTTCCGCATGAGCGCGATCCTCGGAGTTGTGGGCAGCGCGTAACCACGATCCAAGATACCCGTCGCGCCGAGTCGCGTGCAAATGATAATGAAGTGAGGCAAACCAGGGCGGTCTCGTTTCACTTTTTCGTGGGCAGCTCTTCGATCGTGATGTTCTTGTAGAACACCTTCGCCTTCGCGCCGCCGTGGATCTGGAGCCCGATCACGCCGCTGCGCTCGACCTTGTCGTCCGCTTCCGTGTAGTCCACGGTGAGCGTGCCGTTGAGCCACAGTTTGATGCGCGGACCCTCGCACCGGATCACGTACTCGTTCCAGTCGTCGTGCTTCACCAACTTCTCGATCGCGTCTTTGGCGGGCTTCGCGAGGATCTTGTTTCTGCGGCTCTCGTCGTACAGTGCGCCCCAATAGTCCTGACCCGCATCGGCCTGGTAGCCGCTCACCTCGTGGTCGTTCGGGATGCGTTTGGTGCGGAACTGGACGCCCGCGTTGGCTTTTGCTTTCTCCCCGGTGAGCTTGAACGTGACCTTCAGCTCGAAGTCCGCGTAGGTCTTCTTGGTGCAGAGGAACTCGTTTCGCGGTACGACGGCGTCGAGCGTGCCGCCCACGATGCACCCATCTTCAATCTTCCAGGTTTTCTCCGTGTCGCCTTCCCAGCCAGAGAAGTCTTTGCCGTTGAAGAGAGTAACTGGCTTGTCGGCGGCTGTGACGGCAGTCGGGAGCATCAGCAGCAGTGCGGAGAGGACGGGCTTCATGTGTTCTCCTACGGGCGGTGACGACATTCTGAACAACCAAGACCAGCAATCTACGCTTTGCCCAAGATCGCATCAACCACCCAGCAACCCCGGATGTGCGGGCCATCACTCCGGCAGTGATCGAGGATGTCGGTGTTGTCGCACCCAGCATCTTGAAGTGCGTCGGCCAGGATCGGCATCGCGGAAAAGTCGCGGCTGTCGTACATCTGCTGCGCAAGTGATATCGTGGTGCCAGTGCGCCAGTCGGGTGATAAGGCAATCGGGCAGAAAGGGTTCCCCAAGATGTCGCGCAACCACGGCACACCTGTTTGCGTGTTCTCCAATCCCATATCGGCATCGTAATCGGAGAGGTAGGATATCACCCTTGCTACTTGGTCAGCCCGTGGAGCGACCGCATGTCGAATGAAAGTGGCGGGGGCCATATTCTCGCCCGCGAAGCCTTGGGCCTCGTAGTCACCGACATAGATGAGCGAGCCAAATAGCTCGCGCGTGCTTTCGGTGACGGCAAGGCTCGCAGTTCCGTCTGCCATCTGCTCAGCCGCGTTCACACCACGGCGGAGGTCAGGGTGTGCATTGGCCGGGAAAAAGCCCCGCACGCAAGCACACACAAAGAGCCGCAACTTCCGCTCACTTGACAGTCGGCGAGCGGTGTGCAGAAGCGGGTTAAGGTTGGTCGCGTTCAGCCATTCTGCCTCAGTCATTGGTTGCCCTCAGAGTCGTTTGTCCTCCGATCTTTTCGTCAAAAAACTCCGAATAGCTCCCCGATGTGCTCACAGGAACTCGTTCCGCGGCACGGTGGCGTCGAGCGTGCCGCCGGTGATACAATCGTCTTCGATCTCCCGAATTTTCTCAGTGTCGCTTTCCCCCGCCATTGAGAGCGAAAAGGGCTTCTGCTCTCAGCGATTCAACTGATCCGCCACTTCGCTGCGACCTCTTCGTTCATGGTGAGGCCCAATCCGGGTTCCGCAGTGGGCGTCATTTTGCCGCCCTCGAACTTCGCTCCTCCCGTGAACACGTCCTTGAACCACGAGACCGAATCGACGTGCGGCACGGATGCGAGCCCGCACGCGAGGTGAACGCCGACTTCCGGTAACCGCACCGGCGACACCGCGATGTGGTACGCTTCCGCCACGGCTGCGACCTTCAGGAGCGGCGTGATGCCCCCGAGCCGGCACACGTCCGGGCGGATGGTGCGAATGGTGCCGTTGCGGATGACCTGGAGGAAGGCGTCGCACGAGTCGAAGCTCGCGCCGATCGCGAGCGGCACTTCGGCGAGGCGCGCGAGCTTGTCGTAACCGATCGTGTCCGCGGCCGGGATCGGGTCTTCAAACACGTCGACGCCCACGTCCTCGAAGAAGTGCGTGAGCGCGAGAGCGGTACTCAGATCGAACCGGCTATCGGCCGTGACCGCGATCCAGCCGTCTTCCCCCACGCCCTCCTGGATCTCGCGCACGCGGTCGGCATCGGCCTGCACGTCACCGGCGCCGATTTCGATGCGGACCCCGACCGCGCCCTGCTTCAGGTGCGGTTTCGCGATCTTGAGCACCTCGGCCGCGTCGCGCCCGAGCGTGGCCGCGTCCGATACCACGAACGCGGCCGAAGACTTCGCGCCGCCGAGCATTTTCGCGAGCGGAGCGCCGGCCGCCTTCGCTCGCGCGTCCCAGAGAGCAATATCGACGGCGGAATAGGCCCGGGCCGCGAGCCCCGCGAAGCCGACTCCCCGGAAGCGCCCCTCCGCACGCGCGAACAGGCGGTCCGTGTCGCGCGGGTCTTCGCCCAAAACGATCGGTGACAGTTCGGTGTCGATCAGCGCCCGCAGTGCCGAACCGCCCGCGCCGAGTACATACGTGAAGCCCAGACCGGTAATTCCACTGTCGGTTTCGAGGTGAACGAGAATCAACTCGACCGCATCGGGTGTGGTCGGGGCCGGGGACGTGAGTGATACGCGCGTGGTTTTGGGGAAGGGGACGCGGAGGCGATCGGTGGCAAGGCGGGTGACTTTCATGGGTGCGTGATCCGTGGCCATAGTCCGTGTGCTGATGACTATGGACTATGGACCACGACCCGCGGACCAATACCTACTCGCCCAAATACGCCTCGCGGATGCGCGGGTCGTGCAGCAGCACGTCGGCGCGGTCGGTACAGGTGATGCGGCCGGTTTCCAGCACGTAGCCGCGGTGGGCGACTTTTAGTGCCATGCGCGCGTTCTGTTCGACCAACAGTACCGACATGCCCTGCTTGTTCAGCTCGCGAATCACGTCGAAGATCTGAACCACGATTTGTGGTGCCAGCCCGAGCGAGGGTTCATCAAGGAGCAGTAACTTGGGCCGCGCCATGAGGGCACGAGCGATCGCGAGCATCTGCTGTTCACCGCCGGAGAGCAGCCCGCCGGCTTGCGCCTGCCGTTTCTCCAGGATGGGGAACATCTTGTACGCTTTTTGAATGTCCTCGCGCACGCCTTCGGAATCGGTGCGCGTGAACGCACCCATCTCCAGGTTCTCGCGCACCGTGAGTCGTGCGAAGATCTTACGGCCCTCCGGCGACTGCGCCAGACCGAGGCGCACGATGTTGTGCGCGGGCACGCCGGCGAGGGGCTTGCCGTCGAACGTGATGCTCCCGGCGCGCGTCTTCACGACCCCGGAGATGCACATCAGCGTCGTCGTTTTGCCGGCCCCGTTCGCCCCGATAATGGTGACGATCTCGCCCGGGTTCACCGTGAGCGAGAGCCGGTGCAGCACGTTGATCGGGCCGTAGCCCGCTTCGAGGTTATCGACGATCAGCAGTGGGGAAGCGGTACTCACGACACTTCCTCCTGACCCAAATACGCCTCGATCACTTTCGGGTCGCGGCTGATTTCGGCCGGAGTGCCCTCCGCGAGCTTCGTCCCGAAGTTCAGTACCGCCACGCGGTCGGAAATTCCCATCACGAGATTCATGTGGTGTTCGATCAGCAGCACGGTGATGCCGCGGTCGCGGATGCGGCGGATCAGTTCCATCAGGTCCACGGTTTCGCTGGGGTTCATCCCGGCGGCGGGCTCGTCGAGCAGCAGGAGCTTGGGTTTCGTGGCGAGCGCGCGGGCGATTTCGAGCCGGCGCTGGTCGCCGTAGGGGAGGTTCTTCGCGAGCTCGTTGTGCTTGCCCGCCAGCCCGACGAACGCGAGCAGCTCGGCCGCCTGCTTCTCGGCCTCGGCCTCCTGGCGCCGGTGGCCCGGGGCGCCCAGGGCCATCAGTAACGGGTGCGAGGTCAGGGACCGGTCCAGCCCGATCAGCACGTTTTCCAGAACGGTCATCGCCTGGAAGAGACGGATGTTCTGGAACGTCCGGGCGATCCCCTGTTTGGAGATGCCGTCCGGGGACCGGCGCGAGCGCCGCCAGACGACGAACGCGCCCAGCGTCCCGATCGCAAGTCCGCCCAGACACACGAACAGCGACACCTTCTGGTTGAACGCGATCGCGGTCCGGATGCTCGCGAGTTTGGCCACGTCGGTTTCGTACTCGGCTTTTGTCTCGTAGTTGATGAGCACGCGCCGCGAGTCCGTGGCGAGCACGGTTACCGCGCCGGTCGGGTCGGGCTCGGCGGCGGCCGTCCCGTTGGCTAACCCGAGGTAGCCGTCGCGCCGAAGTTCGGCTTCGGACTGGGACCGCACCCGGGCGAGAATCCGGGACTCGTCGCCGGTCGGTTTCCCGTCGGCCGTCAGCACCACCCACATCGACCCGCGCGGCATCTTCTCAACGACCAGGTCGCCGCGGATGTACCCGAGTCCAGAAGTCCATGCCTTGTTCGGGGACCACTTACCGGCGACGGCCGGGCGCTTCACCGAGGCGTACCAGAGCGACTCGACCCCGACGGCCGCCAGGAACGCGATCGCGGCCGTCACGATCCCGGCCAGCAAACACCCCGCGACGACTTTCCACGTAAACGGGCGCTCGGCGGAGTGCTCCTCGAACTGAACTCGCCCCTCGGTCGGGTGGTACAGACCGGTGATCGTGTTGAACACCGTAGTCTTACCGGCCCCGTTCGGACCGATCAGGGAAAAGATCTGTCCGGGCTGAACCTCCAGATCCAGCGCGTTCACGGCGGTGATTCCACCGAACCGCATCGTCAAATTCGATAACCGGAGGATGGCCACGGTGACAAGTCTCGTGTCGTGGGTGGTCGGTTTAGTGGGTGGGTGCGGTCGGCGCGGGTGCGGCCGGCGCGGGCGGGTCGCAGGCGTGCAATTCCGCTTTCACGCGCGAGGACGGCAGCAACCCTTCCGGGCGGAACCGCATAATCAGGATCAGGGCGAAGCCGAACACCATCAGCCGGTAGCTGGAAAACGTCAGGAACGGGCTACCGGAGGGGTTCAACTTGAACTGTTGGATGTAGCGATCGGCGGCGGGGGCGAAGATACCATCAAACCCGTATACGAGAACCACGCCCAGGAGAACCCCGGCGCGGTTCCCCAACCCGCCGAGGATCAGGCAGCACAGTACCGTAATCGAGCGCTGGAACGAGTACGTGTCGGGGTCGGCCGTGTTCCCCAACCGGAGGGCGTAGAGCGCGCCGGCGAGTCCCGCGATCCCGGCCCCGAGCGCGAATGCTGCGAGCTTCAAACGGGCCGTGTTCAGTCCCATGCACACCGCGGCGAGTTCGTCCTCGCGCAGCGCCACCCAC
This sequence comes from Gemmata palustris, assembly GCF_017939745.1. Lineage (NCBI taxonomy): Bacteria > Pseudomonadati > Planctomycetota > Planctomycetia > Gemmatales > Gemmataceae > Gemmata > Gemmata palustris. The sequence continues at coordinate 4,954,745 of NZ_JAGKQQ010000001.1, read as the reverse complement.
GCCCGGCCCAGGCGCGAGCGCTCGACGTTCCGCAGCAGTAGCAGAACCAGCCCCAGTGCCAGCAGGCAGAGATAGTAGTAGTACCGGTAGTCGGCGGACCAGTCGCCCTTGAGTCCCGGCACATCTGGCTGCGGGATCGGGTTCAGCCCCTTCGTGCCGTTGGTGATTTCTTCCAGGTTCCGCAGCGCGAACCGCGCGACCTCGCCGAACCCGAGGGTCACGAGTGCGAGGTAGTCACCGCGGAGCCGGAGGATCGGGGCGCTGGTCACAACGCTCACCAGCGCGGCCACGGCGAACGCGACCACGACCGCGACCAGTACGCCCGTTCCGGCCGGGAGTTGCGAGCCGAGCTTGAACGGGTACGCCGGGACCAGGAGGATGCCGACGACGTAGGCGCCGAGTCCGAAGAACGCGGCGACCCCGAGGTGCAGTTGGCCGGCGTAACCGACCACGACGTGCAGCCCCAGTGCGAGGACCGCAATGATGAACAGCGTGGTGAATTCCGCCCCGACGGTGGCTTTGAACAGCGCGTCGGCCTGTGCGCCCAGCCCCGGAATCAGCGGGTACAGGGCGAACAGGGCGATCGCTACGAGGTCGAGGGGGATCTGCCGGAGCCGGGTCATACCTTCTCCCGCGTGCGCGACCCGAGCAACCCGGTGGGCCGGAACACCAAAATGACGATCAGGATCACGAACACCAGCGCGCTGGTCCACTTCTCCCCGATCAGGGCGCTGCCGAAGGACCGCGTCAACCCGATGAGGATGCCACCCAGGACCGCGCCCGGGATGTTGCCGATCCCGCCCAGAACGGCCGCGGTGAACGCATATAGGCCGTTCTGGAACCCGATCTGGAAGCTGATGGTGCGCACCGAGAGCGCGTATATCACGCTCGCGACCCCGCCGAGCGCACCGCCGATCATGAACGTGGCGCCGATGACCCGGTCCACGTCGATCCCCATGAGCCGGGCGGCCGTCGGGTTCTGGGCCGTGGCCCGCATCGCCTTGCCCAGCGGCGCGTACTTCACGAACAGCGTCAGGGCGATCATGATGGGCACGGTGACGCCGATAATCATCGCGTCCTTGACTGTGAACCGGAGCGTCGAGTCCGCGCCCAACAGGTTACGGCTGGGATCGAGTTGCGCCTCGAACCCGGGGAAGTTGCGGTCGGCCGGGGCCGGAACCGACTGCCCGTTTTCCGGCACCAGTGCGTTCCAGAACATGCCCAGGTTCATGAAAACGAAGCTGACCCCGATCGCGGACACGAGCGGGGCCAGTTTGGGGGCGTTCCGGAGCGGTTTGTAGACGACCCGGTCGACCGACCAGTTCAGCGCCGCACAAAAGAGCGGGACGACGATCAGCATCGTCCCGCACCCGAGCAGCACCATCCCCAGTCCGGCGCCGGAGGCGGCGTTCCCGGTCAGCCCGAGCGCGGCGAGCACGGTCAGCCCGCAGAACGTGCCGAGCATGAACAGGTCGCCGTGGGCGAAGTTAATGAGCTCGATGATGCCGTACACCATCGTGTAGCCGAGGGCGACGAGTGCGAACAGCGCGCCCATCGCCAGCCCGTCGAGGACGGCTTGCAGGTACGGCTGAAGGGCAGCGTCGGCAAACAGAACCGGAAACCCCATTCGTCCCCCGGGCGGGTGCGGTGGCAGGAGCAAAAGTAAGGGCCGCGGGCGATTCGCGCCACCCGCGGCCGTTGGAATCAACCCAGTTGCTTGACGAACTTGAAGTCGCCGCCCTCGATGGTGCTCCCGCTCATGGTCCGCGAGGTGGTGTCCCCGTTCTCGTCGAAGGACCACTTGCCGAGGGCGCCGTCGAAGTCCTTGATTTTAAGGCACTCGGCCAGCACCGCGGCCCGGTCCTTTTTCCCGGCCCGCTTGATCGCTTCCACGGCGACCTTCCCGGCCTCGTAGCCGTAGATCGCGTACCCCTCGGGGTCTTTGTTGTACTTCGCCTTGTACTTGTCCACGAACTCTTTGCCCCGGCCCGTCAACTTGTCGGGCGGGCTGCCCCCGAACGTGACGAAGCACTTGAGCGTCTTGAACAGTTCCGCCCCGGCCGACTGAATGAAGGCCAGTTCGTAGCACCCGTCCGGGACCATCAGTTTTACGCCCCCGAACCCGACCGCGACCATGTCCTTCGCGATCTGCCCGGCCTTCGTTTGCGACGTGCCCCCGAAGTACAACAGGTCCGGCGTGCCGAGGGTCTTGAGCTTTCGCAACACCCCGCTGAACTCGTTCTGCTTAACGTCGATGCTTTCCTGCTGACCGAGCACCTTGATCCCGGCCTCGATACACCGCTCCTTGAACAGCGTCGCGATGCCCTTGCCGTAGACCTCGTTGTCGTCGAGAACGGCAACCGTTTTCACACCCATCGACTTCGCCCAGTCCGCCCCGAGCGGCCCCTGGAGGTCGTCCGCCGGGACGACGCGGGTGAAGTTCACTTTCCCGGTCGGCTTGTAGATGTCCGGTTCGCCGGGGTCGCCCTTACCGGGCTTGGTCAGCCCGGGCCAGGTCACGGCGGGGCTAATCATCAGCACGCCGGCCTTGTTCAGAATGGGCATGGACACTTTTGCGGCGCCCGAGTTGTACGGCCCGATGAAGGCCATCACGTCCGTGTCCTTCACGGCCTGGTCCGCGTTGGCAGTCTCGCGCTCCGGGGTCCACTTGCCCTCGGCCGGGGTCGCGTCGTCCAGGTCGAGGTACTCGATGGCGAACTCGCCGGCCTTGTTGTCGACCTCGTCGAACGCCATCTTGATGCCGTTCACGATGGTGTCCGTTTGCCCCTTCGCGCTGCCGGTGCGCGGGAGGCTGGAGATGATCTTGACGGCGTTGCTGTTGCCGGACGTGCTCGACCCGCACCCGCTGGTTCCGAGCAGGATGCCCGTCGTCGTGATCCCACCGAGCGCGAGGAACTTGCGGCGATCGACCGGGCGCGCCTGAGCCTCGTTTTGTTCGGCTTCGCGATTCTTCATGACGAACCCCTCGTTGGTGTCAGAGTGTCGATCAAGCCAGAATGTAGGCCCGGACCCCGAACTCGTCTAGCTAACCACTTGCGCCGGTTGGTTCTTCGAGACGCGAGCCCCTGAAGATTCCGATCCCCCAACCGGCGGTGTATTCCCTTACTTCGTGCCCATCACCTTGACCGCGCGGAACTTCCCCTTCTCGATGCGCGCGACGGTCAGCGGTTGCAGCGTCGTGTCGCCGTCGGCGTCGAAGCTCCATTTGCCGAGCACGCCCTTCTCGAAATCCTTCGTCGATACGACCGCCTTGCGCACGGCTTCGCGGTCCTTCTTGCCGACGGTGCGGAGCGTTTCCAGTACCACGGCGGCCGCTTCGTAGCCGTACACCGCGAAGCCGTCGGGAGCAGTCTTGTACTTTTCCTTGTAGCGCTTCGCGAAGTCGGCCCCCGCGCCCTTGAGCCGCGCCGGGTCGATTCCGCCGATGGTCACGAAGCACTTCATCGCGTCCAGGGTGGCGACCCCGACCGAGGCGATGAACGCCTGCTCGTAGCACCCGTCCGGCACCATAAACGGGCAGTTCACCTGCTCCGCGTGGAGGTCTTTCGCAACCTGCCCGGCCTTGCTTTGAGTCGTGCCCCCGAAGTACACGAGGTCCGGGTTCGCTTTCTTGATCTTCTTGGCCAACCCGCTGAAATCGCTCTGTGCGACGTCGATGCTCTCGTGCCCCACCACTTTCACTTTCAACTCTTCGCACCGCGACTTGAAAGCCGCCGCGGTACCCAGACCGTAAAGTTGCTTATCGTCGATCACGTACACGGTCTTGACCTTCAAATCTTCGACGGCGAAATCGGCGGATAGCGGACCCTGGCTACCGTCCTGCGGGCACACGCGGCAGAACGTGATCTTCTTGCCGGGACGGTACTTGTCCGGCTCGTCCGCGTCGGATGAGGGGCCGCTCTTGGTCAATCCCGGCATCGTCGCCGCCGGTGTCACTTGCACCAGTCCGGCCCGGTTCAATATGGGTGCCGAGATCCGCGCTGCGCCCGAGTTGAATGGCCCGATGACGGCCATCACGTCCCCGTCGTCGACCGCCTCTTCCGCGATTGCCTGCTCCTTTTCGGCGGCCCACGTACCGGTTCGCGCGGCCGAATCGTCGCGGTCCAGGTACGTCACCTCGAACGGCAACACCTTCTCGAAGTCTGCGAGCGCCAGCTTGATCGCGTTCACGATGCCGTCGGTTTGTCCCTTTGCGCTGCCGGTTCGGGGCAGGCTCGAAACGATTTTCACCTTCTCTTTGGGCGCGGCTACGAGCGTGCCCGAACTACCGATCGCGAGCGCCGCGGAGAGAAACGTGCGCCGATTCACGACTGAGCCTCCAGTTGCGCGGGCGAATCCAGCACAAACGTCACCGGGCCGTCGTTGACCAGTTCGACCTGCATATCGGCCCCGAAGCGCCCCGTCGCGACGGGCACGCCAAGCAGTTTCAGCGCCGTAACGAACGCCTCGTACAGCGGTTCCGCCACCGCCGGCTGCGCAGCGCCGATGAAGCTCGGGCGCCGGCCCTTCGCGCAGTCGCCGTAGAGCGTGAACTGGCTCACGACCAGCACCGAGCCGTTGACGTCTTGCACCGACAGGTTCATTTTGCCGTTGGCGTCGTCGAACGCACGCAAGTTCGCAACTTTTTCCGCGAGCCAGTCCACGGCCTTTTGCGTGTCGTTGGGTTTGACGCCGAGGAGCACGAGCCAGCCGTGAGCGATTTCGCCGACGGTCGATTCGGTCACCACGACTTGAGCCCGACGGACTCGTTGAAGTACGGCGCGCATCGGTGGGGGGCGAAGTTTGTGTGCGGAGAGGTGGATGTGATTGAGGGTATCAGTCCGGGGCGGGGGCCGCCAGCACCCGCGCCGATTTCCGTCGTATTTTGTGTGCCCTGAACGCGCTAACCGTTCGCGCTTGCCGTGCCCGATTGCTGGCGCTTGCGCCCCTCACGTTCTTGCGAGACCGCATCAACCTGGCAACGTTCTTCCTCTTCTCGCAGCATTTCGGCACTTACTCGCCCGAGCCAGTCTCGCCGCGGCTCGAGGTCGCTTTCGCGCCGGATTATTCCCAAATCGATGGCGATACAGTGATCTTGGTCTGCGTGTTCGCGTGCGGTGGTAATCGTGTCGCAGTAATGGACCGCTTGGTGGCACTGTTCGCACTGCCGAACAGTCGGGTCTTCGGTCGGAGTCATTTCGTCCCAATTTTTATCACACACGAATGTGAATAATCGCTGCACAGCACGGGATCGATGTTTTCTTTCCTTCGACGAGCACACTTCGACCTTCAGCCGGCTCACGACCGCGAGCCAGTCGGTCGGCAACTGCGCGGCCAACGGTTGGAGTTCTTTCCGTCGCGCTTCGATTTCGTCTGTGGTGTTGCCGGTGGTTTTGAATCGAACTGTTGCGCGCAGGAATTGCGCCTTGAGTTTGCTTTCCGCATCGTCTCGCTCATCGAGCCAGTCGGCGAACACGAGCCGGGTCGTATCGTCGGCCGGGTTTTCGAGCACTTTGGCCAGGAAACTCTCTTCGTCAGACATGGGCGCCTCCTGATTCTGTTGAAACGACTCGGACATGGAAAAGTGCGTCTCTCGCCGCGGGGCGTTTCACCGCTTTGGCTGGCCGCGCTGTGTGCGTTCGCGGTAGGTTGGTGGTGCCGACACCTTCACGCTTGAGGAGCGTTTTCATGTCCACCGATCACGCGCAGGGGTTCAGCACGCGGGCCATTCACGCGGGGCAGGACGCGGACCCCGCGACCGGGGCGACCGTCGTGCCGATCTACGCGACGAGCACTTACACGCAGGCCGCGCCGGGCCAGCACAAGGGCTACGAGTACAGCCGCAGCGGGAACCCCACGCGCACGGCGCTCGAAACGGCCCTCGCCGCGCTCGAAGAGGGCGAGCGCGGGCTCGCGTTCGCGTCGGGGCTCGCTGCGACGACCGCGGTGTTCGGTGCGCTCCTGCGGCCCGGGGACGAGGTCGTCGCGTCCGCGGACCTCTACGGCGGCACGTTCCGGCTGCTCGACAAGGTGTTCAAGCCCTGGGGTCTGGTCGCGAAGTACACCGACGATTCTTCGGCCGCGGGCTTCGAGAAACTCATCACACCGAAGACGAAGCTCGTCTGGATCGAGACGCCGACCAATCCCCTCCTGCAGATACTCGACATCGCCGCGCTCGCCGAAGTGAGCCACAAGCACGGGGCCAAGCTCGCGGTCGATAACACGTTCGCGTCGCCGTACTTGCAACGCCCGCTCCAACTCGGGGCGGACCTCGTGATCCACAGCACGACCAAGTACCTCGGCGGGCACTCGGACGTGGTGGGCGGGTGCGTGGTGGGCGAGAAAGACCTGCTCGACCCGATCAAATTCTACCAGAACGCGGCCGGCGGGGTGCCGGGACCGTTCGACTCGTACCTCGTGCTCCGCGGGCTGAAGACGCTCGCGGTACGCATGGACCGCCACTGCGCGAACGCGCTGGAACTTGCCCCCTGGCTGAAGGCGCACCCGGCTGTCGCCAAAGTGTATTTCCCGGGGCTTGCCGATCACCCCGGGCACGCGGTCGCGGCGAAGCAGATGAAGTCGTTCGGCGGGATGATCTCGCTGAAGATGCACGGCGGCATCCCTGCCGCACAGTTGTTCCTCACGCGCACGAAGCTCTTTAGCCTCGCGGAGAGCCTGGGCGGTGTGGAGTCACTCGTGTGCCACCCCACGACGATGACGCACGCGAGCATCCCGAAGGACGTGCGCGAGGCCCGCGGCGTTGACGACGGGCTGATTCGGCTGAGTGTGGGGATCGAGGACGTGGCCGACCTGCGTGCCGACCTCGAACGCGCTCTCCCCACGGCATAATTTTTGGCCGGCACCGGGCGGTTCGCGGATTAGCTCTCAGAACCCGCGAACCCAATCTCCCCTGGAGAACCGGATGCCGACCGCGCTCGACGCCGACAAGATGAACGCCTTCGCCGGGAAGATGATCGGCGTACTGAATCACTCCGTGCTCGCACTGATGACCTCGCTCGGGCACCGCACCGGGCTGTTCGACGCGATGGGGCGCCTGACCGCGCACGCGACATCGGCCCAGATCGCGCTCGAAGCCAAACTCAACGAGCGCTACGTGCGCGAGTGGCTCGGTTCGATGGTGACGGGGGGCGTGGTCGAGTACGACGTCGACACACACACGTACCGGCTCCCGCCCGAACACGCGGCGCTCCTCACGCGGGCCGGAACGCCGAGCAACATGGCCACGTCCGCTCAGTGGATGGCAGTACTCGGTTCGGCCGAGGATGCGCTGGTCGAGGCGTTCGCGCACGGGCGCGGTGTGGAGTACGGCGCGTATCACCGGTTCCACGAGGTGATGGCCGAAGAGAGTGCGCAGACGGTCGTTGCCGCTCTCCACGAACACATTTTGCCGCTCGTTCCCGGACTCACCACGCGCCTCGCGGCCGGTATCCACGTGCTCGACATCGGGTGCGGGTCCGGACGGGCCGCCATCGCGCTGGCGCGGGCGTTCCCGAACAGTTGGTTCACCGGGTACGATCTCTCGCCCGAGGCGATTCGCACGGCCCGCGAAGAGGCCGCGCGCCAGGGGCTGAAGAACGTGCGGTTCGAGGACCGCGATCTGTCCGCGCTCGGCGAGGTCGCGGCTTACGATCTGGTGACCTCGTTCGACGCGATCCACGATCAGTCGCAGCCCGCGCGCGTGCTGGAGAACGTCCGCGCCGCGCTCCGCCGGGGCGGGGTGTTCCTGATGCAGGAGATCGCCGGATCGAGCCACCTCGCCGGCGATATGAAGCACCCGCTCGCGCCGTTCCTCTACGGCATCTCGTGCATGCACTGCATGTCCGTGTCGCTGGCTTACGGCGGCCCCGGACTGGGCGCGATGTGGGGGAAGGAACGCGCGCAAGCGATGCTCCGCGAGGCCGGGTTCGACCAAATTACGGTGAAAGAACTGCCGCACGACCTGATTAACTACTACTACGTCGCCCCGGTTGCTTGAGTGGCGAAGGCGTGGCTCGGTTCGCGGAGCAACTCCCAGTTCGGCAGACCGCCCGGGAGTTCGGTGCGGCCGACCAACTCGAACCCAAGCTTCTTGTAGATCGCGACGTTCGCTTCTGGCATGGTCTCCAGGTAGACCGGTGTCCCGGTGCGGTCGGCGGCGTCGAAGATGGGCCGCATCACGGCGCGGCTCAGCCCGCGTCCCTGGGCTTCCGGCCGCACGCCGAGCAGGTGGACGTACCAGTGTGGGCGGTCGCCCACGTGCTTTTCGCGCGTGGAATCGAACCACGGGCCGAGGCGCAGGAACCACAGCCCCGAGCGCCACCGGAGCCGCACCGCGAGCGACAGCACGCCGCACCGCACGTACTCCCATTCGCTCGGCCACTCGCTCCCGGGCGGCAGCGCGCAGGCGATCGCGGCGCGGTCGCGCGTGGCGAACACGACGCCCGTTCGTACCGCGATGCGGAACAGGAACCGCGCGAACGCTTCGGTCGCCCACCGCCGGCGCTCGGCGTTCGGGCACAGCGCTACGAGCAGGTCGTAGTTCGCGAACGCGGCGCTCAACGACGCCACCGCGACCCGTTCGTCGCGTCGGGTAAGTTGGTCGATGGGTTGCGTCACAATGCGGTCACTTCCACGAGGTTGTCGAAGAACGTCGCGCCGCCGCCGAAGTCGGTCGTCGCGGTGCTCGTGGTGGAGTTGCAGTTCGCCCCGTCGTCGGTGAACTTGCGCCACCACAACCCCAGCGACACCACCACGCCGGGTTTCACGCTCTCGCCAACAATGGCCCGCGCGCGGAAGCGCCCGCGGCCGTTGAACACCCGCACCATCTGGCCGTCGGTGATGTTGCGCCGGGCCGCGTCGGTGGGGTGGATCTCCAGCGTGCGCTCGCCCGCCGACTTGCGGAGCGTGTTCACGTTCACGAACGTCGAGTTGAGGAACGACGTTGCCGGAGGGGTGAGTAGTTGCAACGGGTACTTCGCCGCCAACTCGGGCTTCGTCTGCGGGTCTTCGTGCGGCGGAACGTAGTACGGCAGCGGGTCGCGCCCGGCGCGGGCCTCGCGCTCCGAATAGAGTTCGCACTTCCCTGAGACAGTCGGAAACTCACCGCTCGCGAACGGCGCCCAGTTGGTGGGGAGGTTCAACCGCACGGGGCCGGCCTTCGTGTCGTCGAGCGTAATGCCCGTCAGTGCCGTGGGTTCGGCGGAAGTGTCGTCCTCTCGGAGAGAACGGCGGGCGATTTCTTCGTCACTTTCCTCGAACAGCTCCGGCTCGAAGCCCATTTCCTTCGCGAGTAAGCGGAACACTTCCGTGTTCGGTTTCGATTCACCGAGCGGCGCAATGGCGGGGTTGTTCGCCTGAACGTACAGGTGGCCGTAGCTGTTGTGGATGTCGAAGTGTTCGAGCTGCGTGGTCGCGGGGAGCACGATATCGGCGAAGTCCGCGGTGTCGGTCTGAAACTGGTCGTGGACCACCGTGAAGAGGTCTTCGCGAGCCAGCCCCGAGAGCACGCGCGACTGGTCCGGGTTCACCGCGGCCGGGTTCGAGTTGTACACGAACAGTGCTTGAACCGCTGGGCCGGGAAGTTCACCATGAAGAGCTTCGGCGAGGTTCACCATGTTGATGGTGCGCGTGCCCTTCGGGATCAGATCGGGGCGCGTCAAATAGTTGTCATCGAACGGGTACGCCTTGCTCGTACTGAGGAACGCGCCCGCGCCCGGGTGGCGCCAGTCGCCCGTGAGTGCGGGAAGGCACACGATGGTGCGCACGGCCATCCCGCCGCCGCCGTGCCGCTGGAGGCCGTAGTTCAAGCGGATTAGCGCCGGACCGCCGAATAGTTCTTGCGACCGTGCGTATTCGCGCGCGAACCGCTCGATCTCTTCGACCGAAAGCCCGGTGATGTACGCGACCTTCTCCGGCGGGTACTGGTTCAGCGCCCGGGCGCGCAGTTGCTCCGCCCCGACACAGTGATCGTTCAGGTACGCATCGTCCTGCCACCCCTCGCGGAAGATGATGTGCATCACCCCCAGCGCGAGGGCCGCATCGGTGCCCGGCCGGATCGGAATCCACCAGTCGGATTTTGCGGCGGTGGGCGACTTGTACGGGTCGATCGTGACGATCCGGGCGCCGCGCTTCCGCGCCTCGTGCTCGACTTTCCAGAAGTGAATGTTCGTGACGGAGGTGTTCGAGCCCCAGTTCACGATGTACCGGCTGTTCACGGCGGCTTGCGGGTCGATCATCGCGCGCGTGCCGAGCGTCACGTCGCACCCCACCGCGCCCGCGGTCGCGCAGATGGTGCGGTCTAGCAAGCTCGCGCCGAGCCGGTGGAAGAACCGCCGGTCCAGGCTCGAATACATCAACTTGCCCATCGTGCCGGCGTAGCTGTACGGCAGGATCGCTTGCGGTCCGTCTTCGGACGCGGCGATCGCGCGAAACTTTTCCCCGATAGTGCGAATCGCTTCGCCCCACGAGATCCGCGTGAATTTCCCCTCACCCTTCGGGCCGACGCGCTTCATCGGATAGAGGAGGCGGTCCGGGTGGTACACCCGTTCGAGATAGTTGGACACTTTTTGGCACAAGAACCCCTGCGTAAACGGGTGTTCCTTGTCGCCGCGCAAATCGACCGCGCGTCCGGTCGCTTGGTCCACGGACACCACCATGCCGCACGTGTCGGGGCAGTCGTGCGGGCAGACCGCTTTCACGGTGCGGACCAGACCGAGTTCGCGCTTTGTGCTCATGGGGTTCCGTGGGGCCGGTGGTACCGTGTTTTGTATTCGGGACACCGGCCCGAATGGTCGAGTTCACGAATTCCGCGGGCCGCGCTGGGCTTTACGCCCCTCGTGTGGCTTTCGGTCGTCGATCCGTCCGCGCCTGCGAAACCTTCGTTTCTCCTAGCGATTATTGGGTTTTCGTAGACGTAGACGGTGTAGACAAGGCGAACGTGCGGCGGCCAGTGGGCGTATCGTAGACGTAGGCGGGATAGACACGTAGATGCCAGCGCCGGTAAAGAGTGGGGGCGATCAGCGCAAGTTTTGGCACGTGCCGCGAGGTATTCAGTTCTTGCAAACACGGATGGATAGAATTTACTCCCGAGCAATACTAGGGTCGATTGTATGGCTTCGGCATCAAGATTATATGGTTCAATATTGACTATGGCGATTGTGTCGATAATCGCCTGGTTGTCTGTGGTTGTTGCGGCTTGCTTTTTGTTTCGCGAGCCAACAACGAGAACCGAGGAGGACGGACAAGTAGTATATTTGAAACCTACGCGGTCTGCTCCTTGGCAAGATACGCGACTATTGATCGGTTCCGCGTCTGTCGCATTTTTTGCGGCAGTTGCCGCAGGCGTGTGGCGATACACTTCTCCACAAAACCGATCTGAAAATTGATTGAGCGCCAACGAGCAGACGGCGCTCGTACTTGCCACAATCGCACACGGAGTCACCTCGCTACTCCGTGTGCGATTGTACTTCGTTCTTGCGATTCCGGACCGTTCGGCACCGCCTGTTCCGTTTGTTGGCGGGCCGTATGAGAGGCACGGACGCGATTTGTATTCTAGACTTGTTACCGTTGCGTTTTGCGCTTCTGGAGGAATTCTCCCATGACCATCGGCGCTCAGTATTCGCCCGTGTTGGCACTGCTCCAGTCGGTAGCGGGCTCCGCGTCGCCGGTACTTGCTCAGGCGGCTGCCGCGCCGCCCGTGAGCCCGGAGATGGCCATCCTCCTCGGTGCTGCCGCGGCCGGCATCGACACGCACCTCGGGCAGACTGTCGACGCACTGGCGTAACCGCTCGGTAGATGCGCGGGCAGAGCACTTGAATGGCCGTGATCCGCTCGGCTAACGCCAACTCACCGAATTGGCCTCTCTTCTTTGAGGCCGTCACCTCTTCTCGGTTAACGACTCAGCACAAGGGAAGCGATCGACTTCGGGCGCGGGCTTGCCCACTACTGAGGACTTGTAGCCCCGGTCAGACTTGTGGACCATCGGAAGTTCCACCCGCTCGTTAACACTCGCGGTTCGCCAAGAGACTCAGGCGAACCGCGAGTGTTAACGAGCGGGTGGGTCGGACAATACGGCGGCTTTCGCCTATCGTCTGCTCGTGCGTCACCGAACCGACTGAGCGCCTGCCATCACCGGTTCGGCCGCAGGTGGCGGATCGGCCTGGGCGCTTTCCTCGCGGTCCGGAAAGTCGCTCGGCCCCCACGCGGGGATGAAACTCAGCCCGGCTGCGATCAGGACGCCAACGGCCGGGACGAAGAACGCGAGGTACCCTGTCGCTCCAGCGAGCGGTAAAGCGAGGCCGGCTCCGGCGACGAACGCGAACACTTTCCCACCGCGGAGTAGCGCCCCTCTTAAGGCCGCCCGGCGGTCCTCCCCTTTGGTGAAATAGGCGACGCCGAGGTGAATGCCGAGGTCCGTTGCCGGCCCCGTCAGGTGCGTGGTGCGCACGGCCAGTCCGGTGCTCGTCGCTACGGCCGCGTTCTGAAGCCCGGACGCGAACGCCAGGAGCGAGAGCAGAACGAACGGCGGCTCGGTTGTGATCGCCCCGCCGAACGGACCGAATACCCCCGTGAGACCGGCCAGAGCGACCCCGGTCAGTGTCAGGGCGACGATCACGAGCGGCGTCGCCCAGCGGGGGGGCTTGCCCTGAGTGACCCGGGCCTGGAGCGCGAGGACCGAAGCCATTGCGCCGAAGATGAAGCTCAGTACGACCACGGCGTATTCCAGCGCGATCCCGGCGTGGGGCCACTCCAGTCCGAGCCGGGTGGCGGTGCCGGTCACGTGCGTCACGTACTGTTCGCACGCCAGGAACGCGAGCCCGTTCACCATGCCGGAGGCGCCCGCGAGGAGCAGCCAGCTCGGGGTGTGGCGCGCGGAGAAAATCGTGTCGGGCGTATGGAGGACGTAGGGCATCAGTGTCTCACGAGTAGGCGTTATGGGTTTACCGCCGGGAGGCGGGTGCTAGTGTCAAACGCCTGTGGCGAACGGCGCAGTGCGTTTCCCGTAGGCCGGCGGGAGAGTGTTGCGTTTTTGTTCACTATTCGCATGTAATGGCTCGTCGCCACTCGGGATCACGGTTTCGTGCTCCGCGCCAATCGGTGTGGAGTGAACCGAGTGGGTAAAGAGTGTGAGCGAGTGTTAGCCCAATGCGGCCACCGCGAACCGGCAATCGGAACGCGGATTTGCTTGAAATACCAACAATTGATGAACATTGCATACCTCCCGGATTCGCCCCCGGGTCCGAAAATATTAGCAAATGTTAGCGGCGCCCGTGTCGTGCCCCTACACCAGCGCTGGTGGCGTTACGCGGACGACTTTGACCGGCGTCGCGCGGGCGAGTCGATCGGCCGAACTGCGCCCGAATCCGCGAAACAGGCCCGGGCGCGCGCCGCCCATCACGATCAGGTCCACCGCCGATTCGTTCGCGTACCGGGCGATCTCCGCGACCACGTCCCCGGTGCGGACTTCGAGCCGGAGCTCGATCGGCCCGATCCACTCCGGGTGTATCTCGGCCCGGAGGCGCTCCAGTTGCAGGGCACGCGCGGCGGCCGGGTTCGCGGGGGGCAACGGCTTCCCGCTGCTCACGTGCTCGGCGGCCCGGTGCAGCAAGCGGATCGCGTCCAACCCCTGGTACTCGTCCTCGCTCTCCGCGGCGACGACGTGGAGCAGGGAAACGGTAGCCCCGGACCCGAGTGCAGCGGCGAAAGCGACGCGGTACGCGGCCCGGCACTCGGCGCGGAAGTCTGTTGGCACCAACACGTGCGAATACAGGTGCTCGGTCATATGTGGCCCCGATAAATGGTTGAGTGAAACGAGAGCACTTCCCGCGCCGACCGGGAGCGGTCGGTGCAGCGACGATCCGCGCCGGGGCGCGTCAGTAGGGAGCGTGGTGAGTAGGCGCGAGCGCAGAGTGGCGCACCGGATCGGTTACGCTTGGTGCGTAAAACCGGTCCGTGAAACTGCTAATCGCGCGGGCACGAAGGAATTAACAGCGCAGAGGGGCGCAATGGCCGTTAGGGAGCGAGTGATTGGAGTGGTGGGGGAGAGAGCCGAAGGTGTTCGGTCGGGGGAGGGGAGTTACTGCGAGCGGCGCCCCGGTCCACGTTGCTCGCCTCGTGTCCGGGTGGTTCGGCGTGACCGGGGCCGAGCAAACCACCGCCTCTTTGATTACCTCTGTGGCCTCGCTCGAAACGTCTTCGGGTGCCCCACCGTTGGCAGGGGCGAGTGCCAACACCAGAATCAGAGCGATCTTGTAAGCAACGAACCGGACGGCGGTGACGAGGCGCTGGAGGCGGGGGGCGGGCCGCGGGCCGCGTGGCGGTCGGAAGTAAGTTCGGACGTGGAAAGCCATGCGCGTCTCGTTCGGTCCCGAGTCCAGAAGCGACACCGGTCGCAGCTTGTATATTCTTAGCGCCGCACCGCCGTATGTCAACCCGGCGCGCATAGCGATATGCGCGGGATCGATCGCAATACCTCTGTATCGTCCGGGCGCGGGCGCGAGTTCATGCCAAGTGTCCGACCGCGCCCCGGCGCCGCACGTGCTCGCGCCGGATCTCGTCACGAGCGCTCGTGACGCTCGCGCCCCACGTTCACGCGGCCTTCACGATCGGCGATCGCGGACGTGTGGCACGGGAATTCCTTCCTGCACTGCTGATTCGGGTATGATAACAAGTGTGTGGCCCTGGCAGTGCTGCAAGGGAGCGGCCTCTTGAGTTCTAATCGCGCCGCCGAGAACTTTTGCTGGACGTGAATTTGCGGTAAAAATTACCAACTGCTCCCTTGCTCTCCCCAACCGCGCCGATCAGATTATCACGCATGACCCCGCCTCGCGCTGCCGCGCCGGTGGGTGCCGTACCGGGCCGAAGGACATCATCAATGCCGGCACCCGCCACCGTGCCCGACTTCCTGGAACTGGTCCGCAAGGGCGGGCTCGTGCCGGACAAGAAGCTCGACGACCTCCTGGGTCGGCACCGGGCCACCGGTACTCCACAGACCATCGATCAGGCGGCGGCGGCCCTTGTGCGAGACGCGCAACTCACGTTCTTCCAGGCCAAGCAGCTCAAACTCGGGCGCTACAAGCGGTTCACCATCGGGAGCAAGTACCGGCTCCTCGAACTCATCGGCGCCGGCGGCATGGGGGCCGTGTACCTGTGCGAGCACACGCTCATGAAGCGCCTCGTGGCGCTCAAGGTGCTGCCCGTCGAGAAGCTCGACGACCCCTCGAACCTGGACCGGTTCTACCGCGAGGCCCGGGCCGTTGCCGCGCTCGATCACCCGAACATCGTCCGCGCCTACGACATCGACCAGTACGAGAAATTGCACTTCCTGGTCATGGAGTACGTGGACGGCGCGAGTTTGCAGGAGATCATCGCGCGCCACTCGGCGGAGAAGAAGCTGTTCGACCCGGTTCGCGCCGCGCACTACGTCGCGCAGGCCGCCGTGGGGATGCAGCACGCGCACGAACTGGGCATGGTTCACCGCGACATCAAGCCCGGGAACCTGCTCCTCGACCGCACCGGCGTCATCAAAGTTCTCGACATGGGGCTGGCGCGGTTCTTCAACAAGCAACAGGACAGCGTGACCGAGAAGTACGACGACAAGTGCGTGCTCGGTACCGCGGACTACCTCGCACCGGAACAGGCCGTGAGCAACATCGTGGACGTGCGCGCGGACATTTACTCGCTCGGCGGCACGCTCTACTTCATGCTGACCGGCCAGACCCCGTTCCCGGACGGGACCATCGCGGCGAAGCTGGTCGCGCACCAGACGCGCGAACCGCGCCCGGTGGAGGAGTTCCGGTCCGACGTGCCCGCCGGGGTGCTGGACGTGTTGCGGAAGATGATGGCGAAAGACCCGGCCGACCGGTACCAGGAACCGATGGAAGTGGCCGAGGCGCTGGCGGAGTGGGCCGAAGCGCCGCTCGGTCCGCCGCCGGAGCCCGAAATGCCGGTGCTCTGTCCCCTCGTGCGGGAACTGGCCGGCCCGCCGGCGCCGGACCGCTCCGGCGCATCGCCCCCACTGGCGCGCGTCCTGTTCGGCCCCGGACGGGGGGTGTTCGCGCGGTCCGGTGAGAGTTCGGGAAAAATGCGGTCGCGCCCGTCCAACTCCGGCGCCACCACGAGCGCGGCCGCGCTTTCCGCTCCGAGCCCGACGGCCGCATCGAGTCCGCGGTTCAAATCGGGCGCCGACACGCCGATTAACGGCCCGATATCCACCGGGCGCGCGAGCACCTCGCCGACGGCCCCGATCCCGATGCGCCAAAAACCGGGTTCGAGCATTGCGAAGAAGCGCCCCGCGCCGGTCCACGCGGAACCAACCCCCACTCCGGCGCATCGGCGCATCTGGCCGCTCGTCGCCGTTGCGCTCGTAATTGCAGTTCTTTTCGTGGCCGGTATGGTCGTTGCTTACCAGATCGGCAAGGGCGCCAAAGAGCCCGCCCCGCCCGCGGACCCGGCCCGGCCAATGTGACCGGTCCCGTCAAATCTGTTCTACCCCGGCGCGATCCGGGAATCCGCAACCCTGGCGTGTTGCCGTACACTATACTTATGGCGGTCCTGCGCCCGCACACGGGTTTTCGGTGCCGGACGCCCCGTTCGCCCCCGCCGGTTTCGCGCCGGAGATGTTTCATGCCCGCACCAACAACCGCGGACGAAATCCTGGACCTCGTCCAGAAAAGCGGCCTCGTCGACGAGGTCCGGCTCCGCAATTACGTCCAGAAGTTGCGCGAAACCACTTCGCTCCCTGCCGACCCGACCAAGGTCGCGCAGATCCTCGTCCGCGACGCGGTACTGACCTATTTCCAGGCCGAACAACTTCTACAAGGCAAGTACAAGCGGTTCAGCCTCGGTAAATACAAGGTGTTGGAGAAGTTGGGGTCGGGGGGCATGGGAACGGTGTTCCTGTGCGAGCACAAATTGATGCGCCGGCGCGTCGCGGTCAAGGTACTGCCGATCTCCAAGGGCGGGGACAAACCGAGCCTGGACCGGTTCTACCGTGAGGCCCGCGCGATCGCGGCCGTGGACCACCCGAACATCGTTCGCGCTTACGACATCGATCAGGACGAGAACCTCCACTTCCTCGTCATGGAGTGGGTAGACGGCATCAACCTCCAGGATCTGGTCAAGAAATTCGGTCCGCTCGACCCGACCCGCGCGTGCCACTACGTGTACGGGGCCGCGATCGGGCTCCAGCACGCCCACGAGATGGGGCTGATTCACCGCGACATCAAGCCCGGTAACATCCTGGTGGACCGGTTCGGCGTGGTGAAGGTTCTGGACCTCGGCCTCGCGCGGCTGACGCACGATACGGACGACAACCTGACGCGCCAGAACGACGAGAACGTGCTCGGAACGGCCGACTACCTGGCGCCCGAACAGGCGATGGACAGCCACACGGTGGACATCCGGGCGGACGTCTATTCGCTCGGCTCGACCATGTACTTCCTGCTCAGCGGGAGCCCGCCGTTCCCCGAAGGGTCGGTCGCCCAAAAGCTGATCTGGCACCAGAACCGCACCCCGCGCCCGCTCCGGTTGCTCCGCCCGGAGGTGCCGGACGAACTGGTCGCGATCGTCGAGCGGATGATGGCGAAAGACCCGGCGCGCCGGTACCAGATCCCGGCCGAGGTCATGGCGGCGCTGGCCGGGTGGGTGACCACGCCGATCCCGCCCCCGGCCGAGCGCGAGATGCCCACGCTGTCGCCGGCCGTGGTCGGCGCCGCGGGGGGGCGCGGGACGGGCGCGTCACCGGCGCTGACGGGTTCCACGTTAGGGGGGGGCTTCACCCGTCCGCACCCGGCCCCGAGTCCGCCCACGTTCACCACTGCCGCCACAATTATCACGGGAACGACCCCGCGCCCGGCCCCCGCGCCGGACCGCCACGAACCGGTGGTCTGGTCCACGCTCGAACATGACACCCAGGACACGGCCCGCAGCGACACCGAAAAGCCCGAACCGGCCGAACTCCCGATCCCCGACGAGGAGGAGCGCCCGTCGCGCGTCGGGCGCAAGCACCACGCCGCGAGCAGCGGTGCCGGGAAGGTCGTGCTCCTGGCTTGCGCGGGTGCTCTCGTCTTTGCGGCCACGGTCGCGGGGGCGTACTTCGCGTTCTTCAATAATCGCGCGACTCAACCTACTGTGCCCGCGTCGGTACCGAGCGGTCCCAAAAAGGTCACCGTCTCAAAATCGGGTGGCGAAAACGCCGTCGCTTCGCTCCGCGAAGCGCTCCAGAAGGTCGGTCCCGGTGACACCATTGTGATCGCCGAGGCGAAACTCGTCGAATCCGCGATCAAGCTCGACAAGAACAAACACAAGGATCTCACGATCGAGTCCGCCGACGGCAAGTCCGCCGTGATCGAGTTCGCGTCGAAGGGCGGGCCCATGTTCGACGCGAGCAACGTCGAGGGGTTCCGTTTGCGGAACGTGGAGTTCGATGGGAAAAACCAAGCCGAGATCGGCCTCCAGGTGACCGGGAATTCGGCCGGTGCAACGATCGAGGGTGTCTCGGTGCGCAACGTCCTCAAAACGAGTATTCACCTGTGGCACGTCGCGGGTGCGAGCGGGCGCCCGGTCGTGCTCGACCGGGTGCGCCTGATCCTCGCGCCCGACAGCGAAGCCGGCGTGTTGCTGTATGCTACTACCGTGGATAACAAGTTCGTCACGATCAAGAACAGCCGATTTGAAGGGCCGGGGCGCGTTGGGATTCGCATTGACGGGCCGGCGCTCGACCTCGAGGTCACCAACAACCGCTTCTACAACTTGGCTGGGGCTGGGGTGGTGTTCATGCGCCCGGGGGCGCGCCCGTCACGCGGGTCGCTCGCGAACAACACGTTCTACCTGATGCCCGTCGGGTTCCAGTTCGAGTTCCCCCCGAACGAGTCCGGGGTGTACGCTTTGAAGGTGTCACTTAGTTACTTCGCGCGCGTCACCCATTTGCTCAAAGCACCGGAGCCGATTGTGGGGCTCGAGTCTTCAAACAACTTCTACGAACCGAACTCCGGCCCCGGAGCCCCGCCGCTCGCTTCGACCAAGCTCGACCAACTGCGGTTGGTCGACCCGAACCCGAACGACGACGCGGCGTTCCTCCGGTTCCCCGCGAACCCCCCGATGGCCGGCGCGATCCGTGTCGGGGCGCACTAGCCCATCGGGGCGAAGCCGCCGCCGTGGCGCGAGTTGAGCGCCGGCTGGAGCGCCTTCAGCCGCTTCTTCGACTCGGCCGCCGCGCGGTTCGCGGACGAGAACGCCTGTGCCAACTCCTTCGATTCCTTCAGTCGCGCCGGGTCGTTATCGATCAGGTCCGCTCGCTGTAGCACCACGTCTTCGCACTTAATCACGCTCGCGACGGCGGACACGAGGTCCGCGTCCACGCCGTCCGTGGGGAGGTCGCGGAGCCCATCGGTTTGTGTGCGCACGAGGGACACGTAGGCCGGTATGTTCTCCCCGGCGGGCTTCTGCGCGAGAACCGCGCTCACCTGCCTCCAGTAAGCGTGCGTCGGCGAGGGCGGAGCACCGTCGGTGCGCTGCACGTCCTGCTTCCCGAAGCACCCGCACGCGAACGCCACGAAATACACCGGCACCGCCCGGAGTGTGAACCCGCGCATGACTCGCCTCATCTGTCTGTTTGGGAGCCGGCGGTATACCGCGCCGCGCGAGCAACGCAACCCCAACGCTTCCCGGAACGCGTGGGGCCGATACAATCGCGAAGTCGCCACATATACAAGTCACAATTCGGAGGCGACGCTATGACCGACGAACGCCCGACCCCCAACTCGCCGTCCACCGCCGCCGTGCCCCCGCGCGTGGGAATCATCATGGGGTCGCGCTCGGACTGGGCCACGATGCAGCACGCGGCCGACGTGCTCAAAGAACTCAAGATCCCGCACGAGGTGGAAATCGTGTCGGCCCACCGCACGCCGGACAAGCTGTTCGACTACGCCGAGAGTGCCGAGGTGCGCGGGATCGAAGTTATCATCGCGGGGGCCGGGGGCGCCGCGCACCTGCCCGGAATGTGCGCCGCGAAAACCGTGCTCCCGGTGCTCGGAGTGCCGGTGGAATCGGCCGTGCTGCGCGGCGTCGATTCGCTACTCTCGATCGTACAGATGCCCGCCGGCGTCCCGGTCGGCACGCTGGCCATCGGTAAGGCCGGCGCGATCAACGCGGCGCTCTTCGCCGCAGCGATTCTCGCGCTGAAGACGCCGAGTATCCGCGAGGCGCTCAAGCACTTCCGCGCCACGCGCACGCAAGAAGTGCTCGACAACCCCAACCCCCGCGTGCAACCGAGTGGCGGGTAGAACACGCGAACTGTGCCGCGTGTTCTACCCGCGTTCATAAAAAGAAGGAGAAGCTGATTACGTTGGGGCGCGGCCAGATCGCTGACGGGTAAATTACCAACTATGAGACTCGGCATTATCGGCGGCGGGCAACTCGGTCGCATGCTCGCGCTGGCGGGGTACCCGCTCGGAATTCGGCCCACTGTTCTGGAACCGGGGACCGGTTCGTCGGCCGCGCAGGTGTGCGATCACATCGCCGGCGAGTTCGACGACCTTCAGGCGCTCTACAAGCTGGCCCAGGCGTCCGACGTCGTAACGTTCGAGTTCGAGAACGTGCCGGTCGAATCCGCCCGGTGGCTCGCCGAGCGCGTGCCGATGTTCCCGCCGGCACGCGCGCTCGAAGTGTCGCAAGAGCGCCTCGCGGAGAAGCAGTTCTTCCAGTCGCTCGGCATTCCCACGCCGCCCTTTGCACCGATCGAAAGCGAAGCCGATTTTCACCGCGCGGTCGCGGAGATCGGCCTGCCCGCGGTCCTGAAAACGCGGCGCTTCGGATACGACGGGAAGGGGCAGGCCGTTATTCGCACACCGGACGAAGCGAACGCGGCGTGGCAGAAGTTGGGCGGGCGCCCCCTCATCCTCGAAGGGTTCGTGAAGTTCGATCGTGAACTGTCGCTGGTCGCCGTGCGCGGGCGCGACGGGCAGATCGTCACGTACCCGCTGATCGAAAACGTTCACATCGACGGCATCTTGCACCGCTCGATCGCACCCGCGCCGGACTTGGGCGAGGAACTAACCGAGCGCGCGACCGAGTTCGCGGCCCGCGTGCTCACCGAATTGAATTACGTCGGCGTGCTGACGATCGAGTGGTTCCAGGACGGTCCGCGACTGCTCGCGAACGAAATGGCACCGCGGGTCCACAATTCCGGGCACTGGACTATTGAGG
Source organism: Gemmata palustris (assembly GCF_017939745.1). Taxonomy (NCBI): domain Bacteria; kingdom Pseudomonadati; phylum Planctomycetota; class Planctomycetia; order Gemmatales; family Gemmataceae; genus Gemmata; species Gemmata palustris. Next base: position 4,933,541 of record NZ_JAGKQQ010000001.1, on the reverse strand, counting down.
GGGCGCTCACGAGTCAGTTCGAGAACCACGTCCGTGCGGTGTGCGGGTTACCGCTCGGACGCGCGGACGCGGTCGGGTTCTCGGCGATGTACAACTTCATCGGCGAAGCGCTGCCGACTCCCGCGGTCCTCGCGAACCCGGACGCCCACCTGCACCTCTACGGCAAGTCCGCGCGCCCGGGGCGCAAGATCGGGCACGTTACGCTCCGTGCGAGTAGCGCGGCCGAACTGCGGGAAAAGCTGCCTGAGTGGGACGCACAGTTCGCGCGGGGGTGAAGAACCTACCCCCGGCCTCCTCCCTAAAGGGAAGGGGAGAACATGGGCGAACCGCGAATGTAAATGAGCGGGTCTACAGACACCCGCTCATTTACATTCGCGGTTCGCCTGACAACAACAGTTTTTGCGTTTCTCCCCTTCCCTTTAGGGAGGGGGATGGGTGGTAGGTTCTCCCGCTCAGTGCCCGCCGCCTTTCTTTTCACCGCCCTCGGGTGCGTGGCCTTCGGCTCCGTGCCCGCCCGCCCCGTGCTCTTCCTTGCCGTGGTGCATTTCCTCGGCGGCTTCGCGCTTCGCCAGAATGCCGTTACGCAGCGGACGTATCGCGAACACGTCCACGATCCGCGGGCCGTCGGTGCGGTACGAGAGGTACGCCGGGTGCCCGCGCGACGAGTCAGACGAGGCGAGGAACACGCGGCCCAAGTGCGCGCGGAACCCGCCGAAGTCCGTCCCGTAGGTGCCGTCTTGAGTGGGGCCGACCGCGGAACCGGGGCCGCGCGCGATGAGACTGTTGTTGCGGAGCGATCCACCGCCGACGTACCCTCCCTGGTCGAACCGGGTCACGCTGGGGACCGCGTGCCGCTTCACGTTCAGCGGGTACCCGGCGCGCTCCGCGGAGTGTTCGATGTTCACGCGCGGGACCGGAGCGCGCTCCGCGATCCGCTGGAGCAGCGGCCGGTCGTCGGCCCGTGAAGATGCGCAAAGTGCGAAAGACGTAACGCCCGCGAGGGCCAGTAAACGCCACATGGGGCACCGGTAGTTTGGGGGATAAATGTGGGCGCAGGGGCGACTGCGCCCCCGCGCTTCCGGCATTCCCCCAAATTATCGGCTCCCTTACCCCTCCGGGTTGCGGTTGAATTTCTGGTACGGCAGCCGGACCCCGTTCACGAGGAACTGATCGGCCCGGATCGGGTTCGGTGCCTCGAACCCGGTCTGCCCGCCCACGGTCGTCACGTCGTCCTGGTCGACACCGTCGCCGCTGACCCCGAAGCCGCCTTGCAGGATGCCCCCTCGGTACAGGGGCGAACTCCCGGGGAAGAACACGATCCCGTTCTGGTTGAGCACGTTGAACGGGCTGTGGAAGTTGGTACCTGGGTTGAAGGAGTCGTGCCCGACGACACTCTGGTACGCCGACGCGGGCAGGGCCGCCCCGGTCAGCAGGCCCGTGAACCGGTTCGTGCCGGTCGGGTCGTCGTTGAGTTGCGAAAACGGCCCCGGCGGTGCCGCGTCGATCCCTTCCGGGAACCGGGGTTCGCCGAGGTACCGGAACGTGCGGTTCGTGAGCGCCGCCCCCGACGGCAACCCCTGAACTTGGTCGATCAACTGGAGTTGCGTCGGGTTCGCGTAGTAAGCCACGTTGCGGGACTTCGCCACGGCCACGTCGATGGAGAACACGGTCGCGTCCGGCTGGCGGAACAGGCCGACGACGTTACCCTGGCGGTCGGACACCGCGAACACGAACTTGGCCCGCGTACCGAGCGGCACCCGGATCGCAGCGCGGGTCTTGTCCGCTTGCTGGATCGAGTTGGCGATGATCGCCGTCACCTCTTCGGCCGTGATCCCGTCGCCGTCGTGCGGGGTCACCAGCCACCCCTCTGGTACGGCTTTCCCACCCCGTAGCGTGATGTCGTCGGCGGTATTGGCGATGCCGTCGGCGCCCGCGTTCACGATCTGATTGGTGCCGTCGTTCGCGCTGCCACGGCCCACCAAGTTGGCAACGTTTTGCAGTTGCTTCCCGCCCTCGATCGCGCCGCCCTTACCGAATACGTCGAGCTGAATGCCGACGAGGTCGAGGCGCCCGGTCGGGAGCCCGAAGCCGGTCGGCAGCGCGACGCCGCCGAGATCGTCAACCGGCATGGTGGGCGTGCCGTCCACGCTCGCGCGGGTACCGCCGACCGCCGCGAACGCGATCCACTCGGCTTCCAGCGACCGGTCCGCTTTCGTCGGATCGAAGGTGGCGCTGAGCGACGAGTTCTCCTCGGTCGCGTACCCGGTTTTACCGGGGAAGAAGACCCCGATGCCGCCGACCACCTGCCCGTTCTTGTAGATCGGAATGCCGCCGGGCAGGGTCGCGATCCCGCGGGACTGTGCGCCGGTGAGCCGCCCGCTCTGGAAGCCATACGAGTCCGGCGAAGTAAGGTCTTGGCCGGCAGGGACATAAGTCGGGTCGATGTTGAACCGCTGCTCCAGCCGCACGTCGTCCGCGGTGCCCTTGATCCCGTCGGCCCCGACGTGGAACGTGCCGTCGCGGTTCGTGTGCTCGATCTGGAACAAGTCGACCTGCGGCGTGTTCGCCACGCCCGGCGGGAAGTGGCCCTTGCTGCCGACCGGCGCAACGAACCCCGGCCCGCGCACCGTCGAGTTCGGGTCGGTGATGTTCGGGTTCGATTCCACCTCGCGCTCGGTGATGGTGGACTGGCTGATGAACTGGACGGTCCGCGACGTGAGCGGCCCCTGGTTGTTGGCGAAGTACGCCCCCGTGAGCGCTTTCGCATACGCCCCGTCGATCGCGAACACCAAATTGTTGACGTTACTGGTGATCTCCGCCGCGACCCCGCTCTCGACCCGGACCCCGAGAATCTGCCCGTTCCGGTCCGTGATAACGATGATGGCGTCCGAACTGGCGGACGCGGCGGCGGCCCGCTTCAGCAGAGCGTCCACTTCCGACGCGGTGATCGTTTCTTGCGGCGTGGAGACGGTCGTGCCGGGCGGGAGCGACCCGAGCAGCCGGTCGCCCGTGTTCGGCAGCACGACGTCGGTCGGCTTCACCTTGAAGATGTCGTTCTGCCCGCCGGCGCCGTTGAAGGTGTTCACCCCGGACCCGCCGAAGAGCGCGTCCCGCCCGCTCCCGGTTGTGAGCGTCGCTGCGCCCCCGCCGGCGACGAGCTTGTTCGTGCCGTCCCCGCCGTTGATGTTGGCCGGTTGCGTCACCTTCGGGGAGATCACGACCGAGTCGTTCCCCGCACCGGTGCTCACCGCGATGGTCGTCACCGCGGCCGAGGCGAAATCGCCAATGTTCGTCGTGCCATCGAAGACGCGGAGCACGCCCCCGTCGTTGACCACGCGGATGCGGTCGTTGCCGTCGGTCCCGGTGATCGTCAGCGCGCCCGCTGCGAGCGCGGCGGTCGCAAGCAGCGACCGCTCCTCGAGCGCTTCGCATTGAAGGGCGGTGCGCCGCGTGGCGGCTCGGTCGGTCGCAGTGTGCATGGCCCGGCCCGCGTGATCGGAAGAGTTACCCCATATCCGGTATCGGCTCCCGCAAAACCGGCCTTTACGGATTTCCCGGCCAGTTGCGCATTCGTCGCATAATCGGAAGAATCCTCATGACCGTCACGCCCAGAACCGATGGAGGAGATGAGGCACCGGACTCGCGGTGCGTCGGTCAGCGCGACAGGGAGTACAGACATGGGGCGAGCCTGGAAATTGAGCCGCTGTGTCGCGGGCGGGCTGTTGTGCGTCGCGGGTTTTGCTCGCGGCGACGAGCCGGTACGAGCGCCGCTCCCGCACACGGCTGCCACAAAAGCTCCGGTCGCGCTCCCACCCCTACCGTTGGCCCCGGCCCCGCTGCTTGGTGCGTCCGCACCTCTACCGAGCCCGATCGCGCCCTCGGCCTCGCTACCGGCCATTCCCGCGATTCCACCAATTGGGGGAGCCGCGCCCGTAGCGGCCGCGCAACCGAAAGCCGCAGAACTACCGAAAGACACCACGCGGCAACCCATCGACCGGTTGCTCGACCCGGCGAACCCGGCCAAACCCGGCGGGCAGCAGGACGCCGCGACGCAGGCGTCTTACGCCTACTTCCCGACGCTCGGGTTCGCCGGGCAGAGTGGTGTGTTGCCGCGCTCCGGGAGCAACAACGAGTACGAAACCGTCGAGGACCGGTGGCGCACCGGGTTCCCCGCGTGGGACCGCTACGGGCTCAACCACCCGCGCGTGTTCGACTACCCGTACCGGCTCGGGCGCTGGTACGACCCGTACAACCAGAACGTGCTCAAGGGCGACTACCCGATCATCGGGCAGCACACGTTCCTGACGCTCACCGGCACGAGCAGCACGCTGTTCGAGGGCCGGATGATCCCGACCGCGACGACGCCGTTCGAGAGCACCGCCCGACCACTGGAAACCGAATTCTTCCAGCGCCCGGGGCAGTTCGTGTTCTCCGAACTCGCGACGTTCTCGTTCGACCTGTTCCACGGTGACGCGGCGTTCAAGCCGGCGGACTGGCGGGTGAAGGTGACCCCGGCGATCAACGCCAACGCGCTGAGCGTGTCGGAACTGGGCGTCATCAACCCGGACGTGCGCAAGGGCACCGTGCGGGACCGGTCGTGGACGACGCTGCAGGAGTGGTTCGCGGAATACAAGATCGCGGACCTGAGCCCGGAGTACGACTTCGTCTCGGTCCGGGCCGGTTCGCAGCCGTTCACGAGCGACTTCCGCGGGTTCATTTTCAGCGACGTGAACCGCGGCGTGCGCCTGTTCGGGAACCTGGACGGGAACCGCACGCAGTTCAACCTGGCGTACTTCCGGCAGTTGGAAAAGGACACCAACAGCCAGCTCAACACGTTCACCGACCGCGACCAGGACATCATCATCGCGAACCTGTACCGGCAGGACTTCATCTTCCCCGGGTACACGTCGTCGGTGAGCTACCACTACAACAACGACGCGCCCTCGACGAAGTTCGACAAGAACGGGTTCCTGGTGCGCCCGGACCCGGCCGGCACGTTCCAGCCGCACCGCGTCGAAGCGCACTACCTGGGCTGGGCCGGGGACGGCCACATCGACCGGTACAACATCTCGCACGCCTTCTACTGGGTGCTGGGGCGCGACAGCCGCAACCCGATCGCGGGGCAGCCGACGTCGATCAGCGCCCAGCTCGCGGCGCTCGAACTGTCCTACGACCGCGACTGGGCGCGGTTCCGCGTGAGCGGCCTGTACCAGTCCGGTGACGGCAACGCCCGCAACGGCCACGCGACCGGGTTCGACTCGATCCTCGATCAGCAGAACTTCGGCGGCGAGTTCAGCTTCTGGCGCCGCAACCGCATCCCGCTGTTCGGCGTGGGGCTGACGAACGACCAGAGCAACCTGGCGAACCTGCGGTCGAGCCGCATCCAGGGTCAGAGCAACTTCGTGAACCCCGGGTTGTGGCTGATTAACTACGGCGTGGACATCGACATCACGCCCCGGCTGCGGTCGATCAACAACGCGAACGCGCTGTTCTTCGACAAGACGAGTTCGCTGGAAGTGTTCACGTTCCAGAGCAACATCGATCGGTTCATCGGGGTCGATTTGAGCACGGGGTTCGAGTACCGCCCGCGGTTGAACAACAACGCGATCTTGCTGGGCGGGCTGTCCGTGCTGCTCCCCGGGGGCGGGTTCCGCCAGTTGTACAACGACAAGGGCGGCGGCAAGGTGACGAGCCTGTTCTCCGGGTTCACCGAAATCATCTTCACGTTCTGAGCGCGGATTGAGGGGAACCTACCCCCCGGCCCCCTCCCTCGTGCTCTCCGGCCCTGTCAGCAAAGCTTCCTGCGGGCCGGAGGAAAGGGCAGGGGAGCAGACCCTTCGAGTCAGCTAGCACGGGTAAATTATCCGAGGGTTCGCGCGCCTGCTCCCCTTCCCTTTAGGGAGGGGATGGGGGGTAGGTTCTCCCCTCAATCCGCAACAAATGGGTTTGTGCGCTTCTCGTGACCGATGGTCGTGACCGGCCCGTGACCGGGGTACACCACTGTGTTGTCCGGCAGTGCCCACAGCACGCGGCGGATTCCAGACTTCAGTTGCTCGTGACTCCCGCCCGGGAAGTCGGTTCGACCCACGCTCCCGCGAAACAGCACGTCGCCACCCAGCACTGTAGTTGGGTGCGTCTCGCGGATCACGTACACGACGTGACCGGGCGAGTGCCCCGGGATCTCGAACACTTCCAACGCGATCCCCGCCACCGTAAGCGTTTCACCTTCGGTTACCACGCGGTCGGCCGGCGGACTGGTGATGTCGAAGCCGAACGCCGCGCTCAGGTTCCGGGCCGAACTGGTGAGCATCGCGGCGTCGCCCGCGCCGATGATGATCGGCACGTCCGGGTGAGCCTGTTTGAGTGCGGTGTTCCCCGCAATGTGGTCGCAGTGCCCGTGCGTGCAGACGATCGCGACCAGTTTGAGGTCGCGTTCCGCGAGCGCGTCGAGGATCAGGTCCGGCTCGAAGCCGGGGTCGATCACGAACGCATCCGGGCTGCCGTCCTTCCACACGACGTAAGAGTTCTCGGCGAACGGCTGCGACTCGACGGTGTGAATTTGAACCGGCATAAGTTCCCCACATACGGACGCGAAACGCGCCTCGACGATTTTATGCACCCGGCGCGGGCCGGGCGGCGCGCCGAAAAATTCCGAACATCTCGTCTTCCCTCCGCGCGGGGAGGTCGGTATACGCCGCGGGTAAAGGCTCATTACTTGGTCGTGGGGGGAGCGAACCATGCGTGGGAAGACGTGGGCGTCGGTAGCGTGCGCCGGGCTGTTCGTGGGCGGGGCGGTCGTCGCCCAGCCGCCGAAGACCGAGCCGGCGAAAACCGAAGCGCCGAAGGCGCCCGACGGCGCGAAGGCCGGCGACGCGCTCGTGTCGATGATCGCGGACGCGCGCACGGCACTGGGCAAGGCCCGCGACTACACCTGCACGTTCACGCGCCAGGAGATGCGGAACGGGACGCTCTCGGCCGAGCAGGTCGCGGAGATGAAGGTGCGGCTGAACCCGGGCGGCGTGTACGTCCGGTTCGCCCGGCCCGAAGCGACCGCGGGCATGGAAGTGGCCTACACCGCGGCGCGGAAGAGCACGAAGATGCAGTACCGCCCGGCCGGGGTGGGCGGCGCGAAGGGGTTCCGAACGGTGGACCTCGACGACACCAAGTTCCTGGCCGAGAACCGGCACCCGGTTACCGAGTGGACCATGACCGCGGTCCTCGACCGCGTGACCGCGGCCACGGCCCGCGAGAAGACGCTGAACAACCCGGTCGAAGTGTACACGGGCGACTTCCAGTTCGCCGGGCGCAACGTGACCCGGTACGAGATCCTGACGCGCCGGCCGCACGCCTTCCGCTACGCCTACCGCATGATGGTGTACGTCGACAAGGAAACGAAGCTGCCGCTCCGGTACGAGGCCTACGACCAGCCGAAGGGCAACGCGGCCACGGGCGACCTGTTCGAGGCGTACAGCTTCAGCGACGTGAAGATCAACGTCGGCCTCGGTGAGAGCAACTTCGACTATTGAGCCAATACCCCGACGGTTGCGTCACGGCTTCCGCCGGGGTACTCTGTCTCCGTTCCCGGGTTGTTTAGCTCGTCGCTCTGCGACAGGACGATGTTGCGTCGTCCGAGCTTTTGCCTTGCTGTGCGCCGCGGGGAAGGCTGTTCCAGCACCGCTTCCGAACTAGTTCGAGTCGTCGAACTTTCGGGCTGGGGCAACCTCGCTGATCGCGGTTCCGAAAGTTCGACGACTCGAACTAGTTCGGCGGTGCCGTGAGCCTTCCGCGCCACCGGTTCAGAAGTAGACCTCTCGGGAACTTTGACCGGCCCTTCCAGCGGAGCGCACGCACCGCCAGGGCCGGTCGGGAAACACGCGGGCCGGGGAGCAATCCCCGGCCCGCGTCGTTACTCCACGATGCTTGACTACCCGATCAGCGATCGTCATCCTCTTCTTCGTCTTCCTCTTCACCCGTCAGAACGCGCGCCGGAGCGGGATCGCCTTCAATGGTGAAGCTCTGGCTCTGCGTTTGGCCGTCAACGGTCAGCACGATGCGGTACGCGCCGGCTGGAACCTGGCGCCCGCCGAAGCGTCCGCCCCCACCTCCGCCGCCGGGGAAACCACCTCCCCCTCCGCCGCCAGCGGAGGTGCTCCAGGTCAGCTTGTGCAGCCCGGGGTCGATTCCGCCCGTGAGTTCGCCGACCTTCTTGCCGTCAATGTCCTGGAACTCAAGCGCCACCTTCGTCGCCTTCTTCGGCAGTGAGTAGAAGATGTGTGCCCCGGGCGCGGGGTTCTCGCCGACGAACCGCCGACCCGAGCGCCCGCGGCTCGGCAAGCTCTGCCACCGAACTACCGCGTTCGGCTTGTACAGCGTCACCTCGTCGTTGATCTTCTCCGAGGCCATCTGCCGTAGCGCGGTGACGTCCAGAATCCACAAGCTGCGCCCGTGCGTGGCGGCCACGATCTCGCCCGCGGTCGGGTGGATCGCCACCTCGTGAACGGCGACGGTCGGGAGGTTGTTGTTGATCTTCGTCCACGATTTCCCGCGATCGAGTGACGCGAACAGTGCGAACTCCGTCCCGCAGAAGAGCAAGTTGGGATTCGTGACGTCTTCCCGCAGGCACCGCGTGGAGCCAACGGGCAGGTTCCCCGTGATCGGTTTCCACGTCTCACCCAGGTCGTCCGTCGTGTAGACGTGTGGGCTGTCGTCGTCCATGCGGTGCGCATCGAGGCACACGTACACGCGCCCGTCCGCGAACCGCGACGGCTCGATGGTGGCGATCCACGTCGGCTTCTTCAGCCCGATTTTGTCGGTGATGTTCGTCCAGTCCTTCCCGCCGTTCTTGGTGCGCCAGAGGTACCCGTCGTCGGTCCCGACGAACAGCACGTCCGGGTTCCGCGGCGATTCCGCCAGCGCGGTGGCGCTGCCGTGCTTCGTGCGCGAAATTTCCGGCGAGATGATCTGCGGGTTGTCGCCCTTCTTCACGGACTTGAAGACGTAGTTCCCGGCGCTGTAAAGGATGTGGGAGTTCGCGGCCGAGAGAATGTACGGCGTGTTCCAGTTGAACCGGTAGCGCGGGCCGCCCTGTGTGGGAGTCGGCTTGATCGAGGCGCGCTCGCCGGTGCGCAAGTTGTACCGCACCATGCCGCCGTTCTGACTCTCCGCGTACACCTGGTCCGGGTCGTTGGGATCGACGCGGCACACGTACCCGTCCCCGCTGTTGAGCGAGATCACGTCTTCATTGACCGGCCCGCCCCCGCGGAGACTCATGCTCGGCTGCCCCCAGCAACCGTTGTCCTGTAACCCGCCGTAAACCCAGTACGGCTTTTTGTTGCACACCGCGACGTGGTAGAACTGGCCGAGGGCCATGTTGTTGTGGTGGTCCCAGTTCGCCCCGCGGTCGTAGGTCGAGTAGAACCCGCCGTCGGTGCCGACAATCATGTGCCGGCCGTCCTTCGGGTCGATCCAGAGCGCGTGCTGGTCGTCGTGGATCGCGCGGCTCCCGGGCTGGAACGTGCGCCCGCCGTCGCGCGACGCGGTCACGGTCACGCCCAGGATGTACACGAACTTCTCGTCGCTCGGATCGACGCGGATCTGGCTGAAGTACATCGGGCGCGGGTTGATGCTGTTGATCCGCTTCCACGATTCGCCGCCGTCGGTGGACTTGTACACGCCGCCGTACTGGAAGCCGTCCGGCCCCTGTTGTTCCTGGACGTTCGCAGCCTGTCCGCCGTAGTTGGCCGCGAACGGGCGCGTGGCCGATGCGCCCCCCGGTCCGCCGAAGCCGCCCCCGCCCTTCGGGACCGGGCGGTCGCCATACGTCAGCTCGACCGTTACGTCCTTGTCGCCGCGCTTGAGTTGCACCGTCACCTTATCGGTCGGCTTGGCGCTGGCTGCGACCGCGAGGGCCTCGTCGTAGGTCTTGATGACCTGGTTGCCCATCTTGTTCACAACGTCATCGACCTTCACACCCGCGGTGTCCGCCGGGCCGTTGGTGACCACGCGCGTGACCTTCGCCCCGGTCTCGCCCTCGGCGTCCTCGCCGGTGAGACCCAAGTACGCGCTGCCGACCGCACCCTTCTTGGGTGGCACGCCCATGCCGATCTTCTCGCAGTCGATCACCGCGAACATCACCTTCGGGTCTTTGCGGTAGATGTCCAGTCCGATGCGCCCCATGTTGCTCGTTGGGAGGCCGGTGGTCAGTTTCTTGAACGTCTTCCCCCCGTCCGTGCTCTTGTAGATGCCGGCCCCCGCACCCCACTTCTGCACCGGGTCGTAGGAGTCGTAGCCGTCGGGAATACCGCCGCCGGGCCACGAGTCGTACTCGTCCCGCCGGCGCTCCCACATGGCGACGAAGATCGTGTCCGGGTCGGTGGGGTGCAGGCACACGTCGATCGCGCCCGTCTTGTCGTCGACGTAGAGGGCCTTCTCCCAGGTCTTCCCGCCGTCGGTCGTCTTGAACAGCCCGCGCTCCTCGTTCGGCCCGTAGAGCCGACCGAGCGCGCCGACGAAAACCACCTCCGGGTTCGTCGGGTGAACGCGGATGCGCCCCGTCTGGAACGATTTCTTCAGCCCCATGTGCTTCCAGGTCTTCCCGCCGTCGGTGCTCTTGTACACGCCGTCGCCGAACGAAACGGAGTTGCGCGGGTTGTTCTCCCCGGTGCCGACCCACACGATGTCGCGGTTTGAGGGGGACACACACACGTCGCCGATGGAAACCGTTGCTTCCTTGTCGAACTGGTGCGCGAACGTGACGCCGTTGTTAGTGGTTTTCAGCAACCCGCCGCTCGCGGTCGCGACCCAGTAGGTCGAGGGGTCCGCCTCGAACACGGAGATGGCCGTGATGCGCCCGCCCATGTTCGCGGGGCCGATGTTGCGCCACGAAAAGGACTTCGCCCAACTGTCTGGCAGGGTGAAGTTGGGTGCCGGGGCGTCCTTCTCCTTGTCGCCCTTTTGCCGGCCTTTGGGTTGGGCCGACGCACTCGGGCCGAACGGGGGTATGAGAAGACACATACCGATCGCGAGCGCGAACAGGCCGAGCGCGATACGAGGGTGGCGCGAAGTCATTGTGCGAGTTCCAGACGAGTAGCAATGTGGGTGAAACGAAGATAGTCGGTGGCACCGACCAAGGGGTAACGAAATCCGGCGATTGGTGCGCCGGGTGGCGGCGAGCGGGAACGAATCGCGCGAGTTCGTCGGCACCAAGGCACGAATCATTTTTGATGGGCCGGGCACCCGCGTCGGTCGCTCGGAGCGGGCGGAGCCGTCGGGCCTTAAGGCTCCACAGCACCGGCTCGTATTGAAGATCACGGGTTCGCGGACTCGGCTTCCTCGGTACTGATGCGCCCGTCACCATTGGTGTCCAGCTTCGTAAATAGGTCCGGCGCGCCAATGAACTCGCGCGCGGAAACGTAGCCGTCACCGTTCTTGTCCATCGCCCGGAACCACGCCGGCCCACGTGCGGCGCGGGGGAGCAGCGGTTTCGGTTTCGGGGCCGCACCGAACGGGACCGGACCGAACGAGTCGCCGAGCGGTCCGCGACTAACCGTCAGTTGGTACGAAGCGGGTACCGCGCTACGTTCCAGGGACTTGTCGCGGGCGAGTGCGCCCGGCACGTTCCGGCCGGCCCGGATCAGTTCGTCGAGGTCGAGCCGACCGTCGCCGTTCGTATCGAACAGGTCGAACAGGTTCCGCCCGCGATCGGTCGCGGTCACCAGTACGCGGCACGCGATCCCGAGTTCGATGAGATCGAAGAGCGCTTCCAGTTCTGCGCGCGTGAGTTTGCCGTCGCCGTCGCGGTCGGCCGAATCGAACAGGCCCGCGAGAACCTGCGCAGTGGGGTCGTCATCGAAGACCTGCTTCCGCGCGGGTTTGTCGCCCGTGGTGGCTTTGAACTGTGCGAGGTAGAAGCTCTTCGCTGCGCGGAACGCGGTCGTCGGGTCGGCCTTCGTGATGCGCACGACGCAGACCCCGCCCGGTACCCGCAATCGCGTGCCGTCGGCGGAAAGTTCGAACGCTTCGCTCACGCCGGCAAGTGCGGGCTTTCCGCTCAGCGCGAGTCGCAGCGTCGCATTGGGTGCAGTTTTCTCGGGCGCGGCGAGCTTCAAGCCGGCTGGGTCCGATTGGAACGCGGCGCGGTTCTCGCCAAGCAGTTCCGCGGCGGTCAGCACCTCGTCCTCGTTTTCGTCGAGGCGCTTGAGGAGCCCCGCGGCCCGACGCAGTTCCGCAGCCGAGAGCTGACCGTCGTTGTCGCGATCGAGGTGCCGGAACAGGGCTTCGCTCAGGGCCAGTGTTTCGGCCGGAGCGAATTGATTGACGATCGTTACCGGGGTGAACCCGCGGTCGCGGTAGAACGCGCGGAACTCCACGGGCGTGACCCGGCCGGATTGCGCCTTATCGAGGGCGGCGAAGTTCATCGCGACCGCGTGCCCGCCCGGGAGGGGAAGCGGGAACACGCGATTCGCTTCCGGGGCCGACAGCTTGCCGTCGTTATCGCGATCGAAGTGCGCGAACAGCTTGTCGAGGAACGCGGCCCACGCGGCCTCGGGTGCGGTGGCGTCGGCCGCGATCTCGAGCCGGAGGTGCGCGGACTTCTCGCTTCCGGGAAACACGAGATCCGGGTCCGCTGTGAAAGCCGAACCACCCAGAACCAAAGTTGCAAGCAGTGCCAGGAGCCGCGTCACGCGAGGATCTCCTTTACAGGCTTCCCAGCCTGATCGACGATGCGGATGGGCCGGCTCACGTTCGACATGTTCTGCTTGTTGGGATCGATGCCGATCGCGTGGCACACGGTCGCGAGGAGGTCCGGCACGCTCACCGGGCGCTCTTCGACCTTCATGCCGTCCGCGCCCGTCTTACCGACTACTTGGCCCCCAACGATGCCGCCCCCGCCGAGCACCACGCTCCACGCGCCCGGGTAGTGGTCGCGCCCGTTGCGCGGGTTGATGCCCGGGGTGCGGCCGAACTCGCCCATCCACACCACCGTCGTCGTATCGAGCAGCCCCTTGTCCTTCAGGTCGGCCATGAGCGCGGCCCAGGCCGGATCGAGCGCGCCGCACAGGTTCTTCACCTGCGCGAAGTTGTTGTCGTGCGTGTCCCACCCGCCGAGCGTGACCTCGACGAACGGCACCCCGCGCTCCACCAACCGGCGCGCGAGCAGGCACCCCTGGCCGAAGCGGGTGCGGCCGTACCGGTCCCGGAGCGCCGCCTTCTCTTCCGAAAGATCGAATGCTTTCGCCGCGGATTCTTTCATCAGGCGCACGGCGCGCTGGTAGGCGCTCTTGTGGCTGTCGGTCGCGATCCCCGGCCGGCTCGCGAGGAAGTCCGCTTCGGCTTCTTCCAACAAAGCGCGGCGCTCGTCGGCCCTCGGTTCGCTGACGCCAGCGGGTAACCCGAGGTTCTCGACGCGCAGCCCGCCGCTCTCCTCCCCGCCGTACCCGCCCCCCGTATCTCCGACCACGAGCGGCGAGTGGCGCGAACCGAGGAACCCCGCCGACAGCGCCCCGGGGCCGAACCCGCGCGGGCTGATGCTGACGTAGCCGGGCAGGTCGTCGTCCGGGCGCGTGCGTTCCTTCGATACGAGCGAACCGAAGGTGGGGAAGTCGATCCCGCCTTGCGGCAAATTGCCGGTGCGGAGGTGGAGCGTGGCCCGGCCGTGGTCGCCCTCTTTTGTGGACATCGAGCGCACGGCCGCGAGGTGCTTCATCTGCTGCGCGACGAGCGGCAGGTGCTCGGCGATCCGCACCCCGTTCGCGGCGGTGTCGATCGATTTGAACGGCCCGCCGTTGGCGTGCCCGGGCTTGGGGTCGAAGGTGTCCGTTTGCGTCGGTCCGCCGGCCATCCACAGCACGATGCACGCGCGCTGGCGCGCGGGATCGTTTGCCGCCCGCGCTGCGAACGCGGGGAGCCAACTCGCGCCGGTTACGGCGGTCGAGGTACGGAGGAAGTTCCGCCGGTCGAGAGGCTTCATGGGTCCGACTCCTCGGAGGCTGAGAATTCCGCCACGGATGAACGCAGATAACGCGGATCAAGACAGAAGGCAAATTGGCCACAAAAAGGCACGTCAGAGGACAGAGATCAGAGATCAGAGATCAGAGGACAGAGGACAGACATCGGGACTGCTGTTCGGTTATTATTCTCTGCCTTCTGGCCTCTGTCTTCTGATCCGTGTTTTCTGTGTTTATCCGTGGCTCGTCTTCAGTGGTTCAATCGGAACTCGGCCGAGTTCAGCAGCACCCAGAACACGTCACTCAGGCGCTCGGCTTGCCGGTCGGTTCCGCCGGCCGCGACAAACTTCGTCATCCGGTCGAGTTCCTTCGCGGTCGGCTTGCGACCGAGAGACGCGAGGTACAGGGCGTTGATACGATCGGGTGTTGTCATGCCGGGCGTCTCGCGTACCGCGACCAGCGTCGGGCCGCCCTCCGCGCTCGTCACGAGGTTGAGGAACCGGCCGTTCATCAGCGCTAGTGCCTGAGTAATAGACGTTTCCGGTTCGGTCGCGGCCCCGCGCAGCGCGAACTGCGTAAGGAAGCGGTCGCGGGCCGTGTCCCGACCGCCCTCGCGGTGGCCGGTCGCGAGCGCGAGGCTGTCGAAGAGTTGCTCGCCGGTCATGCCCTTTACGGCCATCCGCGCGAAAAGGCGCGGGTCGTCCTGAGAGGCGTGCGTCTTCGCGCTGGTCCGCTGGTACGCTTTCGTGCGGCACGCGGCCCGGATCAGGAACTTCAGGTCGAAGTCGGCGGCGCCCAGTGCGCTCGCGAGATCGTCGAGCAGTTCGGGGTGCGACGGCTTGTTGGCCTCGCTGAAGTCGTCTACCGGGTCCACGATCCCGCGCCCGAACAGGTGCCCCCAAATCCGGTTGGCGGTCGCCTTCGCGAAGAACGGGTTACCCTTCGCCGTCACCCAATCGGCGAGCACCACGCGCGGGTTCGTGTCGCCGGCCCACTTCGGTGCGTTCCCGTCCAGAAAGGTGGCGTACAGCGTCCGCTTGGTGTTCGGGATGGTGATCTCGCGTCGGCGGGCGTCGGAGACGGGGGCGAACACGTCGTCGCCCTGGCGCTCGACGCCGGCGAAGAACGCGGCCGTTTGCCAGAACTGGTCGCGCTCCCAGCGACCGAACGGGTGATCGTGGCACTGGGCGCACTCGATCTGCACACCCAAGAACACGCGCGCCGTGGCGGCCGCCAGGTTCTCCGGCCGCGCGTCCTTCACGGCGAAGAACGCCAGCGCGTTCGGCTTGGTCGGGTCGCGGAGGACGGCCTCCGGCGCGCTCGGGTCGGCCGAGATGGGCGCGGTGAGCAGCTCGCGGACGAACTTGTCGTAGGGCGTATTGGCGCGGAACTTGAGCCGCAGCCAGCCCTCGAATCCGGGTTGGAACACCCGGGCTTGTGCGTCGGCCGCCACTTCCGGGAGCAGCGCCGCGCGCCACACCGCCGCGAAGTGCGTGGCGTACCGCGGGCTATCGAGCAGGTCGTCGATCAGCTTCGCGCGCTTGTCCGGGTCTTGGTCCGCGAGGAACTCGTGAACGTCGTGCGGGGCCGGGGTGCGCCCGGTGAGATCGAGGTAGGCGCGGCGCAGGAACTCCGTGTCGTCGGTGCGCGGGGCCGGTGTTGCATTCTCGGCTTTGAGGCGCGCATCAACGTGCGCGTCGATGCGCGCCGCGAGCTTCGCCGGTTCGGGTGGTGCGCCGGCCGCACTGCCCACAACGAGGAGAGTGAACCCGAGTGCGAAAAACGAACGCATGCCTCGGCCCCGTTCAAGAAAGGAACGCGAACTGTTCGGCGGCGGGGCCGGACCGGAGCCAGCCCGCGACCATCGCGGACACGGTCACCTTCTCGCCGCGCCGGAACACGGTGCCGCACTCACACGATACCTGCTCGAACGGTCCCTTATACATGATCGCGCACGGGCCGACGGCCGCGGTGCCGGGCTTCCACCCGTGCAGCCGCAGTTCGCGGAGCTCGACGCCGTTGACGCTGAAACAGTGGATGTCCCCGAGTTTCTCGTAGAACAGGCCGCCGAACCCGGCCCGGAGCAGCAGACCGAGCGGCTCGGTGTCCACCGGCACCCGCTGGACCAGCGCCGCCAGCCCCGGTAATTTCGGCGTGCCCGGAAACGGCCGGTCGCCCACCAATCCGTGAATCGAGAGCTTGCCGCCCGGCTTGAGCGCGCGGTGCGCCTCGGCCAGGAGGTTCGCTAACCGCGCCGGAGGCACGAGCGCGTTGAGTGTGCCTTCGAGCGTCACCCCGTCGAGGCTGCCATCGGTGTGCGGGATCTTGTCCGGCAGCGGGTCCGTGATGCGGTGCTGCCACACGGCTTCGGCGGGGGGCGGCAGCGGCGCGGGCGGACCGTCGAACCCGGAGTGGGTGATGTCCTCGTGCAGGGTGTAGATTTCCCACAGCGTCCGGTCCGGGTCGGTCACCCAGAACTTCGTCTGCCGCGAGTAGCAGCACTCGACGCCCTCCTGCCGCTGGGTCGGGATGCCGGCCTCCTCGAGCCGCCGCTGCACGTCGACGAGCGCGGCCGAGTCCGGGAACCGCAGCCCGACGTGGTTGAGCGCCCCGCCGGGTTGCTGCGGGCTGGGGTACAGCGCCAGCACGAGCGGCGGCGCTGCCAGGTCGAATTTCGCGTAGTCGTCGAAGTGCTTCGTAGCACCGGTGCCGAGAAGCGTACTGTAGAACCGCACCGACCGCGCGAGGTCCGCGACGTGCAGCCCGACGTGGAAGCGGGTCGCGGTGGTCGTACCGAGTTCGGCCGTCGCCGGCATGTGAGCCTCCCTCGCGCTCATCGCGCGCACGGCGCCGGGTGGCCCGGCTCGAAGAACAGGAACTGCTCGGCCGTCGGGCCGAGTCGCAGTTGGTCCCACACGGCGGCCGGCACCGTCACCCGCTTGCCGCGCTCGAAGGTGCGCCCGCCGTCGGCGGTCGCGCGGGCGAACGGACCCTTGTACAAGACCTGGCGCGTTTCCCCACCGGCGGCGACCGTCGCTCCGGGCTTCCAGGCAACGAGTTTCACCTCGCGGAGTTCGACGCCCTCGAGTACGAACCACGCCTTCTCGGTGTACTTCACCACCTGCACGCCCACGAACCCGGCCCGGCGGAGTGCCTCGATCGGTTCCGTCTGCACCGGAACGCGGGCGACCATCGCGGCCAGGCCGGGGAGCTCGGGCCGCGCACCGGGGAACGTGCGGTCGCCCATCAGCCCGTGCGCCACGACCTTCCCGCCCGGTTTCAGGACGCGGGCCGCTTCGTTCAGCAGGGCGGCCCGTTGCGAGTCGGAGAGGTCGGCGTTGAAGGTGCCCGTGAGTCGCACCTCGTCGAGCGCCGCGTCCGGGTGCGGGATCCGGTCCGGCGCCGCGCTGGTGACGAAGTGCTCCCAGACGGCCCCGGTCTGCGGGTGCGCGAGGCTTTCGATGTCGGTACGAGCGGCCGCGCCCTCGAGGCTCTTGCGGACCGCTTCCGGGCGCACGTCCTCCTCGACGCGGTAGACCTCCCAGAAGTTTCCGAACGGGTCCGACACCCACAGCTTGTTCTGCTTGGCGTAACCGCACGTCGTCCCGTCCTGGGCCTGCGTGCAGACGCCGGCCGCTTCGAGCCGGTCGCGGTAGCGCCGAATCGTATCGTCGGACGCGACCCGGAGGCCGATGTGACTCAGCGACGCGCCGGGGCCGGGCGGGTGCGGGCTGAGCGAAAACACAACGGGCGGGTCGTCCAGCTCGAACTTGGCGTAGTCGTCGTGCCGCTTCGCCGGCGGGTGACCAAACAGGAGGGCATAGAACTCCACCGCCCGCGCCAGGTCCGGCACGTTCAGCGACAGGTGGAACTTCACCGGCTCTTCGATCACGTTCAGCGACGACATCACCACACCTCTTTGACCCCTTCCGCCTCTTCCGCTGGCACTTGCGGGTCCGGCACCGCTCGAACGGGCGGGCGCACGACCCACGCGGCGACCGCCAGCACCAGTGCGATCACGGCGAACGTGTAGAAGAACGGTGCGGTGCCACCACCGCGCTCCCGCACGACCGCCAACAGCACCGGGCCGCTCGCCGACGCGAACACCGACAGAACCTGCACCGTTGCCTGGATGCTGCCCAAATGCGTGCGACCGAAGGTGTGGCCGTACACGGCGAAGTAGATCACCGTGATGATACCGCCGGATGCGCCGAGTAGTACCGCGTAAACTGCCGCCAGACCGAGGTTCGAGACGAGGGGGAACAGCAGCAGCGACCCGGCCAGGATCAGCACGCCCGCCCCGAGCAGCTTCCCCAGTGGCCGGTGGCGGGCGAGCGAACCCGCGATCACGTTCGCAGGTAACCCGCTCAGCATCAGCACGCCGAGGACCAGCCCGTTCGCTTTCTTCCCGTCCAACCCATGTTCCATCAACAGCAGTTCATTGTCGAGCGTGAGAGCGGAGAAGATCAGGTTGAAGACCGTTGCGGCGGCCGTGTACACCCAAAACGAGGGCGTCGCGAGCGCCGCCCCGAGCGTCATCGCCGCGCTCCGGTCTGCGTCGATGGCAGGTTCGTCGGGCGCTATGCCGCACGCTTCGGGCGCGCTCCGTGCGAACAGAAGGCCGAGCGGCACGAGACCGAAGAGCAGCGCCAACCCGACGCCCTCCCACGCGGCCCGCCAGCCGACCGAACCGACGGCCGCTTCGACCACGAAAATGGGCGCGATGAACCCGACCGCCAGGAGCAGCGTGAACGCCCCCATCGCGACGCCCGCACGCCGGCGGAACCACTTCCCCACGAGCGCGATGGCAACAACCGAAAGCGCGCCCTGACCCAACCCGCGCACCAGAGTGAGCGCCACCGCGAGTTCCCATTCGGTCGCCGCGCGGCTCATCAGCAGCACGCACCCGCCGAGCGCGGTCCCGACGCCCGCGAGGACGAGCCGCGTGCCCAACTTGTCGATCAGACGGCCGATCGGGATCACGCACGCCGCGCCGATCACGACGGCCCAGAAATTCAGCACGTTGAACCGCAGGTCGCTGATATCCAGTTCGGCGCGGAGCGGCTCTTTGACGAGGCCCAGCCCGTAGGTGCGACCGGGCAGCGTGGCCGACATCGCGACCGCCGCGACCGCCACGTTCACCCACCCGTAATAGAACGGCAGGCGGGCCGGCCACGCCGCGCGCGGCTCCGACCCGTCTACCAATCGGGCGCTACTCACTGATGACTTCCCCGTTCGCCCGCGTTACCAGCGCCGCGACCGTGAACAGGGACGCGCTGGCGTTGATCGTGCGCACCGACCCGTCCCCCATACCGACGTTCACCGCGCCGGTGTGGAACGCGTACAGCCCGAGGTCGTTCGAGCAGTTCACCACGCAGGTGCGGGCCGAGGAGGTGCCGGCCGCGTCCGATCCGTTCAGGGTGGCGTTGCTGCACGTCGCGTCGTTCCACAGCCCGGACCCGTTGGAGTAGGTGAAGGCGGTCGGGTACGGCTGCTTCTTCCCGGCCTGCCACAGGTACGGGCGGCCGGCAATCTCGGGAATCATGATGGTGTTCGAGAGACCATCGGTCACGTCGGCGATCTTGGTCTTCGCGTCCACCTGGAACATGCCGTTGAGGTTGCCCGAAGGGAACCCACTGATCGTGCTCGCGAGACTGGGGTTCACGCCCTTGATCGGGCCGTAGTCGCCGGGCATGCCGGTCCACGAGGCGTATCCCGGGAGCGTGTACAGCACCGCCGGGCCGCTCGAGTCCGGGTTCGATGGGCACGTGAAGACCTTCACCCGGGTGGCGGAGACGGCCTGATTGTTCGCCGGCCCGCCGATCCCGGTGTACGGCGGTGCCCCGACCGTGTACTGCTTGTACAAATTGTCCTGCTCGATCGCCGTCAGGACGTTCAGCCCCCAGCCGAACGGGGCCGTCGGGACGTTGCTGCCGCTCAGCGGGAAGTACCCGAACGCGCTCTCCTGATTGAAGTAGGCCAACGTGATCTGCTTCAAGTTGTTCTGGCAACTCATCCGGGCGGCGGCCTCCCGGACCTTTTGCACAGCCGGCAGGAGCAGGCCGATGAGGATCGCGATGATCGCGATCACCACCAGCAACTCGATCAGTGTAAAACCCTTGCTCCGAAGGCGAACCATGATGAACCTCTGGGTGGGACGAGCGGAGAGGAGTTACGGAACGAGTTGCACGCAGATCACTTCGGAAGCGTCGCGAGCGTAGAGGAGGCCGTTGGAGAGCGCCGGGGTGACGAGCGTGCCCTCGCACACCTTCGTAGCGCAAAGTTCCTTGAACTCTTTCCCTTCCGCGTCGATCAGCTTCAGGTTCCCGGCGTCGTCGAGGACGAGGAGTTTCCCGTTGGCGGTGCGGATCAGACCGAAGTGGAAGTACCCCATTCCCTCTTTCTTCCACATTTCCTTCCCGGTCTTCAGTTCGACGCACACGAGATCCGCACGCGGAACCGGCTTCAGTGTGTTCGTGACCAGGAACACGCGATCCTTGCTCGCAACCCCGGACGAGAAGTAACCGCTGAGGGCTTTTGCCTGCCACTCCTTCTCGGCGGTCACCTTCTCCCCGGCGGTCACGCGGATCGCGGTCGTGCCGTTGCTCATGGTGCTGGTCACGATGCGGTCGCCGATGACGAGGGGCGTGGGGGACGTCCCGCCCGGTTGGAACGGCAGCGCGAACTCCCAATTCGCCGCGCCGTCGAGCGGGTTCAAACCGACAACGCGGAGCGTGGTCATGAACGCGACTTCGGGTAACCGGCCGGGCTTCCCGCCCGCAACGACCAGCACCGGCGACGACGTGCTCGCGGGCTCATCCAGCCCTTGCCACGCGATCTCACCCGTCTCGGACTCGAACGCGACCACCGAACTCCCCTTACCGCCGACCGCGACCAGCACCTTGTTCCCGACGACCAGCGGTGAGCAACACACGCCGAAGCGCGGGAGCTCGGTTTTGAGTTTCTTGAAGGCGTCTACCTGCCAGACTTGTTTGCCCGTATCCGCTTCAAAGCAGGTGAGGAACCCGGTGATGCCGTAAGCGTAAACCCGATTGCCTGCGACGGTCGGCGTGGCTTGCGGCCCCGTGTTCAGCACGCTGCTGTACGGTCCGCGGTCGTAGGCCGCGCGCCACAGCACCTTGCCCGTCTTCGCGTCGAGCGCGATCAGTTCCTCGCGGTCCTTGCCGTTGATCCGGGCGTGGACGAACACGCGCCCGTCTACGATTACCGGGGTGCTGAACCCGACGCCGACTTTCGCCTTCCACAACACCTTCGGCGCGTCTTTTTCTGTCCACGGCGCGACGGCTTCGGCCGAACCGCCGTCACGCTTTGGCCCGAGCCACTGGTTCCAATCGGCCGCAAAGAGCGGGGCCGGAACGAACGCGAGAGCGAAGACGGCGAATAACCGTGGCATGAGATGCACCCTCGGTGCGAGAACTCGGGAGCGTAACCGGTGGTACCGGAATTTGGCGGCGGGCTTACCGAAATCGGCGCGATTGATTCCTCAGTGGTGCAAAATCTGGTGCGGGTATCTGACGTGTCGCGCGGTGACGTCGTGAATAACGGGCAGATGTCATAGTTACTCTCCGGCCCGGCAATGTCAAGTACGTGCGGGGCTCGTGGAGCTACGCGGGCGCTGCCCGGCGTCTTGAATGCGCGTCCGCGGTGAAGAGGATTTCACCGCGGAGGGCACGAGAGGGCGCAGAGAAGCAAAGGCGAGAGTGAATAGTTCCGATCCGGTCTTTCTCCGCGCCCTCTCGTGCCCTCCGCGGTGAAATCCTCTTCACCGCGATTACTCCTTGCCGAGCACCAAGTCCACGACCCAGCACCCGCGCACGTGCGGCCCCGGTCCGCGGCAGTGGTCGAGCACATCGGCGCTGTCGCAGCCCGCGTCCTGGAGTGCGTCGGCCAGGATCGGCATCGCGCCGAAGTCCCGAGACTCGTACATCCGCGCCGCGAGCGCGAGAGTAGTGGAGGTGAGCCACGAGGGGGAGAAGGGCACGGGGCGGAACGGGTTCCCGGCAATGTCGAGATAGTATGGGTAGAAGTGCCGACCACTTTCTTCCTGGCTTCCACCATAACACAGCCAATAGTTTGAAATTGCCTTGTGGACCGCCCATTGTTGCCCAGACGGGGGTGACGAGTAGTCTCCGGGTCGGGCAACCAAGTACCGAATGCCGTGCAGGACGTCCGAGACCGCGTGCCGCTGAATCGGCTCCAGATCAGAGCGTTGGAAGGGTTTGCTTTCGGCCTCCCTCATCACCGATGTGTAATAGGCTAGAACCCGGAAGTCCGGAGCACCGTCGGCCTCGCGCTCGGCCGCCCGCAGTGCTCCCTCGGCAAGGTCTTTACATGGACCCAAGACGTCGAGCATGATCCGGCAGCACGCACACGCGAGGAGTTTAACACGCCGGTGCCCCAGCGACTCTTGAACACGTGGCACGATGTAAAGGCTATCTTCAAGCCATTCCGCTTCGGTCATCGCTTCACCTCTGGAACCGATTCCAGCATGACCGTTCCGGCGCCCGGTGCAAGGCGTAACCGAATTCGCCCTCAACGCTTCACAATCACGCACGGGGCTTACAACGAATGGGCTTCATCGCTACCATCGTCCGTGGCACCGCACGTGAAGGAGACCGTTCGATGAACGCCAAATGGTCGCTCCCGATTTGTCTCCTGTTCGCGCTAGCAGCGCCCGCGGCCGCGGCCGACCTCGATCTGACTCGGGCCGTCGTCGTCACGCCCCCGGGATTGTCCGGACCCGCCACAAAAGCGGTCCAGATGCTCGTCGAGGAGGTGGAGACGCGGTCGATGGCCCGGTGGGACCGGACCGAGACGTGGCCGGCGGCCGGAACGCCGGTGGTCGTGGTGGGACCGGCCGACGAGGTTTACAAACTGCTCGACAAACGGGGCGTTCGGTTACCGAAGCCGTCCGCGCAACCCAAACCCGAGGGTTACCGAATCGGGATCGCGACAGACGGAACGACGCCGGTCGTGTGGGTCGCGGGGAACGACCCGCGTGGGGTGCTGTTCGGCGCGGGGCGTTTGCTCCGTGAGCTGAGTCTCGGGCGTTTAAAAGTGACCTTCGCGGACAGCTTTAAAGCGGAATCGGCTCCAACAACCGCGCTCCGCGGGCACCAGATCGGCTACCGACCCAAAACCAACTCCTACGACGGCTGGACCGTTTCCATGTGGGAGCAGTACATCCGCGATCTCGCCGTGTTCGGGTGCAACGCGGTCGAACTGATCCCGCCCCGCTCAGACGACGCCCCCGATAGCCCGCTCTTCCCGCTCCCGCCGCTGCTCATGATGACCGAGGTCTCGCGCATCGCCGGCGAGTACGGGCTCGACGTGTGGATCTGGTACCCGGCGATGGACCGGGACTACGCCGACCCGAAGACGGTCGAATCGGCACTCAAGGAATGGGGCGCGGTCCTTCAGGCGCTCCCCCGAGTGGACGTCGTGTTTGTTCCCGGGGGCGATCCCGGCCACACGCGCCCGAAAGTGCTGTTCGATCTGCTGGAGCGGCAAACCGCCAACTTGAAGAAGTACCACCCGAAAGCGACGATGTGGATGTCGCCGCAGAGCTTCATCGGCCCGTGGATGGACGAGTTCTACGAACTCATTCGCCGCGAGCCGTCCTGGTTGACGGGCGTGGTACACGGTCCGCAAACCCGGGTTTCGCTGCCGAAGCTCCGGGCCGCGGTACCGAAGACGTTCCCCATTCGCGACTACCCGGACATCACCCACAGCCGCCAGTGCCAGTACCCGGTCCCGGACTGGGACGTCGCGTTCGCACTGACGCAGGGGCGCGAGGGGTGCAACCCGCGCCCGGTTCAGACGGCCCGCACGTTCCGGTACGGCCGGGCCAGCACGGTCGGGTTCATCACCTACTCCGAGGGGTGCCACGACGACGTGAACAAGATGGTCTGGAGCGCGCTGGGGTGGGACGAGAAAGCGGACGTGAAGGACGTGCTCCGTCAGTACGGGCGGTACTTCGTCGGCCCGGCACTCGGGGACCGCTTCGCCGGCGGGCTCCTGGCCCTGGAGAAGAACTGGGACGGGCCGGTTCTTTCTAACGCTGGAATCGACGAAACGCTGAAACTGTTCCAGGAACTGGAGCGGGACGCCGGGCCGCGGGAGAAGCTGAACTGGCGGTTCCAACAGGCCCTCTATCGGGCCTACTACGACGCCTTCGTTCGCGCCCGGCTGAAGCACGAGACGGAAGCACTCGATGCGGCCGTCGCCAAGCTCCGGGGCGCCAAGACCACCGGGGCGGCGAAGACGATCGCCGATGCCGAGGCGCTCCTCGACCGGGCGGTGAAGGAGCGGGCCGCCCCCGAACTGCGTGCGCGGCTCAACGAACTGGCCGAAGCGCTGTTCCAGAGCATCCGGGCACAGCTCAGTATTCTGAAGCACCACGGGATGCCCGGTCGGGGCAACAACCTGGACACGGCCGACGTGCCGCTGACCGATGCCGCGTGGCTGCGGGCCGAAATGACGGCCGCGAAGGAACTCCCGGACGAGGCCGCGCGTCTCGTTCGATTGAATGCCGCAGTAAACCGGACCGACCCCGGTCCCGGCGGGTTCTACGACGATTTCGGTGACCCGAAGCGGCAACCGCACCTCGTCCGCGGACCGGGCTGGGAGAAAGACCCGGGGTTCGATGAGTCGCCGCAGTGCGCCTTCAGTATGCGGATCGGCGTACCTCGGGCGTGGTGGCACTACGCCGAAACGCACTACGAAACGCACCTCCGCGCGAAGTACGACGGCCTCGACCCGTCCGCTACCTACCGGGTGCGAGTAGTGTACGGGGGCCAGGAGGGGCGCAAGGTGCGGTTGACGGCCGGCGACGGGCACGAGGTCCACGCACTTTTGGGGAAGCCGTTCGAGCCGGTCGAGTTCGATGTTCCCGCGGCGGCCACGGCCGGTGGAACGTTGACTCTGACCTGGACACCGGAGCCCGGGGCCGGCGGACCGGGTCGCGGGTGCCAGGTGTGTGAGGTGTGGGTGCTCAAGCGCCCGTGAGTGCCCGACCGGTTGTTTCGGGGCGTGCGGAGGTGCCGCGGGGCGCCGGGCGCCATTGGCGAGGGGGCGCGTTGCGCTTTCCGAGACGGGCTCGCCGCGAAATCGTTGCAAAAGTTACGCACGATACAGGTACGCGCGCGAACTCGAATTAGTACAGAATTTAGATTATGAACCCGGCGCTGAAGACGTCGAATGTAAGACGTGCCACCTCAGCACCGTCCAAAATCCACGAACCCACCGAACCCCAATGGCCCGAAACGCACCCGACCCGAAGACACAAGCCGCGTGGCTGATCGCGATCGGCGAGCCGACGCGCCTGGCCCTGATCCGCGCCCTCGTGGCCGGTGAGAAAACCGTGACCAATCTGGCCCGCGAACTGGGCGTGGAGATCGTGAACATCTCGCACCACCTGAGCGTGATGAAGGACGCCGGGCTGGTGACCGTCGAGCGCGACGGGCGGTTCATGATCTACGCGCTGGTCGGCGCCGCCGTGGCCACGGGGCGGCTGGAACTGACGCACCCGTCCGGGCTGCAACTGCGCGTGCCGCTGGAGTAAGGCCGCAGAAGTTCCTGGTCACGACACGAAGTGATTTTTCGCCACTGTGCGGTCGATCGCTGGTCCGGGCGAGTCACTGACGTTGCGAACCGGACGAATAGATAAGGCCGGCCAAAATATTGAAACGGCAACGGCCCGGGGATCGCCCGGGCCGTTGCCACATGTGCCGACCAAATGAACTGGATCGACCGGAAGCGTAGTTTTTATCCGGTCGATCCGGTCAAATGCAATTCGTTCGCTTACTTGGTAACTTTCACCGTAAAGGTGTGGAACGCCTCCTGCCCGGCGCCGTCGCGGACGGTCAGGATCACTTCTTGGTCGCCGGTCGCGCCGGCCGGCACCGTCCACGTTACGACCCCGGCCGCGGACACTTCCATGCCCTTCGGCCCGCTATCGAGCTGGTAGGTCACTTTCGCGTTCTTCGACTTCACCTTGATGGGGTACGTGAGCGTCTCCCCGGCTTTTGCCTCGCGCGGCGGTTGCGACGAAACGATCAGGTAGTCCAGGCCCGATTTTTCCAGCGCCGCGTCCGGGTCGAACTTGTGAAGCACCACTTGGTCGTTGCTCCCGGGAAGAACCGCGATCAGCTTCGCGTCCGGGACGAAGAAGACGCGCTTCCACGGTCCGAACTCTTCGCGGTCCCACCCGTCAAAGCCGAGCCCGTGCTCGGCCGTGTCCAGCTTCGCGACCGGCCGTTTAACCCCGCGCAGGAACACGGTAAAGTTTCCGCCTTTACCGCCCTCGGCCGAAGTCAGGGAGAGGAAGTAGTCCCCGCGTACCGCGGGCAGGCAGTACCCGTAGTTCGCGTCGTCCGGCCCGCCGCGCTTGAGCAATTGGGACGCGATCCCCTTCCCGGTGAACACCGTTTTGCCGTCCGGACCGGGAATCACGTGCATGAGGTCGCCCTCTTCGTACCGCCGGATCACGTCCCCCTCGCGCACGAACGTGGTGGACGTGCTCGGGGAATAATGCGTGTTCCACACGCCGAACACGCTCCCGTCACCGGACGCGAAAACTCGGGCTTCGGCGACCCAGACGCGCGCGTTCTTTTTTCCGTCGACAATCGACAATTGCTGGAACGTATTCGGATCGAGACAGTACCCGTTCGTCACGAGCGGGCCGTTGGACCCGTGCCCCATGACGATTGTCTTGAGATCCTCTGTGAACGGCGGCAGGGCCGACTTCTCCAACTCGAAGGTGGTCAGGCTCCATCGCTCCAGTTTGCCGGCCTTCTTCAACCCGATGACCACGCAATCCAGACCCGCGGTGTAGATGATGTCGGGTTCGGTCAGAGGAATGTACTTGGTTACCCGGCCCTCGTTCATGTCGAACACGGCGAGCTTCTTCAACTTCGGCATGTGGAAGATCAGGTACCGCCCGCCCCCACCGACTACCACATCGGTGAACACGTCCGGCAGCTTCTTGACGATCTGGTCCCCGGGCAGCGGGGGCGCGGTGATGACCACCGACGACGGATCGGCCGGCCCCACACGTGCCTGCACCGGATCGCGCACCGAAACGGGCGCCTCGACCCGAGCCAGTTCCTTGCCGCCGATCCGCGCGACCACGACCGCGGTCACCGTACCCACTTCCGCGGTTTGGATTGTCAGTTGCGAGGCTTTGGAAAGATCGAGCCGCACTTTCTGGCCGCCCACATCAATCTCGGTCGGGCCGAGGCCCACCACGTCGCCTTCGAGGGTGGTGCGGTCGTCCGCCAACAGAACCTTCGACTTCATCGCGTTGAACTCGATCCGGCGCGTGCCACTGAGCCGAACGGGTTTGCCCGCGACCTTGAGTACGGCGTCGTTGATAGTGCCGGTGACGGCCCCCGGTCCCGTGCCGAACCGGGCGGACACTTCGATGCGCGTGCCCGGCGCCTTGCTCAGCGGGGCGGCGGTCGCGGTCCACACGCCGTTTTGGGCCTTCATGGGGTACTCGCGGGCTTCACTGCTCCCGGCGGTGCGCAGGATCAGCACCACGTCCGGCTCCGGCGCGTTCGGTACGAGTGACGCGACCTGGGCCTTAAACTCCACCGGTTTATCGAGTTCGGCTGATTTTACTGCGGGCGGCGCGAACGCGATGTCCGGTGCGTTCAGGAACCGGTTGAGGTGGTTCACCGGGATGGCTTCGTTAATGTTCCTGCCCTCGAACCCGGACACGACCACGCCGATGACCTTTCCGTTGTCGTCCAGAACCGGCCCGCCAGAGTTACCGCGGTTAAGGGCGACATCGACCTGAATGAGCTGCAACTCGCCGCCCTTGTGCCGCAACGCGGTCACGCTCCCCGCGTTCACGCTAACTGCCGGGTACTCTTTCTTGTCGGTCGCGAGAATCTTGCCCAGAGGGAACCCGCACGCGACCACGTCCGCGAGTTCCGCGATGCCGTCCGCGGACCCGAGTTGGAGGCTCGGCAGATCTTTCGCGCCCTCGACGCGGAGCAGTGCGAGGTCGGCATTTTTATCAGCGCGGACCACCTTCGCTTTGAGCACTTGCTGCGTCGCGAGGGTCGGGTTCAGTACGAGCGTGATTTCGCCCCGCGCGCCGCGCACGACGTGCTCGTTCGTGACGAACAGCCCCGACGGGTGGATGCAGAACGCCGTTCCGCTCCCGACTTGGGGAACCTCGGCGAACGCGGTCGCGGCCTTCCCGCGCTTGCCGATTTCGACCTTCGTGGGCTTGTCCGCGCCCCGAGCGGCGAACACGGGAGAGAGCACCAAGCCTGTCAACAGGCCGACGCCGACGACGAGTCGAAACATGGGCTAAAACCCCGCGATCAGTAACGGGAACGGTGGCCGTTGAATCCTAATGGTGCGCGGACCGCTGAACAATGGGTCGTGCCCGGATAATGAATCCGGTATCGTGAGCGGACCCGACCGTTCGATCCGCGTTCCCGAAGGCTGCAATGCAATCCGTTCCGACCAATCTGATTACCGGGTTTCTGGGCGTCGGGAAAACGACGGCCGTGATCGACCTGCTCCAGCGCAAAGAGACCGGTTCGCGATGGGCCGTACTGGTGAACGAGTACGGCGCGGTGTCGATTGATGACGCGCTGATCGAGGGGAGCGCCCCCGAGGGCGTGACGGTGAAGGAGGTGGGCGGCGGGTGCGTATGTTGCGCGAGCGCGCCGTTCCTGCCGGTCGCGATCCACTTCCTGTTACTCGAAGCGCGGCCCGAGCGACTCATCATCGAGACGACGGGCCTGGGCCACCCGGCCCGGCTGCTCGACTCGCTCCGAATGAGTTACCACGGGCGCCTCGACGTGCGCGCCACACTGGGGATCGTCGATCCGCACGATTTCGCGAAGCCGGAGATGCGGGATAACCCGATCTTCATCGACCAGATCCAGATGGCCGACGTGCTCGTGATGAACAAGCTCGACACCGCCACCCCGGAACTCGTGGCCGATTTCCAGTCGTGGGCGAACGGGCTGTTCCCGCCGAAGCTGCTGATCGCCGGGACGACCCAGGGGCGCATTGACCCCGCGTGGCTCGACCTCAGTGCGAACGACGAACGCTTTCCGCTGTACCCGCAGGAGCCTGGCTTCCCCAAAGGGAAAGGGGAGCAAAGCCGACCTAACCCCCTAACCCCCTTCCCTAAGAAGGAAGGGGGAACAGAATCAGAGGCGGTTTTAAGCCCCTCTCCGTTTAGGGGAGGGGTTGGGGAGGGGTTGCTTTCTTCCCCCCCCAAGCGCTACCTCACTCCCCCCGCCTGTGGGTGGGTGTTCGATCCCGCCGATGTGTTCGACGAAGCCAAACTCCTCGGGCTGTTAGCGAACACCAAAGAGGTGACGCGGTTGAAGGGCGTGTTCCACCTCGCCGACGAGTGGGCGGCCGTGAACCGGGCCGGCACCGCGATGAGCGTCGCGCCGACCGCGTACCGCCGCGACAGCCGCGTCGAAGTGTTCGCCGAAGGGCTCGACTGGGACCGGTTCGAGCGTGAATTGATGGCGTGTCTGTTCCCCGTGCCTACTGCGTAGTCCCCGGACGACTGCGCACTCGCTGTTTCCCCTTCGCGGTATGTCTGGTACAACACTGTCACACACCCGCCCGTCCCCGCGCACCTAAATCCCGGAGACTCTCCCATGCCCGTCGGGCGCTCCCTACTCTCCGTCGGCCTGCTACTGGGGTCGGCCGCCGCGCTGCTGGCGCTACTCACGCCGCCCGCGCCCCCCACCGGAACGATTGCCGCCCAACCGGGCGAACCGCCCCCGGGCGAATTCAAGCTGGAAAAGGGCGACCACGTCTGCATCATCGGCAACACGCTCGCCGACCGGATGCAGCACGACGGCTGGGTCGAAACGTTCCTGTACGCACGGTTCCCGAACCACGACCTCACGATTCGGAACCTCGGGTTCTCCGGCGACGAAGTGAACCTGCGGATCCGGTCCGAGGCGTTCGGCACGCCGGACCAGTGGCTCAGTGCCAGTGCCCCGATCCCGAGGCCGGAGCTGGTCGCGGACAAGAGCGTCGTGAACCCGAACCGCTTCGAGAAGGCGAACACGAAGCCGGACGCGCTCTTCGCCTTCTTCGGCTACAACGAGTCGTTCGCGGGCGCCGCCGGGTTGCCCAAGTTTAAGGCCGAACTCACCGCGTTCATCAAGCACACGCTCTCCCAAAAGTACAACGGCAAGTCGGCGCCGCGGCTCACGCTGTTCTCGCCGATCCCGTTCGAGGACCACAAGTCGCCGAACCTGCCGACGGGTGCGGCCGTCGAGGGTATCAACAAGAACATCGAACTGTACACGCAGGCGATGCGCGAAGTGGCGCAGGCGAACGGCGCGTCGTTCATCGACCTCTACAACCCGATGAAGGTCCGCTACGAGGGCGTCAAGAACGGCGGTAAGCCGCTCACGATCAACGGCGTCCACCTGACGGAAGAGGGGCACCGCAAGCTGGCCGAGGTGATCGATAACTACATCCACCCGGTGGGTGGGCAGTACGCACCGCCGGACGAGAACCTGATGGCGAAGCTCCGCCCCGTGGTGCAGGACAAGGCGTTCCACTGGTACCAGCGGTACCGCGTGACGGACGGGTACTCCACCTACGGCGGCCGCGCGTGGCTCCAGTTCGTCGGCAAGCAGACCAACTACGAGGTCGTGCAGAAGGAACTGGAAACGCTCGACATCATGACGACGAACCGCGACAAGGTCATTTGGGATGTCGCGAAGGGCCGGGACGCAAAGCCGGACGACAGCAACCTGCCGAAGTCGGTACCGGTCACGACCAACAAGCCGGGCGCGGGGCCGAACGGCACGCACCTGTTCCTCACCGGCGAGGACGCGATCACGAAGATGAAGATCGGCACGGGGCTGAAGGTCAGCTTGTTCGCGAGCGAGGAGAAGTGGCCGGAACTCGCGAAACCCGTGCAAATGGCGTGGGACGCACGGGGCCGGTTGTGGGTCGCGGTGTGGCCGAGCTACCCGCACTGGAAGCCGGGTGAACCGTACAACGACAAGCTTTTGATTTTTGAAGACACCGATGGCGACGGCAAGGCCGACAAGGTGACCACGTTCGCCGACGGGTTACAGAACCCGACGGGGTTCGAGTTCTACAACGGCGGTGTTCTGGTGGCTCAGGCCCCGGACCTCGTCTTCCTGAAGGACTCGAAGGGCGGGGACAAGGCCGACATCCGTGAGCGCGTCCTCCACGGGCTCGACACCGCCGACACGCACCACACCGCGAACAGCTTCGTGCTCGACCCGGGCGGCGCGCTGTACTGGCAGGAGGGCACGTTCCACCGCTCGCAGATCGAAGACCCTTACGGCCGGTGCAAGCGCCTGGGCGACGGCGGGGTGTTCCGCTACGAGCCGCGCACGCAGAAGCTCGACGTGTACGTCACGCACAGCTTCGCCAACCCGCACGGGCACGTCTTCGATCACTGGGGGCAAGACATCGTGGTAGACGGCACCGGCGCCCAGCCGTACCACGCCCCGCTGTTTAGTGGCTACCTGCCCGGTCCGAACTTGAACGGGTACCCGACCGGCAAGCACGCCACCCCGCCGCAAGTGTACCAACAGCGCACGCGGCCGTGCGGTGGCATCGAGGTTCTTTCCAGTCAGCACTTCCCGTCGGAATGGGACGGGAACCTGATCGTCACGAACTGCATCGGGGTCCAGGGCATTCTGCGCTACCGTCTCTCGGATTTCGGGGGCAGCCTCTCGGGTCAGGAACAGGAGCCGATCCTCACGAGCAGCGACCCCAACTTCCGCCCCGTCGATTGCAAGACCGGACCGGACGGCGCGCTGTACTTCATCGACTGGCAGAACCCGATCATCGGGCACATGCAGCACAACCTCCGTGACCCCAGCCGCGACCGCACGAAGGGGCGCATCTACAAGGTGACCTACGACGGGCGCCAGCTCTCGCAGTCGCCGAAGATCGCGGGCGAGAGCACCGAGGCTCTGGTGAAATTGCTCGAGCACCCGGAAGACCGCGTGCGCTCCCGCGTGAAGATCGAACTCGGCGCCCGCAAGACCGAAGAGGTGGTCGCCGCGGCGAAGAAGTGGGCCGGCCAGCCCTGGGGCGGCGCGGACCCGACGCACCACGTCCTCGAGGCATTGTGGGTCCACCAGTACCACAACGTCGTCGATGTCGATCTGCTCAAGACCGTGCTCGCGGCGAAGGACTTCCGCGCCCGCGCCGCCGCCGTCCGCGTACTGTGCGAGTGGCGCGACCGTGTGCCCAATTCGCTCGAAATGCTGAAGCAACTGGCCGGCGACGAACACCCGCGCGTGCGCATGGAAGCGGTTCGGGCCGCGAGCTTCTTCACCGTGCCCGAAGCGGCCGAGGTCGTCTTCGTCGCGCAGGACAAGCCCACGGACCTGTTCGTTGCGCACGTCGCGCGGGAGACGATGCGGGCGCTCGACCCGATCGTGCGCCAGGCGATCACGGAGAAGCGCCCGATCAAGTTCACCACGGCCGCGGGCGCGCGGTACTTCCTGAAGTCGGTCACCACCGACGACCTGCTGAAGATGGAACGCACTTCGGCCGTTTACCTGGAACTGCTGTTCCGGCCAGGGGTGCGGGACGAATTCCGCCGCGAGGCCCTGACCGCGCTGGCGAAACAGGACCAGAAGTCGGAACTCGCGGTCCTCGTGAGCGCGATCCGGCAGCACGACGAGGCCGCCATCACGGAAGAGAGCGTCGCGTTCGACCTGGCCCGGTTGCTCTCCGGGCGCCCGCAGCCGGAACTCGTGGCCGCCCGAGGCGACCTCGAGGCCCTGGCCACGAAGGGGCGCGCGCTCGAAACGCGGCAAATGGGTTACACCGCGCTCATCGCCGCGGACGGCGACATCGAGAAGTCGTGGGCGCTCGCGACTAAATCGGTTTCGGCGCTGAAGGACTACATCTCCGCGGTGCCGATGGTGCGCGACCCGGGCGCCCGCGCCGCACTGTACCCGAAGGTCAAGGCGCTGCTCACCGGGCTTCCGCCGGACCTCGCGAAGACCGTGGAGGGGGGCAAGAGCGTCAGCGGGCGGTTCGTGCGTATTGAACTGCCCGGCCCGCAGCGCACGCTCACGCTCGCCGAGGTGCAAGTGTTCAGTGACAACGTGAACGTGGCGCCGCGCGGGAAGGCGGCCCAGAGCAGCACCGCCTACGACGGCCCCGCGAGCCGCGCCATCGATGGCAAGACCAACGGCGCGTACAGCGACGGCACCTCGACCCACACCCGGGAGGGGACCGTGAACCCGTGGTGGGAGGTCGATCTCGGGCGGGTGGTGTCGATCGAGAAGATCGTGGTGTGGAACCGCACCGACGGCGCGTTCGGGGACCGGCTGGCCAACTTCACCGTGCGTGTGCTCGGCGCGGACAAGAAGCCCGTGTTCGAGGCGCTGAAGAACCCGGCACCAAAGGAGAAGTCCGAGTTCAAAGTCGGTACGGGCGCGCCGGAGCGCGTGATCCGGCGCTCCGCGATGTTCGCGCTCGCGACCGTGCGCGGGCAAGAGGCGGACGCCTTCAAGGGGATCGCGAAGTACCTCACCGAAGAGAACGACCGTGAACCCGCGGTGCAGGCGCTCCTGCGCATCCCGGCTCGCGACTGGCCGAAGGATGATGCGAAGGCCACGCTCGACACCGTGATGAAGTTCATCCGCTCGGTGCCGGTCGCGGAGCGGACCTCGACCGTCGCGCTGGACTTCATGCAGCTCGGTGAGGGCCTCGCGGGGCTGCTCGCCCCGGCCGAAGCGAAGGCCGCGCGCAAGGAACTGGCCGATATCGGCGTCCGCGTGATCCGCGTCGGCACGCTGTTCGATCAGATGAGCTTCGACAAGGAGCGCATCATCGTGCAGGCCGGGAAGCCGGTGGAGTTCGCGTTCGAGAACACCGACATCATGCCGCACAACTTCGTGATCGTGGCGCCGGGGAACCTCGAAAAGGTCGGCAACGCGGCCGAGGCGTTCGCCCTCGAACCGGGGGCGGCGGACGCGCAGTACGTGCCCAACATGCCCGCCGGCACCGTGCTACTTAAGAGCAAGCTGCTTCAAACGCGACAGGCCGAGCAACTGAAATTTGCCGCGCCCAAGGAGCCGGGGATCTACCCCTACGTCTGCACCTACCCGGGCCACTGGCGCCGGATGCACGGGGCGCTGTACGTGGTGGCCGATCTCGAAGCGTACCAGGAGAACCCGGAAGCCTACCTCGCGAAGAACCCGCTGACCGTGAAGGACGATCTGCTGAAGTTCAACCGCCCGCGCACGGAGTGGAAGCTCGAAGAACTGGCCGACGCGGTGAAGGAGATGGAGATGAAGGGCGCGCGGAACTTCGCGAACGGCAAGCAGATGTTTACGGTCGGCACGTGCGTCGCGTGCCACAAGTTCGGCGGGCAGGGCGCCGAGTTCGGGCCGGATCTCACGAAGCTCGACCCGAAGGTGTTCAAGAACGGTGTGGACGTGCTCGAACACGTCCTCGACCCCGCAAAGAAGATCGACGACAAGTACGCCGCGTACCGCTTCGTGCTGACCGACGACAAGGTCGTTCTCGGCATGATCGTGGAGGAGAAGGACGGCGTGGTGAAGATCATCGAGAACCCGCTGGCGAACGCGAAGCCGCGCGAGATCAAGCGTGCGGACATCGCCGAGCAGAAGAAGGCCCCGACGTCAATGATGTCGAAGGGGCTGCTCGACAAGCTCTCGCGCGACGAGATCCTCGACCTGCTCGCCTACGTGTGGGGCCGGGCCGATCCGAAGAGCAAGCTGTTCGGCACCGGTCACGACCACTAATTGTCAGCGATTTCTGAAGAGGGCGGGGCTAACACCCCGCCCTCTGTCGTTTTTTGGGGCGCTGTAGGCGGAAGTGCAGTGCGTGATTATCCAACTCAGTAATCCGAGACGATGGCTGTTCGTAGCCGGCCTCTGCGAGGCCGGGGTGCCACTGGCGGTGGACATCCCGGCCTCGCAGAGGCCGGCTACAGAAGATCGACAGTTCGCGGTTTAGTATCGCGACTCGGGATGCTTTCCGCGCGGGCCGCAACGTTCGAGTCTCGGGAACTATCACCTCGCGGTACGCTTGTTCGGGAGTTAAACTGAACGCCCCTCCGCGCTAACACCGTCGAGCGCGGGCCACTTCGGGAGACGCGAACATGAGTCAGGCCGTTGTCAGTGCCGAACTTCTCGAAAAACTGCGCTACGCTTATGCGGCGTGGCACGATTCCCGCGGCACGAGCGACGATACGTGGGTCGCGCTCATGGCCGACGACATCGAGATGCGGTCCATCGCGGACGGGGCGCCGGGCATGGAGTTCTCCCTGCCGCGCAAGGGTAAAGACACCATTCGGGGCTACTTCTCCGGGCTGCGGGCCGACTGGGAAATGATTCACTATGCGTCCGAAGAGTTCATCGTCGAAGGGGACCGCGTGGTCGTGTTCGGGCGCTGCGCGTATCGCAACCGCAAGACGAGAAAAACGGCCGAGTCCGTTATTGTGAACCGCTGGCGGTTCCACAACGATTTGGCGGTCGAGTTTTTTGAGCTGTACGACACCGCGAAGGCGTTCGCCGCCGCGGTCCCGGACCCGGCGTGAGC
This sequence comes from Gemmata palustris, assembly GCF_017939745.1. Taxonomy (NCBI): domain Bacteria; kingdom Pseudomonadati; phylum Planctomycetota; class Planctomycetia; order Gemmatales; family Gemmataceae; genus Gemmata; species Gemmata palustris. The sequence continues at coordinate 4,897,995 of NZ_JAGKQQ010000001.1, read as the reverse complement.
CGCGGTCACACCCACACGACCGTGCGCCCGGACCGGAAATCGTGGCCCGCGACCATGCGGCAGATCGCGTCGGCGATCTTGGCCCCGCCCACGACCGACGGCTCGATGGGCGAGAGCGGCGAGTAGTCGTCAACGTGGGCACACGTCACACGCAGGTCGATCAGTGGGAGCCCCGCGCCGATTGCCGCGCGCGAGATCACGTCGTTGAACGCGGCGAGTGCGGTGCGCTCGGCGCCCCCCAGAACGGGGATCGCGTCGTAAATGGTGCAAAACGCCGTTGGCTTTCCCAGCGCACACACGCTCTTCACCATCGCGGTGTACGCGGCGCGAAATTCAACCAGTGATTCCGCGATGGTCGCGAGCGCGTCGCCCACCGTTGCGGCCGGTTCGCGCAGGAGCCCGCTCGCCAGGAGCGCGTCGTTCCCGCCGACGCTCACGACCAGGTGCGTCGCGTTGGTGGGGACGCGCGGCAACTGCATCGCGATGCCCGTGACCGTGTGGCCGTCCACTGCAACAAGAGTTGCCTTCCAGTCCGGCGGCAGTCCTCGGCGCACTTGCTCGATGACCGGCGGACGATCGGGCACGTATCGCGCGTTATCGAAGATGGAATCGCCGAGCAGAACGACGTGACTCATGACCGGCCCTTTCCCGGGAAGTGTGGGTCGGGCGCCCGCGCTGCGGGTCAAGAACGCGAACCCGCCCGTGTCAGGATGCTACCCGACGCGGACGGGTTCGCGGGGCGTCAATCTTTCCCGAACTCGACGTCGGTGGTCCCGATGTCCCAAACGACCTCCTTCTTGCGGAGCACGGTCGCGAGCGGGTCTTCCCACGACGGCGCGCCGTTGATCGTCGGCTGGCGCGTCTCCACGTGCCCGTCGGCGAAGCACACGTTCGCGATCCCGTCGTGCCGGAAGTGAACGTTCGGGAACCCCTGGGACGGAGCGGACAGGTACCAGTTCTCGGTGAGTTTGTCGAACGGCGTGCTGTACGGCACGTTCGCCGAGTCCGCGAACGCGATCGTCGCGGACGTGCCGCGCCGGTTGCTCACGGCCACGATCGCTTGGCCCGCGATCCCGTTCGATGCGCTGAACTGGTCGTTGTAGGCGTAGCTCGCCGTCGGGATGTCGAACCGCAGTGCGAACCGCTCCGGCCCGAAGACCGGGCACTGGACGATCGAGCGGTTGCCCTCCAAGTACGGCGACAGGATGCCGGTGCTCGGGTTCATGACCCGCGGGGTCGAGGTGTTGTTCGTGATCTGCCCGAACCAGTACCAGTCGGTGTACGTCATGGTCGGGGCCGATTTCATCGACGAGACGGTGAACTTTCCGCCGTTCGTTTCGGCGTGGTTGTGCAGCGCGAGTCCGAGCTGCTTCAGGCTGTTCTGGCACTTCAACCGCGCGGCCGCGGCCCGTACCTTCTGCACCGCGGGTAACAGCAGGCCGATCAGGATCGCGATGATCGCGATCACCACCAGCAGTTCGATCAGTGTGAACGCACGACGGGTCGGGGGCCGGTGCCCCCGGGGGCGCAAGTGACGCACGGGTTCGCTCCTTCTCGCCGGGACGGGCGAGCGGTGAGTTCGGGGCGGACCGAGTGCGTGAAATCGGGCGGGTTGCTGCGCGTGCTGCGAGCGAAAAAGACCGGCCCGTTCAACGGCCCGGTCCGGGGCCACGAACGATGGAAACGCCCAACGGGCAGGTCTTCTGGCTTACGGCTCTTAGCGAGTCTCGCGCGGCCTTCCCGCGGGTACATCCGCAGTGGCGTGGGAGCGCGAACCTCTGGCCGAACACAGCAGCGGCCCTGCGCCGGAATCGCACCGGCTTCCCTTTTCGTCCGCGGCGGAAAACCCTCCGCGGAACCCGTCTGGCGAACTTACAACATAGCGACCCCGGGCCGCGCGGCAACGCGCCGGAAGGGGAGCGGGAAAATCGTACCAGGGTTGGTGCAACTCGCGGCTCCGGCGGGTACAGTGTGGCCACTCTCCTCCTTTCTCACGGAACTCTCCATCATGCGTGTCATCTCGTGCGCAGTAGTTTTAGCCGGATTGTTAGTCGGTGGGGCATACGCCCTCGCCCCGCGCGCCTCGGAGCGCCCGACCGAACCCGAACCGGTCCGCAAAGTCACCGGCATCGAGAAACGGGAACTCTGGACCGCTTCAAAAGTGATCGGCTCCCCGGAACCGCCCGACCCGTTCACGCTGGTGAAGGCGTACCCCAAACTGAGTTTCAACGACGCGCTCGAGCTGACCGCGGTGCCCGGCAAGAAGCAGTGGGCGATCGCGGAGCGCCCCGGCAAGGTTTATGTGTGTGACATGGACCCTGCGAAGGCCGAGAAACACCTCGTTCTCGATGTGAAGAGGGGTATCTACGGTTTGGTGCTGCACCCGAAATTCCAGGAGAACGGCTACTTCTATGTGTCGTCCATTACCGCCGGTGACAAGCCCGACGGCACGCGCATTTCGCGCTACACCGTGACCGATCGCGAGAAGATGATTGCCGACCCGAAGAGCGAAAAAGTGATCTTCACGTGGCCCTCCGGCGGGCACAACGGTGGCTGCATGCGGTTCGGGCCGGACGGCTTCCTCTACCTCTCCACCGGTGACGGGAGCGGTATCGCGGACGGCTTGGAATCCGGGCAGAGCTTGGGCACCGTGCTCGGCAAGATCCTGCGCATTGATGTGGACAAGGAAGCGGACGGCAAAGCCTACGCGATCCCGGCAGACAACCCGTTCGCGGGCCAGCGGGGTAAGTGCGGCGAGGTGTGGGCTTACGGCATTCGCCAGTGCTGGAAGATCAGTTTCGACTCCGCGACCGGCGACCTCTGGGCGGGCGAAGTCGGTCAGGACTTGTGGGAGATGGTCTACAAGATCCAGAAGGGCGGCAACTACGGCTGGAGCGTGACCGAAGGTGCCCACCCGTTCCGCCCGGAGCGCGCGAAAGGCCCGACCCCGATCCTGAAGCCGGTCGTCGAACACAACCACACCGAAGCGCGCTCGATTACGGGCGGCTTCATCTACCACGGCAAGAAGCACGCGGACCTGAGGGGTGCTTACGTGTACGGTGACTTCGACACCGGCCGCACCTGGATGCTGAAGTACGACGCGAAGGCCGACCGCGTCACGACCCACACCGAACTCGCGAAGACCAACCTGCGCATCGTCGCGTGGGGCCAGGACCACGACGGCGAAGTTTACGCGCTCAACTTCATTGATGGCGGGATCTACCAGTTCGAGCGGACCCCGCCCGCGGCAAAGAACCAATCGGCGTTCCCGCGCAAGTTGAGCGAGACTGGGTTGTTCGCGTCCACAAAGAACCACGCGCCAGAGAAGGGGCTGATCCCGTACTCGGTGAACTCGGAACTCTGGTCCGACGGCGCGAGCAAGGAGCGGTTCATCGCGGTCCCGGGCGAATCGAAGATCGAGTACGAGACGATGACGTACCCGCAACCGGCCCCGGGTTCGGTTCCGGGTTGGCGGTTCCCCAACGGCACCGTTCTCGTGAAGACGTTCGCGCTCGAAACCGAACCGGGCAAGACGCGCCGACTCGAGACGCGGCTACTCGTGGCCTCGGTGCTGGGTGGCACGGAAGAGTACGGCGATCAGGTGTGGAACGGCTACACGTACATCTGGAATGATGACCAGACGGATGCGGAACTCGCGGACAAGAAGGGCGTGGACCGCGAGTACACCATCAAGACCGCGGCCGGCGAGAAGAAACAGAAGTGGCACTTCCCGAGCCGGGCGGAGTGCAACATGTGTCACACGGTGACGGCGAAATACGCCCTCGGTGTGAACACGGCTCAACTGAACCGCGACCACAACTACCACGGCGTGATCGCGAACCAGCTCGCGACGCTCGACCACATCGGGATCTTCACGAAGAAGCTCCCGGCCCCCGCGGAGAAGCTCCCGAAGCTCGTGGACTACCGCGACGAGAGGGCGAGCGTCGAGGACCGCGCGCGAGCGTATCTGCACGCGAACTGTAGTCACTGCCATCGAAAGTGGGGCGGCGGGAACGCGGAGTTCCAACTGCTCGCCACGCTCCCGGTTAACGAACTGGGCGTGCTGGACACGAAGCCGGGGCAGGGGAGCTTCGACATCAAAGATCCGCGCATCCTGGTGCCCGGCGACCCGGCGCGCTCGATGATCTACCACCGGATGACGCTCACCGGCCTGGGGCGGATGCCGCACATCGCATCGAACGTGGTCGATGAGCCCGCACTGAAGCTCGTTCACGACTGGATCAAGCAGATGAAGTGAGGGCGGTGATAGGGCGCCACCCGCTCGTTGACACTCGCGGCTTGCCTGAAACTTTCTTGGCGAGCCGCAAGTGCCAACGAACGGGCGGAGTTGCACAACCTACTTCTTGAGCTGGAAGATTGCTTCGACTTCAACGCTTGTGCCGAGCGGGAGTTGCGCCAGGCCGAGCGCGGTGCGGGCGTGGCGCCCGGCCTCTTGGCCGAACACGTCCTTCAGCAGGTTCGTTGCCCCGTTGATGACGAGGTGGCAATCGGTGAAGTCCGGGTCCGTGTTCACGTAGCCGGTCACGCGAACGACGCGCTCGATTCGGTCCAGCGAGCCGAGTTTCAGAACGATCGCCCGCAGGATGTTCGCGGTACACAGCGCCGCCGCTTTGGTCGCGTCCTCGACCGACACTTGTGACGGCACCTTGCCTTTGCTCGTCAAGACGCCCGCGTCGTAGGGCACCTGCCCGGAGGCGTAGAGCGTGTCACCGAGGACCGAGAGCAAGTCGATGACCGGACCCTCTTTCGGCCCGCGGTCGAGCGGGTACCCGGCGGCTTCGAGTTTCTGTTCGCGATCGCCCATCATTGGCTCCGGTTCGTGTTGGCTTCGGAACTGTTGTATGAGGCGCGTTTCCGGTTTCCCCGGCCGCGCGTTCCGGGTAAGATCGGTTGAGATTTTCTGTGCACCGAGGAACTGGAAATGCGGCTGCTGCCCCGCTCTTCCGCCATCGTCGGGCTTCTCATCGCTGGTTACTGCGCCCCCGCCGCCGAGCCGCCCGGTGCGGAGTGGGCATACGGCTCGTTCAAGCGCCCCGCGGTCCCCGCACTCCCGGACCCGAAATTACAGGCCACGAACGAGATCGACCGGTTCCTGCTCGCGGCGCTCGCCGAGCACAAACTGGCGTTCGCGCCAGAAGCGGATCGGCGCACGCTGATTCGCCGCGTGTACTTCGATCTCGTCGGGCTTCCGCCTACGCCCGAACAGGTCGAAATGTTCGTCGCGGATAAGTCGCCGGACGCTTACGAAAAGCTAGTTGATAAGCTCCTCGCGGCCCCGCAATATGGCGAGCGACAGGCGATTTTCTGGCTTGATCTCGTGCGGTTCGCCGAAACGGACGGGTTCAAGGCCGACGACCCGCGCCCGCTCGCGTGGCGGTACCGCGATTACGTCATCAAGTCGTTCAACGCGGATAAGCCGTTCGATCGCTTCGTGAAGGAGCAACTTGCGGGGGACGAACTCTACCCCGACGACCCGGACGCCGTGGTCGCCACCGGCTTCCTGCGTCACTACCCGGACGAATACAACGCGGTGAACCTGGAGCAGCGCCGGTACGAGATCATCACCGACATCACGGACACGACTTCCGCCGCATTCCTGGCACTCACATCAGGTTGCGCGCGGTGCCACGACCACAAGTACGACCCGATCACGCAGAAAGACTACTTCCGGCTGCAAGCGTTCTTCGCGGGCTACTGGCCCACGGAATCGCCGTTGATTTCGTCCAAGGAACGTGCCGAGTACGAGAAGAAATTCGCCGCGTGGGAGGCGAAAACGACCGAGGTGCGCGCGGCGATCGCGGCAATCGAAGACCCGTACCGTAAGAAGGAAAGCAACCGGCAACGCGGTCGGTTCCCGGACGAGTACGTGGGCCTACTCGACATCCCCTTCGAGACGCGGACGCCGATCCAACGGCAACTCGCGGCGATGGTGGAGAAGCAGGTTTACGTTCGAGGTGATGTCACCAAGAGCCTGAAACCGGCAGAGAAAGAGCAGATCGAATCGCTGAAGGCCAAACTCGCGGAACTATCCAAAGAGAAGCCAACTGAACCGGTGCGGGCAATGGCGATGACCGACCTCGCCGCACCGCCTGCCACGAAGCTCTTCAAACGCGGGAACTGGCAAAAACCTGGCGACGAACTCGTGCCCGGGTTCCTCTCGGCCATTGACGACCGCGACGCCGGTGCAAAGCCGCTCGGGGCCTCGTCCGGGCGCCGGGCCGCGCTCGCGAACTGGGTCGCGTCGAAGGACAACCCGCTGACGGCGCGCGTGATCGTGAACCGCATCTGGCAGCAGCGGTTCGGCGCGGGGCTGGTTCGCACGTCGAGCGACTTCGGTGTGACCGGCGATCGCCCCACGCACCCGGAACTGCTGAACTGGCTCGCGAGCGAGTTGACCGCGAAGGACTGGTCTCTCAAACACATTCACCGCCTAATCGTGCTTTCCTCCGCGTACCGGCAGGGAACGCGCGGCACGGTCGAAGGCGAAAAGGTCGATCCCGAGAACAAGTTGCTCTGGCAGTTCCCGCGGCGCCGACTCGATGGCGAAACACTCCGCGACGCGATGCTCGCGGTGTCGGGGCAACTCAACCCGAAGGCGGGCGGGCCGAGCGTGTTCCCCGAGTTGCCCCCCGAACTCCAGAAATCGGCGGGCGCCCAGTGGAAGGTTTCGGCCGACGCCGCGGAGCGGAACCGCCGTAGCGTGTACGTGTTCGTGAAGCGCAACCTGCGGTATCCCCTGTTTGCTCTCTTTGACGCACCCGACCGCAACGAAACGTGTTCCCGTCGCTTCGTGACTACCACCGCGCCGCAAGCGCTCACGATGCTGAACGATTCGATTGTGATCGGCTTCGGTAAATCATTGGCGGATCGCGTGACAAAAGAGGTGGGCACGGATCGCGAGAAGTTCATCGACCGCGCGTTCCGGCTGACGAGCGGGCGCCCCGCGACCAGCGAAGAGAGTGCGGCCATGCTCGGCTATTTGACGCGACACAGGGGCACCGCCAGTGAAGCCGCGATCGATCTCTGCCACGCGCTGCTGAACCTGAACGAATTCCTCTACGTCGATTGAATGGGTCAGTTCCAAGAGTTCCAGAGTTCCACGTTCCAGAAGTTGAAGACACGAACCAAAACGCCATTGCCTGGAATGTGGAACTCCTGGAACTTGGAACTAACGAACTACTTCTTCGGTAATCAGGTCGTACAGCGCATCGAGCGATTGCGAGATGACGTGCGTGTCGCCCGTTACCGCCATGAAGTTCTGATCGCCGGCCCACCGGGGAACAATGTGCCAGTGTAGGTGCCCCGGCACGCCGGCGCCTGCCGCGCGACCGAGGTTCAGCCCGACGTTGAAGCCATCGGCGTTCATGCGCTTTTCCAGAATGGCGATCATCTTGCGCATGACGAGTTGCAGGTCGAGCAGTTCGTCGGTCGTGAGGTCGTTTAATCCGGCCTTGTGTGCGAGTGGAGAGACCAAAAGGTGCCCGTTGTTGTACGGGAACCGGTTCAGCACCACGATCGACAGCGCGGTGCGGTACACCACGAGGTTCGCGCGGTCCTCCGTGCCCGCCCCCGTGCGGCACAGGAAGCACTCGGGGCCGGACGCGGGCGGTTTCTCCTTCGGCGCGGTGATGTACGATAGCCGCCACGGTGCCCAGAGCGTATCCATATGAATCTCTCCCGTCCCTCCCATTTTACTCAGGGGAGGGGCTTAAAATTGAAGCCGTAACCGTGCCTTCTGTGACAGTTTTTTCTCCCGTTCTTTTTAGGGTAGGGAACGGACGCGGTTCTCCCGCGAGAACGCTTCCGCACACTGTCCGATTCTCGGTGGCGGCGTAACTTGTGATTTCACGGATCGGGGAGTGAGCGGGCGCGTTCCTTGACTGTCGCGGGGGGCGGTCCTAACATGACCGTCTTAACTCGGAATTCGACACGACCGCGAGAACCGTTATGGCAGTACCTAAAAGGCGCACCTCACGTTCCCGAAAAGGCACGCGGCGCAGTCACCACCACGTTGTCGCTGTGCAGATCCAGTTCTGCGCGCGGTGCAACGAGCCGGTGATGCCGCACCGCGTTTGCTCCAACTGCGGGTTCTACCAAGGCCGCGACGCGATCGTGGTGGAAGACGACAAGCAAGGGAAGTGACCTATGCGGATCGCCCTCGACGCGATGGGCGGCGATCACGGACCGGCCCCGAACGTGGGCGGCGCCGCTCTGGCGCTCGCCGCGAACCCCGACCTGACGCTGGTTTTTGTCGGCGACCAGGGGCAACTCGATCCGTTGCTCGCTGCCGCCTCGTTACCCGCCGGGCGGGTCGAGGTGGTCCACGCGCCGCAATTCGTGGAGATGAAGGAAAAGCCGGGCGAGGCGCTCCGCCGGAAGCCGGGAGCGTCCATTTTCCGCGCCTGGCAACTGCTGGCCGAAGGAAAAGTGGACGGGCTCGTCTCGGCCGGGAACACCGGGGCCGTCGTCGCCGGCGGGCTGATGTCGCGCCGGTTCCTCAAGGGCGTTCACCGGCCCGGCATCGCGACGGTCATGCCCACCGCCAAGGGGCGCTGCGTCATTATGGACGTGGGCGCCAACGTTTTCCCCAAACCGCGCCACCTGCTCCAGTACGGCGTGATGGGGAGCGTGTTCGCCAAACACATCCTCCACATCGAGCGCCCGAGCCTGGGCCTGATGAACGTCGGCGAGGAAGAGGGCAAGGGCCACGAACTCGTCCAAAAAACCTTCGAGTTATTCCGCTCCAGCACCTTCACCGACCGCTTCGTCGGGAACATTGAGGGCCGCGACATCCATCGCGGGGCCGTCGACGTAGTCGTCACCGACGGTTTCACCGGCAATGTGGTGCTGAAGCTCAGCGAGGGCGTGCTGGAATTCGTCGTGGGGCTGGTGAACCACGAGGTGATTGGCGCGCTACAGGTCGAGCGCGAGCAGGCGCAACTCGCACTGAAGGGGCTACTCGCGAAGTACCACTACAGCGCGGTCGGCGGCGCCCCGCTCCTGGGCGTCGAGGGCGTGTGCATCATTTGCCACGGCTCCTCGAAGGACAAGGCCATTGCGAGTGCCCTGGGAATGGCCGCAGTCGACGTGCGCGTGAAACTGAACGAAAAGATCGTCGCCGAACTCGAATCGCTGCCCAGCAGCGACGAGTAGGGAAAGAGGAAGAACCGCGGATCACGCCGATAACGCGGATCAGACAAAAACAATTTTTGACAGGATTAACGGGATCGACAGGATTCTAAATTTTATCCTGTTGATCCTATTGATAACCTTCTGCCTCTTGTCTTTGTCTGATCCGCGTTATCGGCGTGATCCGCGGTTCTTTTCTCACCCACGTCGACCTTAGTGCGGCATGAGCACGGTGTAGCTGTATTTCAGCTTCTTCTCTTCGCCGCCCTTTAGCGGTAGCGTCCAAACCAGTTCCTGGCGCTTGTTCACCGAGTATACGCCCTCTTCGCGGAGTTGCTGCTTCGGAGCCGCGTCCGCCTGAACCAGTTCGCCGGAGAAGCGCCGGCGGATCAGTACCGGGATCGTTTCCTTGCGGTGGTTGCTGACCGCGAGTTCGCCCTCCACTGTCGTCTTGCGGTATTGTCGGCCACCTATCCAGATGAGGTCGCGCCCGCTGCCGTCCTTGTTCAGTTGCTCGTTCTCTATTGCTCGCGTGCGGACGCTCAGAGCCTTCTCGACGCGGAGCAGCGTTTCTTCACCCGAGTTCACCCAGTACGTCGTGCGCTGGCCGTTGAACTGCCCGTTCGCGGTCACGGTTGCGGGGCCGGTCGTCATCGGGAACGGGAGCGGGTTTTTGAACTTCAGCGCGTCCCACGTATCGCCCTCGCCCGCGCTCTCGGGCTGGCCGTAGGCGTTCCGCGTGTCGGGCACCATCCACTCGACGATGCGCTCGTACTCGGACTTCCCTTTCGCCACGGTCAGCGCGAGCGCGTCGCCCTCGGCGAGCGTGCGCGGCCCGATCGACTGGTAGTGTAAGTCGACCCCTTCGCCGCTCGGGGTGGCGCCAAGAGCGAGTTCAGCGCGGCCGCCCCACCTCTGGTTATCGGTGATCCGCTGTTGTGAAACGATGGAGTTGCCCAGCGCATCGATCTCCCGCGCCCGGTACCCCGCGAGTTCGCCGAAGAAGTGTGCCCAACTTGTGCGCGGCGCCAGTGGCGAACGGACGTGTGCGTACTCGACGCTGGGGTAACCGGAAATGAGCCGCACTTCGGCCCCTGCGAGGTCGGCGAGTTCGTTGCGCACGACAGCGTGCTGTTCGAGTTGGAGCGTCTTCGGGTCGGAGATGTCGATCCGGTAGCTGGGCGCCCACGACAGCCCGTGCGCGATATACCGGATCGTCACCTTCGTTTCGGGCTTGTCGTTGTCGTCGAGTGTGAGCACGAGTTGCGGCCGGCGGCGAATCACTTTGTCGCTCGCGTCTTCCGACTCGACGCTGGCGATCTCACTCGGATCGATGTACACGCGGCCCTTCGGTGTTTGGAGCACGAGGAACCGGCCCGCAGCGGCCTCTTCGCCCTTCGCGGGCTTGATCTTCAGCATCACACCGGCTGCCGGTGCGCGCTTGTCGCCCTTGAAGTACACCGTCACTTTCTTGCCCGCGAGGTCGTCTTGCAGGTTGCCGGGCGCGACCTCGGATACGGGTACTTCCACGTCGCGCATCTTCACGACGGCTTCGACCGTGCTGGTACTATCGATCCAGAACGTGCCGTGAACCGGTTGCGGAACGTCGTCGATCGAGTACGAACCGGCTTTGCCGAGCGTGACCTCGCGCTTGACAATGGCGAGACCGTTCTTGAACAGATCGACACCGATGATCTTGCTCTTCACCGGTACGTCGGCGGCGAGCGCGGGGGCGGGCAGTGTGGTAACCAGTGCGAGTGCGAGTGCGCGGAGCGTGCGCATGAGTTCCCTTTCGCAAGAGAGAGGCGGCCCCGGCAATATAGCGTCCCCTGCTCGCGTGCGAAGGCGGCTCCGCGCGGCCCTTACAACCGCGTTACGTACCGGGCGGGGCCGGGGGCGCGCTCTGCTTGAGTAGGTCGCGGATCTCGGTGAGCAGTTTTTCGGTGGGGGGCACCTCGGCCGGCTTCGCCTCATCGTCTTTGAGGAGGTACTTGTGCAGCGCGTTCATCCCCTTCACCACGAGGAACATACAGAACCCGACGATAACGAACGTGATGAGCGTCTGAGCGAATGCACCCCACGCGAGCTTCGCGTCCTTGTAGAGCGTGACCGACTGCGCGGACACGTCGAACCCACCGGTCGCGAGCCCCACGATCGGCATGAAGATGTCGCGCACCAGCGATTCCACGATCTTCCCGAACGCGGTGCCGATCACGATCCCGACCGCGAGATCGACAACGTTGCCCCGCAGGATGAACTTTTTGAACTCATCGAAGAACGAGCGCATGCCGACTCCGGATTGAGAAAGGGAAGGGGACGTGCGCGAGAGAAATGCGAATCGCGTTCCGAAAAAGCGCCGAGGGAGGACCTGGGTATCACGCGAGCGAGTTTTTGTTGAACACGAACGCTCGTCACTCTGTCGGATCGCTTCGGTTTGCTCCCGCAGCGATTTTCTAGGCGCGACGAGCGGACCGGGCGCCCGCGCTTTGCAAGATTAGTTGGTGACGTGTGAGCTGTTGTCACCGATCCGGCTGCACACCCACGCGATGAAGATCACCACGCCGACGATACCGGCGATGATGAGGACGCCGTCGAGTGGAGCATCATCGCGTTCGGCAGCCGGTGCGCCCTTCGTTCGGGCGGTCGTGCGGGCCGTGGCTTGAGTCTGCTCGGTCGGGCTCGTGGCGCTCGCCGTTGAACCGGCGAAAATCAGCACGACCGCGAGCACCAGTACGCGAACAGGGGTGACGAAGTAAGCAACCATCGGATGCCTCCCCGGTGTGAGTGAGTGCCGGGAACCGTGTCCTAATTGACACCCGAATTCACTCTATTGTTCGCTCGCTGGGGGCCAAAATTAAAGGGGCACGCGCACGAATTGATGTACTGTGTGACGCGGGAAGGATTTGGGGCGAATCGCACAGGAGATCGGCCACAAACACGGCATGGAAGAAAGGTGCAGAAGAGCCACGGATAAACGCAGATAACGCGGATCAGACAACGGAAAAGCAAAGAGAGATTGGCCACAAAAAGGCACAAAGGGCACAAAAGAAAACAGAGGACAGAGAACAGAAGGTAAAGGATACTGGTTCAGCCCCGGATGGGGCGACAGCGTGTAGCCAGGGGTGAAGCAACGCGCAACCCCTGGCGAACTCTCACCAACACAACAAGCACCCGCCAAGAGTTGGGTTCGCGTGGCTCGCTACACCCCTGGCTGCACGCTGTCGCCCCATCCAGGGCTGAAACCCAATATCATTCCGTTTCTCTGTTCTCTGTCTTCTTTTGTGCCCTTTGTGCCTTTTTGTGGCCAATCTCTTTAAGGTCTTGGCTCACGTCGCCTTGCGTGCGGCGGCGACGAGTTCCGAGCAGTGGCCTTCGAGGTCGCGATTACCAGTGCGCTGGGCGGTTTCGAGTCCGGCCTCGGCGAACTGCAGCGCCTTCGCGCCGTTCTTCATCCGGAGCATTTCCTCCGCGGCCGTGGTGTAGAACTTGCCCTCGTCCGGGTGCATCGCGACGAGCGCCTCGAACTCGGCCGCGGCCTTCTCCGCGTCCTTCGCCTTCACGTAAAGCTGGGCCTTGCGGAGCTTGTACTCGGTCGCCCGCTGGCCGCCGTTGTGGTCCGCGTCGTACTTCGCTCCCTGGTCGATGAGTTCCGCGGCGCGGGCCGTGTCCCCGGTCGCCGCGGCGCCGGTGATCGCCGTCGCGTAGATACGGTAGCGGTCCGGCGTGGTCGCGTCGAACGGCTTCAGCAGTCCGGCTTGCGCGAACGCGACCGCCAGTTCGCGGGCGTCGAGTTTCACGGCGGACAGCATCGCGTGTTCCAGTTCGCCCACGGACAGTGCGGCCACGTCCAGGCCCGCGAGTTCGGCCGTGTTCATCGTGCCGATGTCGCGCTTCTTCGGCACGGTCGGCACTTCCGGCGGGCGGGCGGCTTCGGGGGCCGGCTTCTTCTCTTCGGGTGCGTCGGCGGGCACGTTCACTTGCGGGGGCGCCGCGCTCACGTACTCCATGCCGAGCTTGTGTCGGAGTTGCGCGAAATCGTAAACCTCGATCGGAACCGCCTCTTCGCCGACCCGCTTGTGCGGCAGGGCCGTTTTGAGGCAGTCTTCCAGGAACTTCACCACGCCGAACACGTGCTTGCGGAGTACCTTACTGCCCATCGCGTCGAGCGCGTTGTTCCCGGAGAGCGCCTTCAGGGGGCGGTGGAGCCAGAGGTTCTCGAAGTAGTTGGCCGCGTACCCGCGGAGCTTGGCTTCCAGCGCGGCCTCGTCGCCGGACCCGGCCGGCTGCGCCAGGGCTTCCAGCACCACGTCGCGGAAGTTCAGCGGGTTGGTGCTCTCAACCGGTTGCTCGACGGCCAGTTGCAGCGCGGTGCGCAACTCGTCGGCCACGCGCGCCACCGACTCTCGGTTCGGGTGGCTGAGCCGGACGACCCCCTGACCGATCATCACCACGATGCGGGCGGTGATGCGGGCCAGGTTCACCGTGCCGACCGTGAGGAGCGACGGGATCTCCTCCACGATCATCCCGAACAGCATCCCCCGTTCCTGATCGGCGTGGGCGCCGCGGAGCCGACCGGCCTGTTCGTAGGCCCCGAGCAGGCGCATGACCGCGTTCTGATCGCGGATCGGCATCACGAACGAGTGGCCCAGGTGGTCGGAGTCGTTTTCCATCCCGAACCCGCACCGGAGCACTTCCGCTAGCGCGCCCGCTTCTTCCGCGCGGTAGTCGTCCGTCTCCAGTTCGACCGACTTGACGAGGGCGGCGACCGATTTCGGTTGCTCGCCGAGCCACGCGAACACGAGGCCCAGGTTGAACCAGGCCGCCGGATCGTCCGGGGTGATTTGGGTCAGGCCCTCGAACGCTTTTCGGGCGTCGGAGAGTTTGCCGGTCGCGGCGGACTCGGGGACCGGCTTCGCGGTCGGGCGGAACACGTACTTCTTGCGCGCCGCGGCCGGGAACGGACCTTCTAGGCCGAACTCACTGTCGAGTTGCGCGCGGAGTTCTGTGTCGGCGGGCTGAACGTGGGCGGCCCGTTCCAGCGCCGCGCGCGCGGCGACCGGGCGGTTCAGCATCGACTCGCCTTGGTAAATCTTGACGTACACGGCCGCGATCTGGTCGTGCGCTTCCGGGTCGTAGGCTTCTGCCGCTTTGCGATATAGCAGGAGCGACCCGATGAGTTCGCCCTCGTTCTCGCGGAACTGACCGCGCAGGAAGTACGCCATCCCGAAGCTCGGGTTCAGCTCCAGCGCCTTGGACAGCGCCTCTTCCGCCTGCTCGAACTTCTGGGTGTACCCGGGCGGCGGTTCGTTCGCGCCGGTGGGGCGCCGGGCTGCGGGGCTTCGGGCCGCGGCGTCCAGTTCCGCCGCGCCCGCTTTGTACAGGAACTGTGCGTAGTACAGCCACGCTGAGGGGTTGGAGGCGTGGGTCGTGAGCAGCCCCTTAATGGTCTGGAGGGCCGCGTCGTGTTGCCCCTGATCTTCCTGGTCGAACGCCTTCTCAACGGTCTCGAAGTAGGGGGCGCAGCACCATTTGAACTTTTTCCCGCTGCCGCACGGGCACGAGACGTAGGGATCGAGAGGCATTTTCGGTCACCTTGGGGCGGAAGTTGAGAGCCGACGATAGCGGTTGCCGGAGGTATAATGACAGCGTGGGGCGAATCATGTGGCCCGGCGCGGGGCGCGCGGGTTCCGGCGTTACCGTTCGTTCTGCTCAGAATAGTGGGTCTGGTTCCGCATGAAAACGGGACGGCGGGAGTTTGACAGGGGCAAAATTCGTCCTAATTTTGCGTGCCTCGCCCCCGCTGTGGCGGAACGCGAATCCGTCGTGCGGGGGCGAAACCGCACTCCGACCCGATCTACTCGCCGGTCCGCGCCGGCTTCCCGAAGGACGAATTCCCAATGGTGACGAGCGACCTCGGAGCGTGCGAATGGTTCGTCTGGGATCTGCGGCGCAGCGGACTCATCGACCGCGGACCACTCGACCAGATCGTCGGCGAGTTCCTCAAACGTAACCCGCGCGCCGAGGCCCCGGCCCTCGCCGAGTTCCTGGTCGACCAGGGCACGCTGACCGCGTTCCAGGCCGAGCGCATCCTGAACGGTAAGAGCCAGGGGCTCGTCCTCGGGCCTTACGTGCTGCTCGACGCGATCGGCGCCGGGAGCATGGGGCAGGTCTACAAGGCCAGCTCGAAGAACGACAACAATCACTACGCGGTAAAGGTGCTCCCGCGGCGCAGCATGTGGAACGTCCGACTGGCCCGGCGCCAGGTGCGGTCGTTCGGGAGCTTCACGCACCCGGCCGTCGTCCCGTTCGTCGACGTGGGCACCGCCGGCGGGTTGCACTACCTCGCGTGGCCCCTCGTTGAAGGTACCACGCTCGAATCGATCATCCAGCACCACGGCAAATTGTCCCCGAACCAGGTCGCGCTCTACGGCGTGCAGGTCGCGCAGGGGCTGACGATCGCCCACCAGAACAACCTGTTCCACGGCCTCGTGAAGCCGTCGAACGTCATGATCGGCTCGGACAACCAGGCCCGGATGCTCGACTTCGGCATCGGCTCGCTGCTGGTCGAGAACGAGGGCGAGAGCCTCGTGGACACCATGTCCACCGCGAACACGCTGACGAGCGGGCTGGACTGTGCCAGCCCCGAGAGCATCATGGAACCGGCCAACCGGACCCCGGCCGGCGACCAGTACAGCCTGGGCTGCGTCCTGTACTACGCCCTCACGGGCCACGTGCCGTTCCCGGAAGGGTCGGCGGTCGAGAAGATGATGGCCCACCAGACGAAGGAGCCGACGCCGATCCGCGAACTGGCCCCGAACGTACCGGCCGGCCTGGAAGAAATCGTTCAGCGGTTGATGGCGAAGGCGCCCGAGGGTCGGTACAGCGGGTGCGACGAAGTCGTCGAGGCGCTGGAGCCGTTCCTGGGCGATCTCAATCAGATCCCGGGCGGCGTCCCGGGCGGGAGCCGGGCCGGGGCGTCGGGCCTCGGGAATCGCTCGAGCAGCCACATGCCCGGCCTGCCGTCGCGGTCGAACCCGGGATCGCGGATCACCCTGCCGAACAAGCCCTCGCCGAGTTCGGGCGCCCGCCCGATCCCCAAGCCACAGTCCGGCCCGGTCGCGCCGGACATGCGGACCCCGAACCCGCAACCGCCCCGGTCCAGCGCGAACGTCCCCAGCCGGGCCTCGTTCCAACTGTCGTCTCAGAGCGACGAGAATGATACGGGCGCAGCGGCGCCGGTACACACGCCGCCCGCGGGTGCCCGTAGTGCCCTGCCGAAGCTCCCGACTCGTGGCGCGGCGAACGCGCGACCCGAACCGAAGCCCGTGAAAGCGGCCCCGCCGCCCGCGCCGATCCCGGACGAAGAGGTGGAGGACGTGGGCGAGTGGGCCGAGGAAGTGCCGGAGCGCAAGAACAGCAGCGCCGGGACGATCGGGCTCGTCGCCGTGGCGATTGTACTGATGATCGCCGTCTACATCGGCGCGACCATGCTCATGAAGTAACCGCGTGAAGTGAACCAACCCGTCCGCCGACTCGCACGCCCCCGGGAGCGCCAGCTCCCGGGGGTGCTTCTGTTTTTCCGCGCGATTGTGGGAGCCCGGCCCGCACGAACGCTGATCCGTTGTTTATTCCGGGGTAGCTTTGTGAAGCGCCGCCACCAAGAGTGAGTGAGACACTCGTGGTCCCAGGAATGAGACCTTACCGCGACTTCCCTTTTACTTCCGCCCCGGTCTCGGGGTTGATGCGCAGGTTCAATTTCTCGTTCGCGTTGGTGTAGAAAAAGAACCCGAACATCATCTCGTGGTGCGTCTGCGGGCCGTTGCGCACGACCGCAAGCGGGTCCGGGTTGTACGGATTGAACGCGGAATTATCGTACCGGGCCACGCACTCCAACCGCGTGCCCTTCGGCAGCACTTTCTTGCCCGGCTCCCAGCGGTACGGCACCTGCCACGAAAAGTTGTAGTTCGCAACGACGAGCAGCGGGTCGCGGGTTCCGTCGGGCCGGTGCGCGGTGAACGTCATGTCTTTCCCGCGCAGGTGCATGTGCGAGAACAGGCCGACCCCAACCACATCATCCTCGAGCACGCGGCGCGCGGTCACCTTGTGCGCCGGCGCGCCGGGCGGGATCGCGAACTTGCTGTCCGTGAGCTGGATGTTTTGGAGGCGCTGGTGTACCACCTCGCGCGGGTACCGCAGGCCGACCGATAAGCGGCAATTCTCGGCTTTTCCGGTCGAAACGAAGTGAATCTGGAGCGCGAGAAACGAGCCCTTCGGGATGCGGAACGCGACCCCGCTGTCGAGGGCCATCGGTTCGCCACCGGGCACGTACCCTGTAATGAAGTTCTCTTCCTTGAAGCCGGACGCGAGGCTGCCGAACGCGAGATTGGCGTGGTGCAGCACGCGCGGGTTGTCGGATGTGATTTGCACGCCCCGGACCCACGTGTCCTCGGTGAAGTTGTGCAGCAGAACCGCGTACTTGTAGGGGATATCGCCCTTCGCGGGCAGCTCGAATTCAGTGGACTCCAGCACCAGATCCGGCTTCCCGATGAGCCATTTTTCCTTTGTTTCTTTCGGTGGGGCCGGGGCCTTCGTGAGATCCCCCGGCGCGGCGTCGGTGCGTGCCCAATCGGTGACGACGGCGCGCTCCTCATCCGACAACCCGCGGCGGTTCACGAACGGCCCGAAGTCGTGACTCGCGAACCACGGCGGCATCCGCTGGTCCTTGATGACTTCCGCGATCGCAGCCGCCCGTGTGGACGCTTGTTTGTAGGTCGTCAGCGCGAACGGGGCCGATCCACCGGCCTTGTGACACTCCCCACAGTGTTTCTGGAGAATGGGGGCCACGTGCTCGGCGAAGTTCACGTCCTTCGCCTTTGCCAGTTTGGGAAACGTGATGAGGCAGCCGTCCACTTCGGTTTCCTGCGTCGCGACCTTCTGGCCCGCGAGCACGGCGTCGAGCGCGTCCTTGAGATCGTGGGTCGTGGGCTTCGCGCGGTTCCCGCGGTTCCCGCGCACGCGGTACTGGTCGTCAATGCGCCCGCGGTAGCGGATCGTCTTATCGGCATCGAGGACCACCACTTCGGGCGTGCGCTTCACTCCGAGCGCGCGAGCGACCGAGCCGTCGAAGTCTTTCACGAAGGGGAACTCGGTGTCGTACTTCACTGACTGCGTGGCCATCGCAATGAGCGTGTCCTCATCGGCCGCGTTCACCGCGACGAACTGCACTCCCTTGGGGCGGTACTCCGTTTCGAGTGCTTGTAACGTGGGCAGGTACCGCTGGACGACCGGGCAACTCGTGTTGGTGAACACGAACACCAGTGCCTTCTTCGCGCCGAAATCGTCCGAGGTGCGCGGGAGCGAGCGGATGTCGGTGAACTTGAGTTTGCCGACGCGGGCACCGATTTTTACGTCGTCTTCCGAGCGTGCTGTGGGAGCCGAGAGGAGTGCGAACACGAGCACGAAGAGGGGGCGCATGGGAACCCTCGCGGAGAGAAATGGGACGCATGAAGAAACCTACCCCCAGTCCCTCCCTGAAGGGAAGGGGAGAAAGAACAGCCGTGTGTCTTTCTCCCCTTCCCTTCAGGGAGAGACTGGGGGCAGGTTTTTCCGCGCCGGGACGCAATTACTCGTCGGACGGCTTCGCGGTGGAGCCGGGCGCGGGCGGGGTGGACCCGGGCATACCGGGGTACGCGCCGGGGAGGTTCGCCATCACGGTTTGGTTCTTCGACTGCACTTCGCCGGACGCATCGAGGTGGATCTTGTCTTGCAGGATCTCTTGGATCACGATCGCCATGCGGTCGGTCAGGCCGCGCGTGTCCACCTGCGGCTTGGCGCCCGTGTTCAGCGCCACCATGCGCTTCTGGATGAGCGTGGACAGTTTGAACCGCCCGCCCACCTTGTTCACGATCCCTTCTTCTTTCAGTTCGTCGAGCATGATGGTTCCCCTCGGGTGTTGAAGCGCTCGCGGATGACTCGTTCGAGTTCGCGGACGGCTTCGGAAAGTTCGCTGTTTACGATTCGGTGCTGAAACTCGTTGGCCCGCGCTAGCTCATCTCGGGCCGTGGTCAGGCGCCGTTTGATCCGCTCTTCGCTCGTGTCGTTCCGACCGCGGAGCCGGGCTTCCAGTTCCGGGAAGTTCGGCGGTTCAATGAACACCGACAGGTGATCGTTGGGGAGTTTCTCGCGGACCCGCGCTGCGCCCTGTACGTCGATCACCAGGACCACGCCAATACCCCGCGCCCGGTGCTGGTCCACTTCGCTCTTGGGCGTGCCGTAGAAGTCGCGTCCGAACACCACTGCGTGTTCCAGCAACTCGTCGGCGTCGATGGCTCGGCGGAATTCGTCCTCGCTCCAAAAGTGGTAGTCGGTGCCGTCCACTTCGCCCGGGCGCTCGCTGCGGGTCGTCGCGGTCACGGCGCGCCGGAGGGGCAAGGTCGCTTTCGTTTCCGCGAGCAGCCGGTCCACAACGGTCGTCTTCCCGACCCCGCTGGGGCCGGAAACGACAATGAGCGGCGCCGGGTGCGAATGGGTCTGGTTCATTTCAGATTTCAGATTCTCGATTGACGAATGTGGACGGCCGGGCTGTTCTTCAATCTCAAATCGCACTTCTGAAATCACAAATCCCTACTCCACGTTTTGTACCTGCTCCCGCAATTTCTCCAGCGTCGATTTCATCTCGACGACGTGTCGGCTGATAGACACATCGCCGGCCTTCGAGCCGATGGTGTTGGTCTCGCGACCCATTTCCTGGATGACGAATTCGAGCTTGCGCCCGGCCTCGTCGCCCTTGCGGATCAGCTCCGCGAACTGGTCGAGGTGGCTCGTCAGCCGCATCACCTCTTCGGACACGTCCGTGCGATCGGCGAACAGCGCGACCTCGCGGATGACGGTTTCCGCGTTCAGCACGAGCCCGGCGTCCGCGACCGCTTGCCGCACGCGGTCCAGAATGCGCTGGCGGTACTCGGTCACGACTCCGGGCAACAGCGTGCGAATGGCCGCGAGTTGTTCTGCGATGGTGCCGTGGTGGGCGAGCAGTTCGGTCGCGACCGCTTTGCCCTCTTCGCCCCGCATCTGATTGAGTTTCGCGAGAGCCGCGTCGAGGGCCTTCTCGACCACCGGCCACTCGTCGTCGGGCGGCGTGCCGCCGTTGCGGGTTTCGGGTGCCACTCCCGGCAAGTTCAGCGCCCCCGCGGAGAGCGGGGCGACCAACTCCGGTGTACCGGCTTCGAGGCACGAGGCCCGAATTTGCTTGAGGTAGTCGGCCAGGACTTTTGTGTTCAGCGCGGGCGCGGCCGCGTGCCCCTGTCGCTCGACGCGAATGTGAACGTGGAGCGTGCCGCGCCGGACGTGTCGGCGGACGACCTTCTCCAGTTCGCTCTCGTAGAGCGGGTACGGGTCCGAGCCGCGGACGGTCAGTTTCAGGTGCCGGTTGTTGACCGCCCGTACCTCGACGGACACGCCGAGGGTACCCGTTTCAATGCGGGCCGCGCCGAACCCGGTCATGCTGAGCAACACGCCGGTGGCCTCTTGGCTTTGAAAAAGGGACACGCCTACGGGCGGGACGGTTCGCTGGGTTGAACCGCAACCGGTTCGGGAGAGGGAACGCACGAACCGCTCCATAATAAATAGAGCGGTTCGCCAAAGATCGATTGTACGCCTAACTCAGCTCGTGATCGTCGTTTGCGAGCTGTTCTTGTCGGCTTCCACGTTGTACTTGACCACTTTAACGTGGATCATAATGACCAGCACCCAAACGCCCGCGAGCCAGAGGGTGATCTTCACGAACTGGTCCGCGGCGCGCGACCCGAACGGGCTGGACCCGCCGGCGCCACCGAACGCTCCGGCCAACCCGCCGCCCTTACCGCGCTGGATCAGCACGAGCAGCATGAGCAGGAAGCCGATCGTGAGAACAACGGCGTTGAGTGCGTGTGAATACCACGCGGCGGCGAACAGATCCACGACCAACCTCCACTCTGCGGGCAGCTCTACGGCCACCGTGCCTGACCGGTTGAACTGTTACTCTAGTAACGATCGCACCCGTCGGGAAGGCTACCCACCGGCGGCCTTCACGATCGCGACAAAGGAGTCGGACTTAAGGCTCGCCCCGCCGACGAGGGCACCGTCCACGTCCGGCTGGCTCATCAGCCCGGCGGTGGTTTCGGGGGTGACGGAGCCGCCGTAGAGGATGGGAGTCGTATCGGCGATTTTATCGCCGTAAAGTTGCCGAAGTTTCGTGCGCACGAAGGCGTGCGCCTCTTGCGCCTGTTCCGGCGTTGCAACCTTACCGGTCCCGATGGCCCACACCGGTTCGTAAGCGATCACCAACCGCTGGAACTGTTCGTTGGTCAGGCCGGCGCAGGCCGCGTACACCTGCCGTTGAAACACCCGCTCCTGCAGGTTGCGATCGCGCTCCGCGAGCGTCTCGCCCATGCACAGGATCACACTCAGGCCCTCTTCGAGAGCCGTGTGAACCTTGTGGTTGATGAGCGTTTCGCTCTCGCCGAGGATGTGTCGGCGCTCACTGTGGCCGACGATGACGTACTTGCACCCGGTTTCGATCAGCATCGCGGGGCTGACTTCGCCGGTGAACGCGCCCTTCTTCTCGGAGTGAACGTCCTGGGCGCCGAGGGCGACCGACGACCCCTTGATCGCCTCACCGACCGGGAGCAGCCACGGGAACGGCGGGCACACCGCGACCGTCACACTCGTGTCGGTGCCGACGCCCTTCGCCACGGCCGCGCCGAGCGCCTTCGCTTCGGCGAGCGTGGTGTTCATCTTCCAGTTCCCGGCAACGAACTTCTTGCGCATTGGTGTGGAATCTCCAGGCGAACCCCGGCCGCCAGGCCGGGGGTGAAGTGGCCGACCGATAACCCCCGACCTCACGGTCAGGCCCACCCAATCACTTCTCCGGCGGCGCCCAGAACTCGCGGTCCAGGGCGCTGGCGAGCTTGCGGAGGTCGCCCATCAGGTCAAGGAACTGGTGCGGCAATAGCGCCTGCGGGCCGTCGGAGAGGGCCTTTTCGGGGCAGTTGTGGACCTCGACGTGGATGCCGTCCGAGCCCGCGGCGACGCTCGCCCGGCACATGCTCGGGATGAGGTCGGGGCGCCCGGTCGCGTGCGACGGGTCCACGATGATGGGCAGGTGGCTCTGGCCCTTCACGTTCGGCACCGCACTCATGTCGAGCATGTTCCGCGTGCTGTCCTCGAAACTGCGCACGCCGCGCTCGCACAGCACCACGTCCTTGTTGCCCTCGGACAGCACGTACTCGGCCGACATGAGCAGGTCTTTCACGGTCGCGCTCATGCCGCGCTTCAGCAGCACCGGCTTCATCGCCTTGCCGCACTCTTTCAGCAGGTCGAAGTTCTGCATGTTCCGGGCACCGATCTGGAGCATGTCGGTGTACCGGCACACGAGATCGACTTGCCGCGGGTCCATGACTTCCGTCACGACGGGCATGTCGTACTTGTCGCCCACGTCGCGGAGGATCTTCAGCCCGTCCTCGCCCATGCCCTGGAAGGCGTAGGGGCTGGTGCGCGGCTTGAACGCGCCGCCGCGGAGGATGTTCGCGCCGCCCGCTTTCACGTACTTCGCGATCGTGTCGAGAACCTCGTACCCCTCAATGGCGCACGGCCCCGCGATCATCGCGAGGCTGCCGCCGCCGATCTTCACCTTGCCCACGTAGACCGAACTGTCGGACTTGTGGAACTCGCGGCTCGCGAGTTTGAACGGTTTCAGAATGCGCAACACTTGCTCGACGCCCGGGATCGCGGAAAAGTTCTCTGTGCCGGGCTTCGCTTCGTCGCCGATCACACCGATGATGGTACGACTCTCCCCCCGGCTCACGTGCGGGGTAAAACCCATCTCGCGGACCCGCTCGATTACGTGGTCGATCTGCTCAAGCGTCGCGTCGGGCCGGATGACGAGGATCATGAAAAAGCTAAGGGTTAAGGGAGAGGCTGCGTGGGGCAGGTTGTAATAATCTTACAACCCGGCGTGGAATAAAGCAGGGGCGGAACGCGCGCAATTGTCACGTCCGCGCCCTCGAACTCTCCGGCACTATTCGCCGTCCGCCCGGGCCAGCGGGAACGAGCCGAGAACGGTAACGGACTCGCACATGTCTTCGAGAACGGCGAGCACCTTCTTCACCCGCGTGTCGTCGCGGTGGCCGTCGAAGTCCACGAAGAACACGTACTCGCCCTTCGCCTCGCGGAACGGGAAGGACTCGATCCAGGTGAGGTTGATCTTGTTCTGCTTGAACGCGGTCAGCACGTCCGCCAGCGAGCCCGGTGTGTGGCTGATCTGGAACATCAGGGCCGTCTTGTCCGCGCCCGTCTTGGTCGAGTCGGTCGCGCCGATCACCGCGAACCGCGTCTCGTTGAACGGCGAGTCCGCGATGTTTTCTGCCAGGATGCCGAGGTTGTATCGCACGGCCGCCTCGCGGCTGGCCACGGCCGCGACGTTCGGCTCGGTCTGCACCAGTCGGGCCGCGTCCGCGGTGCTGGAGACGGGGTGGAACGTCGCGTTCGGCAGGTTCTTCGAGAGCCAGTTGCGGCACTGGCTCAGGGCCTGTTCCTTCGAGTACACGCGGCGCACTTCCGCCTGGGCACAGTTCGCCAGTAGGTGGTGCCGCACGCGGAGCCGGATCTCGGAGCAGATCTTCACTTGGTCCGGGAACCGCATGAACATTTCCAGCGTGTCCACCACGCGCCCGTCGGTCGAGTTCTCCAGCGGCACCACGCCGAAGTCCGCGTGCTTGCGGATCAGTTCCTCGAACACGGCCGCGATGTTCGCCGTGCGGTTGTAGATCGCGGCCTCGCCGAACCGTTGGATCGCCGCGAGGTGGCTGTAGCTGTACTCCGGCCCCAGGTACGCGATCTTTTGCTGCTTCTGGATCGCGCGCGACCCGCTGATGAGTTCGCGGAAGATCGCCTTCACGGTGACCGTGGAGAGCGGCCCCTCGTGGGCCTTGAGGACGTTCGTGAGAACTTCTTCCTCGCGGGCGGCGGAAAACACGTCGCCGCCCTGGTCCGCTTTGACTTTTCCGATCTGCGCCGCGACCGAGGCCCGCTTATTGACGAGTTCGAGAATGTGCAAATCGAGTTTATCGATCTGCCCCCGCAGCGTGGTCAGGTGCGCGGCCCCTTTGTCGGGCGCGGAGTTGGAACTGGGGTCGCTTTTACTGCGTGCCATATCCGATCCCGCGTGCCGAGGGTCACTATGAATGCGGTGAATCTACCGGTGTAGCACGGGTGCGTCAACGAACGCCGCGCAGTCTGGGCGTTAAATTGGGCCAAAGTGTGCAGGAGTCGCGCACCCCTGTGCGAGATCCGTTAGCGCCGCAATCCCATCACTGACGGGAAGTTGTGGCGAGGCTGCTGAATTGGCAGGTGGCTGAACGTGTGGGCACAGGTTTCGTGCCGCCGTAACGCCGCAAGTCGCGAAATTATAGAATGTTGCGTAATTGGCATCGCTACGGTCGCGCGGTCGGCATGGTGATTGCAAGGAGATCGAAAAAACTCTGAATCGCCGAGTAATACAGGTCATCCAACTCCGGTGAAACGACACAGCCCCGACTCGACCGACCCGGAATAAACTGACAGCGAGTTTTCGGTGACGAGAGCGGGAGCAACGGTAAAATCAACTTTACAAACTGGGAGATAACTCATGGCGGAAGAGAAAATCATCGGTATCGACTTGGGCACCACGAACTCGGTTGTCGCCGTGATGGACGGCACCTCGGTGAAGGTGATCCCGAACCAGGACGGCAACGCCACCACCCCGAGCGTCGTCGCGTTCACGGACAAGGGCGACCGGCTCGTCGGCGACCAGGCGAAGCGCCAGGCCGTCACGAACCCGAAGCGCACGATTTATTCGATCAAGCGGTTCATGGGTCGGCGCCACAACGAGGTGGAGAGCGAGGAGAAGCTCGTCCCCTACAAGCTCGTCGGCGGTCCGAACGACCTCGTGAAAGTGGACATCGACAACAAGCAGTTTTCGCCGCCGGAAATCTCCGCAATGATCCTTCGCAAATTGAAGGAAGCGGCGGAAGCGTACCTCGGCCACACGGTCCGCAAGGCGGTCATCACCGTCCCCGCGTACTTCAACGACGCCCAGCGCCAGGCCACCATTGATGCGGCGGCCATCGCCGGGTTCGACACGGATTACGAGATCCGCGGGAAGGACGGTAAGGTCGTCAAGCAGCGGATGCGGATCATCAACGAGCCCACCGCGGGCGCCCTTGCTTACGCGCTCGACAAGAAGAAGGACGAGAAGATCGCGGTGTTCGACCTCGGCGGCGGCACCTTCGACGTCTCGATCCTCGACGTCGGCGAGGACGGCGTGTTCCAGGTGAAGAGCACCAACGGCGACACGCACCTGGGCGGCGACGACTTCGACCAGGTGCTGATGGACCACATCGCCGACGAGTTCAAGAAGCAGAACGGGATCGACCTGCGCAAGGACGCGATGGCGATGCAGCGGCTCAAGGTGGCCGCGGAGCAGGCGAAGAAGGACTTGAGCCAGCAGGTGAACGTGGACATCAACCTCCCGTTCATCACGGCGGACGCGGACCGCAACCCGCTCCACCTGGTGATGTCCATCAACCGCAACCAGTTCGAGCGGATGGCGGAGCACCTCATCGAGCGGTGCAAGAAGCCGGTGCTCGCGGCCCTCAAGGACGCGAAGCTCACGCCGCAGCAGATCGACGAAGTGGTGATGGTCGGCGGTATGACCCGGATGCCGCGCGTGCAGCAAATGGTGAAGGAGATCTTCGGCAAGGAGGGGCACAAGGGCGTGAACCCGGACGAGGTCGTCGCGATCGGCGCGGCGATTCAAGGGGCGCAACTGCTCCTCGGGGCCGCGGCCGACATCCAGTTGCTCGACGTGACCCCGCTCTCGCTCGGGCTTGAAACGCTCGGCGGCGTGCTCACGGTCATGATCCCGCGGAACACGACGATCCCGAAGAAGGCGAGCGAGAAGTTCACCACCGCGGCCGACAACCAGCCGTCGGTCGAGATCCAGGTGTTCCAGGGCGAGCGCCCGATGGCCCAGGACAACAAGCTGATCGGCAAGTTCCACCTGGACGGCATCCCGCCCGCGCCGCGGCAGGTTCCGCAGATCGAGGTGACGTTCGAGATCGATGCGAACGGCGTGCTCTCGGTCGGCGCCAAAGATCTGGGGACCGGTAAGGAGCAGCAGATCCGCATCGAGGGCTCGTCCGGGATGAACAAGGACGAGGTCGAGAAGATGAAGCGGGACGCGGAACTGCACGCGGACGAGGACAAACAGAAGCGCGAGTTCGCGGACGCCCGGAACGGCGGCGAGACCCTGATCCATCAGGTCGAGAAGATGTTCGCGGACGCCGGCGACAAGCTGACCGAAGCAGACAAGGCCCCGATCAACTCGGCCATCGGCAAACTCCGGGAGGCGATCGGCCGCAACGACCTCGCCGCGGTGAAGGCCGCGACCGCGGAACTGCAACAGGCGTCGCAGGCCATGTCGCAACACATGCACGCGAAGACCGGCGGCGCTTCGGCGGGACCGGCGGCGGGCGCGGAGGGCAAGAAGGACGGCCCGGACGACGTGATCGACGCCGAATACGAAGTGAAGAAGTAATCGCCCCGCGGCGAGAGCGACGGCCCGGGTGTGGCGCACGTGGCGCCACACCCGGGCCGTTATTTTTGGCGGATCGGTTCGGAAGTTCACAAACGCCTGGCACGCGGGTATGTTAGGGTTGGTGGACACGTCCCCGTGAGGTTCCGTCATGCCGGCACCACAACCCGCAACTCATTCCAAAAACGCTCTCGCGCCCGGCAAAGAGCCGTTCGTGGTCGAGGCGCCGCCCGACGAAGAATTCTGGGAGCGCTACAACCGGCGCCTGGAGTTCCCGCTCGCGACGGTGGCGACGGTGTTCCTGCACGTCCTCGTCGGCGCCGCGCTCGTGTACATCCTCGTGGGACTGATGGGCGACGAGGACAACTCCGGCCCAACGATGCAGATCGCCGCGGTCGGGGGAATGGACGATACCGGCGAAGGCTCCGAAGGGTCTGGTGGGAAGCCGGACCCGGATCTTATTCGCAACGTCGATCCCCTCACGGCCGCGCAGAAGGTGCTACCGACCCCGCAAGCGCTTGCGGACGCGAGGGAAAACATCCAGAAGATCGTGCTTGAAGACCCGAACGGGAAGATTCCCATCGCGCCGTCCAACGCCGCAGCGTGGAGCGAGATCGACGAGAACCTGCGGAAGAAGTTACTCGGCGTGGGTGGCCAGAAGGGGGAAGGGAACCAAGCCGGTAAGGGGGCTGATGGCACGGCGGGCACTGGACCGGGGGGTACCGGCGCGGACTCGACTCGCTCACGGGGGCTGCGGTGGGTGCTGCGATTCAAGGTCGCCAACGGGCGCGATTACCTCGCTCAGTTGCAAGCGATGAAGGCTGAGATCCTCGTCCCGATTCCGAACAGCGCAGACAGTATTCTGATTAAAGACATCAGTAACCCGAGCGTGCAGCGAAAGGCCTCGGACGCGGACCTGCGCGACCTGGCGAAGAAGATTCAGTTCAGCGACACGCGCCGCGACGCGGTGCAGGGCGTGTCCGGCGCGCTGGGATTGGACTTCATGCCGAAGACGTTCTTCGCGTTCTTCCCGAAGGACTTGGAAGATCAGCTCGCGCGCCTGGAAACGAGCTACCGCAACCGCCGCGCGGAGGACATTGAGGAAACGATCTTCCGCGTCACCATTCGCGGTGGCACTTACGAGTTCGTGGTGGACGAGCAGCAAATCAAGCGGTGACGTCTTCCCCCTGGGACCGCGGGCGTCCCGCCCGCTTCTGCCTCATTAGGGTGCCGTATCCCACATGAGGTAGTTTCAGTAGCGAAGCGGGCGGGACGCCCGCGGTCCCAGGGGAAAATCACGCCAGTATCTTTTCGATGACGTGCCCGTGGACGTCGGTCAGTCGGCGATCGGTGCCGTCGTGCCGCACGGACAGCAATGTGTGGTCGATGCCCATCAGGTGCAGAATCGTCGCGTGGATGTCATAGCAGTAGGCCCGGTCCTTTTCCGTGCGCCAGCTCCACGGGTCACTTTCGCCGTGACTCACCCCTTCCTTCACCCCGGCCCCGGCCAACCACGCGACCGACGTTCCCTGGTTGTGGTCGCGCCCGGTCGCGCCCTGGGTGAACGGCTGCCGCCCGAACTCCGTGCTGAACACGACCAGCGTGTCCGCGAGCATTCCGCGGTCGTGTAAGTCCTGGAGCAGCGCCGCGCAGGGCTGGTCGACGGACCTCGCCATCGGCGGCAGTTCGCGGATGATGTCGGTGTGGTTGTCCCAGTTGTTCGTCGGCCCGCCGGCCCCGCTCCACACCTGAACGAACCGCACCCCGCGTTCGAGGAGCCGGCGGGCGAGCAGGCACCTGCGGCCGAACTCCGCGGTCGCGGGCTGGTCGAGGCCGTACTTCGCGCGCGTCTTTGCCGCCTCGCGGTTGAGGTCGAGCGCTTCGGGCGCGTGCTGCTGCATCTTCGCCGCCAGTTCGTAGCTCTCGATGCGCGCGTCCAGGCGCGAATCGCCCGGGCGCGTTTCCGCATGGCTCCGGTTCACTTTGCCCAGCAGTTCCAGTGCGTCCTTATCAGCGCTCGATGAGACGAACTTCTCTTTGGGGGACGGCGCGAGGTCCGGGATGGGCGGGTTACCGCCCGCGTTGAGAATGGTGCCCGCGTGCGCGACCGGCAGAAACCCCGAGCCGAAATTGCCCTTCTGATTGTACGGCAGCCCGCGCGCGTCCGGCAGCACGACAAATGTGGGCAGGTTATCGGTTAAGCGCCCCAAACCATACGAGAGCCACGCGCCCATGCACGGGAACCCGGGGATGATGAACCCGGTGTTCATCATGTAACTGGCCGGGCCGTGGACGTTCGACTTGGACGCGACCGCCATGAGGAACGCCATGCGGTCCACTTGCGTCGCGAGGTGCGGGAACATCGAACTGACCCAGCGCCCGCACTGCCCGTGTTGCTTGAACGGGAACGGCGACTTCATCAGGTTGCCGGGCGTGCTGGTGACGCCCTCGACCTTCTCGCTGGTACCGGGATCGAACGGCTTGCCGTGGCCTTTCTCCAGCACCGGCTTGTAGTCGAACGTGTCGGGCTGGCTGACGCCGCCGTTCATGAACAGTTGCACGACGCGCTTGACCTTCGCGCCGTGGTGTAACCCGCCGTTGAACTCGGCCCTCGGCTTCACCGCGCCGGGCAACTCGCCCGCTTCGGCCAGCAGTTGCGCGAGCGCGACCCCGCCGAGCCCGCCACCAAAGGACCAGAGGAAATCGCGGCGCGAGTGTGCGGCCATTGGGAGAGGCTCCGTAGCGCGGAGTTCTGGGCGGGCTAATGTGTCGGTCTTTACGACCGGGCGGGACAATCGATGGTAACCCGAGAGCGCGCACAATGCGAGCCCCTGGTTACCATTGCCGCATCGAATCGGGCTTGTATCAAAATGCCACTTTCGGGTGGCGGTGTGGCCGAGACGGTGGCACTCTTGAATTGAGTAAATGTTGAATGGGCGTGATCGAGTTCGACCGGTTCGTGAGTGTGCTGAATCGCGCGCCAGACACTGTTTAGTGTGGAGGTCAACTTGTGGCAGAATCGGACCGTGTCGGCCACGCGAGCGACCCTTACAACTTGAGTCGCTTCGTGGAGGCGCAGGAGGACGACTACGAACAGGCGCTTGCCGAGATCAAAAGCGGTCGGAAGCGCTCGCACTGGATGTGGTACATCTTCCCGCAATTCGACGGACTGGGGTTCAGTTCCATTTCCAAGCAGTACGCGATCAAGAGCCGCGCGGAGGCCGAAGCGTACTTGACTCACCCCGTACTCGGTCCGCGCCTCGTCGAGTGTGTCGAGGCCGCGCTTCGCGTTGACGGGCGTTCCGCGCTGGAGATCTTCGGATCTCCTGATGACTTGAAGTTGCGGTCGTGCGCTACGCTGTTTGCCCGCGTGTCGCCGACGGGTTCGGTCTTCGACCAACTGCTCGACAAATACTATTCCGGCGAGCGCGACGCCAAGACGCTTCAGTTACTGGGCGCTGCATCTGAAGAGGCGTAACTTCCAGTGCTCACTCCGCGCGATTTCTCCGTCGCGCGAACCTGAACGGCTCGCGGTGGTCTATACCCTCACACCGCGGAGCCGATGACTTGAGCCAAACGAACTCCCGCCTCGTGCTGATTGTCGGCGCCGGGCCTGCCGGTCTCGCTTTGGCCTGCGACCTGGCGCGTCGCGGAATTTCGTATCGCATCGTTGATAAAGCCGATCGGCTGTTCATCGGTTCGCGCGGGAAGGGGCTCCAACCGCGAACCCTCGAAGTGTTCCACGATCTGGACGTGATTGACGATGTTGTAGACGCGGGGACGCCGTTCCCGGGCTTTCGGTGTTACGCCGGCGATCAGGTCGTGTGGGACCGATCACTGGCTCAGATGCTTGGCATTCGAGAACCCGTAGCGACCCCGGACGTGCCGTACCCTTCTGCCTGGATCATCCCGCAGTGGCGAACCGATGAGATCCTCCACGCCCGCCTCGTTCGGCTCGGTGGTGGCGTCGAACTATCGACCGAACTGGTCGCGTTCGAGCAGGACGCCGACGGAGTGACGGCCACACTCATTCGTGACGGCGTTCAACAGCGCGTTCGGGCGGGCTATCTTGTGGGCACAGATGGCGGGCGCAGTTTCGTGCGGAAGGAACTCGGCGTCGGCTTTGAAGGCGAGACGTTTGAAACCGAGCGGACGATTATCGGCGACGTGCGGGTGGACGGGCCGCTGGATCACGACCACTGCCACCTACTGACTCGCGCGGGCGGTGTATCGAGTTCCGAGAGGTTCTCGCTGTGGGGGCTACCAGGGACCGAGTATTTTCAGCTCGTAGCCAACGTGAGTTCCGACGAAGTGCCCGCGCTGACGCTCGACGCGATGCAGGCCATGTTGAAGGCACGCTCTGGGCGCAGCGACATCCGGCTCCACGATTTGAGGTGGATCTCCCTGTACCGGGTCAACGTTCGCATGGCCGAACGGTTCCGGGTGGGGCGCGTGTTTCTGGCTGGTGATGCCGCGCACGTTCACTCTTCGGCGGGCGGTCAGGGATTGAACGCGAGCGTGCAGGACGCCTACAACCTCGGCTGGAAACTCGGGGCGGTGCTGAGCGGCGCGCCGGCGGAACTGCTCGATACTTACGAAGCCGAGCGAATGCCCGTCGCGGCCGATCTGCTCGGCATCACAACGCGGTGGCACCGACAGGACTTCGGCGGCCCGCCGACCGGTTCCGAGGTCGGTTCCGGTCACAAGATGTTCCAGCTCTCACTGAACTATCGGGCCGGACCTCTCGCCTGGGAGGATCGAACCGCGCCGGGGGGCGTGCGTGCCGGCGATCGCGCCCCCGATGCCCCGTGTTGCGATGCGGTCGGTGCCCCTACTCGCCTGTTCGATGTCTTCCGCGGTCCCCATTTCACGCTTCTGACTTTCGGTACAGATACACGCGAATTCGTCGCCGAAATTAACACCCGGTACCACGAGCTCGTTCGGGCGTATCAGGTCGTTCGACCAGGGAGTGCTGTTGAGGGCGCAAGCCTCGCCGACTCCGAGGGCTTCATTCACCGCGTTTTTGAAATCGACCCGGCTGTGGGAATCAGCCTCGTTCTCGTTCGGCCCGATGGCTACATCGGGCTGGTAACGTGCGCGGAGAACCCCGCGACAGCGCGCCTGATGCGCTATCTGGAGATGGTGACGCCTATCAGAGTGTCAGGCACGCCGGGCTGAGATTCACACCAGCGCGCTGAAAAACGCGAAGGGGTTCCGCTCACGGCCGTGAGCGGAACCCCTTCGCCTTAAACTCGCACTTTCTTTACACGCCCTTGGCAGCGTCGCGGACCTCGCCCTTCGGCAAGTTCGGCGTCGCCTTCAGCGCGCGCATCATGTTCGCCTTGTACGCCTCCACGCCGGGCTGACCGTAGGGGTTCGTGCCGTTGAGCCGGCCCTCGACCACGGTCGCCAGCATGAGCATCTGGAGCAGTTGCCCGATGGTGTGTTCGGAGATCATCGGCAGCGTGATGTCCGCGGTGGGGCGGGCGGCCTGGGTGTAGGCCTCGTTCGTGCCCTTGATGGCCGCGTCGAGGATGTCGGGCAGTCCCTTACGGCTGAACTGGTTCAGGTCGTCCTCGTTCCGCTCGGACATGCCCAGGGTCACCGGCGGGTGCTTGATTTGCCGCACGATCAGGTTGTTGATGAGCTTGTCGCGTGTGCCGTCTTGGTGCTGCTGCCCGCGGCTGTGCAGGTCGCGCGTGCCCACCATCGTGATCGGGGTCGCGCCGCGGCCGTTCTTGCCCAGCGATTCCGCGAGCAACTGGTCGTACCACCAGCCCACCGCTTCGAGCTTGCGCGACCACGCGGACAGCACGCGAGTGGTCTTCCCGCGCTCGGTCATCAGGTGGTTCACCGCGGCGAACTGCAGTACCGGGTTGCGGTCGAACGGTTCTTCGATGAACCGGCGCGTCATGGTCGCGGCGCCGAGCAGCATTGCCCGCACATCGAGCCCCATCACCGCCGCGGGGAGTAGGCCCACCGCGGTGAACACGCTGAACCGCCCGCCGACGTCGTCGGGGATGGTGAGGATGTCGTCCTCGGGGAAGCCGTCGGCCTTGCACAAGTCGCGGAGCTTGCTGCTTTTCGCCCCGGTGATGGGAACGATCACCTTGCGGAGCATCTCGGACTTCGGGCCGTAGAACTTCGCGGCCTCGCCCTTCACGGCGCGGTACGCCGCGGCCATTTCGAGCGTGCTCCCGGACTTGCTGATGACGACGACGCCCCACCGCTCCTCGATGATGTCGGGATCGACGCAGGTGTTTTCGAGTAACTCGAAGAGGTCTTGCAGCGAATCGTTATCGAGGTCTTTTCCCTCGAAGTAGATGCGCGGCTTGCCCATGCGCAACTTCGCGGGCAGTTCGTTGTGGTGCGCGTGACAGAGCGCGTCGAAGATGGCCTTCGACGCGAGGTAGCTCCCGCCGATGCCGAGGATCACCACGCGGTCCACGGTGTCGCGCAACTGCTGTGCGAGGCGCAGCACCCGACCGAGTTCGCTCGCGTCCTGTTTGCGCTTGTAGCCGTCGAGCAGTTTTTGTGGCAGATCGATGAAGCCCGGTTGCAGCGGGCGCATCTTCGGCGGCGGGTTCTGCAACTCGCGCTCGGCGACCACCTGCCCGCGGACGGACGTGACCCACTGCTTCACCTCGTCCACCTTTTCGGGCGGGAGGAAGTGCTGCTGTTGGAGCTCGGCGAGTGGGGTCCACGTCTCGTGCGGCTGGGCGAGGAGCCGCGCGAACTGGTACTCGATGTTCTCGTCGGGCAATTGCATGAGTTGGTCCCTGGTCGAGCGTCACTGGTTTTGGTCACCGGCCGCGGGGCGCGTTGTCGGCCGTAAGGCCCGGCCCGCACGGGGCAAACAACGAGACGCTCGGACCGGGGACCAAAAGCCTCGGACTAACCGTACTGTACGTCATTATTCGCCGGGCGTAAACTCTTCCGCATGAACATACACGAACTCATCCGCGACCTCCGCGAACCGGCCAAAACCAAGATCGTTCTGCTCGTGGCCGACGGATTGGGCGGGCTTTCCCGTCAACCGGGCGGGCTAACGGAGCTGGAAACCGCAAAAACTCCGAACTTGGACGCCTGCGCCCGCGACGGCGTGACGGGTCTGAGTATTCCGGTTTTGCCGGGAATAACGCCAGGTAGCGGCCCCGGGCACCTCGGGCTGTTCGGCTACGACCCGCTCGAGTACCGCATCGGGCGCGGCATTTTGGAAGCGCTGGGTATCAACTTCGCGGTCGGCTCGCGCGACGTCGCCATCCGGGGCAACTTCTGCACGCTCGGCGCGGACGGCAAGATCACCGACCGCCGGGCCGGGCGCCCGACGAACGAAAAGAACAAGGCCGCGGTCGAAAAACTCCGCACGATCAAAATTCCCGGAGTGGAACTGTTCGTCGAGCCGGTGAAGGAGCACCGCTTCGTATTGGTCATCCGCGGTGACGGTCTGGGCGATCGCGTGAACGACACCGATCCGCAAGCCGTTGGTGTGCCCCCGCTGAAGGCTGCGGGCGCGGACGCCGCGTCTCAGAAGACCGCGGACGTGGTGAATGCGTTCATCGCGGAAGCGACGAAGGTGCTCGCGAGCGAGGGCACGATCAACGGCGCGACGCTCCGCGGGTTCGCGACTTATCCGAAGATCGCGACGTTCGCGGACGTGTACGGGATGAAAGCGGCCGCGATCGCCGTTTACCCGATGTACAAGGGACTGGCCCGACTCGTGGGGATGGACATCCTCGACCCCGGCCAGACGCTCCAGGGGCAGGTCGAGACGCTCACCAAAGTGTGGAACGACTACGACTTCTTCTTCCTGCACTACAAGTACACGGACAGCACCGGCGAGGACGGCAACTTCCCCGCGAAGGTGGACATGATCGAGAAACTCGACGAGGTCGTCCCCGACATTCTGAAGCTGAAGCCCGACGTGTTCATTGTGACCGGCGACCACAGCACGCCGAGCAAGATGAAGTCGCACTCGTGGCACCCGGTGCCGACGCTGCTGCTCGCGGACATGTGCCGCACCGACGAGGTGACGGAGTTCAGTGAGCGGGCGTGCTTGCGCGGCGGGTTGGGGCAGTTCCAGGCGATGCACCTGATGCTGCTCGCGATGGCCCACGCGGGGCGCCTGGGCAAGTACGGGGCGTAACGCGATACTTGATGGCGAACGCAACAACCCGCGTGGTAGCTGCTTCCATGTGAAAGCTGCCGCCACGCGGGTCGTTCCTTGTCTAAAAGCGTCTTCGCACTAATCCTTCACAAACGTCGGCGCTTCCTTTTTGGGAAACACGATTGCTTCGGGTAGGCCCGGGAGCAGCTTTTTCAGCGCCTCACGGCCGGGTGTCGCGTCTGCGAACGCCCATGTTTTGCCGCCGTCACTGGAAACGCCGACGAGAGCTCCCTTTGTGTGCAACCGTCCGCTTGGAGCCGCCATTTGCAGGGCGAATGGGACGATGATGTACAGTTCTTTTCCGGTCTTGACCGAATCGGACGAGTCGCCGACCGAAACC
Source organism: Gemmata palustris (assembly GCF_017939745.1). Lineage (NCBI taxonomy): Bacteria > Pseudomonadati > Planctomycetota > Planctomycetia > Gemmatales > Gemmataceae > Gemmata > Gemmata palustris. The sequence goes on along the minus strand of NZ_JAGKQQ010000001.1, from coordinate 4,862,727 downwards.
GACTTGAACGTGAAGCCCTTCGACTTCATGTCTTTAACGCTCGCAGTTATGCCTTCGATCATCTTTTTGCGCCCGCCCATTTCCTCCACGATCTTTGGGTGAGTGAGGTCTACGAGCTTGTCGTAGTCACCCTTGAGCAGTGCGTTTTGGGTCTCTTCGGCTTTCGCTTTCGCTGTTTTCTTGATTTCCGCATCGTCGGCCGGAGCAAACGACGCGGAGACGGCGACAACGACACACGCGATGATGCGGGTGGTCATATGGGGTGCTCAGTGGGGACGGGATTATGCTTTCAGCAGGCCGTAGTTCACGAGCGTTTGGCGCACCTTCGCTTCGCCGGCCGCGTCGATCGGGCACATCGGCAGGCGCATCTCGCCGTTCCCGCGCCCGAGGAGCTTTACCGCAGTCTTCAGCGGGATCGGGTTCGTTGCCACGCCGAGCATGTCCCGGCACAGCGGGAACAGCTTGCGGTGCCACTGGAGCGCTTCTTCAAACTTGCCCGCGGCGAACGCCTTCACCAGCGCCATCATGTCGCGCGGCACGATGTTACCGACCACGCTCACCACGCCCTTACCGCCGATGCTCATGAGCGGAAGCGTGAGACTGTCGTCGCCGCTCAGGATCGTGAGATCGGTGAGCGCCGCGACCTGGCTCGCTTGGTCCAGGGAGCCGGTCGCTTCCTTCACGGCGACAATGGTGGGGCACGCCTCAGCCATGCGCGCGAGCGTTTCCGGCAGGATGTTGCTCGCGGTGCGCCCCGGGATGTTGTAAACGACGATCGGGAGGTCCGTGGCTTCCGCGAGCGCGGCGAAGTGGCGGAAGTAGCCCTCTTGCGTCGGCTTGTTGTAGTACGGGCCGACCTGCAGCGTGCCGTTGGCGCCCGCCTTCTTCGCGGCCTTCGTCATCCGGATCGCTTCGGAGGTCGAGTTCGACCCGGTCCCGGCCATGATCTTCGTGCGCCCGCGGGCGCGCTCGCACACGAACGAGACCACGCGCTCGTTCTCGTCGTGCGTCAGCGTCGGCGATTCGCCCGTGGTGCCGCACGGGGCGAGGGCGTCGGTGCCCTGCTCGCAGTGCCAGTCCACGAGTTTGCCGAGTTCGTCCCAATCGACTTCGCCGTTCTTGAACGGGGTGATGATGGCGACGGTGACACCGGCGAACAACTCGCCGCGAGTGGCAGCCATGACGGACCTCGGCACGTTGGAAGGGGCTATTTCGTTAAAGAGTCAAATTACGGAACGTCGCGGGGCGATCAAGTTTGACCGACGGAACCCGGGGTTGAAACCCCGGGCTATTCCCGGTGGCCCTGTTGGGGCGCGCAAACGCACCCCGGTTTGTGTCTTTTGGACCCCGAATGGGGTCACCGGAAATAGCCCGGGGTTTCAACCCCGGGTTCCGTTACGTGTTCTTCCGGGCCAACGTCAATCCGTCGGCGAACGGCAGGAAGCTGAGCGACACGCGAGCGTCGCCGTGGACCTTCTCGTTGAGCGCGCGGATCGCGAGCGTGTCCATGTCGGTCACGCTCGAGTCGGCCGGTTTGCCGTCCCAGAGCGTGTTGTCGATCGCGATCAGCCCGCCGGGGCGGACCAGTTCCAAACACCGCTCGTAGTAGATGTTGTAGCTCGATTTGTCGGCATCGATGAAGGCGTAGTCGAAGGTGCCCGCGTGCCCGTTGGCGAGCAGGTCCGTGAGCGATTGAACCGCGGGCGCGATGCGGAACTCGACCTTGTTCGCCAAGCCCGCGGCGGTCAGGTGCTTCTGCGCGATGCCGGCGTACACCGCGCTGAGTTCGCAGCACACGAGTTTGCCGTCGGCCGGGAGCACGCTCGCGACCCACGCGGCCGAATACCCCGTGAACGTGCCGACTTCGAGGCACTTCTTTGCGCCCATCAGTTGGACGATCAGCGCCAAAAACGGCCCCTGCTCGGGTGCAATCTGCCATTCGCATTCGGGGAGCGTTGCGGTTTCTTCGCGCAGCGCGCGAAACGTGTCGGGCTCGCGCAGGCCCACGGACAGCACGTATTCGTAGAGCCGGTCGGTCATGGGCGTGGGGCGCACGAAACTCGGCAGCATCGGTGAACCTCGGAGGAGTTCGGCACGGGCATGGGGTTAGTATAAACGCGGGCGGGGAACGGATCGGTTGCCCGACCCGTTCCCCGCCCTTTTTGTTCAGCTCGCCCCGAATCAGCGCCCGTCGGCGATGCTGTTACTCGGCTTGTGGTCGATGTGCATCTTGGCGATTTCCGAGGCGAGGTTCTCGATGAACTGGCCCTTGAAGGTGCTCTCGGAAACCGCGTCGGCCGGGCGCACGCCGGTCTTCGGGTACGAGAACGAGAGCGGGTACTTGTCCTTGGGCATCCCGTCCCCGGTCCCGACCTCGTACACGGTGACCTGGATCTCGGCCCGGCCCTCGTAGATGTTGTTCAGGCTCCCGGGCTGGTACAGGCGCATCTTGTCCATCCAGATCTCGAGCACGAAGTCGGCGCCGAGCTTCTGGCCGATCTCGTCCGCGCTCATCTTCTTCCAGGTCGAGTTCTCCATCTTGAACTTGTTGACCTGCGTCTGCGTCAGGATCTTGAGTTTCCGCTTCTCTTTGTTCTCTTTCGCCAGTTCGGGCATCTGGCGCGCCAGCTTGTCGCCGAGTTCGTTGGCGATGGTCGCGAACTGCGGGGCGCTCCCGGGCGCCACTTGCGGCAGCAGCACGACGACGACCTCGTCCTTATCCTTCTTCGGCCCGTCCTTGGCAAAGGTGAGGGGCGACGGCGCCGGCACCTTGTCGTCGCGTGCGAAGATGAACGCCGCGACGTTCAGCGGGCTGCACCCGATACCCGCGACCACGAAGAACGATCCCCACACCGCCCGGCGGGCCCACTTTCCGGCTCTACTACGGTTCATCCGTGAACCCCCCTCTTAAAACAACAAAACAACAGAATTCAGAAGACAAAATTCCGAGACCAGGGGCGGAGCACCGGTCAGCCGAGACGTTCTGTTCTCCGGCTGCTGATTTCTGCCCGCTGATCTTTACCCCCAAACTAACAGCACGCCCCAGCGCGCGAGCATGAGAACGACGACGGCACCGGTGACGCACGTGAAAATCAGTTCGCCGGCCCCGCGGCGGTTCGGAACGAAGAGCGCCCGCCCCCGCAGGCCGCTCGCCAGTGCCCACACCAGTGTGACCGCCCAGATCACGCAAATCGTGGTGCCGACCCAGTTCGCCCGCAGCGACGCGGACACGTCCCCGTGAACCAGGAGGGCGAAACTCGTTGTCATCCCGCACGAGGGGCACGGCTTGCCGGTCAGCGTCGCGAAGTTACACGGCGGCATCCCGAGCTGTGTGTGCGTCGACATCGTCCGCGGCGCGCCGGCCTCGTCGTAAGGGTGGATGTACGCGGCCGCCGCGAACACCGCCGCGAGTACCCCCGCGAGCGCGAGCAGCGACGCCCGCACGACCCGCTTCAGGTGGGCGGTCGCTTCCGCGGGGCGAATCACCTTCGCTCGGGGCGGCTTCTCGTTGTGGGTGTTCGTATCGGGTTGTTCGGGTTGCACGCATAGCCTCCGGCGGGTCGCGACGCAAGCGGACTTTCTCTCATCCCGATCGCGTGTCAGGATGATATCAGGGATTCTACTCGGTGCGAGAACGTAGCGTGACGCGCGTGTTGCGGGCGGTCCGGCGGTTTACGGCGAGTCGGCCGGGGCCGGGCGTTGTGGCAGTTTCTGGCGGCGCGGACAGCGTGGCGCTCTTGTGCGCGCTGCACGCCTGCGGCGCTTCGGTGATCGTTGCGCACGTGAACCACCGGCTCCGTGGGGAAGAGTCCGACGGCGACGAAGCTTTCGCGCGCGAACTGTGCGCGACCCTCGACACGGAGTGCCGCATTAAGAGCGCGGATGTAGCCGTGCTCGCGGCCGGTGGCAACCTCGAATCGACCGCGCGCCGGGTGCGGTACGAGTTCTTCGCGGACGTGGCACACGCCTCCGGCGCGCCGTGGGTCGCGACCGCGCACACCGCCGACGATCAAGCGGAGACGGTGCTCCACCGGCTCATTCGCGGCACGGGGCTGCAGGGATTGCGGGGGATCGCGGCCGAAAGGCGAGCTGAACGCGAAGAACCTAACCCCCCAACCCCCTTCCCTAAAAAGGAAGGGGGAGCAGAGCCAAAGCCAAAGACAATCGCACCGCAATCGCCGGATTTCAGCCCCTCTCCGTTTAGGGGAGGGGTTGGGGAGGGGGTGCTTTCCGGGCTTTCCATCCTTCGCCCCCTCCTCACAGTCACGCGCGTCGATGTGCTGGCGTACCTCGCGGAGATCGGCCAGCCCTACCGCACCGATAGCACGAACGCGGACACGCGGTTCACGCGCAACCGCATTCGGCACGAGCTGCTGCCGCTACTCAAAACGTTCAACCCCGATGTCGTATCCGCGCTCACGCACCTCGCGGAGCACGCCGGCGACGCGCACGAAGTCATCTCAGTGGCTGCGGGTGAATTGCTCGCACGGGCCGAGCGCCCGCGGGTCGCGCACGTGCTGGTCCTTGATGCGAGCGCGCTCGCCGGGGCACCACGCGCCGTGACACGTGCGGCGCTGCGATTGCTGTGGGAGCGCGAGAACTGGCCGATGAGCGACATGACGTTCGATGCGTGGGAACGCGCGGTCGAGGTTGCGTGTCGTAACGCCGGCGCCTGTGATTTCCCCGGCGGCATCAGCATGCGGGCCGCGGGTCGAGTGGTTCAGCTCACCCGGCGTGAATAAATAAACTGGCGAACGGCCGGCGTGAGCCGGCTGGTGCGTTGACGACGGGCTTTCGCATCAGTTTTCACCAGCCGGCTCACGCCGGCCGTTCGCCAGGAGGTTTGCCGATGCTCCGTCCGATTCGCCGCGCGTTGCTGAGTGTGTCCGACAAAACCGGACTTGTGGACTTCGCGCGCGAACTTGCGTCCAAGTACGGCGTCGAACTGATCGCCACCGGCGGAACGCGGAAGTCGCTCGCGGACGCCGGCTTACCCGTAAAGGACATCAGCGAACTGACGAAGTTCCCCGAGATCCTCGACGGGCGCGTGAAGACGCTCCACCCGGCGATCTACGCCGGTTTGCTCGCGAAGCGCGACAAGCCCGAGCACATGCAGACACTCGTTGAACACGCGCTACCGGAAATCGACCTAGTCGTCTGCAACCTGTACCCGTTCGAGCAGACCGTGGCGAAGCTCGGGGTGACCGAGGCCGAAGCGATCGAGAACATCGACATCGGCGGGCCGTGTATGGTCCGCGCTGCGGCGAAGAACTTCGCGAGCGTGGCGATCATTGTGGACCCGGTCTCATACGCGCCCGTCCTGAAGGAACTCGGCCAGAACGCGGGTCAACTGGGCCGCGAAACGCGCCGCGAACTGGCGAGCGGGGCGTTCGCCCGGATCGCCGCTTACGACCACGCCATCGCGAACTACTTCCTGACGGGCGGGGCGCCGGGCGCGGTCAACTTCGACGAACCCGAGGTTCTGCCGCTGCTGTTCATTCCCAACCAGAAGCTCCGGTACGGCGAGAACCCGCACCAGCGCGCCGCGTTCTATTCGGATGGGACCGCCGATCGCACTTGTGTCGCGACCGCGGAGCAACTGCACGGTAAGGAACTCAGTTACAACAACATCCTGGACCTCGATTCCGCGCTGAATCTGGCGCGGGAGTTCGCGGGTCCGGCGTGCGTGGTGGTGAAGCACAACAACCCGTGCGGTGCGGCAACTGCGGGTAAGCTCGCAGACGCATTTGGTCTGGCCTGGGACGGCGACCCGCTCTCCGCGTTCGGCGGGATCATCGCGTTCAACCGGCCCGTCGATACTGATACCGCCAGCGCCCTCATGGACCCGAAGGCCAAGCGGTTCATCGAGTGCGTCATCGCTCCGGGCTACGAACCGCATGCGCTCGATGCGCTCAAGAAGTGGAAGGAGAACGTCCGCCTCCTGAAGACCGGCGACCTTACCGGCTTCCCGCAGGGGCTCGACTACCGCCGTGTGGACGGCGGGTTACTCGTGCAGGCTCGGGACTACGGTGCGGACAAGCCCGATGCGTGGAAGGTCGTCACCAAACGCAAGCCTACAGAAGCCGAGTTCCACGCGCTGCACTTCGCGTGGTTCGTGTGCAAGCACGTGAAGTCGAACGCGATCGTTCTCGCCCGCGACACGCAGGTCGTCGGGGTCGGGGCGGGGCAGATGTCGCGCGTGGTGTCGGTCGAGATCGCGGTGAAGAAAGCCGGCGAGAAGTCGAGGGGCTCGGTGCTGGCCTCCGATGCGTTCTTCCCGTTCCCGGACAACGTTCATGCCGCGGCCGCGGCCGGTGTGACCGCGATCATTCAGCCCGGCGGGTCCGTGAAAGACCCGGACAGTATTGCCGCGTGCGATGAGCACGGTATCGCAATGCTGTTCACCGGCGTCCGGCACTTCCGGCACTAAAATCACTTTGCGGGGACGTTCGCAAGGTTTTGTGACTCGGTACGATGCTCGCCTGCATTTTTGCGGGCGAGCAATTTTGCTTTCGGGGGGGGCGGAGGGCGACGACGGGGCGAACGGCCGGTGTCAGCCGGCCGGTGCGATAAACACCCTCGCTCTCAATCACCCATAACCGTTTTGCTCTCACCGGCCGGCTGACACCGGCCGTTCGCCAGGAGTTGAGATGGAGCACACGTCGCACGAGTTCTTGAAGAGCCTGCTCGAAACGCCCAGCCCGTCCGGGTTCGAGCAGCAGATCCAGCAGGTCGTCCGCGAACGCATGAGGCCGTTCGCGGACGAGATCCGCACCGACTCGCACGGGAACGTGCTCGCGGCGCGGTTCCCGGAGGGGCGCCCGGGCGACGCGCCGCGGATCATGCTCGCGGGGCACTGCGACCAGATCGGCCTCATGGTGCAGTACATCGATTCCGACGGGTTCCTCTACATCCAGCCCATCGGCGGCTGGGATATGCAAATCCTGCTCGGTCAACACCTTACCGTGTGGACGAAGAGCGGCGGTATTCACGGGGTCGTGGCGCGGCGCGCGATCCACCTCCTGAAACCGGAAGAGCGCGGAAAGGTACCGGACTTCACCGACGTGTGGGTGGACATCGGCGCGAAGAACCGCGAAGAGGCCGAATCGCTCGTGCGGTGCGGCGACCCGCTCACGTTCGCGCTCGGCTACCGGCCGCTCCGCAACGGCCTCGCCGCCAGCCCCGCGATGGACGACAAAGTCGGGCTGTGGGTGTGTATGGAGGCCGTGCGGTTGCTCCAGGGGCGCCCGCTCCGGGCTGCGGTCTTCGGCGCCTCGACGGTGGCCGAAGAGATCGGGCTGCGTGGGGCGACAACGGCCGCCTACGCGATCAACCCCACCGTGGGCATCGCGGTGGACGTGACGCACGCGACCGACACGCCGGGAAACGACAAGAAAACTCAGGGCGACATCAAGTGCGGCGCCGGGCCGGTGCTGTACCGCGGGCCGAACATCAGCCCGCGGGTGTTCGACCTGCTCGAAGAGACCGCGAAGCTACACGAGATCCCGGTTCAGGTGCGCGGAACGCCGCGGGCTACGGGAACCGATGCGAACGCGATCCAGATCGCGCGCGCGGGCGTCGCCACGGGGCTCATTGGTATCCCCAATCGCTACATGCACAGCCCGGTTGAGGTGGTCCACCTCGACGATCTGACGAGTGCGGCGAAGTTGCTCGCGGAGTTCTGCGCGGTCGTCGGCCCGGAGACGAACTGGATTCCGTAACTCGGTCACGCGAATCAGGGATCGCGGATTTTTAGCTGCTACAGATTGCCCAGTATCCGCATCTCATCGTTTGCTTGCGCGATACAGATGCAGCCCGAACAATTTGAAGAACGTTTCCTCGGACCGCGGCATCGTGCCCGCTCTTCGCTGCGAAAGGCAGTGAGGGCGGGCACGATGCCGCGGTCCCGGGCATTTTGTTTATCACCCGGTTCATCGCTCCAAATTGTGCTGGAGCATGAATTAACGCCGCGCTTTGCTTCCTCTAACGCCGACCGTCGGGAATCCGGGCGCATCCGATACTCCCGACACGCCTTCGCGCCCGAATTCCCATCGTTCGGTGGATCGCGTTCTACCTTTTCTCCGGTGACAGGCCGTCTAGTTCGTCCGGAGCTTTCGTCCGTGGCAACACACACGCAACTTCCACGACTCAGCTCGCCGTTTTTGAGTGCCGTTCGCAAAAGTGGACTGCTCACGCCGGACGACTTGATGGCGGTGTTCGCGAACGCATCGATCGACCCCACAACTGCTGAACCGATCCAGGTCGCGGCGCTGCTCGTGCGCAAGAAATTGCTCACGAAGTTCCAGGCGATGCAGTTGCTCAACAACCGGACGCAGGGGTTCGTTCTCGACAAATACAAGATCCTCGACGGCATCCGGCAGGACCGCGTCGGGATGGTGTTCAAAGCGGAACACATGACGACCAAGCGCACCGTAGCCCTGAAGGTGCTGCCGTGCGACCGGGCCAGCGACCCGACCATTCTGAAGGCGTTCCTGGACGAAGTGCGAGCGGCCGCGAAGGTGGACCACCCGGCCGTGGCGCGCATCGTCGACGTGGGGTACTGGCAGGGCACGCACTTCGTCGTCTCGGAATTCGTACCGGGGCAGACGCTCGACAAGGTCGTGGCCGAGAAGGGGCCGCTGGCGCCGGACGCCGCGGCGCAGGTCGTGGCGCAGGTCGCCGTGGGCCTGATGCACGCGCACTCGTGCGGCCTGATTCACCGCGACATGAAGCCGGGGAACCTCTCGCTGACGCCGGACCGGGGCGTGAAGCTCATCGATTTGGGCCTCACGCACATGCTCGAGAGCCCGTGGGCGCGGGTCACGAAGCGGATCAGCACGAAGGAGTACGCGGAGGAGATCGCGCACATCGCGCCGGAGCAGGCGTGGGGCTGCGAGATGGACTGCCGCAGCGACGTGTACAGCCTGGGCTCGACGTTCTATTTCCTGCTGACGGGGGAAGTTCCGTTCCCCGGTCTGGCCCCGGAAATGATGGCGGAACGGCAGATCCGCGGGGTACCGTCGCCGGCCAAGCTCCAGCCCAAAATCTCTCCCGAACTCGCCAGGATCGTCATGAAGATGGGGGCGAAAGACCCGCACACGCGCTACCAGAACGCGCGCGAAGTGGTTCAGGCGCTTCAAGCCTGGCTGCCGCTCGCACAGTGCCGGGCGCTCGGCATCTCCGCGGAGCACCCGAGCCTCGACGCGCAAGGCGACTCCCGCACGCACGCGCTCGTGAAGTCGCCCGCGAAAAAGGGCGGCGTCCTCGCGTTCGTCCGCGGGCTCTTCGGGCGCTAGTGTCTTGGGTAATTGCAACGGCATTTCATGAGGCGGCGTTCTCCCGCGCTAATGGGTATTCCCCAAATGAGGCGCCGTGTCCGCTCTCAACTTGTTCGTACCCTACGTTCCCTACGTTTTCGTTCAGATCGAGCGCCGCGGGCGGTAATTCTGACTTTCCCCTTCGGGCGGTTTGTGTTTACATTTCCGGTATGGACTTCTCGCAGGAAGAACTGGTCGAAACCATTGATCGCTTGGTCGCGGGGCTGATCGATCGCGCCGGCGTGACCGCGGGGCCGGTCGACGCGCTCGCGGTCGCCGAACACCACCTGGGCATCCCGGTTCAGTTCGTCGAACCCGCCGAAGAGGACGAGTCCGGTCGGCGCCGGCCGCGGTCCCGCCCGCCCGGGACCGGGATCACGCTCACCACCGATATGAGCACCGAGCAGCAACAGCGCGCCGCGGCCGGCGGGATCGCGCAGCTCCTGATGCCCGAAATCTTCCGCAAGCTCAGCGTGACCATCGGGACCGAGAGCAAACAGTTCCTGGCGCACGTGCGCGGGCTCGTCGTGCCCCGCGTGCTGATCCCCTCGCGCCTGTTGCGCTCGGCGCTCCGCGACTGCAAGTACGACGTCCCGGCTCTCAAACGGGTTTTCTCCACCACGAGCATGGAAATGATCGCGGCGCGGCTCCTGGACCTGGACGCGCCGTGCGTCATCGCGGTGGTGGACGACGGCGTTGTGGCGAGCCGGCGCGGGAACCGGGCGCCGGCCACGCGCAAGCTCGAAGCGGCCGAGCAGGAGTGCGTGGACCGCGTTATGGAACTCGACCTCCCGCACCGGGCGCGGGTCGGGGAGTGGACGGCATGGGGGTGGCCCGTCCCGGACCGCCCTTTTCGCCGGATTCTTCTGCGCGCCGTGCCCGACGACGTATAATATCATCACGTTGCGTTCACACGGCGGTCGCCATAGCACCAGGGCTGGCGACCGCCGGACCGTTTCCGGCCGCCCGGAAGTTTCGAGTGCCGAGTGCTGAGTGTCGCGAACCGATAAGCGACACAATTGCCGAGCTTTTCTTTCAGCACCGGACACTTCGCACTTCCGAATCGAGACCGCCCTTTACAACCGCCGGCCGGGGCGGGATGATTTTTTGTGTGCCCGTCCGCACCCCTCACCGTGCCGGACCGACAGACTAGGAGCGCTCGGCCATGACCGACGACCGCATCCCCATGACGCGGGAAGGCTACGACAAACTCAAGGCCGAGTTGGATCGGTTCCGCGGGTCGGAGATGATCGAGATCACCAAGCGCGTCGCCACGGCGCGCGAGATGGGCGATTTGAGCGAAAACGCCGAGTACCACGCGGCGCGCGAAGACCAGGGCATGCTCCAGGCCCGGATCAATGATTTGTCCGACCGTCTCTCCCGCGCGGTCATCGTAGATACGACCTTGCTGCCGAAGGACACGATTGCCTTCGGGAGTCGAGTGAAGGTTAAGGATCTCGACGTCGACGAAGAAGAGATCTTTGAACTCGTTGGTCCGGGGCAAGAAAACCCCGATAAGGGGCGTATTCTCACAACCAGCCCCATCGGGCAGGGCTTGATCGGCCGGAAAAAGGGCGAAACGGTCAAGATCCAAGTGCCGAGTGGCACCATCAAGTTCAAGATCCTGGAGATTTCGTCCGCGAACATATAAGTCGTTGCGGGCGCGAATTTTCGTTGGAAGAGTTGTCGGGCTTTACCCGTTTTTCTGCGTACACAAGAAAAACGGGTAGGCGCGGTCGATCTGCGTACTAGAAAGGTTTACAATTCCCGTCAATGCAGTGTTGACGGCCCCGAATCTGTGACGATTGTTACTGATAGGAACGGCACTCACGCCGTTTCTGGTCGGGCCGCCAGGAGGCGGGCATGTCAGACCCCCGGCTTCACAGTTTGCACTTGGAAGGCTTGCCCAGGCGGGACACGTTCCGCTCTGCGCGCGAAAAGCTCCAGGCCGCTTGCGGAAGCCAAACGCTGGCCGGTAGCGCCCGCGTTCTCGACGACGAGAACCTCGGCACTTCGACCCTCGCCGCACCCGTTGGGGGCGCGAGTGGACTCGTCGGGCGCTTCACGTTTTATCTCAAAGACGGCACCAACGTTTACCCGCTCCGCCTGGGAATGAACAGCGTTGGGCGGTTACCCGACAACGACGTTGTGGTGCGAGACGAGTGCGTTTCCCGGCGCCATTGTGCGGTGCTGATCCACTCGGACTTACGGTGCGAACTGCACGACGTCGCATCGAAGAACGGCACCCTTCTGAACGGCAAAAAAATCCCCCAACCCCAAAAGCTCCAGTCCGGCGATCAGATCACACTCTGTAACCGCCGCCTCACATTCCACATCGCCGAAGTGCCGAGCGAACCCGCCGCCGTGGGTTGAGCAGCGCGAACCACCTCGAACGCGATCTCTTTTTTTCTTCTATCGTTGCGGTGCGCAGTTGTTGTGATGGGATGCTTAGGCGGTTTATATCGATTGCCCTGTGCTCCATCTCAATCGTTTCATTCGCTATCTTCCTTAATCTTCGCGTTCAATGAGTGCCCCGCCCGATAACCCCATTCGCCACACCTGCGAGGGTTATCGTTATGGCCACGTTCTACCTCCTCCCGCCGCGCGAGTGTCTCGAGCGAGCCGTCAGCGACCTGTTCGCGAAGCTGCTCCCCGGTTTGCCGCTCCCGGTGGACGTGTGGGGCACACTCGCGGAGCAGCTCGCGAGCGTCACGGGGTGGGCCGATGACACGTTCCTGATTCCGCGCGACGAGCTCCCGGACGGCGAACCGGCGCCGGCGCTGGTCGAAGGGTTCGGAGCGGACCCGGGCGACCGCGTGGTGGACGTGAGCCTCGCGCGGCCCGCGCGAACGTGGGTCGTGACTCAAGCCGACGTTTCCGGCATCGCGCTCGCGCGATAGGATAAATAAACCACGGTTCGCCTCTTTCGACCCGTGAGCCGCGCACTACGCAAAACCGCGGCCACCGGCACCAGAAGTCTCATCACATGACAGACCCCCTCGATAATAACGACGACTGGGCCGACCTCGCACGCGAGTTCGCTCTGGACAAGCCGTCCGCGCCGGCCCCCGCCGACAGCGACGACCGCGCCGAAGCGACCGAGTCGAACCCGGAAGACGCCGCGCCCGAATCGGACGAAGCCGAGGGCGCGGACGAGTTCGATGACTCCGAGGAATCGCCGGCCGGCGAAGCCGGTGCCGAAGGCGACGGGGCGCCCGGCACCGGGCGGAAGCGCCGTCGCCGTCGTCGTCGCCGCCGCAAGGGGGGCGCACCGGGTGATGCCGCCCCGGTCGCGGGAGCTGCAGCCGCGGCGAGCGAAGAAGACGGCGATGAGGGCGAAGAGGGCGACGAGGCGGTGGCCGAACCGGTCGCCGCGAGTGACGATTTCGATGCTCCCGCGGGTGAAGAAATGGAAGATTTCGATGCCGAGCCGGCGCCGTCGTTGGCGGCCGAAGAAGACACCGCGAACGAGGTTCTTCGCGAGCTGATCTCGACCTGGAACGTACCGTCTTGGGACAGCATCGTGAGCGGTTTGTACCGCCCTGGCTAAGCGCGTTCCGGGTTCCGAACTTCCGAGTTCCAAGTCGAAGACGCGCGGCCGTGTCTTCGCTTCAACCTGGAGCCCGGAACCGGGAACCCCGAACCTGGAGCTAACATGGCGGACGCGATCATCGATATCGTGGGTGCGGACGAACTCCCGCTCATCATCGATATGTACAACCAGATTTTCCGCCCCGCGAAGACGATCGAGTCGTTCCGCCGGCGGTACACCGGGCGCCACAACGTTTTACAGCTCGTGGCCCGCGTAAAGGAGAAGCCGGCCGGCTTCTTCCTCGGCTTCGAGCTGAAGCCCGACACGTTCTTCGCGTGGTTCTACGGGGTTATGCCCGACGCGCGGCGCATGGGCATCGGCTCCCAACTCATGGAAGCCGCGCAGAGTTGGGCCGCGCAGCACGAATACGAAACGATCCGGCTAGAGTGCCACAACACCCACCGCCCGATGCTCCACCTCGCCATCGAGCTCGGGTACGACATCGTCGGCCTCCACTGGGACGCCGACCGCGGTGACAACCTCATCATGTTCGAGAAGAGCCTGACCGGGCGATAGTCCGCGAACCCGGCGGGCGCTCTCGTTGTCTCTCCGGTCGCAACCTTCTTCGGCCCGGGTTCGACCATGCGGAATCTCTCACTTCTTGGGACTGGAATGCGGCTCGTTCCGCCGTAGTCCGCGAACCAACTGGTTCCGGACCGCGTACCATTCCACCCACGAAGGAGGGCGCCTCATGGCGTCGGTTCCGTATTCCACTTTGCGCCGGGGCGCGCACATCGTTCGCGACGGTCAGTTGTACCAAGTCGTCGATCACGAACTGCGCACGCCGGGCAACCTCCCATCAAAGCTCCGCATCTGGTTGAAAAATCGGCGCACCGGCGCGGTGACGGACTACCGGGTCCACCCCGAAGACCGCGTCGAGGATGCATCAAGCCCCGGGAATCCCGGGGGGGGGCATTTCTCAATGACGCCAGTCGCCCCGCTTCGCACCCTCGCGCGGGTGTCAACGAGTGTCAGACGCGCGAATTTTTCAGGTGCAGAGCTCAAGCCGAGTCGCTGTTTGGCTCGTTTTCAGCAGATTGTTCAGGCTGAGGATTTGGCTCTTGTTGACGCGGGGCTCTGCTTCGGCGTCGGGTCTGTGGAGGAGGTTCTGCTGTCGGGAGAGGGCCGCCGAAACGACGCGCCGCATACCACGCAACGGCTCGTTCTGTTAGTCGTCGGTAATCTTCTTCGGAGATAAGACAGGTATCCCGCAGGCGTCGGAAGTTAGCGAGCTCTGACTCCAACCGCGAAAGGCTCCCCAGCCAGAAAGCTAAAGCTGTTATGGTGCCAAAGAAACCAATAAAAAATGCTACTTGGCCATTAACTTCAAAACCAGAGTCGATGAGTTTGCCAAACGGCGCAAAGAATCTAAATGTTGCCCCAATACAAATCGCTGCCGTTGCATCCCGGCCATAGGCGGTTGCGCGGACCACCGCCCAGTCAATCGCTTGGTACAACCCAGTGCCCATGTCATGAAGTGATACGGCGCAGTGACGACTCGACCACGACTGCGACCACTGCAAACACTACAACCCCGGCAATGATCGCTGCAAAGAGCGGCCCGCCAGCCGCGAGGATACCAGCAGTTGTTAGTCCGCCTCCTGTCAGTGACATAGGGCTGGCGGACCGTGCTGCTTCGCGGGCTTCGTACCGTTGCGCCTTGACAGATGTGTGGACGCGACATCTACGTAGCTTGCGCACAGGTTCTTCAAGTAGCAAAGGGCGGTGCGGCTTCGCATATGCTTTCGCCCACTTCTCCTCGTCGTACCGAGCTTCGATTTTCGCCGGAATTCCCCCTGGTCCATCCAAGAGGGAGCAATGATTGCCCATCATGATTCGTCTCCCTCTTGGGTGTCATCTGAGAAAGTGTATTCTTCCTTTAACAGTGTTAGCTTCTTCGTAAGGCGTTGGAACTGTTCTTGAAACTCTGCCAAATCCCCTTCTGCTAGCTGAATGACTACTTCCTCGTAAGCGTCAGATTCTGCTCTGTGTGTAGTTAGGCTTAGTGTAATTATGGGTAGGTATTGCACTATCTTGTTTGCTGCCGCGTCATAGACAGGGCGCAGGTCGCAGAAGGTTCTGAATTTGCGCAGGTGAGGCAGGGGGCCGGATTCCAGACCACGCACCTTTACCGAGTGATCTCTATTTGGCAAATCAGAAAATAGCTTGACAATATGATCCTTCAGGGATTTAATTCTATCCAAAAGCCGCTTGGCTTTCTCTGCCTCTTTGCCCTTCACGGCCCGTTGAAGGAAGCTTTCCAATTCACCGGGCACCAGCGATCCGCTGTGGCGGAACTTCGCCCGCTGTGCCTGCACGTGATTGATGAATGTGCAAAGCCTAGCGGCAGACTCGTCGGAAATGCCGAGCAAGTCTGCAACCGCTGTGTAAAAGGCGTATCGCGGACGGAACTCGTTTGAGTCTAAATAGTTCCGAAGTAGGTCAAACTGCTTCGGAGTGAGTTCGACTAAGACCGCGATGTCACCGATTGCGTCGTCAGGTAAGAACAACCAGTGAGCCATAACCAACAGCCGTGGTGACGGCACGGCCCCTTCAAACGAATGCCGCTTGGCAAAATGCCCCGCATTTTCAAGTTACGGAGGAAGGATCGGAATTACAAGAACTGGGCGACAGCGCGCAAGAACCGTCAAGGTCGGTAGGATGTGAATATCGATAAAATCGGCACCGCGCCTATTCCTGGTAATTTTGCGATTAATCATTCAACTCTTTAGCAACTCTCGCTCGGTCCAAAGCTCATAGTCTTCCCCTGCCTCACTTCCGCCCGCCGGCTCATCGCGGCACGCTCCGGGTCGGAACCGACGGACAGGGCGAGATGCTGCAACCCGCGGTTGATGCGCTCGTTGACGGCCGAGGTGTGACACTCGAGTGCGGCCATCGGCACACCACGGGTCAACCCGAAGTACAGGTCGATGGCCAATTACTGTTTCGGCGTCAGTTCCCGCAGCCGCGCACCAGGTCGAGCAGCTCCTCTTGCTCCGCGATCTCCGCGGGATCTTCGCTCGGATCGGCCAGGTTGTCGAGTTCGGGGCGGTCCGGGGGCATGATCACCTGACGCGCCCACCGGCGCCAGTACTTGCGGCCGATGGCAGTCCGGGCCTGCCACTCGGCGAACCGGTGAACGGGTCCGCGAGCCGGATCGTAAGCCCGAGGACCGCGTCGAGGAAGCGTTCCTCGAATCTCGTGCGGTCAAGTTCCTCTACCGCGATGGGGCGCACTTCGTGTTCATGGACGAGGAATCGTTCGATCAGCACGAGTTGCCGCCCGGGTTCGTCGGCGACCGCACCGGCTTCCTGACCGAGGGCGGAGCCGCTACACTCGTTTTCTTCGACGACCGGCCGCTCGCACTGGAGCTTCCCCCGACGGTGGAACTGATCGTGCGAGAAACGGAACCGGGCGTTCGCGCGGCCACGGCCTCGGCGGTGACCAAACCCGCGACCCTCGAAACGGGCCTCCGGGTGACCGTTCCGCAGTTCGTAAACGTCGGGGATCGGGTGGTGATCGACACGCGAACCGGCGAATACTCCGGCCGCGTGCGGTAAAGGGCGTCGGCACGGGAACGAAGAAACGGGTCGGGACGTTCCGAATTCCGCGCCCCGCACGCGCCCGACCCCTTTCCCCCACTTGACTCCTGCGCCACAATGAGCACGGGTCGTTGTTGCGAGGGTGGTCATGCGCGGCGTTGTAACTGTGATCTTGGCCGGGGGTAGGGGAACGCGGCTCGAACCACTCACCCGCGATCGCGCGAAACCGGCCGTGCCGTTCGGCGGGCTGTACCGCATCATCGACTTCACCCTGTCGAACTGCATCAACAGTGGGTTGCGTCGCGTGCTCGTGCTCACGCAGTTCAAGTCGCGCAGCCTGGACCGCCACATCCGCCACGGGTGGAGCTTCCTCAGTTCCGAGTTGGGCGAGTCGGTCGAGGTGCTCCCGCCGCAGCAGCGCATCGACGAGACGTGGTACAAGGGCACGGCCGACGCGATCTACCAGAACATCTACTCGCTCGAGCGCGAGAACGCGGAGCACGTTCTGATCCTCGCGGGCGACCACATCTACAAGATGGACTACGGGCACATGATCCGTGCCCACATCGACCGCAAGGCGGACGTGACCATCGGGTGCATCCCGGTGCCGCTCGACGAGGTCCGGCACTTCGGCATCATGCAGACCACGGCCGACGACCGCGTGGTGAACTTCCTGGAGAAGCCCAAAACGGCGGACTCGATGCCCGGTGACGCGCACCACGCGCTGGGATCGATGGGCATTTACGTGTTCAAAACGCGCCTGCTCTTTGAACTATTGTGTCAGGACGCGGCGAAGACCGGCACCGATCACGACTTCGGTAAGAACATCATCCCGCAGATGATCGAGAGCGGCAACAAGGTGATCGCGCACCGGTTTCTGGACCAGAACCGTAAGGCGGTCCCGTACTGGCGCGACGTGGGCACGCTCGACGCTTACTACCAAGCGAACATGGACCTGGTCGCGGTCGAGCCGGTGCTGAACATGTACGACGGAACGTGGCCGATCCGCACGGTCCAGCCGCAGTTGCCGCCGCCGAAGTTCGTGTTCACCGGTGAGGGGTCGGCCGGTCACGCGCGCCGCGGGGAGGCCCTGGACAGCATCGTGTGCGCCGGGAGCATCGTTTCCGGTGGGCACGTCCGGCGCAGCATTCTCTCGCCCCGCGTGCGGGTGAACAGCTACGCGGTGGTGGAAGACTCGATCCTGCTCGACGGCGTGGACGTGGGCCGCTACTGCCGCATCAAGAAGGCGATCATCGACAAGGACGTGAAGCTGCCGCCGTACACAGTTCTGGGTTACGATTCGGAGTTCGACCGGCGCCGTGGGTTCACCGTGACCGACCTGGGGGTCGTCGTCGTGTCGAAGGCCGAGCCGCCCGAAACGTTTCAGGCGCCCAACCCGCTCCCCAATTGATCCGCCGGGAGGTTCTTAATGGCCCGCTTCGCACTAATCGCCGTTGGGCTTATCGCCTTCTCGGTTCCGGTCCGCGCCGCGGACGAAGCCAAGGGCGAGAAGGTCACGTACACCGTGTTCGATGCCTATTTCGAGAAGAATAACTCCGGGCTGAAGGGTAATGAAACCTACACCGCGCTCACCAGTAAAGACGGGTTCGAGAAGGTGTTCGCGGCCCGGCCGCCGCTTATGGGCGGGAAGAAGCCGGTGCTGCTCGCGGCCGATGCGTTCGACAAGCAGTTCGTCGCGGTCGTTGTGAAGCGCGGGCCGGCGATTACGACGTACCAGGTCGAGGCGGTGAAACTCGACAAGGACGGCACTTTGTACGTGCAGTACAAGGCCGAGAGCGGCCCCGCGGGAACCGCAACTTTCGCCAGCCCTCTTATCGTGAGCATACCGAAAGAGGGTGCGAAGAAGGTCGCGTTCATCGAGAACGGTAAGGCCGTCAGTACGGTGGATGTGAAGTGAGTCTGGGCGAACGGCCGGCGTGAGCCGGCTGGTGGGAAATTCGCATCTCGCTTGGCATTACCAGCCGGCTCACGCCGGCCGTTCGCCCAGCCGCCGCTCCCACAGCAAGAGCGAGGTGATGGTCTTCGCGTCGCGGATGGTGCCGTCCAAGCACATGCGAATCGCTTCATCGAGGCGCACGGTGACCGGTTCGAGTTGCTCGTCCGGTTCGGGGCGTGCCGCACCCGCGGTCAGTTCCTCGGCTACGAAGAGGTGCAGTTTCTCGTCCATCACCCCGGGCGAGGCGTACATGAAGCCGAGGCTCCGCCACTTCGCCGCCTGATATCCCGTCTCTTCGATCAGCTCCCGCCGCGCGCACGCTTCGAGTTCCTCGTTCGGCTCCACGGTGCCCGCGGGCACTTCCCAGAGCGTCTCGCCGATCACGAAGCGGAAGTTGCGCAGCAGCACCACGTGCTCCGCATCCAGAATCGGCAGGATTACGACCGCGCCGGGGTGCCGGATCGCATCACGGCGGATCGTTTTGCCGTCGGCCGTGGTGAGCGTATTCACCTCGACGCGAATGCGCCGGCCGATGTGAACGGTTTCAACGGACATGAAAGTCCTCATTCGAGAAAGTCGCAGGTTCTGGAATTCCGTGCCGAAGGTGCCGTGGAGAATCCGCCCTTTTGGTGAGCACGGACCCAGAACTTGGAGCGCGGAACTCTGGAACTGGTAACGTGTAAGATGGTAGATTAACAGTTGTCCGCCGACAACCCGTTCGCGGCGCGTGAGTGAGTGAGTCCGATGCGCGATCCGATGAGTTGGTCGATCCCGCTGTTCCGACTGTTCGGCATCCAGGTCCGCGTCCACATCTTTTTCTTCATCGTCACGCTCGGTCTGTTCTACCGGCAGATGGTCCTGACGCAGTACGACAACGTCTCGTGGGTGGACAAGTTCCTGCTCGCCGTTGTGGTCCTGTTCGGGATCATTTTGTTACACGAATTCGGTCACTGCTTCGGGGCGCGGTACGTCGGGGGCGACGCGCGGGAGATCCTGATCTGGCCACTGGGCGGGTTGGCGTTCACGGAAATCCCGCACCGGTGGAAACCGCTGTTCATTACGGTCGCGGCCGGTCCCGGGGTGAACGTACTTATTTGTCTCGTATGTGCGGGCGGGATACTCGCCGCTGGGTTCGTCCCGACCCTCGATCCGACGATCGACCCGCACCGCATCGAAGCGAGCAAGCTCCACGACAGCCGCACCTACACGAGTTCGTACAGGGTGAAGCTCTACAAGGCCGGCACCGCCGAGGAGCCGACCCTCGACGAATTCCGGGATAAGGTGAAGGAGTACGAGGCGCGACACGGCAAAGACTCGCTCCCGAAGCCCGCGAACGCGGATGCGTACACCGCCGCGGTTGCGAGCATGGGCTACGAACGGGCCGTGCTCCCGGGGTGGGTGGTGTGGGCGTACCGCATTTTCTGGCTCAGTTGGCTGTTATTCCTGTTTAACATGCTCCCGGCTTACCCGCTCGATGGCGGGCAGTTGCTCCAATCAATCGTTTGGGCGCGAACCGACCACCGGCGCGGCGTTGTCGTTGCTGCGTACACCGGGTTCGCGGTCGCTATTGTGTTCCTGATCGCGTCCATCGGGTGGAACGAGTCGTTGCTCATGGGGCTCGCGCTCTTCATGCTGTATTCCGCTTCGATGAAGCTGATGCAGTTGGAGATGGACGAGGGGCCGTTCGGGTACGATTTCTCGGCGGGCTACACGAGCCTGGAGAAAGACGACGAGCCGGCCCCGCAACCGAAGCGCCCGGGGCCGCTCGCGCGGTGGTGGCAGGCGCGCAAGGCTCGCAAGGTCGCGCGCGAAGTGGAAGCGAAACAGCGCGACGAGGAGCGCATGGACCTGCTCCTCGAAAAGATCGCCCGCAGCGGCCAGGGGTCGCTCACCGACGAGGAGCGCCAGTTCCTCAAGCGCGTCAGCGCCCGCAAGCGGAACACGTCATAAAACGAGAGTTTGGATTTACCCCACCGGGGTAAGATTCCTCAGCCCAGGGCAACGCCCTGGGTAGGAGCGACACGCCCCTTGATGGGGGGCAGCGACGGGCAAGACGGTTCGTCGTCGGTGCCCGTGATTTGCACCGGTACCTACCCAGGGCGTTGCCCTGGGCTGAGGAATCTTACCCCGCCGGGGTACAGAGGAAGATAAGGGACAATGTCTAATCTGATTACCCCGCGAACTCTGTCCGGGTTCCGCGACTACTTGCCGTCGGTCATGCTCGCGCGCGAAGAGGTGCTGCGCCGCGCCCGCGAGGTGTACCGCTCCTACGGCTTCACCCCCATCGACACGCCCGCGTGCGAATCGCTCGACGTGCTGCTGGGCAAGGGCGGTGACGAGTCCGACAAGCTCGTGTACCGCGTCCTGAGCGCACGCGGCGACAAAGCGGAGATGGGCTTACGGTTCGACCTCACGGTGCCGTTCGCCCGGTTCAGTGCGCAGTACATCAACGAACTCGGCACGCCCTTCAAGCGCTACGCGATGGGGCCGGTGTGGCGCGGCGAGCGCCCGGGGCAGGGACGGTACCGTGAGTTCTGGCAGTGCGACTTCGACACCATCGGCACCACCTCCAACGCTGCCGACATCGAAACGGCGCTCGTCATCAATGACCTGTTCACTGCGATCGGCTTCGACAAGTTCGAGATCCGCGTCAACAATCGGCTACTTCTCAATGGGCTGCTCGAACTGAACGGCCTCGCGGGTAAAGCGGAGCCGCTGCTCCGTTCGCTTGACAAACTGCCGAAAATCGGTCGCGAAAAAGTGGCCGAAGAGATGGTGAAAGAAGCCGAGGTGACGGCTCTGCAGGCCAACGCAGTTCTTGATTTGGCAGAAACGACTGGTGCGAACGCGGACGTACTGAACAAGGCGGAAGCGTTCTTCAGTGCGTCGCCGAACGAGAAAGCCGCCGAGGGTATTCGTCGGTTGCGCGAGCTACTTACGGTCGCGAAGGCGGCCGGTGTTCCCGAAGAGCGCATCAAGATCGATCTGAGTATCGCGCGCGGGCTGGATTACTACACCGGCACCATTTACGAAACGTTCCTCACCGACTTACCGGGCATCGGGAGCGTGTGCAGCGGCGGTCGCTACGACAACCTCGCGAGCAAGTACACGAAGCAGGTGCTTCCCGGGGTGGGGGCGTCGCTCGGCGTGGACCGACTCATCGCCGCGATGGAAGAACTAAAACATCCGCTCCTCACGGGGCAAACCACTCCGGCGCAAGTGCTGATCGTGAACTTCGACGCGGCCCGCCTGGGTGACTACCAGCGCATCGCCCGGGCGCTCCGGGCCGCGTGCGTGAACGTCGAGGTGTACCCCGACACAACGAAGAAGATCGGGACGCAGTTCGCCTACGCCGAGAAGCGCGGCTTCAAACTCGCGGTGGTCGCCGGCCCCGCCGAGTTCGAGCAGGGCGTGTGGAAGGTTAAGGATCTGGCGAAGCGCGAAGAGACCGCGGTCCCGGAAGCGGAACTGGTCGAACGCATCAAGCAGCAGGTCTAGTTGCGACTTGCCGCGGAACGCAGCACCATGAAGTCCGACAACCACTACGAGGTGGCGTTCGATGCGTACCTGCGCCAGCGCGGGGCCGCAGTCGTTCCCGTGGTGGAATCGCGCCGCAGCTACCTCGATGCCGACGAAGTGAAGTCGCCGGACTTCATTGTGATTAGCCCGTGCGCCGCGAAGCTCGTGGTGGACGTGAAGGGCCGCAAGTTTCCCGGCGTGGGGAAGGGCGGGAAGTCGCGCAACAGTTGGCAGAACTGGTGCGAGCGCGAAGACGTGGAGAGCCTGCTCCGCTGGGCGGACAAGTTCGGCGACGGGTTCCGGGGCGTGCTCGCGTTCGTGTACGATCTGGCCCTGCACATCGAATTGCCCCACCGCACCCCAGATGTGTTTGTGTTTCGTGGCCGCGTGTACCTGTTGCGTGGCGTGTCCGCGATCGACTACCGCGCCCACATGCGCACCCGCAGTCCGCGTTGGGGCACCGTACACCTAGCGACGGATGATTTTCGCACACTCGTGAAGCCGATCTCACACTTCCTCGCCCCACCGCCCGACGTGATAGAATTGACTACGGAAGCCGTTCTGGGCTGACCGCACGGACGATTTCGTTCGCACGTTCAGAGCGCTTCCTCGTGCGGTCCTTCCGCGCGAAGCTCCACACCGGCCGTTCGTCAAAGATTGCGACCCATGAAGCCTCTCAAAATCGGGATCGTTGTCGAGTCCACGCAGTTACCGCTGCGCCAGGCGATCGAGTCCGCGGCGCGAATGGGCGCGGGGGGAATTCAGGTAGACGCCACCGGTGACCTCTCGCCCGATGCGCTGGGCGCAACCGGTCGGCGCGAGTTCCGCAACCTGCTCCGGTCGTTCGAGCTCGAACTCGCCGCGCTGAACGTGCCGGTGCGCCGCGGGTTGGACGTCGCCGCCGATCTTCAGCCGCGCCTGGAGCGGGTCCGCAAAACGATGCAGTTCGCGTTCGACCTCGGGGCGCGCCGGGTCGTTGTCGCGTGCCCCAAGCTGCCCGACGATGCGACCACGCCGCGTGCGCAACTCATGCGCGAATCGCTCCTCGCGCTCGGCGGGTACGGTGACCGCGTCGGGTGTCTCGTTGCGCTGGAGGTCGGCTATGACCCGGCCGAGAAGGTGAAAGAGTACCTCGCGGGGTTCGATGTGGGCAGCCTGAAGGTGACATACGATCCGGCGAACTTCCTGTTGCACGGTCACGACCCCCTCGCGAACCTGATGCCCCTCGAAGGTATGGTGGCGCACGTTCACGCCCGCGACGCGCGCTCGGCGGGCGTGAGCCGCGGGTTACAGGAAGTCCCGCTCGGCGCCGGCGATCTCGACTGGATGGCCCTTACTGCGACGCTCCAAGTGCTGGAGTTCGATGGGTTCCTCACGGTCGAGCGCGAGCAGGGCGAGAACAAACTCGCCGACGTAATCAACGGCGTGAAGTTCCTCAAGCGCTTCGCGCTGCCGGTGTGAGGGAGCCCGGGTGAACCCCGCCCGCAAGGGCGGCGGGTGGACGCGAGTGAACCTCGACCCGCCGCCCTTGCGGGCGGGGTCACGGGATGCCTTATTTCTTCGCCACGTCCACAAGCGCCCGGAGCGACGGCGGCCGGAACCGCTGTTTGTGCCAAATCGCGCACAACGTTCTCGTGGGGATCGGCTTGCCCAGCGGTCGGTACACGCACTGCTTACCCGTGTCCGCGGTCGCGGCCATTTCGGGGACGATCGACACGCCCTGACCGGCCGCGACCATCGCCAGCAGCGTGACGATTTGCTCCCCCCGACACACGACGCGCGGTTCCAGGCCGCCCCGGTGACACAGGCTCAGCACCTGATCGCCGAAACAGTGCATGTCGTCGAGCAGGATGAACGGTTCTTCGAGCACGTCCGCCAACCGGACTTCGGCCTTCGTCGCGAGCCGGTGCTTCGCGGGTAGCGCCATCACGAGCGGTTCCGAAAACAGCTTCTCGACGTGCAACCGGTCGTCGCGGATCGGCATCGCCATGAGCGCGACGTCGAGTTCGCCCGCGAGCAGGTCCGCGAGCAGTCGTTCCGTGAGGTCTTCCTTCAGTTGAAGTTGCACCGCGGGGTGGTCCTTGCGAAATTGCGTGACCATCGAGGGGAGCAGGAACGGCGCGACGGTGGGGATCGCCCCGACGCGGAGCGTACCGCCCTCGGCCGAATCGCGTACCGCACGCTCGGCCTCCTTCACCGCCCGGAGGATGCCCTGGGCGTGGTCGAGCAGCTCCCGCCCCGCGTCGGTGAGAACGACCTTGCGCCCCAGCCGGTCGAAGAGCCGGCGGTTCAGGCCGTGCTTCTTGCTCTCGAGCCGCATGATTTGCTCGCTGAGCGTCGGTTGCGTCACGCTCTCGCGCTCCGCGGCGCGCGTGAAGCTGCCCGTCTCGGCGACCGCGACGAAGTACCGGAGTTGGTGAATTTCCATAGCCACTTCCGATGAGTGATTTAATTTGCATTGCTAGTACCAGTTCTATCACACGGGGCGCCCGCGGGGAAGTCGGTACACCTGGGTGTTGCGAACGGGGTGCGGAGCGGCGAGAATTGTGTCGGGAGCGCAAAATATGCGATCCCGGGCAGCGAAGCGCAGGATGAACTCACTTCCGGGGTGCCCCATGTCGATCGAAGACGCCATCGCCAAGGATCTGGTCGCGGTGCTGTTCGTGACGTTCCTTTTCGGCGGCGGGGCGCTGTGGCTCATCGTGGCAACAGTGGCCGAGCAGTGGCGCAAACTTCGTGTCGCCGAGCGCAACGCGGCCCTGAAACAATCGATGGTCGAGCGCGGGTACCGCTCGGACGAGATCGTCCGCGTGCTGAACGCGGCCAGTAGCGACGGGCAGTGACCCGCGCCCCGTGTACACTGTTCGCATGAGTGATAATCCGTTCCGCGACCTGCCCTCCGTAACGAAAGTGCTCAGCGCGCCCGCACTCGTAGGGGCACGCGAGCGCCATTCACCCGACGCAATCACCGCTCAAGTTCGTGCCGCACTCGATGCGATCCGCGTCAGACTCGTGGCCGGCGAATCACTCGCGCTAAATGTCGATGCAATCGCGATCGAAGTGCTCGCCGCGCTTGATACGCAGGGGGCACCCGTGATCCGCCCCGTCATCAACGCGACCGGCGTCGTACTCCACACCAACCTCGGCCGCGCCCCACTTCACGAGGATGCCGCCCGCGCCGCCTACGAAGCCGCGCGCGGGTACCTCAATCTCGAACTCGACCTCGTCACCGGGAAGCGCGCGTCTCGACAGGGGAATGTTCGCGCGGGCTTGAAGGCCATTACGGGCGCAGAAAGCGCGACCGCGGTGAACAACTGTGCGGCCGCCACGGTGATCGCACTTCGCGCGGTCGCGCAGGGGAAAGAGGTGATCGTTTCGCGCGGGCAACTGGTCGAAATCGGCGGCAGCTTCCGCATCCCGGACGTGATGGCCGTGAGCGGCGCCACTCTGCGCGAAGTGGGTACCACGAACATTACGCGGTTGAGCGACTACGAGCGTGCGATCACTCCGAACACCGCCGCTTTGATGCGGGTGCATTGCAGCAATTACCGCGTCCGCGGGTACACCAAGTCCGTGGAGCTTGTGGAACTGGTCGAACTCGGCCGCAAGCACAACCTTCTGGTGATCGACGACGCGGGGAGCGGCCAAGCAATCGACCTCGCGCCCTTCGGGTTGCCGGGCGAGCCGCTCGTTTCGGCCAGCATCTCGAGCGGCGCGGACCTCGTACTTTTTAGTGGCGACAAGCTCCTCGGCGGCCCGCAGTGCGGCATCATCGTGGGGAAGACCGCACTCATCCAGCAAATCGAACGCGACCCGCTCATGCGCGCGTTCCGACTCGACAAGATGACGCTCGCCGCGCTCGAAGCGACCTTGCTGCTTTACCGCGATCCGACGAAGGCGATTCGTGACGTGCCTGTTCTGCGCATGCTGACCACGCCGCCGACGGACCTGAAGCGCCGGAGCGATGCGTTCGCGGCGTGGGTGCGGGCGATTCCCGGGGTGACGGTCGGGGTGTGGGAGGACGAATCGTTCGTCGGTGGTGGTTCGCTCCCGGATGTGAGCGTGCCGACGACAGTACTCGGGCTGAGCGCGGAGGGGTTGAGTGAAACCGAATTCGCGTCGCGGTTGCGCACGGGAACGCCCGCGGTGGTGACCCGCGTGCAGGACGGCCGCGTGCTGCTCGATCTGCGCTGCGTGTTTGAACGCCAGGAAGCCGAACTGCTGGACGCAATCACGCTAGCGGTTCAGAAGTAACTGCTGGACGGTGCCATCGTTCCCACGGGACGAACAGCGCATAGAACGAGAGCGAGTACAGCGCGAAGTGCCCCACTTCCAGCGTGAAGAACGTCAGCACGTGGAACACGACACCCATCCATAGTGTGAGTGCGTGCGTTCGGCGAAAGGCGATCAACAGCGGGAACGCAAGCTCCCACGCGACCGCGACCCACGAACTGAGTCGGTGGGCGAACACGGGCAGATACGGACTCAGGTTCGGTGTCAGGCACCATTCCAGATCGTGGTTCACGAAGTACATCACGTACCCGGTTTGCCAGCCCGGTGACAGTAGCTTGTAAACACCGCTGAAAACGTACATGCACGCGAACTGCACCAACAAGACCTTCGCGGGCCACCCGGGAACCAGCACCCGCCCCACGCGCCCGTTTCTGCGTACCGATTCCACGCCCCACACGGCCCCCGATCGACCGATGGCAACGGCCAAGAACAGCGAGTTGCGGATCTGATCGCCGCCGTTACACAGCCCGGGATTGATGTTCCAGAACGATATCGCGCATGCCCAGCACACCAACCCGCTTGCGAGCGGTCGGTAGCCAACTAACAGCGCGAGCGCGGCCAGCGCCCACACGCTCAGGAGGGCTGCCGGTCCCCACGCGGCCGGCAGTACGCGCAACAGCGACCAGTAATAGTGCCCGTCGCGAAATCGCCACGAATACGCACCCGGACCGCCGAGGCCATTCTCCGAGAAATGCGCTGCGAATTGCGGCAAACACGCGATTCCGATATCGAGCAGCGCGACCACGGCGACCGCGATCCGCAGCGCGGCCATGCGCTCCGCCGGTACCGGGCGTAGGAGCCAGTGCCAGCGGTTTAACATTCCCAGCAACCGAGGTTGGGTGCCGACGAAGCGCGGTTCGGTTTCGGTGGGCTTGGTCACGGCGGCGTCACCGCTTTCAAGCGAACGAATCGTTCCCCCACCGGGTCATACCCTTCGAGGGGCAAATCGCCCGGTTCTTTCGCCCCGTCCGGGAACCACCGCGCGAACGGGCGCTCGAAGATCGGCCGTCGGGGTGCGCCGGGCGGGGCGTGAGGTAGTGGAGTTGGGATGTAGCGGAAGATCATCACCACTTCGGTCGGTGTTGGCGTGCCGGGATTCGCAGTTTGGTACGAACGCATCTTCCACGCGAGCCAGTGGCAGATCAGACTCTGGTTGTCGCGCACGCGGTCGGGGAGGCGCTTCCAGACTTCGGGGCGCGCGGCCACTGTTTCAGGGTCCGCGTGCCAGCCCAGCATCGTGATGTTGGCTTCGTAATTGAACTCGCGGTCGTGGATCAGTGGCCAGCGCGGGCGAGGATGATCTGGGTCCGGTGGGCTGAACCGCGATTCGACACGCACATTCGGTCGGTCCGCGAACCGCAATTCCGCGATCGGAACCACCGTGTGCGGCGGGAAGTCCGGGGTGAACATGTTCCACCCCTGCTCCTGTCCGCTCACTTCGCCCCACAGCGCGAACACGTCGCCCGCGCGCTCACTCGCGCTCTGTACGGCGTCGTTATTTGTGAACCGGCCCCATCGCTGCGTGGCGCTGAGTTCCGGGTACTCGTCGGCCAGCGTGGACCGGCGCGGGATGAACTCAAAGAGGTTGGCGAGCGGCGGGAACGCGATCTGCCATAGCGCGAATAACCCGATGAGCCAGGGCACGATTCCCGGCTTGGCGGCTGGAACGGGTGGGCTGTTGTCGTTGAGCTTCAAGACGTGCCTGCGGGTTCGTGGCACGGGCCGATCCTGTGTACTAGCGGGCGAGGACTCGAACTCGCGCCGCGAGATAAAGCTCAAGTGTAGCTATCGAAGCGTTGAGAGGAACCGTTCAGGTCCGGGGAGCCGAGTTATCACGTAGCGAAGCCGCGCGACAGATTTAGGTGCGATTCTGTCACTTGGTGGTCGCGAGAAACGGGCATTTCGGAAAAGTCGCACGCCTTCGCTCGTGTGGTGGGGCAACTCCTTCCTCCGTGTGCGTAAAATACTCGCGTCGGGCTCCTCGCGTTCACGGAACACAGACTCACGGACCGTTCGATGACACTCGCAACTTCGGTTCCTGCAGCAGAGTATCAGGCCGCGATCGCTGGCGCCGCGCTCTTCGACACCTCCGCGTCCGCGAAGCTCGTGCTGACCGGTCCCGACGCGCCGATGTTCCTCGGCAACCTCAGCACCAACGACATCAAGGCTCTCCCGCTAGGCGGCGGGTGCGAAGCGTACTTCTGCGACGCCCGCGCGAAGGTGAAGTTTCAGGCCTGGATCTACCACATCCGGCTGAGTGATGATCGCCACGCGATGTGGATCGAAACCACTCCCGGCCGCAACACCGAACTAGTGCAGTACCTCGACCGTTACCTCATCTCGGAGCAGGTGGAAATCGCCGACCGCACCGCGGACTTCGCCCAATTTCACCTCGCCGGGCCGAAGGCCGCATCTGTTCTTGGGGCCGCTCTCGGCGAGTCGGTGCCGGAGTTGCCCGCGTTCGCGCACATGGAACGCACGTTCGGGCAGGGGGCCACGTGCTCGCTGCGGCGGCGCGATCAACTCGGCGTGCCGGGCTTCGACATCGTGTGCCGAACGGATGTCGCGGACGGCGTGAAGCGCATGCTTATCGCGGCCGGTGCGACGCCCGCGAGCGCGGACACGTTCGAGACGCTCCGCATCGAGGCCGGCACACCCGTATTCGGGAAAGACATTGACGAGAACCGGTTCGTGATGGAAGTGGGGCACGCGCCGCGCGCGGTCAGTTACGCGAAGGGCTGCTACTTGGGACAGGAACCGATCGTGATGGCACGCGACCGCGCCGGGCACGTGAACCGCGCGTTTCTGGGCCTGAAGGTGTTGGAAGGTGGACCACTGCCCGCCGGGTCAAAGGTGTTCCGTGACGGCCAAGAGGTCGGACTGGTCACATCGAGTTGCCCGTCCCCGCGGCTCGGCGCGCCGGTCGCGCTCGCGTACCTCAAGTGGAAGCACCAGGAGCCGGGTACGCGCATGGAAGCCGAAACCCCGACGGGCCGGCAACCGGTGGAAGTGTTGGGGCTTCCGCCGGTGAAGTGACGACAGCGAATGTCAGCACGCCCCGGGCCGCACGGTGAGTACGGGGCACGAGGCGTGGCGCACGACCATTTCTGCCACGCTGCCGAGCAGCACGCGGGCGATTCCCCCGCGCCCGTGTGTCGCGATGCACACGAGATCGACGTGCAAGTCTTTCACCGCAGCGACGATCTCGTGCTCCGGCGAACCGAGCCGCACTTCCGCGCGCGGCTTGTACTTTTCCAGCTTCATTGCGGTAATGAGGTTCGCGAGGCCGATTTTGCCGGCATCGGCGAGCGCCTGAAAGTCGGTCATCGGTGCAGGCGTGGGCATCACCGCGTCCGGGAGAGCGAGGACGGTATCGGGGACGACGTGGAGCAGAACGAGTTCGGCCCCGAACTTGTCGGCGAGCTCGGCCGCGTACCGCACGGCCAGGGCCGCGCAGTCGCTGAAATCGGTCGGAACCAGGATGCGTCGAATGGTAATCATCGGTGCGGCTCCTTTCGGGCTACACCGTTATTCTATCGCGATTTGCCGCGCGTAAGTTGTTGATAC
This sequence comes from Gemmata palustris, assembly GCF_017939745.1. Lineage (NCBI taxonomy): Bacteria > Pseudomonadati > Planctomycetota > Planctomycetia > Gemmatales > Gemmataceae > Gemmata > Gemmata palustris. Next base: position 4,832,940 of record NZ_JAGKQQ010000001.1, on the reverse strand, counting down.
CCTTCGCGAATCGCGCGCGTGACCGGCCCTTCGCCTCCCGTGCGGACGGGTGTACCGTTCACGCGAATGATGCCGATGACACCACACGCAGTGCCCGCAATGAATGCCTCTTCCGCCGCGAGCAGGTCTTCGAGCGTGATCGTGTACTCCGCAACGACCAACCCCGCGTCGCCGGCCATTGCCGCGACCGCGAAGCCCGTCGCGTCCTCGGGTTGCCCGCCCGCGACGACGAGCGCGCCGTCTTTCACCGCGAACAGGAACCCTTCCGTCGCACCAACAAGGTGCCCGGCGCGGTCCAGAAACAGTGCTTCCAGGCAGCCGTTTTGTAGCGCGTGTTGCTTCGCACGGACGACGTGAAGTTGATTGAGTGTGCGGAACCGGTGCGCCGGGTTCTCGGTGTCGAGTACCAGCGGCGAAACGACCGCGTGGAGCCCGTGACCAGCGAGTTCGTGCGGGAACGGCTGGTACTCTTCGGCGATCACGATGACTTGCGGTTCGATCTTTCGAGGGTCCGGGCCGATCGTCCCCGGTCCGCGCGTGACGATGACGCGAACGTAGCCCTCGGTTCGGGCATTCGCCTTCGCTGTGGCTTCGATCGCCGCGAGTAATTCGGCTTCTGAAAGCGGAACGTCGATGCCCACGGTCTGTGCTGCGGCGAAAAGAATGCGGATGTGGTGCGGCGCGCGAAAAAGTTGGCCGTTGAAGATCCGCAGATGCTCCCAAACGCCATCGCCGTACAGCAACCCGTGGTCGAACGGGCTGACGCGGGCGTCGAGCTTGTCGGTGAGCGTGCCGTTGATCCAGAGGAGCGACATGGGTTGTATTGTAGGGTGGGTCGAGCCGGCTCTGCGGCGAAGGCCCACCGCAGCCCGTGGTAATGGGCGTGGGATTGGCCCGCTGATGTGCCTTCCGTACCAGTGGTTGTGGTGGGCTACCAACCCGGTACCACCACAGAGGCTGATGTGCCTTCCGTACCAGTGGTTGTGGTGGGCCTTCGCCGCAGAGCCGGCTCGACCCACCCTACGTCACGGCCATCACACCGCCGCTAACCGCGGTTGAAACGGCTGGTGCGGGGCCGGCGTGTCGTCTGTCACGACCCCGCCCACCATCCGCACCACGCGATCCGTTGCAGAAACGATGTCCGTGTTGTGCGTGACCATCACAATGGTCACGCCCTCGTCGCGGTTGATGTCGCGCAGGAGGCGCACGATCTCGCCGCCGGCTTGGGCGTCGAGGTTCCCGGTCGGTTCGTCGGCGAGCAGCACGCGCGGGTTCATCAGGAGCGCGCGGGCGATCGCGGTGCGCTGCATCTCGCCGCCGGACAGCTCGCGCGGCCGGTGCTTGAGCCGGTGCCCCAAACCCATCTTGTTGAGCAAGTCTTCGGCCCGCCGGCGCCACTGGCGGCGCGTCTGCCACCAATTGAGGACCGAGTTCCCGATGTACGCCGGCATCAGCACGTTGTCGACCGCGTTGAGTTCGGGGAGCAGGTGGTAGAACTGGAAGATGTAGCCGAACGTGCGGTTCCGCAGGCGGTCGCGCTCGCGGGCCGGGAGGTTGTCGATGCGCTTCCCTTTGAGCATGACGCGCCCCGCGTCCGGCGCGTCGAGCGTACCGAGCAGGTGCAACAGCGTGCTCTTGCCGGAGCCGGACGCGCCCACGATGCTCAGGAACTCGCCCGTCTGCACTTCGAGGTTCAGCCCGTTCAGCACCCGCACCTGGACGGCGTGCCGGCGGTACGTCTTTTCGAGCTTTTCGGCGGTCAACATAGTTCCAGGTTCCAAGTTCCGGGTTCCAAGTTAATACGCGCGATACAGGCTCCAGCAACTTGGAACTTGGAACCTGGAACTTGGAACTGACTATTCAAATCTCAAGGCCCGGACCGGGTGCAGCGTTGCCGCGCGCCAGGCCGGGAGCAGGCTGAACGTGGACGCGATGAGCACGGCCCCGACGTTCACGAACACCAGGTTCAGCAACTCGACGTTGGTCGGGATTTCCTTGAAGTAGTACACGTCCTTCGGGAACAGCGCCGCGCCCGTTTGCCGTGTCAGGAACGCTTCGATTTCGTTGATGTACCGGGTGATGGTCAGCCCGAGCGCGGTGCCCAGGCCGCACCCGACGGTACCGAGCAGGAGCCCGTAACCGAGGAAGATGCTCATCACGCCCCAACTGCTCGCGCCCAGCGATTTCATGATGCCGATGTCGCGGTACTTCTCGCTCACGATCATGGTGAAGATCGCGAGGATGCTGAACCCGGCGACGCCGATAATCATGAACAGGAGTATGTTCAGGATGCTGCGCTCCACTTCGATCGCGGAGAGCAGCGGCCCCTGGAGTTCCTCCCAGGTGGCGACCTTGGCTTCGCGGTGCGGGAAGTATTTCCGCAACTCCTCGCACACGGCGGCCTTGTCCCGGTCGTAGTTCTTCAGCTTGATCTGGAACGCGGTGGCCCGGTCCGCCATGCCGCGGATGCTCTGCAACTGGTCGAGCGGGACGTAGACGTAGCTCTGGTCGTACTCGCTCATCTCCGTCTTCAGGTAGTCGGCGACGTAGAAGCTGCCCCACACCGGCTTGAGGTCTTCACCGCCCGCGGTGGTGAGGATCACGTTGTCGCCGGGCGCCAGCGCGACCTCCTCGACCATCTGGCCTTCTTTGTTGTGGTAGCGGAAGTGCGCGAGGCTGTGGCCCACGATGACGCCGTGCATCTTCGGCTGCGGGATGCCGACGGCAACGTCCATTTTCGGTTCGGGGATCGCACCCGGCAGCGGCGGTACGAACGTCTTTTCGGTCTTCGGCTGAACGACCTGACCGCTCTCCCGGTCGTGCCGCTTCCGGTTCCATTCGATGCGCTGGAGCGCATCCGGCGTGAGATCGAAGTTCGGATGCGGCGCGTTCTTCTGGCGATCGAGGTACTCGGAGAACCCGCCGACCGCGGTGCGGCTTTCGGCATCGATACCGATCAGGCGCACTGGCTTGGCGACCACCCGGCCGTAGTCGTCGCGGAACTGGAGAACAGCGAACGTTTCGATGGTGGGCGTGACGGCCGCGATCTTATCGCCCGCGGGACCGGTCTGGATCTCGTGCGCGATCCCGGCCGGGGTCAGATACCGTCGGGTGGTCAGAGTTTTGCCGTTCGTCGTTTCGACAACTAGTGCGTGCGGGGTCCGCTCCCGGTTCACTTCGATCGACCCGCCATGAACGAAGCGCGGGTCCGTTCCGAACTTCTTGGCCTCATCTGGTGTGAGGTCGCGCGTCGTTTCGCGGACGATGTCGAACCCGTCGGGGCGGTCCGTATCGACGACCAAATCGGACAGCACGCCGTGGAGCCGGTCTTTGAGCTTGGTGCTGAACCCGCTCATCACCGCGTTCACCACGATCAGCGTCGCCACGCCGAGCATCACGCTCACGATGCAGATGAACGCCAAGTAGCGGGTTTGCAGGTAACGGACGCAGAGGAGCAGCTTGTACACGGCAGTCCTTCCGACCAGTGTGCGCGCGAGTGTGGTGTGAACACGGTCTGGGGTGCTTGTAACAAGACCGGTGGTCGAGGAAAAGGCCAAGAGCGAGGGAGTTGAAGGCGGGAGGGACAGAGCAGATCAAGTATGGAGGGAAGGGCGGAGATCAGCAGGGATCAGAGGGAGATTTGGGTTTCAGCCCCGGATGGGGTGTAAGCGGGTAGTGGCCCACCGGTTGGGATTGCTCTAAAGTGTTGGGATGCTGGACGCAACACCCCTCGTCCCCCGATTCCGCCGTGCCCCCGGTGCGGTGCGACCCATGTGGTGCGCAACGGTCTCACCCACTCGGGCACTCCGGGGTTCCGGTGCCGGGGTGCGACCGGCGGTTCGTTGCGGACCCGAAGACCGGACCGGTCCCGGAGGCCACGAAGGATCTGGTGCGGCGCCTGTTGGCCGAGCATGGGAATCCGGGCCATCGCGCGGGCCGTCGGGGTGTCCCGGTCGTGGCTCCAAGGGTTCGTCAACGAGCTGTATCGACAGGAGACCCCACGAGCCGGGACCGCCCCAAAAAGTGCGGCCCGGTCGTGATCGAGGCCGACGAATTGTGGAGCTTCGTGGGTTCCAAGGGTGATGTCCATTGGGTCTGGGTAGCCCTGGACTTGGGCACCCGGCGGGTGCTCGCAATGGTTCTCGGGGACCGGTCCGCAGCCACGGCCCAACGGCTCTGGGACGCGCTCCCGCGGGGTACCGGACCGGGGTCACCGTGTACACCGACTTCCTCGCCTCGTACCGTGGCGTGATCCCACGCGCCCGGCATCGACCCGTGGGCAGGACACGGGCCTCACCGCCCACATCGAACGGTTCTGGCTTAGTGACTGTCCCATAAGGGGCAGTTGGGGTGGGTAAAATGGTTCATGAGAACCCAATCCTACCCGAGCGATGTAAGCGACGAGCAGTGGAGGTTAATCGAGCCTCACATCCCGGTCTATCCGGGCGGTCGGCCCCGCACGACCGACCTGCGGGATGTCGTCGATGCCGTGTTCTACATCTTGCACCGGGTGCCAGTGGCGCTTGCTTGCCCAAGGACTTCCCGCCCAAGTCCACGGTCTGGCGGTACTTCGACGAGTGGCGTCACAACGGTACCCTCGACACCATACACGACCTGCTCCGCAAGAAGGTCCGCACCCAGGAGAAGCCGCATGCCGCGCACCACGGCGAGCGTCGATAGCCAGTCGGTGGACACGACCTCCGGCGGCGAGCAGCGGGGCGGGACAACGCCAAGAACGTCGACGGGCGGAGCGCCACATCGTCGTGGATTCCTTGGGGTTGCTGCTGGCCGTGCTGGTGACCGCCGCGAGCGTGGACGATGCCCAAGCCGCGCAGGAACTGTTCCCCGCTTGGAGGGACAGCCGGTCGGCAAGGTGGTGCGGATGTACGCGGACAGCAAGTACCACAACTTCGCCCTCTACGCGTGGGTCGAGGACAACGCCCGGTGGGATCTGGTCATCGTGCCGCCCGAGGGGGTCGAAGGGGTGGGTGAAGCTGCCGATCCGGTGGACCGTGGAGCGCACGTTCGCGTGGCTGGGCACGTGCCGGCGGCTCACCAAGGACCGGGAGGAAAGCGTGATGTCAGCGGAGGCGTTCATCAAACTGGCCATGATCCACCTCATGCTCAACCGACTCGAACCCAAATATGCCGACCCCGAATTCCAATATCACAAAGCCGCGTGACAACCCCTTATGGGACAGTCACTTACCCTGAGACAACGATGCGCCCGACTCGTGCAAGACTCTCACGTTCTCCAAGTGCCCCAGGAACCACCTCGGCGCGCTTGTGGTATTTCATACGCCTGTACAACGAATCCCGACATTAGGGCCACTACCGTAAGCGAGTAGCCAGGGGTGGAGCGCAGCGCAACCCCTGGCGAACTGTCGCAGCGAGAAAATACCCCAAAACATGGGTTTCGCAGGAGCCCGCCAGGGGTTGCGCTACGCCTTCGTCTCCGCGTCACCCCTGGCTACCATCGGTCGCCCCATCCGGGGCTACAATTCTGTCCTCTGTCCTCTGTCCTCTGTCCTCTGTCCTCTACTCCTTATCGCCCCAAACCTGGACACCGAAACCGTTTAGGTCGATGTCTTCGCCCTTTTCGGCCTCTCCGGGTCCGCCGCGATCGACCGACAACCGCAGGTACGCCCAGAAGCTCGTTTTCTCGCCCTGCATGTCGTACCCGCTCGCGTCCGTGTCGGCTTCTAACAGCCAGCGCCAACTTCTGCGCTCGTCCTTTCCGCCGTCGGTGGCTTCCTCCTGCCAGCCCTTCAGTACGCGCGACAAATTCTGGAGCGCGGATCGCCAGCTCTTGTTCTCGGTAATGTGGAGCCGCAATTCGTCCGGCGCGGCCTCAAGAGTGATGTTGGACACCGCTTTGAGGGCATCGAACATTTTGTGCTCGATCGCGGAGCAGCGCCACGGCGACCACAAATAAAAAGTCACGCTCGGCGCTTCCATTACTAACCCGAACAGGTCCACCCGCATGGCGGCTCTCCGCGTTTCAATCGAATAACATGCCTGTGTGCAATCTAGCTCGTAACGAACACGCGGAGAAGGTGAGAGGTGATGCAATTGCCCGCCCGGGTCGGTTACCCCGTTATTGCGATCGGCGATTTGCACGGGCGCGTCGAGTGGCTCGACAAACTCGTCGCGAAGTTGCGCGCCCGACCCGAGTGGCCGGACGCGAAGCTCGTCTTCCTCGGCGACCTCGTGGACCGGCACCCCACGGTGAAGGATCTCGTGTCGCGCGTGATCGAGTTGATCGCCGAGAAGCCCGGGAGCACGTGCGTGATGGGGAACCACGACCTCGCGCTCGTGAGGGCCGCCGGGTTGGGCGGTCCGCCCGCCGCCTCGTGGGTGCGCCGGTACGCGACCAACTACGACCACAACTGGACGTTCCGCAGTTACCTGGGGCGCACGGCGGACTACATGCCGCAAGGGAAGTGGGAGCAGGAACTCGCCGAACTCAGGGCCGCGATGCCGGAGGAGCACCGGGCGTTCCTCGCGAATTTGCCCTGGGTCGCAGAAGCCGAGGGGCACATCTTTCTGCACAACGGGTTGTCGCCGGAACTGGACTGCCCCGCAACAGTGCAACTCGCATGTGCGCACAACAAAATCTGGGACCGTGCTGTTGTGAACCCGCGGTTCGGCACCGATACGGATCGGATGTTCAACCCGGACTACCCGGTGTGGCTCGGCGCGGACAAGCGACTCTCGGAGAAGCCGCTGCCGTTACCCGGAAAGGTGCAAGTGAGCGGGCACATCAAGCTCGACGCGCCCGACGCGAACGGCGTCCGCATCCGCATCGACACGAGCGGCGGCGTGCGCGAGCCGCTCACCGCGTGTGTCCTCACCGGCCCGGGCGCGGAGCCGGTGTTCGTGTTCAGCAACGGGTGACCTCAACGCAAACCGGCTCCCGCGAAACCGATCAACAGGAGCGGAATGGCTATAACAATGGCGATCGCGAACATGATTAGGTATTGGAACAGTACCACCAAGCAGGCACGCGGGAACGTGGTCGGCAGCATCTGGGTCAGGACACTGGCAGCAATCAGGAAACCAAGTACGATTTGAACCCCTTGTATTAGCAGCATGGCCCCTTGGTTGTTGGCCAGTCCCCCGGCTCCCGCGACTCCGCTGAGCACGAGGCCGCCGACAAACCCCGCGAGCGCGTTCACGAGCACGATCACCACGGCTCGGTTGAAGGTCGGTGCCGGGATCGCTGTTTTCGTGTTTCGCTTCCGTGGCCGCTGGGGGTCCTCGTCCTCCCAGTCGTCTTCGTAGTCATCGTACCGGCTGGGCGGCACCGGCAAGCACTTGTTCGTGATCGCGACCGCCGCCATAAGAAGGGCGGCCCCGATCAGTAAGCCGATGGGGATCGCAAAAACCAAAACAACGCAAATTAAACCGAGGGCGGCTTCAGCCACGGTGGTCTCCAAACGGAATGTCAGGCCAAAGTTGGTACGGAGGGGCGCTGATTAATCATTTGATATGCACGAGACTGTAAGGTTCCACTGGTTCTGAGCAAGAGTCGGTCCGGGTTCCGCGTTGGCATTCGTGCGTCACGGCCCAACTGCGCTCCAGGCGAGGAGCACCGCGACGCCGGCGATGAGCGCGATGACGAGTGTGGCCGCGTAGTTCAGGAACGCGACCAGTGCCGCGCGCCTGAGCGTGGTCGGCAGGAGGCTCGTGAGGAGCGCCGTGAGAGCCAAATACGACGCGGGCAGGCAGAAGAATATCAGCGCGAAGGGAACCCATTCGTCCGGCCCGCCGAGGTCGTCGAACACGGAATACTTGATGAATACCACAAACCCGTAGCAGCAGACGTCGACGATTCCCGTGAGAAAAGTGGTGAGCATCCCGGTCGCGAACCCCGGCTCGGGGATCACGCGGTCCGGGTGCGTTCGCGCTTTCGGGGCCGGTTCGTCCGAGTCCCAATCGTCCCACTGACCGAACGTGTCGGGCGGCTTCACCGGGCCGATGATGCGATTGGCAAACGACACCGCCAATCGCAGGATGACCGCGCCGATCAACAAGCCCACGAGCACCCCGATCAGCACGCCCCCGCACCCGAGTAACTCCACGCCCATTTGCGGCCTCGCTGCGCGACAGAACGAATGGCGCATCGTACCCGGTGCGCTGCGCGCGGGCTATCGGATTCGAGCGCTCCTATTCTTCGCCGGCCAGACCCTTGATGAACGCGACGAGGCCGAGAATGAACAAGATCGGCGGGTAAAAGAAGATCCAGTCGTTCATGAGGCCGGCGATGAACCAGACGACGGCGATCAGCATCGCCAGAAGTCCACCGGCCACCCCTCCGGTGGCAACTCGGCGCTCGATCCTGAAATTGTCGTGTTGTGGCGGGCGATTTGATGACCCCCGCTTGAACTTCTTTCTCTTCTTTTGGGGCCGTTCTTCTTCCTCGTCGTCTTCGTCGCGGCGCGACTTCGCCACACTGTAGCCGCGCCGGTCGTCCTCGTCGTCCTCGATTCGGGACGCCACCGGTCTTGCGACCGGTCGGGCCTTCGGTGCGGGCGCGGGTGGTTCGGCCGGGTCTTCGACAATCTCGAACTGTGGTTCCGCTTCGGGCGCGGTACAGACGGCGTCGCACACGGGGCACTTCACCCGGCGCCCGGCGTGCTCGTCCGCGACGCGGAGAACTTTTCCACACGCGCAATCGAAGGTTATGGGCATGACGGCTTCCGATGGAACGCAGTAACGCGGGAGTGCTCAACAGTTGAACCCGTGGTGCGCGAAAATGCAAGCGCGGTCGGGCGCCGGGGCGCATCCCGGCGCGCGTTGTTCCGGGTGTGGTTGATACAACACCCGTGGGGACGCGGGTGCTAGCGGGAGATGTGATGCTCGGTTCGGTGCCAGGACGGCTCGCCGCGATGATGTTCCTGCAATACTTCGGGCTGGCGGCGCTGATCGTTCCGCTCACCCGGTACCTCCAAACTGCGGCGGGCGCGGGCGGACTGGGGTTCAAGCCCACGCACGTCGGCTACATCTACATGACGTTCTGCATCGGCGCGATCGTGGCGCCGATGGTCGTGGGGCTGCTCGCGGACCGCTGGTTCGCCGTGGACCGGGTGATCGCGGCCGCGCACACGCTGATGGCAATCCTGATGGGCGGCGCCGCGGTGTGGTGCGACACCTACGACGGCGCCACGGCGAATCCCGACGACGCGGTCTGGCCGCTGTTCGTACTCGTGCTCGGCTACGCGATCGGCACGCAAATCACACTCACCCTCGCCGTCGTTATCAGCTTTCGCAACCTGCCCGACGGGGACGGATCGTTCTGGTACGTGCGGCTCGTCGGCACGGTCGGTTGGGTCTTCGCGGGAATCGCGACGGGCTGGGTCATGAACCCGATCTCGCCGCAGCCGCTGTACCTGTCGGCGGTCACCTCGGGCGTGCTGGCGGCGTTCGCGCTGGCGCTGCCGCACACGCCGCCCAAGGGCCACGGGCGCCCGATCCGCGAGGTGATCGGGCTGCCCGCGCTCAAGATGCTCCGCGACCGATCGTTCGTGGTGTTCGCGGGCATCCTGCTGCTGTGCAACATGATGAACCAGTTCTACGGTCTGTTCGTTTCGCCGTACTTGAAGGATCTCGGTGTAGAAGTCGACCTCGGCGCATACGGGCGGCTCGCGCCGGAAGTGATTATGACGCTGGCGCAGGTGTGCGAGGTCGGGTGCATGGCGGCGACTCCGTGGCTCCTGCGCCGGTTCGCACTGAAGCACCTCATGTTACTCGGGCTGGCCGGTTTAGTTTTGCGCAACGCCCTTTTGTACATCGCGAACGTACCAGCGGTGGTGGCGGTAGCGCTCCCGATGCACGGGTGGGGGTACGCCTTCTATGGGCTGCTCGGCTCGTACTTCGTGGACCGCGAGGCGCCGCCGCACCTCCGCGCCGGTGCGCAGTCGTTGGTCACGTTCCTGGGCAGCGGCCCGGCCGTGCTGGTGGGTAACATCCTCGCGGGAAACGTGGTGCAGGCGAACCGAGTTGAGAACGCGACCAACTGGTCGGTGGTGTGGGTCGTGCCGCTCGTGGGATACGTCGTTGCGCTGGTGGTGTTCGCCGTTCTGTTCCGCGAACCGCCGGCAGGGGCGGAAGACGAGGAATGAGGGGCACTCGTTACGGCGCCATCGGGGGCAGAATGAGGCGGATCACGGCGCGGTTCCGGCCGGACTCCTTTGCTTCTTTCAGCGACTGCGCGGCGACCTCGCGGAGTTGCTCGTAGCCCGCGGACGTACTGGCCTCTGCGACCGCCACGCCAATGCTCACCGTCATGCGGATCGTGTTGCCCAGGTACACGGTCTGTGCGGCCTCGACGCTCGTCCGCAGGCGCTCCGCGAGAACCTCGGCCCCATCGACGTCCGTTCCCGGGGCGAGCACCATGAACTCTTCGCCGCCCACGCGCCCGAGCGAGTCGGTGGTGCGGATCGACGACTGCAGAATACCCGCGAGCCACACGAGCACCTGGTCGCCGGCGATCTGCGAATAGTCCTTGTTCACGCGCCCGAAGTGGTCCGCGTCGATCCAGAGGACCGCAATCGGGCCGGGGAGTCGCGTGCGGCGCTGCAGCTCTTTACGCGCGATCGCGTCAATCGCGCGCCGGTTGGCCAACCCGGTCAGGGGGTCGGTCGCGGCCATTCGCTCCAGAATCGCGTTCGCCTGTTGGAGCTGTCCCAGGGCGTGTTCGAGTTCCTGGGTCCGCGTCTGGACGCGCTGCTCCAGTTCGAGGTTCAGTTTGCGCAACTCGTCCAGCAAGTGCTCGTGGCTGCGCTCAAGGAGCAGGCCCCGGGAGATGGCCCGGAGCGTTTGAATTAAGTCTTCCGAGCGCCAGGGCTTGAGTACGAGCCGGTGGACCTGGCTGTGGTTGATCGCGTCCACCGCGTCCTGCATTCGGGCGGTGCCGGTAATCAGCACGCGGGCGGTTCGCGGCGCGGTCCGGCGCACCCAATCGAGAAGGGAGAGGCCCGTTTCGTCGGGCAACTGGAGGTCCGACAGGACGATGTCCACGGACCGCTTCGAGAGGATCGCGCGCGCCTGCTCGGCGCTACAAGCAGTGATAACGTCGAAGTCGCCCCCGAGTTGGCCCGTCAGAATGGCCAGGATCGCGGGATCGTCGTCGACGGCGAGAGCCGAGCACTTGTACCGGGTCACGTTCATGAACGGCCCCGCCCCCAGCGAAGCGGAAGCTCGCGGCAGCACGCGATGCATGTTTGGAATCTAGTACACAACTGGCCGCGAGGTCGCGCCGCGATCACAACTTTAAGCGAAGAGGTAGAAAAATCCGGTCAGGCGGTCTAGTGAAGTTTGCGAACTGGTGGGGTTTCTGGGAAGTCGCGCCACAGGAAGTAATGTTATCTGAGGTTGAAAATCGAGTGAAGGTGGCTTGGAGAAAAAGTCGATTTTGTGTGTCTTGCCGCTTGATCGGCGGAGAAATACCGCCTACAATCGGCTGACAAATGGGGGCGGACCCCCGGAATACCACGCGACACGAGCCGTACTGCCGCCGGCTCGAGTGAGCACTCGCGCGAAGCTACTCGCTCGACGGAATCGCCTTCGCCCGGCTGACTTATGACTCGCCGGATCGGAACGAGACCGTTGATTCGCCGAGACTCTCAACTCGAGTCGGGGATTTTTTTTCCCCTCGCCAAAAATTAATGTGCGAGGCAATGCTGCCGCTGTGTCCCGTTTGTAAGCTCCGGCGCGAAACCCGGTAACCATCCACGAACCTCATCTGACGTAACAGGAAACGGCCACCATGAAGACTGCCAGGCGTAAGCGATCCGGTCAATCTGCGAAGGTCGATGACACCTCACTGACGACCTTTTCCTCGGACCTGCTGACGCCCGAAGAAGAACGTGAATTGCTCACGAGCTTCTGGGATTGCAAGAGCGAACTGGTGCGTGTGCTGCTCCGCCATTACCCGAACGAACTCCGCGCCGTGCGCCCGCCGCTCGAACCGTGGCCGATGGCCCAGTTCATCCGCGAGCACTGCACGGACGCCCGCTGCGACGTGATCGCCGTCCGCCGCCTCCGCGACCGCTACGTCCACTACAAGCACCGGCTCGCGAGCGCCAACATCCGCCTCGCCGCCCACGTTGCCAAGCGGTTCCGCCACCACAGTCTGGCCTACTCGGACCTCCTCCAAGAAGCGGTTTGCGGCCTGATGCAGGCCATCGATCGTTTCGACGTGAGCCACGGTACCCGGCTCGCGACTTACGCGACGTGGTGGATTCGGCAGACGCTCCAGATCGCGGTCGCCCGGCAGTCGCACCTCGTGAGCCTCAGCCCGCACCACCTTCAGGAACTCGGCCTCCTTCAACAGGAGAGCGAAGCTCTTGCTCACGGCGGCAAGCACCTGCCCAGCCCGCAAGAACTCGCCAGCCGCACCGGGAGCTCGCTCGAGCACCTCACGCACCTCCAGACCGCCACCCGCACCCCCGTCAGCCTCAACGCCGTCCTCGACGACGACAGCGATTTCAAGCTGACCGAGGCCATGCCGGACACGGGCACCCTGGTGATGCAGGAGAACAACGAGCGGCAAGAAGCGCTCGGGTTCCTGATGGAAAACCTGCGCCCCCGCGAGCGCAAGGTGCTGGACCTCCGCTTCGGGCTCACTGGTAACGGCACCCACAGCCTGCGCCAGATCGGTCATCTGCTCCGTATTTCGAAGGAGCGGGTCCGCCAGATTCAGAACCGCGCGCTGGAAAAGCTGAAGGCCAACGCCGAGCGCGTGGGCTGGGAGCCGACTCTGCTGCTGGAGTAAGTGTTCGTGCTGTGATACTCTGAAGGCCCGCCCCATCCGAGTGAAGGGGCGGGCCTCCTTCGTTTCCGGAGCGCCCCGTGAACGATTCCTCGCCCTGTCAAGTCGACGAACCGTTCCGCGTGCGGTCCATCGCGCGCGACGAGATGCGGCTCTTTTTCGAGTGGGCCAACGGCGAGGGATGGAACCCCGGGCGGTTCGACGGCCCGTGCTTCCACGACGCCGACCCCGCCGGAATGCTCGTCGCCGAGTTACACGGCGAACCGGTCGCGTCGATCTCGTGCGTGCGCTATCCGGGTGATTTCGGGTTCGTCGGTCATTACATCGTGCGGCCGGAGTTCCGCGGGCGCGGGCTGGGGTTGCGCTTGTGGACTGCGGGCCTGGCCCGGCTCGCCGGGTGCAACGTCGGCCTTGATGGGGTGCTCGATCAGGTCGCGAACTACGAACGATCGGGCTTTCGTGCCTCACACCACCACGTCCGCTACGGGGGAAGTATCAGCGGATTGCCGCTGGTAATCCCTCCCGCTCTCAAACTGGTTCGGCTCGATACGGTGTCGTTCGCGGACGTGCTCGCATACGATCGCGAGTGCTTCCCCGTGGATCGGGCCGCGTTCCTCCGAAGTTGGGTCGCGCAGCCGGAGGCCGTGGCTCTCGGGGTTCTGCGCGGTGGGGAACTGGCCGGTTTCGGGATTGCTCGCGCCGCCATCACGGGGCACAAGATCGGGCCGTTGTTTGCGGATGACGTGCAGGTGGCCGAGGTTCTTCTGTTGGGACTGGCGAAGGAAGTCGGTGGGCCGGTGGTGATCGATGCCCCCGACACCTCAGTGCAGGCTTACGCAGAACCGCTGGTCCAAGGACTCGGGATGACGGAAGTATTTCGCTGTGCGCGAATGTACACACGCGGGCGCCCCGCAATGGCGGACCACAAAGTGTTCGGGAACACGTCGCTCGAATTGGGCTGAATGGTTTTGGTGCCTGGGACCGCGGGCATCTTGCCCGTTTTTTGCTGCCAGTGCCGGAAGAGTGGGCAAGATGCCCGCGGTCCCAGGGAAGGCCGTTCATCTTACCGCCACTTGCCACTTCTCTGTGTCGAAGAAGATCGTCACAACGCCGTCCGTTGCAACCAGACCGTCCGTGGGAAGATCCGCGTGGCGCCCGATCACGACACTGATGGCGCGTGAGTAGCCGCCTTTCGGGGTGTCGCGAAATTTCGTCAGAAGTGCTTGGTCCGCGCTTACTGCGTTCGGATTCGAGAGGAACGCGAACGACACGGCCGCGAGTCGTTCGTCCGCCGCGCCGCGCTCGCCGAGTTTCCAAAACAAGAGATCGGGCGTTCGCGAGCCCGCATCCGGGTCGCCCTGAATGAGAACGTGGCCGAGTCCGCGTTGCACGGGAGCGGCTTGGTCCCAGAGCCGGCGGAACTCGTGGTAGAACTCCATCACGAACGACCGCTCGCGGACTTTCCGTGCCGCGGGCGGTTCCTCCGCTTCGCTCGGCGAATACGTCAGCCCCTGTGCCGCGGCGAACCGCGGGTGCATCAAGTTCAGTGCTTCGGCGACGAGCGCGAGGAACGGGTCGGTCACGACACCTTCACCCCCGCGAGGACTTCTTTCCACTTCTTGACGCGGGTCGCGTCGATGACGCCGTCGCGCTTGCCCGCGGCGCAGGCCGAGGTCCGCACCGCGAAATAGTCCGGCGCCACGCCCTTGAGTTGCTTCACTTGTTCCGGACGCAGCGAGCCGCCGATCACCACGGTCGTGTAAACGCGCTTCAACCCGTCCACCAAGCCGGCGATCTCTTTCGCGGTCATGAAGTCGAGGAGCGTCTTACCGTCCTTGCCCCACGTATCGAGCAGGAACGCTTTGAACCGGAACCGCTTGGCGAATTTCGCGACTTCTGCAGGCGGGACCGACTTCGCCCGCTCCCAGTCTGCGTAGGCCACCGCGACCATTTCCGTGCCGATCGGCAGTTCGCGCCGCGTGTCGAGCAGGTCTTCGCCCCATCCCGGCGTCGGGGCGTACCCCGCGAGTCCCCACTTCACGTACTGAAGCGGCAGTTCCAGGTGCCAGTGGGCCTCGGTGATGGCGTTGGGCGACCACTCGCCCAGCGCGGCACTCACGGAGACCTGCCCGTCGACTGCATCAATGACGGCGGCCACGACTTCGGCCTCGGCCGGGGCGAGCGGTCCCTTCGCGGGTTCTTTCACATCGATCAGGTCGGCTCCGCCGGCCAGTGCCGCTGCAACTTCGTCCGCCGACCGCACGCTGACCAGCAATCCGGGCGTGGTACTCATGACAGGGTGATTCCTTCCGTGAAACCAAATTCGGACTTTGAAGCGCGAAATTTGAGAGCCACACCCTCCGCCTCGTTTCGGGTCTGGTGCTTCAAATTCCGCGTCTCCGGCGTCAGCCGGTGCCGGGTGATTCCTTCCACCGTGGGGCACAAAATCCGTCCGGGGCGGACATGATACGCGATCGGGCGTGCAACTTGGAACCCGAACCCGAAAAGCCCCTCGGGGCGGAACCCGAGGGCCGTATCGCGCGGGGGCATAGATCCCTTCAGGTCCGGAGCGATCATTCGCGCCCGATCTTCGGGTTGATGGTTGAAGAATTTCGTCGCGGGGGACAAAATCGGTCCGTGTTTGTGAATCGGCCGAGTTCGGAATTGAGTTGTTTTCATGCCAGACACGAGGACCACACCCCGGGGTTACTTCACAAAAAACGCGAGATACTACACAAAAGCGGAGCGGCATTTAGATGTGGCGCGAACGAGTTCCGACTCGCCGGGCACATTTTTGCCAAACCTCACACCCTGAACTACAAACTAGTAGCCCCCCACCCCGCAATCCGTCCGCGCCGAGCGCCGGTCGGCGGTTACGGTTTGGTCATTCAAGGCGGCCCCCAGTCATGCCGGTTCGCTTGGTCAGCCAGGAAGAACTCCCACACCCGCTTAACGGGTACCGGCTGATCGAGCGCCTCGGTCGGGGCGGGTTCGGCGAAGTTTGGAAGATCGAAGCGCCGGGCGGGATGCTCAAGGCGGCCAAGTTCGTTTTCGGCGACCTCGACGCGATGGACGAGGACAGCCGCCCGGCCGAGCAGGAGCTCAAAGCGCTCGAGCGGGTGAAGCTCATCCGCCACCCGTACATCCTCACCCTCGAACAGTTCCGCATCATCGACGGCCAGCTCATTATCGTAATGGAGCTGGCCGACCGCAACCTCTGGGACCGGTTCCGCGAGTGCCGCGGACAGGGTCTGCCGGGCGTCCCGCGCGACGAGCTTCTCCGGTACATGGACGAAGCCGCCGAGGGGCTCGATCTGATGAACAACTACTATCAGATCCAGCACCTCGACGTGAAACCGCAGAACCTGTTCCTCATCTTCAACCACGTGAAGGTGGCCGACTTCGGTCTGGCGAAGGTGCTCGAAGGCGTCCGCGCGACCGTGACCGGCGGTGTCACCCCCGTGTACGCGGCCCCCGAAACGTTCGAGGGGTGGGTGTCGCGGTTCTCCGACCAGTACAGCCTCGCGATCGTGTTCCAGGAACTGCTCACCGGGCACCGGCCGTTCAACGGCGCGAACACTCGCGCGCTGCTGATGCAGCACATCAACGGCACGCCGGATCTGAGCGCTCTACCCGTCGGGGACCGGGCGGTGATCGGGCGGGGGCTTTCCAAGAAGCCGGACGACCGGTGGCCCACTTGTACGGACATGGTCCGCGCCCTGCGGACGAGCGGCTTGCCGCCCGCGCCCCCGACGCCGGTGAGCCCCTCGCGGTCCGGGCGCGCTGTGCCCGGGTCCGGCGCCCCCACGATGCCCAACCCGTCCGGGCACGCGCTCGCCGACTCGATCCAGGCCACCCGGATGGCCGGGCAGGGGCGCCCCAGCGCCGAACACGCCCCCCCGTTCCGCGAACAGACCCCGCCGCCCACGAACTTACCGCCGCTCGTCAAGCCCGGTCAGAACTACACGCCGCTCCCGGGGCTCATCCCGCCCGGGTCCGGCGCCCGGCTCGTGACCCCCA
Source organism: Gemmata palustris (assembly GCF_017939745.1). NCBI lineage: Bacteria > Pseudomonadati > Planctomycetota > Planctomycetia > Gemmatales > Gemmataceae > Gemmata > Gemmata palustris. The sequence continues at coordinate 4,816,145 of NZ_JAGKQQ010000001.1, read as the reverse complement.
GCTCGGTGTCCACCCAGCACCCGGCCCAGACGCTCAACCGCCCCGTGATCTTCCAGACCGGGCGCATGGGGAGCATGGGTATCGCGCCGCCCGAGAAGTCCGGCGACGGCGCCCTGTTCCCCGCGCTCGTGATCGCCCTGGGCCAGACCGGGTACCGCGTCGCGGAGCAACTCAGGCGCGTGATCGCCGACCGGTACGGGTCGGCGGACCGGGTACCCAACGTGCGCATCCTGTACATCGATACGGACCCGGAAGTAGGCGCCCAACAGTCCCCGGACGTCCCCGCGGGGCTGACCGCGCGGGAAATCATTCCGGCCCGCCTGAACCGCTCGACCCACTACATGCAGCGGGACACGCTCCCGCCCGTCGAACAGTGGATGCCGACCGGCTCGCTCTACAAGCTCCCGCGCAACCCCGGCCCGGCCGCCGGCGTGCGCGCGTTCGGGCGGCTCGCGCTCTTCGATCACTACCGCACCGTCGCCCAGCGGGTGCGCCAGGAGATCGAGACGTTCCTGACCGACGACGCGCTGATGCAGGCCGATAAGATCACCAAGCTCGGGCTGCGGACCAACCGCCCCCGCGCCTACGTCGTCGCGGGGCTGGCGGGCGGTACCGGCAGCGGGATGTTCCTCGACATGGCGTACCTGGTGCGCCACGAGATGCGCCAGGTCGGGTACTTGCGGCCGGAAGTGGTCGGCATGTTCTTCGTTCCGCCGGCCGATGTGACCTCGCCGCGCTCGACGGCCCTCGCGAACACCTACGCGGCGCTCTCCGAACTGTACCACTTCCAGGCGCGGAAGACGCGGTATCAGACGGTGTTCGACAAGTCCGAGGCCCCGATCACCGACAGCGAACCGCCGTTCGCGCGAACGATGGTGTCACAGCTCCCGAAGGGGGCGGACGCCAATGCGTCGCGCCCGGTCCTCGCGTCCGCGGCGCGCGTCCTGTACCACGAACTGCTCACGCCGGCCGGCCGCGTCGCGGACGAGGGCCGGGACGTGTACCGCCACGCCTACCCGACCGATGCGCCCGCGTGCCAGACGTTCGGCCTGTTCCGCCTGAGCTGGCCGCGCCCCGAGGTGCTCGGGGCCGCGACCCGGCGGTTCGCGCAGCGCCAACTCCAGCGCTGGACCGGCAAGGACGCGGGGCACCTGCGGGAGCACATCGCCGGCTGGCTGGCGCAACAGTGGGCCGAGCGGAAACTGTCGTTCGAGTCCATCGTCGAATCGCTCCAGGAGTCCGCCCGGGCCAGCTTGCGCGAGGACCCCGAGCGCGTCTTCGATGCGTTCATCGACCCGCTGCGGACGCGCACCCCGTCCGGCGGGCGGCTGGACGCCACGTCCGCGTGCGCGGTCCTCGATCAGCTCATCAAACTGGTCGGCAAACCGGACTGTGAGAACGACCCGCAGCCGAGTTCGCTCCAGGCCGCGATGGGCATCAAGTTCGAGGAGCTGGTGAAGGAGACCGAGGGGCACGTCTCGGTGATGGCCGCGACGTTCCTGGAAGTGCCGCAGTACCGGCTGCCCGGCGCGGAAGAAGCCGTCCGGCAGATAAGCGAGAAGCTGAAGCTCCAGGTGGAAGCGCTGGAGCCGGTGCGAGTCGATCTCGACAAGGAGGTGCGCTCGATCTACGCGCGCCTGTTCCACGCGATCGGCGGGCTGGGTGGTACGGGCCTGGGCGCGATGGCGTCGCGCAAAGCGAACGCCGCGGATGTTATTGATCTGCTCCGAGTGTACGCCAAGAAGCGCCTGCAACTGCACGTTCTGGACCTCGCACTGTCCGTGTTCCGCAAGCTCGCGGGGAACGCTCCCGAGTACCTGCGCGAGATCAACTTCTGCCGGTCCACGCTGGGCGAGATGCACGCGGCCCTCACGAAGCTCGGCGCGGCGAGCAACACGGACGCCTCGCCGGGCAAGTTGATCCTCCCGGACGGGTGCAAGAACCTGGACGAGGCCGCCGACCAGTTCCTCGCCGCACTCGCCCCGGAAGACCTGCTCGCCTTCGACCAGTCGCTCCAGAAGGACATCACGCGCAAGTTCCGCGGGCTCGGGAACGTGTGCCTCAAGCCGCTCGAAAAGGGGCCGGTGTTCCGCGACATGCTGCTGAACAAGGCCCGCGAGTTCCTCGACGCGAAGCTCGACCACTCCGACGCGGCCGCGGTGTTCTTCCGCTCGCGCACGGAGAACGGGACCGCGCAGCCGCTCCTGGGCGAAGCGTTTGAAGAGGCCGCGCCGGAACTCGTGCCGAACATTTATCCGCGGCCCTACGAGATGGTGGTGCTGGCGGCTCCGCCCGGGACCGACGGCGACCGGCTGAAGGAACTCGCCAAGATCGTGCTCCCCAACACGGAGTTCGTCGGCGCGCCGCTCCCGGACGACATTTGCTTCTACCGCGAGTACCCGCAGATCACGCTAACGGACCTGCCGCAGTTGGGCGATTACGCGCGCGACGCCTACCAGCTCATGCTGGCGGCCGGCTCGCCGACCCACGCGCGCGTCGATGTTCCCTGGCAACAGCCGGTAATGTAAGGGCGGCTACACATCTGCAAAGTCCCGCGCGTGTCAACGCGCGGGGGGACAATCACTTCCAAAAAACTCAACGGCTTTGTGGGGGGCGAGATCGCGGATTGCGGCAATCGCGTTAGCTTGTTAAACTCGACGTTGTGGTAATCTGTTCATGTGGCGTGATGGTTGCTGTAAGTTCTCGCCGCCGGACAGTACCGAAAGCGGTACGGCCGGGCATACTATGATGGTGACGGAAGTTAACCGATCCCGGAGAAGGTTCCTCTACATTTGGTAAGAACTGTCGAACCTTATTTGCCGACTCTTACTCTAAACTGGGGCGGCGTGTTGGAGTTGGCACGCTCTCGATTTTGGTCGCTCTGTTGCGTTGAGCGGTGTATAGCCATGCTGACGTTTAAGTTCAAATTTCCGAAGGCGTTTCAGGCGGCGGCGGTCGTTCTGCGTGAGCACGGCGGGCGGGCAAACTTCATTCGTCTGCTCAAGCTCCTCTACATCACCGACCGAGAGTTGCTCGCCCAGACCGGGCGCACGTTGACGGGTGATGAGGCGATTGCACTGCCAAAGGGACCGGCTCTGAAAACAGTTCACAATCTCATCAACGGGCGGGGGCCGAACGACGAGCAAACCGAATGGAACGGTGCGATGCACCGGGCCGGCGACGATGTTCTCCTGGACCGGCTCGTTCCGACCGGGAAATTGACGAAGGCCGAGGAACGGAAGCTCCATGAGGTTTGCGAGCGCTTCAGGGAAACCAGCACCGAAGCCCTGTGGGAGCAGACCCACACCTACGGTGAGTGGAAGGAAGCCTACGCTGCAGAAGAGGCCAACCCGATCAACTGGGAAGTGGCGCTAGCCGATCAGGGCGCGGGCGCCTTGGTGGGAGAGGTGCGCCACATTCAGCACGAAGCGGAATTGATTGCGGCGACATTCTCGGAGCCGTCCGTTGGACGCCGGTGACAGTTTCGTGCGCAACGCGGGGAAGGACGGTCACCATCTCTGGGTGGTGATCTCCGACCCCTTCCAAGACACCAAGCAACTCCTCATCGTCAACTTATTCTCGGCGTCCCCTGAAGTGACACAAGTCGTCCTTGCGGGTCAGCGCTCGTCAGCAGAGGATAGGCCTGTCGCCGTAATCCGTATTCGGGAGGCCGATGATGCGCCCCACATATTCGTTTCCCGAGGCCGTGGTCGAAGCGATCGCGTGATCGGTATGGGCACCCGGACCCGCGCGTTCAGGAGCCATGGAGATCCTTTGGCTCAAGAGCAAGAACCAGACCCACGGGTGCATCGCCGAGCTGGCCAATGTGTCGCGGTCCACGGTCCAGCGGGTGCTGCGGATCTTCGCGGTCAAAGGTCTGGACGGCGTCCGGTCGTTCGGTTGGAAAGGCCAGCCCAGCGCCCTGACGCCGCACCGGGCCACGATCGAAGAGGAGTTCCGCGCGTCCGCCGCACACGGCTCGACGCGCGCGCGGCGGATCGAGGAGCGGACCGGCGTCCGACGGAAGCCATCACGGGTCCGTAAGTTCCTGAAGGACGACCTGGGGATGAAGTGCCTGAAGGTGGCCCCAATCCCGGTCCCACCGAAGAAGACCGTCGTGGAACACGCCCGAACGCAGGCGGACTTTTTAAAAGGCGGAACTGGAACCGAAGCTGGCGCAGGCTCGGGGCGGTAACCGGACCGTGTATTTCGTAGACGCGTCGCACTTCGTGTTGGCGTCGTTCCTGGGGTGGGTGTGGTGCTTCGTGCGGCTGTATGTGCGGGCGGCGAGTGGCCGGCAGCGGTACAACGTGCTGGGCGCGCTCAACGCGGTCACGCACGAACTGGTGACGGAGATCAACACGACCTACATCACGGCGACCTCGGTGTGCGTTGCTCCGCACGATCGCGAACCGAGGGATGCCGATACCGGTCACGTTGGTGATGGACAACGCCCGGTACCAGCGGTGCGCGTTGGTGCAGGGCGCGGCCAAGGAGTTGGGTATCGAGTTGCTGTTCCTGCCGAGTTACTCGCCCAACCTGAACCTGATCGAGCGACTGTGGAAGTTCGTCAAGATGGAAGTTCTGAACAGCCGCCACCATCAGGATCAAAAGTTTCAGGACGCCATCGACGGGTGCCTGGCTGATCTGACGACCAAACACCGCCAGAAGCTGGCCACTCTGTTGACGCACAACTTCCAGACCTGGGGCAATGTGTCACTCCTGAATGCGTAAAGCATAACAACCGTTAGGGGGGCACTATCTACGACGATCTCTCTTGTGCCTTTGATGTCGGCGAGCACGGTTGGGTAACGCACAAGTCTTTTGTTGATTATTACTACCCGAAGTTCACACTGAGGGGTACTTGACGGGGGCTCATCAGATCCGGTGCGGCAACAGCATGGCCCCAATTCACTGGTGAACTCTTGGAACGCATCCGGCGAGGGGCCGACGTAACGGAAAATCTGGTAGTGGCCCTAATGTCGGGATTCGTTGTACAGGCGTATGAAATACCACAAGGCGCCGAGGTGGTTCCTGGGGCGCGGAGAACGTGAGAGTCTTGCGCACGAGTCGGGCGCATCGTTGTCTCAGGGTAAGCCAGAACCGTTCGATGTGGGCGGTGAGGCCCGTGTCCTTGCCCCACGGGTCGATGCCGGGCGCGGGGATCACGCCACGGTACGAGGCGAGGAAGTCGGTGTACACGGTGACCCCGGTCCGGTACCCGCGCGGGAGCGCGTCCCAGAGCCGTTGGGCCGTGGCTGCGGACCGGTCCCCGAGAACCATTGCGAGCACCCGCCGGGTGCCCAAGTCCAGGGCTACCCAGACCCAATGGACATCACCCTTGGAACCCACGAAGCTCCACAATTCGTCGGCCTCGATCACGACCGGGCCGCACTTTTGGGGCGGTCCCGGCTCGTGTGGGGTCTCCTGTCGATACAGCTCGTTGACGAACCCTTGGAGCCACGACCGGGACACCCCGACGGCCCGCGCGATGGCCCGGATTCCCATGCGCTCGGCCAACAGGCGCCGCACCAGATCCTTCGTGGCCTCCGGGACCGGTCCGGTCTTCGGGTCCGCAACGAACCGCCGGTCGCACCCCGGCACCGGAACCCCGGAGTGCCCGAGTGGGTGAGACCGTTGCGCACCATGGGTCGCACCGCACCGGGGGCACGGCGGAATCGGGGACGAGGGGTGTTGCGTCCAGCATCCCAACACTTTAGAGCAATCCCAACCGGTGGGCCACTACCGAAAATCTGATCGGAGAGCATCTGCAAATTCTCAGGGATCAAGGATTAGTGTGACGAGCTTGGTAGTAGATAGTAAGTCGAAACATGCGCCAAATCTCGGGATACCCGCTGTGGGTCGGGAGCGTTGCGGACATACGCGACCTCCGCGGCGTGCTGTCCGCGGGTATCGAAGCAGTCGTTGATCTCGCGCTGAACGAGCCGGTGGCGACTGTCACGCGGGAGTTGGTGTACTGCCGGTTTCCGCTGGTCGATGGCGCGGGGAACTCGCCCTGGGTGCTGCGCGCCGCGGTGGAAGCGGTCGCCGGGTTCGTGCGTGCCGGGTTCCCACGCTCGTGTTCTGCGGTGCCGGGATGAGCCGGTCGCCAACGATCGCTGCCGCCGCACTTTCGGTCGCGGGTGATCGAATGCCGGGCGAGTGCCTGCAACTCGTTACGGGTACGGGGCCGCATGACGTTTCGGCCGGTTTATGGAACGATGTTATTACGGCACTTCGACGGGACTGATCGCGTTTCCTACCCTTCCGCGCAAGATCAGTACAATGATTTCCATTCTCTTTCGCGGGGTAGGAGCGTTTTTGCAATGGCTGATATCCGAGGGTTTCGTGGGTTCCGGTACGATTTGGGCTCCGTCGGGACGCTCTCCGATGTGGTCGCGCCGCCCTACGATGTGGTCGATCCCGCGCTCCAGCAAAAACTCTACGACAGTAGCCCGTACAACGCGATCCGCCTCGAACTCACCCGCGACGAACCGGGCGACGACGAACACACGAACAAGTACACCCGGGCCGGCAACACTCTCCGCGAATGGGTCGTCGAGAACGCCGTGCGCCAGGACACGGCGCGCGGGCTGTACGTCTACGAGCAGGAGTATACGGTCGAGGGGCAGACGTTCGTGCGCCGCGGGTTCCTGGCCCGCGTGCGCCTCGAACCGTTCGGGAGCGGGAAGATTTACCCGCACGAACAAACGATGTCCGGCCCGAAAGAGGACCGGCTGAAACTCTATCGCGCGACCGGCTTCAACCTGTCGCCGATCTTCGGCCTGTACCCGGACGACGGCACCGTGTTCGCCCCGCTGGAGCAACTCATCCGGTCCGCGCCGCCTATCGTCGCACGCGACCACCTCGGGGTGATTAACCGCCTCTGGACGGTCACCGATTCCGCGACCATCAGCAAAGTCATTGGCGCGATGGGGCCGAAGCCGGTGTACATCGCGGACGGTCACCACCGCTACGAAACCGGCCTGAAGTACCTCGAAGAACGGCGCGCGGTCGGTGAAGTGGCCGACGACGAGGCCGCGCCGAACTTCTGCTTGATGATGCTCGTCGGGATGAGCGACCCCGGCCTGCTCATTCTGCCGACGCACCGGCTCGTGAGCGGGCTGGCCGCGGACCTCACCGCGCCGCAACTGGAAGGCGTGCTCGCGGAGCACTTCGACGTCCTGGAGCGCACCGGCACGAACGCGCAGGCCGCGTGGGAACACGTGCTGATGGACGGGTCGCAGTCGACGTTCGCGTTCGGAACCGTGGCCGACGGCCTGTGGACGGTCGCGAAGCTCCGTGACAAGGACGTGATGGCGTCGCTGGCGCCGGACCAGAGCGATGACTGGCGCGGGCTGGGCGTGAGCATCCTGCACAAACTCGTGCTCGACCGCTTGCTCCGGGACAAGATCGGCGGGACGCCGGTTTGCAAGTACGTCCACCTTCTGAGCGAGGCGACCGACGCGACCGCGAAGAAGGAGTGCCAGCTCGCGTGTCTCGTACCGCCGGTGGCGATGAGCCACGTCGAGCAGATCTCGGAGCACGGCGAGAAGATGCCGCCGAAGTCCACGTACTTCTACCCGAAGTTGCTCACCGGGCTGGTGTTCAACTCGCTCAAGAAGGATTGATGCCGTGGCCCGCACGCGACCCGGTGCGCCGGATGAGGACGAAGACGACGAGTTCGACGGCGACGACTACGACGCCGATACCGACTACGACCCGGAAGACCCGGAGACCTATCCGGCCGGGTTGTACGTCGATGACTCGCGCGCGTTCGTACCGTGCCCGCACTGTCGCGCCGAGATCGACGACGAATCGGAACAGTGCCCGAAGTGCGGGATGTTCATCTCCCGGGAAGATGCACCGAGCGGCCCGAAGTCGCCGGTGTGGATCGTGCTAATGGTGCTCGCCCTGCTCGCGGTGCTGGCAATGACCCTGGGCTGAGCCGGGCGTTTCAGATCGCCGTTTGTCAAATCGCAATCCGAGTCCGGGATGCAAAATGCGCAAAAGATGATTAGCGAGCCCTCACCGCGTTACGAAAATCGGTAGTGCCGGCGAAATCGTGGTGTCGGTTCTGGGGCTAAATACCTCCCGCCAAATGGAGCGGTGGTAACAGAATGAATGGCTCAACTCACCCGCATCTACTTCCGCACGGGATTCGAGGCGTGCACGGTGAGATGACGGCGGTAGTGAAAACCATCGTTCGCAATCATCAGAGGGCCCTCAATGCCCAACTCCTTCGGTGGAGTGACCACTCCATCAAACTCTCCGTACTCATGCACGTAGTAATCGATTTTTTCACCTGCCTTCGGTTCTTTCACGTCCTTCGGTGCGCGCAGGAACTCGAAGACAACCGGCTTCGCCAACTCCTTGCCGTTCACCGCCACGATTCGCAGCAGGGTCTTGCCGGCATCAGCCTTCGCTCCCGTAGTGCTCCCGTCGAGTGCCTCTCCAGTGACGCGAACAACTGTTCCCAGCGGCACACCGAGATGCCCAACCGGTAGCTGATCTTCGAGCGAAGCGACCGAGACCGGCGTTACATCCATGCGAGGCTTGGCTGGTGCTGATGGGTGCGCCCAAGAGAGCATGACCGAACCCGCGGCTGCGATCGGCAGAACCAACCGCCATCCGATATACGTGTTGGTCTTCATGACAACGCTTTGCCTCCCTTCTCCGAACTCCTGATTAGCTCGACCAAGCTATCATCCCCGAACACTGCGGTCTTTGCAATCTAACGCGGGAGTGGTGGAACACTTCTCCATTTGGCGAGATATTTAGAGGTGCTGCCGTTCACCACGTCCAATCGACGCGGTAGACGTGGTTCGCTTTCGGGCTGGGGATCTCCCAGTACAGCCAGCTCTTGTCCTCGGCCGCGACGGTGATGAGCGGGCCGGTGTACGGCTGCGGGGCTTCGCGCTTCGTCGGGTCGTCGCTTTTCGTCGGCGCGTAGAGGAACTTGTGCTCGCGGAACGGGTGGTCCTCGGGGAACAGCATCAGCATGGAGGCTTTCACCGAGCCCTCGTAGCCGATCACGCCGAACCACTGCTCGTCGGGCGACTGGAGCGAGTTCCAGTAAGTGCTGGTGTACCGCAGTGTAAATTCCTGTTTCACTGGGACGTCGCGCACGTCGAACACGAGGTGCCGCACCTTCATCGCCTGTTGGCCCACGAACCCGGGCCGCTCCGTGCTGAACGCGCGGACCTTTTTGGGTGTCGGCAGTATCGCCCGGTTCACCACGTCGCGGCCCGTCGTTCGCGTTTCGATGCGCAGTTCGTCGGCCGGAGCGATCTTCATCATCTCGCGCCGGGTGGAGTACAGCACCGCGCACTCGTCCTTCGGGTCGTTCGGGTCCACGTGCCGCCACCCGCGCATGTCGATGACCCGCTCGTCCTTGAACACGTTGAACCGCGAGTAGTCCGTCGGCGGCAGTTCGGCCAGCGCCCCCATCTTGTGCGGGGACGTGCGGTCCGGTTTGGGGGCCGACATGCGGAGCGCGTTGACCTGATTGGTCACCTCTTGGCGCAAGAGCACGAGCGCGGCGTCCGCTTCCTTCTCCTTTTCCGAATCGTCGCTCGGCGCGGGCCGCCGGTCCAGTGGCGACGGCAGGAGCCAGGCCGCGAGGACCAATCCGAGGAGTACGCCGACGACCGCGACCGGGCGCCACCACCGGTGGGCCAGTTTTCGGCCCGCGTACCACACTCCGGTGCGCGGACCGAGGAGCGCTTCGCCGTTGAGGTACCGCTGGAGGTCGTCGGCCAGCGCCGCGGCGCTCGCGTACCGTTCGTGCGGCTCCTTTGCCAGACACTTCTGGCAGATCAGGTCGAGATCGCGGGGCACGCCGGGCGCGCGGCGCGCGGCCAGTTCCGGTTCCTCGCTAATCACCTGCCGGATCACGGACCACGCATCGCTGCCCTTGAACGGCACGGACCCGCACAGGCACTCGTACAGGATGACGCCCAGCGCGTACACGTCGGACGCGGGGCCGATGTTCTTCGTCTCGCCCTTCGCCTGTTCCGGCGACATGTACGCCGGGGTGCCCATTACGGCGCCCGTCTGCGTGAGTTCGGCACCGTCGCGCTTCGCCAGCCCGAAGTCCATCACCTTCGGCTCGCCCCACGCTTCTGTCGTGGCGCCCCGCGAATCGAGGAGCACGTTGTGTGGCTTGAGGTCGCGGTGAACGATACCCCTATCGTGTGCGGCCTGCACGCCGCGTGCGATCTTGGCAACGAGTTCGGCGGCGGCTCGCGGGGCCATTTTCCCGGATGCGCGAAGGCGCTGGGCGAGGCTCCCGCCGTCCAGACACTCCATCGCCATGTACGGGCACCCGTGCGCCTCGCCGCTATCGAAGATCTGAATCACGTTCGCGTGGTGGATGTCGGCGACCGCCTGGGCCTCGGTGACGAACCGGGCGATGTCGCGCGCGTCGGCGTGTCCGCTGTTCAGAACCATCTTGAGCGCGACAATGCGGTTCAGCTTGAGGTGCCGGGCCTTGTAGACGACGCCCATGCCCCCGCGCCCGAGTTCGCCGATGATCTCGTACCCCGCAACGGCGCTACCTAAACTCGGCGGCGCGATTGCCGCGGCCGTGCGCTGGATCTGGTCGGGCGTCTGCGCGAGCGTCTCGGCGTGCGGCACAGACTCGGCACTGCCGGTCGCCGTGCCCGCGGCCGTGAGGGTCGGGTCACCGGGAGGCGCGAAGGCGCGCGGGGCGTGTTGAGTCTCGTCACTCATAAAGTCGATACGCGGGGGACAGAGGCACTAAATGCCAGTCTACCTTATTCGTGCGGGGCAGGGTGCGAACTCACCCGAGATGGCGGAACTTATTTCACGAGAACTGTTTAAGCGAAGTCGCGGCCGGGGGAATCTTGAATCTGACAACGCGCCACAAAAAAGCTGTGTGCGGTGCGACTTCCACCGGACACTACATCGGTGAAAGTGGGTACTCGTCTGGGGCTTCAGCCATGACCGTTCGGACCGCACGCTTACTGGATCACCTCAACCGTTTATCGACTTCGATGGATTTGGAGGCGCTGAGCGACAGCGCCTTGTTGACTCGCTTCGCCCGGCAGCGCGACCACAGCGCGTTTACAACGCTGGTCGCGCGACACGGGTCGATGGTTTACAACGTCTGCTACCGTCAACTCGGGAACGTCCACGCGGCCGAGGATGCGTTTCAGGCCACGTTTTTGGTGCTGGCCCGCAAAGCCGGTTCGCTGCGCTGCAACTCTCTGGTGGCTTGGCTCCACGGCGTTGCTGTGCGCGTCGCCCGCAATGCTCGGCGGACCGCCCAACGCCATCCCGTTCGTAAAGAAGCTCTCACCGCCGACGAGGTACCCGGCTCCCACACCGATCCGCTTTCCCGACTGAGTGTTCGCGAACTACTTCAGGCGCTGGAGGAAGAGGTCCGGCGCCTACCGCAAGTCTACCGACTCGCGGTGGTGCTGTGCTGTTTCGAGGGCCTCAGCCAGGAAGAAGCGGCGCACCGGCTCGGCTGGAGCGTCGGTTCAGTGAAGGGGCGGCTCGAGCGCGGCCGGACCCGATTGCGCGAATTATTGACGCGCCGCGGGTTGGCCCCGGTGGTGGTCGCGACCGTTCTGCACACCACGCGGAACGAACTTTCGGCCGCTCTGACGGCACGCACAGTCAAAGTCGCCCTGGCCTTCCGGGAATCGGAGTCCCCGCACCAAGCCGTTGCGTCCGGCGAAGTTTTGCGCCTGGCCCAACACGCTTTGAAAGGAATGACCATGTTCAAATGGAAATTGGCCCTGGCCCTGGCCCTGTTCCTGAGTATCACCGCGCTCGGCGCCTTCGCGCCGCGGGACGGTCAGGACAAGGAAGGTGCTGACAAGAAGCCGGCGCCGGTCGCGGTGGCCGTGGACCTGAACGACGGCTCGCGGGTAGTGGGGAAGTCGGACAGTCTCAAAGAACTGCGGCTGCTCGCGAGTTTCGGCGAGGTGCGCATCCCGGTCGAACAGGTCGCGTCCGTGCAGTTCAAAGACGATCGGGGCACGGCTGCGGTCCGGTTCCACAACGGCGATCAGTTGACCGGAACCCTCGATCTGAAGGCGCTCGGCGATCTGAAGGTGGTAACCGCGCTGGGCGAGACCACGGTGCCGCTGAAACTCGTGACGCAGTACAAGATGGAAGCCCCGTCCAGCCGGGCGACCGCTTCGGCACGGGCCAGTAGCACCGGCGACGAGGCCGACGGCCCGAGCAACCCCTTCGCGTCGCTCGACAAAGTGAGCCGCTGGAATTCGGGCGGCTACGCGCCGGGCTGGATCGAGGCGGACCTAGGCACCTCGCGGAAATTGGACCGCATCACGTTGGTGGCCAGCCAGACTCCCAAGGGAGAAACGGTCCACGAGGTCTGGGTGTCCGATGTGCCGATTGGTAAAGATCGTGCGAAAGCCAAACTGGTCCACACGTTCGTAGGAGAGACGGATAACCTGCAAGAACTGAAGTACACGTTTACCCCGGGTCTCACCGCGCGATACGTACAAATTCACACGACGGAATCCCCGAGTTGGGTGGGGTGGGCCAACATCGATTTGCAGGTCCGGTAGCAACGGGCAGAGTTGGAGAACGCGAGATGGCGGGCCGGGCGCGCCATTCCGTGCGCCCCGATCTCATTTACGACGTTCGCAAAGAGCGCGGTTCAATCGTGCGTGTCGAGCCGGTGAAGGATCTCGTCGAGCAGCGCGGGGCCGGTCTTGCGGTAGGCGGCCTCGTGCGGGCACGCCTGCACGCAGTACGGCTCGTCGCCGTTGCACAGGTCGCAGTTCACCGCGCGCCGGGCCGCGGTCATGTGCGGGTTGCCGCCGGGGATTTCGGCCGCGGCCGGGTTCGGGGTACCGCGGGGCACCATGTGAATCGCCCCGTAGGGGCAGTTCCGCTCGCACAGCCCGCACCCGATGCAGTGGTTCTCGATGACCACTTCCAGGTGGTTACCGCGCCGGTGGATCGCGTCCACCGGGCACCCCTCCATGCAGTACGGCTTGTGGCACGACCGGCACGAGGTCGCCACCAGGAAGTCGCCGAACCGCAGCCCCTCGCGCAGCAGGCGCGCGTTGCCGTCGTGGGAGTCGGCGCAGGCGCGAGTACATTCGTCGCACCGGGTGCAGCTCTTCAGGTCGAGCACCAGCAACTTTTGCCCCTGGTACAACCCCTGGCGGACGTAGTCGCGTAGCACTGCGGGCGGCGGGGCCTTCTCGACCCCCGGCACCGCGGGGCGCGGCGCGGTCTTCATGCCCTCTTTCAGTGCCGGGAACCGGTCGCACAGTTTGCGGAACACGGGACCGGGCACGCGCACGACCTCCACCGGGTCGAGCGCGGCGATGGTCGCGGTGCGGATGCCGGGGCGCTCGGACAGGAGGCCCGCCTCGCCGAAACCGTCTCCGACGGACAGGATTCGGAGCACCTGTTCGCCGCCGCCGGCCGTGGTGAAAACGCGCACGGTGCCGAGCCGGATGATGTAGAACGCCGCGGCCGTGTCGCCCTCGGCGATGATCGTTTCGCCGGCCGCGACGCGCCCGAACTGCACCCCTTCGGTGAGCAGGAACGTGACCGCCTGTTGGCGCTCCATCGTGTCGAGCAACTGGAAGAGGCGCCCGCTCTGCACGCCCGTCTGGATCGCGCGCAGGGTGTACATTTCCTGAATGTCTTCCCGCGCGGACGCGGCCCGCTGCATCATGTCGAGCATGTTGCGCGTGATTTCGTACACGACAACTGGCGCGGATTTCGTGGGGTGCGGGGTGGCGGTCGGCCAGCCGTTTTCGTCGGCCCCGAGCACGAGTTCGCGGTTGTCATCCTCCGCGACGCCGATCACGCTCGCGACGCGCGGGCGCTGGGTGACGCACGTCATTTCCCCCAGAACCAGTTCGTTGCCCATCGCGACCTTCACTAGGTCGCCGTACCCGGCCGCCTTCGTGTTACTGGGCTTCTTGCCGAACAAGCTCGCGAAGAACCCGGGCTTCTGTGTCGCCACCGCGCCGCGGACGTAGATCTCGAACGTGCCGGACCCTTGCAGCAGGAACGCGGTGCTCCCGTACTCGCCCTCCTCGCACAGCACTTTCTTTTCGCCCGGGGCGATCTCCCACTTGCGGACCGCGCCCTCGTTCCACTTCAGGTACGAGTACGGGATCGAGCGGAACGGGAACACGACCCGCGGGCCGCGCGTCGGGCTCTCGTAGAGCAGCCACACCTGCAGCATCTCGTCGGCGGTGAGGAACCCGGACGATTTGGGGAACGACGTGTTCGGGTTCACCGGGATCTGTTCCGGCGAGTCCTCCCACGCCCGCGGGCGCACGCGGCGCCGGAGCGAGAGCGCCCCGGTCGGGCAACTGTTCATGCACTCGCCGCACTGCACGCAGGTGGAGTCGCGCATGATCGAGTCGAGGTCGAAGCTGATGCGCGTGCCGTACCCCTTACCGGTGTGCCCGATCACCTTGAACGGCTTCACCTCCGAGCACGCGCGCACGCACCGGTCGCACAGGATGCACCGGTCGTGGTCCACCACCACGGTGCGCGACGAGTACGGGTAGTTGTCGTCGATCAGCGCGTTCCACTCTTCCCACGCGGGGCGCAGGTCGGAGCGCTCTTCGTTCAGTTCTTTGGCTTCGAGCGTCGGGAGCAGCGGGAGTTCGATGCGCCGGGACTTGGGAATCGCTTCCTGGGCGGTGTTGCGGCTGGGCAGTTCCGGGGCGCGCCGGAGGCTCTCGCGCACCTTGAGTTCCACCTCGTCGTCGTGGACCTCGATCACGCCGAGGGACCGTGCGACCGTACTCAGTTCGTCTTCGTACCGGCGGGTGGGAGTGAGCGGTTCGTGGCAGTGGTCCGCCACCAGGAATTCGGCGAGCATCCGAATGGACGAGTTCACGTCGCCCGCGGCGCGCTCGACCACTTTTTCCTCGGCCGTCGTCCGCTTCTCCGGGTTGTACCCCTCGAGCCCGGCGCGCGTGGTCACCACCATGTTCGTTTCGACGCGGTGCTGGCACGCGGGCACCAGTTTGCGCCCGGCCGTCAACTTGCCGCGCTTCATGCTGCTGATGTGGACCGAGCACATGCGGCACACGGCCACCGGCGCGACGTGGCGCTGGTGGCACAGCACCGGGATGCGGGTCTTCAGTTCCTCGTCGGACCACGCGCCCTGTTCGACGAGCGCGGCCGCGGCATCGTAGATGGTCGTGGTGCGCGGGATCTCCTTACCGTCCGGGTCGCGGAGCACGTTGCCCTGCGAGTCGGTCTTCGGGACCGCGCGCGGCACCTCGACCGCGTACCCGTCGATGACGATGGTCACTAGGTCGTTGAACCGGTCGCGCGTCTCCTTTTCGCGGCGCACGAGGACGTCGTTGTCGTCGCGGGCGAAGAGGGATTCCTCTTCACGGCCGAGAGAGATGTCGGGATCGGCGAAGTCGGGCATGGTGGAAACTCACGCGAGCGAGAACGAGTTCGACGATTTCGGGGCGAACAATTGTCGTGTGGGCGAGCTTAACGAGCCGCGACCGCAAGGGAGCGGGAGGCACAACAGATTGTTTGCGATCACTGTTCAAAGTCTGAGCCGCAACCGCTCCCTTGCGGTCGCGGTTCGCTAACGAGCCGCGCCACTCTCAGCCCCGCGGCTTCTTTTGGGTGTCGTCCATGAAGTACGAGAGCGCGGTGGCGAGCGGGATGGGAGCGACGTACCCCAGCCCGCAGATGGACGTTAGCTGCAGCGTCTTGGTGATTTCCTTCACGTCGGACTTGATGCGCTCGGCCTCTTCCCCGACCATCGGGCGGCCCGCGTCGCGGCGCGCGAGCAGCTCCTGGCCGATCTGCACCAGCTTCTGTGACCCGAGCCGGCACGGGATGCACTTTCCGCACGACTCGTTGCGGTAGAACTCGGTGTAGTTCACCGCCTGATCGAGCAGGTCCACGTTGCCCGCGTACACGGCGATCGCGGCCCCGAGCATCGGCTCCACCGGGAACCGCAGTGTGCCGTTCATGTGGCGGAAGAAGTTCAGGTCCAGCGGCACTTTCAGCAGGTCCAGTTCCGTTGCGCCGAGTGGTAAGTGGGTTCGGAGGAACCATGCCATGTAGTCCGCGTCCTGCGCGGAGCGCTCGCGGATCTTGGCGACCGCGTCCGCGCGCTTTTTCTCGTCGAACTTGGGGTCAACGGGGATCTTCGCGGGTAACAATCCACCGGACGGCCCGGACGCCGCAACCGCGCGGAGCGGCCCGGTGATGCCGCCGCAATACTTGTCGCCGGTGAACAGTTCGCCCAGCGTCAGGCCGACGGCCACTTCGTAAACACCGGGGCGCACCACGTCGCCGCTCACGGAGAACAGTCGGCGCCCGCCGAACTTGATCTTCGGGTCCGCGGAGAGGCGCCAGCCGCCCATCTCGTACTTGTCGCCGCCGAACAGCACGATGCCCGGCGCCCACGCGAGCGTCTCCACGTTGTTCACCACCGTGGGGCGGTCGCGTAGGCCGTTGGTGGTCAGTTCGGGCGGCCGGTTCCGCGGTTGCCCGCGGCGGTCTTCCATCGCTTCGATGAGTGCGGACTGTTCGCCGCAGATGTACCCGCCGGGGCTCTCGAACACTTCGACCGAGAAGTTGCGCCCGGAGCCGAAGATGTTCTCGCCGCACGCGCCCATTTCACGCGCCCGCTCGATCTCCTCGCGGACCGCGTGGATCTGCTCGTGGTACTCGTGGCGGATGAAGATGTAACCCGACGATCCGCCGGTCATCAGCCCCGCGAGGATCACGCCCTCCACGACGAGGTGCGGCATCCGCAACAAAATCTCGCGGTCCTTGAACGTGCCCGGTTCGCTCTCGTCGCCGTTACAAACGACGTACTTTTCCGTCCCCGACTCGCGCCACACGTCGAGCCACTTCTGGTACGCGGGCGCCCCGGCGCCGCCCATCCCGAGCAGGTTCGCGGTCTTCAGTTCCCACAGCAGCGGGTGGAACCGCTGGACGTAGTTCTCCAGATCCTTACCGCCCATGTCGCGGGGCGGGGGCACGAGCGGCCGGATCAGCTTCGACAGGTAGTCCGTGAACCGCTTGATGGCGCGGTAGTCGCGGGGCCAGCGCTGGCGCCCGTACACGTCGAGCGACCAACCGGCCGCGGGCAGGGGAGGGTGGGCGCTGTCGCCGTCGGCCGGGGGCGTCGAGTACCCGCGGTTCGAGTTCGTGTGCGGGGGGTATTCGGCGTCCGGGTCGGGTGCGGGCGGGTCGCGGTCCTCGGACAGCGCGCGGAGCACCTCTTCCAGATCCTGCCCCGGGCGGTTCGCGTACACCCAGGCGTGAACGCCCTCGGGCATGGGGCGCTTCTCGACCCACACGGCCGGCGCCCGGTCGCACCGGCCCAGGCACGACACGCCCTCGACGCACACCTTCTTCCCGGTGCGCTCCGACAGTTCGGCCGCGAGCACGGGCAGCCCGGTCTTCTCGTTCAGGAGCGCCGCCGAGCCGCGCAGGTGGCACGTCATGTCGCGGCAGACGCGCATCTCGACGTCGGGCGGGTTGGTCCGCTCGAGCTTGAACGCCGGGAAGAAGCTGCTGACCTCTTCCAACCGGTACATCGGCACGTCGATTTCGCGCGAGAGCTCCTTCAGCTCCTTGTCGGGAAGGAAGCCGAACCGGTTTTGGATGTCGCGGAGCCGCTGGACGATCATCGAAGAACCTGATGGTTGGCGCCTGGAGTTCCAGAGGACAGAGGACAGAGGACAGAGGACAGAGGACAGAATCGTGCTTTCGTGGAGTCGAGCCTACCTCTATCTGGGTCTCATGTTTTCCTGTTCTCTGTTCTCTGCCTTCTGATCGATCTCTGCCTTCTGGCCTCTGATCTCTGTTCTCTGTTCTCTGCTACTTACTGCTGCCCTTGAGCCAGTCGAACAGGTCGAGCGGCTTGCTCGCGTCCCGGGCCGGGGCGCCGCGCCCCTGGAGCGGGTGGTCGCCGTTGTGATAGCGGTGGCAGTCGGTGCAATTGTGCCGCGCGCCGCCGCCCAGAATCTCTACGTTGTCGGGCGTCTTGATCTTCGTGCCGAGCGGTGAGTGGCACGCCCGACACGTGTTAATGCCCACGATCTGCACCGGTTCGGGCTTATCCGCCTCCACCTTGGAGATGTACTCGGCGCCCGTATTCGGATGGCACGTGGCACACGTCGCGCCGCGGTGCGAGGCGTGGTTGAACTTCGCGTGCTTGAACCAAACCGTGCGGTCCGGTACCGCCGCGACGCGGGGCTTGGCCTTCGGGTCGGCGCCCGGTGTGACCGTGTGGCACTTCGCGCAACTCCCCGCGGGCTCGAAGAGTAGGCCCTCCGCGAGTCCGGCGAGCCGCTCGGCCTCTTCCCCCAGGGTGCGCGGCGCGAGGTTCTTCGGTGGCGCGTCGAGTTTACCACCGAGTTCCGGCGGCTGATTCAGTGCGGGGTGCCCGCTGTCGCTCAGCCCCTTGAGATAGCCGGCTTTTAGATCGGCAATGAGGTCCGCCGGTTGCTTGCGGTGCGGCACATCGAACCGCGGGACTTCATATTTCTTCCCGCCGGCCTCGCTCACGCCCTCATTCGCCTTCTGCGGATGGCACGAACGGCAATGCGCCTCGAAGTTGACCGGCAGGAAGTACGCGCCCTCGGCCCGCGGCGGGAGCAGGGCGCGCGTCGGGTCATCCTTCGCGAGCGTGTCCTTGAGCGAATTGAAGCCCGGGGAACCGGTGCCCGAGTCGAGCGCGTGGCATGATGCGCACTGGAGTTGCACCTTCGCGTCGGGCGCTGCGCCGGGGGCGTACCGCGCAACGGCGGCGTCACCGCCCAGTTCGCGGAGGCGCTTCGCCGTTATCGCTTCCTTGCCATCGGCGGTGTACGCCTGGCCGGGACTCATGTGAACGGCGTGGCTGAACTTCAGCGTGCGCGGGTTCGCGCTGGTATCGAGCGACCGGAACTCGGGGTGGTCCTTCACGAAGTTCGTGATCTCGTTCTGGTACGGCTTGCCCGCCTTGGACTTGGCCGAATCGTGCCACTTGCCGAGGTTCGCGTGGCACTGGTTGCAGTCTTTGTCGGCGAGCCGGACGAGCGAATTCAGCCGCCCGTTGTGGTCGTGGTGGCAGTTGGAGCAGCGGTCGTGGAACGCGCGGGCGTCCGCCGTCGCGGAGTCGTGGTGCTTGGGACCGGAGTGGCACTTTTCGCACGTCAGGTCGTGCCAGCGGTCGCGCGCCTTGAAAATGGACACCGGCCCCAGGTCGCTCAGCCCGTGCGCGACGTGGCACGCGGCGCAGTTGTCGTCGAACGAGGCGTGCGGGTTCGCGAGCGGCCCGTGCGAGTGGGAATACTGGACTCGCGCAGCAGGTTTGGCGACGTCCACTGCCGCCCACGTGCCGGCCGCGAACAGCGCCACCCAACCGAGGGCGATCTTCCCGCGGCGCAGCGCGTCAGGCCGGCGGAAGTAGCCGCGCTTCCCGGTGAACCGGTCCGACAGGTCGCGACTTGGTGAGCGAGGCATCTTGCACCCAGAAGACGGTAAACAGTGTTCGGTATTGCCAGCGCCTGCGAGAACGCTTCGTGAACCAATTTAGGCCGGGTTGCGCACCGAAAACTGATTACGGAACACGAATCACCAATATTTCAGCGCGCGGACCGCGTGGAGCACCATCAGCGCGGTCATCGCCACGGAGAGCGGGAGGTGGACGAGGAGCCAGTTGTGCAACCAGAAGTACAACCGGGCCTGGGCGTCCCACCGGCGGCGCAAGTTGGCCAGCTCCTGGAGCCGGTCGAGGTCGTTTCGGGCCTCGGGTGGCACCGCTTCGCGGAGCCGGGCGAACCGGCGCTCGGCCTCGGCCGGGGCCGTGAGCGGCGACCGCGAGTGGCTGCCCCGTTGCAGGTACGGCAGGAGCACGTCGTCCCGGAACGCTTCGAGTTCGACCGCGAGCGGGCCGCCGATGATGGGATCGACCGCTTCCGCTTCCGGGGGAACGGTGGTCAGCCCGGTCACGATGCGCCGGGCCTCGTCCGCGTGGTACTCGCCGAGCCGGTCGATCTGCGAGGCGATCGTTTCACCCGGGATGTCCGCGAGGATCTTCTGCGGGAGCCACTGCTGCATGATGAGGCCCCACACGCCACTGAACGTGACTAGCAGGAACAGCACCAGCGTAACCGTGGCGAGCGGCCCGCCGAACCCGAACCCGGCGTGGATCAGAATAATCGGCAGGCAGACCAGCCCCATCCAGATGTGGAGCCGCATCCACAGCCGCGTGCGGCCCAGGCGCCACCGGCGCCAGCGCTTGCGGAGGACGATCGCCATCTCGAAGAACACGATGGCCCCGCCCACCACCCCGCACAGCACGCCGAACCCGCTGCTCGGCAGGGGCGGCCAGTCCCACAGCGTGACCAGCGCGCCGAGCCGCGCGAGGGCCACCGCGACGAGTGTGACCCCGATGGTGGCGATCACGATGGTGGTGATGCGCCGCTGCACCGTCTTCGTCTTGCCGAGAAGCACTCGCTGCTCCGGTTAGTTCGTCGCGCCTTGGGGTTAGGTTCAGGATAGTAACCCACCGACACGGGGCGGTCAACAATTCAGAATCCGGGAAGTCGGATCAGTGACACCGGGGCGTCACTGTGATTTCGATTGCGCCGTTGGTCCCGCTACGGCCAGTACCTTAGAACCCACTTTGGCGATTTTCTCGCTCCGATTGAAGTTATTCGCGCCCGCGCCCGGTGCTCAGGCCGTAAGGTCGGACCTCGTGAGGTGGTGACTCGATCGAATCGAACTGTTTCATGGTGCGTAATCTGAAAGATCAATTGGCCGAATGGCACCCAGGGCGAGGATATTAGCCGCACGGCGGCTTTGCGTTTTGAAATCGGCGCGCGGCGTAGTGTAGAGTTGCGGTACGGCGGCCGAACGGTTTGCGGCGGGAGGCATTGATCTTCGCCCCGGAGGGGCCAGCGTTTGTAACACACGGCGGGAGCCCGTGCTGCGTCGCAGTGGCCGCAGGCCCGAAATGTTAGCAAATGTTAGTGCCGCATGCGGCACGGGTGCGGCGCGTTCGCGTTGAATGGCGCTTGCTGTTATACCCGAAAACGCCGAACATGGTGAACGCGCCGGCGGGCGCACCCGATCTCGTTGGTTTCTCAAACACTGATCCACATTCTCGGCTGACAATGAATCTCAGCGCGCGTACAGTTTTTCTCACACTCGCCGGCGTGGTCCCCGGCCTCGCGCTCGCGCTGGCCGCCGCACGGGTCGCCCCGACCGCCACAGTCAGCATTGCTGCGCCCGAACCGCGGGCGGCGAGTAGCGACAACGGAGGGGCCGGGAACCTCAATCGGCAGGCCATTGGGATGTCCGGGTGCCTCGCGGCGGCGTGTCACGGCGCGCCCGCGGGCAAGGCGCTCAACGGCGAGCGCGGGGCCGACTGCTGGCAGAGTTCGGGCAGTTGCTGGGCCGCGGCCGATCCGCATGCCGCTGCGTACAGCCTGCTGACCGACAATCCGCGGCGCCAGTTGAAGGTGACCGCCGCGAAGATCATGGCGAAGTACGCCCCCGGGAAGAAAGCCACCGAAGACGCCCGGTGCCTCGCGTGCCACACCAACCCGGCACTAGCGAGGGACGAACTGATTCCCGACGCGAACGCCCGCGTGCTCCGCGAACAGGGCGTGAGTTGCGAGGCGTGTCACGGGAACGCCGGGGCGTGGCTCCAACCGCACACCGCGTGGAAGGGGGACCGGGCGAAGGTCTACGCGGACACCGGTATGAAGCCGCTGTACGACCTGGGCGAGCGGGCGCTCGCGTGTGCCGGGTGCCACGTCGGTGCCCCGGCCGAGAACGGGCTGCCGGTTCGCGACATGAACCACGACATGATCGCTGCCGGGCACCCGCGCCTGAACTTCGACTTCGCCGAGTACCAGCGCCGGCTCCCGCAGCACTGGCAGGAGAAAGACCGCACGCAAAGTCGGTACGCGCCGATTGTCCCGAACGAAGCGAAGGTGTGGTTCGTCGGGCGCGTGGCACACGCAGAAGCCGCGTGCAAGTTACTCGAAGACCGTGCGAGGCGGTCGCGCGAGCCGAATGAACATCGGACGCCGTGGCCGGAGTTCGCCGAGTTCAACTGCGCGTCGTGCCACCACACCCTCCGCGTACCGGAGAGCGAGAAGTACGGCGACTGGCGGAAGAGCGCCGGGTACCTCGGGGATCGCCCGCCCGGTGTTCCGCCGTGGCAGACGATCTGGCCCCTAACTTCCGCGGCCGGGATCGCGAGCCCGAAGCGGGACCAGTCGCTGCTGAAGACCGTGGTTCTCGCGATGGAAACCCCGCGCCCCGCGAAGGCGGACGCCGCTGAAGGGGTCGCGAAGACTGCGGCGAAGTTGTCCGGGGACTTGCGGCGCGAACTCGTGTCGCTGCCGGGCGAGCAGGTCGAGGGGCGGGCTCGGGCGTACTTCCCTGGAAACGCGCTGGCCGTACCGGAATGGGACAGTGCGACGCAGTTGTTCTTCGGCCTCGCCGCACTGGAGTACGCACGCGGTAAGCCGAGCGATGCCGCGGTGAAGAAGTACCGCAGCGGCGTGACCGCGTTCCGCGACCAGGATTGGGACCGACTCGAAAGTGCGTTCCAAGCGATTCGCGAGAAGTGACACCTAAACGGATTTCCCGCATGGATGCGACGGACACGAACCGCGGATTTATCGTGCGTGCCGTTCCCATCATTGCGGTGGCACTCGCCGCTGTCGTCGCGGGCGTGTTCAACACGGCGCAGTCGCACCAGCCCCCGACCGCGGCGACCGCGATCGTGACACCAGCCACCAAACCTTACGGTGTCGATAAAGCCGATTTTAAGGAGACGTTCGCGTACCGTGCGAGCACGTCGTGTTCGGCCGCCGCGTGTCACGGGGGCGGCGCGGTCGGTAAGGTCGGCAGCGAGCACTCGACTTGGGCACGCGAGGCCGTTTCCGCCGAGACCAGCGATCCACACGCGAAGGCCTACAGCGTCCTCTTCAACCCGGTCTCCGTGAAGATGGGCAAGGCGCTCGGTATCAGCGCGCCGCACAAAGACGCGCGGTGCCTCGCGTGCCACGCGGTCGACAGCGCGAAGGACTCTTCGACGCGCGACCAGATTTTGTCCGAGGGGGTCGGGTGCGGCGCCTGCCACGGACCCGCGGACAAGTGGATCTCGGAGCACACGCTCCCGTCGTGGAAGGCACGCAGCAACCAGGAGAAGTGGACCGCGTTCGGGTTCGTGCCGACGAAGAACCTCGTAGCCCGCGCGCTCAACTGCGCGAGCTGCCACGTCGGGGACGGCGAGCGCGACATGAACCACGACTTCATCGCGGCCGGGCACCCGCGGCTCGCGTTCGAGCCGGCCCGGTTCCACTTTCAGCCGGATTATCGCAAGCACTGGACCGAAAAGGGCGACGGGCTCAGCTTTGAAGTCCGCACGTGGGTGATCGGGCAGGCCGCGACGCTCCGGGCGTCGGTGAACTTGCTCCACGAGCGCGCGAAGAAGGCCGACGCTCCGAACGAGAAGGCCCCGTGGCCGGAGTTCAGTGGCTATAGTTGTTACGCCTGCCACCAAACGGTCGGCGACACCGAAACGCGCGGGAGCCTGAGCGCGACTCGGCGCACTCCAGGACTGCCGGGGTGGGAGGTTTGGTCGAACGCGACGGTCGATGTGGCGGCGAAGTCTTGCGAACTCGCGTTCCCCGGGATAAGCTCGCCCGAACTGCGCGACATCAAACTGCCCGCGGTCGATGAGCTTCGCAAATTAATGGGGGCGAAACGGGCGCCCGCGCCGGCCGAGGTCGCGAAGCGGGCCAAGGCCGCCGTGGACGAACTCGACGGGTGGCTCGCGAACCTGCAAGCCGCCGAGGACCGCGGGTCGGGCACCGTTGCACGCGACGTGCCCGAGAAAATCGCGCACCGGCTCGCGGCCAATGCTCTATCTTCGGACGGGAAGACGCTCGCGGACCACGACTGGGACGCGCTGGCCGCGAACTACCTGGGGACGGCGGCCATGTACCACGCGACCGGCGGGAAGACCGGGACCGGGGCGCGGTGGCACGACCCGCTGCTCGCGATCGACAAGAACCTGCGGTTCCCGCCGATCGCGAACGGCCCGGTGAAGTTCGACCGGTTCAAACTGGACCCGATCCGAGACAGCTTCGAGTCACTGCGCACCAAGACGAGCACACCGGAGGGGAAGTGATGACGACGGGATACGCGGGTCGGACCGCTCGAGCGGTCGGGCTAGCGGGGGCGTTCGCCGGCCTCGTTTTTGGGCTCGTCGTCTCTTCCGCGCCGTCGGGCACCGCGGCCGCCGCGCACGCGCAGCCGAAGGAGAAGGAGTACGTCAAGCCCCCGGCCGGGCAGAAGACGGAACTCGTCGGCGCCTCCGTGTGTCAAAAGTGCCACCAGGAAAACGCCCCGCAGAACGTCAAAGAGTACAAGGAAACCCAGGGGTTCAAGTTCATCCGCCTTTGGGAAAATAAGGTGTGGGACATCCACGACCTGCACCGCACCGCGTACCTCAACTTGCTGACCAAGAAGACGGCGACCGAGCCCGGCGACAAGCCCAACGCGACCGCGCAGCGGATGGAGGACAAGCTCCGCAAGTACAAAACGAACCCGAAGTACGCGGACCCGAACTACACGGTCGCGTCCGATCCGTCATGTCTCGCTTGTCACGCGAGCACTAACGAGCCGCCGACCAAGGAGTCGCACAAGAACTGGAAGGCAGACTCCTTCCTGACGAGCGACGGTGTGGGGTGCGAGATGTGTCACGGGCACGGCTCGCTTTACCGCGACAAGCACCAGGAGAACAAGCTGGACAAGGCGAACGCCCCGGACGGCGCGATCCGCACCGTCGCCTGGCGCGAGTGGTCCCCGGCAGCGAAGAAAGAGTGGGGCTTGGTGAACCTCCGGTCGCACGTGGAGGCGACCAACCGCTGCGCGTCGTGCCACATCGGGAACACGGACGAGGGGCGCTTCGTCACCCACGACATGTACGCGGCCGGGCACCCGCCGCTCCCGCCGCTCGACCTCCTCGCCTACACCCGCGAGCAGCCGCGCCACTGGGGGCTGCCGTCCGAAATGCCCTACCTGACCGCGCTGGCCGAAAAGAACCCCGAGAAGGCGTTCGCCACGTTCCACGTCCGCGCCGGCGAGTCGCACGTCGCCCGGCGGTTCGCCGAGTCCTCGCTCGCCACCCTCGGCGCGACAGCGAACCTCGGCGCGCAACTCGCCGCCGACGCGAAAGCGAAAGACGACGGCCTCGATTACGCCGCGTTCGACTGCTACAGTTGCCACCACAACCTGAAGTACCCGAGCGATCGGCAAGACCGCGGGTACGTCGGGCGCCCCGGGCGCCCGCTGTACCGCCCGGCCGCGTTCGCACTCGCCCGACTCGTCCTCGACCACGCCGCCGGGATGAAGGGCGCGGACCTCAAGACCGCGGTCGCCGAACTCGACGCGGCCGAACTCGCGCTGGCCGATGCGTTCACGGCCAAGACCTACGGGGACCCGGACAAAGTGAAGGTGGCGACCACGAACATCGCCAAGTGGAGCGAGGGGGTGCGGACGAAGCTCGATGCCGTTCGGTACACGCCCGAGGAGACCAAGCGGTTGTTCGAGTTGGTCCGCGCCGCGGCGACCGACGAGAAGAAGCCGGTCGGTGACCCGGAAGTGGCACAACTCTACACTTGGGCCATCGAAACTCTGTTCATCGAATTGCAGCCGAAGGAGAAGACGGACAAGAAGGAAGAGCCGAAGGCACTGACCGAGATGCGGACCAAACTCGACGGGACGATCGTGACTCGGCTCCGCCCGAACGCGGCCTTCTACTACGAGCAGGGGATCACCGGCGGCGTCCCGGGGCCGTCCGTTGAGTCGGTCGATAACCGGCTCAAGGTGCGCATGGAAACCTTCAATTCGTTCCGCCGCGAACCATTCCGTAAGGCACTGGGAGAAATCAAGCTCCCGTAAGACGGCGCGAAAGTGCGAGGGGTGCCCGCAGACTTGGTGCGGGCACCCCTCGCGGCGTTACACCTCAGTCTCAGCTCACTACGACCGATTGCAGTGAGCCGATGGTTCCCACGTTCCCGGCGCCGTCGGTCGCTTTCGCGTTTACGGTGTAGGTGCCCGGGGGCAACCCGGCGAGTTCCCAGGTGTCGAGCGCGGTGCCTGTGTTCGTCGCGGGCAGGAACACCTCCGTCATACTGTTGAACGCGGTGCCGTCCCAGTACATCGTCGAGCCCGTATCGAATACGCTCACTTCAACACTCGTCACGCCCGTGGTGACGTCGCTCGTGGTGCCCGTGATGGTCCCGGTTACGGCGGCGGAGGCGTCGACGGAGACTAACGGGGTCGTGGCGTCGTACACGAAGTTGAACGACCCGACCGCGTTGGCGTTCCCCGCCGCATCGACCGCGGTGCTCACGGCCGCGGTGACCGTCACCTGTCCGTCGGCTGTCGGGGTAACGGTGACGGCGTAGTGCCGCGCGTCGACTGCTGCGAACGTGAACGTGCCGTTGGTCACCGTGACGTCCGCCGCGTCGAACCCGGTCACGTCTTCGCCGAAGTCGATGGTGACTACGACCGTGGAGGCGTTCGTCGGATCGGGCTGGTTCGAGGTGAACGTGGCCGCGGGTGCGGTACGGTCGGAAGTAATGGTGAATGGTGTGGAGACGTTCCCGTTCCCGCTCAGGTCGGTGACGGCACCAGAGGCGAGGGTGAACGTAACGGGGCCGTCCGCGGTCGGGACGATCTCGAAGGTGTAGGTCCGCGCGTTGGTGGACTGGAGGTTGGACGCGGTCCCGTTGGTGGTCGCACCCGTCAGGTCGCTCGCGGTGAAGTCGGTCACGTCTTCGTCGAACGTGACGGTGACGTGGATCGTGGCGGCCCCCGTCGGGTCTGTCTCGGTCGCGGTGATCGTCGCCACTGGTGGGGTCGTGTCCGCCGCCACGGTCACCGGTTGGGGCGTGGCGATCGTGGCCACGTTGCCGGCGTTGTCGGTCGCTTTCGCGTTCACAGTGTAGGTGCCGGCGGGCGCGAGGGAGTAGCTCCAGGTCGCGTAGCCGTCCGTTGTCGAGGTTTGGAGGAACACTTCCGTGGCACTATCGAACGCGGTGCCGGAGTAGTACATCCCGGTACCGTTCACGTCCAGAATGCTGATCTCCACTTTCTGCACGCCCGAGGCGCCCGTCGTGTCGCTGCTCGTTCCGGTGATCGAACCGGTGCCGGTCGCGTCCACCGACACCGCGGGCGGAGTCGTGTCGTACACGAAGCTGAGCTGGTTCGCCGCGCTCGGGTTGCTCGCCGCGTCGAGTGCGGCGCCGGCCGCGACCGCGACCGTCACGGTACCCTCCGCGGTCGGGGTCACGTCGATCGTGAAGACCCGGCCCGCGGTCACAGTTTGGAAGTTCGACTTCGTCCCGTTCGTGACGGTGACGTCGTCCGTGGTGAAGTCGGTCACGTCCTCGCTGAAGGTGATCGTCACCGTCACGAGGTTCTGGTTCGTGGGTACGGTCGGGCTGGTGCTGAAGGCGAGTGTCGGCGCCCCCGCGTCCACCGTCAGCCCGGTCGCGTTCGACGCGGTGCCGACGTTGCCGGCCGCGTCGGTGGCGGTCGCGGAGACCGCGTAAGTGCCGTCGGCGAGCGTGTCGGTTACGGTTACGCTCCAGGTAGTCCCGGACACGTCCGCGGTGTAGGTGGTGCCGTTAACGGTCACTTGCACGGTCGCCGTCGAATCATCCACGGTGCCGGTGACGGTCGGGCTCGCGCTGCTGGTCGTCACGGAATTGATCGCGAGCGCCGGCGCCACGCTGTCGAACGTGAGGACGACCGTGTTCGACGCGAGGTTCCCGTTGCCGGCCGCGTCGGTCGCGCCGTTCGCGTTGATGGTCGCCGTGACGGTGCCCTGGCCCGTGGGCGTGACTTCGAGCAGATACACCCGCGCGTCCTGTGCGGTGAACGCCGTGACGGTGCCGTTGGCCACGGTCACGTCCGACGTGTCGAACCCGGTCACGTCCTCGTCGAAGGTAACCGTCATCGCGATCGGGCTGGTGTTGGTTTGGGCCGGCGCCGTGGTGGTGATGGTGGGCGTCGGGGCTGTTGTGTCCGTTGTGTCGGCGGTCGGTCGGGCGCCGCTGGTGACGCCGATCGTCGCCGGGCGCGCGATGGTGGAGCCGCGGTTCTCGAAGTAATCGTTGCCCGCCGGGTTGAAGACCCCGAAATCCAGGACGCCGATGCTCGAGGCGATCACGTTGTCGTCGCCGGCCCCGGTGTCGAGGTACACGTACCGGCGGAACACGGACCCGTTGAGGATCACGTTGTCGTCGCCGGCCCCGGTCGCCAGGGTGGTTTCGGAGCGGTGCCCGGCGTCCGAAATGCCCAGGATGTCGTTCCCGTCGCCCGTGTCGATGTTGAGCGCGCCCTTGTTGCGCGTGCCCGTGACGAGCAGTTGGTCATCGCCCCCGTACATCCGGATGTAGAGGTCGCGCTCGATCCCGCTCACCGAGATCGGACCGGCCTGCCCGTTAATGGTCGTCGTCGCGTCGAGCGCGCGAATCGTTACGCTGTTGCTCCCGGTGCCCGCGATCCAGATCTGGTTGCCCAGATCATCGCCCGCGACGTAGAGCGTGCCGTCGAACAACATGATTTGCACATTGCCGGCTGGAACCGTGCGGTCTTCTAACCACTCCACACCGGGTACGAACCGTCGAGTCCCCAACTGCCCATCGCGCTCGCCCGAATTCATGTTGACTTGTCCTGATGAGAAACGGCTTCGGGCGACCCGGGGCGGGATCGCTTCCCGGAAGCTAAACGGAGGCGCGGTCCAGACGTGGACCGCGCCGGCAGCGATTTAACTGTTCTGTTAGCACGGAGTATCGTGCAGAAATGATGAGAAATGATCCGCGACCAGCAATTGCGTTGATCGCGGAGTTTTGTGCAACGAAACGGAATGAGAATGGTCAGTTTCTGTCCGGCGGGGACAATTTCTGAACGCGCCGCGCTACCCGGCGCAGACGCCGTTCGCGTGCGCTTCCACGGGTGCCGAGAGCTGGGGCAGCTCGCGCGGGCCGCGGGTGTGGTCGAGCACGAACTTCTGGAAGTGGTACACGCGCTCCTCGCGCGTGCCGATCACCCCGGCGTGCGGGCTGACTTCCATCCCGCGCTGGACCCCGGCGTAGATCGACCCGTCTTCCCCGAACACTTTCTTGGCGATCACGGTCGAGATCGATCGGAGCGTGTGGTACAGCACCCATGCCATCGGGTTCCGCCGGTGCCCGCGGAGCGTGAAGAAGATGCACCGGTAGCGGCACGACGTCGGGCCGGTCGGGAACACGCACTGCATCATGCGGAACGAGTCGAGGGAGCTGCCGGTCGCGTGCGGGTGCAGCACGCGGTGCCAGTATTCGTTGGAAACGGGCGCACCGAGTCGGCGCACGATCCAGTCCTGGGCGCGGGTCGCGAACTCGCGCGGCGGGACCGTCTTGAACGACGTGAACCGCTCGGTCAGCTCGTGCCACGCATTCTCTTCTGGTGGGAAGTCTTTGAACGTGTAGGGGTGAACTTCCGGGATGTGGTACGACTCCAGCGAGTTCTCGAGCACCACCTTCCAGTTGCACGGAAAATCCTTCTCCCACGTCCCCGCGTGCCGGTACGCGCCGCCGTACTCCTGCCACACGTCCCACAGCGGGCCGATCCACTCGCGGAGCGCCGGTCCCTTCTCGCTGAAGTTGACGAACACGAGGTCGCCGCACGTTTCCACGCGGAACCGGCGCAGGCACGAGTTGTCGCGGTCCCAGGGGCGGAACGCCTTCGCGTCCGGGATCTTTCCCGTGCCGCCCTCTTTGTTGAACTCCCACCCGTGGTACTGGCAGCGGAGCTTCTCCGCGTTGCCGCGCGCCTTGTCCGTCAAGCGACTGTGGCGGTGCGGGCACACGTTCAGGAACGCGCGCAACTCGCCATCGAAGTTGTGGACCAGGATCGGCGTATCGAGCAGATCGAACGTGAGGAAGTCGCCCGGTTTCGCGAGGTCGCTTTTTACCGCGAGCGGGTGCCAGGCGGGGTGGAAGAGGTGACGCAGCTCGGCCCGGTACTGTTCTTCGGACGTATAGTGGTGCGGCCGTAGCAGGTGCTGGAGGTGGTGCTGGTTCGTGAACATCTTTGTGACGCGGAGCGCGGAATTCGGAACAAAGACACCCGTAATCGGTACGACTGGGATACTGCCTAAAACCCGCAGTCTTTGTGTCTTTCTATTTATTGTTCCGAATTCTGCGCTCCGCGCCAGGCATTTCTGCTTACTTACCGCCGAGTTTCTCGATCGAGAGTTCCGGCTGCCACAGGCTCAGGAACGTGGGCATTTTCGCGCGATCGAGGCCCGGCAGACTCGGGAACAGCCCCGAGCCCTGGAGCGGCACGTTCGCGGTGACCGCGTAGATGGAGCGGGCCGGGTCGTTGGTGCGGCGGTACATCACCACGCCGGGCCGGACGTTCGTACCGGGGCACCCGATCCCGGTCGCGAGCTGGAGCGCTTCGTCCAGGTCGCCGATGTGATCGACCAGCCCGCGGGCCTTGGCCTGCGAGCCGGTGAAGATGCGCCCGTCGAACACGACCGCGTCCGTTGCCGCCGGGCGCGCCCGCTTCATATCGGCGATGAGCTGGTTGTGGAACTCGGTCGCCATCGCCTGGAGGATCGCCTTTTCGCCCTCGGTCAGTGCGCGGGCGGAGGTTCCGATGTCGGAAAACTCGCCCGACTTGATCGCTTGCGGGATTACGTTGAACTGCGCCATCAGGTCGCGCAGGTTGAACAAATTGAGGATCACCCCGAGCCCGCCAGTGACAGTAGCAGGCCCGGCGACGATCTGATCGGCACCGGACGCCAAGTAATACGCGCCGCCCGTTGCGGTATCCATCAAGCACGCGACCACCGGGAGGCGCGTGCGTTCTTTGAACCGTTCGAGGTCGTGCCGCATCGAAATACAGGCCGCTACGCCCCCGCCGGGGCTGTTGATGCGGAGCACGACCGCCTTCACACACGAATCGCACGCGGTCGCTTCGAGCTTCTCGCGAAACAGCGCGACCGGGTTTTCGCCACACGATAAGGGACCGACGAACGGGGTGTTCAGGATGAGGCCGTCGACATCGATGATCGCGATCCGGCTCGCCCCGGCCTGGACGACGACCGGCTTGAGCGGGCCGGCGCTGGGGCTGACCGGTGGGGTGTCCAGTCGCGTTTCGACCTGTCCGGCGACTCGCGTTTTGACAACAAAGCGGTCGCTCCCACAGCCCGCGAGGAGCGGAATTGTCAAAATTGCAAGAAAGATGCTACGCATGTCCCGTCCCCGTCTTTCGGCCCGTGAATCGCCCCGATCGCCCGTGTTATCGGTACAACCGCCCTTGCCGAATCACCCTAATTCCGGCACAACAGATGCACTTGTTACAACCAGCCCCAAGCGAGTGTTTTGCGGAGACCGCCTTGAGCTTCTGCTTTGAACTAAGTCCTAATGTGCCATAGGTCTCCACACTGCCCAGTTTGCCAAACCGACGTTGACTTACGATACTGACGGTTAAGGCGCGGCCGAATTTCGGCCCTTGCGCCATTGGTGCCGGAGCGTGACCCGGCGAATCGACATCCCCGGACAGGGAGGTCCAGCCCTTCGAGGCGAGTGATGGAACCGCGCGACCTCATCGTTTTGACCCCTTCGGGAGCCGCCGACCCGTCACTCGCCATTGCAGCCTGCCGTGCAGGCGCGCGTGGCGTGTTGGACTTGGAGTTCGGCTCCCGCCCTTTTGCGTCCCAAGCACTCACCAAACTCGCCAGGTTCGCCACCGGGTTCGGTGTTCAACTCCGCGCCGATGCCGCGGACCTATTCGACCTCCTCGGTCAATTCAAACCCGCTCTCGTTATCCTCGCCGGGGCGGATCACCCCGCGCTCGCGACCCGCATTCGGGATTTGAAAGCGGCGGGCGTTGAAGTCTTGCGCGAGGCCACGAGCGTCGCCGAGGCCGCGCACGCGGTCGAACTCGGGGTCGCGGGTGTCGTCCTGAAGGGCCACGAGGCCGGCGGGCGCGTGGGCGCGGACACGTCGTTCGTGCTTCTCCAGCGGTGGCGCCAGTTCGCGGACAAGAACCGCGTGACGGTTCCGTTCTGGGTGCGCGGGGGGATCGGCGCGAATACGGCGGCCGCGTGTGCCGCGGGCGGCGCGCGCGGCGGCGTCCTCGATTCGCAAGTGCTCCTCACGCGCGAAACGCCGCTCCGCGAAGCCGCGCGGAAGCGCATCACCGGGCTGGACGGGAGCGAGACGCTCGTTCTCGGTGCGAAGCTCGGCGAGGGGTACCGCATTTACGCGCGGCCCGATTGCGCCGGCGCACAGGAACTCGCGAAGGAAGACGAGCGCCTCCAGCACGCGACCCTCTCCGCGGACGAGAAACTGGCCGCGTGGCGCGAGGCGGTTCGCACGCGTGTCGCGGCGGACCCGGCCGCGGGCGTGTGGCTCTGCGGGCAGGACGTGGTGAACGCGGCGCCGCTCGCGGCGAAGGGGCTCACCGTCGCGGGCGTGGTGCAGGCGATTTGTGCGCGCGTGACGCACCAACTGGAAACGGCGAAGCGCCTGAAGCACCTCGCGCCGGACGCGCCGCTCGCGAAATCGCACGGCACAAAGTACCCGATTCTGCAAGGCCCGATGACCCGTGTCAGCGACACCGCCGCGTTCGCGGACAGCGTGGCCGCGGGCGGGGCGCTGCCGTTCCTGGCGCTCGCGCTGCTGCGCAAAGCAGAGACGGAAAAGTTGCTCGCCGAAACGAAGGCGAAGCTCGGCGCGAAGCCGTGGGGCGTCGGCATCCTCGGGTTCGTGCCCAACGAGATCCGCAGCGAACAACTCGAAGCGATCCGCAAGCACAAGCCCCCGTTCGCGATCATCGCCGGGGGCCGGCCGGACCAGGCGCGCGAGCTGGAAGTGCAGGGCATCCCGACGTACCTGCACGTTCCGTCGCCGGGCCTGCTGAAGATGTTCCTCAAGGACGGTTCCCGGAGGTTCATCTTCGAGGGCCAGGAGTGCGGCGGTCACATCGGCCCGCGCGCGAGTTTCGCGCTGTGGGAAGCGATGGTCGAAGTCCTGATCGAGAGCATCGGCAACAAGCCCGCGGACGACCTGCACGTCGTGTTCGCTGGCGGCATTCACGACGCGCTCTCTGCGAGCATGGTTGCCGCGCTGAGTGCTTCACTCGCCGAGAAGGGCGTGAAGGTCGGCGTGCTGCTCGGGACCGCGTACCTGTTCACGAAGGAAGCGGTGCGCGGTGGGGCGATCACGGAGCGCTTCCAGAAGGAATCGCTCGCGTGCGCTGATACCGTGTTGCTCGAAACCGGCCCCGGTCACGCGATCCGCTGCATCCCCACGCCCTACGCGGACGTGTTCGATGCCGAGAAGCGGAAGCTGAAGGCCGAAGGCAAGACGCCGCTGGAAGTCGGCATCGCGCTCGAGCGCATGAACCTCGGGCGCCTCCGCGTCGCGAGCAAGGGCGTGGACCGCGCGCCGTCCGTGAACGGCAACGGGAGCGGCCTCGCCGATGTAAGCGCGGACGAGCAGTTCGCACGCGGCATGTACATGATCGGGCAGATCGCCGCGCTCCGCGATAAGGTCACGACCGTCGCCGAGTTGCACGCGAACGTGACCGACAGCATCATCCTGCCCGAATCGGCCGCCCGCACCCAGGACTTGGAGCCGGACGCGCCGCCGCCGTGCGACGTCGCGATCATCGGGCTGTCGTGCTTCTACCCCCAATCTGGCTCGCTGTGGCAGTACTGGGAAAACATCCTCGCGAAGACGAACGCGGTCATCGAGATCCCGCCGTCGCACTGGGACTGGCGCCCGTACTACGACCCTGATCCCCGCGCCAAAGACAAAATGGTGTCGAAGTGGGGCGGGTTCATGTCGGACATCACGTTCGACCCGCTCAAGTACGGTATCACGCCCAAGAGCATCCCGAACATCGAGCCGCTGCAACTGCTCCTACTCGAAGGGGTGAATCAAGCGCTCGGTGACGCGGGCTACCTGGACCGGCCGTTCGCCCGCGAACGCACCTGCGCCATCCTGGGCGTGGGCGGTGGCGGGATGCCGCTGTCCGTTTCGTATGGCTTCCGCGCCTGTATGCCGCTGCTCGATTCGATTCCCGGTGTGCCGGTGAAGTCGGGCGAGATCGTCGCGCTGGGCGAGGGCATGTTGCCCGAATGGACGGAAGACTCGTTCCCCGGCATCCTGCTGAACGTCGCGGCCGGGCGGGTCGCGAATCGGTTCAACCTCGGCGGCCCGAACATGGCGATCGACGCCGCGTGCGGGTCGTCGCTCGCCGCGCTCTACGCGGGCGTTCGCGAACTGAACGACGGAACGAGCGACGTCGCCATCGTGATGGGCGGCGACGCGGTGCAGACGCCCTACGCCTACGTCGCGTTCTCGAAGACGCACGCGCTCAGCCCGAAGGGGCGGTGCCGGCCGTTCGACGCGGACGCCGACGGTATCGCACTCGCGGAGGGTGTGGGCGTCGCGGTGCTGAAGCGCCTCGCCGATGCCGAGCGCGACGGCGACCGGATTTACGCCGTCATCAAGGGCGTGGGGGCTTCGAGCGACGGCCGCGATAAGGGGCTCACCGCCCCGCGTGCGGAAGGCCAACTCCGGGCGCTGCACCGGGCGTATGCTCAGGCGCGAGTGAACCCGTCGAACGTCGCGCTCGTGGAGGCGCACGGCACCGGGACCGTGGTCGGTGACCAGACCGAAGCCCGCGCGATCGGCCAGTTGATGCGCGAAGCGGGCGGCGATCCGCAATCGTGCGCCATCGGCTCGGTGAAGTCGATGATCGGGCACAGCAAGTGCGCCGCGGGGCTCGCGGGGCTCATCAAGACCGCGTTCGCGCTGCACCACAAGGTGCTCCCGCCGACGCTGGTAGAGAAGCCCAACCCGAAGGCCAATCTGGACGGCGGACCGCTGTACCTGAACACCGAAGCGAAGCCGTGGGTCCACGGGGCCGAGTACCCGCGGACCGCCGGCGTGAGCGCGTTCGGCTTCGGGGGCACGAACTTCCACACGGTGCTCGAAGAGTACACCGGTGACTACCTGAACCGCCCGAACACCGGGATTCGTCAGTGGCCGACGGAACTCTTCGTGTGGCGCCGGGCGGACAAGGCGGCGATCACCACGAGCCTGAAGAACGTGCGCGACGCGATCGTCGCGGGCGCGCGGCCCACGCTGGCCGATCTCGCCGCGAGCGTGTGGCAGAGCAGTAAGGGCGTTGCGACCGGGAGCGCCACGCTCGCGGTGGTCGCGTCCTCGCTCGATGACCTCAAGGAGAAGATCGACGCGGCCCTCGAGGCGCTGCCCAAAGCGACCGAGACGCACGCGGACCCGCGCGGGATCTACTTCGCCGCCAAGTCCGCGTCCGCGGGCAAGGTCGCGTTCCTGTTCCCGGGGCAGGGGTCGCAGTACCCGGACATGCTCGCGCAGGTCGCGATGGCGTTCTCCGAAGTGCGCGACGTTCTCGACCGGGCGGAAGCCGCACTCGAGGCCGATCTCGACAAGCCGCTGAGCCGGTTCATCTACCCGCCCTCGTCGTTCACGCCGGAACACGAGGCCACGAACCGCAACGAACTGCGCCGGACGGAAATCGCGCAGTCGAGTATCGGTGCGACGAGCATCGGCATGTTCCGGTTGCTCGCGGCGCTCGGCATCGAAGCCGATTTCTTCGCGGGGCACAGTTACGGCGAGTACGCGGCGCTCACCGCGGCCGGGGCGCTCTCCGAAGACGACCTGATGCACCTGTCGTTCAAGCGCGGCTTGGCGATTCGCGAAGCCGCGGTCACGGCCCCTGGGGGGATGATCGCCGCGGACAACACCGCCGAAGCGATCGCGCCGGTGCTGAAGGGCATCGCGGATGTGTGGATCGCGAACCACAACTCGCCGACCCAAACCGTGATCGCGGGCACCGAAGACGGTGTGAAGGTCGCTGCGGAGAAGCTCCAGGCGGCGGGGATTCGCTCGCAGCGGATCGCGGTCGCGTGCGGGTTCCACTCGCCGCTGATTGCGGGCGCGAAACCGGCGCTGGCCGATGCACTGGCGCGGGCTAAGTTTGCGGCCCCGAGCAAGCCGGTGTTCTCGAACACGAGTGCCGCGCCGCACCCGGCCGACGGCGGGGTGATCGCGAAGCAACTCGCGGAACACCTCGTTTCGCCGGTGCGTTTCGCGGACGAGATTCGCGCGATGCACGAGGCCGGTGCGCGGGTGTTCGTGGAAGTCGGACCGCAAGCGGTTCTGACCGGACTGACGGGCCAGATTCTTGCGGGCCGACCGCACCTCGCGCTCGCGAGCGATGCGAAGTCGCGCCCGGGCCTCGTGCAACTCGCCCACTTGCTCGGCCAGTTGCTCACGGCCGGGGTCGCTGCCAACCTCGACCGACTGTTCGTGGGTCGGGGCGTGCAAGCGTTCGACCTCGCGAAGCTCAACGCCGAAACGGGTAAGCCGAAGCTCGCCCCGACAACGTGGCTCGTGAACGGCGTTCGCAGTAAGCCGCTGAACGGACCCGAGCCGCGGTTGCTGGGCCAGGCGCTTCCGGCCAACGCTGCGGCCCGGAGCGAACCCGTGCGACCCGACGCAAACGGCAAGGCCAAGTCGAAGCCGCCGAGCCCCGAAAGCTCGACCAGGCCGGCGGCCCCGCCCGCGCCGACCCCCGCTCCCAAACTGCCCGCGCCCAGCGCTGCCGCTCTTCCGCCCGCTGTCACCACGCCCTCACGAGCGATGATGCACAACACCGAAACTCAACCCGCTCTCCCGGTCCCCTCCACGAACGGGCACGCGCACCATCACGCCGCGCCCGACGGCGCCGCGGCCGTGATGATGCGGTTCCAGGAAGTGATGGGGCGCTTCCTCGATACGCAGAAGTCCGTGATGCTCGGGTTCCTCGGTGCGTCCAATGGGGCCGCACCCGCGCCGCAAACGAACGGCCACGCCGCCTACCCGGTCGTGCCGCACACGAACGGACACGCTTACACGAACGGAAATGGGAACGGCCACGCCCACACGAACGGGCACGCGACCCCGATGCCGGTCCCCGCGCTGGCGACCAACCGCATCGCGACGCCCGTAGTCGCCCGGCCGCAAGCGCCGGCGCCAGCCGTCAGCAACAAGGCCGAAACAAACGGGAAGCACGCCCCGGCGCCGGTTGTCGAAGCTGCGCCCGTGGCGGCTCCGGTGAAGAAGCCCGCGGGCGGCGCGTTGGATCGCGAGGCGCTCCTCGCCCGGTTGCTCGACCTCGTGAGCGAGCGCACCGGGTACCCGAAGGAAGCGCTCAGCATCGACCTCGACCTCGAAGCCGACCTCGGGGTCGATTCGATCAAGCGCGTCGAAGTGTTGGGCGCGCTCGCGGAGAGCATTGAGGCCGGCGCGGACGGCAAGCAGCCGAACTTGGAGATGGAGAAACTCTCCGTCATCAAGACGCTCCGCGGGATCGCGGATTACGTGATGGGCGCGTTGAACGAGGCCGCGCCCGCGCTGCCGGCTCCTTCGACGAACGGCAAGCACGAAACGCCCGCGCTACCCGCGGCCGGCGGCGACGCTCCCGCGGCCCGTGCGAGCACGAACGGCGACTTCCACCCCGGTGCGCGACAGGGCGAGGTCCAGCGGCTCGTGGTGCGACTGATCGACGCGCCGCTCCCCATCCGGCCGAAATTCAGCCCGCCGACTGGCACCATCGTCATCACCGACGACGAACTTGGTACCGCACGCGAACTGGCCGACCGGCTCGCGGAACTCGACATCAAGACCGCGCTCGTTCGCGTGGGCAAGAACGAGGGCTTCACGGCCGACCTGACCGATCCCGCGGCCGTGACCGCTCTCCTCGGCCGCATCCGCGAGAAGTGCGGCCCGGTGTCCGGCCTGGTTCACCTGCTGCCGCTCGCGGAACCGCCCGCGGGCGAGACCGACGAGCAGCGGATGCGCCGCGAAGTGAAGTCGCTGTACCTGCTCGCCCGCGGGCTGGAGACCGACATCCGCGCCGCCGGGACGAACGGCTCCGCCGTTCTGCTCGCGGTCACCGCGATGGGCGGCGCGATGGGGTTCGGCGACGACCTGCCGGGCGACTTCTTCGCCGGGCACGGGGGCGTCGCGGGGTTCACCAAGTGCCTCGGGTACGAGTGGCCCGAGGTCACCGTTCGCGTCGTGGACGTGAACGCGGAAACCGCCGCCCCGCGCCTCGTCGAACAACTGCTCGGCGAACTCGGCGACCCGGACGGCCCGTTCGAGGTTGGTCGCGACGGCGAGTTCCGCAAGACGTGGCAGGTCGACCCGGGACCGCTGGAGAAGGACGTTCAGGCGATCGAGCTCGACGCGAACAGCACGGTGCTCGTCACCGGTGGCGCGCGGGGCATCACCGCGAAGGTCGCACTGGAAATCGCGTCGCGCTACAAATCGAAGCTCGTACTGGTCGGCAGTTCGCCCGCGCCGGCCGCCGAGAGCGCGGACACCGCTTCGCTCCAGACGCCGGCGGAGATCAAGGCCGCGCTCCTGAAGCAGCAACCCGGCGCGAAGCCGGCCGTGATCGAGACCGCGTACAAGCGGTTGCTCAAGGACCGCGAGATCCGCGCCAACCTCGACGCGATCCGGGCCGCGGGCGGTACGGCCGAGTACCGCTCGGTCGACGTGCGCGACGCCGCGGCGTTCGGCGGCCTCATCGACGAGTTGAGCGCGAAGGGCGGCATCGCGGGCGTGATCCACGGCGCCGGCGTGATCGAGGACAAGCTCCTGCGTGACAAGACGCCGGAATCCTTCGATCGCGTGTTCGGCACGAAGGTCGAAAGCGCGCTGACCCTGTCCCGGAAGCTCGACCCGGCGAAGCTGAAGTTCTTCGCGCTGTTCGCCTCGATCACGAGCCGCTACGGGAACCGCGGGCAGTCGGACTACGCCGCCGCGAACGAGGTGCTCAGCAAACTCGCGTGCGATCTGGACCGCAAGTGGCCGGGGCGCGTGGTGTCGGTCGCGTGGGGGCCGTGGGCCGAGGTCGGCATGGTCGCGGACCTGGAGAAGCACCTCGTGTCCCGCGGACTGAAGCTCATCGAGCCGTCCGTCGGCGCCGGGTTCGCGGTGGACGAAGTGATCTTCGGCACGAAGGGCGAGCCGGAAGTCGTTGTGGCGGGTGGTACCGAGTCGGCTCCGAAACAGCGTGCCACCGCACAGCCCGTGGGCGCCGGCGCGGAGTAGCCAAAGAGAGCCAGGGGTTGAAACCCCTGGCTATTCCCGGTGACCCCTTCGGGGTCCAAAGGCAAAAG
The DNA here is from genome assembly GCF_017939745.1 of Gemmata palustris. Taxonomy (NCBI): domain Bacteria; kingdom Pseudomonadati; phylum Planctomycetota; class Planctomycetia; order Gemmatales; family Gemmataceae; genus Gemmata; species Gemmata palustris. The sequence continues at coordinate 4,776,874 of NZ_JAGKQQ010000001.1, read as the reverse complement.
ACTAGGCCACTCGTTGTATTTGCGGCCCCAACGGGGCCACCGGGAATAGCCAGGGGTTTCAACCCCTGGTTCTATTCTCGTCGTTTTCGCGGCCCCAACGGGGCCGCCGGAAATAGCCAGGGGTTTCAACCCCTGGTGCTTCTATTTAACGCGAACAATTTCTCCCATGACTCAAACCCTCGCGCACCCGCAACCACACGTCATTCCGCCCGTGGTCGGCTGGGATACGGAAGTATTTGTGTTGCGCGGTGCGGACCGGGCCGCGCTGCGCGAGCGCGTGCTGGCTCTGGTGGAGCAGATCGAGCAACAGCCCGACGCCGCGCTCGTCGATTTCGCAGCGCCTCTCTCTCGCGAACTTCAGCCCGGCGGGGCGCGGCTCGCTGTCGTCGCGGGTTCCCGGGCCGACCTGCTCACGCGCCTCAAGCGGGCGGCGGAGCGAATCGGCGATCCGAAGACCAAGCAGGTCCGTGACGCGAACGGCATCTACTTCTTCGAGCAGCCGCTCGCGGAGCAGGGCACGGTCGCGCTCCTGTTCCCGGGCGAGGGCGCGCAATACCTGAACATGCTCGCGGACCTGTGCGGCGTGTTCCCGGAAGTGGAAGAAACCTTCGCGTGGTGCGACCAGCTCGCGGCCGAAGCCGGGCGCCCGGAGACTTCGTTACGGCGCGTGCTGCACCTCCCGGTCGATGCGACGGCCGAGGACAAGGCGGCCGCTGAAGCCGAATTGCGCGGCCTGGGGCCGTCCATCTTCGGCGTGCTGCTCGCGGACCAGGCGATCCTCCGCGTGCTCCAGAACCTTCAGATCCCGGTTTCCGCGATGGCCGGGCACAGCGCCGGCGAACTCGGCGCGCTGCTCGCGAGCGGGGCGATGCGCGCCCAGGACCAGCACGAGTCGCGGCTGCCGGAAATCATGGAGATCATGCAGCGCCAGGAGAGCGCGGTCGGTGGGCCGGAAGTCGTGCTGCTCGCGGTCGGCGCGAGCAAGGCGACCATCATGGAGGTCGCGGACGTGGTCGCGGGCGGCGCGGTGATCGTCGCGATGGACAACTGCCCGCACCAGTGCGTCGCGGTGGGGCCGGCGCACCCGATCGCCGCGGTGGAAGCCGCGCTCACGGAGCGCGGGATCATTTGCGAGCGGTTGCCGTTCAAGCGGCCGTACCACACGCCGCTGTTCGAGCCGTACATGGGGGCGCTCCGCGAGCTGTTCGTGAACGTGCCGTTCAGCCCGACGCAAACGGCCGTTTACTGCTGCTCCACCGGCGAACTGTTCCCGACCGATCCCGACGCCATGCGCGACCTCGCGGTGAACCACTGGGTCACCCCGGTCGAGTTCACGCGCATGATCGAAACCATGCACCGGGAGGGCGTGCGCCTCTTCGTGGAATGCGGCCCGCGTGGGAACCTGTCGGCGTTCGTGGAAGACATCCTCCGCGGCAAGTCGTTCGCCGCGATCCCCGCGAACGTGACGCGCAAGAGCGGCCCGACGCAGATCAACCACATGGTCGCGCAACTGGTCGCGCACGGCGTGGACCTGAACCTGGGCTACCTGTACGCGGGGCGAGAAGAACCTAACCCCCCAACCCCCTTCCCTAAGAAGGAAGGGGGAGAAATCCCAAGCATCAGTGAATACACGCTGCAAGCGCCGGTTTTAAGCCCCTCTCCGTTTAGGGGAGGGGTTGGGGAGGGGTTACAGGTAGGTTCCTCCATCATGAACGGTTACCTCGACGTGATGGAGCAGTTCCTCGACACGCAGCGCGAGGTGATGACGGCGTTCTTCCGTGGGCGCGGGCAATCAGCTCCGCTGCCGCCGGAACTGCTCGCGCTCGCGGACCTCTCGCTCCCGATCGATTCGGCGCCCGTTGCACCCGCTGCTCCCGAACCCAAGCCGTTCGCGCTCGTCGAATCCATCATCCAGTACGAACCGGGGCGCGAGATCGTGTTCCGCCGGGTGATGGACGAGCGCGAAGACCTGTACGCGGACGACCACACGCTCGGCGGGCGCGGCGTCAGCCGGGAGAACCCGGCGCAGAACGGGCTCCCCGTACTCCCGATGACATTTAGCCTCGAAGCGATGTCCGAAGCGGCGGCCATGCTCGTACCGGGCAAGGTCGTGATCGGGCTCCGCAACATCCGGCTGTTCCGGTGGCTGCCATTTGATGCCGAAACGACCACGCTCGAGGTGCGCGCCACGGTGTCGTCCGTGGACGAGGCGACCGGGACCGTCGAGGTCAAAGCGAACGTGCGCGACCTCGGCAACTCGTTCCTCCGCGAGGGCGCGAACAAGGCGTCGTCCGAAGCGGTGATCGTGCTCGCGGACCGGTACCCGGACCCCGCGCCCCCGCTGCCGTTCGACCTCACCGACGAAGTTCCGTGCAAGTCTACCATCGAAGATTTGCGCCGGAACATGTTCCACGGCCCCGTCTTCCAGATGATTCGCACGCTCGATCGGACCGGGCGCGAGGGGATCGAAGGGACGCTCGAAGTACAGTCACGCGAGACGTGGTTCCGCTCGAACAAAGATCCGCACTACGCGATCGATCCGGTGCTGATGGACGCCGCGATGCACATCCTCGGCGCGTGGCACCTCGAGCAACCGGACTGGACCGGGCGCATCCTCCTGCCATTTGAAGTGCAGAAGGTCGAATACTTCGGCCCCACGCCGGAAATCGGTTCGCACCTGGTCGTGCGCGGGCACAACGAGCAAGAGTCCGCGCGGCACTACCGGCACGGGCTCGAGGTGTTCGACACGCAAGGCAACCTGTGGTTGCGGCTCACGGGCGCGGGCTACTGGCGCTTCTATCTGCCGTTCGGTCACGTGAACTTCTTCGGCCCGAAGGACGAATACTACCTCAGCCGTTCCTGGCCCGAGGCCGCGGGGACCGATCCGAATTCCGAGCCCGCGGCCCCGTTCGCGCGGTGCCACTTCCTCGACCCGCCCGCGGACCTGAAGCAACCGGTGCTGCGTGCGGCGGGCGCGTATGTGACGATGACGCCGACCGAGCTCGACACCTTCGGGAAGTGGACGGGCACCGATGCGGGGCTGAACGACTGGTTCTTCGGCCGGCTGCTCGCGAAAGACGCCGCCCGCGCCGCGTGGGTGCAGAAGTACGGCGAGACGATCTTCCCCGCCGACATGGAAACCGAAGAGGCCGACGGCCGCATCGTGTGCCGCCCGCGCGGGGCCGCGAAGGGCGAGGCGTTCCCGCCCGTGAGCGTGGCCATTTCAGAAGGCACCGTGGCCGCGTTCTCCGCGTTCGCGAAGTACGTTGGCGTCGCGCTCCAAACGATTCCGAAGAGCGCCGCGGCCGAAGCCGAACGTGACGCGCGGTCGCGTGTGGCGTGCCTCGCGGTCGCGGACGCACTGCGCGTTCCCGCCGAGGGTTGCACGCTCCATTCTCTCGACGCGCTCACGGGCGCGGCGCTCGTGAGCGCAAGCGGCCAACGGTTCCGCGTTCAGACGGCGCGACAGAAGGAATCGGTCGTCGCTACCACTTTGTGCGAGGTAGCGTGATGCGAACGACTGACGAACTGCTCGCTGCACTCGGGGACGTGGTGCGGCAAACGTTCTCCGATCGCGATTTCCCGGAATCCGTCGATCTCGAGACGCGAGCCTTCGGCGACCTCGGCCTCGCGTCCATCGACCTCGTTGTGCTGGCCGAACGGCTCGACGCGCACTTCGGGCGCCGGTTGCCGTTCGGGGTCTTCCTGAAGGGCTTGCGGGATCGTGGCGCGGAAGACCTCGCGCTGGGTGATCTGGTCGCGTTTTTGCAGAAGTATGTGGATTGACGGGCGCTGGTTGCCGCGTCGTTCGCAAGATCTCAAAGGTGTGGTTGGCCCACCCGCTCGTTAACACTCGCGGTTCGCCCGAGTCTCCAGGCGAACCGCGAGTGTTAACGAGCGGGTGGAGTTTCTCGGTGTTAGCCTAAGACTTGCAGAATGTTAGCCGATGTTAGCCAAAGTGAGCATCCGACACGGAGCCATTCGAGGCCGCGACAGGACCAAAAGCCTTGAGGCGTCAGCAGTTGGCGCGATGTTCGCCCGGCGATAACACCCCAGCCGGCCCAAAACGTTAGCAATTGTTACCCACGGCAGGAGAAGTGGCCGATCTCGCCGTGCGAAGTCACTCCGACAATACGCCCGATCCACAGACCGCAGATCCAAGACGAGAAATCATGCCCGAAGTCGAGGTAAACGGAACGCGGCTCTTCTACCAGCAGTCCGGCGAAGGCCCGGACGTCGTACTGGTTCACGCGGTCACGAGCAACCAGGCCGTGTGGGTGTTTAGCGGACTGGTGGAGGCGCTTGCCGCCGACTTCCGCGTAACCGCATACGACATGCGCGGGCACGGCGCCAGCGCGCGCCCGGCGACCGGGTACACGTCCGCGGTCATGGCCGAAGACTTCCGCCAGTTGCACGCGACACTCGGGCTGAAGCCGGCGCTCTTGGTCGGCCATAGTTTCGGTGGCGTGGTGAGTATGCACGCGGCCGTTGTCGCGCCCGAGTGCGTCGCGGGTGTGTTGCTCTCGGATTCGTTTTTCCCCGGGTTGAAGCACGTCGAACCGAACTTCGGCAAGATGAGCATCTGGGTCGATCTGCGCGAAACGTTCGCGCGGGTCGGCGTCGAACTCGGGGACACGGTAGACTTCACCCGCCTGTTCCGCGAGACCGCGGCGCTAACGCCCGACAAGATGAAGGAGCTCGAAGATATTTACGGCGCGTTCGGGCGCGGGTGGTTGCGTCAGTTGCCGAGGCTCGCGGAAACCACGTGCGGTGATGAGGTTCTGGCCGAAGCCGGTCTCACGGAAAGCGTGCTCGCGGGCATCGCTCAGCCGGTTGTCGCACTGTACGACGAATTCTCCCCCTTTCTTGCCACCTGCCGGTGGCTAGAACAACATCTTGCCAGGTGCTCGGCCGAGATCATCCCGGCCGCGAAGCACCTGGCCATGCTCGATAACACGGCGGGCTTCACGGACGCCGTGAAACGGCACCTGACGCGGCTCTCGCAGTAACTATGTATTTTGTCGCATTCATCCTGAAGAACCTCACGCGGCGGCCGATCCGCACCGCGCTCACCGTACTCGGTCTCGCCGTCGCGGTGGGCAGCATGCTCGCCCTGCTCGCGGTGAGTTACAACGTCGAGAAGTCGGTCGAATCTGCATTCGACCGGCGCCGCGTCGATCTCGTTGTCATGCAGGCCGGCAAGTCCAGCGGGCTGAACAGCGACTTCAGCGAGGCCCTGGTCGAACAGGCGCGGGAGATCCGGGAGGTCGATAAGGTCTCGGAGGGCGTCGTCGACGTGACCGATATGACGCGCGACAGTGGCGCGTCCGACCCGGTGCTGATCCAGGGTTGGAAGCCGAGCAACTTCGGGTTCGAGGACATTCAGATCATCTCCGGGCGCAAGCTCGAAGAGGGCGAGCGGAGCAAGATCATGCTCGGCCGCACGCTCGCAACGAACCTCAACAAGAAGGTCGGCGACCACATCGTCTTCGGCGGCAACAAGGACAACCCCTACGAGGTCGTCGCGGTCTTCAAGAGCTTTGTGGTGTTCGAGGAGGGCGGAGCGGTCGTTTCGTTCCCGGACGGGCAGGCGCTCACCGGCAAGCGCGTGACCGGGTTCTCCGTGCGCGTGAAGAAGACCTCGCCCGACTCGGCCGCCGAAATCGAAGACGTGCGCCAGAAGATCGAGGCGCTCCGCGACCCCAAAGACAAGACCGCCCGGCTCTCGGCGCAGACGCCCGACGCCTACGTCACGTCCGTTTCGCAACTGAAACTGGTCCGAGCGGTCGCGTGGCTCGTGTCGGCCATCGCCCTGGCCATCGGCGTCATCAGCATGCTGAACACGATGGCGATGTCGGTGCTCGAGCGCACGCACGAGATCGGCATCCTGCGGGCGGTCGGCTGGCCCCCCGGGCGCGTGATCGGCATGATCCTGGGCGAAGCCGTGCTGCTGGCGACCGTCGCCGCGATTGGGGGCACGGTGATCGCTTTTCTGGGTATGCACCTGCTCACACTTTCGCCGAAGGTGAACGGGTTCATCGAGCCCGAACTCGCGCCTGTGGTGATCCTCCGCGGGGTTCTCATCACCGTGTTCATCGGGGTTCTCGGGGGGGCGTACCCGGCGTTCCGCGCGTCCCGCCTGCTGCCAACGGAGGCGCTCCGCCATGACTGACGGCCCCGCCGCCCACCTGCTTTACGCCGACCAAGTGGTGAAGACTTACCCGGACGGGGACGTCCACGCGCTGAACGGGGTCACGCTCGGCGTGCGGCCCGGGCAGCACGTCGCCATCACCGGACCGTCCGGGTGCGGTAAGTCCACGCTCCTGAACCTGCTCGGCGTGCTCGACAAGCCCGACGCCGGCGAGGTGTACTTCCGCGGCGAGCCGCTCTCCCGGCACCCCAACCTGAACCACTTTCGCGCCCGCCAGATTGGGTTCGTGTTCCAGTCGTTCTTCCTGATCCCGACGCTGACCGCGCGCGAGAACGTGCAGGTGCCGATGTTCGAGGGGCCACCTCGGAGCGCCCGCGAGCGTGTGAAGAAGGCGGACGAGTTGCTCGAACTCGTGGGCATGGCGAAGCGCGCCGACCACCTGCCGCAGAAACTGTCCGTCGGCGAGCGCCAGCGCGTGGCGCTCGCCCGCGCGCTGGCGAACGACCCCGCCATGCTCCTCGCGGACGAACCGACCGGGAACCTCGACTCCGACAACGCGGCAAAGGTGCTCGACCTGTTCGCCGCGCTCCAGAAGTCGCGCGACCTCGCGCTCTTGGTGGTCACGCACAGTGACGAAGTCGCCGAACGCGCCGACCGCGTGATTCGCATGAAGGACGGGCGCGTGGTCAGTGATTCCGGGACCGCCCGAGTGTCCGCCCAGGGGTGCGGGGGGAGTGGCTGACCGCGGGGTTCTCGTTTCGCGCCGGGCTGTCACTATCATTGTGCCGGGCGCCACTTTCTGGACGCTTTTTGCCCCGTGCCTCAAGTGGCACGAGGACGCGCATGGTTCCCCGGCGCTTTTCCCCTCGCGCGTGCTCCGGCGCGCTAAGATTCGGTTGACAGACGGAGATCCGATCCGCCTCGCGCCCAGAGGTTCGTGATGTTCACGCTGGTGAAAGCGCTCGAGACCATCGCCCAGCAGCCACGAACGTCGCGCCTGATGCGGTTGACCGCGCTGAAGTTCCCCTTGCTACCCCAAGCCGCCGAAACAATGGCGCTCGGGATGGCCATCAGCGACGCCACCCGCCCCGACTATCCCATCGTCTACTGTAACCCCGGGTTCGAGCGCCTGACGGGCTACACGTCCGAAGAGGTTTTGGGCCGCAACTGTCGGTTCCTCCAGGGGCCGAGCACCGACGCGCACGAGCTCGAAAAGCTCCGCCGGGCGCTGCGCGAGCGCGCCGCGTGCTCGGTCGTGCTGCGGAACTACCGGAAGGACCGGACGCCGTTCTGGAACGCGCTCTCCGTTACGCCACTCGAAGACGAAACCGGAACGGTCACGCACTTCGTCGGGGTGCAGACCGACATTACGAACGTGAAAGAACTCGAAGCGCAGTTCCTCCAGGTGCAGAAGATGGGCGTCGTCGGGCGCCTCACGGGGGGCGTGGCGCACGACTTCAACAACCTGCTCACCGTCATCAACGGGTTCGCGGAGGCCGTTCTCGATCTGTTGCCGCCGGACAACCCGACCCGCGACATGATCTCCGAGATCGCGGCGGCGGGTTCACGCGCGGCCGGGCTCACGCGCCAGTTGCTCGCGGTCAGCCGGAAGAACGGGGGGCGCCGCGCGCACGCGGACCTCAACGCCGTGGTGAACGCCTGCGGCAGCATCCTCCGCCGACTGCTCGGGACCGATATCGAGCTCCGGACCGAGTTCGCCCCGGACCTGTGCGCCACCACCACCGATCCGGGGCACGTCGAACAGGTGCTGATGAACCTCGTGGTGAACGCGCGCGACGCGATGCCCGACGGGGGCGCGCTCACCATCTCGACGCTCGGGGCGCACGTGCGGGGCGACGACCCGCTGCACCCCGGAATCCCCTCGGGCACTTACGCGGTGCTCCAGGTCGCGGACACCGGGCACGGGATGGACCCGGCGACACTGAAGAAGATTTTCGAGCCGTACTTCACCACGAAGCCCACTGGGAGCGGGACCGGACTGGGGCTCTCGACGGTTTGGGACATCGTGCAAAAGAGTCAGGGGCACGTGCGCGTGGATTCGGAGCGCGGACTGGGCACGACGTTTCGCGTGTACCTGCCGCGCGTGGACGCGCTCCCGTTCGAGCCGCTCCCGGACTCGTCGGGCGAGCACCGGCTGCGCGGCTCGGAGACGGTCCTCGTCGTGGACGGCGACGCGCCCGTGCGGGCGCTAATGACCCACGCGCTCCGCTCGCGGGGCTACACCGTGCTCGCGGCGCGCGACGCGCAAGAGGCAACCGCGCTCGTTTCCGACCACCCCGGGACCATCGATCTCGTGGTTTGCGACCTGATGCTCCCGGGGGCGCCGGGGCGCTCTCTGGTCCGCCGGCTCCGGGCGTCCCACCCGAACCTGGCGCTCCTGCTCACGTCGGGGTGCGTCGGCGAGGAGTGCGAGGTGCCGGACGGCGCGACGCCGTTCCTGGTTAAGCCGTTTACGCCGGTCGGACTCGCGGCCGAGGTGCGAAGGGTGCTCGACCGGCGCTGAAGTCGCGGGGTTCGCCTTGCCGAATTTCGGTGCCGCGAGTCTAATCCGCGGACGTTTCCCAATGCACGCTGACACGGAGGTCGGCCATGCGCGCCGCGATCGTCATTCCCGCGAGATTCGCATCATCGCGATTGCCCGGTAAACCGCTCCTGCGGGAAACCGGGAAGTACCTGATCCAGCACGTTTTCGAGCGGGCACAGAAAGCGAAGTGCGCGTCCGACGTGATCGTCGCCACCGACGACGACCGCATCTTCGCGGCGGTGCGGGAGTTCGGCGGCACCCCCGTGATGACGCGCGAGGACCACGTTTCCGGGACCGACCGCGTGGCCGAGGTCGCCGCGCGACTGGGCGCGGACGTGGTCATCAACCTGCAGGGCGACGAACCGCAATTCGACCCGGACGCGATCGACCTCCTCGCGGAACTGATGCGCGCTCCCGGTTCGGATATGGCCACGCTCGCGGTACCGATCACGGACGCGGAGACGTACCGCAACCCGAACGTGGTCAAGGTGGTGTGCGACGACCGCGGGCGCGCGCTGTACTTCTCGCGGTCCCCGATCCCGATGGTGCGGGACGGCGAACCGGACTTCGCCGCGAGCCCGGCGCGCTTCCTTCAGCACCTGGGCGTGTACGCCTACCGGCGCGACTTCCTCCTGCGGATCGCCGGAACCCCGCCGCACCCGTTGGAGCAATCGGAAAAACTCGAACAGCTCCGCGTCCTCGGTACCGGCGGCACAATCATGCTGGGGCAAGTGGCCCGCGCCCACCGCGGCGTTGACACCCCGGCCGATTACGCCGATTTCGTGCGTTGGTACCGGCAGAACGGCGACGACGGGGCGGGCGGAACGCGCCGCGCGGCTTAACGGTCCTTTGCGCGACCCGGCAACCTGCGCTGATTGGTTCGGCTCGGAGCGGGCGATATAGTGAGGTGATAGCCCGCCTCACGTTAAGGATCGCCGCGCGATGACCAAGCACATTTTCGTTACTGGTGGCGTCGTCAGCTCACTCGGAAAAGGGCTGACGTCCGCCTCCATCGGGCTGCTCTTGGAGAACCGCGGGCTGCGGGTGCGCTTGCAAAAACTCGACCCGTACTTGAACGTCGATCCCGGCACGATGTCGCCCTACCAGCACGGCGAGGTGTACGTTCTCGACGACGGCACCGAGACCGACCTCGACCTGGGGCACTACGAGCGGTTCACGCACGCGGTTCTCAACAAGGACTGCAACTACACCACGGGCAAGATCTACCTCTCGGTCATCGAGAAAGAGCGCCGCGGGGACTACCGCGGGAAGACCGTGCAGGTGATCCCACACGTCACCGACGAGATCAAGAGCTGCATCAAGAAGATGGTCGCGCCGGACGTGGACGTGGTCATCACCGAGATCGGCGGGACCGTCGGCGACATCGAGGGGATGCCGTACTTCGAGGCGATCCGCCAGTACGCGCTCGACGTCGGCAAAAATAACTGCCTGTTCGTTCACCTCACGCTCGTCCCGTACCTGAAGGCCGCCGGCGAGCTGAAGACCAAGCCGACGCAGCGCAGCGTGCGCGACCTGCGCGAGATCGGCATCCAGCCCGACATCCTCATCTGCCGCACCGAGAAGGAGATCCCGAAGGACGAGTGCGAGAAGATCGCGCTGTTCTGCAACGTCGAGCGCAACGCGGTGATCGAGGAGAAGGACAAGGAGTTCAGCATCTACGAGGTGCCACTCAGCCTCGCGAACAACAAGCTCGATCAACTCGTCGTGGAGAAACTGCACCTCACGCACGCGCGGCCGCTCGACATGAGCGAGTGGAGCCGGATGCTCGAAAACATGCGGGCGCCCGAGCACGAGATCACCATCGGGTTCGTCGGCAAGTACGTGAAGCACCGCGACGCCTACAAGAGCGTGTACGAGTCGCTCGACCACGCCGGGATCGCCCACCGCACGAAGGTGAAGGTGCTGCGCATCGAGTCGGACAAGCTCGCGGACGAGGGCGCGGCCCAGGCCCTGGCGACCGTGGACGGGCTGCTCGTCCCCGGCGGATTCGACAAGCGCGGGATCGAGGGGAAGATCGAAGCGATCCGGTTCGCGCGCGAGTCCGGGCTGCCGTTCTTCGGCATCTGCCTCGGGCTCCAGTGCGCGACGATCGAGTTCGCGCGCCACGTGGCCGGGCTGGAGAACGCGAACAGCACCGAGTTCGACAAGGCGTCCCCGCACCCGGTCGTGTGCCTGCTCGAAGAGCAGGCGGGCGTCACGGACCTCGGCGGCACTCAGCGGCTGGGCGCGTACCCGTGCCACCTGAAGCCGAACACCAAGGCCCGCGCCGCGTTCGGGGTGGACGTGATTAGCGAACGGCACCGGCACCGCTACGAGGTGAACAACAATTACCGCGACCGGCTCGAAGCGCGCGGCATGATCTTTTCGGGCACGAGCCCCGACGGGTCGCTCGTCGAGGCGATCGAGTTGCGGGACCACCCGTGGTTCGTGGCGGTGCAGTCGCACCCAGAGTTCCAGTCGAAGCCGACCAAGCCGCACCCGCTGTTCCGCGACTTCATCGGCGCGAGCCTCGATCGCCGCCGCACGCGCAAGCCCGTTGCGGTCGTGATGGGCTGAGGACGAAAGGGAAGTGGGAGCCGCGGGTAACGCGGCTCCCTTGTTTTGCAGCTCTTACTTCACCAGCTTCGCAATGTCTTCTTTGATTGCGTCGGCCCAAATCTTGTACCCCTCTTCGCTCAGGTGCAGGAAGTCGGGCATGATCTTCTTCTCGAGCGTGCCGTCCTTTTCCAAGAACTTCTCGCCGATGTCTTTGTAGAAGACCTTCTTGTCGTCGCCGAACGTGGCGAGGATCTTGTTCGTGTCGTTCACCTTCACGCGGATCTTGTCGTCGGCCTTCGGGGACCGCGGGAAGATCGCGAGCAGGAGCACCTTCGTGTCGGGCTTCTGCTTTTGAAGTTCGGCGATGATGGCCTTCACGCCGCCCGCGATCTGCTCGGGCGTGTGTGCGCTCATGTTGTTCGTGCCGATCATGATGACCGCGAGTTTCGGCTTCAGCGGTTCGATTTCCTTGCCCACGGTGATGCGCCAGATCACGTCCCCGGTCTGGTCGCCGCCGATGCCGAGGTTCACCGGCTTGAAGGCGCCGAAGGCCTCGGGCCACACTTTCTTTCCATTCCCTTCCCAGCCCTGAGTGATGGAGTCGCCGAGGAAGATCACGTCGCCCTCACCTTTCTCCACGATCTTCAGGAACTGTTTGTGGCGCGGGACGTCGCGCGGGCGCGGTTGTGCGGCCGGGTTGTCCTTGGCGTCTTTCGCGCCGAGGGGCGCGGTGACACACAGCGCCAGCACGAGGCCGGTGCTCACGATTCGGCGAACGAGCATGGAGATTCTCCGGTACGGTCAGATCGGGGGTGGGAAGGTGGGCGGGAACGAGTTCGTAGCCTGAACCCCGGTAGTATCCCGGTTCGCGCCGCACACGGCAACAGTTATCCCACCGTTCGCCGCCGCTTTACGCAGACGAAAACGCGCACCCGCTGCTCGCCCAATCCGCCCGCACCGTTTGCCCCTCGGCAGTGTGGTTCGTGAGCAACCAGCGCGCGAGCGGCGCGACCACTTCGCGCTCGATGGCGCGCTGCAGCGGGCGCGCGCCGTACCGCGGATCGAAGCCGATTGCGGCGAGGTGCTCCACCAGCGCTTCCGACCAGTGGACGTTCACGCCACTCCGCGCCAGTCCTTCGCGCTTGGCGATGGCGTCGAGTTCGCGCCGGGTGATCGCTCGCACGGACGCGGGCAACAGCGGACGGAACGTTACGACCGCGTCCATTCGGTTGAAGAACTCCGGGCGGAAGAACTTCATGGCCGCGTCCTGGTATTGCGCACCCGTGTTCTCGCCGCCGAACCCCACCGCGCGCGACGTGCCCGAGCCGAGGTTCGAGGTCATCACAATAATCGTGCTGCGGAAGTTCGTGACGCGCCCGTACTGGTCCGTGAGCCGGCCCTCGTCGAACACGCCCATGAGCGCGTCGAACACATCGGCCGCGGCCTTCTCAATTTCGTCCAGCAGTAGCAGCGAGAACGGCTGCCGGCGCACTTGCTTCACCAACTCGCCCGGCTCACCGCGCGGCGGACCGAGCAGCCGATACACCGCGTCGAACCCGCCGTACTCGCTCATGTCCAGCCGGATCAATCGATCGGCGCGGAACTCGGGGGGCGGAACGCGGAGCGAAGAAACAGAAGGGGGCACCTCTTTGCGGGCCGTCGATTTTGGTTCCGCGCTTTCGCTGTGCCCGAAGAAGTAGGTCGCGAGCGCCTGGGCCATGTGCGTCTTGCCGACACCCGTGGGGCCGCAGAACAGCATCACCGCGGGCGGCCGCGTCGGGTCGTTGAGCCCGGCCTTCACCGTCATTACGATGTTCGCGGCGGCTTCGCACGCTTCCGGCTGGTCGATCACGCGGGCGCGGAACCAGTCGAGGGCGCTCTCGCGCCGGAGCGTGATCTCGTCGCGCAGGAACAGCTCGGGTAGCCCCGTTTGTCGGCGGAACTGGTCCACCACCGCGCCCGGTGTGACCGGCTTCTTGTCCTGCTTGACGTGCGTATCGACGAGTTGGCGCGCGAACGCGGACGCCGGCCCCGGGAACGCCGCGTAGGGCATGAAGCGCCGGAACAGCCGCACGATGCGCTCGCCCGTGCCGCGCTCGACCTCGACGCCGGGGCCACTCGCAGTCGCTTCGAGTTGTCGATCGATGACCGTAAGGGCCGTGGCGCGGTCAAACGGTTCGACGCGCACGATCTGGAACAGGTCCGGCAATCCCGGCATGAGCCGCCGGCAAGCGTCGAGTTCCGCGGGCGTGACTTCCGCAATCATGCGAAGCTCGCCACGGGCGAGGTACGGCACCAGCAACGCGGCGATGCTGTCCGTCGGCCCGAGGCCGCCCGCGCGGACCAGCTCCAGGAGGCGCTCGACGCACAACACGCCACCGAGTTCGCCGAGTTCCGCGATCACCGATTCGACGCGCTCTTCCCACTGGCCGAGGTACTTCATCCCGGCGACGATGCGGCCCGCGGACGTGAGCCAGAACCGCCGTTTGTGCTTCACGCCGGGGCGCTCGTCTTCTGCGAGCGCCTTCTTTTCGGCCTCCTTCACCGCGTCCACCATGAGCGTCGTTTTGCCGGCGCCGCTCTCGCCGACGAGCAGCACGTTGGCCTTCTCGTGGTGGAGCTTGCGGACGAGCGCCGTCAGCTCGGTCTCGCGGCCCCAGGCTCGCGCGTACCCTTTGCGCACGGCGCGATCGCCGACCGGCTCGGCCACCCGCGCGAGTGTCGGGGGAGGGGGGATCGTGAGTAGAGCGCCCGGAGGTTCCTTCGGCACAGGGACAACGATTTCGAGCAGTTCCGCTTCGATCGGCGGGAGGTACGCGCCGACCTGCTCCGGCGTCAGCCCCTCGAGCTTCTGCGAAACGTACCGCTCGACGAGCTTTTCGAGTTCCGTGCGATTGGGGTAATCGAACCGGATGCCGAGCAGCGGGAGGTCCGCGGTATGTTGCCCGCTCTTGCGCGTGCCAACGACGCAGGGAACGCGCACCGGCACTTCGGCGTCGGTGGGGTACAACCGGTTGGCCCCCCGGTACTCGGGCCGCACCGCCACGGTGAACCACCGCAGTTCCGGCTCGCCGAAGTCGGGCGCGGTCGTCCACTGCTCCTTGCGGTGCAGCCAGCGGAAATACTCTTTGAGATCGTCGCGTGCGTCGTTCGCGGTCGCGCCGAACCCGGTGGTACCGAGGTCGAGCGCGATCGCGGAGAAGCCGCCGGCGGCGTCGCGACAGAGCAGGGCGTGATAGCGCGCGGTGGGCATAGTGGCTCGGGCTGGCTAACAATTGCTAACAATTTGGGGGTCGGACCGTCGATCGCAGGCCGCAACTATTGGAATCGTCAGCAGTTGGTGTTATTTGGCCTCTTCACCGGGCCGGCCCGATGGGTAACAACGGCTAACATTTCTGCGTTCCTGGCTCACATCGGCTCCCAAATTGATTGATTTTGTAGAGAACGATTTCAATCTGAATTATACGGATAAATAGCTAAATATGGATGAATCAATAACTTCCGTTCTGTTGATCGCCCGTGATGACACATGGAGACTAACAAGTAGCAAAATTCCGAGTTTTTGGGCTAACATCTGTCCAAAATCCCGCTCCCATTGGCTAACATTCGCGCCTCACGATCAAGTCGTTAAGATTTATGTGGCGAACGGCCGGCGTGAGCCGGCTGGGGCAGTGCCGAGACCCAGTGCATCACTCGTCGGACTGGGTCGATCCGGGTGTGGGTGGCACTGTGGCTGGTAGCCCCCCCACCAGCCGTTCGCCAAATCACCTGACACTTCGCACCCGGTTGGTCGCCTTTGAATCCGCTCCAGACATCTGGGTTTCGTAAATTGTATACTAGTGGACACAAGAATACAAATAATTTGGTGACCGATCACGTTGTTTGTTGGCCCGCGCGCGGGAGCGCGGCGAGCGCGAACGCGCGGAACACTTCGGGGAAGTCACTTCGCCCGGGGAGAGGCGATACTAATCCCGTGCGCACGTCCGCGACCGGTTGACCCTCGGCGTACACACGGAGGATCGGCCCGAACGCGAACGGGTCCGCGACTTCGTCCGGCCACGAATCGAGCACGTCCACGCGCAGCGGAACCGGTCCGCCGTGCTTCGGCAAGTACAGGTGCGTGCCGCACTCTACGCGGGCAAGCGCTCGCGCGTGGAACCCCTTCAACTGAATGACCGCGTGGCTCATTTGCAGCTCGGGTTTCGTCGCGTCCGACAACTCGAGGCCGAACTGCGTTCCCCAAGCGGCCCTGTATTTGGCGGCGTGGATCGTGACCCACTTCGATGGTTCGCCGTCCGGGAACCCGCGCACGAGCAGGTACACCGGCTTATCATCGACGGGCGCGGTGGCCATCAGGTTCAGGAGCGCGAGCCGGTTCTCCACGTCGAACACGTCCTGGTCGTCCGGCAGCGGCTCGGACGTGTCGAAGAGTTCGCGCAGCGCGTCCTCCATGTTGTCCGCGGAGGCGAGCGAGCGGAGCGGTTGTGCGACGGCGTGGTTGTGATTCGTGAGCATTTTGCGCTTGATCGCGCGGTACCGAGTCCGGCGCCCGGTCGCTTCGGGCTGCGCGGCTTCGAGATAAAAATGTTTGCGGTCCTCGAGGCGGCTCTCGTAGTCGTTGAGCGCGTCGGCGATCGCGTCGGCGAGTTCCTTCAGCGCGAAATAGCGCTCGTGGTCGCGGGTGACTTTCCCCGCCACGAGCGCGGTTCCGGGGCGGATCGCGTTCAACACTTCATCGACCCGGTCGAGTGCGGCCCATGCCGCGGCGAGGCGCTCGTTCAGGGGTACCGCCGCGCGCTGGTCGAGTGGCAGTTGCGCGGCCCATTCCGGCGCCTGCACGCTCACCGTCAGTGCCCGGGGGTTCGACTTCACCGTGACGACGGTCAGTTCGTTGACGTCGAGTGAGGCGAGCCGGGCCGCGGCCGGTTGCGTCAATTCGCGCTCCACCGCGCGCTTCATCGCTCGCGCGCCGAGGGCCGGGTCGTAACCGGCCTGGATCACGCGCTCCAGTGCGTCCGGCGCGACGTTCAGCACGCACTTGCGCTGGCCGAACCCCTCGCGCGAAAGCACTTCATTTACGAGGCGCCGGGCGATGCGACCCATTTCGTCGCGTGACAACTTGCGGAACGGAATCACACGGTCCAGCCGGTTGAAGAACTCCGGGCGGAAGAACTTCTCCGCGGCGCGCGTGTAAGCGAACGACCGGTCCGCTTCGGGCACGAACCCGAGGGCACCTTCGGCCTCGCGCACCCCGAGGTTCGAGGTCATGACGACCAGCGCGGACGTGAAATCGGCCGTGCGCCCGAGCGAGTCCGTGAGCCGGCCCTCGCCGAGCAACTGGAGCAACAGGTCGAACACTTCGGGGTCGGCCTTTTCGATCTCGTCGAGCAAAACCACGGCGAACGGTTGCCGCCGGATCGCGCTCGTGAGCAGGCCCTCGGGTTGAGTGAACGTGCCGACCAGACGGGCCGCAGCGCCGGGCTGGTTGAACTCGTTCAGATCGAACCGCAAGAGCCGGTCACTTTCGCCGAACAGGGTGCGGGCGATGGCCTTCGCGCACTCCGTCTTGCCCACACCGGTGGGGCCGAGAAACAGGAACGCGGCGAGCGGGCGGTCGGGGTCGTTGAGCCGCGCTTTGGCCACACTCACCACGTCCGCGAGTGCTTCCACCGCTTCCGTCTGTCCGATCACCTGTTCCTGGAGCTTGTCGCGCACGTCGTCGCGGTCGAGGCGCTGTTTCGGATCGAGGAAGGCGAGCGAAAGTCCGCTACGGGCCGCGAAGTCGGCGAGCACGTCGTCCCGCGTGATCTCCGGGCGCGGGGGGAACTCGTACCCGTCGCTCGGGCGCGTGGTGTCGTACAGAACTTGCGCGAGCAACTCTTCTTGCTTCGTTGAGGCGCGCACCGCGAGGCGCGTGAGTACGTTCGCGGCTTTACCGGGAAACGCGGCACTGCGATCGTAGCGCCGTTGTTGGTCGATGACCGCGGGCAACACGTCGAGGCCGAAAATGCACGTGTGTTTGCCTTCGAGTCGGCGCTGCTGGTCGATCAAGATGCGCAGGGTATCGGCGTCCGTCGGCTGGCGCACCGGGATGATGTGGAACAGGTCCGCGAACCCGCGGTCGCGCTCTTGCAGCACGCGCAGACCTTCGGGCGTGATCTCGCCGAGAACCCGCACGTCGCGCTGCTCGAGGTACGGCTTCAGCACGACGGCCGCACTGAGCGTGGACTGGCCCGTCACCCCTGCGAGGAACAAACCGAGCAAATCATCGAAATAGAGAACGTGGTCGCGCTTCCGCGCGTGTTTGAGGATCGCGAGCAGCCGGCCCTCCCACTGCCCCACATACGACATGCCGGAGATGAGCCGCTGCGGGGAGACGAGCCACGTGTTGTACCACTGGCGGTGGACCGCTTTGCGCGCGGCCACCCGGCGGTACACGCACTCGTGAATGACGGCGGACTTGCCCACCATGCGCGGGCCGCACAGCAGGACCGGCCGGCGGTCGTTGAGTTCGAGGAGCCGGGCGAGTTCGTTGACTTCGAGGTCGCGCAGCACGGCGCGATCGAGTTCGTCCGGGTAGAGCCAGTCGAGGCACCGCCCGACGCGGCGCAGTTCGGTCGCGCCGTCACTCGTTTCGCCCCCGCCGAGCGCGAGAAAATTCGTGGGCGGCTTCTTCGGCACGACCGCGGGGACGTTCGCGCTGATGTCGAGCACCTCGACCCATGCCTTCCCCGCGAGCGAACCGTCTTCGGGGCGCACGTCGTCCGCTTCGTCTGCGTCGCGCTCGATCGCGCGCCAGTGTTCGGAGTAAACGGCCTGCGCGCGGACCTCGAGCGGTTCCCCGCGCGTCATCTCGAACCACAAATCGGGAACCACCGGTGTGAACGCCAATCTGCGCCCCAGGTGATCGAACGCGAGCAGCAGGTACTTGGTACGGGCGACGCGCCGGCGCAACTCGATTTCCACCGGGACGCGGTGCGCTGTGACTTGGGGGCAGAACGCCCACGCCGCGAGCTCGTTGTGGCGCTCCTTGCGGCCCAGCGCTTCGAGCAACTCCACGAGGTCGCGCGTGAGCTTGGTGAGCAACCGGTTGAGGTTCCCGTCGGTACGTTCCGGGGACGCGAAGAACAGCGGTCGGGCGGTGTAACCGCCTTTGTGCTGGAACACGTACATCGGAATGCGGAAGTTCATAAGCGAAGAACCTCTCCCCCCAACCCCCTCCCCTAAAAAGGGAGGGGGAGCAGAAAGACAACCTACCCCCCCGCCCCCTCCCTAAAGGGAAGGGGGAGCAGGCGCGCGAAATCACTGTGCTTGAAACTGCGTCCGTATCCGGGAGTTCTTTCTCCCCCTTCCCTTTAGGGAGGGGGGATAGGGGGTAGGTTTTGACTCGAACCCCTTCCCCTCAGAAAGGGAGAGAGGTTCTGCCGCCCCTCTCTCCTACTCCGCGATCATCTTGAGTAGCCGGGCGCGAACGTTCGCGGCGAGCGCGGGGGCGAGCCAGCGGCTCAGCGCGCCGTACTGGTTCGTCCACACGCGCTCGAGGTTGCCGTCGTGCATCTCGCCTTTTATGCGGTCGTACTGTCGCCGGATTTCCTCGTCGCGGTACCACCCGCGCCGAACTACGGTTTCGGGCGGGCGGTACGCGCCCAGCGGTTCACCACTGAACCGCACCATCACGTTCGGGTTATCGTCGGTCTGGTCTTCGAGCGGCTTGATCTGGTGCAATCCGGTTTCTCCCCCGAACCGCAAATGGGCACCCGGACCACTAATGTCGAGTGCGATCCCGACGGTGTTCTTTTCTGCGTAGCTGCGCGCCTGCGCGGGCGTGATCGGCACGCGCTTCAGCAGCAGTTTCGCAGGCGCGGCCAGCAGTAAGAACCGGTCCCCGATCCACACGGTTGTTGGCGCGGGCGCTTGCCCGCCCGGAGGCGGGGTGTCGGTCGGGCGCGGCGCTGCCGGCGGTGCGGGGACCGGCTCGTCCGAGTCCGGCAAGTCGTAGCGGATCATGTCGACCGTCAGCCCGTTGTCATTCGCAATGTTCCGGTACGCCGACGCCATTTCCGCCAGGTGCTCGCGGTGCTCACTAAAGAGGGCGAGCGTGACGCGGTCCCCGGTCGGCGCGTTCAGCGCGTACAAGCGAAGGAGCAGCTTGTCCCAGTTCTGGTTCGCGTCGTCGAGCCGCTCTTGCAGATCGGCGGGCGGGTTCTCGGCCGTCTCGTGGAACGCGACCACGGCCGCGTCTTCGAGGGCGAACGCCGCGCTCCGTTGCTGGAGCACGTCCCCGGCGACATCGCGCAGCTTCCCGAGCGCCGCGAGAACGTACTGGTCCTCGGCGGTGAGCTTCTTTTTCGCGGCCTGCTTCTTCAGGATGCGCGCCTCTTGTTGGGAGAACTGGTACACATCATTGTTCAACTCGCGCACGGTGGAAGACGCCGCGAGCAACTGGTGCCACCGGCGCATTGCTTGCGCGCTGGAGGCGAGCTTCCCGCTCGGGCTGGATGGTTCGCGCTGGGCCTTTGCACGAGCGCCTTGAAGTGGCCGAACAAGCACCGAAGGCGCGTTCCGCTCGAAACCGATTTCCACGGACAGCGGAACGTCACCCGCGTGGCGGTTCATTTGTCGCGCGAGCGGCGCGAGCAACTCGCGCTCCATCGCGCGCTTCAGCGGGCGCGCGCCGTACCGCGGGTCGTAGCCCGTTTCTGCGAGATGGTCGAGTAAGAGTGCGTTCGCCGAAAGCGCGAGTTCGCGGAAGCGGACGCCGTCGCGGTTGAGCACCTTGTGCCACTCGCGGTCCGCGATCCGGCGGATGACGTCGGTGCCGAGCGGCGCGAACGGTACGATGCGATCGAGCCGGTTGAACATTTCGGGCCGCAGGAATTGCTCGACGGCCCGCGCGAAGTGCTCTTGCGATTCCGCTTTGCCGGCGCCGCCCCCAATGAACCCCGCGGCCCCGCGCCGGAACGACTCCGCGCCGAGGTTCGACGTGAGAATGACTACCGTGTTGCGGAAGTCCGCGAGCCGCCCGCCCGCGTCCGTGAGGCGCGCTTCGCCGAGCGCTTGCAGGAGCAGGTCGAAGAACGAGCCGTCGGCCTTCTCAACTTCGTCGAGCAGCAGCACGCTGAACGGCTGCTCGCGGACCTTCGCGGTCAGCAACCCCTCGGTCCCGAACGCCCCGCCCACCAGTCGGCGCACCGCGACCGGGTCCGCGAACTCGCTCATGTCGAAGCGCGTGAGCCGGTCCTTCGAGCCGAACAGGAACTCCGCGACGGCCTTGGCCATCTCCGTTTTGCCCACCCCGGTCGGGCCGATGAACAGCAGCGACGCGATGGGCCGGTTCGGGCGCGTGAGTCCGGCTTTTACCGTCGCGAGCAGGTCCGTAACGAGGTGGACCGCGTCCGGCTGGCCGACGACGCGGCCCGCGAACCACGTGTGCGTCTCCGCGAGATCGAGCGGCACGTTCGGGTCAATGATGGCCCGCGGGAGGCCGGTTTCGCGCGTGAACCCGTCGAACACTTCGCTCTCGGTGACGGGCGCGTCTTTGGCGCCGTCGCGAATGAGGTTTTCGAGGAACCGGAGCGGCCGACCCGGGTACGCGGAGTAGGTCGCGTACCGGCGGTGGAGCCGGTCCGTTGCCGCGAGCGCGGCGGGTTCGGTCACGCGCCGGGCGTTGTCGCGCGCGAAGCTCGCGAGGATCACGCGCCCCCTTGCCGCGTCGGGTTCTTTTACCGTGATGTGGCGGAACGCATCGAGCAACTGCGGGTCTTGCTTCTCGATCAGCGGGATCTGCTCGGGGGTGCATTCCGCGATGCAGAGGAACTCGCCGCGCGCGATCGCGGGGCGCAGGAACGTCGCGATACCGGAACTGTTGTGCTCGCTCTTACCCACTTCGAGCAGTTCCACGAGCGGGCCGACGTGAACGACGGCCTTCTTCCTGGTCGCGTCCTTGACGAGTTCCTGGCAGCGCTCCTGCCACATCCCGAAGCCGCACTGCCCGGCGACGATGCGGGAACCGCTCGTCTGGTACACCGGCGCGCACGCGGTCTCGAACCGGCGCCGGGCGAGTTCGCGCACCGCGGCCGTTTTACCCACACCGCTCGGGCCGATCAGGAGCACACTTTGGGCCGGGTTCCCCGTCAGCGCGCGGGTGAGTTCGGTTACCGTTTCGTCGGTCTCGTAGGCCTTTTCGCGGTCGCGCCCGAGGAGCGTGCCGATTTGCTGGAGCAGCGATTTTTTGCCGTCTTGTTCGGCGGCTTCGGCGCGCAGTACGCGGTCCTTGAGCGTGGGAACGCGGACGGTCAGGGTGTGGTGCTCCACCGCGAACCCGAGCGTCGTTTGCACCGCGGCGAGGGAACGCAAGTTGACGGACAGGTTCAGGCGCCGGAGCGCGGCGAGCGATTCTTTTTGCAGCAGCGACACGAGGTCGTCACTCGGCGCGGCGATGACTTCGATCCCGAGCTCGATCACGCGCGCGAGGACGTAGTGCTCGTGACGCGGGCCGAGCGCGCTGAACGGTGCGGTGTCGGGCGCCGGATCGGGCTGTGATTGGTCCCACACGGCCGCGTGGAACTCGAGCACGAGCGGGTCGCGCCAGGCTTCGTTCGCGCGCGGCGGCGGGAGTTCCAGCGTGAACGTGAGCTCGCGCGCGGCTCGCGCGCGGCGGCGCTGAATCAGCGTGGCCGGATCGAGTTTCGGGAGGAGTTCGAGCAGGTTCCGGCGCGCCGCGGAGCCCGACAGCGCGCGGTTCGCACCCAGTCGCGCGAATTCCGGGAACAGGAGCGGTTCCGCGAGTACCGCGCCCGGACCGACTTTACGCAGCGCCAGAGAGACGGGGAACGCGATCTCGGACGCCATGTGTCCTCCGGGGCGAACAACGGTTGACTCTTCTTGAGACGTCCGGTTCCGGTTGTGGGGCGGGCCAACGGTCGATGATCGCGGTGCTTTCCCGCGCCTCCTGGCACGGACCGTCTCGTGTGTAGCACCCGCCGCGCTTCGGAACGCCGGCACCGGTGCCCAACTACGAGAGGCGGAACACGTCCGCGAGGTTCGGTCGGCTTCTAAATCTCACCCGCCCCGTGGGTCCGCGAGCGGATCACTTCGTGCCGCGCGCGTCGGTCGAGCGCTCGCCGGTAATGAGCCGGGCGGCGCGGTTCCGCGTGACGTAGTTGAAGAACCACTGGAACAGCACCAGCACGCGGTTCTCGAACCGGGCTAGGTACAGGATGTGGATGAACAACCACGCGAACCACGCGAGGTGCCCGCTGAACCGGATGCCGAACGCCTCGGCCACCGCCCGCGCGCGGCCGATCGTCGCCATGTTCCCCTTGTCGAAGTAGCGGAACGGCCCCTTCGGGCCCTCGCCCTTGAGTCGGCGCACGATGGCGCCGGCCACGTACTCGCCCTGCTGCATCGCGACCTGGGCGACGCCCGGGAGCGGCTTGCCGTTCGCGTCGGGGCAACTGGCGAGGTCGCCGATCACGAAGACGTTGGGGTGCGTTCCGACACTACAATCGGGGTTCACCGGGACGTGCCCGCCGCGCCCGACCGTGACGCCGCCGAGCGCGTCCGCGAGCAGCTTCCCGAGCGGCGACGCCTTCACGCCCGCGGCCCACACGACCGTTTCGGTATCGATCCGGGTCACCTCGCCCTTACCCCCGTCGGGCTTTACGAGCACGTGCCCCGCCCCAATCGAGGTCACGTGGCAATCGAGTTGCACTTCAATGCCCATTTCTTCCAGCGCGACCTTCGCCCGCGCGCTAAGCGACTCGTGGAACGCGCCGAGTACGCGGGTCTGCCCCTCAACGATTATCACGCGCGCGGTGGCCGAGTTGATGTTGCGGAAGTCGGCGCGGAGCGTGTACTTCGCGAGCTCGCGGATCGCGCCGGCCATCTCCACCCCGGTCGGCCCGCCGCCGACGACCACGAACGTGAGGAGCCGGGCCTGTTCCGTGGGGTCGGTCGCGCGCTCGGCCCGCTCGAACGCGGACAGCACCCGGCGCCGGATCTCGGTCGCGTCCTCGATGGTTTTTAGGCCCGGGGCGAACTCCTCCCACTCGTTGTGGCCGAAGTAGTGGTGCGTGGACCCGGCCGAAACGATGAGCGAATCGAACGGGACGCGCGCGCCGTCCTTGAGCAGTACGGTTTTGCCGGCGATATCGAACCCGGTCACCTCGCCGAGCACCACGCGCGTGTTCTTCTGCTTTTTGAGCGCGGACCGGAGCGGGGCCGCAATGTTGGCGGGCGAGAGCGCGCCGGTCGCGACCTGGTACAGCAGCGGTTGGAACAGGTGGAAGTTGCGCCGATCGATGAGCGTGACGTCGGTCGGCGTTTTGTTCAGCGATTGTGCCGCGACCAGCCCGCCGAACCCGCCGCCGATGATGACCACCTTGTGGCCGCCTGTGCCGTCCGCCATGTGCGTTTCCCCGCGGATTTGTTGGGTCGTGTCGGGGAGTAGTGTATGGAGGACCGGAAGTGGGGAAGAGAAGGGCGGCGCCGCGGACCGGCCCGAGAAATCCGACCGGCGGCCCGCGGTGACCCGTGGGCCACCGCGAGCGGAGGGCCTTACTTGTCAATGAGGAGCATGTCCGCAACGTTCAGCGGCATGTTGATCTGAATGGCGCCTTTGAGCTGCGTGAACTTCAGTTCCCCGCGCTCGACGCTCCGCACCTTGCTCACCTTGTCCACGCGGATCGTGATCGTGAGCGAGGTCTGTTCCGCGCCGCTCCAGTTGATGAGCGGCACCGCGAGTTTGGCGGGCGCATCACCCTTCGCGGGCGTGTCGATGCACATCGTTTCCACGAGCCCGTCCGTGGTGACGACGGGCTTCGCGTCGCGCCCCGCGAAGCCCAAGAAGTCGTCCGCGAGCCGCGTGAGCAGGTGGAGCCGCATCCCCGTGGGCAAGAAGTGCGAGTAGCTCTCTGCACTCGCCCCGCGATCGACCGGGCGCACGGGCAACCCGCTTTGCAGGTACGCCTGCCCCGGCAGGAACCCGAACAGGATCGTGCGCCCGGTGCCGTGGCGCTTCGCGATCACCGCGGGCGCGCCGTCCTTGAACTTGCCGATGACCGTGCCATCGGTCGCGGTGAGCGCCTGCTTCCACGCGATCACGGGCACGTTGAAGACGTGGTTCGGTGACGGGGCCGGGTCGGGGTCCACTTTCGACAACCCGCCGATGTGCCAGTGGGCCGTGTCCATCGGCTCGTACTGCGGGAGGTCGTGCTTGCTGAAGAACGGCGTGTTCTCCTTCCGCAAATACTTTGAGACGAGGTTGGGGTCGGTCGTGATCTTGCTGCCGGTGGCGCCATAGAACTTCGCGGTTGCTGGGTTCTCTTTCTGGAACTCGTTGAAGTACCCTCCTCCGACCGTCGCGACGACCGTTCCTCCGGCCTCGCACCATTTCTGCAGCGAATCCAGACACTTGGAGTGGAGGTACTGCTGCGTGACGTAGATGAGCTTGTAGTCCTTCGCCCGGCCGTCAATCACGTCATCTTCCGAGAGGAAATCGACCGGCACCTGCGAGTGACGCAGCGCGTAATAGAGCGCCTTGCGTTCGTTGTTGTGGATCGCGAGTGAGAAGTTGTTGACGCCGGTGATTAACTCGTCCGTGCTCGAAAGGAGCAACCCGACCTTCGCGGGGCGCACTTTGCCGTCCACAATGTAATCTTCAAAGATGCCGGCCTCGTGCGTGCAGGCGTGGATCTCCTTCCACATCTTCAGGTCGTAGCTGTCGACGTAGTTTTCGGTAGCACCCACGGCGGACGGCGTCGCACAGAAGTAGTTAATCATCTTCGCGCCGTGGGCGATCGATGTGTAGAAGCTCTGCCGGAACTCGCTCGGCAATTGACCCGGTGAGTGCGGCATCACGTACATGTGAATCGGCAAGTCGTCGTACTTCGCCCCCGCGCGCAGCCCGCTCGCGAGATACCCCACGATCTGCGGGCTGAACTCCGCGATCTGCCAAGCATAGTCCTCCGTCCAGGGCATCGACATCGCCTTGAGCTTGAACGGGCGGATGTAATCGAGTTCGGTGACGAGGTAGTTCGCGTGCGGCGAATAGTTCGCGCCCGTGAGCACGCCCTTTGATTTGTAGTAGGCCGTTCCCTCGGCGAACTTCGCTGCGCCTTTCTCCTTGGCCGCGATCTGGGAGTAGTAGTAGAGCGGATCTTTCTTATCAGCCGTGTACTTCACCGCGCCTTCAACGGTTACTCCCCGGTCCTTGAGCCACTTCGCGAACTCATCGTCCTTAAGCGGGATCGCTGGCAGGTGAATCTCGTCGCCGTAACTCACAATAGCGAGGTCATCGAACCCGCCTTTACGGGCCATTTCTTGCTTCTTGATCGACTCCACGGACGGATCGGCCCAGTGCGCCACCAGTTCGCGCTTCTTGCCGGTCGCATTGACCGTGGTGTTATCGCCTAGCGCGAGGGCAAGTTGTTTCGCTTCGGGGAACGCGGTGTGTGCGGAACCGAATCCCATGATGCCGTAGATCGGCATCCGCTTCGGCACGCTGCCGACTTGCGGAAACTTCGCGACTTCCGCGTTCAAGTAGTCGAGCACTTCCTTCTGCGTGCGGATTTCGGGCTTCCAGTAGCGCTTGATGAGCGCGAGCAGGTGGTCCTGGTTCGGGTTCACGCAGCCCGGAATGTCGAAGCACGCGGGCGAGAGATTTTGCGCCGGCCCCTTTACGGTTACGTTCTTCACCAACTTGATCCCGCCGCGACCGTCCGGGATACCGAACTCCAGGCGGAGGTGGACGCCCTCGACTTTGCCCTTGTAGATCGCCTTCGGAAACCACTGCGAGTAGTTGAGCGAATCAAGTACGGGACCGAGCGGTACCCACCCCGACGTATCCCCCGGTTGCAGGTACTCGTTATTCGGGATCGTTGCCGGAGCGGGGATAACCGGGGCGAGTGCTTCCGGCTTCACTTTGGTGGAGCGCGGACCGGCGTTCTGGTACTTGGATTCCGATACCGTGCGCCCGCTCTTCATCACTTGCTGCGTGGGCCAGTCGCGGACGTGAACGTAGTACGGCGAGTGCTGCCCCTGATCGAACGGCGCGACGACCGGCACGACCGGCCCGAACCCGTCCTTCGGGTTCGTGAACCGGACGAACACGTCGCCGTCCTGCACGAGCCAGCCGTCGAATTCGAGGTAGCCCGTTTTCTTCTGGGCCTCCGTGCCGGCCTTATCGTTCGTCAGGCACACGAGGTCGATGTTCCGCTTCGCGATGTTCACGCGCGGTTTGTCGCCGTCCTTCTGCTCGGTCGCGATGAGACGCAGTTTCGCGGTGCCGGCGGCGAGCTTCACGTTTCCCGGTTGCTGCCAGACGATGTTGTCGGTGCCGCTCCACGAGTATCGCTCCATCAGGACGCGCTTGTGGTCGTTGAACGCCCAGATTTTCGGATCGGTCAGGCGCCCGCACGGGAAGCTCCCGACCACTTTGCCGTCTTGCTCGACTTCGACCGTGAACTCGGCCGCGAACTGGTACGGTTGCTCGTACCGGACCATAACCTCGAACGTGTCGGCGTAGGGAATCGTGATCGCTTGTTCCGCAACGGCTTTCTTGCCGGCCGCGATCTCGTCCGGGGCACTTAAACACGACATCCGCGACAAAAATGTGATGGCGAACGTCCCTGCGAAGTAATTCTCGCGGTACGGCATCACCTTCCAGCCCGAGGTGACGGTGAAGTCTTCCGCCTCCGCGATCAAGCGCACTGGCTTCTTGTCTTGCGCGAACGCGGGCGACGGCCCCGCGAGTACAAGAAGTGCAACAACGACCGGCAATAGCGAGCGGATCATGGTGGCATCCGAAGGATTGCTGAAATCGAGCTTGGAAAACGATGGTACCCGGTCGAGCACGAGAATGCACAGGGCTTCCGCCCTGTGCTACGAACGCCGGCCCCGCCGGGGCGAAGAATCGCTTCCGCCCTATGTTTAAACGCCAGTCGCTCCGCGGCGGAAGCCCTGTGCGCTCTTCCGTCCGGTGCGTCTGAAACACGTTGACCCGTTCTCGGGTATCCGTGATAACGCCTCTCTACGGCCCTCACGGATTTGCCATATGCGACTGACCGCGTTCGCGTTCCTGGTGCTCGTTGCCGGTGTAGCCCCGGCAGCCGATGTCGCGCCCGCGCCGCGCGAAAAAGTTCTCGCCGACCAGAACCTCAAAGAAGCGCCGAAACTCCGGCTTCCCGGGGAAGCGGGCATCGGCCGACTCGTTCCCGATATCGCGTTCACGGACCTCGCCGGCAAACCGGGAAAGCTGTCCGATTTCAAAGGCAGCAAACTTACCGTTGTCGCCTTCACGAATTCCACTTGTCCGCTGTGCAAAAAGTACCGGCCGGCGCTTCACCGTCTGGAAAAGGAGTTCGCGGGGAGGGGGGTGAGCTTCCTGTTCGTGAACCCGACCAAGACCGACAAACCGGGCGATCACGGGTTCGCGGGGCGCTACGTTCACGACACAGACGGTGTACTCACGGCCGCGTTCGGTGCGACTGCGACCACGGAAGTGTTCGTACTCGATTCCGCTCGCACGCTGCAGTACCGCGGTGCGGTCAACGACCAGTACGGTCTCGGCTACGCGCTCGAAAAGCCGCGTGCGAATTATCTCGTCACCGCGCTGGAAGAATTGCTCGTCGCCAAGCGCCCGGTCGTGCAGGCGACCGCCGCGCCGGGGTGCGAACTCGCGCCGGATGCGGCCAAAGCGCCCCGAGTCGCGCTCACTTATCACGCGCGCGTCGAGCGCATCATTCAGGCCAACTGCGTCGAATGTCACCGAACCGGAGGCGTGGGGCCGTTCGCACTCGATACTTACGATTCCGTCGTTGCGAATAAGGGCATGATTCGCAAGGTCGTGAGTAGGGGCACGATGCCGCCGTGGTTCGCGGCTCCGCCGAAGAAGGGCGAGCACTCGCCGTTCGCGAACGACCGCACGCTCACGGAAAGCGACAAGAACGATCTGCTCGCGTGGCTGGCTTCCGACCTGAAAGAGGGGGACGTGGCCGATGCTCCCTTACCGCGCAAGTACGAGAGCGGTTGGCTCATTGGTAAACCGGACGTGGTGTACCAGATCCCCAAGCCGATCGAGATCCCGGCCGAAGGGACGATGCCGTACCAGAACGTGAACGTGGAAACGACTTACGACGAGGACAAGTGGGTGCAGGCGCTCGAAGTGCAACCGGGTGCCCGCGAAGTGGTTCACCACGTCCTGGTGTTCGCGATACCGAAGGGGTCGCGCGGCTCGGGCGGCGAGGCTCAGGGCTTCTTTGCCGCTTACGTTCCGGGCAACAGCGCGATGGTGTACCCCGAGGGCTACGCGAAGAAGCTCCCGAAGGGGTCACTCCTGCGGTTCCAGATCCACTACACGCCCAACGGCAAGGCGACGACCGACCGGACCAAAATCGGGCTGGTCTTCGCGAAACAGGCACCGCGGTACGAGGTCCGCGTGGCGGGGATCGCGAACCCGGTGTTCACGATCCCCGCCGGCGCCGACAACCACAAAGTGAACGCGAGTCTGCCCATTATCCCGTTCGAGACGCGCATTCTGGCCCTCTTCCCGCACGCTCACCTGCGCGGCAAAGCCGCGAAATACGACCTCCGCACCCCGGATGGGAAGGTAACGACGCTACTCGAGGTACCGCACTACGACTTCAACTGGCAGTTGCAGTACCGGTTCGCCGAGCCGGTGCATGTGCCGCGCGGGAGCGGGTTGAGTTACGTCGCGTGGTACGACAACAGTGACAAAAATCCCGCGAACCCGGACCCCACCAAAGCGGTGAAGTGGGGACCGCAGACCCACGACGAAATGCACCTCGGCTACGTCGAATTCGTTCTCGACACGCGATCACAGGCGCGCGAGAACTTCGATTTCCCGAAGCCGGAAGTGAAGATCCCGAAGGGCGGCATCGTGATCCCGGAGCAGTTCAAGAACGGGCTCAAGCGGTTCGACACCAACGGTGACGGCAAACTCGACGAAAAAGAGATCGACGCGCTCCCGCCCGCGATCAAGAACGCCGTGCTCGAATACATCTGGCACACCACGCAGTAGGCGGGCAGGTACAGAGAACAGAGGACAGAGGACAGAGGACAGAGGACAGAGGACAGAGGACAGAGGACAGAGCCACGGATCAACGCAGATCACGCAGATCATGATCGCGAATGAGAAGAAGGCCTTGTTTTTGTAGCCCCGGACGGGGCGGCCGATGGCAGTCAGGGGTTGCGCGTTGCTCCACCCCTGGCGGGCTTCCGCGAACCCCGGGACTCATAAACGAAATGAAACCGAGCCCCGTGAGGGGCGTCAGGGCCAACCGAAGCTCACCAGGGGTTGCGCTAGCGCTCCACCCCTGGCTACGATCGGTCGCCCCGTCCGGGGCTACAAAAACCAACACACGTCCGGTCTCTGTCCTCTGTCCTCTGTCCTCTGTCCTCTGTCCTCTGCGCCTGTAATACTCCACGTCTCGTCTTTCCCCGACCGAACCGGAGGGCCGCCTGTCCCGTAGTACCGCTGGAGACTACAAAGGCAGAAGTCCTATTTTCCGGTCCGGGGTCCGTGCAGTCATGGCCGAACCGACTCAATCGCCCGCGCTCCCGTCCACCGCGGACGCGACCCCCTACGTCCCGGTGTCGTGGACCGCGGTCGCGTCCGCGCTCACCGCGGCCCTGTTCGCGATCGTCCTCCTGATTCTGGGGGCCTTCGCGTTCATCGGTAAAAAACCCCTGCTGATGCAGGAACTGCTGGTGATGCCCGTCATTGCCATCATTTTGTGCTTCGCGGCCCGGCGCATCATCCGCAATTCCGAGGGCACCCGCACCGGCGAGGGCCTGGCGGTCGGCGCGTGGTGGGCGTCGCTGGTGCTGGGGCTGGGGTACGTCGCGTACCTGTTCGCGATCGATTACTCGGTGCGCCGGGACGCCGCGAACGTGGTCGAGCAGTGGGTCGGGCAGGTGCGCGACGACAAGATCGCGGGGGGGGCCTTCTACACGGCGCTCGACCCCCGTCAGCGGCAAGGGGTCTCGCGGAGCGACACGAGCCTGATCGAGATGCGGTTTCGGGACGAGTTGCTCGCGTTCCGCAACTCCGACCTGGTGCGCCTCGCGCAGCGCAACAGGGGCGAGGGGGAGTTCAAATTCGAGTCGGTCGGGGTCGCGGACTGGTCGTACAAGCCGGGCGCGATCGATTGCGCGTTCTCGGGAACGGTCACGTGCCCGGAGGGGAAGTTCCCGATCCTGGTGAAACTCAAGGGCATCGAGGGCGTCACCGGGGGCGAGGGCGGCGGGGTCCGACAGTGGGCCGTCGCGTTCCAACCGGGCGGCGGGTTCATCCAGCAGGAGAAGAGCGAGCGCACGACCTACGGGTGGATGATGGTTCTGTTGGAGATCAACGGGGGGACGTTCGGTAAGAGGTTCATTGAAGAACTGAACGCCGGTCCGTTCGCGCTACCGTTCGCGTACCAGGGGTTCGTTACCGAGAGCGGCACCCCGGCCGACATGATGGGCAGCCGGAACCCGACCGCCGTGCTCGCGTCCTTTATTCCGCTCGGCGTCGCCTCGAGCACCGGCCGCGGGTACGCCCGGCAGCTCGCGGACACCGTTTTCAAGCTCCCCGGCGGGGCCGAACCGACACCGGCGCAGAAGGACAAGTTCTTCGCGGCGTGGAACGCCCAGGGGCTGTTTGAGGCCGGTCGGCGCCTGAAAGACCCGGCCGGCGGCGTGCCCGACAAGGACATCACCCTCAAGACCACGGACACCGCGGTCGAGGTTCACCTGCCGGTCGAGATCCCACTTCAGAACAGCTACGGGAAGCCGGAAACCGCGCGCGGACGGGTCGTGGTCGCGTGCAAAGACCCGGCGCTTCTCGCCGAGATCAAGGCGCGCAAGGCCGCAGCGGTCGCGGGCGAGAAGCCGGTCAACACCCCGCCCGCGGAACTGGGTAAGTGGACGAGTTCCCACTGGCGAGTGGTGCGGATCGAATCGGACCTGAACCCGGTCACCGCGCACGCGGCCGGCGGACCGGGCGGTGGACCGCCGGGTATGGGCGGGGGCCACGGTGGTCCCGGCGGCGGGTAGCGCATTCGCGCCGGGCGAGCGCTACAATAGCTGAGACGCTACCTCGCCCGGAGACCGCTATGCCCCGCACCGCCGAAGGATTTTGCACCATCGACGCGGCCCTCGAAGACCTCCGGGCCGGCCGCATGATCGTGCTCGTGGACGACGAGCACCGCGAGAACGAGGGCGACGTCGTGATGGCGGCCGAGGCGATGACGCCGGCGGCCATCAACTTCATGATCCGCCAGGCCTGCGGGCGCCTGTGCGTTTCGTTCTCGCGGCCGCACGCGGAGCGGCTGGGCCTCGAACTGCTCCCCGGCGTCAACCTCGACCCCACCGCCACCCCGTTCACGCACAACTTCGACGCCCGGTTCGGCATCTCCACCGGCATCTCGGCCTTCGACCGCGCCCGCACCGTGCAAGTGTGCGCCGACCCCGCGTCCGGCCCGCAAGACCTCGTGCGCGATAAGGGCCACGTGGACGGGCTCATCGCCCGGCCCGGCGGTGTGCTCGTGCGCGCCGGGCACACGGAAGGCAGTGTGGACCTGTGCCGGCTCGCCGGGCTGCGCGAGATCGCCGTCATCTGCGAGGTGCTGAACGAAGACGGCAGCATGGCCCGGCTGCCGGACCTCCGCGAGTTCTGCGTGAAGCACGAACTGAAGATGTGTACGATCGCGGACCTGATCGAGCACCGGCGCCGGCGCGAGAAGCTCATCAAGCGCGAGATCGCACTGAAGCTGCCGACCGAGTTCGGCACGTTCGACCTGTTCGCGTACTCCTCAATGGTGGACCAGGAACCGCACCTCGCGCTGGCGCTCGGCGGCATCGGCCTACCGACCGCGGACGCGGCCGGCGCGCCGGGCATCCCGGTCCAAGAGGAATCGGTTCTGGTGCGCATGCACAGCGAGTGCTTGACCGGCGACGTGCTGCACTCCACCAAGTGCGACTGCGGCCCGCAGTTGAAGTACGCGATGCAGCAGGTGGCGGAAGCCGGGCGCGGGGTGATCGTGTACATGCGGCAGGAGGGCCGCGGAATCGGGTTGCTCAACAAGCTGAAGGCGTACAAGCTCCAGCAGGAAGAAGGGCTGGACACGGTGGAGGCGAACAAGCGCCTCGGCTTCGCCCCGGACCTGCGGCACTTCGGCATCGGCGCGCAGATCCTGCACGACCTCGGGGTCCGCGACATCAAGCTCCTGACGAACAACCCGCGCAAGGTGATCGGGCTCGAGGGCTACGGCCTGCGGATCGTGGAGCGCATACCGATCCAGATGCAGCCGGGCGCCCACAACCGCGACTACCTGCAAACGAAGAAGGACAAGCTCGGTCACCTGCTCGACGAGTTCGAGCAAAACGAAGGTGCGTGAAGCCGATGAACCCGTCCGAGCCGAATCGACTCGCGGCGTTGCGGGAGAAAGCGGCCGCAGCGCGTGAACGAGCGAAGCAAGATCCGTTCTGGCAGCGCCCCGGCTGGGTCGCTGCAGAAGCTCGGATACGATCAGTGTTTGCGACGCTCGGTGACGCGCCGTTCAGTCCGGACGCGATTACCTCAGCCGCGACCCAACTCTGTATTCCGTTCGACTTTGTCTTGCTCCGCAATCCGTGGCGCAGCAACCCGGCGGGCAAAGGAACGAAAGCATTCGAGGATCTTTCCGAAGCCGAATTGTTCGATTCGGTCTTTGAAGAGCACCCGCCGGCGCCTGGGCCGCTCTGGTTCATGCCGGACGACTGCTTTGACTTCCGCCGCGAACCATATTTGGCTCGCGGTGAATCACTGCGCGAGTTCGCACTGAACGGTCCCTGTTCGCTACACCACGATGTGCTGTTCATCTGGACCGAAACACCGCGGGTGTCGCTCATCCACCACGAAGGCTGTTACACCCATATCTTTCTGCCGGACGAGCCCGTGATCCGCGAAGCCCAATCGTGATGGGTCGAATGGGCTTTGGCTTACGTGTTAAACGCGGCGGGTAATCTCGAAGGCGTAGCACGCCTGCACATCCGAGCGCAAGCGGGTAACTGGAGCGGCGGCGCCCGGAACCCGCGCATTTCCGTAGATTGCCAATCCACAAAATCGGAAAATCATTCCCAGCTTCTCAGGCACCTGTCTTGTGAAAGGCCAGGGAGCGGCCGTGAACCCGACACGAATCCACACCATTGCGAACCGGTTCACCGCTCCGCGGGAGCGAGCGGACGCGCCCACCGACGCCGAACTGCTCGGCCGGTTTCTGGACGCGCGCGACCAAACCGCGTTCGCCGACCTCGTCACGCGGCACGCGCCGGCGGTCCGGGCCGTGTGCCGATCGGTGCTCCGCGACCCGAACGACGCCGACGACGCAGCTCAAGCCACGTTCCTGGTGCTCGTTCGCCGGGCAGGAGTGGTTCGGGACCGCGCTGCACTCGGCGGGTGGCTCAGCCGCGTCGCGTGGCGCGCGGCCAACCGGCTTCGTGCCGACAACCTGCGTCGTGACGATCGGACCGCCGGTGTTGATCCCGATTTCACACCCGCGGCGCAGGTGGCTGGCGATTCCCCCGACTTGGCGATCGTGCTCGACGAGATCGGGAAGTTACCCGAACGGTACCGCGTCGCGGTGCTGGCCTGCTACGCGACCGAGACACCGACGGCCGAGGCCGCGCGGCAACTCGGGTGGCCGAAGGGCACGCTCCTGACGCGACTGGCCTGGGCGCGAAAGCGGCTTCGGGACCGGTTGGCCCGACGGGGCGTCACGCTCGCGGGCGGATTGGTTGTGGTTCTCGCGAACCGGCTCGGTTCGGCCGGGGCCGCATCGTTTGCGGACCGAATCACGCGGGTCGCTGCGGCGCTGGTCGCCGACGCCCGGGTAGAAGATGGATTGGTGTCGGAACGAGTTTTCCCTCTCACGAATGGAGTGGTGCGAGCGATGATCGGAACCAAACTCAAAGCGGCTATCGGGATCGGACTCCTTCTGGCCGTGCTACTCGGGCTGGGCCTCGGCCGCTCGACGGTCGCCACCGCCGAAGCGAACACGGGTGACGGTAAGAAGCTGGTTGCGGCTGATAAGGCGGAAAAGGCCGATAGAGGAGCACCGGCGAAGGCGGACGAGGAGCAGCAACCGAACGTTGTGGCCATCGGACCGGGCAAGGAACTCGTTGTGCGCCGGCCGTTCGGCAGCTACACCCGTGAGGTCCAGCCCTACGGCCGCGCGACGCTCACGTTCACAGAAGACCGGTTGCACGTCCAGGCGACCGTGAGTATCGAGAAATTCACCGTCACCGTCACCGCGGACGCCGACTACAGCGTCAACCGCGAGAGCCTTGTGTACGGGGTGATCACAGGGGCAGACGCTACCGGCGCGGGTGAGGCCGCGGGAGCGTTCGCACCGTTTGCTGTGGTCGCGACCGACCTGCCCTTCGCGTTCCGGGTTCGGGTCGAGGACGACGCGATTACGATCAAAGACATCAAGGCCGGGCCGTTCGGCTCGCCGCTGCTCATGGAGGCACTGACGAATGAGAAAACGGGCAAGGAGATGCTCTTGGTAGCGTCTATGGTGGGCGGGAAGTACAAGGTCGATCCGAGTCCGGATCGGAACACCGCTCCGCCGGTCGCCCGTCCGCGGAAGAAGTGAGGGCGCGCCACCGAACCGAGGGCGAGCTACCCGATACGTGGGTAGCTCGCGCCACTTACGGCAGCAGTTCGTTCACGGGAATGGCACTCGTCGTGGTGCCATCGAGTACCACCGGGACCGGGTCGCCGGGGCGGTGGTCCGTGCGAGTGCGATAGGCCGGCGGGTTCGCAGTCGTATCCGGGTTTGTGTACACTTCTACTTGTCGGTCCGCAACGTTGACGATCCAGTACACCGGAATGCCGGCCCGGGCGTAGATCCGGCCCTTGTCGTTCCGGTCCGTGTGAAGCGACGAATCCGCCACTTCGATGACGATGCCAATTTCAGCGGGCAACGGGTGATGCGCGGCGAACGTCGTCTCATCTCCCTTTGCGAGCAGTCCGTCGGGTTCAGGTTCACTGTCGGACAGCGTGATCGGGAGCTGGGACCGCGGTTCCCACCCGGGCGGAGCGAGCCGGACCAATCGCTTGATGAGTTTCTGGACGGCAACACTGTGGGGCGTGTTGTGCGACATCTTTTGCACCAAGTACCCTTCGAGCAGCTCGATCCGATCTCCGTCGCCGAAAGCACCGTCCTCGATCATCTGGTGGTACTCGGCAACCGTCACTCTCGGGTAAAGAGTGCGGGACAGGTACGACGGCGGAACGGCGGTAATGCGTGCGGTCACGGCCCACCTCCTACGGTCTGCTTCCGTATACCATAATCCCCTTACGAACGAAAGCCCGGCCAAAGGCCGGGCTTTCGCGCTACTACCCTCTCTGGGCTTGCGCCCGGGGGGGCGGTTACTTGTCGCGGGCGGTGTCGCCGAGCGCGGCTTGGGCCGCGGCGAGGCGCGCGATCGGCACGCGGAACGGCGAACAGCTCACGTAGTCCATCCCGATCTTGTGGCAGAACACCACGCTGTCCGGGTCGCCGCCGTGCTCGCCGCAGATGCCGATCTTCAGGTGCTGGCCGTGCTTCGCGGTCCGGCTCGTCCGGCCCTTCTGGATGCCGATCTTCATCAGCTCGCCGACGCCGTTGAAGTCGATCGTCTGGAACGGGTCGATCGGCAGAACCTTGTCCTTCAGGTAGGTCGGCATGAACCCCTTGATGTCGTCGCGGCTGAAGCCGAACGTCATCTGGGTCAGGTCGTTCGTCCCGAAGGAGAAGAACTCCGCTTCCTCCGCGATCTTGTCCGCGGCGATGCAGGCCCGCGGCAGCTCGATCATGGTGCCGATCTGGTACTCGACCGTGACCCCGGCGGCCTTCATACATGCGTCCGCGACCGCGATCGCGCGCTTCTTGAGGATGCTGAGTTCCTCGACCACACCGACGAGGGGGATCATGATCTCGGGCAGCACGCTC
This sequence comes from Gemmata palustris, assembly GCF_017939745.1. Lineage (NCBI taxonomy): Bacteria > Pseudomonadati > Planctomycetota > Planctomycetia > Gemmatales > Gemmataceae > Gemmata > Gemmata palustris. The sequence continues at coordinate 4,740,639 of NZ_JAGKQQ010000001.1, read as the reverse complement.
TTGCCCCGCTTCTTCACTTCAATGGCGGCCTCGATGATGGCCCGCACCTGCATGTCGCCGATCTCGGGGAAGACCAGCGGCAGGCGGCACCCGCGGAACCCCATCATCGGGTTCATCTCGTGCAGTTCGTCCACCCGCGCGAAGATCTGCTCCACCGACACGCCGATCTGCTTGGCGACCTCTTCGGCGCCCTTCACGTTGTCCTTCTGTGGGAGGAACTCGTGCAGCGGCGGGTCTAGCAGCCGGATGGTGACCGGGTACCCGTCCATCGCCTCGAAGATGCCGATGAAGTCCGCGCGCTGGAACCCCAGGAGCGGGGCCAGGGCCCGTTCGCGGGCGGTGATCGCCGGCTCGACGGTCTTGACCGTCTGCTTCTGCCCGCCGAAGTCGATTTCGCGCTCGACCTCCACGGTGGCGAAGTAGTCGCCGGTCGCGAACACCGAGAGGATGCCCTGCTCCTTGCGGGCCGCGGTCTTCGCCGCGTCGTCTTCGGCCAGGATCATCCGGCGGAACGCGGCGATGCGGTCCTTGCCGAAGAACATGTGTTCGGTGCGGCACAGGCCGATCCCCTCGGCCCCGAACTCGCGCGCCTTCAGCGAGTCGGCCGGGGAGTCGGCGTTGGTGCGGATCTTGATCTTCCGCGACCTATCGGCCCACGTCATCAGGGTGGCGAAGTCGGCCGTCATCGACGGGGCGATGGTCGGCACCTTGCCGATCATCACGTCGCCGGTGGTGCCGTTGATGGTCACGAACTCGCCGACCTTCACCACGTGCCCGGCGATCGTGATCTGCTGGGCCGCCTCGTCGATCTTGACCTCGTCGCACCCGACGACGCACGGCTTGCCCCATCCGCGGGCGACCACGGCCGCGTGGCTCGCTTTGCCGCCGGTGCTGGTCAGAATGCCCTTCGCGACGTCCATCCCGGCCACGTCTTCGGGCGACGTTTCTTTGCGGACGAGCAGGATCGGCTCACCGGGGAACTTTTCCGCGTGTTCCACCGCGGCCTCGGCGGTGAGGATGACCTTCCCCGACGCCCCGCCGGGGCTGGCCGCGATGCCCTGCGCCACCGCCTTGATGTCCGACTTCGGGTCGAGTTGCGGCTGGAGCAGGTGGTTCAGGCTGTCCGGCGCGACGCGCTTCACCGCGGTCGTCTCGTCGATCAGCTTTTCCTTCGCCATTTCGACCGCGATGCGCACGGCCGCGGTCCCGGTGCGCTTGCCGGAGCGCGTCTGGAGCATGTACAGGACGCCGTCCTGCACCGTGAACTCGATGTCCTGCATCTCCTTGTAGTGCTTCTCCAGCGTGCTGCGGATGCCGACGAGCTGCTCGTACACCTTCGGCATCTCGTCGTTCAGTTGCGCGATCGGCTCCGGGGTGCGGATGCCGGCCACCACGTCTTCGCCCTGGGCGTTGATGAGGTAGTCGCCGTAGAAGACGTTCTCCCCGGTGTTCGGGTCGCGGGTGAACGCGACGCCGGTGCCGGACGAGTTGCCCATGTTGCCGAACACCATCGCCTGCACGTTCACCGCGGTGCCCTTGAGCCCGGTGATGCGCTCGATGCGGCGGTACTCGATGGCCTTGTTGCCGTTCCACGAGTTGAACACCGCGTTGACCGCGAGGAACAGTTGCTTCTTCGGGTCCTGCGGGAAGTCGTCCTTCACGTGCTTCTTGTAGACGGCCTTGTAGCGCTTGACGAGTTCCTTGAGGTCGTCGGCGCTCAGGTCGGTGTCGAGTTTGGCGCCCTTCTGCGCCTTCATTTCATGGATTTCGTGCTCGAACTTCTCGTGCTCGCAGCCCATCGCGGTGGACCCGAACATGTCGATGAGGCGGCGGTAGCTGTCGTAGGCGAACCGCGGGTTGTCGGTCTTCTTCGCCAGCCCCTCGACGCTCGCGTCGGTGAGGCCGAGGTTGAGGATGGTGTTCATCATCCCGGGCATGGAGAGGGCCGCGCCCGAGCGCACCGAGACGAGCAGCGGGTCGGCGGGGTCGCCGAGCTTGCGCCCGCCGAACGCGGCCTCGACCTTCTTGAGCGCCTCTTCGATCGCGGGCACGGCCGCTTCGGGGATCTTCTTCCCCTGTTCGTAGTAGGCCGCGCAAACTTCGGTGGTGATGGTGAACCCGGGCGGCACGGGGATCCCGATGCGGCACATTTCGGCGAGGTTGGCGCCCTTACCGCCGAGCAGCTCTTTCTGCCCCTTCGCGTCCAGGCCGGTGTCCTCGGCCGCCTTGCCGCCGAAGAAGTAAACGTGCTTCGCGCTCATTGTCGTCCGCTGTAAGGAGGGGTAGCGCCGCAGTGCGGCGTGTTCACGAGATGGTTTACGGACGAGAGAACCGTGCGGCAAAGCGGCCGGGACGGTAGAATACGCGCACCGCACATTCTGGAGGGCGACATGCTCCGCACGACGATTCAGACAATAGACGAAGAAACAGGGAAGGAGCAGCCCGTCCCAACCGACCTGCTCAAAAAGGTTCGGCGCGCTGCTGATATTTTGGAACAACTGCTCCGTAGGGTGGGTGAGAAATTCGACGTCGAGGCACGGTGGCGGTTCGATCGTATAGTCGTGAGCGACTTTGCTGTGCTTCTCAGCCTGACTACTGCTGATGGAGGGGTATTGAGTTACGAGTTTCCGAAGGAGGATCTCGAGAGCGACGAGTCCATTCGGAGTCGGCTGTGGACGCCGATCGGCCATTTTGGTGCCGTGTTGTCAGGTGAACTGGATCGTGACCTAGAACGCATTCGTCGTGATCTCCAGTCTCTCGTCACTTCAACGGGGGATTAAACGTGCCCGGTAAATCGCCCACTCAGCGTATTGAAGAGTTGGCCAAGAAGGTTCAGGAGTTAGAAACCGCCTTCGAGAAGCATCGAGCGGTTGCGGATCTTCAATTACAGAGGTTAGAGGCGCGCGACGGCGAGCACACACGAACGGAAGATGAGCTCCGCAACAAAGTCTCCGAGTTGACTGCGAAGAACGCAGCCCTCGAAGAACGGGCGCGGCATCAAGAGAAGACCACGGACCGCGGATGGCAACTCTGGCTCGCGGCGCTCGGTTTCGGCTTCGGACTCATCAGCTTGCTTATCACCGTCGCGCTTCAACTCAAGAAGTGAGTTCACATTGACGCATTTGCCCGCCCAATAACGGGGCGCCGAATTCGTTAGGTGCCTCGGACGCTCATCAGGGGCTGTTTTTATCGGTCAGCGGCGCCTAATTGCCTCAATTCGGACAACCGGCATCGCCAGGCCCGAACGTTTTGTCACACTGGATAACACGGCACAAAAGCTCAGCCAACGAGCGGGAACGATGCGGGTACCAGAGTTCGAGTCGGTTTACGGCGTGGACTTTTCTGGGGCGAAGCAGGCGGGGCGCACGATCTGGATCGCGCGCACGGAAGCTCGCGCACGCGGGCGGCTGGCACTCGTCGCGCTCGACCGACTCGATTCGCTTTGCGGGACCGCGGAACGGGCCGTGTGCCTCGCGGAACTGGTGCGGATCGTGAACGCGAGCGACGCGGCCCTGTGGGGTTTTGATTGCCCGTTCGGGCTGCCCGTTGAACTGTTTCCCGAAGGGGCGCCGTGGGCGGACCAGTTCGCGTTCCTCGCGGAGTACGAGGACGCCTACCAGTGCGGTTTGGAGTGCATCGCCCGCACCAAACGGCTCCCCGACGGTCCGCTGCGCAGCGCGCTGCACTGCCGGCGCCAGTCCGACTTCGACGCCAAGGCGCCGTTCGACGGGTTCCACTACCGCATGATCTACCAGACGTTCTTCGGGATGCGCGACGTGGTGCAACACCTGGCCGCGACACCCGGTACCGCGGTGCTACCGTTCCAGTACCGCAAGTTACCGAAGGCGAAGCGCGTCGTGGTCGAGTGCTGTCCGTCATCGGTACTGAAGAGAAACGGCCTTCCGCACCAGAATTACAAACAGCCGAAGGGCGGTCCGCTCCTTCGTAAGCGGCGCCTGACGCGGCACGAGATTCTGGCCGCCCTGGATAAACGGGTGCGGATCGGCGATCGGCACCGGCGCGTGATGATGCGCAACCCCGGCGGGGACGCCCTGGACGCGGTCATCGCGGCGGCCGGGGCGCTCCGAGGGGTCCGCGACGCCGACCACGCGATTCTGTCAACGCACCCCCGACTCACCCGTGAGGGCTGGATGTACGTGTGACCCATTTTTGCCGCTCGCGGGCGCCAGTTTTTTACACGCGGACTTGCGTCATCGTTTTCCCGAAACCACTTCAAACTCATCAATTTTCGCGGACACAAAGCCACGCTCCCGCAGAGCGGGCGGTTGCGGTTGCGTGGGATAAGTGAATTGTGTAAACAGCTTCCCGGGGTTCTGCCGAATGTATTGAGTAGGCACGGGCGCCGCGACGGGGGACGGTGCTGGCTCCGGGCAACTCAGGGAAGGGAACCGATGGACCTTCGGAACAAGCGAATCCTGGTGACCGGCGGCGGCGGGTTCCTCGGTCGGCACGTCGTGGCGGAGCTGCGGCACGTGGGGTGTACGAGCCTGTTCGCCCCGCGCCGGGCCGAATACGACCTGACCGATGCCGACGCGGTGCGCCGGGTGCTCGACTGGAGCCGCCCGGAGGTGGTGATCCACCTCGCGGCCGTCGTCGGCGGGATCGGCGCCAACCGCAAGTACCCCGGCACGTTCCTCTACGACAACCTGATGATGGGCGTGCAGCTCATTGATGCGTGCCGGCGCCGCGGGCTCGCGAAGTTCGTTTGCGCCGGGACCATCTGCGCGTACCCGAAATTTACGCCGGTGCCGTTCAAGGAAGAAGACCTGTGGAACGGCTACCCGGAGGAGACCAACGCTCCCTACGGGCTGGCCAAGAAGATGCTGCTCGCGCAGCTCCAGGCGTACCGCCAGGAGTTCGACTTCCCCGGCACCTACGTGCTGCCCGTGAACCTGTACGGCCCGTGGGACAACTTCGATTTGCAGTCGTCGCACGTGATCCCGGCCCTGATCCGCAAGTGCGTGGACGCGCAAGCCCAGGGGCTGCCAGAAGTTCCCGTGTGGGGCACCGGTCAGGCGACGCGCGAGTTCCTTTACGTCGCGGACGCGGCCCGGGGGATTCGGCTCGCCGCCGAGCGCCTCGAGACCCCGGACCCGGTTAACCTCGGCTCCGGGCACGAGATCTCGATCCGCGACCTGGCCCAAATGATCGCCGACCACGTCGGGTACCGCGGGGCGCTGAAGTTCGACCCGACCCAACCGGACGGGCAACCGCGCCGGTGCCTGGACACGAGCCGCGCGAAGGCGGTGATCGGGTTCGAGGCCACGACCACGCTCACGCGCGGGCTCGCCGACACCATCGCGTGGTACCGCGCGCAACTTTCGGCGCCGACCCGGATCGCCGCCTGATACCACCGCCGCTACAGAGGGGCACAGCCATGAGTTCGCCGGAGACCGACACGAACGCCACCGAGTACCCCATTATCCTGGGGATGGAGCGGCGCGTCCAGGACCTCGCGAACCAGGTTCTGGTGCTCCAACAGGAACTGGGGCGCCTGAAATCGTACACGCGCCCGCGGCTCCCGTGGAAGTTCTGGATCCGGCACCAGATCAAGGTGCTACTGGACCTGCGCGTGGTTCTCGGCAAGCTCTCGTTCACCGAGCCGCCGAAGGTCGTGGGCGTCCCGAAGTGGTACCACACCAAACCCGTACTGAAGAACCCGCCGGTCATCTCGATCGCCACCCCGTCGTACAACCAGGGGGACTTTCTGGAGGGCACGATGCGGAGCGTGCTCGATCAGGAGTACCCGGAGCTCCAGTACGTCGTGCAGGACGGCGGATCAACGGACAGCACCGTCGACGTTCTCGCCCGGTACAGGTCTCGGTTGCACCACTGCGAAATGCAGAAGGACCGGGGCCAGTCGCACGCGATCAACCTCGGCCTGGCGCACACCGACGGCGCGATCATGGCCTACCTCAACTCGGACGACATCTTGTTGCCCGGGGCGCTCCACGCGGTCGCGAAATACTTCGAGGACCACCCGGACGTGGACGTCGTGTACGGGCACCGCGTCCTGATTAACCAGCAGGGGGACGAGATCGGGCGGTGGGTGCTGCCCCCGCACGACACCGATGTGCTGAAGTGGGCCGACTACGTGCCCCAGGAAACGATGTTCTGGCGCCGCCGGATCTGGGACAAGGTCGGCGGGATCGACGAGAGCTTCCGGTTCGCGATGGACTGGGACCTGATCGCGCGGTTCGTCGACGCCGGGGCCAAGTTCTACCGGATGCCCCGGTTCCTCGGCGCGTTCCGCATCCACGATGCGTCCAAAACAATGACCGTGGTGAACACGCACGGCCAGGAAGAGATGACGCGGTTGCGGCGCCGGATCCACGGGCGCGACGTGAGCCCGCAGGAGATCCAGCAGGGCATCCGCCGGTACTTGGGGCGCCACGTGATCTACAACCGGTTGTACCGGCTCGGCCTGTTCCGGTACTGATCGCGCCCGGTACTCGAAATACACGCACGAACCCCGAGCGCACCAGCGCTCGGGGTTCGTGCGTTCCTACGCGGCTCCACACCCGCCGGTGCGCGGGTAAGCTGAGCGCACTTCGCACCACGGGACGATCATGTGGAACCTCATTGAACTGGAGCCGATTCCCGGGCGCGTGCGCGCGGTTTCCGCCCCCGATCACCGGCAGATGCTCGTGGTGTGGACCACCGACGGGCTGTACGGGCTCTGGTTCGGGCGCGCGGCGACGAGCCTCCGCATGGGCAGTTCCGCCGATGCGGAACGAGCGTTTGATACCGCGCGGGGCGTGCTGGCGTGGCGCGGGGCGGAGTTCTCCATGCACGGCGAGTGCGGCGCGCCGGGCACCCGGTACGGCTGCGAACTGCCCGCGCGTTCGCCCCAAGGGGACCGACTCGCGTTCGATCCCGCGGGCCGGTTAACCGGGATCGACGCGCCCGAAGACGCGCGCGTTGCGATCACCGATGCGCCGCGCGCCGGGAAGTGGGCGGCCATCGGATTTTCGGCCGACGGCCGGTACCTGCTCGTCGCGGACGAGTGGGACGTCCGGCTCTTCCGCTACGCGCCGCCGAAGGGCCGGCCGGTGCGCGCGCACTCGGTCGATCAACTCGCACTGGTCCGCGCGATCGCGACCGAACCGAACGACGACACCCCGCGCCTCGTGTACGCGGACTGGCTCCAGGAAAATGCTCAGCCCGAGCGCGCCGAATTCATTCGTCTGCAGTGCGCCCACGCGCGCCAGTTGCGCGCGGGGAAATTCTTCGCCGGCGCGGAGCGCGAACAAGAACTGCTCGCGCGCTTCGGCGACGTGTGGCAGGCCGAGTACCCGGTCATCCGGGGCGTAACGTGGTCGGGCTTTTGGCGCGGGTTCCCCGGCGTAACCGTACTAAACGCGGGCACGCTCGCGCGAAACGCAAAAGCGATCTGGGACGCAGCGCCCGTCGAGTCCGTCGTGGTCCAGAAAATGGACCTGAAAAGTGCGACCGCGCTCGCGAAGTGCCCGTTTTTGGACCGGCTCCGGGTACTCGAATTTCGCAACTACCGGGCGGATTCCGCGCCACTTCACGCGCTCGTGGGTGGCGCGGCGCTGAGCGGGTTGTGGTGGCTCGCGTTCGGAGGAAACACGCGCCTCGATGCGCCCGTGCTCGAGGTCGTTGCGTCCAGCGACGCGCTCCGAAACCTGGAAATACTGACACTTCGCTGGTGCTCGATCAGCGACGCCGGCGCCCTCGCGCTGGTCGCGTCGTCTCACATGAATAATCTTCGCGAACTCGATCTGACCGGCAACGCATTCACCGCCGACGTACCTTCCGCGCTGCGTAAGCGGTTCCCGGGTGTTCATTTCTGACGAGCGCAACAAAACGCCCGCCTTTTGGCGGGCGTTTTGTTGCGTACCGGGCTCGGTTACTTCTTACCGGCTTTCACCGTCTGGCGCACCTTGGCACCGCCCTCGGATTCGACGACAGCTTCTTCTTTGCGCACGGTGCCGCTGACCGTTCGGTTCTCGCGCACCTTTCGTTTGCCGACCGTTACCTCTTCCGTAACGACCGGCTCTTTAGTCACGCGCACACGCTCTTCTTTGACCGGTATGCGGATCTCTTCGGCCCGAATCTCTCCGGACGCCGTCCCGGTCGCGGGGCGCCGTTCGATGACCACCTCTTCGTGCTCCACCGGGACGGTGAGTTGCCGCTGCTCGGTGTGAACTTCTTTCCGAACGCTCACGCTGCCCGTCTCGATTTCTTCCGTGTTGGCCCGGAGCTGTTCCTCGCGGAGCTGAATCACGCGCCCGTCCTGCGCCTCGAACCGGCCGTCGGCCACGATGTTCGCGCGATCGGCGCGAACGGCGGTCCACCCCTGGCGGTCGAACCCGCTCCGGCGGTGCATGATGTCGCGGGCCTCCAGCCCCCGCCCGTTCGCATCAACGGTTACGAGATACCGTCCGTTCTCGACTTCGCGCTCGTAGAACTCGGCGTCCTCCTCCGGGATGCCCCAACCGACGAGCGCACCCGCCAGCCCGATCAGGGCCGCGCCGCCCGCGGCGTTAACGAGCACGGTCCCGAGGGTACCGAGCGCCAGAACCGGCCCGATGACCGGGATCACGCCGGCAAGAATACCCGCCCCCACGAGGGCCCCGCCCGTGGCCCCGGCCAACGCGCCGGCTATTGCGCCTTCCTCGGCGTGGGTCTCGTCCGCGGCCCCGGTCTTCACCGTTTTGCCGGCCGCGTCGCGGTACACCATCCCGATTTTACTCTCTTCAAAGCCGGCGGCTCGAAGGTCCGCGATCGCTTGTTCGGCCCGTGCTTTCGATTCAAACACACCGATGGTGTGGTGCTTCTTTCTCGCTGGCATGATGTGCCCTCCCGGTGTAGGTCGCCGGTCCTCGCAACCGACTGGGATGAGTTTCAGCACGGTGCGTGCCGGCGCCGCGGTGAAATCGCTCCGGCCCGCGCCACTGGCACGCACATAAACGCAGGTGTAGAAGGGGAATGATGCGTGCGGTGGGCGAATGAACGCGCCGCGAGAAATGTGCGAAAGATCCCGGCGGGCGCGGATCGGGCAATTGCCCGCGCACATTTCGTCGGACGGGTGCCCGATCGAATGGTTTAGCGGCGTGGGGTTACGCCAGCACCCCTTTGACGACGCTGCCGTGAACGTCGGTGAGGCGGAAGTCGCGCCCCTGGAACCGGAACGTGAGTTTGGTGTGATCGAGGCCGAGCAGGTGCAGGAGCGTCGCCTGGAGGTCGTGGACGTGAACCGCGTCCTTCGCGGGGGCGAAACCGAAGTCGTCGCTCGCGCCGTAGCTCGTACCCTTTTTGATTCCCCCACCGGCCATCCAGAGCGTGAACACATACGGGTGGTGGTCGCGCCCCCAACTCTTCACGTCCTCGATCTTGCCCTGGAGGAACGGCGTTCGGCCGAACTCGCCGCCCCAAATCACGAGCGTGTCGTCGAGTAGCCCGAGGCGCTTCAAATCACTCACCAGCGCGGCCGAGGGCGCGTCCACATCAGTGCATTGGACCTTGAGTTGCGTGTTGAGGTTCCGGTGCTGGTCCCAGCCGGCGTGGAGGAGTTGGACGAACCGGGTGCCGCGCTCGACGAGCCGGCGCGCCATCAAACAGTTGTAGGCGAAGCTCCCCTGGCGCTTCACGTCCGGCCCGTAGCTGTCGAGAACCTTCTGCGGCTCCTTGCTGAAGTCGGTGAGTTCCGGCACGCTCGTCTGCATCTTGTACGCCATCTCGTACTGTGCGATGCGCGTACCCACTTCCGGGTCGCCGAATTCCTTGAGGGTGAGGTCGTTCAGCTTCGCGAGGTCGTCGAGAGACGCGCGCCGGCTCTCCTTGCTCAACCCGTCGGGGTTCGAGAGGTAGAGCACCGGGTCGCCCTGCCCGCGGAACTTCACGCCCTGGAACTTGGTCGGAAGGAACCCGCTGCCCCAATAGAAGTCGTAGAAGATCTGGCCGCACGACGCTTCCTTGTCGCGCGAGGTCATCACGACGAAACCGGGGAGTTCTTCCGTTTCGCTCCCGAGACCGTAGGTGAGCCAGCTCCCCATACTCGGGCGGCCCGGCATCTCGGACCCGGTGAGGAAGAAGCAGATCGCCGGCGCGTGGTTCACCTGCGTGGTGAACATCGACTTCACGAAGCACAGTTCGTCCGCGATGGCGGCCGTGCGCGGAAGGACGTCGCTGACCCACGCGCCGCTCGCGCCGTGCTGCTTGAACTTGGTGATTTCGGGCAAGCACGGCCGAACCGTCTGCCCGCCGGTCATCGTGCTGAACCGCGCGCCCTTCACCACGGAATCGGGGATCTGCTTTCCCTTCTGCTTGGTAAGTTCCGGCTTGTAGTCGAAGAGATCGACGTGCGTCGGCGCGCCGTTCTGAAACAGGTAGATGATGCGCTTGGCCTTCGGCGCGAAGTGCGGCAATTCCTTCAGCCCACCGATGCGCGCGCGGTCGGCCCCGTGCGCGTCGCGTGCGAGGAGCGCGCCGAGCGCGGCCGTGCCGATGCCGGTCGCAGCGCGCCCGAAGAAATGCCGGCGCGAGAGCAACAGTGCGCGTTCGTCGATGGGGTGCATGACGGTTCTCGTAGGTCGGGCTGTGCCCGACATGTATTTGCTGGCGCCGGGCACAGCCCGACCTACTTATTGAGTGTCTCGTCCAGGTTCAGCATCATCAGGCACACGGCGGCCAGGGCCGCGTGCTCGGTCGCGTCCAATTTCTCGTTGCGGGGCGAATCGCCCACCTTCAGGAGCTTGAGGGCGGCCGCGCGGTCCGCCGCGAACAACTTCCGCTGCTTCTCCAGCGCCGCGCCGAGTAGCTTTTGTTCGGTCGCGGTGGCCTTGCGCGAGGTGACGCGCCGGAAGGTGAACGCGAGGCGTTCCGCGTCGGTCGCGCCGCCTTTTTCGAGCGCGAGTTGCGCCAGGGCGCGGGCCGCTTCCACGTATGTCGTGTCGTTGAGCGTGACGAGTGCGTGGAGCGGGGTGTTCGTGGTCGTGGTCTTCACGCTGCACGTCTGACGGTTCGCCACGTCGAAGAACATGGTCGGACCGACGATTCGGCGCCAGAACACGTACAGGCTGCGCCGGTACAGTGCCTCGCCCTTGTCCTGAACGTAGCGCTTGTTGCCGAATGTTGCTTCTTCCCAGATGCCCGGCGGCTGGTACGTTTTGACCGGCGGGCCGCCGTAGGTCGGCGTGAGCAACCCGCTCGCGGCGAGGGCTTGGTCGCGGATCACCCACGACGGCAGCCGGTAGCGCGGGCCGCGCGCGAGGAGCCGGTTGTCCGGGTCGCGTTCGAGCAACTCTGGTGTGACCTTCGCTGACTGGCGGTAGGTCGCGCTCGTAACGATGAGCCGGACGATGTGCTTGGTGTCCCAGGGAGAAGAACCTAACCCCCCAGCCCCCTTCCCTAAAAAGGAAGGGAGAGCCGAACCAGAACCACCAGGCGCCGTTCCGCTCGTCTTGGTTTTAGGCCCCTCTCCGTTTAGGGAAGTGGTTGGGGAGGGGTTGTCGGCAGAACCTAACCCCCCAGCCCCCTTCCCTAGAAAGGAAGGGGGAGGAAGAGTCGGCTGCTGAAGTCCCTCTCCCTTCGGAGCTGGGGTCGGGTTCTGAAACTCCACCGCGAGCCAATCCAACAGTTCCGGGTGGCTGGGGCGCTCGCCCTGAACGCCGAAGTCATCGCCCGTCTTCACGAGCCCGGTGCCGAAGAACATTTGCCACAAGCGGTTCACGGCAACGCGGGCCGTGAGCGGGTTGTCCTTCGACGCGATCCATTCGGCGAGCGCGAGCCGGTTCGCGCTCGCGCCCTTCGGAAGTGCGGGGAGGCCGACCGGCGTACCGGGAGGAACTTTGCCTTCCTTTTTGTCGTAAGCGCCGCGGGTGAGGATGAACGTTTCGCGCGGAGTTGGCTGGTCGCCCATCACCATCACTTTGGGCAGGGCCGCGCTCGCCGAATCGCGGATTTGTTTGGCCTTCCGCACTTCGCCGAGCAGTTTCACGTATTCGGGTTCTTTGTCCTTGTAGTGTTTGGTGAGTTCGTCGTAATTCTGGTCCGCGCGGTCGTTCGGACCTTTGCGAAGCGCCGATTCGATCAGTTGCGGCAGCGTCGTTTCGTACTTACCGTCCTTGTTCTTCACCATCCCGGCTTCGCGGAGCTTCGTCTCGATCGGGACGATCTTCTTCACGAGTTCGTCGTAAGCGACTTGCGTGTCCTTGCGCTTCTTCTCCTGCTCGGGCGTGCCAAAATCCATCACAGGGGGCGTTTGTCCGCTACCGTTTCCGCCGTTTACGGGCGTCTGGTTGAAGTACGCGAACAGGCTGTAGTAATCCTTCTGCAAGATCGGATCGAACTTGTGGTCGTGGCACCGGGCGCACCCCACGGTGAGGCCCATCCATACGGTCGCGGTCGTTTCCGTTTGGTCGAAAACATATTCAACTCGGTTCTCCTCCGCGATGCGCCCGCCCTCACCGTTAATCATGTGATTACGGTTGAACGCGGTCGCCAAGAGTTGCTCGCGCGAGGGCTTGGGGAGATGGTCTCCTGCGAGTTGCCAGGTGGTGAACTGATCGAACGGCAGGTTGTCGTTGTACGCCTTCACCACCCAATCGCGCCACGGCCACATGGTGCGTTCGCCGTCGCCCTGGTAGCCGTTGCTGTCCGCGTAACGGGCCGCATCGAGCCAGTCCCACGCCATCCGTTCGCCGAACCGGGGGGAGGCGAGCAACCGATCGACGACCGTCTCGTAGGCACCGGGCGAATCGTCCTTCAGGAACGCATCGACTTCTTCCGGGGTGGGAGGGAGTCCCGTCAGGTCGAGTGTGACGCGGCGAATGAGCCGCTCTTTGTCCGCTTCGGGCGAAGGAGTGAGCTTTTCTTTTTCGAGGCGCGCGAACACGAATTTGTCGATTGGGTTTTGTGTCGGGTACTTTGTGCTCGGGGGGACCGGGCGCACGGGTTTGACGAACGACCAGTGCGTGCCCCATGAAGCGCCCTGGTCGATCCATTTTTTCAGCACCGCGACCTGTTCGGGCTTCAGCGGCTTGTTAGCCTTGCGCGGCGGCATTACCTCTTTCGGGTCCGCCGATTCGATGCGCTTGATGAACTCACTTTCGCTGCTCTTGTTGGGCACAATGACCGCGCCCTGTTTGCGCAGCGCGTCTTCTTTGGTATCGAGACGCAGGTCGCCTTTACGGGCCTTCTCGTCCGGCCCGTGGCACTGGAAACAGTGGTTCGACAGGATCGGCAGCACGTCACGCGCGAAGTCGATTTTCTCTTGCGCGCGGGCGAGTTGAGTGAAGGCGAACAACACGGCCAGCGCGAGGAAGTGGCGCATCATCGTGATTTGAATTGGGTGTGGGAGAGCGGGGCGGGTGGTGCGCAGTATACCCGAGACGTGCCGAATGGTGAACCCCCGCGCGGGCGGGGCACACGGTCAACTGAGGATCGCGCCGATGGGCTTGCCCTCGCTGCGGGCGAACGTGCGCCCGATCGGGCTGCGGAACGTCTTCTCCCAGTCGATGCCCAGTGCTTTTAATACGGTCGCGTGCAAGTCGGCCGCAGCGCGCTTGTCCGCGGGTTCCTTTCCGCCGGCCGGGTCGCTTTCGCCCACCACCGTGCCGCCCTTAATGCCTCCTCCGGCCAGCGCCGCGGTGAAGTTGTGCGGCCAGTGGTCGCGGCCCCCGAGCGCGTTGAGTTGCGGCGTGCGTCCGAACTCGCCGACGCACAGCACGATCGTGTCCTTCAGTGAGTCGCGCTTCGCGAGATCGCGGATCAGGGCCGCGAACGCCGGATCGAGTTCGCCCTTTAATCGTGTGGTGATCTCGTGATTGTTCGCGTGGCTGTCCCACCCCGCGAGCGTGACTTCGACGCACCGCACGCCGACTTCGATCAGCCGCCGGGCGGCCAAGCACCCGCGACCGAACGCCGTGTCGTCGTATTCCTTGCGGGTGGCCGCGGACTCGCGCGACACGTCGAACGCTTTGAGTTGGTCCGAACTCATCATCTTGCGGGCACGGTCCATCGTGTCTTGGTGCCCGGTCGCCTCGACGCGCTTCCCGCGTCCCTTCGCGAACGCCTCTTCCACCACTTTCAGGTCTTCGAGGCGCTGATCGAAGCGCGCCGGCGGAACGTGCGGCGTCACATCCGGCACGCTGTCCTTCGGATCGTACACCTTGAACGCATCGAACTGCGCGCCGAGTACGCCTCCGCGTGCGGGCCACTCGTTCGGCATGATGGAGACGTGCCGGGGGATTTCGACGCCTTTGTTGGGCAGGTCGTGACACACGATCGCCCCGAGCGACGGGTGCGTTACGGTCGCGTCGGGGCGGTAGCCGGTCTTCAGTGCGTAGGTGCCGCGCTCGTGGTCGCCCTCTTTGCTCCAGAGCGACCGCACCAGAGCAACATGCTGCATCTGGTCCGCAAGTTGTTCGAGGCCGGGCGCGAGTTGCACACCCTTCGCAGCGGTGTTGATGGCTTTTGTGCCAGCGGCGATGTCCGTTCCCGACTTCGGGTCGAATGTCTCCAGTTGACTCGGCCCGCCGCCCATCCACAGCACGATGACCGACTTCGCGGGCGCCCGTTCCTTCTCCGCAGCGCGAGCCAGTGCCGTACCCAGCGGCGTCAGCCATGCGAGGGAAGATGCGCCCGCGGTCGCGAGGAAGTGACGGCGATTGAAGTGTGGAAGAAGCGGGTTCACGGTCGCTCCGCGGAAGAAGCCAAGCCAGACGCACTGACAAGCGTAGCACGGTACGGGGAATACCCCGGTCGAGCGCAACGAGTTTCAAAGCGGGCTGGTAACAAAGATGGGATCGGTCGCTCGGCGATCGTGTTTATTTGGGAGAGGCAAACACGGGTCCGGATTTCAACGATTTGGGCTTACGAACCTGTTGGGACTTGTGCGACTAAACTCGGTCCGCCGAACAGCGCCCGCGGATTCTTCGGATCAGTTCCGCTTCCTCCGGGTTTTGGGTGCGTCTCCCGCCAACTCTTCGGAAGAGGGCGAGAATGTCTTTTCCGGTGAAGTGGACCTTGCTCCTGCACTCTTGCAGGGCGGTGTGGATCGCGTGGCGGAAGGAAATCAGGTCTCGGTTACCCGCCTCGTACACGGCCCGCGCCAGTTCGGGTTTGACGTGCTCCCAGGTTTCCAACGCATCGGAACATGCCTCCGCTGCTTTACGAATGGCTGTTCTGTTGACTGTGCTCGTCCTTTTCATGCTTTTGGTTTCCCCATGATTACAGGGAGCGAAATTGTTTTATCGCCGACCGCGCAACTCAGGTCAATCATGAATTTTAACAATTTTCACGCCGCGACGGGGTTACGAATACTTTGCATCTGGAACGATTGAACGGTTTGGTAGGCACAGTGAAGAGAAGCCGCGAACCGCTTCCCCTGTGAAGATTGGTGCGGGAATCAGGGACCGGGTCGTTGGGTGCATCGGCTTATGCAAGTAGGGCGCCTTACCCGCTCGTTGACACTCGCGGTTCGCCGGAGTCTATGGCGAACCGCGAGTGTCAACGAGCGGGTGGTCTCGCATTCGTGAGGGCTTATCGCATCTTGAGAGGTCGATAGTGGTTATATGTGTCTATTTGTTCCAGCTCAATTCCGTGCCATTGCGTAGAATAACCACTCACTAGGTCGGAGATTTGTGCTTGGCTCCAATCTCCGTTTGAGTTATCGTTTCCCCCATGAAGGAAACCAAAATGGCACTGGGTTACTCCTACAAGCGGTTCAGTTCTCCTGAGCAAGCGAAGGGGCGGTCGCTGGAGCGCCAAACGGAATTTGCGAAGCAGTGGTGCGAGCGGAACAAAGTCCAACTCGACGCATCGCTACACATGACCGATGCGGGTGTGCCTTCCGCCAAGGGACAGAATTTGGTGAACCCCGATGTTCACGCGCTGGCGGGTTTCATTCAAGCGGTTCGGAACAAGCGGGTGCAGTCAGGTTCGTTCCTCATCTGCGAATCATTCGACCGACTGAGCCGCGCCCACTGGCGGTTAGCCCTGCCGCCGTTGATGGAACTGATCAACGCGGGCATTCGGCTAGTGCAACTCGCCCCCGAACAAATCATTGACGATAAGACCGACGCATTTGGTCTGATTGGTTTAATAATTACGCTCGCTCGGGGACAGAATGAATCGGACATGAAGTCCACACGCAGCGCCCATGTGTGGCAGGATCGGCGGAAGAAAGCCCGCGAGAAGGGGAAGCCGGTCGGCGGGGTGATTCCCGGTTGGTGCGAGTACCGAGACGAGAAGATTGTCGCGAACACGGAACGGGCTGCGGTCGTTCGCCGGATTTTCAAACTCGCGTCTTCCGGCAACAGCCTTCGCTCCATCACCAAAATTCTGAACGGTGAAGAAGTGAAGCCGTTCAGCGAGGGTCGGCGGAAAATGCCTCCGAAGACATGGGCTGACCCGATGGTTTACAACATCCTCAGAAACCGGAATGTGCTCGGAGAGTACCAACCGCACAAGGGTCGGTGGATCGACAACAACCGCGAACGCGAAGGTGAGGTAATCAAAAATTATTACCCGCAGGTGGTCACTGAGGAGCAGTGGCACGCGACCCGACACGCGATCGAAAAGCGGCGCACCTCCGACCGGGGGCGAAGGAGCAAACACGTTAACTTGTTCACCGGGTTGCTGTGGGATGTGACATCGGACGGTCGAATGAGTTACTGGCACGAACCGGGACGAGCGCCGAAGATCTTCCCCACGGACATGAAGACCGGGCGGGACAAAGAAGGTGCTACTTGGAAGACATTCAACTCTCGGATTTTCGAGCAGGCGGTTTTGTCCCAACTGGTCGAACTCAAGGCGTCCGATGTGATGCCCGGTCAGGACGCTACGCAAGTCGAGGTATTGGCGGGGCGGCTGACAGAAGTGGAGCAGGGGATACTGATTTTAAAGTCGCAGATTGAAGCGCGTCCGGTGCTCGCCGCTACCCTTGGGAACGCCCTCGCGAACGAACTCGAAAAGCAACGGAAGATCGGAGAGGAGTTGGCGGACGCACAGCGGTTAGCGGCTTCGCCGATGTCGGAAGCGTTCGGGCAGTTCAAAAAGATTGCGGGTCAGACCGAAACGGAAGAGCAGCGGAAGCGGGTGCGGACGGCAATCCTGAGAATTATCGAGTCGATTAAAATTCTGATCGTGGGGAAGGGGAGGCACAGCCGTACCCGCATGGCTTATGTGTTCGTGCGGTTCGTCGGTGGTGCGATGCGCGTGTGCTTGATTCTGCACCAGCAAGCTGGCAACCGTGCAAAGGAAGCGTGGTCGGTCGGTTCGATTCGTGAAGAAGAAATGCCCAACGAACTGAACTGGCAGGAAACGGAAAAGCGGACATTGGACAACTGGAGTTTGTTTGAATCGTTCAGAGGCGTGTTACCGGTGAGCGTGCCCGGAATGGTGGGGACTACCACTTGGGTTGCTGTCGAGATTCCTGCAGGTGAAAAGTGGTCGGGCGAGACTTTGGAGTTTGATTCGCAAATCTTCGATCTTCTGGTTTTCGAGGGGAAAGAGCGTTCGGAGGTGGTGCGGGAAGTGGTGCGGTTGGTGCGGGGGAACGAGAGCGAAGAATTTAGTTTCCAGGTGCGGGGCACTTCGCTCTTCGTTCGGCGCGACAAAGAGGATGACACGGTGCTGGTTTCGCCTCTGGAATTTCTGTCGTGAAGACGGAAACAGACTTCAGGTATGAAAATAAAATTAGTGCGTGAGGTTAACGCAGGCGCTTGGTAGTATCTCGTTTGTACTAAGCCTAGCCTAAGCCGACGCTCGCCCATGCCCGCTCGCAAGCCCCCACCGGACTACCTGCGCTTTTACAAGTCGATCTCGTTGGGAAGCGGAGTCATGCCATGCCCCTCCTGTGAAGCACCGTCCCGTTTAACGCGCGTGCAAAAGCCGATGAGCAAAACCGAGTCTCAAGTGAGCATTTATTTGTGCGCGAAGTGCGGCAAGTGGTTGCACATCACGCCTGCGGGCGATTTGCAAAATTGAAGCATGCGGAACACTCCCGGCCTTACCCAAGGGTAAGGCCGGTTGCTTGGAACTCACTCCAATACGCACAACTCTTTTTTCAGTCTCGTTCGTTCCTTCAGTCGCAAAACAGGCAACTCAATACGCGGAGGCATTTCGTCGTAAATCTTCCCGTCGAGGGTGCGCCCGGTGCCTGCCTTTCTCACCCCGCCCCACTGCTTAAAAAAGAAATCCGAGCCGCTCGCTTCGCACTGTTGGCGGATCGATCTAGCCCAATCCGCTTCCATCGGTCGCGCACCCGGTCCGCTCTCGCCACCCGCGATTACCCAGTGGATGCCCCTTAAATTTATTTTGCCCAAGTCTTCGAGAAGTGGTTCGCAAGACAGGAATCTGGTGGCTGCCGGTGCTGCTCGGAGGTGATCGATTCGCGGTAGACCGTGCTTTTTGTTCTCGACACTTACCCCCCACCAGACATTTTCGAGTTTCGCGTATTCAGGGTTCTCAGTCAAAAAATCCCGAAGTCGTTCCGATCGCTTGGTTAGCACCTGAAAGGTATGGCAATTTGCTTTCTGCATTACCCAGCAAACTTTCTTAATATAGTTTTCAGGAACATCCTTATGGAACAGGTCACTCATCGAATTCACAAACACTAATTTTGGTCTGGTCCATTTGAGCGGCTCGTTCAGTTGCTCTGGCACAAGTCTTAGTTTGAACCCGCCTTCGTAGGCGCCGCCCTTTACCCCCTTAAATCGGTGGGCAATGGACGCAGCGTAACAATGGGTGCATCCGGGGCTAATTTTCGTACAGCCCCTTACCGGATTCCAGGACTCTTCAGTCCATTCAATCTTAGTCTTCTGAGCCATTTCAAGATCCAGCCTTTCTGTAATTTATTCTTCTTTACTAAAGCAATTATAGCACACATCATTCATGTTGTCAACTGAGAAACGGAAATTTATTCATAATTGAGCAAAAAAGTGCGTATTGAAGGGGTTAATTCAGGGAAAAAGTGGTGAAAATCGGAGTTTTCTGCAGTGAATTGCGGCTTTTCGGACGGAAATGAGAGAAAGCGGTGGTTTTTGTCAGAATGAGAATAGTTTTCAGGCAGTAGGTGGGCAGGGTTTAGGGGGCAAAGTGCAAAATTGAACGCGCTGCGCAAGAAAATGTGCTGTTTTGAGACGTACTAAAGAAAATTAAAAAGCGTGAAAGGGGCGGTGATTAGAGGGGTAAGGATCCGACAGTCCCCAATCACTCCGAGAGGCTTGCCCGATGCCCAAGTCAGAAAAAATGACCGGTGCGGAACTGCGCAAACTGGTCGATGTGAAGCAACTCAAGCGCGACATTAGTGAGTTCTGGGAAATCATTTTGGATGATGCCCAATTGTTCCTCTACCCCGAAGAACCCACTCAGGCGATCGCACTGCTTCGATTACTGGAGAAGGCTGCGGACAAACTGCCCGCTGGTGCGATTCGGGCAAACCTGACTTTAGTGGCGAAACCGTCGCGGGAGTACAAAATCACCACCGACGAAGGGGTTGAGGAAGGGGTAGCGGGTGGGAAGTCGGGACTAGACGGTGAAGTGCATTACCCCGGTGGAAAGACCGTTACCATTCGAGTGATCTGGGTTTCGCACCCCTTCTACCAGTACCGACCGATTTCAAATGCGCCCGCGAAGGTCGGAAAATAGTTTTCATAAAGAGAAAGGCCGGGGTTACCCCGGCCTTTGTCGTCACTTCGTACCGCTCACTTCACTTGCGCATAGTGTGGGGGTTCACCTTGTGGTTGCACTCGTCCCAGAGCATCCAGACATCTTGCCGTTGGGCTTCCGCGATGTCGTCGTCGGTAACCGTAAAGCCCTTCTGTCTCAAATGCGTAATGGCTTTATTCGTCGCGATCTGATTCATTCGTATGGACGGGTGAGCCAAGTACCACACGACTGAATCGGTGGTGTTAAATGGTCGCTCGTTGAGAGCAGTGAACACCGCAGTGAAAACGGCATCCCACTTGTCCCGTGTCCAGCGATACGGGCGCACTATAGGTTCGACTGGTTTGGGCATCCGGCATTCAGCAATCTCCGCTTGCTCTAGTGCGACTTGCTTTGCCCAATACGCCTTGTCCGCACGATGCCAGTCCTGCGAGTGCTGCGGGGTGACTTCGGCGAGCACTTCGAGCGGAGTAATGTTCGTGGGGCGGTGCTTCGCGTCCGCCTGCCAATCGTACCGGTCGATTCGCTTGAGCCGTCCGAGCACTGCCGCCGCTACACTTCGCTCTTCCTTCAGTGCCTTTTTCGCTGCCTTAATCAGCACCCAACCGAACCGCGTAGCAAACTGCACTTCGGTCTGGAACTCTCTTCGGCTCGGCTGGTTCTTAATAATTTCAATTGCAAGTTTGGTACTCGGGTTGCGTTCACCGGCGAATTCTAAAAAGGATTTGATCCACCGCACGCGCTTCGCCAGTTCTGTCGGTGACATGCCCTCGATTCGCGATTCCCAGGTGTCACTGATTGCCATAATGATTTCCTCTTGCGGCTCTAGATCGCCCATATTGTCTCTTATTAAATTGAGTGATTCAAGTTCAGATTTTGCTTCGCGCAGGGATACCGCACTTGTCGAGAGCATCCCCTGCAGTGCCTTTTTGGTTGCCCAGGAGTACCCCTCTTTCGTGGACAAAGACACAATCAGCCAGAGCAAGCGGTTCGCTTTGGGGCTGAGTTTTGCGTTATCCTGCACCAGAGCGGGCACGGGCACGCAACGTGGTCTGCCCGCCCGGTCGGTCGAGACTTCGGTGGGCAGGCAAATAACTTTTAAATCTTCGACTGCACCGGCAGCAGCTAATTTTTTCAAGGAAGACCGAACCGTAGACCAGTCATAATTCACCGCTCGGGCGAGCGCCGCCAGTGTCGGTATGCTCCGTGCCGAGAGCGTGCCGAGTACCAACCGGTCACACGCACTCAGGTCGGACTTGTCTTCCTCGCCACGAGTAATTGACGCGAGCCGGGCACAATTTAAAATCTGAAAAGTTTCTTTTCCAATCGCCATTTTATTTATCCTTTAAATGATTTAACAATCATATCATAAAAATATCGCTTCTGAAATATGAGTATCGAGAACTGCGAAATGCAGCCCGTGGACTGAATTTTGGTAAGTGAAGACTGGAAAGGTGAACGGGGTGCGTCTGGAATTAAGGGAGTGAACTCGGGAAAATAAGTGCCGAGTAATGAATCCGAAATACAATTACATTAAGTATTACAAGTTGATTACAAGCTGATTACAGTTCGGTCACTTTTTAAATTATGTATAAACAAGTTTGATTTCCGGTTTCGCTCCGCGAACGAAGACAAAACGCTTTCAAATTTTGAACTGGTGTAAAGGCAGTTGGACCAGTCCGGGCTTTAGGCACGAAAGTGTAAATTTGCCAGTGCGGTGTAACTCGCGTTGAGTATGCCTCACTGCGTTCGGCATTGTCCTCGCACCGAAGTCGGTGCATCGGACAACGGGAAAGCTTCGCTACGCTCTCTGGCAAACCAAAGGCAGTTGAACCCGTCTTCACTCAGTGAACTGCAAGTACCACCAGTTATTTAAGAATTAGTCGTTATCGGATGTTCTACCCACCAGATGAGTATTTACCCGTTTCCACCCGTCCGACCGGTTTTAACGCTATCCTGTGCGATTTACACCAGTTAACATTGCGCGTGCGTGAAGTGTGCGGCTTTGCCGCCAGACAGTTTTTGAAATTTAGTTAGTTAAGTTCAAACTTGTTCGGGTGTGGTCGGGTTGGCTTGCTCGCTCGTGTTCACCCGTGCCGACTGGTCGAGTTGCTTGCGGCGGGTTAACTCCAAATCCAGCATAATTTCGCGGAGCGTGTCACCCCACACCAATCTCAGTGGTTCGTGGTCGCCCGGCTGGTCTACTTTCAGCCAACCGCCCCAACTGCTTTCCGGCTTTTTACTTTGAAAAATGCAGGCAATGAACCCGCTCCCACGCGCCACATACGAAGACGCAGTCTTGCTCAGTCGCCATTGCGTTGCGTCACTGAAATCTATTTGGTCGGCTTCCATTTAAGGCTCGCTTTTGCCGCTTCAAACGCGGCGATTTTGTCTTTGATCTCCTGCAAATCACTGGCTTTAACGATGCACGCTTTGCCTACCCGCTCATTGGGAATCCTGCCGCAAATCGCCAGTCGGTACAGAGTCGAATACGGGTATTGCAGGATTCCCGCGAGTTCGACCAGTGAATACAGCTCTTTAGGCATAAAATATCCTCCAATATATAGGAGTGCTGAGTGTGAATTTTGTGCGATGCAATTAGTGGTATTTCTGAAAGCAATAGTTCACATAAATTGATGATAAACGAATTGTAAACTTGACAATGGCTTGAGATGTGTGGTATAATCAAACCAGAAGGTAAGATTTTAAGTCTAAAGTCTGGAAAAGGATAAACATGACTGAGGCGATTAAGGGGTTGCTGCGTCCGGCGACGCTGGAAGAGTTTCACGATTTGTTAGCCGATTTGACTTGGAACACGGAATCCAAGTGCTGGCTGCCCCCGATAGAATGGCTAATAAATTTGTGGATTCATTTTGAAGACGAGCCAATTGACATCATTGACGGTGAAGATATCTTCTTCACTCCCAAAATCGTTGCCGAGTTACTGAATCGCCGGCACAGCTTCGACCAGAATTATGATGACCGGTACTGGGATAAGTTCAGCGACGGAGTGCTTGCGGATGCTTTTCTCAATTCGCTCAGGGAACATGGTTTCGATGTTGAACATCTGCAAACCAATGTCGATAGCCCGGGATTCATTTTGCCCCACGAGAGGGTAGTGGCTTGGAACGATTTCTTTCCTCCCGACTCCTTCACCATTGTTGACTTGCTGGTGCAGTGGGCGCGAATCACTCATCCCGAATTCAGTGTCAAGAACGGTAGTGACTTTCCAATTTTCGCTGATTTACTTCAGGAAGAAGGGAAAGAGGGATGGGCGGAACGATTCCGTTACTATGCAGGCTGGTCTGCGTAAACGCGAACAGCCGACAACGAGTCGGCTGCTGCTTTATTGGAGATTTGCCCCAACTGAATCACTCGTATCTAGTGCTCACTCAATAATATGCTAGATCATTGCCGAGCAAATCGCAAAAAACAGTTGACATGCGAATGGGCGAGTGGGAGTCTGTTCAATGTTCACACTTAGTCTTCAACACTGTCAGGATTGATCTCATGAAAGTCTCACGAGTCCTCCCGTTGTTCGCAGGCGTGGTGATTGGAGCGGTAGGCGCACTCACCCTAGCGAGCGACTTGCTGCCGGCATCTACTGCCCAGCCTGCCGCCCCGGTACTCGCGCCTAATGCCGATACAGGTCGATTTCAAATTTCCTCGTGGGGACACGGAGGGAGTGGCGAGCGAGGCGGTGGAGCGAACCACGGTGCGTACATCATCGATACTCGGACTGGGGATGTGTATTCACTGCCTCGGGATGGCAAAATGGTATTCGCCAGTTCACTTCCGGAGAAGAAGTGATCGCTTGCGTGTCGCAAACTGAATCGCATCTAATGCTCTTGAAAGCAAAAAAACAACCCGGACAACGAGTCCGGGCTGCAAGGATAACTGAGAATAGTCGATGGACACTAACCACATCTATCTAGTGTTCTCGTCAATAATTTTTCGCAAACGCTCCGTGTCGTTTTTTACGGTTTCTTCGTAGGGGTATCCGCGAGTCAACCTTGGCATTCGCGCCTGAACCCTGTCGATGCCCCTGGTGCGATTGTGACGGCACAAATGCTTGATGTCGTAGGGTAACGGCACTTTACGCCCTAAAGCTGCGAACACCATGTCTAACTGAACATCCCCGCCCCACGAGCCAAACGCGGGGTTGATCGCGTGCCCCAACGCCAAAATTGCTTGCCGTGACAGCACTGGAAAGCAACTGTACGCGCACCCGGTGTCATCGTGCGGGCAACCGAGCAGAATGCCGTCCGGGTGCTTCTGAAAACTATTCAGCAATTCCAGGGCTACGATATTCCAGCCTTTAGTGGCGAAAAGTGTGTCGTCGTTTAGCAACTGTACAAATTTGCCCGTGCTGCGAAGAGCGAGGGGGGTGTAGTATCCAACGCTTAAATTGCTCTGCTGTTCGCCGCTGAAAAATCGAACGAAAGGGAACTGCCGCCGCAACTTGTGTGATGCTTCGACCGTTTTGGAATCGTCGCGGTCGATGCCCACGAGCACCTCTACCGACGAAAGGTCTGCGGTGGTGTCCGCGATCGACTGAAGGCACTGAGTCAAGAGGGGTACGCGCTCGCGTGAGGGAAGGACGACAGAAAATTGAATGCTCACCGTGCCTTCCTTCCGACTGCCGGTCTGCGGTTCTGCCACCAGCGAGTCGAGTGTGTGTCAAAATTCGTGATGTCTGATTTGCTTGCGCGTTGCCCTGCTAACCAAGCGGTCGGAGCGTAAACCCGGTAGTCCTTTTGCGCGTGTGCCCATTCCCAATCGACATGACCACGGGAACGGGCGAAGATCGAATGGAGTTGGTTAATGAACTCGCCCCGCACCATGTAAGCGTGCGTCCGGTGGCAACTCAGGCAGCGAACCACACCGGGGCTGACTTGTTCAGGGGCGGAAGCGTGCTGCCCTCCGAGCATGAGCGCTTGCCAATCCGGTGGCACTTCTTCGAGGAACGCGGAAAGTCGCTCCTGAAAGTTAGGAACGAAAGTCACGTCGTCTTCGAGCACGCAAACTTGCTCGTAGCCCTTTGCAATTACGTCCGCCAGAACCGACATGTGCGACAGACGGCAGCCGAGAGCACCCGCGTTCTCTTTGAAATCCGGTGGCATCGGTACGGTAGTGCCGTCGGTGGCTTCCCAAACGATGGGCTGGATTCCGACCCGTCGGCACTCTTCGAGTGATTCTGCCAAGCGGTCTGGTCGCTTTCTTAGATTTATTAGGTAATGCAACTTCCCTTCTTTTTAGGCTAAACCAACGACCAATCCGCCAACGATGGTCATCGTCTTTGGAACTCCCGAAACGGTGACAGTGCAGGTGGCATCGATCCCGTCGTAAGTGGTCGGGGTGTAACTGGAAATCCGAACGATTGAATACTTTGGCGTTGAACTCCCACTCCCGTTTTGCGGCGCTTTCAGAATGAACCGACCGGCGTAGTAAGTCTGGCAATGCCATTCGCTCTGGTAGTTATTCAAACTGCAAGTGAACCCGCCGACGTGACTCGTCGTCAGCCCCGGACCGCTACCGCCAGTTCCGCCCGCACCGAGTTGCGCCCAATCCGTGAGCAGAGTTCCGGTCAGAACATCGTTTGCGCGGACATACACATACCCCGAACCGGCAGAAAATCCCGGATAGCCGTCCGCTGTATTAAAAGCATAATTTATATTCGATCCGATATTATACGAACAGTTCTTTAACTGCCGTCCGCTCGTCCCGTCCCAAAGGGCAATGGCGGTGTCGGTGGTTGCGGTTGCCGGTCCGTCCACATTCCCACTGACTCGCTTGAAATTTATGCTCGTGCTGCCAACCGTCGGGTTGGTGTAATTGGTGCAGAACCAAAGCGTGTTCGTGCTCAATGTGCCCAGGCGAACGGGAACAATCGCGCTAACAAAATCGGCTGCCGAATCCATATCGGATCGGCGCGTCAGAACCCAAGGAGTGCTCACGCTGCCCAGGTCGGTGATTCGGTACACACCGTTTCGGGAAGCGGTGCTTTCGGCGGTGACCAGTATTTCGTCGTTCAAGTTGGTGCTGAAGCCATCGGTGAAGGGAAAAGCCCCGTTGCTCGTGGCGGTCAGAGTTGCACCCACTCCAGAACTTCCATTGCTATAAAAATTCGCGGGAAGGGCTGCTGTAACGACCAGCCGAACCGAGTCCTTCAGGTTGTTCACGGCTGGAGCGCTGCCGCTTTCGCTCGCCTCTTGCACTACGAACACTTGGTTCACAACGCTGCCACTACCCGAACCGCTTCCGCTAACGCCCTCGGACACATTGTTAATCCCGCAGTGCATGGCGCGATAACGCTTCCCGACCGTGAGGGGCAATTCGTTGCAGTCGATCGCAACGCAACTGCCCGTGAACTCTTCCCACGAATTGGTTGTTGAGTTGTACTGCACGGCAACGCAGGGGAAGAAAGACGAATGGATTTCGTCTCCCGTCACCTCTAAAAAGCAGTCGAAGCGAGGCGTAGTGTTCGTGGTCGCTCGCGCCGGAAGGGGAGCGCTCTTCGTGAGCAGCGCCTTCAGTTTATTCGCGGTCCGTTTCGAGAGTTCGTAACCCAAATTCCCTTCTTTGTTTTCAGAAAACTCAACTAAAAATCGTGCTAAAATCTTGGCTCGGGTGCGGGTAGAACTCCAACACCACGGGCGGGAAGCCTGAAGCCAATGGCGCACCAGCCCCGTTCAAAAACATCGCATGGTCAACCGGGGCGCCTGTGCTCTGGTCGAGAAAACGATTTAAAATGGGTCTACCAAGAATGTCGAGCGTCCCGGACAGGTAGGTAAAGCCCGTGTCCAATATATTGCGAGTCCAGGTATTTGAGTTCATTTCAAATTCAATTTCACACTGGGTTATCCACATTCCGTCTTCATAAACAATCGTGCCAGAGTACGAGTTGCACCTGAGCGTGTAAGTGGCGTATGTCCCGAATGCGGGCGCGAGGCTGAAGGGGGCGTCATTACAAGTGCCGACGAACTGTTGCTGCTTTACCGAGATGTCGGTAACTGCCTTATTGAAACTGACTGTGATAACACTCGTGATTTCGTCACGGACTTCTCCTTCCAGGGGGACGCCTGCACTATTCTTAAGTGCTTTCGCGCCGCTAGGGTCAAAGTCTTTGGTGAACGGAACTTGAACGGTGTTTTGGCTGAATTTTATTGTCGGTGGACGTAGCAGGGGATTTGGCTGAACGGTCGGGTCTGATTGACCCGGCTCAAGGGGAGTGCCACCACCACCGCCAGTTTCGACATCCGCACCGATGCCCGAATCCCAGGGGCGCGAAGTGTAGGAGTAACTTACATCCTGAATGCCCAACTCGCCGTTCACAAAAGCAGAAGACACGCCGACTGCCAAAGCACCTGAGTCAGTTGGGTACGCGGAAAAGCGGGTGATTGGAATTCCGGCAATGCCGAATTCGGGGCGCTGAGCCGGGTCTAAGCCGTAGATGCGGAAGACACGAGTGTAAAGGCGGATGCCGTCTTTGTCGGTCGATGCTGTCCCTTCTGGTAACTCTACATAAGTTGCCACCTTCCCCCTTCTTAGATTTCAGGTGCGGAGCGATCTAAAGCCCCTAACCCAATCACGATTTGTTGAAGCTTCTGCGCCATTTCTTTGAGCAATTTTTCTTGGTTCATTCCGAACCGCCGATCTTCCTCGAATTTAATCTTGTTCTGCAGTGAAAACGCATCGGCTGAACCTGCCTGAATCGCTTTCGAGGGCTGGTAAGGTGTGTCCAACTCTTTCTTGTAAGCAATCAGTTGCTTGATTCGCGCGATGTGCTTTTCATCAATGCCTTTCTCTATCAGGTCTTGCAGTTGGATCTCTTCGCTTGATTTTTTGTAGAATCCCTTTATTAGCCCCAAGTCTTCTTCGAGCGACCGGGCGAAGCGCTGGGCTTCACGGTCGTTCTTGGCGAAAATTGCGTCCTGCCCTTTCTGGATTTGCTCCGCAGTAAGTTTGTGCTGTTCGGCAAGTTCGGTAAGTTTCTGCACGTCCGCATTCACGTCCGAACTGTATTGCGACGAAACAAATCTATCGAGTTCATCGTTCGCTATCGCCATTTCCTTGTTGATAGCGGCGAGTCTGGCAGCACCGATATCAGCATTTGAAAACCCGAAAGCGTCTTTCAGCTTCTCCAGTTTCATGATGTCGGAATTCTCGGTCAAGCCTTTTACGGCATCGTCCATTTCGACAATAAATTTGCGGAGTGCGTTCGTGGCTTCGATGGATTGGGTCGGGTCTGCGATCTCCAGCAGCCCCTTTCGCAACTCCTGTGCCCGCTCGAATCGCTGCTTGTAAACCGTTTCGATCTCGTCGAGTTTCTTCTGCGCTTTCAGCGCGAAGTCCTCTTTGCTGCCGATGAGAAACGCTTGCATCACGCTGGTATCTTTCCCCCAGACACTTTGCCAGCGTTCCACTTCTTCGCGTGCCTTTTTGAGTTGCGGGGCAGTGCTCGCCAACTGGTCGTCGAGAGTTTTGAGTTGCCGCTTTTGCGCTTCGATGCCTTGGGAAGTCCCAAGGATGTCCGCCATTGCTTCGAGTTCCTTGCGGCTTCGCTCGATGCCCTTGCCTACGACTTCACTCCAAGCAGCAGCGAGTTTTCCGCCCCGTTCCAGTTCGTTGTGGAACATCTGCGAGCGTGTCACCAGCCCGCCCATGTTCTTCGCCAGTTCTATTGCGCCTACTGCGAGAACGCCTGCAATTCCAGCCTTCCCGCCTAATTCCAAGAAATTCCCCAGGCTGCCCCCAACTGAAGCCGTCATTTCCTTGGCTTTAGCAGAGAACTCGCTGAGTTTGGCGTTCGCCTGCTTCAGCCCCGTAACGAGTCCGGTGCTGTTGGTGGTGAGGATGAGCGAACCTTCTCCCAGTGACGACGCCATTCTTAAATTTATCCTTTTGTTTTGGTATTTTTCTTACTCGCTACTGCCCACGCCTTCAGTGCTACCGAAGCCTCGTTTCCGGTCAGGGTCTTCGCTTCCCCGAAGTGCGGAATTAACTGCTTCACACTCACCTTCGCACCGTGAACCTGACAGTTCGCAGCCCCTGACAACGCAATCGCTGCCTCTAGCCTCTGGAGAGGCAATCCTTCCCGACGCATGTACTCGCCCCAAAGTGGAATCTCGTCGTATGGGAAGCACTCGCGGAAGTGCTTGAGCGACTGGTAACCCAGTGCCAAACACAACCGCATTTCGAGCATCACCCAGGGTTCTTCTTCGAGGATTTTTTTGCTTCGGAATCCCCCTTCAACCCGGCGAACACGCTGGCGTTGCTCGCGATCCAACTGAGCGTTGCACCGTTCTTCTCCGCAAGTATCGGGAAGTCGTCGTCACTGAATACCCGTGTGCCGTCCGGCTCGGACAAGCAGTACAGGCAAATCCAGATGTTCGCATCGAGTCCGCGTGACTGCTTTTCGCACTCAACGATTTTGAGCAGAACCGAAGTCCATTCCTTACCCTTCAGCGAACGCAAGTGCAGCCCCTTTCCCGCTTCTTCCCACTCGGGAACGGGAAAGGGCGTGACTTTGACATCGTTCAGGCTGGCTAGTTTCTCTTTGGTACTCATGCGATGGATACATCTCCAGACGGGGTTATTTCCAGCGAGATCATCACCTCTTCGTCCGGGGAAAACGGGGTGTCGATTTTTGTGATGAAACCTGAGAAGGTGACTACGGCTGGTTCGTCGGCGGGACATGTGATGCGCCAATCAACCATGTCGCGGAGCATACCGTGAAGTGTGGTGAAAGCGGATTCTGAGAATTCTAGTGACACACTAATTGCAGCGTTCGTTATCATGCCGGGCATCATCGTCTTCTGGTAAGAAGTCAGCCCAAGGTGCGAAGTGTCTATGCTAGTTACAGAAATCGAAGGCAGCGCGAGAGTCTTAACCCCCGCGAGAGCCACCCAACTTGACCCGACTTGATACTCTATTTTGCTTGTAACTCCGAGTACTGGCAATGATCCCCCTAGTTTCGATTCTTAAAACTATGTAGGGGGCTGCTTCTCACTTTCGTTTCGGGAGCAACAATTCGACTTGCCGTCTGAGTTCAATGATGAATGTGCTGCGGAACGCGCGACCGTAAGAACGCTGAATGAAGTGCCTGCCTCGGATGAATCGTGTGCCCTGGTCTACCAAGTGCGAGTAGTTCGCGGGTCGGTGGTTCTTCGGCTGTCCCTTCTTCTTCCCGCGTTTGAACTTCCCTTTCTTCCTCACGAAACTCCGCGACGGACCAATGACCGAAACCCAAACTTGCTTGTTTTGGTAGTTCTGTAACCGGATGCGAATAGATTTCTTTAAGAAGCCGAAGCGGTTTGGGGCTGCTGCAACGATCTTCGCTTTGACGGGCGAAGAAGCCTTGTTCAGCGCAATGCGCATTGCCTTGTTTCGCAAGCCCTTACTGAGTTTCTCAAGCACGGTCTTCGGGTCGGTAGTCCAGGTGAAATAGGCTGAAATCCCAATCGTTCCCCCTCTTGCTTCACAAAACTAGTAAGAGTGCTGCGGAAAAATCGTCCGAAGAACCAAGAGGCACACCGATGGTGAGATGTTGCCGCATCCGTGAGATCCCCACGATATGCGCAGCAATGCTAACATCTGTAGTGAGTTTGTCGTTACGGTGCGCCTGCAGCGATAACTCGTTGTTTGCGCCGTAAATAGATTCGATGCGGTAGACCGTCCCCGATTCGTCCCGCAACAAATCGTCCGTGCTGACTGGTGGGGCGTCCTTCAAGAGTATCGTGACATCCGCACCGGGCTGCTTCGCCCCGTAGTCTGCAGT
The DNA here is from genome assembly GCF_017939745.1 of Gemmata palustris. Classification (NCBI taxonomy): domain Bacteria; kingdom Pseudomonadati; phylum Planctomycetota; class Planctomycetia; order Gemmatales; family Gemmataceae; genus Gemmata; species Gemmata palustris. The sequence continues at coordinate 4,710,200 of NZ_JAGKQQ010000001.1, read as the reverse complement.
ATTTCGACCGTTCGTTTCTTCTAGCGACGCCCAAAGGTAGCCGTTCTCTTGAGCAGTTAGCACCTGTTGCCCTTGCTCGTCAACGGTTCGGTAGCCCTTTAGCCACTGCAGACGGCAATTATAGATTCCAGATTTCTGCATATTACACTCCTGCCAAGCCAGTGAGATATTTGTTGCAGACGCGAGTGAACGCCATCGGCAGTTCCTTCAGTGAATCCGTGGTATGACTCTCGCGGTTTGCGTAGTAATGCGCGGCAAGTTGGAGCACAGCGACACGCACCTCTGCGGGCAAGTAATCCACTCCGACCCAACCCGCTGTAAACTCAATTGCGATCGGTCGGGGCATGGCACTTAGTGCCGGGAATTCCCCGTCAATTATGGAAACTATAGCGGGGATGCCGGTCGCGTCCCCGATCCAAGAGGTCAACTCTTGCTCTTGGTCGGCATCGTCGAAGTAGGTCACGCTGGCGATGTCCGTGACCTTGCCCCGTGCAAGTTCAAAGCATTTTGCCCAGCAAGGGAAGTACTGTTTAAAGCCCGTGGACAGGACAATGCGTCCATCGGTTTCGTGCTCGAATGCGGACATAGCCGCATCAAGGAACACTTGTAATTCGGCGTCTTCGGACGATCCGTTGTTGCTTTTGATGTGGGCTACCAGTTGCGTTACTAAATCCAGGCTTTCGGGCGGCTCGGTGATTTCAATGGAATAGTGGTGCATACCGTATGTAGTGTGTTCTTCTTTAAACTAAAAAGCACCACCGGCGAAACCAGAACCGGTGATGCTAAATCACCCCTGAGCACTGAATTCAGGAAATGATATTTCTTGAAACTATTCTTAACTTGTGATCGTGAGCGAGTGGACTGCACCGCTTGCGCCGGTCGGTCCGAGCCATGCGCCGCCAAAACTCATGAGTCCGCAGTAGGCAGTGTGCGGGTGGTACTTCTCAACCAAAGTGTCGAAGCGTTGACCTTCCACCATGCGTAACATGTAGAAGTCGGGAACGAAGAACAGGATTACATCGTCCGCCATGTACTGACTCACGTAAGCCCGCTTGCCGAGCAGCGTGTCCCACTCAACTCCGTCAACAATGTTTTTGTCGAACAATGATCGCTTGTCGGCATCCTTGAGGTACTTGCGCAAACGCTTCGCGGTCACATCGTTATACAGCCACATCGCGTTCTGCCGGTACTGCATCGGAATGCGGAAGTACATGTCTTCCAGGTAACTTTGTGCGTCAGAGTTGAAGTTGCTGGAAGTCACCGGAGTCAGCACGTTATCGACCGCGAACAAACCTTGGACGCCAGTCGAACCGTTACCGCTCGCATTCAGGATTTCGTCTTCGAGTTTGCGAGCGTGGCTGTTGCTGTTGGCTTTTGCGATCTTCTCGACAATGCCGACGGCAGCGTGTGCATCCCTCAACTCTTGGTAGCTTATTTTCTGATATCCGCTTGTCAAATCGAATGTATTGATTGTGACGGCTGCGGAAGCGATGTTGGTATCGGGAATGGTCGGGTTGGAATCCGTACCTGCTGAAGCGGTTAAATATGTGGACTTAAGTCCAGTATCGTCTATGCGAAAATAATCGCGTGCGTTCCCGTCACCAGTCGTTTCGGTTGCGAGCGTGCCGACGAAAGGCGAGAAGTAAGTGAGGTACTCGGTTACATGATCTGAATAAGATTTGTAAATCCACTCAGCACCGCTACCGCTTCCGCCTTTGGTGAGAATGGTACGCTGTTTGAAATTCAGTCCACGGTAGTCGCATTTGATCTTTGCCGACCCTGAACCCAGCATGAACCCGGCTTCGCGGGTGCGGAAGTGTGCTTCGCTCGAATGGTCGGGCTCTGCAGTTCGGGAAAGCATCCACAACCGCAGACCTTCGCTGAACTCGTCGCGATCGTTGCGCTTCGGAGTGGCTGCTACCTTGGGTGCGGGTCGGGTCGGCTGCTGCATCCGGTTCTTGGCAGCAAGTAACCGCTGACTCGACTGGGCGGCTGCGAGGTCGGATTGAAGTTGTTCGATCTGCGAAAGGACTTCGTCGAGGTGTGACTGCTCTTCTGGCGAGAGCGTTTCTTTTGCCTGAAGTGCGTCGGCTTCCGCCATTAGACTGTCAATGCTTCCCTGAATTTCTTCTGCGCTAGAGCGGCTCTTGGTACTCATTTTCCTCCGTGGTTGTTAGTATCTAGTGCTTAACATTCTGTTTTTGATTTTTATAATTCGCATCCTACTCAGCATTCTTTTCAGTTCTTGGTTTTGGCGCAAGTGTACAGTCGTCTCGTGGTACGCTGCCGCCGTGTTGCGGCAAATGCACACGTCTGCCAGCGTTACCGACAGCCGTTCCACGAGGTCACCGTTCAGCCGGTCCTTCAGCGAACCAAAGCGGAAACTGCAGCCATCGAGTTCACCCCGTTCCACTCGTGAAATGATGCTGTCGCCGAATTCACCGGGGGGAAGGTAGCAACTTGCGAACAAACCGTGCGGGTCTTCCTGCAGGATGAGTTCACCCGTACTTCTGCGGGCAAAGGTCTGCTTGTCGTCGTGGTCGATGTTCGCGATCACTTCCGCCTCGGAGCAAAGTGCTTCTGTAAAAGCACCCGGGCGAATCACTTCGCGGTAACTCACGAGTTTGCCGGCTGCGTCCCGTTCGGTGATGGGGGCAATTTCACCGAACACGCTCGCATAAAAACTAAGTCTGCGGTTCTCCCCGATGGTCGGGGCAATCCGGCTGTTGCGAGTGTGGCTCATGCTGCTCCTGGTGCTGGTGGTAGTTGGTTGGGGCTGACAGGCGGAAGTGTTCCCGCCCCTTGGTTCAGCGGGGCTAACGGCTGGTCTAATCCTTCGATGGAGTTCAGTTTCAAGCCTTCCCGCACTTCGTTTCGGAGTAGAACCCCACTCGTTAAGTAAGTGTTGTCGATCTGCGATTGCGTAACCGGGTCGCCTCGGAGAAGTTCGCGCGTGTCGAACTCCGCGAAGAAGTCCGAACCAACACCGAAGATTTTGTTGTTCACCTCGGTTTCGATCGCTTCGAGCATCCAGCGAAGTGACTTCTGGTAAACGGCTTGGTTTTCTGCAGCGAGAGAAGCGTATTTGGCTGCTGCGTAGTCGCCGAGAATTATGGAGCTTATTCCCGTCCAACGGCTCACATCACCAACGGAAGCCCCAAGCGCCTCGATGATTTGGGCATCTTCGGCGTTGCTCCCGCTGAGCGGGGTGAATTCCCCGCCTTCGCTCAGCAGTGGGATTTCGCCCGTGTTCAGCGTGCCCGCGAACTGCTTTTTAAAATTCTCGCGAATTGTGTTGATCGTTTCCGGGGTGATCTTCCCCGCGTACCGCAAGTAGCCGCTTGGTTTCGCAGCGTTTTTGTAGAAGGATGTCGCGGATTCCTGAACCTGCTTGTGCAGTCCGAGTGCTTCGCCTGCCCAACGCAGGAAACTCGCACCTCGGATGCCGTCACAATCGGGAATCGCCACGATGTGAAGCATGTCCGTGTCGGAGTACACTTCCGGTTCGCCGTTGTCAGCTCGCACCGCAAACGCTTTGTTCCACTCGTCGTCAACTATCACTTCAGTGACACAAGACGGCTTGATGGGGTAAACACCGTACAGCGCACCCGTGCCAGTCCAGCGAAGTTGGCAGAACGCTTCGCCGTGCAAAAAGAGGTCACGGGCGAGCACCTGCAAAAAAGTGTTTCGAGTTTGCGCCGGGTTGGGGCGGAACTGTAATAGTTTCCAGGCAGGGTGCGTTCGCGCTTGCTCGCGTCCCCCATTGAAATCGTCGCGGTAAACCACGAGTGGAAGGCTGCTCAGAGTGGTTTGATACCAGCGCAACGCGGCGAAAACGGGGGAGAGGGTTAGCGCTTCATCGGGAGTTGCGACCGGTGATCGGTTGCCGGAACGCCCGAAGAACCATCCCTCGGGAAGCGAGTTGAGTGGATACCACTTTGTGCGGTTGAAAAGTCTACGGGCAAATTGGAACATACCCTATCTAGTGTCGATCAAATCAAAACACATCCGGTCTGAACCACATTGTCGGCGGGCTTTGCGAGTTGACCGAGAAGACTGAGCAGCGCCGAAATCGCCCCGTCCACTTTATCGACTGACCGTTTACGAACGGGGTAAACCTCCCCGTAGCGGTTCAGTTCCACACGCACGTTTTGAAGGCAGAACTTGAGCCAACTGCTTCCGTCGTGTGAGTACCGCTTCTCTTCGATTGCCTTCCGTAACTCCACCATTGCCGGATTAAAGTAACGGGCTGATGGTGGCACACGCTCGCACTTCACCCCTTCCTCGGACAGCCGGTTACCCATCACGTAAGCCGATCTCGGATCGAAATTGCAAACTTTGACATCATAGTTTTTCGCGAGGGAAACGAGGTGAGCGAGAATTGCCCTCTCGTCGATCATATCGCCCTTCGTGATGCACATCTCCGGGAACTCACGGTAGTGGCTCAGGTTCGACTTTTCCCGTTCAAGAACCGCCTTTTCTGCAACCCAGCACCACGAGCGTGAGAAGTATCGTCCGGGCGAGAGTTCCCAAGTGATCGTTACCGAAGTCGGGTCGGTCGTTTCCGAGAGGTCTACACCGATCGCAGCCGGTGCGGACTTCAGTTCCGCTTCGCTCGGTTCGGCTTTCAACTCATCGAACTTGTTCACCTCGAAGTACGCCATCTCATCGGGCTTCAGCCAGCGCCCCAACCGCAATCGCTGGAAGTTCAGCCACTCACCCAACCCCGCCGACTTCGCCGCTTCGAGGTCGCGGCGGAACTGGTCGGTAGGACACCACGGTGAACCGAGTAACGGGTTAGCCAGTTTCCACTGTGTCGGGTCTTCCGGGCTTCCGTCCGCGTCCATCTCGTGGACAACGGCTAAGTGCGTGATGTCGAGGTCTTCGCCCGACAGAATTCGCTTGGATTTGCTGTAAATCCGCTTGTGATACCAGTGTTCTTGCTGGTCGCTCGCCGTGCTTATGACAACTATAAGACCGTTCGGTCGGGCTGCCGGAGCGTAGCGAAGTGCATCGAACGCATCCGCGCTGCGTGTCCAACCCGCTTCATCCACAAGCACGCTAGAGCAGTTGAAACCGTGTAGCCTTTTGCCGTCTGATGAAACGGAACGAAAACGGGAATTCAGGTCTTTGACTTCGATTTCTTTCGTGTGCCGTCGGCAATCGGTGAACGGGTCGAACGGTGAGTGCTCCACTGCGAATTTCAACTCATCGAAAACTTGCGAAGCGTTGTCCCTTGATGCCGCGCAACTCACCACGAACGGACTGGGTTCACCACTGCCCAAAGTCTCGAAGTACGCGATTATTGAAACTAAAAGCGTTTTGCCGAATGACTTCTTCGGTACGTGGAGATTGGCGAAGCGAAACCGCCTGTTACCGTTCTGAAGTCGCCAACCGTACAACCGCTGCAGGAACTGGGCTTGCTCGGTTGCGAGGGTGACTTGCCCGCGAATGAACTGACTGCGGAAGAATGTTCGCGTGAATTTTAAAATGCAGTTCGCGTGCGGTTCGCTCCAGTAACACCCTTCTTCGAGTGCCAGCCGATCGGCTGCGGTGACTACTGCCCAGTCTGGCGGGTTCACCGATCCTGCTTCGCGTGCAACCGCCCGTGACAGGTGGCGCACAACGCTCGGTAATCATCGAGGCTCAACGCGGGGTAACGCAAGTGGTGGGCGTGAGCAGAGAATTCGGTGTTGTTGCAGCAGCCGTTACCGCAGCCTTCGCACTGACAGACCGGATGAGTGGCAAGCAGTTCACGCCGCAAGTCATGGTGTCTGCGATCGTAACCCCGCATCCACGAATTCGGTCGCTCCCGCTTCTGCTCGGTGAGGGGTTTAGCTCTGGGCATCTTGTCCGGCATTCAATCCTTCTCTGATAATCGCTGCGAGGTCGCGGGGCTTCTCGTTCTTCTTCTTCGCGGTAACTCCGAACGGAATTCCCTGCCGCTCGAAACTCTTTGTGAGTGCGACGAACTTGATGATTCCGGTTCGCTCGTCCTGCTCCGGGTCGAACTGGAGCAGGGCGTAGGTGCGGGCGAGCAGCACAAAGGAATCGAACGTGGCGTCAGTCAGCAGCCCTTCCTCAACGCACCGCTTTGCGTGCCGATCCCAAAACTTCGCCGCTTCCTTGCTCAAAACTGGTCGTTTCATTCTAATAGCCCTTATCAAATAATCTGTTTGAAGAAAGATCACATGCCGGTGTGGTTTCTAGACTCTACGTTCTGAACATCGTTAGGGCATCCCCCTCCCACCACGACATTCTGTCATAAATTAAAATACCGCGAGGTACTGCGAGTTGAACGGTTCGCTGAAATCTAATCGAGGTGCGTCACCGGTAATGGTTGGCGTCCCGAACGCTTCGCCTGACTCGATCCCAGCATCGACACGAATTCGCACGGTCTGTTCGTACCAAACGGTGAACTCTGAGACTGCCGAATACCGCTCCGAGTCTTCGTCCTTTTCAGTGGCTGAGTTGCCCCACATCGACCACTTAACTTGACCTTCGCTCCACCCACTGAGCGTGCTCCGCAGCGCACTCAGGATCTGCGTAACTTGAGTGTGCTTGTTGCCCCAAACATCGAACATTATTCCGGTCTTTTCCAGTGAAGACGGGCTGCCATCGAGTCTGTAACTGTTCTCGCTGCTAGTAATGGTGAACGCGACAAAAGGCACTTGAGTGCCATCAGTGCCGATGGCGGGTGTGATCCTACCGCCCACCAACGCATTCACGGGACTGTTTGTTAGTTTCGCGACTAATGTTTCTGGCAAGCCCATGCCAGTATTTAGTGCTGCTAATCAATTTTATCTGCGAATGCTTTGTCGCAGTCGAAATCGTGCTTTTTAAGCCGGTAAGTGACTGTGTTTAGGGCGATGCCGAACCGTTCGGCGAGTTGGGCGATTGTCGCGGGCTGTCCCTGGAACACGAACTGTCTGGGTTGAGAACCCGTTTTTCTGTTCGGTGTGGTGAACGCTTTATTTGCGTCCCAACCGTGCCGTGTCAGTCGTTCTGAAACCGTTCGTCGCGGCATGTTGAGGTGTTGCGCCAGTTGGGTCACAGTGAATTGCTTGCCTCGGTACTCTGTCGTCGTGATTCCCGCACCTAATCGTTGTGGCTTGGGTGCTCGTTGTGGCTTCGGCTTGGTTGTTCGATGCTGCTTCTGCTTGGGTGGTTCGGTTGTGGGCGTTGGTGGTGCTGGAAGTGGTGCGATGATCGTGAGAAGGGGGTTGCTGCGTCTCCACTCGATGAGTTGTCGAAGCCGTTCGGTGTCCTTGTCGCTCCACACGAGCCAACTGCCCTGCCTGCGAGTGGGCAGGGTGAACAAGTCGGCTCGCACGAACTTATTGAGCGTTTCGGGCAGAATGCCGAGTTCGGCGCAGACGGTTGAGGTGTTGCGTTCGGGGACTTCGGGCTTCGGGGCGTAGTGCATGCACTATTTAGTTTCCAGGAAACGAAAAACCCCGCCTGGAAGCGGGGCGGTCGCGTGGTTTACTCCTTTGATCAAATCAAAGAAAATCGCCTTGTGGTTAGCGTTTCGCGACGTGTGTCTTTGCAAGGGCTGCGCAAACCATGCTGAGTATTTCCTTATTGGTGATGACTACTTTAACCGTTTTGTCTCTCCCTCTTCCCGCTATCTTAAATTCTATCGCTACCTTTTCTGGCTCATCGCTGGTCTGAGGGAAAAAACTTTTTTCCGTCCCAACTACAGTCATGGGGCAGTTGTAGTTCTTCTTCCCGTTGCCCAATTGAACCGTAGCCATGTCGTATCTCTCCTTTGTTAGCGGGCGATTGCTGATTGTCTCATGAATATGAGTCATTTGCAAGGAAAAAATAAATTTATTTAGTTAGATTGATTCGATCAAATTGTGACGTCTGCAAATAAGGAAGCCCGGCGAAAATCGCCGGGCTTTTTAGGGGGGGAATACTCAGTTCACTTGTTACCTGTTCAGCCCCAGTGCCTTTCGATCGCGTTCGATTTGTTGCCCGACGAGTTTGGAACGCTGCTCTCCGAGTTCCCGCGAGCGTTCGGTTTCGCGCTGAATCGCTCGGCTCTGAATCCCGTGAAGGGCGTTCACCACGACGAACAGCGCCACGCAGCACACGCACACCGCGTAAATCTTCAGCCACTTCAGCCCCGTGCGTTTCCGCTTCCGGGGCTTCACGAGTTCGACATCGATCTCGTCGTCTTCGTAGTCGCGGTGGTTGCGCATGGTCGGCACTCCCCTTGTGCGTTGGGTCGGATAATTGTGGCTCCAACGACATTGAGATTAACGCGGTTCGGGGGCGGTGCCAAGATTTTTCAGGAGTGGTTACAAGGCGCATTCGTCTTGGTAGTTCACCTCCTGGCGTAGGCGGTTTTGTGCCTTGCTTGCCTCCTCTTCGGTCGCAAAAGAATAGGGCAGACTGTACGGATTGCTCCCGAATTCGTCCGATTCAGATTCGAGTTGTGTTATCGACACTCGCCACCTCCCGTTCTTTTCCCAGCGGGACAGTCGATACCACCGCACACGAGTTTGAAATTTAATGTACACGTGTTTAATTTAATTTGGGTTTTCTGTCGTCTCAAATTGCAATGCCCGCTACTTCGGAAGTCAACCATAACCAGCATGAAACGTGAAACCATTTGAAATCGCAGGGGAAATTATCGCTACCTATTTGTTGCCAACTCAGTCGAATTGAATAGTACCCAATACAGGTCCGCGAGCCGTCGCTTGCGTTCGTCGCCGGTGGTGCCGGCGAGTTTCGCCGTGAAGTGCTCTGTCTCTCGTTGCGTGGGGCGGCGCGTCAGCACGGTCAGGTACGCGGTCTCGACGGCCGCCGCGTCGCTGGGGGCGAACATCGCGATTTGGGTGGACGCGCTCAGCAGCTCGTCCTTCGCTTTGCCGTCCACGAGGTCGCCGTTCATCATCAGGAGCCGCTGCGGGATGGTGCCGTGTGCCCGCGCGAACTCGTCGTCGTCCGCGTCGCCGTAGCGCTTCACGAAATCCCGCTCGTTGAAGTACCGCATGGCCCGCACGAAGATGTGCGACTGCTGGTTGATCGTCTTCACGCTCGCGGCCTGAATCACGTTGCCGATCACCTGTTCCGGGCGCAACCGCGTGAGCGGGAAGACGGCCAGAGAGTCGTCGTGTGCGTCCGTGACCTCGAACTCGGCCGCGCTGTCGAGCCGGAACACGTCCGTAGACGCGATGAGCAAGACGAGCCGGCGCAGGTCGTGACCGTGGGCGGCGAAGTCGTCCGCGAGGATGCGCAGCGCGGGCGGGATCTTCTCGGTACTCATCTCATCGAGCGTTTGCGCTTCCACGCGCCGCAGCAGCGGCCGGCCGAACATCATCGCCCAAACGCGGTTCACGGTGGCGCGGGCAAAATAGACGTTCTCCGGGTCGGTGACCCACGACGCCAGGCGCTCGCGCCGCGTCCCGTGTGCCGGGAGCAGTTCGGGCGCGAACGGTACTGATGGCGCGATTTGGTGCGTTCCGCCCGCCACGCGGTCCTCGAATTCGTACTCGCCTTTGTCCGCGTCCGCGATGTTCGTGACGGCGTGCTTCGTCTGGCCGAAGAACGCCGCGAGTGCCTGGAAGTGCGTTTGCTTCCATGCGGGTTCCAGAAAGTGGTCGTGGCACTGGGCGCAATCGATCCGCAGACCGAGGAACGCGCGCGTGACGCGGATCGCGAGCTTCTCGGCGTCCGGCGCCTTCTTGTTCTCATCAAACGTCGCCGCGATGAAATTGACCGCCGGCGTGTCCGTGTTCAGCCCCTGGGCCGAGATCATTTGTCGCACGATTTCGGCATACGACGTGTTCTTGAAAAGCTCGTCACCGAGCCACGAGATGTACCGGCGCTTGCGGTATGTGAGGAGCGGGCCGTCTTCGGTGCCGACGAAGGCCCGTGCGAGCCGGTCCGCGAAGTAGTCCGCGAACCGGCGGTCGTGGAGCAGGTGATTCGCCCAACCGTCGAGCCGTTTTTCGGGCGGTTGAAGCTCGAACTGGCGAATCTCTTCGAGCGACGGCACGCTGCCCGTCAGTGCGAGCGACAGCCGGCGCGCGACCGCGAGGTCGTCCGCGCGGGCCGCGGGTCGAAGCTGCTTCGCGGCCCAATCTTCGCGGAACGAGTGGTCGACTTTGCTCACCACCGCGCGGAAGTCGTTTTGTTCCGCGGGCGTTGGATCGAACTTCACCTTGCGCGATTCGGTGTACAGCGGAAACAGGCTCGCACGCAGCGCGAGCACGCCACCCGCCACGATCGCGATGAAGAGAAGGTTACGGCCCCACATGGGTGCGCTTCCGGTGGATGAAGACTCGCACACACATACCCCGCGTCGCGCCGCCGCGTTTCACGAAACCGCGAGCTACCTTGAAGGGTAGCACGAATATCGTAACCGCCTCACTCCGTGCGAATCATGGCCAGTGCAGCAATACCCGTCGCGCCACCGCTCCTGGTCGAACCGGACTTCGAGGGCGAAGTTCCGACCGTGATGCCGATCCCGCCGAAGAATTTTCTTCAGCGCGCTCTGCGTTCCGTTGGCTCCGTTGTGGAATGGTGTTTCGGCGTCACCGCGCTGTTTCTGGGGCTGTCCGTGTTGGCGTCGGTCCCGCTCGGCCAGTTCCTCGCGCTCGGGTACCTGCTCGAAGCGAGCGGGCGCGTGGCGCGCACCGGGCGCATCCGCGACGGCTTCATCGGTGTGCGCACTGCGGCGCTGTTCGGTGGGGTCGCACTCGCGTGCGCGCTGATGTGGCTGCCGCTGTACTTCGTGTCACTACAGGCCGAAGCCGCGCGGATCATCGACCCGAACGGCCGGGCGGCGAAATTATGGGAGGGGGCGCTGACCGCGCTCGCGGTGGTGTTCGTGCTCCACGCGGTCGGGGCGCTGATGTGGGGCGGGCGCATTCGGCACTTCATGAACCCGATTAACGCCCCGTGGCTCGCGTACCGTGCGTGCCGCGGCGGGCTCTACACCGAGGCCCGCGACCGCGTCTGGAACGCGGTCGTTGCGCTGCGCTTGCCGTACTACTTCTGGCTCGGCGCGCGCGGATTCGCGGGCGCGTTCGTGTGGCTCGCGCTCCCGCTCCTGCTGCTCGGGTTGGGGCACCGGTACTGGTTCGTGGGCTTGGTCGGCGCGGGGCTGTTCGCGGTCGTGGTGCTGTACGTGCCGTTCATGCAGGCGCGGTTCGCGCGCACGCACCGGTTCCGGGCGTTCTTCGAGGTGCTCAAGGTCCGGCAGGTGTACCGGCGCGCCCCGCTCGCGTTCGCACTCGCGCTGTGGGTTCACCTGCTGTTCGCGATGCCGCTCTATTTGCTGAAGATCGAACTGATCCCGCGCGACCTCGTGTTCCTCGAAGGGTTGATCTTCCTGCTCTTCATGTTCCCGGCGCGCGTACTCGGCGGGTGGGCCTACGCTCGTGGGGCGCGCCGGCGCGAACCGCGGTTCTGGGTGTCCCGCTGGGCGGGCCGGTTCGCGGTGATCCCCGTCGTGCTGGCGTATGTGTTCGCGGTGTGGGTTTCGCAGCACATCGGCTGGCAGGGCGTGTCGACGCTGTACGAACAGCACGCCTTCCTCTTGCCGGTTCCGTTCGTGGCGTGGAAGTAATTCCCGGGGCCGTGGGCGCTACCGTCCGTGCCGCTTCTGGAGGTACGCGGCGAGGTCGTGACCGAGGTCCGCGTCGGTGCGGAGCCGGACGTAATCGACCTCCAACCTCCGGCACCCGGCTTCGATCGATTCGATGTGATCGTGAAGTGCTTTCAGGTAACTGTCGCGGATACCGGACGGGTCGGTAAGAATTTCGGGCAGCCCTTCGAGCCCGCGGAACAGCGTGGTTTGCCTGAACGGGAAGTCGAGTTCGGCCGCGTCGAGCGTGTGGAAGAGGATGACTTCGTGCTTCTGGTACCGCAGGTGCTGGAGCGCGGCGAGAATATCGGGCACGTCGTCGAGTAGGTCGCTGAACAGGAACACGACCCCCCGGCGCCCGGTGCGCCCGGCCAGTTCGTCCACGCCGCGCGCGATCCCCCCTCCGCCCGGGAACGGCCCGTTGGCCATCACGCGGCACGCTTCGCGGAGCTGATTCATCTGGCCCGACGGCCGCAGGAACGCGCGCACGTCGTTCGCGACCAGGCTCAAGCCCACCGTGTCGGCTTGTTGGAGCACCAGGTACGCCATCGCCGCCGCCGCGGTACAGGCGAGGTCGTACTTCGTGCGGGCGCCGGAGCCGTACCCCATCGACTCGCTCGCGTCCACGACGAGCCACGCGACGAGGTTGGTTTCCTGCTCGTATTGCTTGAGGAAGTATCGTTTGGTACGCGCGTACACGGCCCAGTCGATGTGTTTCACATCGTCACCGGGTGCGTACTCGCGGTGCTGCGCGAACTCGACGGCCAACCCCTGGCGCGGGCTGCGGTGCTTGCCCGCGAGGTACCCCTCCACCGCGAACCGCGCTTCCAGTTCGAGGCGGTCGATGCGCGAGAGGACGGCGGGGTCGATGGGGTTCGTCATGGCGAGCGGCCGGGTGAGAGCGGCGGAACAACGTGTGGCACCGGGATCTACTCCGTCGCCCGCGCGGGGACGAGCGCGAGGAGCTTCCGCACGATCTCGTCGGGCGTGACGCGGTCGGCGTCGGCGTTGTAATTGGTGACGATGCGGTGGCGCATCACGGGCATCGCGACCGCCTTCACGTCCTCGGTCGCGACGTAGGTGCGCCCGCGGAGCAGGGCACGGGCCTTCGCCGCGAGGATCAGGCTCTGCCCGGCGCGCGGACCCGCGCCCCACGTCACGTACTTCTTCACGAAGTCCGGCACGTTCGGGTCGGGCGCCTCGCCGTCCTGGGTGCCGGGGCGCGTGAGGCGCGCGATCTTCATCGCGTAGCGGATCACGAACCCGGCCGCGGGCACCTTCCGCACGAGCCGCTGCATCGCCATCAGCTCTTCGCCGCCCACGACGCGGTTCGGTTGCGCCCGCACCGCGGACGTGGTCGCTTCGATGATGCGGAACTCTTCTTCCTCGCTCGGGTACCCCACGTTGACCGTGAACATGAAGCGGTCCTGCTGCGCTTCGGGGAGCGGGTAAGTGCCTTCCTGTTCGATCGGGTTCTGGGTCGCGAGCACGAAGAACGGTTCGGGGAGCTGGTGCCGGACGCCGGCGACGGTGACCTGCTTTTCCTGCATCGCCTCCAGCAGCGCCGATTGCGTTTTGGGCGGCGTGCGGTTCACCTCGTCCGCGAGCACCACGTTGGCGAACAGCGGCCCCGGGAGGAACTTGAACACCGGGCGGTGCGTCTCCGGGTCGTCCTCGATCATCCGCGTACCGGTGATGTCGGTCGGGATGAGGTCGGGGGTGAACTGCACGCGGTTGAACGTGAGGTTCATGCTGTCCGCGAGCGTGCGGATCATGAGCGTCTTCGCCAGCCCGGGCACGCCCACCAGGAGCGCGTGGCCCTGGGCCAGGAGCGCGATGAGCAGCAGCTCCATCACGTCCCGCTGGCCGACGATGACCTTGCCGCACTCTTCGAGGATGCGCTCGCTGGCGGCCCGCAGTTGATCGACCGCGTGTGCGTCGTCACCGCTCAGGCCGACGGGTTCCGCTCGAACAGGCACTTCTGCCTCCAGTCGAATGTCGAAAGGTCGAAGGTCGTAAGGTCAAAAGCCGTTAATCCGACCGACGTTACGACCTTCGACCTTATGACGTGTGACTATTCACTTTAGCCATACGACGCGATCGCCGGTGGCGAAGGCGGCGGTGTTCGCATCAAACCACGCGGCGACGGCCGGGCCGCGGGCCGGGATCTCGTACCGGCCGACCCGCTTGCCCGTTTCCGGGTCGAACAGCAGCACCGGCACCGTGCGATCGACCCACGCATCATACAGTGTGGTCGCGAGTCCGGGGAGGCGCCACACGAACGGTTCCGCCCGGAACGAGCGCGCGAGGCGCGCGAGTACGGCTCCGGTCGGCTCGTGCGGGATCGCACGCGTTGGGTACGCGATCACGCACGACTTCCCGGCGCGAACGACCCACTCGGCGCCGTGCGCATCGGGCAGGTCCGCGGTCCATTCCGTTTTGCCCGCGCCGAGCGTGAGGCCGAGCAGTTTGTTTTCGGCCGGGACGTAAGCGCGGGTCGCATCGGCATCGCTGGCGAAGAGATCAATGCGGAACGCGTCCGCGAACGCCGGGTCGTTCCACGCCGGAGTGCCATCAGCCGCGCTCACGCACTCGATGTCGACGCCGTGATTTCGGCGCGTCGCGATCAGTACGGTGTCGCCCCACGCGCGCACTTGCGGCGGTGCGCCCGCGAGCCCGTCATCGTCCTTCACTTCGTAGGCCCACTTCACGCGCCCGCCGAGGCGCACCAAGCGCACGAGGCCCGGGCCGTCCGCGAGCGCGAGCAGGTTCTCGCCCACTTCCGCGGGCGCGTGCGGCCAGTTCACGCGGGCCGTGTTTTCGCCGAGTGCCGGTTGTGCTGCGGGGCGCCCGGTTTCAAGCTTGATGAACCAGCGCCGACCGTCGGTGAGTTGCGCGACGACGAATTTCCCGGACACGGCGAAGTGCGGGCAGAACCGCGGGGCCGTGGCGAACACGAGTGCTTCGTAACCACTTCGCCCGGTCGCGCCGAGAACCCACACCACGCGCCGGGCCTGGAGGTCGAGTGCGATGAGGTGGTATTCGCCCACGCGCACGAACAACCACGACCCCGATAGCACGAACGACGATAGGTACGGCGCCGGCGCTGCACCTTCAGTTAGTACGCGAAAGGGGGCCGAACCGCTCGGGAGGCGCTCGGTCGCGGGTAGGCGAAACACCCACACCGGGTCACGGGCCGCTCCGTAGAGTGCAACGGCCCGAGGGCCGGCCGCAACGAACCCGTCGCGCACATCTGCCGCGTGGGTGAAAATGTCGGCCGCGACGTGCTCACTTTCTGCGCCCTGATCGAGCGGAATCGCAACGATTTTCTGCAGCCCCGCGGCGAAGAAATGCTTCGGCGGACCGGTCCCGCCGACCACCGCCAGGAGCGGCGAAACTCCGGCCGGGAGTTTCAGGGTGCGGTCGAATTCCGCGTCCGGTGAAAGTCCCGGTACGCACGGCTTGGTGTTATTCGTGCGTACCGGGGTGGAAGCCGCGGGCGGTTCGTGCCCGAGGTGCTTCTGGAGAAAGTCTTCGAGCGTAACCGGGAGCCCGTCGGGGGTGATAATCCATTCGCGCATGAGTGCCGGGCTGAGCGCGCCTTGAACTTCGCGCGCGAGTTGTTCGCGTGCGGTCACTTGCGGCGACCACTGGAGGATGCGTGCGGCGGCCCACGCACGCATCGGGGCCGGGAGATTACTAGTTGCGACTCGCGCGAGTGCCGTGATCGCGCCGGCGCGGTCGCCCGAGGTGAACTGGCGCTCGGCGCGCTCGACGATCCAGTCGAACCGGTCGCGGGGCGTACTGTCCGGTCGCGGGACGATTTTCGCCGATTCCGCGTGGTAGCCCCAGATCTGAGTCGGGGTCACCACGACGAGTACGCCGTCCGCGTAAGCGAGGTTACCGAAGTAGCGCGCGCGAAAGTTCGTGTCCAGGGCCTGCCACGGGTTCGGGCGCCCCGGCGGGAGTTGGCCGTCCTCGGGGCGCAAGAAGTACAGCCCGTGGTGCGACGGCCAGGCGATCACGTCGTCGGTGACGATTCCTTGCCCGTAGGGAAGGGTACCGCCCCCGCCGCTCTGCACCCACCCGCCGTCCTCGCGGTAGTGCGAACCCGTATCGAGGTTCAGCCCGCGGAGGCCCCGGAGCGGGCCGGCCACGCTGACGATCAACCGGCCGCGCGCGATGCCGACGATTCGCGCCCCCTCCGTCGGCCCCGATTCCCACGCGAGTTGGCCGGTGCGCGCATCGAGGGCGTAGACGCGCTCGCCGTCGGTCGGGGCGACGAACACGCGCCCGCCGAACGCGACGGCCGGGCTCGGGTCGCCATTCGCGCTCGCGGACTTGCGCGCCCGCGGGTAGCGGAAGCCCCACGCCCGCTGGCCCGTACTCGCATCGACGGCGACCACCGCCCCGCCGTTCGAGCAGAACACGAGGTGCTGCCCGGCGAGCGTGAGAAGCTCCTGGCGCGTGCGGCCCTCGTTCGAGACCGGTTGCGCGCTGTCGCACAGTTCCGTGGCCCAGGCGGGGCGCTGGGGATCGGTGGCGCCGTCGATCGGGTCGTAGCCGACCGCGACGTGAATCACGCGCCCGCCCTCGAACTTGGCGTACACCGCCCAGAGGCGCTTCCCAACCACGACCGGCGCGCCCTCCCACGCGGCGGGCACCTTGGGGTCTTCCGGGGGCGCGAGTTTCCACAGCAGCTTCAGTTCCTGATTCTCCGATCGGAGGCAGCACAGAAACGATTTGCTCGCGCCTTCGGGCGCGCGAACAACGGGCGGGCCGAAGCGGGCGTAGAGCAGCCCGCCGGCCGCGGTGAGCGAACAGCACGGGTCCGGGTCCGGGGTTTTCTGGTTCGGTGTGACCTTTAGTCCCGAGTCGTAGGGGCGCAGGCGCGCGCCGGTTCGGAGGTCGAAGCCGAACACGTGTGTGGCGCTCGCGACGAACACCTCGCCGTTCACGATGACCGGGTGGCCGAGCGGGGGGCGCGCCGGCGGGTTGCGGAAGTCGGTCACGTCGTCGATGGTCGTTTTCCACGCGGGTACCGATGACTCGAACCGCGGGAGGCCGCCGGGCACGCGCCCGGTGCGCTCGGGGCCGCCGCCGTAAGTCGCCCACGCGCGGGTGGGCGGCTCGGGCGCGAGTTTCGGCGGCGCGTCGAGGAACGTTCGGAGCGTGTCCGCGAGCGGCCCGGTCTTCCCGGCGAGCGCGCCGGTCGCGGTCGCGTGCTGGGTTTTGAAGGCGTCGAACTCGGTCTTGGCGCGCCCCGCGTCGCCCGCGAAGAGCGCCGCGAGTACGATTCGTGCGCGGACGAGCGCGGGATCGGCCTTCGAGTTCGGGTACGTCACGTCCGCCCCGCCGGCCGGCAGGAGCCTGCGCCACGTTTCTTCGGCCGCGCGGAACTCGCCGCGCTCGAAGAGCAGGTCGCCGAGCAGCAGGAGCGCCTCGTCCGCGGGGTGCGAGACGAAGTAGCGGTCGAGGAGTTGGTAGAGCGGGCGCGGGTCGCGGTCCCGCTTCGCGTGCGCGAGTAGCTTCTTCGCGGGTTGGTCGACGCGGTCCTGGTACGCTTTCAGGGCGTCGCCCGGGAGCTTGGCCAGGAGCTGGTGCGCGAACCACCGCGCCGGGCGGGCCTGGGTCGCGTTGATGAGAATCAAATCACCACCGGACTCGTCGAGCACGCGCTGGAGCTCGTCGGCCGCGTCCGCGTGCTTGCCCGCGAGGAGCTTCTGCTCGATTTCGAGGAGCCGCTTGCGGGTCTGGGCGGATTCGCCCCGCAGGGTGGCCGGTTCCGGCGCGATCGGGGCCGCGGGTTGTGCGCGGGCGGTGAGTGCGGTCGAGAACAGACAGAACGTTGCTGCGGCGCGAACGGCCCGGTTCATAGAATGTGGTCCGTGGGCCCGGGGCTGTCCGTCGGGGGACGTGGGTCCATTGTTGGCATTCCGGTCGAAAGCACAAGCGCCACTCGGTGAAAAACGGAACCCGAGGGCGCCGGGGCTTTGGGCCGAACGACGGGACCGAGCCGGATCGAGGCGCGCCGTCCGCCTCCCCTCACAGTGCGCTGCTTTGCCATGAACCAACTTCGCTTCGTGCTCACGTGTGCCGCTCTCGCGTCCTTCGTTTGTGCCGGGTGCGGGTCTTACGGGGAGGGGGACGCGCCCTCGCCGGCCGCGGCGCTCACCGTACCGTCGGGTCGGTACGCGGCCCGCACCGACCTGCTGGCCCTGACCGCGCCCAAGAAGGCCCAGCCGCGGTGGTACTCGGCCCAGTTCCCGCCGCTGCGCAGCGTGCGGCTGTTTCCTAACACGCCGGACCGCGATCTCGCGACCGACCTCCGCGCGGAGGGGCGCGAAGTGGTCCTCGACCCCACGGTGTTCGAGCAAGAAGTCTGGATGCCGGCCCAGGCGGACCGGCTGACGCGCCTCCTCGACGCGCACTTCGGTACGCCCGCTGCGCCCGCAGTACGGGTGCCGAGCTGGGACCAGTTGGTCGCGGCGGGAATTACGCGCTTCGATCAGTCGGTGAGCCTGGGTGCGAACCTCAAGGAGATCCGCGGGAAGCTCGGCAAGGCGAAGTTGAAGGACTGGCAGGCCGACTGGACCGCCGCGACCGCCGCGAAAGCGGAACTCAAGCTCGATGACGCGGCCCTGGCGCGCGGGGCGCTGGTGTACCGCCGGTGGTGCATGCAGTGCCACGGGCCGAGCGGCGCGGGGGACGCGGCCTACGCGATCGAAGCCGGCCCGATGCCGCGCGACTACCGCCAGGGCGTGTTCAAGTTCACCACCGCGTTCGCGCCGCCGAGCGCGCCGAAGAAGGCCGGGCTCGGGGCGAGCGGTAAGGCGCGGCGCGGGGACCTGAAGCGCACCGTGCGCAACGGGTTGGACGGCTCCATCATGCCCGCGTTCCCGGCCCTCACCGACGCGGAACTCGAAGACGTGGTGAGCTACGTCATTCACCTGAGCGTCCGGGGCGAGACGGAATTCGCGACGCTCGTCAAAGCGATCAAGCCGGGCGGGGACGACCCGATCGCCGAGGGCGGCGAACTGGACTGGCTGTTCCTGCAGCACGAGCTCGCGGTGCTGATTAACTGGGGCGTCGCGGCGAAGAACACGATCCCGGTGCCGCTCGAGAAATCGATGACGGAACCGGAGCGCATTCAGTCGGCGATCCGCGGGTTCAAGTTGTACAACTCCGCCGAGTTCGGGTGCGCGAGCTGCCACGCGAACTACGGCCGCGCGCAGCAACTGAAGTGGGACGCGTGGGACACCGTTGTGCAACCGCGGAACCTCACCCTGGGCGTGTACCGTGGGGGGCGGAAAGGCGAAGATTTGTACGCCCGAATCTACGGTGGGATCGCGCCGTCCGGGATGACCGCATTCCACGATCGCGTGGCGACCGCGCCCCCGGGGCAGCCGGACAAAATTTGGGACATCGTCCACTTCTTGCAGGCCCTTGCCGATTCCAGCGATCGGCGCCGGATGCAGGAACTCGACCGCGACGTGAAGTTCGATCCGTGAGAACGGGGCGTTCCGTGAGTTACCACGCCGACCCGCGCCCTTCGTTTAACGCGCCCGCTTTTTAGTCTCATTTACGTCACCACGCGACTACGTTCGCCCCTCGGTCTCTATGTAGAGGCCGGGGGGTGTTAGGTGGTTTTGTGCGGACGGTATTGGTTGGTGAAGCTTCGCGCCCGGCCGGGGCCGGGTGTGTGAAACGGGTCTGCATGGCAGACGTTACATGGACGGGCGTTTCCGCCGCGTTGCAAACGCCGCGCGCGGGACCGCGTTGAGTAGGGTGCCAAACACATCGGGATCGACCGTGCGGCCGGCACAATCGGCACGCTCGGTATCAGTTTGCCCACCGATGAGCGCTTTATTGCCGATTTATGTCGCGCACGCGGCGCAGTTATCACCAGTCCTTCAGGACTCGTTAAGCGGGTACTAACTATTCGTCCTGTAATGTGGAAGCAACCCATTCGTTACCGAACGGATTCGGGTATCGGAGTCATTCCATGCTCGTCGTTCTCGTCGTCCTGTGCCCACCGCTCGCGGTGCTCCTGACCGCTCCGTCACAAACCGCCAAGAGCTTCGCCCTCACGCTCTTGCTTTACGTTCCCGGGGTGCTCCACGCGCGGTCCACGGTCGAGCAGTACCGTGCGCACCGCCAGTACGCCTCGCTGATGCGCGTGCTGGACGGCCACCCGGAGCCGGCCAAGTCCCTCCGCGCGGCGTAGCGGCGTACCGGTTACGAATTCTTCAGCGCCCGGATCGCTCTCCGGTCGTTTGGAGGTGCTCGTCGCGAAGGGGGCGAACGTTGGCCCCTCTGGACTCCGTTCATCCGGGCCGGTGTCGCGGGTACCGGGGTACCGTCCAGCACGGACTGCGGACAGGTGGTTAAGTCGGACCTCGCTGATTGCAACTCATACCAGAAAAAAAACGCGAACGGCGGCCGGATCATTCCGACTGCCGTTCTTCGTTTCGCGACGATCTGCTGGCCGTGAATCACCGCTCGGCTTTTGCGCGGGAGGCCACTTTCATTCCCTTTTTCCGCGCCTCCGATAGACCGATCGCGACGGCCTGTTTCGGGTCGGTTACGGTCTTCCCCGAGCCGCTCTTCAACTTGCCGCGCTTGAACTCGTGCATCACTTCGCCGACTTTTTCCTGGGCTTTCTCGCTGTACCTGCGGGCCATGACGGTGCTCCCCGGCGTCCCTGGGCGGAATTCCACACGCCCGGACGTGTTGCATCCGGCGTGCCGGGCGCGGGGCGAAGGTGCCGGGACGCTCGTCGGAATGACACCGCGTTGTCACTCTGTGATTTTTTCTGGTTTTTCTGTTGTCTTCTTCGCGCGTCGGGGTAGCATCTCGACTTTGTGAAGAGAGCGGCAAAGTCGTGTGGACACTCCCCCGGCCGGGTCGTAATTCACAAGCACCATTCGGCGGAAAGGTGGCTGCGTCCTCCTCTCCCCGCCGGCGAACGGCCGGAAACTCGCGTTTCCGTACCCCCTCGCGACTCTCAGAACGGCTACGCAACGAGCGGCGCTCGTGTCACACACGCGGGCGCGGTTCCCCGGTTCCTTGCGATCGAGAACTCGCCGCCGGTCGGTACCGATGGTCGAGCCTCGGAGCAACTCCCCGGTCGGAGGCCTGATTGTGGATCATCCCTCAACAACTCCCGCACCCGTTACCGGCGCCCGCTCGCCGAACGACTCCTACGTCGCTCGCGGGATGGCCACCGCGTCGGTGGGCATGGGGTTCTTCTCCGCGTGCGTGTTCTGGTGGACGCCGTTCACCTCGATCCTCTCGACCGTCGGCCTGACGCTCGGCCTGATCTCGGTCCTGCGGGGCGTGAAGGGCGGGCTCCGCGGCGAGAACTACGCGATGGTCGGCACCATTCTGTGCGCGACCAGCCTCTCGATCACGGTTACGCTGAACCAGGGTTTGCGGTACGCCCAGTGGGACTCGCTCCCGTGGCTGTGGTGAGTGCCGGAGCGGAGTTGTAGCGTGCCGCTCGCCCGCGCTGCGGGTGCGCGTCTGGCCGGTGCTCGACGGGTTTGAGTCGGATACGTAGGAAAGGTGGCTCGCGATGCCCCAGATCTTCCCGAAAGCGCTGAACCCGATCACCAAGATGCTCGTCCTCGCCGCGCCGCTTTTGGCCGGGGCGACGGGCGTGACGGGCGCCGCGTTCTACCGGTCGAGCTACGCGACGGGTATGGGCGAGACCCCGCCGCAGCCGGTCGCGTTCAGTCACGGGCACCACGTCGGGCAGCTCGGGATTCACTGTGTCTACTGTCACACGTCGGTCGAGTCGTCCGGGTTCGCGAACGTCCCGCCGACCAAGACGTGTATGAACTGTCACCAGCAGATCTGGCAGGGGGCCGACCTGTTGGAGCCGGTGCGCAACAGTTACAAGGAAGACAAGCCGATCGAGTGGGTTCGGGTCCACAACCTGCCGCACTACGCCTACTTCAATCACTCCATCCACGTCGCCAAGGGCGTCGGGTGCGCGTCGTGCCACGGGCAGCTCGATCAGATGAACCTGACGCGGCAGAACAGCACGCTCCTGATGGAGTGGTGCATCGCGTGCCACCGGGCCCCCGAGAAGAACCTGCGCCCGAAGTCGGAGGTCTTCAGCATGACCTACGACCCGAAGAAGCCGGCGGACTGGACGGCAGAGGACTTCCCGAAGTCGGGTCGGCTGCCCGACGGCACGCTCAACCCGCTGATCGGTACGCCGCGCCCCACGAGCCAGAAGGAACTGGGGCTCCTGCTGAAGGAGCAGTACCACGTTCGCGACGCGGTCACGCTCACCAACTGCTCCATGTGCCACAGGTAGTAGCTGTTAGCCGGACTGGTTAGCTGTTGGCCCGCCGTCGGAGGTGTGTCGCCCGGCTAACAGCCCGTAGCGAAAGAGCCAAGAGCTAACGCGAGGTAGCGATGAATCCCGACCGCACGGAAACTCCCGCGACCGAACCCGCCCCGCTCCCCATGTGGCGCGGGCTGGATGAGCTTGCGGCCTCGCCGGAGTATCAGGCCGCGGCCCTGAACGAGTTCCCCGAAGGGGCGACCGAGTTCGTGGACGAGCCGAGTCGCCGCCGGTTCCTCACGCTCATGGGGGCGTCCCTCGCGCTCTCGACCGGCGTCGGGTGTAACATCCGACCCGCGTCGCAGCGCAAGATCGTTGCTTACACGACGCAGCCCGACGAAATCGTTCCCGGCGTCCCGCTCTACTTCGCAACGTCTGCTCCGTTCGGCGGTTACGGACAGGGCGTGTTGGTCCGCAGTAACGAAGGGCGGCCGACCAAGGTCGAGGGGAACCCGGACAGCGCGTCCAGCCTCGGCGGGGCGAGTATTCACGCGCTCGCGTCTGTTCTTGATCTTTACGACCCGGACCGTTCGCGAGGTGTCACCCGTCGCGGTATCAGCGCCGGCTACGATGAGGCCCTCGCCGCGCTCCGTGCAAAACTCTATCCGGGCGGCGCCGCGAACGCGGGCGTTAAGATCCGCATCCTGAGCGAGACGACGACCTCGCCGACGCTCGGCGGGCAAATCGCGAAGCTGTTCACCGCGTTCCCGAACTCGAAGTGGGTTCAGTACGACCCGATCAGCAGTGAGAACGTTCGGGCCGGTACCGCGAAGGCGTTCGGCTCGCCGAACGGTGTGGCACTCCGGGCGACTTACGATTTCCTCAAAGCGGACGTCATCCTCTCGCTCGACGCCGACTTCCTCGGGAGCGGGCCGGGACACGTTCGCTACAGCCGCGATTTCGCCGATCGTCGCAAGATCCGCGAACACGGCAAAGACGCGAAGGCTATCGCCGAGGGCAAGCGTCTGCTCGAGGGCGTGCTGGCCGACCAAATCAGTCGACTGTACGCGGTCGAGTGCATGCCGACCAACACCGGGGCCGTCGCGGACCACCGGTTGCCGCTCCTGAGTGCTCAACTCGAAACGTTCGCTCGTGCCCTGGCGACCGAACTCGGCGTGGCCGGTACGCCGGCCGGCGGGGCGCTGCCTGACGAAGCGAAGGCGTGGATCAAACCGCTCGCGGCCGATCTTAAATCGGCCGCCCGCAAGGGGAAGACGATCGTTGTGGTCGGCGATCACGCGCCGGCGTCGCTGCACGCTCTCGCGTTCGCGATCAACGCTCACCTGGGTAACATCGGTCAGACGGTGAGCCTCGCGCCGTCGCCCGAGGTGGCCGTCGCGGGCAAGATGGGCGACCTGAAGGCGCTCGCCGCTGAGATGGCCGCGGGGCAGGTCGACGTGCTCCTGATTATCGGCGAGGCGAACCCCGTGTTCACCGCGCCGGCCGACATCGACTTCGCCGGCGCCCTCGCGTCGCTGGCGAAGGACAAGACCAAGCTCACGTTCCACCTCGGTCAGCGCCAGGACGAGACCGGTGTGCTGTGCGAGTGGCACGTCAACGAGGCCCACTACCTCGAAGCCTGGGGCGACATCCGCGGGCACGATGGGACGGCCTCGGTTCAGCAACCGCTCATCGCGCCGCTGCACCACGGCAAGTCCGCGATCGAGCTCCTCGCCGCCCTGCTGAAAGACGAACCGGGGGTTCCGGCGGCCTCGCGCGACCCGCTCGACGTCGTTCGCGCAACTTGGCGGGCGTGGTTCACGGGGCAGAAGCGGACCGAAGCGTTCGAGACCTTCTGGCAGGAGTCGGTGCGGTCCGGTGTCGTTGCCGGATCCGCGCCCGCGGCGGTTCCCGCGGTCCTCGTGCCGAACTGGGCCGCGGACGCCCCGGCCTCCCCGCCCATTCAGGGGGCGAACGCTTACGAACTCAATATTCGCGCCTGCCCGTCGCTGCACGACGGTCGGTTCGCGAACAACGGCTGGCTCCAGGAACTGCCCAAGCCGCTGACCAAGATTTCGTGGGACAACGCCGCGTTCTTGAGCCCGAAGACCGCCGACACTCTCGGCATCATGGAAACCTATTACGAGTGGAACAAGGGCGCCGGGGAGCACGGTCGGGCCGAAGTCGGCGTCATCGAAATCGAAGTCGGCGGTAAGAAGATCAAGGCGCCGGTGTGGATTCTGCCCGGACACGCGGACGGGGCCATCACGGTTCACCTCGGCCACGGGCGCGACGGCGGGGCCGTCGGGCGGATCGCGACCACGCCGGACGAACTGAACGTTGACGGCAAGCCGGTTCGCGGGTTCAACGCCTACCCGATCCGCACTTCTACGGCCCCGTGGGTCGCGGGCGCCAAGGTGAGCGTCGTCGCGGGGGCCAAGTACGTTCTCGCGTGTACCCAGGGCCACTGGGCGATGGCGGAGAAGGACCCGGTTTCCGGGAAGTTGCTCGACCGCAAGCCGGTTCGCAAGGGGAGCCTGGACGAGTACAAGCACAACCCGGCGTTCGCGAAGATCCCGCCGATGGCCGCGGGCGAAACGCTCGAGATCAACCAGAACACGCCGCTCCCGAAGCAGAAGGACGGCAAGAACGCTCACCACCCGCACGACGAGCGGTTGCACCCGCTGAACATGTACCAGCCCGCCGAGGGGCTGTACCCGGACCTCAAGGACGCCCAGCGCCGGCGCTGGGGCATGGCGATCGACCTGAGCGCCTGTAACGGGTGCAGCGCGTGCGTGATCGCGTGCGTCAGCGAGAACAACATCCCGGTCGTCGGCAAGCGGCAGGTGACCCGGGGCCGCGAGATGCACTGGATCCGCATCGACCGGTACTACGAGAGCACCACGGCCGACATGAAGGGCGCGAAGGACGCGGGCGCGATCAAGACGTACTTTCAGCCGGTCATGTGCGTGCAGTGCGAGAACGCCCCGTGCGAGATCGTCTGCCCGGTCGGGGCGACGGTCCACTCGGCCGACGGCCTCAACGACATGACCTACAACCGGTGCGTCGGCACCCGGTACTGCTCCAACAACTGCCCGTACAAGGTGCGCCGGTTCAACTTCCTCACGTTCGAGGGGAACGACTGGAGCACCGACACGCTGAAGCTCGGGCGCAACCCGGACGTGTCGGTCCGCAGCCGCGGCGTGATGGAGAAGTGTACCTTCTGCGTGCAGCGCATTCGCGGGGCGGAGATCGTGGCCGAGCGCGAACAGCGCCCGATCCGCGACGGCGAAATTCTGACCGCGTGCCAGTCCGCGTGCCCGTCCGGGGCGATCGTGTTCGGCGACCTGAACGACGCCGACAGCGCGGTCGCCCGGTGGAAGAACGAGCCCGCGAACTACGGGCTCTTGGCCGAACTGAACACCCGCCCGCGGCTCACGCACATGGCCGCGATTCGCAACCCGAACCCCGCGATGCCGAAGTGACTTGTTTGTGGGGCGGGCGCTCGGCCCGCTGTGGCTCGGCTCTGGCAGGCTAAAACGCCTGCCCCACAAGAATGCCTAGAGGGACTGACGTGGCGACAGCGGAACTACCCCCTGCTCGATCGACCGAGCTGCCGCTCGAACCCGAGATGCACCCGCTCGTCAAGAGCGTGCATACCGGGCAGCCGCACAACTTGGTGACGGTCGGCAACGCGATCGGTAACGTCGTCCTCGACGGCAACCACCCGCGCGGCTGGTGGATCGGCTTCCTGGCCGGCTTCGCCATGCTGCAGGTGCTGGCGCTCGCGGTGTGCTGGCTGTTCTACATGGGCGTCGGGATCTGGGGCATCAACGTCCCGGTGGCCTGGGGCTTCGCGATCGTCAACTTCGTGTGGTGGATCGGCATCGGCCACGCCGGTACGCTGATCTCCGCCGTGCTGCTCCTGCTGCACCAGAAGTGGCGCACGTCGATCAACCGGTTCAGCGAGGCCATGACCATCTTCGCGGTCATGTGCGCGGGTCTGTTCCCGCTGCTACACATGGGCCGCCCGTGGTTCGCGTACTGGCTCTACCCGTTCCCGAACGTCGCCGGCGTGTGGCCGCAGTTCCGCAGCCCGCTGACGTGGGACGTGTTCGCCGTTACGACGTACTTCACCGTGTCGCTCGTGTTCTGGTACCTGGGCCTCGTGCCCGACCTCGCGGCCCTGCGCGACCAGGCCAAGAAGCGGTGGCAGCGCATCGCCTACGGGCTGCTCGCGCTCGGCTGGCGCGGGTCGGCGATCCACTGGCGCCGATACGAAAAGGTCTATTTGATCCTCGGCGGCATCAGCACGCCGCTCGTGCTCTCGGTTCACACGGTCGTGTCGTTCGACTTCGCCGTGTCGATCGTTCCGCTGTGGCACGCGACGATCTTCCCGCCGTTCTTCGTCGCGGGGGCGATCTACTCCGGTTTCGCGATGGTGGTGCTGATCGCGATCCCCGTGCGCCGGTGGTACAAGCTCGAAGACTTCTTCAGCGACCACCACCTCGACATCATGGGTAAGGTGATGTTGGCGACCGGGTTCCTTGTCACCTACGGGTACTTCAGCGAACTCTGGATGGCGTGGTACGGGCACACACTCTATGAGTGGGGCACGACGATCGAGCGCATGTTCGGCCCCTACGGGTGGTCGTACTGGTGCCTGATCGGGTTCAACTGTGTGTTCCCGCTTACGGCCCTGTGGTCCCGGAAGATGCGCGTCAGCCCGTTCTGGATGTCCGCGATCTGCATCTCGGTGCTGATCGGGATGTGGTTCGAACGGTACGTGATCGTAATCACGCTGGCCCGCGAGTACCTGCCGAGCGCGTGGGGCCACTACGCCCCGACGGTATGGGACTACGCCACGATGGTCGGCTCGCTCGGGCTGTTCCTGTTCCTGTTCTTCTTGTTCCTCCGATACCTGCCGATGATCTCGATCACCGAGATGCGCGAGCTCCTGCCGAAGAAACAGGGCGGCGGCGGCGGCCACTCGATCATGGAGAACGCACCATGAGTACGACCGTCGTTCCCGGCACCGGCCACGAGCCGGGCCACGCTCACGGCCACGCCGACCCCGATA
Source organism: Gemmata palustris (assembly GCF_017939745.1). Taxonomy (NCBI): domain Bacteria; kingdom Pseudomonadati; phylum Planctomycetota; class Planctomycetia; order Gemmatales; family Gemmataceae; genus Gemmata; species Gemmata palustris. The sequence continues at coordinate 4,683,221 of NZ_JAGKQQ010000001.1, read as the reverse complement.
TGCCCGTGACCTACGGGCTCCTGGCCGAATTTGAAACCGGCGACGCGATGGCGCACGCGACCGCGAAGGCGACCGCCGCCGGCTACACGCACCTGGACGCGTACAGCCCGTACCCGGTGGGCGAAGCGGCCGACGCGCTGAACTTCCCGAAGTCCGAAATGGGACCGGTGATGTTCATCGGCGGCCTCACCGGGGCGTGCGCCGGGTTCATCATGCAGTACTGGGCGAACACCTGGGGCTACTCGCTCAACATCGGCGGGCGCCCATACTTCAGTTGGCCGTCGTTCGTGCCCATCACGTTCGAGATGATGGTGCTCACGACCGCGCTCTCGGGGTTGTTCGGCTTCATGGCGATCTGCGGGTTGCCGCGCTACAACCACCCGCTGTTCAACAGCAAGACGTTCGATCGGGCCTCGTGCGACCGGTTCTTCGTGTGCATCGAAGCGACCGACCCGAAATTCGATCGCGCCGCGACCCGCGCGTTCCTCAATGACCTCCACCCACTCTCGGTCGAGGAGGTGATGGAATGACCACCACGCTTTGTGACGGCACAAGGGAAAAAGGAAAAATGGGAAGCCGGTCACTCGGTTTTTACCTTTTCGCTTTTGCCTTTTTGCTCCCCGCCGCGGCCGGGTGCCGCCAGAAAATGGCCGATCAGCCGTACTACCGGCCGCTCGAGGGGAGCGAGTTCTTCGCCGACGGGCGCGCGAGCCGGCCGCTCGAGCGCGGCGTCGTCCACCGCGCCCAGCGCCTCGAAACCGATCCGCGCGTGACCGGTTTGACTGCGGAGGAGTGGAAGCGGGTTTACGAGTACGGCGTTCCGGTCGCGAAACTCGATACCCCGCCCCTGGCCGACGCGGACCGGATTCTCCGGTCGGTCGGTGGCCCGCGGTTCGACCCGAAGGACGCGAGCAAGCCGAAGGTGTACGTGGACGAGTACCCGTTCGCGATCACCCAGGCCGATCTGAAGCGCGGGCAGGAGCGGTTCACGATCTTCTGTGCCGTGTGCCACGGCCCGCTCGGGAACGGGCAGGGGAAGATCTGGGAACGCGGCTACCTCACGCCGACCTCGTTCCACACCAAGCCGGTGGCCGCGGACGAAGTGGCGGCGAAGAACAAGGACGAGGGGCTTGGGCTGTCCCGCGGCTACAAGCTGTGGGGCTACCGCGTGCCGATGGACGAGGCCCCGGTCGGGTACTACTTCGAGGTCATTACGAAGGGGTACGGCGGGATGCCGAGTTACTCGGCCCAGATCCCGGCCGACGACCGGTGGCGGATCATTGCGTACATCCGGGTGTTGCAGTTGAGCCAGCGCGCGGACGCCGCGAAGCTGCCGCCCGAAATCAAGAAGTTGCTCGACGAGACGGGAGGTAAGAAGTGAGTAATACTCCCGTTACGGCACCGCCGGCGCCCTCCGACCAGCCCAACTGGTCCGGGTACACCCGCGTCGCGCTCATCATGGCCGTCGCCGGCTGGGTGCTGTTCGCCATCGTCGGCTTCATCAACTACGGTGCGGCCAGTTCGCACGCGGTCGACGCCGCCGCGAAGGTCGAGAAGGCGAAGGCCGAGGGCGGACCGGACGGTCTCGCGAAGGCCGAGGCGGAGAAGGCCCACGCCGACGAAGAAGTTCACGACTCGAAGTCGCGGTTCATGGTCGCGTACCTGTCCGGGTTCACCTACTGGTTGAGCCTGCCGGTCGGGGCGCTCGCGCTGCTCATGATCCGGTACGTCGCCAAAACGTCGTGGGGGCTGTTGCTCACGCGCCCGTTCGAGGCCGCGACGCGGACCCTGCCGCTCACGATCGTGCTGTTCCTGCCGATCGTCGGCGCGGTCGCGTACCACGACGACAAGCACGAGGCGCCGCTCTCGCCGTACTGGTGGTCCGGCCCGGCGCACGCGGCGGAGCACGACGCGCACGACGTCAAGAACGACGCGCACGCCGACCCCGGCGACAAGCGACAGCAGGCCGAGAAACTCGGCAAGTTGCACCTGAACAAGGCCATCGCCGATCGCCAGGAGGCCGAGCGCAAAGAACGCGACGAGAACATCTACGGCTACCTCTCGGTGCCGGGGTTCGTCGTCAACAGTGTGATCGTGTTTAGCGTGTGGGGTGTCCTGATTTTCTTCCTCAACAAGTGGGGCAAGGAAACCTCCAACGCGACCGACCCGCGGGTCGTGGACCGCGGGCTGATTAAGCTCCAGAACATCTCGGGGCCGGGGCTGATCCTGTTCGCGATCATCACCACGTCCGCGGCGACGCAGTGGACGATGTCGCTCGAGCCGGGGTGGTCGAGCACGATGTTCCCGGTGATCTTCTCCGTGAACACGTTCCTCACCACGATGGCGTTCGGCGTGGCGATGTTCCTGCTGATCGCGGACAAGCCGCCGTTCAAGGGGTTCATGCGGCCCAAGTTCCAACTGGACATGGCCACGCTGATGCTCGTGTTCACGCTGTTCTGGTCGTACACCTCGTTCAGCCAGTTCATGCTGGTGTGGATCGGGAATCTGCCGGAAGAGATCCCGTTCTTCCTGAAGCGGTCGAACGAGCACGGCGCGCGGTCGTTCTGGTGGTTCGTGTCGGCGGCGCTGATCGCGCTGCACTTCGCGCTGCCGTTCGTGCTGCTGCTGTTCCGCAACATCAAGCTGCACCCGAAACGGCTGCGGATCGTCGCGCTGTACCTGATGGTGATTTGCGCCGTGGACGTGATCTGGTGGGTCGCCCCGAGTGCCCCGGCGCACGGGAGCTTCCCGACGTACCTGATGGACGTGGGCGCGGTCCTCGGGGTCGGCGGGGTGTGGCTCCTGTACTTCGTCTACCAGTTGAAGCAGCGGCCGATTTTCCCGGACAACCAAGCGTTCCTGCTGCCGGAGGGGCACCACCATGAGCAGCACTAATCCCTCACCCCAAGACCCGGTCGTGAAACTCGCACCGAAGGAGCCGGGCGCGCCGGCCCACGACGACCACGACCTGAGCGGCCCGCCGTCGGCGGAGACGATCAAGCGGGGGTACGAAGAGGACAAGTACGACACCAAGACCGTGCTCAGCGTGCCGCTGCTCGTGGTCCTGTTCTTCGTGCTCGCGTTCGGCACGGTGACGGTCCTGTTCTCCGTGTACTCGAAGCCGATCGTGGACCCGAACGCCCACCCGCAAGCGAAGGCGCGTAACGAGGCGGACATCAACACGCGCATGGGGCGCATTCACCGCGGCGGCGAGGTCGACCAACCGCGCCTCGAGCCGCTCCGGATGCGGTCGGGGGATTCCCGCGCGATCACGCGCCCGGAACTGCCCACCGGCAACTCGCCCGAGATCCACCCGGAAGACCTGATCCCGAACGAGAAGCGGTTCCCGGAACTGTACGCGACCAACAAAGAGAAGGTCGGGCTCGACAAGACGATGGCCCTCGGCAACGACGCCCTGAAGACGCTGTTCAAGTCTTCGGCCCCGCCGCTGTCGGAGGAGGCGTCCCGGTTCGTGCCGAGCGGCTCCAACGCCGGGCGCGGGGCGGAGGGCTCCCAGGCCGCGGCCCCGAAAGCACCCGAAACGAAGCAACCGGCCCCGGCGCCGAAGGAGAACAAGAAGTGACGCGCGTCAGCCGCATCGCTCTCTTCGCTCTGCTCGCGGCCCTCGGTTCGGTGGTCGCGCTGCCGCTGCCGGCCCGCGCCGGCAACGACGGGGTCGTGCCCGCGCACGATACGAAGAATTCCTCGCTCACCACGGCCCGGATCGACGAGCAGATCGGTGCGCAGGTGCCGCTCGACACCGTCTTCCGCAACGAGGACGACCAGCCCATTACGCTCCGGGAGTGCATCGGTGACAAGCCGACGATTCTCGTGCCGGTGTACTACCGCTGCCCGATGCTCTGCACGAAGATCCTCAACGGGCTCGTCGAGACGATGCGGGACATGCCGAAGGATTTTTCGATCGGCCAGCAGTTCAACGTCGTGACCGTGAGCATGGACCCGAAGGAGCACGGCGGGCTGGCGAAGGAGAAGAGGGCGGCCTACGTCGGCGAGTACGGGCGGCCCGGGGCCGAGAACGGCTGGCGGTTCCTGACCGGGACCAAGGAGTCGAGCACCGCGCTCCTGAGCGCGGTCGGGTTCCGCTACGAGTTCGACAAGATGCTCAAAGAGTACGACCACCCCAGCGGGCTGGTCATTCTGTCGCCGGCCGGGAAGGTCACACGATACTTCTACGGCATCAGTTACGACGGCGAGTTCGAGGTGTCCGAGAACGCGAGTTGGGCCGGCAAGGGGCCGCGGCCCGAGCTGACCAAGGAAGAACTCAACGTCCGGACGGAGAAGCGTAGAAACTTCACGCGGCCCACCACGACGCTGCGGCTCTCGCTGATCGAGGCCGCGGACGGGAAGGGCGGGTCGCTGCTCGACAAGCTCACGCTCCTGTGCTACCGCTACGACGCGCTGCACAAGGGCTACTCGCTCAACGTGCTCCGCGCGGTGCAGGCCGGCGGCGTCCTCACGCTGCTGCTCATCGGCACCGGTATCTTTTTGGCGCTCCGGCGCGAGCGCCGGTCCCGCACCCTTCCGCCGATCGCTCTCCCCGAGGGAGGGGGAGGGGCCGGTGCGACACCGCCTACCGCGTTACCCTCTGGGGGAACTGCATGACCACCCTGAGCATGTTACCGTTCATCCCCGAGCGGGCGTCCACGCTGGCCGACCAGTTCGAGTACCTGTTCTGGTACATCACCATCACCACGGGCGTCGTGGGGCTGGGGGTGTACGCGGCGATGGCGTACTTCTGCGTCCGGTACCGGCGCGGGGCTACCAGCGGCTCCACCCCCCGCATCCTGGGGTCCACGCGGCTGGAGCTGGCCTGGACGGTCGTCCCGCTGCTCGTGTTCATCACGTTCTTCGCGTGGGGCATGTTCGTGTACAACCACGCGGCCCACGCGCCGGCCGACTCCGAAGAAATCTTCGTCATCGGCAAGCAGTGGATGTGGAAGGCGCAGTACCCCAACGGCCAGCGGGTCATCATCGGGGGGAACCCGGCGAACATGACCGAGGCCGAGCGCAAGTCGATCGGCAAGTTGGTGCTGCCGGTGAACAAGCCGGTGAAGCTGACGTTCATCTCGGAAGACGTGATCCACGACTTCGGGGTGCCCGCGTTCCGCTCGAAGATCGACGTGCTCCCCGGGCGCTTCACGACCGCGTGGTACCAGCCGACGAAGCTCGGCGAGTACCACGTCTACTGCGACCAGTATTGTGGCACGTGGCACTCGCTGATGGTCGGCAAGATCGCGGTCGTGCCAGAACAAGAGTACCGGGACTTCCTCCAGGGGTTCAAGTCGCTCCAGGGCACGAGCAACGCGGTGGACGGGTCGCTGGCGCACGAGGGCCGGCAACTGTTCCTGAAGCTCCAGTGCATCAACTGCCACGGCGCGACTCCGACCGCGAAGGCGCCGGTCCTCGAGGGGCTGTACGGCAGCCGGGTGCCGCTCACCGGGGGCGGGGCCGAGATCGCCGACGACCACTACATCATCGAGTCCGTCCGCCGGCCGCGGCTCAAGGGCGTCGAGGGGTGGGAGAAGATCATGCCGGCTTACGACGAGAGTCAGGTATCGGCCGAAGAGATGAACGCGCTCGTCGCTTACATTCGCAGTCTGAAGAAGGGCACCACGCCGGACAACACCCAGCGGTTCCCGGCGCCGGTCGGGGCGCCCACCGAGCGGCCCCAGTCTACCGTGCCCACGCCGGGAGGGAAATGATCCATGAGCATCGCGGTTACTCATCGCGGCCCGGCCGCGGCGCCGGTTCCGCCGGAGCCGGCCCCGGCGCCCGTCAACTACCTGAACGTCTCGCACACGATCTGGTCGTGGCTGTTCACCGTTGACCACAAGCGGATCGGGCTCCTGTACCTCGGGTCGATCAGCGTGTTCTTCGTGATCGGCGGCATCTTCGCCGCCCTGGTCCGAACGAACCTGCTGATGCCCAACGGCGCGTTCCTCAGCGAGGACGCGTACAACCGGGCGTTCACCGCGCACGGCGTGATGATGTTGTTCTTCTTCCTGATCCCGGCCGTGCCCGGGGTCATGGGGAACTTCTTCATCCCGCTGATGATCGGGGCCAAGGATCTCGCGTTCCCGAAGTTGAACATCGCGAGCTGGTACGTGTTCATGATCGGGGCCACGTTCTCCGGCTGGGCCGTCCTGGTCGGGGGCATCGACACCGGGTGGACGCTGTACCCGCCGTACAGCTCCCGCGCGTCGCAGTCGAACGTACTGCCCGGCGTGATGGGGGTGTTCATCTCCGGGTTCAGCTCGATCATGACCGGCCTGAACATCATGGTCACGGTCCACAAGATGCGTGCCCCGGGCATGACGTGGGGCCGGCTCCCGCTGTTCGTGTGGTCGCTCTACGCCACGAGCCTGATCCAGTTGCTGGCGACGCCGGTCGTGGCCGTCACGCTGGTGCTGCTCATGGTCGAGCGGGCCGCGGGGATCGGGATCTTCGACCCGTCCATCGGCGGCGACCCGATCCTGTTCCAGCACCTGTTCTGGTTCTACTCGCACCCGGCCGTGTACATCATGATCTTGCCCGGGATGGGCGTGGTCAGTGAAGTTCTCACGTGCTTCAGCCGGAAGAACATCTTCGGCTACCACGCGGTCGCGTGGTCGAGCATGGGCATCGCGGTCGTCGGCTTCTTGCTGTGGGCGCACCACATGTTCGTCGCCGGCATCAGCTTCTACGCCGCGCTGTTGTTCAGTTTGCTCAGTATGCTGGTCGCGGTGCCGAGCGCCATCAAGGTCTTCAACTGGACCGCGACGCTGTACCGCGGGTCGATCACGTTCCACGCGCCGATGCTGCTCTCGCTCGGCTTCCTGGTCCTGTTCACCGTGGGCGGGCTGACCGGTCTGTTCCTCGCCACGCTGGGCACCGACATCCACCTGCACGACACCTACTTTGTGGTGGCCCACTTCCACTTCGTGATGGTCGGCGGGATGGTGATCGCGTACATGGCCGCGGTCCACTTCTGGTGGCCGAAGATGACCGGGCGGATGTACTCCGACTGGTGGAGCCGGGTCGCGTCGGTCATCATGATCGTGGGGTTCTTCCTCACGTTCGTGCCGCAGTTCATCATGGGGTACCACGGGATGCCGCGCCGGTACCCGAACTACCCGCAAGAGTTCCAGATCCTCAACGTGATGTCCACCGCCGGGTCGAGCGTGCTGGGCCTCGGGTACCTGCTGCCCGGGATCTACCTGCCGCTGTCGCTGTTCTTCGGCAAGAAGGTGGGCGCCAACCCGTGGAGCGCGACGGGCCTGGAGTGGACCACCCCCAGCCCCCCGACGGTTCACAACTTCGAGGTCACGCCCATCGTCGTGTGCGGGCCCTACGAGTACGCCATCGGCGTCGATCAGATGGGGCGCGGGCTGCCCGAACCCCCCGGTGCGCAAGACGATCCCTCCCACCGGGACGGGAGCACCGGTCCTTCTGGACCCATGAAGAAGGAGACCGAAGTTGTCGGCTAGCACCCACTCACCGGTGCTGAAGCACCACTTCGAAGACCTGGGTCAGCAGCACGCCTGCGAGCGGCTGGGGATCTGGATGTTCCTGGCCACGGAGATCCTGTTCTTCGGCGGCATCTTCGGCGCCTACACGGTGTACCGGCTGTGGTACCCGCACGAATTCGTGTTCGCCAGTTCGCACCTGAACCGGCTGTTCGCGACGATCAACACGGTGTTCCTGATTACCAGCAGCCTCACGATCACGCTGGCGATCCGGTCGGCCAAGCTCGGCGACCGCGCCGCGCTGATCCGCTACCTGCTCATCACCGCGGCGCTGGCGACCGCGTTCATGGTGGTGAAGGGGTTCGAGTACGCCGAGGACTTCCACGAGCACCTCGTGCCCGGTCCGTCGTTCAGCCACGAGATCGAGAAAGAAGCGGTCGATAAGGGGCTGGACCCGGGCAAGGTGCAGTTGTTTCTGTGCTTCTACTACATCATGACGGGCATCCACGGTATCCACATCATCGTGGGCATCGGGTGTATCCTGTGGCTGGTGTGGGAAGCGTGGCGCGGGACGATCCCGCCCGAGAACTACTCCACCGTTGAAGTGGTGAGCCTCTACTGGCACTTGGTGGACGCCATCTGGCTCTTCCTCATGCCGCTCCTGTACCTCGCCGGTGCCGGGTACGGGGCGCACCACTAACGCGACGTTCTCTTGTCTGTGGCGCGGGCACTCTTGTCCGCGCCGCAGAATCGAAAATTACGAACTCCCTGCGCTGCCAGGACGATTCTCAATGTCACACCCAACGACCCCCGGCGCGACGACACCCGACGACCCGCACGGCATCCGCGCGAGTGCCGACAACCCCGGCGTGCTCCTCGTGGTGTTCGCCTGTGTCCTCGGGCTGGCGCTGGCGAACATCGGCATCTCGATCCAAATCGGGCCGACGAAGTTCACGCTGCCGCTGCAGCTCGCGATCGGCTCCGTGCAAGCGGGCCTCGTGGCGTACTACTTCATGCACTTGCGGCAGGGCGACAAGGTGGTGATCCTCACCGCGCTCTCGTCGCTGTTCTGGATGGGCATCCTGTTCGTGCTGTTCATGGGCGATTACATGACGCGGCACCTCGTTGTCAGTTCGTGACGGAGCCGTGAACTCGGATGACGGTATCGCACACCGGGCGGGGTCGGTTTCGAGTTGCGGTTTCAACCGCGCTGCTCGCGACCTGCTCCGCCCTGCTGCTCCCGGGCTGCGGGGGCTGTAACAAGACCCCCGACTACCCGCCGAACTTCACCTTCCCCGCGCGCGCCGATCGGCTCGTACTCAAAGCTCCCGACAAGCCCGCACCCGCGATCAACGACCCGGGCAAGCGGCAAGATGACATCGACGCACTCGATGCGGTCGGCGGAAAGACCGCGGACGTGTCCGCGATTCCGGCCGACACTCGCGCCAAACTCGAGGCGTTTCTGAAGGACACGTTCGGCACCCCGGCCGCGCCGACGATCGCGGTCGAGAGCGAGACCGTGGCCCGTCTTAAACTGACGAACGCGCACCTCGCCGAAGGGGGCAAACTCTACCGCCGGCACTGCCTCCAGTGCCACAACATGGTGGGCGACGGGCGCGGGCCGTCCGGGGCCACGATCCCGTTCCCGCGCGACTACCGCCAGGGGCAGTTCAAGTTCGTGTCGAGTGGCGACGGCGGGAAGCCGCGCCGGGCCGATCTCCTGCGCACGATCGCCGAGGGGCTGAAATCGACCCCGATGCCGTCGTTCGGGCTCCTCCAAGAGGGCGAACGTGACCTGCTCGCGGGCTACGTGACCTACCTCGCGATCCGCGGACAGGTCGAATTTGAATCACTGCGCGCGCTCGCCGCGGGAGAGACGAACGACCCCGCATTGCGCCTAAAAACCGCACTCGGCGAATGGGAGAAAGCGGAGACCGCGGTGCCGGTTCCGACCGAGCCGGACGATGGCGAAGTGGGCGGCCCGAAACACCAGGAAGCCGTGCGCCGCGGGTTCGCGCTGTTCACGGTGAAGGCAGACAACTCGTGCATCAGTTGCCACGGCGATTTCGGTCGGAAACCGGTGCTGCGGTTCGATGTGTGGGGGACGGTCGCGAAGCCCGCCGACCTCACCCAGACCACGCTGAAAAGTGGTTCGCGCCCGGAAGACGTGTTCGCGCGCGTTCGCGGGGGCATCCCGGCCGTGGGGATGCCGGCCCACCCCAAATATTCCGACCGCGAGGTGTGGGATCTGGTGCGATTCGTGCGATCCGCACCTTACATGGTGCAGCTCCCGCCCGATGTGATGAGCGCTGTCTACCCGAAGTAGAATTCGTAAGCTGAAGCTACCCCTTTGACGTGCCGCCCCGAGCTTTTCATCGATGACCGACCCGCTCCGACCCGTTCCGCGCTGGCTGCACGTCTGGGCCGTCCTCGCGGTGCTCGCGACCCTCGTGCTCCTGGCGATCGGCCAGTTGGTGACGAGTTTCGCCGCGGGCATGGCGGACCCGGTGTGGCCGACGGAACCGTGGTACGTGTTCCGCACGGCAACCGATACGGAGAAGGAGCGGTTCCGCAAGGACTACCAGTTCTTCCTCGAGCACTCGCACCGCATCGCGGGCTACACCATCGGCGGGCTGGTGATCGTTCTCAGCCTCGGGGTGTGGGCGACCGAACCGCGCAAACCCGTGCGCTGGATCGCGCTCGCGGGCATCTTCGTGCTGATCGTCGGGTACGGCGAGTTTCACCGCGGGTTGATGGCGCAGCGCGACAAACTCCCCGCGGACGTGCGGTTACCGATGGGCGCCGTTGGCGTCGCGCTCCTGGGCCTCGGGACCATGTTGGCCGTTGGCGTATGGGGGCTGTTAACGCGAGCGCCGGGTGCGGGGTTGCGCCTGCTCGCGGGCCTCGCGCTCGTCGCGGTGATGATCCAGGGGTTACTCGGCGGCTTCCGCGTGAAGTTGAACGAACTCGTGGGGACCGACCTCGCGGCGTTCCACGGGATCTTCGCGCAGATCGTGCTCGGGTTGCTCACGTCCATCGCGGTGCTGTCGGCCCGCGCCTCATCGAGCGTGAGTGCAGAATCGCGCCGGCTCGGTCGTTGGACCTGTGTCCTCGCGCTCTTGGTGTTCGTGCAGGTCGCGTTCGGCGCGATGGTGCGGCACTACCCCATTCCGCTGTCGCAACGGTTGCACTTTGCGACAGCGTTCCTGGCCACGGCACTCGCGGTGTGGGCACTGCGAGCCGTGTTCGTGGATTCTGTCACGCGGGCGCGAGCCGGATGGTTCGCGTGGGTGCTGGCCGCGTTGCTCGTTGCGCAATTATACCTCGGAATCGAAGCGTGGTTGGCGAAGTTCGGCGCGTACATGCCACCGGACATGGTGCCGATCACGGCCGAGGGCGGGGCGATTCGCACGCTACACGCGCTCGTCGGGAGCGGTGTGTGGGCCGCGTCTTTGGCCCTCGCCCTGAGCCTTTGGCGGCCGGCGCCCGTGCCCAGTAATACACTGAATCCACACGTTTCGGTCCGTGCGGTGGAGCACGCTCAATCCCCCGCACGCACACCGGAAATAGTTGCAAGTCACTTACGCGGAGACGCGCGATGATGAAGGTGACGCTCACCGGCGAGGCCGACACGCTGACCTCGGTGGCTTCGGCCGTGGCCGCGCCGCGGGCGCACGCACCCTCGCGCTTCGCGGACTACCTCGAACTCACCAAGCCGCGGATCGCGGTGATGGCGCTGTTCACCGTGGGGGCCGGGTACCTGCTCGCCGCGGGCGGTGCGGCCGAGTGGCGCGTGCTGCTCAATACGCTCCTCGGTGCGGGCCTCGTTGCGGCCGGTGGGAGCGCGCTGAACCAACTCTTCGAGCGCCGGATCGATGCGCGGATGCGCCGCACGCTGAAGCGGCCGCTCCCGGCGGGGCGCATCTCGCCCGAAGAGGCCGCGGCATTCGGCGCGGGGCTGGCCGGGGCCGGGCTCGCGTACCTCGCCGCGACCGTGAGCCTCCCGGCAACCGTCGCCGCCGCGCTCACGTTCGTCGCGTATGTGTTCGTGTACACACCGATGAAGACGAAGACCGCGTGGAACACGGTTGTGGGGGCGGTCCCCGGGGCGCTGCCGCCGGTGATCGGTTGGTTCGCGGCGCAGGGGTGGAACGGCGGGTTGGGCTGGAAGGGCGCGCTCGCGGTGTTCGCGATCCTGTTTCTGTGGCAGATCCCGCACTTCCTCGCGATCGCGTGGATGTACCGGGCGGACTACTCCGCCGGCGGGCTGAAGATGCTGCCCGGGTGCGACCCTTCGGGGAAGCGCACCGCGTTCGTGATGGTGGTGACGGCCGCGTCGCTCCTCCCGCTCGCCTTCCTGGTCCCACTCGCGGGCCTGGGCGGTTGGCTGTTCGCCGCGGGAGCGATCGTGTTCGGCGCGCTGTTCCTGCGCCGGACGATTGAGTTTGCCCGCGACCGCACCGACCGCAAGGCGCGCCGCGTGCTCCACTCTTCGCTCTTCTACCTGCCCGCGGTGTTCGCGTTCCTGATGCTCGATGCCCTTCTGGTGAAGTAACAAACCAAACAGAGTTTTGACAGAATTAACAGGATTGCAGCCGAATTCTGCCTTCATTCTGTCAAAACCCTGCTATCCCTCTGTGATTCCAATGCGCCGTTTATTTCCGTACACGTTTCTGCTTCTCGCCGGGTGCGGCGCGTGGGCCGGGTCGCGCCCGACGCAACCCGCGCAGGAGCCGGACCTCGATTACCCGGTCGGCGCGTTCAGTCTCACCGAGCGCAGTGGGAAAACTGTCACGGATCAAGACCTGCGTGGTAACGTGTGGGTCGGGTCGTTCATCTTCACGCGCTGTAACGGCCCGTGCCCCGCGGTCACGGCGACGATGGGCACGTTGCAACGCGACCTCGCGGACGAACTGAAGACCGGCGAACTAAAACTTGTCACGTTCACGGTCGATCCGGCCCGGGACGACCTGAAGTCCCTCAACGAGTACGCGACCGCCCGCGGTGCGGACCCGAAGAACTGGCTGTTCCTCACCGGCAACGAAAAGACGGTTCACAAGCTCCTGAGCGAGCAATTCAAGCAAGCGGTGGAGCGCAAACTCGGCCCGGACGTACAGCCCGGCGACGAGTTCGGGCACAGCACGCGCCTCGTGCTCGTGGACAAGACCGGTGTGATTCGCGCGATGTACGAGGGGCTGCCGAACGAAGACTTCCCGGACGGTAAAGAGCGCTTCGATGCCGGTCTCAATCGACTGAAGGATCGCGTTCGCGAACTACTGAAGTAGTAGCACTACACCTTATTCGGGCGGTACCAAGTCGCTGTTTCTCGTTGCACATTGCGCGGGGCGCTGGTGCAATGACGGCATGGACCGCGAGCCCTTCGATCACATCTGGATTCACGCGCGGGTCGCTACGTTCGACCCGCGCGTGACTGTGCCGTGCGGCTTGCTCGCAGATCACGCCGTCGCGGTTCGCGGTGACACCATCGCGGCCATTTTGCCTTCCAATGCGCCCGAAGTGCAATCACATCGCGGCGCGGTTACGGATTGTGGCGGGAAACTCGTTACGCCAGGGTTCATCGACTGTCACACACACCTCGTGTGGGGCGGGTCGCGCGCCGCGGAGTGGGAGATGCGGCTCGCGGGCGTTCCCTACACCGAGATCGCGAAACGTGGCGGGGGGATTCTCTCGACCGTGCGTGCGACGCGGGCGATAAGTGAAGGTGAACTGCTTCAAACTGCGGTTCCGCGCCTTCGGGCACTCGTCGATGAAGGCGTTACATGTGTCGAGATCAAATCCGGTTACGGTCTCACGCTCGACGACGAACTGAAGATGCTGCGAGTAGCGCGTCGCTTCGCGATCGTCGAGAGTATCGACGTGTCACAGACATTGCTCGCGGCGCACGCGGTTCCGCCGGAGTTCGCCGGCCGCGAGGATGACTACGTTTCACTCATCGTGAACGAGATGATTCCCGCGGTCGCGCGCGATCGGCTCGCAGAAGCGGTAGACGTGTTCTGCGAGTCGATCGCGTTCACCGTCGCGCAATGCGACCGCATCTTTTCAGCGGCGCGGGCACACGGACTTGCGATCAAGGGGCATGTCGAGCAAATCACGAACTCGCACGGCGCGGAACTGGTCGCCAGACACGGCGGCTGGTCCGCAGATCACCTCGAACACCTGGACGATGCCGGCATTGCGGCGATGGCGAAGAGCGGCACCGTCGCGGTACTGTTACCCGGTGCGTTCTATTTTCTCCGCGAGAAACAAAAGCCGCCCGTCGAGAAGCTCCGCGCCGCGGGCGTGCCGCTGGCCGTGGCCAGTGACCTCAACCCCGGCACGAGCCCGTTCGCATCGATTCGCCTGGCAATGAACATGGCGTGCGTGCTGTACGGCCTTTCGCCAGAAGAGGCACTAGCGGGGGTGACACGCGAGGCCGCCAAAGCACTCGGCCGTGCATCGCATATTGGCACACTCGAAGCCGGCAAGCGGGCGGATTTCCTTGTGTGGGATGTTACTCACCCGGCCGAAATCGTGTGCCAACTCGGTGCCACTCCGCGAGCGGAGCGAGTCGTTCGGGGGAAGGCCAGCAATGCCTGAACCCGACATGAGCGTGTGGACCGGTCGGGTCGATACCGCGGACGGCCCGACCGCGCTGCGGTGGCACCAGATGGTGAAGCCACTTGCTCCGGATTCGCCACCGGGCGTCGTGCTGATCGGTTTCGCGTGTGACGAGGGCGTGCGCCGAAACGGTGGGCGCGTCGGCGCGAAGGACGGTCCGCGTGCGATTCGTAAGGCGCTCGCGAACTTCGCGTGGCACCGACAACAGCCGGTTTACGATGCGGGTGATGTGCGGTGCGACGGTGGCGACATGGAGGGGGCACAGGTACGGCTCGCCGAGGCCGTTCGGAACGCACTTGTCGCGGGCCACTGTCCATTGGTACTCGGTGGCGGTCACGAAACAGCGTGGGGGACGTATCAGGGGTTGGTGTCATTTCGGTCTGATGTGAACATCGGGATCATCAACGTCGACGCTCATTTCGACTTGCGGGACGACGAACCCGGAAATTCGGGAACCCCCTTTCGCCAGATGGCGGATTGGTGTCAGGCACACGGTCGTTGGTTCGGCTACATGGCACTCGGGATCTCCGTGCCCTCGAACACGCGCGCGCTTTTCGATCGTGCGTGCGCATTGAATGCTTGTTGGCGTCTCGACCAGAGCCTTGTGCCCTGGAACCTGGGCCGCGTGCTGGCCGACGTAACGGCTTTTGCCGGCTCCGCTGATTACCTTTATCTCAGTATCGACCTCGACGTTTTGTCGGGCGCGGTGATGCCGGCTGTGAGCGCGCCGGCCGCGCGCGGGGTGGCGCTCGAATCAGTGGAAGAGATCCTCACGGCGGTCCGAGATACGGGGAAGCTATTGGTCGTAGATATCGTTGAGCTAAACCCGCTGCACGACATCAACGGTCAGAGCGCTCGGCTCGCGGCTCGGTTAGTTTGGCACTTTTTGAACGCGCGAAAGGTCGACGGAGAGCAGCCATGACCTTCACCCGAAACGATCCCTCGCGCGTGATCCGCGCGCCGCGGGGGAACTCACTTTCGTGCAAGAGCTGGCAGACGGAAGCGGCCCTCCGGATGCTTATGAACAACCTCGACGCGGAGGTGGCCGAGCGCCCCGCCGAACTCGTGGTCTACGGTGGGATCGGTCGCGCCGCTCGCAATTGGGAGTGCTTCGACAAGATCGTCGAAGTGCTGCGCCGACTGGAGGACGACCAGACGCTGCTCGTGCAGTCGGGTAAGCCCGTGGGCGTGTTCCCGACGCATTCGGATGCGCCGCGGGTGCTCATCGCGAACTCGAATCTGGTGCCGCACTGGGCGACGTGGGAGCAGTTCCACGAACTCGACCGCGTCGGGCTGATGATGTACGGTCAGATGACCGCCGGGAGCTGGATCTACATCGGTACCCAGGGCATCGTGCAGGGCACCTACGAGACATTCGTAGCAGTCGCGAAGAAACATTTTGGCGGGAACGCAGCGGGTAAGTGGATTCTGACCGGCGGACTGGGCGGTATGGGCGGCGCTCAACCGCTTGCGGCGACAATGGCCGGTTTCAGCTTACTCGCGGTCGAGTGCGATGAAACGCGCATCGACTTCCGATTGCGTACTCGTTACCTCGATCGCAAAGCGAGTAACCTCGATGACGCACTCGCCATCGTGCGCGAAGGCCAGCCCGTATCGGTCGGACTGGTCGGCAACGCGGCCGACGTGTGTTCGGAACTCGTCGCGCGTGGCATCGTGCCGGATGTTGTCACCGACCAAACCAGCGCGCACGACCCGCTGAACGGCTATTTGCCCCAAGGGTGGACACTCGCGGAGTGGCGCGCAAAGGCGAAAACCGAACCGCAAGACGTGATCGCGGCGGCGAAGCACTCGATGGCGGTTCACGTTCGCGCGATGCTCGAACTTCAGAATCGCGGTACGGTCGCGCTCGACTACGGGAACAACATCCGACAGGCCGCGAAGGAAAACGGAGTCGCGAACGCCTTCGACATCCCCGGTTTCGTCCCTGCATACATCCGCCCGCTGTTCTGCGAGGGCGTCGGGCCGTTCCGCTGGGCCGCGCTGTCGGGCGATCCCGAAGACATCGCCCGTACCGACGCAAAAGTTAAGGCGCTGATCCCTAATGACGCGCATCTACATCGCTGGCTCGATCTAGCGAAGGATCGCATCGCTTTTCAGGGGTTACCTGCTCGCATCTGTTGGCTCGGGCTGAAGGACCGCGCCCGTGTCGGGTTGGCGTTCAACGAAATGGTCGCGTCGGGAGAACTCAAGGCGCCGGTGGTGATCGGGCGCGATCACCTCGATTCCGGCTCCGTCGCCAGCCCAAACCGCGAAACGGAAGGAATGCGCGACGGCTCCGACGCGGTGTCCGACTGGCCACTACTGAACGCGCTCCTGAATACCGCGAGCGGCGCGACGTGGGTTTCGTTGCACCACGGCGGTGGGGTCGGCATGGGGTTCAGTCAGCACGCGGGCGTCGTGATCGTGTGCGACGGCACACCGGAAGCTGCGAAACGCATCGCTCGTGTGTTGCGAAACGACCCCGGCACCGGTGTGATGCGCCACGCGGACGCGGGCTACGACAGCGCGATTCGCTGTGCGAAGGAGAACGGGCTGGACCTGCCGATGCTGGGCGAATGACGCACGAAGACGCACAGGGCGGAAGCCCTGTGCTACGGACGCCGGCCCCTCCGGGGCGAAGAGAAATGCAGTCTTTTGTAGCGCCGGGAGCCCGGTGCGGGAGTTCGTCATGTACCCACGTTTGTCCGTTGTGTTCGCGCTCGTTGTGGGTGCCGGTGTTGTGCCCGCGGCGCCGGAGCCACCGGCGTTCAAAGTGACCGAAGACGGCGAGCGCATTCGTATCGCGGGAAGCACACTGGAAGCATCAATCAAGAAAAAGGGGTACGTGAGTGGCGTTGAAGCCGGCAGCCTGCTCGACACGAAAACCGGCGCGCGCGACCTCGGGTTCGGGCTGGACATCGTCGATTGGGTCATGGAACCCGGCAGTGATGAAGAGTACCGCGACAAGCTCCCGGGTGATCTGCCTTACGTCTTCAACAATCCCTATCACGGCAAGCGCGCGAAGCGCTGCATCGAAGGCCCGCAAATTTGCACGAAGGCAAAGGAACTGAAGCCGACTGTGATTTTCGGTAAGGACTTCGTCGCGGTGAAGCAGGATCACACCTATACGCTCGCCGCGCCGGGTAAGAAGACCGGCTCGAAGTGGGAACAAACGATCGTGTTCCCGGCCGGCAAACGCTACTTCATCTCCGCGGACAAGATCGCCGCGGTGAACGCGAGCGACGCGATGTTCTTTCGCATCGACATGCCGGGGCACATCAAGCACAAGGGCGGTGACACGTTCAGCGAAGTGTACCTCAGTTACCACGGAAAGATCGCGCCGAAGGAGTTCGAGAAGGACTTCGCTCCGGACGAGAAATTCCTCTACACGCGCGACGACAAGAAGGTTCCCCAACGGATCATCCGCGCGTACCGCATCCGCGATCCGAAAACCGGGAAGGACGGCCCGTGGTTGGCCGGCATGACGCTCGACCCGTCAGTCGTTTACGAAGCCTGGTGCCACCAGCGCGGCTACATTTGCATGATCGAAGAGATCGGCGGGCGTGCGGTGAAGGCCGGTGACACGTTCGGTGCCGCGTTCATCGTCGGGTATTTCGATTCCGTCGAGGAGATGGAAAAGGTGTACGACGAGTTCGCGGGTAACCAGGGGCTCGAGGTTAGCGAGACTGGCTGGAAATTGAAGAAGGCGCCGTAGCGCACTTCGCTCCGCGGTCGCTCACTTCACCACCACGAACGGGCGGAGCTTGTCGAGCGTCTTCGGGCCGATGCCCTTCACTTTGTCCAGGTCGTTCACGGTCTGGAATGGCGCGAGTGTCCGGGACGTGATGATCGACTGCGCGTGTGTCGGACCGATGCTCGGGAGGCGCTGGAGTTCTTCCAGAGTCGCGGTGTTCACGTTGATTGGCGCTTCGCCCGGTTGAATCTTCTTCGCGCTGACCGGCGCGGGGCGCGGAGCGGGAGTCGGCGCGAGCACAGGTGGGGTTGGCGGCGCGGGCGAGATCGGTACTTCGGCGAGAGGGGTATTCGGCGGCGCACTGGTGCGGAAGTGCGAGCGGACCTTCTCGAACGTGACCGGGCCGATGCCGCGCACGTTTTTCAACTCGTCCACCGACTTGAACGGCCCGTGAAGGTGGCGGTGATCGACGATCGCGACCGCCATTTTCGGCCCGACGCCCGGCACCTGAGCCAGTTCCGTCTGGTCCGCGGTGTTCAGGTCCGTGAGATCGACTGCGGCGGGTTCCGTTGGCCGTGCCCCGAGCCGGTTGCCGTACCCCCGAACCACGAGCAAACCGAGCAACACCGTGAAGAACACCCCCAGTGCTACCTGCGCGCTGCGCGAGGGCGCACCTGACGCATCAGCAACCGGAGGTAGCGAAGCGGCACTCATCGGGGCGGCTCAATCGGTGCAATCCGCACAACCCCAATAGTCTAACCGCCCGTACAGCCAACATCCACCCCCTAATTGGCTTCTATTGCTCGCGACGCAGCACGATGACCGCGTAGCGGCACCAGTTTCCGAGAGCGGGCAAAGCGCGGAGTAATTGAGTGTCGGCGGCGTCGAGGAGGTTCAGCGCCCGGCGGTTCCGCCACACCCGGCGCACCATCCCGAGCAGTTGGAATCCGCGGACTTCGACCGATGGGAAAATCGCGCGGAGCGGCGCGAGGTCGCGGTGCGTGAGTGGGTGCTCGTCCGGCGTGCGATCCTTGCCGGGGTAGGGGAGCGACCCGCGTGCGAACCCCAGAACCGGGTTCCCGCCCCACGGTTCGCAGAACACCGCGACGCCGCCCGGTTTGAGGACGCGGCGCAGCTCCGTTCCGGCCTTAGCTAGGTCGAGGTGGTGCAGGATCGCGTTGCCCCACACCGCGTCGAACGAAGCATCCGGAAAGGGTAAATCTTCGCCGTCAGCGGCCACGCATTCGATACGCACGCCGTTCGCAGCGGCCCGCGCCCGAGCTTCGTTCACGTAACCCGGCGACAGATCGAACGCGGTCACGGTCGCGCCGGCGCGGGCCATCGCAACGGCGGCCATGCCGTGCCCGCACCCGTAGTCGAGTGCGTGCGTCCCGCGCAGATTGCCGAGCGCCTCGAACGCGGGCCGCACCCAGGTTTCGTGATCGAGGTAGGAACCGGTATCGAACCGGAGATCGGCCCGGCCCGCGCGGAACGAGTCCGCGCGCTCGGCGGCCTGCCGGTCGTGAAAGAGTTGTTCGCTGAGTCGGCGCTCCGTGCCGTGCATGGGAAACCTTTCCAGTATGGGGCGAGCACGCGGCCCGCCCCGTCAGCACAAAATCAGAACGGGAGCAACGCGGGTGGGATAAAAGCGTACCCGCCAACGACGACGGAGACCAGCCCGACCATCGCGGCGAACAGCCACAGCACGTTTTTCTGTTTGCGGGCCAGAGCTAGTGACGACGCGACCGCGCCGATTTGCGCCACGAGCATCGCGTAAGAGAGGAATTCGCTCTTCTTGCGGTGCTTGTCGCTCTCGGCCGCGCTCACCTTCGTGCGGATCTCGTACAGGAACCCGATCCCCTGGTTCAACCGCGACTCGGCCCGGTACCGGCGCTCTTCGAGGTCGAAGCCCACCGCTTGCGCGGCGGTCGCGCTCGCGGACTTCTTGGCCGCGTCCGCGGCGTCCGGATTGAACGCGAGTTGTGCCCGCACCAGTCCGTTCGCCAGGTTCAGCGTCGGGGTCCATTCCTTGTCGGTGTGTTCGGTGTACTTCTCGGCGTCGTCGATCGCCTTGGTGATCTTCACCATTTCGACGCGCCCGGCCTTTTTGAGCAGGTCGCGCTCGGGCTCGCGGTGCTCGATGGCCTCGCGCAATTCCTTGATTTTTTCGTCTTCAATGTCGGGCAGTTTTGCTGGTGGTGGGCCGCCTTTTTCGCCGCGCTCGGTGAGCCACGCACGAGCCTTTTGAAGCTCCTCGGGAGTGGCAACGTCTTTTAGCGTGACATCAAACTTGGCGGGCGCGTAATTGCTCAACGCGCGGAGCTGAGTCGCGGTCGCTTGCATAATCAGCGCGCGGTCTCGCTTGAAGCCCGCGAGCGACCACTGGTTCGTCGATTTCGACTGGTCCTGTGCCGCCTGGGATTTCCAGTACATCGCTTCTTGAAGCGCGCCGTTGGACATGGACGCGAACACCGTCGCGAGAGCGGTCAGCGCGATCGGGAGCGCGGCCCCGGCCTTTTCGATGAGGCTCTTCGGCTCCTCGGGCTTCTTGTCGTCCGGGTTCGGCGCGGGTGCGTCGTCGGCCATGATGAGCGTCTCCGTGATGAGGTGGCCGGAACAGTGTACCCACCGATTTGGTCGCGGTCACCAACCACGGTCGGGAACTTCATTCGGGCTTCTTTTTTCCCTTTGCAGGGGGCCGTTCCTTCTTGGGTTTCGCCGGTGCCGGAGCGTTCTTTCCCTTTTCGGGTTTCGGCTTCGATTCTTTCGGGGCCAACTTTCGGAACGCGACCGCGGCGCGCTCGGCCACTTTCGTGTCGGAGTCGCTGGTTGCGGTGGCGAGCGCCGCGAGAACCGCGCCGGTGCTCACTTTCAGTTTGCCCAGCGCATCAATGGTCGCCCGGCGCACTTTCGCTGCGCGATCTTCGACCGCGTGACCCAGTGCGGCGATCGTTTCGGTTGAGGTGTCGTTGCGCCAGACTAATACTTCGATCGCACGCAGGCGCACTGCCTCTTCGCTGTCACCAAGCATTCGCCGAAGGAGCGGGAAAACGGCCGGTGTGCCGAGCCGATTGAGTTGGTAGACGAGGGCCGCGCGGATATCCGGTTCGGGATCGTCAACGAGCCGTGCAAGTTCCGGCAATAGCGCCGCGTCGTTCAACGCGAACAGCGCACTCGCGCAGGTTTGTCGGGTGGACTTTTTGACCCGACGTTGAGCACTGTTGTCGGTTTCCTCCGGTGCAGCGGCACGCAGAAATTCACACAGTGGATCTTTGACTTGCGGTTCGCGCGGGGCGAAATGCGCGACGATCGTGGCGATCGTATCGAGGTCGTTCGCGAACCCGGGCCGGCGTGCGAGTTCGATCAGTCTCGGCAGGTGCGGAAGGAGCGCGGGGCCGAATTGTTGGAGCGCGCGGAGCGTGTTGGTTCTGGTGTGCCCCGGTTGCGTCGTTTCGAGGGCCGCCATCAGACTCGGAATCGCGGCATCTGCGCCGGGACCGAGGGCGCGGATCAAGTCTACGATCAGGCTCCGGTGTCGTTCGTCGGTCGTGCGGTGATAAAGTCGGAGCGCTGCGGGCAAGAACGGCAGTGCGGCGGCCCCCTGTGCCCGTAAGCCCTGAAGAACAACCGCGCGCGCGTCATCGGTCCCAGTATCAAGTGCTGCGATGAGTTGATCGTGCCCGCGTTCACCGATACGAATGAGCGCCGCCACCGCGAACTGGTGTTCGTAGTAGTCCAAGGGCTGATCGTCGCGAGAGAACAGGGCGACGAGATCCGGAATTGCAGGGGCGGCGGCCGATCCCAGGGCCGCAAGTGCCTCGATTGCGGTCCGTTGACCGTACCCAACCGGGGGCGCGCGCACGGCCTCGCGAAGTGCTTCGATCACTTCGGCTGGTGGGGCCTCGAACCGACCAAGAGCGCCCAGAACTACCGCGGTCGCGTGCCCCCACTGATCGGTGCCACGCAGTCGCGCGAGTCGCTCGAGCAGCGGGGCCGCAACCGGAGCCGGGAGCTTCTCCCAATTGCTGATAGCGCTGGTCGCGTCATACGCCACCTCCTCGATTGGATCGTTGAGTAGCGGTACGAGAGCCGCGAGCGCGCTCGCGTCGTCGCGCCCGACTGTCCCGACAGCGCAAGCAGCGAGTTGGCAGTGCTTGGGATCGAGGTTGTTGAGTTGCGCGTTCAGGGCTTCGAGTGCGGCCTTATTGCCTCGGGCAATGTCGCTGAGCGTGCTGATCGCACTTTGCTGGACTTCGGGGCTGAGGTCGCCGAGTAACGCAATGACGCGCGGAATTAAAGGAGGCACTAACGGGCCGTCGAATCGAGCGATTGTGGCGCACGCCGCTGTGCGCACGTCGGGCACCGGATCATCGAGCAAGACGATAAGTGCCGTGACCACTTCAGGCGTGAGGGCCGCGTAGCGACCCCCGCTCCCGAGTTGCCGGACCGCGCTCTTGCGGATTGTCGCGACGCGGTCCTTCATCGCGCGGCATAACGCTTCCGATGCGTCCGCAAATTTCAACCGGCCGAGCGCCTGGACCGCTGATTCGCGGACCGCCATTTCGGGATCATCGAGCGCGCGATCGAACGCGGGGACTGCGTCTGCGGTGTCGAGTTGCATCAGGCCGCGGATCGCCTCCCGACGGTCGTCGGCGTCGGGACTGTCGAGCTGCGTCACGAATTCCTGGAGTACACTCCCCTTCGCGCGCATCGAACCGAGCACCTTGCTCGCCGCCCGGCGCACGCTCCAGTCGTCGTCGGTGAGTGCTGCTTTTAGTTGGTCGGTGTCGGTTACCCCGGCGGTTCCGATATCCTTGAGTGCTTTCGCGGCCTGTTCGCGCACGTCGCGTTCGGAGTCGCCGAGCGCTTCGAGCAGCGCGGGTACGGCTTCCTTTGCGCGCTTGCCGATGTTCCGCAAACACATGCACGCCTGCTGCCGAACGCGGGGCTTCGCGTGTTTGAGTAACTCGATCAGCCCCGGGACGATCGGCTCTCCAATTGCTTCCGCGGCCCGGCGCACGTCGAGCACGCGCTTGTCCGCTACGAGCGCGGCGAGTAACTTCGGGGCCGGGTTCTCGTATGTAGGGGGCATCCACGGGCGGACGGCGTGGTGGCGAATCCACGGGCCGCGCGGGTCGCCGCGGTCGTCGAGCCAGTCCGCGAAGACCAGCGGTAGGTGTTGCTCCTCGGGCGCGGCCGCGATCGCCGCGATAAATGCCGCTTCGTCGTTCATCGCACAGTCTCGTGAGTGAGGGCTACGATACCCGTTGCGCGGGCCCCTCGCCACGTCGGGGGCGAACACCGCCCGGTCGTCGGGTGTCCTTAGTTCGTTCCGGCGGCTAAAACGCCTGTAACTTCACTCACACAACGGAATACTAACTGTGGCCGACGAAACCCCGCCCCTGCCGCCCCCCGCTTCCCCTCCACCCGCCGGCGGTACCCCGCGCCGACCGGCCGACGAAACGCCCGATCTCGCCGAAATCCGGCTCCAGAAGCTCCGACAGATCGAAGCCCTCGGTCTCGACCCGTGGGGCCAGCGGTTCGACAATACTCGGCCCATCGGCGACATTCGCCAGCTCCCGGCGGAGAATTTCGACGACGCGAAGCCCGGACCGAAGGTGCGTGCGGCGGGGCGCGTGGTGCGCTACCGCACCGGCGGGAAGCTCCTGTTCCTCGAAATCTGGGACCAGACCGGGCGCGTGCAGTTGATGATTCGCGTGAACAAGGTCACGCCGCAAGAGTGGCAGGTCGCGCAGTTGCTCGATCTGGGCGACCTGATCGGCGTGGACGGCGAGTTCGGCAAGACGAAGACCGGCGAACTCACGATCCAGGTCGAGACGCTGACGTTCCTCACGAAGAGCCTGGAGCCGCACCCGAAGGACGTGTTCGGGATGGGCGACATCGAGTTCCGGTTGCGGCACCGGTACCTCGACATGATCTACACGCCGGACACGCTGCGCCGCGCGCACCAGCGCGTGAAGATCATCCGCACGATCCGCACCCACCTCGACGCCCAGGGCTACATGGAGGTGGAAACCCCCACGCTGCACGCGATCGCGGGCGGGGCGGCCGCGCGCCCGTTCGAGACGCACCACAACGCGCTCGACATCGACCTGTTCGTGCGCATCGCCCTCGAACTCCCGCTGAAGCGCCTGCTCGTGGGCGGTCTCGAAAAGGTGTACGAACTCGGCCGGGTGTTCCGCAACGAGGGCATCAGCCCGCGGCACAACCCCGAGTTCACCATGCTCGAACTGTACCAGGCTTACGGCGACTACCGCAGCATGATGGACCTGACCGAGGGGCTGATCGTCGCCTGCGTGGACGCTTTGGGGAGCGGGCGCACGATCCCGTTCGGTGAGAAGACGGTGAACTTCGAGCCGCCGTTCCAGCGCGCGAAGTACGCCGACCTGTTCCTCGAGCACGTCGGGTGCGACATGGCCGACGAGGTCGCGGTGCGGGCCGCCGCTCGCGCGGAGAACATCGAACTCGAAATGGCCCCGACGAAGGGCGCCCCGAAGGTCGCGAAGGCGCACGTCGTTCTCGTACAGGAACTGTTCGAGGACCTGGTGGAAGAGAAGCTGGTCGGGCCGGTGTTCGTCCACGACTACCCGGCGCCGCTGTGCCCGCTGACCAAGCGGAAGCGCGAGACCCCCGCGATCGCGGAGCGGTTCGAGCTGTACGTTCACGGCATGGAGTTGGCGAACGCCTACACCGAACTGAACGACCCGATCACGCAGGAGCAAACGTTCACGCAGCAACTGGCCGGCATGTCGGAAGAGGACTCGATGGCCAAGATGGACCACGATTTCATTCGCGCGCTGCGCCACGGGATGCCGCCCGCGGGCGGCCTGGGCATCGGCATCGACCGGCTCGTGATGCTGTTGACCAACACGCAGACGATTCGCGACGTGATCCTGTTCCCGCTGCTGAGGTCGGAGGCGAAGTGAGCTGGCAGAACCGGTACCTGTTGCCGTGGGAGCGCCTCGACCGCGATCGCATCGCCGCTGCCGTGGAGCACGTCATGCGGTCGGGCGCGGGGCTCCCGCTGCTCCGGTACAAGATCGAGCCGCACGGGGCGGACGCGGTCGCCGTGTTCTTTTACTTCCGGGCCGAACTGGAGCGGAAGTGGGATCTGCTATCGAGCGCCGAACGAAACTTCCGGCTCTACGAGATCTCGGACGAAAACGAGGCGTTCGTCCAGATCGATTTCGGCCACACGCCCGCCGATCCGAAATTGGACCTCCCGGCCGAGACGTCCTTCGAGTTCTACTCGAACGTCTCGGGCAATTTCGTGTTCAGTGGGGTCGGAATTGAGATCGCGGAGCGGATCGGGCGCTACTTTGGGGTGAAGTGCGAGCCGCTTTAAGGTGCCGGTCGGTTGTTCGCGCTACCTTCAGCCATGTAAACAAGCACCCAGCGCGCCCGCGCCCGTGAGAGTTCGCGACACGAGGGTCTTGCGAATCGCCCCGAGGTGCTCTTCCAACGACTCTGTGATCGAGCCAATCCGCACCACTGAGGCTCGCGCCAGGAAAGCACGTCCACCTCAAATCCCCGCTTGCTCCGTTCGTGGCGAATGCGACAATCTCGTTTTCAGGAGGACTTGTCCATGAGCCGAACGGCTGCGAAGTGTTGCGGGGTGCTCGGCCTTCTTCTCGTCGCGGCCGAGCCGGGCTTGTTCGCCCAGGAACCGCCCTACGACGTCTTCCCCCTCGCCGAACCGCCGTACTATCGCGTGCGGTACGAGGCTTCGACCAACAAGGGCGAACTGCCGTACCCGGTCAACTACACGATCTGGGTTCCTCCGGGCGTGAAGACGCTGCGCGGCGTCATCGTCCACCAGCACGGGTGCGGCGAGGGGTCGTGCAAGTCGGGGCTGACGGGCGCGTATGACCTCCACTGGCAGGCCCTGGCGAAGAAGCACGATTGCGCGCTCCTGTCCCCGTCCTACGAGCAGCCGGATAAGGCCGACTGCCAGATGTGGTGCGACCCGCGCAACGGTTCCGGCGCCGCGTTCCAAAAGTGCCTCACGGATCTCGGCGCGAAGTCGGGTCACCCCGAACTGGCGAAGGTGCCGTGGGCCTTGTGGGGGCACAGTGGCGGCGGTCACTGGGCCGGTGGAATGGTGATGCTGCACCCGGACCGCGTCGCCGCGGCGTGGCTGCGCTCGGGCGTGCCGCTCCTGAAGGCGGACCCGGGCCGCGCCGGGATCAAGGCGCACACCTTGCCGGACGGCGCGCTCAAGGTGCCGGTGGTGTGCAACCTCGGCACGAAGGAGGGCGTCACCGTCAAGGACAAACAGTTCGCCGGCGTCTGGCCCGCTAACGAAGTGTTCTTCAACGAGGTTCGCGGGAAGGGCGGGCTCGTCGGCGTGGCGGTCGATCCGCTGTCGAGTCACGACTGCGGCAACCAGCGGTATCTGGCCGTCCCCTGGCTCGATGCCTGTCTGAGCGCTCGCCTGCCGAAAGCCGTTGGTGATCCGCTCCGGGCCATGCCGACGGACAAGGCGTGGCTCGCTCCGGTCCTCGGCGGCGACGCGACGCCGGCTACGAAGTACGTGGGCGAGCCCCTCAAGGCCGCGTGGCTCCCGAACGAAGCGGTGGCGAAGGCGTGGACGGAATACGTCAAGGACACGAAGGTCACCGACCCCACTCCGCCGCCCGCGCCGACGAACGTGTACGTGCGGGACAACAAGCTGACCTGGGAAGCCGAGGCCGATCTCGAAAGCGGGCTGGCGAGTTTCGTCATCGAGCGCGACGGTCAGTTCCTTGCTAACGTGCCCGAATCGGGCAAGAACCCGTTCGGCCGACCGATCTTCCAGAACCTGCAATACAGTGACACGCCCACGCAGCCGCTCGTGCCGATGCAGTTCACCGATACCAAGGCGGAGGTCGGCAAAACACACACCTATCGCGTCACCGCCGTGAACACCACTGGACTGAAGTCGAAGCCCAGTGCGGACGCGGCTCCGGCGCAGGACGTGGACGCCATCGCCGGCAAGCGGGTCGTGTTTCTCGGCGACAGCATCACGCAGTCCGGCGGGTACGTTGCGTTCACCACGTACTACCTCGAAAAACTGTACCCGAAGAAGGACTTCGACGTCCTCGGTCTCGGGCTGGCGAGTGAAACGCTGTCGGGGCTGAGCGAGGACGGGCACGCGGGCGGCCAGTTCCCCCGCCCGTGCTTGTTCGAGCGCCTCGGCCGCGTGCTGGAGAAGTCCAAGCCGGAGGTCGTGTTCGCGTGCTACGGGATGAACGACGGCATCTACCTCCCGCTCGACAAGGACCGATTCGCTGCGTTCCAGAAGGGGGTCACGAAGCTGATCGAGCAGTGCAAGGGGGCCGGCGTGAAGCAAATCTTCCTGGTCACGCCGCCGATCTACGATCTCGTGCCCAAGAAGGACGAGTTCAATTACGACACGGTCCTGGCCGAGTACGCGAAGTGGGAGATGAGTTTGAAGGTTCCCGGTGTGCGGGTGATCGATTTGCACACCGCGATGCGGAAGGCACGCGACGGCCGTACCGAGCCGTTCTCGAAGGACCGGGTTCACCCCGGCGACGACGGGCAACTGGTGATTGCGAAACCGATCCTCACCGCGCTCGGTGTCAAGACCCCGGACGAGACGGTTACGGCGATCAAGGCCGACCCGCTGTTCAAACTGGTGGAGCAGAAGCGCGGCGCGCGGTCGGCCGCGTGGATGAAGCACGTCGGCTACACGCGCGAGAAGACCGTCAAGCCGGAACCGCTCGGGACCGCCGAGGCGGACGCGGCGAAGTTCCAGGAGAAGATTGATGCGCTCCGGCGCCACTGATCCCGCCGCACACGCCGAAAACGACATCAAAGCTGATGTGTTGTCGGCAAACGAGCCGCGACCGCCAGGGAGCGGGGCGCGGCTCCCCGAGTTACCTTGAGGTCACCCGGATGCGGGCAGTGCCTCCCGCTCCCTCGCGGTCGCGGCTCGTTACAAGACAAGGCGCGGCTCCCGGGTTCTCTTGAGGTCACTCGGATGCGTGCAGTGGCTCCCGCTCCTTTGCTGTAGCTCGCTACAGGGAGCCTGAAATCGGACTGGTTCGCGTTTCGCTATCGGCTGTCCGGTCATGCACTTGGGGTGATTGCCGCCCGCCGTTGTACCCCACGCTACACGCTCGCAAAACGTGTTCGGCGCACCCGCATCACTTCTCAACTGACCTATCACTCGTGCCGAAAGCCGTAGTAGCCTCTCTCCCCTCAATTAACACCGCGCCGAAGCGCCCGGCGGCACACCCGCGTGGACGTGCCGGCGGACGTTTCACACCCCACCCGTGCGAGGCGTGACGGGCATCGGTAACTCCGAGGCGAGATGATTACGCCGCTCCTTTCCCCGGCCGACGTTCGCGCGCGAGTTGATGAGATCTACCGCGCGGAATCCCGGCGCGTGTTCGCCTCCCTGGTGCGGTTGCTGCGGGACTTCGATCTGGCCGAGGAAGCCCTACACGAGTCGTTCGCGACCGCGGTCGAGCGGTGGCCCGCGGACGGGCTGCCGGACAACCCGCGGGCGTGGCTGGTATCGACCGGTCGGTTCAAAGCGCTCGATGCCCTCCGGCGCCGCACCAAGTTCGCGGCCCTGCAACCGGAACTCGCCGGCCGGGTGGCCGAGGTCGCCGGAGTCAACGCGGTCCGCGCCGCGGAGGAGATCGAGGACGACCGACTGCGGCTCGTTTTCGCCTGCTGTCACCCGGCCATCGATCGCGCGGTGCAGGTGCCGCTCACGCTGCGGGAGGTGTGCGGGTTGACCACCGAAGAAATCGCCGCCGCGTTCCTCGCCGCGCCCGCGACGATGGCCCAGCGGATCGTGCGCGGGAAGGCGAAGATCCGCGACGCCGGGATACCGTTCGCGGTCCCGACCACAGGCGAGTTCCCCGAGCGACTGGGAGCGGTGCTGGTGGTCGTTTACCTCGTGTTCAACGAGGGTTATTCGGCCACCGCCGGGGCGGGCCTCACGCGGGCGGACCTCTCGGGCGAAGCCATCCGCTTGGGGCGCCTCATTGTGGAACTGCTACCCGATCCCGAGGCGGTCGGGCTGCTCGCGCTCATGCTCCTCCAGGAATCCCGCCGCCGCGCCCGGGCGACCCCGGAGGGCGACGTCGTGCTCCTCGAAGAACAGGACCGCTCGCTCTGGGACGCGGCACTTATCGCGGAGGGGCGGGCGCTGGTCGCGCGGGCGCTCGGTACCCGTCAATTCGGCCCGTACACGATTCAGGCCGCCATCGCCGCCGCCCACGCGACGGCCCCGACGCCGGGGGCGACGGATTGGCGGCAGATCGCGGCGCTCTACGACGCCCTGCTCGCACTCAACCCGTCGCCAGTAATCGAACTGAACCGCGCGGTCGCGGTGGCGATGCGCGACGGGCCGGCTGCCGGTCTGACTTTAATCGACGCCCTCCTGGGGCGCGGTGACCTCGGCAATTACCATCTCGCGCACGCTGCGCGGGCCGATCTGCTCCGCCGGCTCGGGCAGCGTGACGCCGCACGAGGGGCCTACGAGCGGGCGCTCGCGTTGGCTCAACAGGAGCCGGAACGGCGATTCCTGATGAAGCGACTTTCGCACCTCTGACGATTGTGACCTGTCTCGCTGGCGGCGCGACCGCATGTCCCCGCGTCGACACGGGAAAACTTTGCGGAGTGTCGATCCGCACCCGCCCCGTTCGACTACGGGCTGACAGCGCGCCCGCTTCCGTTGACGAGGAGCCCCGTTCTGCCGCAATTCCTCGCAGATCCCGCAACGGCCGGGCGCGTGATGCAGGCACTCATGGGGATGACCAAGCTCGACATCCAGGCGCGGCAGAACGCGGCCGACGGCAAATAAACACACTCACGGGGAACGCGATGAAATACATGCTGCTCATTTACAGTGCTGAGAGCTGTTGGATCGATGAGGAGCGAACGGCCTGCATGGTCGATTCGCTCGCGCTCTGCGACGAACTTGCCGCACGGGGCCAGTTCATTGATGCGTCGCCACTGGAGCCGGTGACGACGGCCGTCACCGTCCGCGTGCGCGACGGGCAGACGCTCGTCACGGACGGCCCGTTCGCCGAGACCACGGAACAGCTCGGCGGGTATTTCGTGCTCGATTTGGCCGATCTCGACGAGGCGATCGCGGTCGCGACCCGGCTCCCGCCGGTTACCAAAAGCACCGTCGAGATCCGCCCCCTGTTCGTGCTCGACGGGCTCCCGCCGGCCCACCCGGTCTCGGCCGGCGAGGGGAAGCCCGGCGCGACGTTCCTGATGCTCTGCTACGACGACGAGGGCGCGTGGCGCGCGGCCGGCCCCACCGCGCAAGGTGTCGCGATGGCGGAGGCCGCTGCGCTCTGCCGGGAACTGAGTGGCTCGGGCGCGTACCTGAGTGCCGCGCCGCTCCACCCGGTGGAAACGGCGACGTGCGTGCGGGTGCGCGACGGCCGGCGCGTCATCACGGACGGCCCGTTCGCCGAAACGCACGAGGTGCTCGGCGGCTATTACCTGATCCGCGCCGAGTCCCGCGACGCGGTCGCTCGGATCGCCGAACGGCACCCCGGCGTGCGGGTCGGTGCGGTCGAGGTCCGACCGGTATTCGACCTGTCCGGGCTGCGGAAGCGGGCGTGAGAAAATTCGGCGGGGCGTCGATTCCCGCTCCCGGCGATCGACTAACCAATGAAGCGACGGGGCGGGTGATCCGCTCCACGATCAAGAACCCGTGAGCGAGGAGAGACCATGACAGGCACAACCATCACTCCATACCTGTTCTTCGGCGGCCGGTGCGACGAGGCCCTGGAATTCTACCGCACGGCCCTCGGCGCGGAGATCGAGATGCTCATGCGGTACGACGAGGGCCCGGAGCCGCCCCCGCCCGGGGCGCTCCAGGCGGGGTTCGAGAAGAAGGTCATGCACGCGACCTTCCGCGTCCGCGGCGTCCCGCTGATGGCGTCCGACGGGCGCGACGACCAGTCGAAGTCCGTCGGGCTGCACCTGGCCCTTTCCGTCCCGGCCGAAGCGGACGCGCGGCAGGCGTTCGACGCGCTGGCGGCCGGCGGCACCGTCGAGATGCCGCTCGGCAAGACGTTCTGGTCGCCGTGCTTCGGGATGGTCACCGACCGCTTCGGGATCGGCTGGATGGTGTCGGTCCCCGGTCCGGTGGGCTGACGGCAACGAGAGCACACGCTCCCGCGCCGGTGCGGGGGCACGATTCGCCCTGACCCCAATGGGAGTTCGACATGATGCAACGAATTCTGACCTGTGGCTTACTGTTCATCGCCCTCGGCACCAGCGCCCGCGCCGCCGACGCGCCGGCCAAGACCGCGCCCGTCCATCCCGGCCTGGAGAAGATCAAGGCGCTGGCCGGAACCTGGGTCGAGGCCGACAAGGACGGCAAGCCGACCGACAAGGTGGTCTCGGTCATCAAGGTCACCGCGGGCGGCAGCGCCGTGACCGAGACGCTGTTCCCCGGCCAGCAGCAGGAGATGGCGTCGGTCTACCACCTGGACAAGGGCGACCTGGTGATGACGCACTACTGCGTCCTCGGCAACCAGCCGCGGATGAAGGCGGACCCGAAGTCCCCGTCCAACCAGATCAAGTTCCTGTTCGCGGGCGGAACGAACCTGGACCCCGCGAAGGACATGCACATGCACGAAGCGACGCTCACGTTCATCGACGCGGACCACATCGAGATCACCGGGGTCGCGTGGGTGAACGGCAAGCCGGCCGACGACCACTGCGGCGGCATGAAACTGGTCCGCAAGAAGTAACTCTCGCGGGCAGGTGGCCAGAGTAACGAAAGCCGGCGACTGAAGTCGCCGGCTTTCTCATTTCCTGTGGGCTCACACGGCCGAATTTCACGCTTTTCGTTGCCCGACCCATGCTTCAAACCGCGTCGGCCCGAGGCGCGGATTTTTGCCCACCGGTGCGAGGCCCCGGTCGTCCAGCGGCGCGCCGAAGTAACGGGCCTGTGGGTCGGCAATGACGGTCCGCTTGTCCCCGGTCGCGGCCAGGAACCGCCCCACGAATTCGGCGACGGACGACGCTTCGGGGCCGGCCAGTTCGACGGTCCCGTTCGCCGGCGCGTCCTCGACGATCGCGGCGAGCGCGCCGGCTACGTCGGCGGACGCGAGCGGTTGGAAGGGGGCGGTTGGTAGGCGAATCGTGTCGCCGACTACTCCCGATTCGGCGATGCCACCGAGGAACTCGAAGAACTGCGTGGCGCGGACGATCGTGTACGGCACCTTGCCCGCCCGGATCAGTCCTTCCTGGGCGACCTTCGCCCGCATGTACCCGCTGTCCGGCAAGAGATCGGCACCCACCACCGACAGGGCGATGTGGTGCTTCACCCCCGCGGCCGATTCCGCGGTCAAGAGATTACGGGTAGACTTGTCGAAGAACTCCATTACCGCCGCATCCTCCCAGGACGGCGCGTTCGATACGTCCACCACGACGCTCGCGCCCGCGAGCGCGCCGGCCAGCCCCGCGCCGGTGAGAGCGTTGACGCCCGTGGACGGGGACGCGGCCACAGCCTCGTGCCCCCGCTTCTGGAGAATGGGCACGAGCTGTTTCCCGATCAGCCCGCTACCGCCGATTACAACGATCTTCATGGTTGAACCCTCATTGCGGATTGCTCTATTCGACCGCGGCCGCCGACCACCGGGCCAGCTTGTCCGGGTTCACGCTGATGTACACCGCCCGCACGTCCGTCCCCAGGGACAGTGCCGTGACCTGGACGACGACCCCGCCGGACGAGAACACCACGCCCGGCGCGCCGTTTACTGTCGTCGCGCGCATGTCGCAGTTGCGCCGCTTCTTGCTGAACACGCCCGTCAGGAACCGGGCCGCCCGCTCGCGCCCGCGGATCACGACCCGCGCCGCCGAAACTCTACCCCCGCCGTCCGAGTGGATCTCGACGTCTTCGGCGAGCATCCGCTCAACGGCCCTCACGTCTCCCTCCCGGCAGGCCGCGACGAACCGCTCGGCCAGCCCGTCCGCCCGCTCCCGTGTCGCCCGGAACCGCCGCTCCCCGTCCAGTCCCAAGCGCTGTCGCGCCCGGCTGACGATCTGCCGGGCGTGGACCTCGGATTTGCCCAGCGCCTCGGCAAGCTCGCCGTACTCGTAGTCGAACACGGTGCGGAGCAGGAACGCCGCCCGCTCGTCCGGGGTCAGGCGCTCCAGGAGCAGTAGGAACGCTTGCGTCAGGGACTCGGCCAGCGCGGTATCGCGGGCCGCCCCCCGCGTGTCGACCGGTTCGGGCACCCACGGGCCGACGTACCCCGCGCGCTGTCGCGCCCGGAGCCGGTCGATGCAGAGGCGGGTGGTGGTGCGGACCAGGAACCCTTCCGGCGAGGACACCCCGCCGGCGGTCTGGTACCGCACGAATGCGTCCTGCACGGCGTCCTCGGCGTCCGCCACGCTGCCGAGCATCCGGTACGCGACGGACATCATCCGCGGCCGCAGGCCACACGCTTCTTCGGTCATGACACCCTCACGGGGCCGCTCACTTCTTCGGCTCGGGTATGACGAGCTGAGCGGCGTCGCGCGGGTGCAGTACCCACGCGAGCACGCGCGTCTTTACTTTACCCGGGTTCTTTGACACCCGGTGCAAGCAACCGGCCGGCTCGTAGAAGGTTTCCCCGGTCTTGAGTACC
This sequence comes from Gemmata palustris, assembly GCF_017939745.1. NCBI lineage: Bacteria > Pseudomonadati > Planctomycetota > Planctomycetia > Gemmatales > Gemmataceae > Gemmata > Gemmata palustris. The sequence continues at coordinate 4,649,802 of NZ_JAGKQQ010000001.1, read as the reverse complement.
TTGGCGGGTTGGTCGTTGATGGCCCACTCGTACTCCCCCTCCAGCACGTACCCGAACGTCGGTCCGGGGTGGCGGTGCGGTTCACCCGCTTTTCCGGCCTCGAGTGTCACCTCCACGGTCGTCGCTTTCGCTTCCTTGCCGTCCAATTTCTCGGCAATGTCCCGCGCGGCCAACACCTTGACCGACCCGTGCTTCTCGTCGTGTCGGGCGGCCGTCATCCCGCCCGCCCCGAGGCCGATCCCAGCCGCCAACAGTAGTGCTCCGCGAATCATTGCTTCCCCTCCATCGTGTGTGCTGTGACTGGGCGACATCCCGCGTTCGGTAGCAAGGACGATCGGGCGGGGTGGTTTTGTGACAGACGGGGAGATTTTTTTGGATTTGGCGGAAGTGAGCGAGCGGGGCGCCAGGAGCGCGATGTCCCGCCGACGCCCTTCGGTTCGGCCCGTTTCCAGTTTCCATTGCCGCAGTGCCTTCGTCGGTAATTCGTCAGGACGGGAAGGTGCTATCGGCGAATTATGTCTCGTACTCGACGCGCAACTGACCTATCGTAAGGCCCAGTGAAGTCATGATGTGCCCGGCCGGTTCTGGAGTACCCGCCATGTCTATTCGTCTTCTTGCGTTGGCTGTCGGCTTCGCTCTCGCTCCCGTATCAGGCCTCGCGGCGGACTGGCCCCAGTTCCGCGGAACGGGCGGGACCGGGGTCGTGACCGGGAAGAACCTTCCTCCCAACAACTGGACGACGAAGGACAACGTGGCGTGGAAGCTGGATGTTCCCGGCCAGGGTTGGTCGTGCCCGATCGTTACCGGCGGAAAGGTGTTCGTCACCAGTTGCGTGAGCGACGCGAAGGTCGCGGTGCCGAAGACCGGGTATTACGCCCCGAAGGACACGAAAACGCTGACCGGCGAGCACCGCTGGACGCTCTTCTGCCTGGACGCGCCCACGGGCCGCGTTCTGTGGGAACGGGTGGCGCACAAGGGAGAACCCAAACACCCGATCCACGTGAAAGCCAGTTACGCGCCCGAAACGCCGGTCACCGACGGCGAGCGGGTGTACGCGTACTTCGGCAACGTCGGCATGTTCTGCTACGACCTCGCCGGGAAACAGCTCTGGTCGAAGTCGTGGGACGTGGTGCCGACGCAACTGGATTGGGGGACCGGGGCGTCGCCGGTGCTTCACCGCGACCGCGTGTACGTCGTCAACGACAACGAGAAGAGTTCCTTCATCGTGGCGCTGGACAAGAACACCGGTAAGGAGGTGTGGAAGGTCGCACGGGACGAGAAGAGCAACTGGGCCACGCCGTTTATCTGGGAGAGCGGCAAGCGGACCGAGATCGTCACTTGTGGCAAGGGTAAGGTGCGGTCCTACGACCTTGATGGCAAACTGCTCTGGGAGTTCGGCGGCATGTCGTCGATCTGCGTGCCGTGCCCGGTCGCCGCACACGGGCTGTTGTACGTCAGTTCGGGGTACGAGTTCGGCCGCCCGCGCCCGGTGTTCGCGGTCAAACCCGGCGCGTCCGGCGACATCTCCCTGAAGAAGGGCGAGACGAGCAACGAGTTCATCGCGTGGTACAAGGAGCCGGCCGGGGCGTACCACCCGACCCCGCTCGTGCTCGGCGATCACCTGTACGTCCTGTACTCGACCGGCCTCATCTCCTGCTTCGAGGCGAAAACCGGCAAGCCGGTTTACGAACGGGAGCGGCTCGGCGGCAGCTTCACTGCATCCCCGTGGACCTACGACGGCAAAATCTTCTGCCTCAGCGAGGAAGGAACGACTTACGTTGTGAAGGCCGGTGCGGAGTTCGAGTTGCTGGGCAAGAACGTGCTGGGCGACGTCGCGCTCGCGACCCCGGCGGTCGCCGACGGTCGGCTCTTCGTTCGCACTGCAACGAGCCTGTATTGCATCCAGAAACCGGCTAGCTCGGATGCGAAGAAGCCGTGACCGCGGGTGGGAACGGGACGACATAATCGATGAGAAATGCGCTCTCGCCACCGCTTCCGTGTGGGGCGGGAGATCGGTCCCGGGTCCGGGCACCTACAAACACGACTTGAAGTTCGGAGAATCGCGATGAGGGTTTGGGACCGAGTCGGGCGGAGTGCGTTCGTCGCCTGTGCGGTCGGGATGGCCTGGGGCATCCGCGGGGACTACGGCCACGTCATCGGGGCGATGTACCCGGGCGCCGTCCTCGGGCTCGCCTGGGTGTTCGTCGCCGGCTCCTCGACCCTGCGCTCCCGGATGTCCGTGATCGCCGCCCTGACCGCGGCCGGGATCGGGGCCGGCGGGCAGATGAGCTACGGCGTACTCCACGGGTACGCGCAAGCCGACACCCTACCGAACTACGCCTACGGGTTTGCCGCCCTATTCCTCCAGGGCGGGTGCTGGGGCACGTTCGGCGGCGGGCTGGCCGGGCTCCTGGCCGAGCGCCGCGCCGTGCGCACGGGGGACTGGGTCGGGCTCCTCGCGAGCGTGGTCCTCGGCGGGTGGCTCGCGCCCGCGCTTCTCGTGGATGCGATCGGCTTTCACATCAACCCGCCCCGGAACAACATCGCTGTGGCGTTTCTCGGGGCCGCGCTCGGGCAGTTCGCGTGGCTCGCGTGGACCAGGCGCGCGGCCGGGCTTCGAGGCGCGCTCTACGGGTTCGTCGGGTTTGGCCTGGGTATGGCCGGCGGGCGCCTGCTGGGGAACGCGGCCGTACACCTGGAGGTCTGGGGGTACACCATCAACCACTGGAACGTGATGGAGATCACCTGCGGGTTCGTCGGGGGCGGGGTGTTCACTTACGGGATGCTGGGGCTCGGCCGGGTCGATCCGGCCGGGGAGCCCGACGAGTTTCGTCTCCCGGCGGTCCTCGGGGCGGTGTTCGTACTCGGCGTGATCCCTGCCTGGCACCGGTTGACCCGGGTGCCGGAAAAGGTGGCCGGGTGGGGTGCGACCCTGCGCGAGTTGGGGCACGCGGACGGGCTGGCCGGGACGGTGCTGCGTGGTACGGACGCCGTGTGCGTCGCGGCCGGGGCCGGCGCGGTCTTGTGGGCGCTCGCCCTGGCTCGTGGGTGGCGGTGGCCGGCCGCACTGCCGGTCATTGGGCTGTCCGTTGCGATGCTCGTGTTCCAGAACTTGACGGCCCTGTACTTCTGGCGCCCGGCCCGGCCCGGCTACCTGGACACGCAGACGGGTTTCTGGATTTTGTTCGCGTTCGTGCTCGCGTACCCGATACTCGCCCGCCCGCGGGAGCGCGCTCTCGTGGAGCCCGAACGCCCGGTTCGGTGGGGGCGATTGATTCTTGGAACTGCTGCCACCTTGGGGGTGATCGTGGCCCTGGCGGGGTTCACGAACGGGGAGCGGACGATGCGCACGGCGAACACCCGGTGGCCGGTCTGGTCCTGGAACGATGGGCCGTTTCCGGGCTCCCGGAGTAAACCGTAACATTTGCTCGTGCGGGAAGCCGAAGTCGTTGCACGGTTCCCAAGTTTCTCGACCCCGCGGTACCCTCACGAATGAAGCTGCTCCGCACCCACCACGTCGCGATCATCTGCTCCGACTACGCGCGGTCGAAGCACTTCTACACCACCGTCCTCGGTCTGGAGGTGGTTTCCGAGGTACATCGGGCCGAGCGCTCTTCGTACAAACTCGACCTGCGGCTCCCCGACGGCACCCAGATCGAACTGTTCTCGTTCCCGAACCCGCCCGCGCGCCCCAGCTACCCGGAGGCGTGCGGGCTCCGGCATTTGGCGTTCGAGGTTGGAGACGTGGACGCGGCAGTCGCGGACCTGGGGCGGCACGGGGTAGCGGCCGAGCCGGTGCGGGTGGACGAATACACTGGCAAGCGGTTCACGTTTTTCCGAGATCCAGACGGCCTGCCTCTGGAACTGTACGAGCGGTGACCACACTCGGGCGGTCACGTGTCCCGGGTCGGCGGATCGGACGATTCGTTTTGATTCGCCTCGGTCCCGGGTTGGTACCCATCACACCGCACCACCGGTTGCGCCGGGTACTTTGGGAAATCGGCCCTTGTGACCGACAACTCGCACAGCAAAAAGCGCGACCGCGGCGTGCGGACCTCGCGCATCCGCTCGCACGATTCGCAAAGGCTCGGTGTCGTCACTTCTGCACGCAAAGTATCATTGACGCGACCGGGGGAACGAGGGGCGCACGAGAACGTATACTCGAAGTTCCGCGCGTCGCAGCGGGCGTCACCTCAATCGTACCGCCCGCTGGCCTCAATCGGCCACACGGCCTCTACCCGCCCACCGCGGACGGCCGCACACGATCGGTGCAAGTTCATCGTCGCGCAGCAGTGGGCCGGCAGCACCTCTCGCCGGTCCCCGACTCGTACCGCCTCGCCGTCACCCGGGGCCACGATCGTGTGTTCCTCGTTGACCGCTGTCACGCGGTCGGCCGGTCGGTCCTTGACTACCGGGGTGCCGAAGTCTCGCGAGATCGCTTTGCTCCCGGCGTCGAGCACGTACCGCCCGTCCCGCCGACTGACCACCGTCGTGAGGACCGACAGGGCGCACCCGTACTCCGGGCAGACGGCGTGGTACGCCGCGTCCATGACCGCGAACGACCCCGGCTGAATCTCGGTCAGCCCCGGGAACCCGGCGGCGGTGTCGGCGGTTCCGGTCCCCGCACCGGTGACCACCGGGACCGCGATTCCGGCCGCCTCGAGCTCCCGGCGGGTACCGACCAACAACTGGAGCCCGGCCCGGCACTGTTGGCCCCGATCGGCCGCATCGGGAATCATCTGGATGTGCCCGGCGTACCCTTGTAGCCCGCGGAATTGCAGTGCCGGGGCGTGACCGAGCACTCGTCGCGCGAGAGCCACGGCCGGGGCACCGGGATCGACGCCGCACCGGTGCTGCCCCACGTCCACCTCGACCAGTACCCCGAGCGACACCCCGGCGGCGCGAGCGGCCGCGGCCAGTTCGTCCACGTTTTCCGCGTCGTCCACGCACACGGACACGTCGGCCCGGGCGGCCAGTGCCGCCAGCCGGCGGGCCTTCACCGGGCCGACGATCTGGTTCGCCACCAGCACGTCCCGGACCCCGGCGCCGACCAGCACCTCGGCCTCGTTCAGCTTCGCGCACAGGAACTTGTCCGCCCCGGCCGCCATCAGGTGGCGCGCCAATCCACCGCACTTGAGGGACTTGAAGTGAACCCGGACGTCCACCCCGTTGGCCCGGCCCAGGGCGAACATGGCGGCCGCGTTTCGGTCCACCACGTCGAGGTCGATCAGGGCTTGAGGCGTGTCGAGGACCGGATACAGGTCGGCGGCTATTGTCACGGGAATTCTCCGGGGTCGTTCCGCTCAGAGTACGGCGCGGCTCGGCCCCCCGGCTCGGTGGCCCGTCGTAGCCCCTATCGCACAAGAGCCTACAAATTCAATTTTCAGTCACCCGGGTTCTAATGCTGACATCGACTCGCTACCGCGGCCCGTTTAAATTCACCCACTTCGCCCGACTCACGGAGGTAGACATGCAAGCGGAACCACAGAAAGAGCACAAGTGGCTGGAGCAACTCGTCGGCGAGTGGGTCACCGAAATGGAGGGGAGCGGCGGCCCCGATCAACCGCCGGTGAAGCACACCGGCACGGAAACCGTCCGCTCGCTCACCGTGTGGGTGCAGTGCGAGGGGCAGATGCCCGGCGACGTGCCGATGAAGACCGTGATGACGCTCGGCTACGACCCGACCAAGAAGAAGTTCGTGGGCACCTTCATCGGGTCCATGATGACCAACCTGTGGGTGTACGAGGGGGAGTTGGACGCGAGCGGGAAGATGCTGACGCTCGACGCCGAGGGGCCGAGCTTTACCGACGCGACCAAGACCGCGAAGTACAAGGACACGATCGAGATTCTCTCCCCAAACCACCGGACGCTGTCGTCCCGGTTCCAGGCCGAGGACGGGACGTGGCACCACTTCATGACCGCTCACTACCGGCGCAAAACGTAACCGGCGCGAACCTCTCGTGGGGTTCGCGTGTCTGCCCTCTCCGGCACCGTGTGACGTGGTGCCGGGCGACCGGCCACAGGCGCGGACGGTGACGCCGGAGCGCTGGGCGCTCGGTCCGTGAGACGCTCGACACCCGACACCCGAGGGCGGAACCGATGGACGAGGCCGCGATCACGAGGCACATCACCGAGACGTACCCGGGAGTCGACACCGTCGTGGCGCTCGGCGCGACGTTCTTCTTCTACAACCCCGAGGACGGCGCCCCGAAGGATCACATGTTCCCGTTCGCCACGCTCGTCACCGGCGACGAGCACGATCAGTTCTCGAACCTGAACCGCCCGGGCGTGTTCCGGCTGAACGTCGGCGCTTCCAAGCAGACCTTCCAGTCGCTGTTCCAGACCAACGACCACGACTTCACCGCACTTGATACGATCATGCCCCACCCGGTGTACGGAATGATGTACTGGGTGTGCGTGCTCAACCCGAGCGCCGAGACGTTCGAGCGCGTCGAGCCACTGCTCGCCGAAGCGTATCAGACGGCCGTCGGAAAGCGCGCCAAGCGGGAGGGGCAGCCGTGAACCTGAACCACCTGAACCTGACCGTTACCGACGTGCCGGAGACGTACCGGTTCTTGGAGACGTACTTCGGGATGCGGGGGACGAGCGCGAATAACAACATCGCGTTCCTGACGGACGCGAACGGGATGATCCTGACGCTCACCAGCATGAAACTCGGCGGGGTGGACGAGGTGAAGTACCCGCCCAACTTCCACATCGGGTTCGGCCAACCGAACGCGGACGCCGTGAGCCGAGCAAGCAACACGGATCGTGGACGTTCTACTTAACCGCCCCGGGCGGGTTCACCATCGAAGTGCTGGCCTGACCACGATAGACGGGAGTGAATCATGCCGCTGTCTGGAGAACGCGCTCGGATCTACGACGAACTCCGCCGCGCTTACGACGGCGACGCCTGGCACGGGCCGCCGCTGCGCGAGGTGCTGAAGGGTGCGACGGGCGCGCGAGCCGCGGCGCAGCACCCGCGGCTCGCGCACTCCGTTTGGGTACTGGTGAATCACCTTGCCGCGTGGACCGAGGTGGTCGCCCAGCGGATCACCGAGTGGCGGGCGATTGGCGAACCGGAGGCGGGCAACTTCCCGCCCGTGCCCGACACTTCGGAGGCGGCGTGGGCGGCCGCGCTCGACAACCTCGATCGGCAGCACCGAAGGCTGCTCGACGTGATCGTCGGGCTGAACGCTGCCCAACTCGACGAGACCGTGCCGGGGAAGACGTACCCGGTCACAGTCATGCTGCACGGCACCGCCCAGCACTACGCCTACCACGCCGGGCAGATCGCGCTCTTGAAGAAGTTGGCGGAATGACGGCGGGCGCGCCGGGGTGACCGCATCCGTCGAGGTCGCCTTCGTCACTCCCACCGCGCCCGCTCGGGCGGCCGGTTGAACTCGGTCGGCGGCACCAATTCCGTGTCGTCCGCTCTCAACTCCCGCCCATCAAGGGACGTTCCCTCGGGGGCGGTGCGACTTCTAATTTTGGAACCGGGAGAGGCGCAGGCGCCGCGGCAATGCGCTTGAACCCCGGGCGCTCGCGGAGCGGAGCCAGGTACGGGCTCGTCGCCAACTCCCGCTTCCCGCCCCGGGTCACGAGGTAGCCCATGTCCCGGGAGCGGGTCAGGAGCTCGATCGCTCGGGCCGCGTACACTTCGGCCCAAAAGCTCCGAGCGAGCGCAGGGATTGTGGCATCCCGGCGGGCTGTAGCGGACGCTTCGGCCAGGGCCTCGGCCCCCCGGAAGAACAGCAGTCGGGCGGCCTCCGGTGGCGCCGTCAGAGCGGTGACCTCGGTGCTCGCGTCCGCCCGCTGTCCGACCGCCGCGAGGCTCACCGCGTGCTGGGACCGGAGCTCGTTCCGCGTGCCCTCGGTGTGCTGCATCGCGAGCAATTCGTCCCACACGGGCAGCGCTTCGTTCGAGCGCCCGAGCGCGGCCAACACCTCCGCCCGGTTCCACTGTACGTTCCGGATCAGGTTCTGGAGGTCCGGGGACGCTGGATCACCGGTCCGCAACCCCTCGACCACGGCCCACGCCTTATTCGCCCACTTCAGTGCCCCGGCGGGATCGCCCGCGACGCGCCCCTCGCTCGCCAGTTCGTCGTATGCCCCGGCGAGTGCCTGCCGGTACCGATGCGCCCCCGACCGGGCCGTCAGGCGCTCGTAGGTTCCGATCACCTCGAAGAACTGCAGGCGGATTTTGTCCGCCGGGACGGTTCCTTCCGCTCGCGCGACGATGACCAAGTTGTTCAGGGCCGCGGCCGCCCGGTACTGGTACTCGAACGCATCCGGTTCGGCGGCCGCGAGTTCGGTGTAAATCGCTCGTGCCTGTTCCAGTGCCCGCCGCGCGGCCGGGAGGTCCCGGGGCGATTGTCGGAAGCACGCCAGCCCCAACCCGTTCAGCGCCACGGCGAACCCCTCACGGTGCTCCCGGCTCGCGCCGTCCGTCCGGATCAGGTCGCTTTCCAGCTCCCGCGACCGCTCGTAGAGTGCCCGCGCCGCCGAGTGTTGCTGGGCGTCGAACCGGGCGGCACCGGCCATCTGGTACGCCCCCGACAGTTCCATTCGCACCGACGTATTCGCCGGTACCTCGCGGAGCAATTCTTCGCCGAGCGCGATCGCCCGGTCAAAGTGCTCGAACGCGCCGGCCGGGTCTTTCGAGACCGTGGCGAGTCGCCCGAGGTACGTCCGTGTCGCCACCAGATCGTTCCGGTACGTGCGGTTCCCGGGCTCTTTGGCGAGCAACTCCTCCTGCGCGGCCCGGGCCGCGCCCAGGTGTTCCCGGGCCGCCGACCGCGAGCCCCCTTCGGTCTCGATGTACCCGAGGTACGCGCGGGTGCGGGCGCGGTCCCCGGCCAACCGCGGGTCGCCCGGGTAGGTCGCGTTCAGTTGCTCGTGGTACTCGTCGGTGTCCGCGAGCAGCGCGCGCTGCACCCCGGGCAGCCCCCGGAGCCGGTTGTCGTTGGCGGTCCTCCGACCGAACTGGTCGATCGCACCGCGGGCGAGCTCCAGCAGACCCTCGGCCCTCGCGCGCTGCTCCTTTGCATCCTCGAAGTTCTCGACGGCTTTTTTCTCGGCCGCGATCGCGCGGACCGCGAGCCACGTGCTCACGCCCGTTGCGGTGGCCAGGAGGAGCACGAACCCGACCGCCACGGACACGGCCCCGCGGTTGCGCCGGACGAACTTCTCGACCCGGTACCGGCGCGACGGGGGCCGTGCTTCGACCACCTCGTCGGCCAGGTACCGTTCCACGTCTCCGGCTAGCCCGGACGCCGACTCGTAGCGCCGGGCGCGGTCTTTCTCCAGCGCCTTCATCACCACCCAATCCAGTTCCCCGCGGATCATGGCGGCCAGGCGCCGCGGTTCGACGCGCCGGTTCGCGGCGATCGACGGGAGTGTCTCGGCCCCGGCCAGCCGGCTACTCGGGGTGGGCGGCTCCTCCTCGCGCACCAATCGCAGAACCTCGAGCAGTGCCGCGCGGCCGACGCGCTGTCGGGTGAGCGGGGTCGAACCGGTCAGCAACTCGTACAGGAGCACCCCGAGCGCGTACACGTCGGCCCGCGTGTCCACGTCGAGGCCGTCGGCCGCGGCCTGTTCCGGGGCCATGTACTCGGGGGTGCCGACGATGGCCCCGAGGCCGGTCACCAGCGTGCGCTCGGTGAGCGGGCCGTGGGTGGCCTTCGCGATCCCGAAGTCGATCACCTTGGGGACCGCCCGCCCGTCGACCTCGGACACGAGGACGTTGCTCGGCTTGATGTCGCGGTGGATGACGCCCTTCTGGTGCGCGTGCTGGATCGCCCGGCACACCGGGACGAACAATTCGAGCCGCTCCCGCAGGGGGAGGTGCTTGTCGTCGCAGTACGCCGTGATCGGGACCCCGCGGACCAGTTCCATGACGAAGTACGGGCGCCCGTCGCCGAGAGCCCCGGCGTCGAACACTTTGGCGATATTCGGGTGGTCCATGACCGCGAGCGCCTGGCGCTCGGCCTCGAACCGGGCCAGCACCTGCTCGGACCCCATCCCCGGGCGGATCAGTTTCACCGCGACGTCGCGCCGCACGGGCTCGGTCTGGCGCGCCCGGTACACGGTGCCCATCCCGCCCTGGCCGATCGGTTCCTCGAGTACGTATCGACCGCCGACCACGGCCCCGACCCCGAGCCCCGGCCCGGCGGCCGACGCGGGCGCTCCACGGAGCGCGGCCGCGACCGGGTCACCATCTGTGCCCGCCTCGAGGCGCTGGAGCGCGCCCTCGCACCGGGCGCACCCCTCGACGTGACGGGCGACTTGATCGATTTCGTCCGGGGGCAGGTCGCCGCGAAGAAATGAGGTCAGGGCCGCGTCGGTCGGGCAATCGCCGGGCGTCGGGCGGGCGTCGGAAGTCATGAGCGGGGTCCGCGGAGGGGTAGAAGACCGGGGCGGTCGCGTTATAACACACATCCGGTTGCTGTGACACGCTCTCCGCGAATCCCGCCCCCGGTGCCCCATGTCTGATACCCACGATTCGGGCCGCGCCGCGACCTCGATGACGCTCTTGGACAAGCTCCGGGCCGACCAGCCGGACGCCTGGACCAGGACGGTGCGCCTCTACGGGCCGCTGGTCGAATACTGGGCCGGGCGCGGCGGCGCGACCGGGGCGGACGCCGAGGACGTGGCCCAAGAGGTGTTCCGGGAGGCCGCCGGTGGGCTCGAGCGGTTTCGCCGGGACCGCCCGGGGGACACGTTCCGGGGCTGGCTGCGCGGGATCACCCGGATGGTTTTGCTGCGCCACGCCCGGCGCCGGAGCCAGCAGCCGCACGGGAGCGGCGGTACCGCGGCCCTGGCCGCGCTGAACGAAGTGGCCGACCCGGTGAGCGAACCGGACGCCGACGACCCGGCCCCCGAGACGCACGCCCTGTACCACCGGGCACTGGAGTTGGTGCGCGGGGAGTTCGAGGGGAAGACGTGGAACATGTTCTGGGCGACCACCGTGGACGGCCGACCTCCGGCGGAAGTAGCGGCCGAACTGGGAGTGAGTACGGCGGCGGTGCGCCAGGCCAAGAGTCGGGTGCTGCGGCGCCTCAAGGAAGAGGTCGGTGACTTAATCGACTGACGGCGAATATTTTCCTGTCACACTCCCGCGATTAGTGAGCACCGGGGAACGAACCCCGGCCTCACCCGGCCCCTCGGGGCCATCAACGGAGCACGAAAATGTCGCCGAAAACCTGGGTCCGCAAGCTGTTCGCCCCGGCCACCTCTCCCGTCACCCGTCGCGCCACCACGCTCGGGCTCGAAGCACTCGGGGAGCGGGCCATGATGTCCGCCACCGCGTCGGTCGCGGGCGGGGTGCTTACCATCACCGGCGACGCCGCGATCAACCGGGTCGAGGTCACGCACTCGAACTTCAACGGCGGTCGATACCTCGTGTTCGACAACAGCACCATCGTCGCGAACGTGCCCGCTGCCGGGGTCACGGCCCTCGATTTCGTCAACCGCGGGTCGGGCGACACCCTGGCCAACACCTCGGGGCTCGCGACGGTGCGCCACGAGACGGGCACGGTCAGCGGGGGCATCACCTGGGCGTTCGACTACAACCCGATCAGTCGCGTCGGGACGCTGACCGTGAACGGCACCAGCGGTGCCGACCGGATCGACCTCCAAGAAGCGTACAACAACGCCCAGGTGGGCGAGCCCGGGTACGGGGACAACCGCCCGGTCGGGGTCAACATCCTCAACGCCAACGACAGCGAGTCCCAGGGCGGCCCGTCGTTCGCGGCCGGGAGCCAGATCACGATCGTGGTGAACGCGAAGGCGGGCAACGACATCGTGCGGAACTTCACCCGGTTCAACTCGGTCCTGAACGGCGGGTCGGGCGCGGACCAACTGTTCGGCGGGTCCGGGAGCGACACGCTCTGGGGCGACCGGGATCTGGTCAACGGGGTGTACGTCGAGGTGGTCACCAAGACCGGCGAGACGAACAACGACATGCTGCTCGGTGGGTGGGGCGCGGACGTGCTGCACGGCGGGTCGGGTGACGACCAGTTGTGGGGGGACCAGGGGCATCAGGTGAAGGTGGGCACGCAGTGGTGCTGGGAGAGCCTGTCCGGTGACGGCACCGGGACCGCGGGGGACGATGTGCTGTACGGGGACGCGGGGAACGACACCCTGATCGGCGGGTACGGGAACGACACGCTCGAGGGCGGGGCGGGCAGCGACTGGCTGTTCGGCGGGATCGGCAACGACACCCTGAAGGGCGGGACCGAGCGGGACTACCTGTTCGGCGGCGACGGGTCGGATTCGCTGGACGGCGGAGCCGGGAACGATTTCATCCGAGTGAACAACGCTTACGGGAACTACAACGACCCGTACTGGGGGGTGAGCGAGTACGCCCTCCCGCACACGGTCGACAGTTACGGGGACAACGACAACGAGGCCATCAAGCTCGGGTAATTCGCGTCCCGATTCGTTTGAGGGCGGGTGGACCGCGGTCGGCTCCCAGTGCCCGGTACTCGGGCGGGAGCGGGCGGTCCCGTAGCCCAATGGTAGAACGGTAGGGGGTGCAAAAACATCCCTTCCCCTTTGTTAGGGGAGTTTTCAACAGTTCGCGCCGCTCTCCGACACTCTGTAAATGCGATCCTACGCCCACCACCTCGATCGTCGTCACGTTCCTCTTGCTTTACGCCGGCGCTCCGGTCAAAATAACTGCTCCTCACCAAACCAGTTGGTCAAATCTGCAACTTGTGGTTGGCGGTTTTAGTCGCATGTGGAATGCGAGGCCGGTATGGAGGTGGTGTACCCATCAGAGCTCACCGAATTCTTCCTGCCGAGTAGCAAGCCGGCCTAACTACACCCACCTCTCCGGCCGCAGCAAACACGACACCCGCACCTGAGATTCGCTTTCGTCTTGGCCCGTCTTTGCTTTTGGTTTCGCTCCCTTCTTGCTGACACTTCTCGCTGTTAATCCCTCGTTACTTTGGAGTTTCCCATGCCCACGTTAATCGTGGCGGCGCGGTCGTTTGTGTGTTCCGTTGGGGGAACACCGCCGCTTTCCGCTGTGTACGATCAGCGCGTGATTGCCGCGGCCGAAAGCATCGGCTGGTCCGTGCTCGGCGCGGCCGATGATTGGATCTCGGATGATGTGCCCGATCCCGTGGTGTACGTCACCACCGAGCTCGCGATGTCAACTGCCTGTTCACTGGATCTCGCGCTGCTCGAGCCGTCCTTCGATTTGCTCACGCGCGTGCCGGAGCGCTTTCTGCGTCGGCACGTCGAATCCGCGACGTTCGGTGATCTCGACCGGCTCGACGGCCGGACGTTCGTGAAGCCGGCCGACCCGCTCGACAAGTGGTTCGACGCGGGGCTGTATTCCGACGTGCGCGACATCCGCACGTGCGGGCGCTCGCGGCCCGAGGCACCGATTCTGCTCAGCGAGCCGGTCGAGTGGTCGGTGGAGTTTCGTTACTTCGTGCTCGAAGGAAAGGCGGTCGCGGGTTCGCCCTATCTCGCGTATGGGCGCCCGGCGTGGCGCTGGAGTGCAACGGCATCGCCGATACCGACTGCGGGTTTGCACGTCGTTGAGGGGCTCTGTGCCGCGATGGAGGGCGAACTACCGCCCGCGTTCGTGGTGGATGTCGGGCGGATTGACGACCGCGGGTGGGCCGTGGTGGAGTTCAACCCGGTGTGGTCTGCCGGCTTATTGAACGCGGACGCACGAGCCGTTCTGCCGGTGCTCCAGCGCGCGACGCGCCCGCGGCCAATTTCGCACGCGAGCGACCAGCGGTGGGATCTGCGAGGGGGCTGATGCGCGACATTTCAGCTACCCGTTGCTTCCGCACGTCGATCACCGCATAATCCACATCACTGCCCTCCCTCCTCCCTCGTCAGGAACCTCTCACCCATGCGCCGGCTCCTACCCGTACTGCCCCTCGTCGCATTCGGCTTGGCCCTCGCGCTCGCGCCCTCAACGGTCGCGGCGCCCAAGGCCGAGGACGCGAAGATCACCTGGAAGAAGACCGTGCTGGACGCGAAGTTCCGCTCCGAAGGCGTGGCCGTCGCGGACGTGAACAAGGACGGCAAAATTGACGTGCTCAACGGCGAATACTGGTACGAGGCGCCGGACTGGACCCCGCACGAGTTGCAGCCGTACAAGGACCACGGTACCGGTCTGGGCAACTACAGCCGCGTGTTCGCGTGCTGGACCGAGGACATCAACGGCGACGGGTGGCAGGACCTCATCGTGATCGATTTCCCGGGCGCGCCGTGCTACTGGATGGAGAACCCCCAGGGCAAGGCCACCGGCGCCGACGGCAAGCCGCTGCACTGGAAGAAACACACCATCTGGCACTCCGCCTGCAACGAAACGCCGCTCTACACGGAGCTCGTCGAGAAGGGCAAGCGCGTGCTGGTGATGGGCTGGCAGCCGAAGGGCAAAGAGACCGACGGGCAGATGGCGTACTTCACCCCGGACCCGAAAGACCCGACGGCGCTGTGGGTCATGCACCCGATCAGCGAAGCGAGCGTTCCGCCGGACGTGAAGGACGGTAAGCCGGTCGCTAACACCGGTAAAGAAATGCCCGGCACGCGGAAGTTCAGCCACGGGCTGGGCGTCGGCGACATCAACGGCGACAAGCGGGCGGACGTGATCTGCACGGGCGGCTGGTGGGAGCAACCGGAGAAGACCGACGGCAAGACCGCGTGGACGTTCCACCCGGCCAACCTCGGCGCCGCGTGCGCGGACATGTACACGTTCGACATGGACGGCGACGGTAAGGCCGACGTCATCAGCTCGTCCGCGCACCAGTTCGGCATCTGGTGGTACAAGCAGCGCGCCACCGACAAGAGCGGGAACCCGGCGTTCGAGAAGGTGGACCTGTTCCCGAAGCTCGTGAGCGAAACGCACGCGGCGCACTTCAAGGACATCGACGGCGACGGGCGCCCGGACCTCATTACCGGCAAGCGCTGGTGGAGCCACGGCAAGGCCGAACCCGGCTCCGACGGCCCGGCCGCGATCTACTGGTTCAAGAACACGAAGGGCGCGGACGGCATCGTCCATTTCACCAAGATGACCATCGACGAAGACTCGGGCATCGGCACGCAGTTCGAGGTCGCGGACATCAACGGCGACGGCCTGCTCGACGTGATTTCGTCGAACAAGAAGGGCGTCCGGGTCATCATCCAGCAGCGGAAGTAAATGTTGCGCGAGGGACGCACAGGGCGGAAGCCCTGTGCTACGAAAGCCGGCCCCTCCGGGGCGAAGACGGGGAACCATCTTCTGCCGCGGAGGGGCCGGCGCATTTGCACCAGTCTTCTGCCCGGTGCCGTCAACATTCGCAGGCCGTCACCGCTTTTCTCGCTATTCTCAATTCGAGAAGTGGGGGTTGTCAGCGCCCGGCGTTGAAGCCCTTTCGCGTCTCTCTATCATCAACTACCGGTACTTTCTCTTCCACGAGGGGGCGTTTCCCCAATGCGGCACGTGCTTTCCGCTCTGGTGCAGAATCAACCGGGGGTTCTGGCGACCGTCGCCGGGATGCTCCACTCGCGCGGGTTCAACATCGACAGCCTCGCGGTCGGCGAGACCGAGGCGCACAACCTCTCGCGCATGACGTTCGTCGTTAACGGTGACGACAACGTACTCGACCAGGTGCGGAAGCAGCTCGACAAGATCGTCACCGTCGTGCGCGTGGACGACATCAGTTCCGAGGATTTCGTCGAGCGCGACCTGATGCTCATCAAGGTGACGTGTACCTCGGCCCAGCGCCCGGAAGTGTTCCAACTGTCCGAGAGCTTCCGCGGCCGGGTGGTGGACATCCAGCACAACAACGTGCTGATCGAGATCAGTGGTACGGAAGGGAAGGTCGAGGCGTTCATCGAACTGATGCGGCCCTACGGCATCCTGGAACTGGCCCGCACCGGGCGCATCGCGCTGGTGCGCGGGGAAGCGAAGCCCGCGGTCGCGGCGGAGGGCACCTGAACGTGGACACCGCAGCCCAAAAGATCATCCTGCCGACGCGCCGGCTCGATCCGGCGATCGTGGAGTTGCTCCGGGCGCTGAAGCCCGGCGACAAGATCAAGATCACGCAGGCGGTCCGCGTGGGCGCCAAGAAGTGGAACGCGGAGGCCACGGGCGAATTCCGCGGCCTCGCGTACCTGCAAACCGGCGTCACCACGGAGCGCGTCAAAGAGGACGATCTGGTGGTGCCCGTGGTCCGCTTCACCAAGCCCAACGGCGAACTGACCTCGATCAGCCTCGACGAAAACACGAAGATCGAGCGCGGGGTATAGCTCGCACCCGGGACCGCGGACGTCCCGTATTCAAGCGCGACACTTTGTGCTTCAACCGAAACGAAAGTCGCGGGCATTCGGCCCGCGACTTTTCTCGTATCCACTCCGGTTTTGGGTTTCAGCTAACGAGTCGCGAGGAAGCGGAAGGCGCTACCGGTCGGTGAGTGCGGTTCCGTCAACCGGGTCGGAACGAGCCGCGATCGCAAGGGAGCGGGAGGCACTACCGCCATTTACCGCTCAGCCAACATCGGGAAGCCTCTGCCCGCTCCCTTGCGGTCGCGGCTCGTTTGACGTGCTGCGACGATTACGCAGCGAGAGTGGCCGGTGGAATGCAGTGGACGGGACGTCCGCGATCCCAGGCTTATTGCGCCTTCGGTGGTTCTGTGCGGAACGGTTTTCGGGCTTTGTAGAGTTGCAGTCGCTTTTGCGCGTCCTCGTCGCACTTCTTCGCGTACCCGCGGTCCGTTAGCGCGAGTTCCTGCGCCTTCACCGCAGCGCTGAAATCATCGACTTCGGCGTGTGCCGCCGCGAGCGTATCGAGAAACCCGCCCTCGCGGTTGCCCGTTAGCTCGCACGCGCGTTTCGCGAATTTCACGGCCGCCTTACCGTCTCGAAATTCGGCACTCGGGCACGTCGCGCGCAACCACGCGGAGTTGTTCAGTGCCAGCGCGTCGTCCGGGGTGCCCGCGAGGACCGCGGCATAGTCCGCGTCCGCGCGTTTGTACTCGCCTTTCATCTCGTAAGCCCAGCCGCGGTTGAGTTGCGCCGGGGGGTGGCCGAGCTTCACGGCCTCGTCGAGATCCTTGATGGCCCCACCGAACTTGCCCAACTCCGCGAGCACCAACCCGCGGTTGCTGAGCCCGACGGCGCGGTTGGGATTGGGGCCGGGGCCGGGGCCGACCGGGGCCAACTTCAGGAACTCGTCAAAGTCCTTCACCGCGTCGTTGGGCTTGCCGAGGAGGTACTTCGCCCAACCGCGGAAGTTGTAGGCGTAGGCGTCCTTTTCATCGTCCTTGAGCGCCTTCGTGAAGAAGTCGATCGCGTCCGCGAGTGGCACGAGGCGCTCTTTCTCGACCCAGCACACGGTCCCGTCCGTGTCGAGTACCTGGACGCTGGTGTCCTTCTCGGCTTTCACGTCCCACGCCGCCGCGTAAAGCGTGCGGAACAGCTTCGTCGGTTCGGACGAACCGGGGCGGGCGGGCTCATAATAGGCACCGATCGGGTCCGCCTTTTTGGGCAGGACCGTCTTACCGACCCACGACTTGTCATCGCTCTTGGGTACCGGCGCGGCAAACGCGCCGAGTGCCCCGGTGGTAACGGCCACTCCGGTGGCGAGGGCCTCGCGGCGCGAAACGGGTGCGGTCACGGGCTTGCTCCCGGGTTCGGTTCACACGCGGTACTACTTCTTTTCGTCCTTCAGATAAGCATCGTAAAACACGCGAACCGATTCCGCGAGGTCTTTTGCGGTGGTCGCGTACTGCTCGCGTGCTCGCAGCTCGGTGCCGAGTTCGACTTGGATCGCGTCGATTGCGAACGCGGTGTGGCTGCCGTAGGTGGCGACGATGTGCCCGCCGGTGAACTGCGCTTCTTCCTTCGCGGTTTCCTCCGAGTCGCCCGGCGGGAGGATCTTGTAGCCGAGCTTCTCCATGCGGCCGAGCACGCTGTTCTTCCCGCGGATCGCGGCCATGCCCTCGCGGTCCTTGAGCAACTTCACCGTTTTGAGGTTCTGCGTGCCGCGGCAAATCGACCCCTGATGCACGCTCTGGCCGTGGATATCGAGCAGAATCCCGCGCCCGTACTTTTCCTTGACGGCCTTGCACGCCGCCGCGAGCGGGTCGTGGTACGCATCGTAGTACGGCTTCGCCTTATCGCTCTCGTAAGCCTGCTCGCGCGAGCGGTTTACGTCGAGGTGCTTGCGCTCGAACCGCGCGACGACGACCCACGGTTTGGCGTTCAGTGACTTCTCGATCTCGGCGACGAGTTTCTCGACCAACTCGGCCGTGTTCTCGTCGCGCACGGTCTGAAAATTGGTGAGTCCGGTCGCGACGCGCTCGGGGACGTCGGGGATTTTTTTGCGCCCGCCGTGCGGCGCCGAGATGATGACGGGCAGCGTGCCCTTTTGCACGCTCACGAAGTCCGCGGGTTTGGGAGCGTCCGGGGCGGCGGGTGTGAAGACCGCGAGGGCGGGGAAGAGCAACGCGGCCGCGGCAGAGAACGGACGCCCCATGAAGAGCCCTCGTCAATCAGTTGCCGGCTAACGTCGGGCGCCCCGTCGCCGTATCCCAAACGGTCAGCACGAAGACGCGACAATCGGCTGCAATCACTTCAAACTCGACACCTAATGGGGTGTACGTGTATTCGCGAACGGTGTCGAACACGACCCGACCGACGGTATCGGCATCAATGGCGAGCGATTGGTCGATGGCGTGCGAAGCGTCCGTGACCGCGGCGCGGTTCGCGGACGCCAACCAGATCGCGGCCAGTTCTTGTTCGGCGGCGGGGCGCCAATCGACCATGAACGTCACACCCTGCCCCCGCCGAGTTGGTTCAACCGGGTCATGATCTCGGCGAGCGATTTCCCGCCCCCCGGGTTCTTTCGGGCCTCTTCGCGCCGCTCCTCCACCTCCTCACGGGTGTACGGTGAGTGCGGGAATTTGACCGGTGTGCAGACGGCGATGACCGTGCCGGTTGCATCAACGATGTTCACCGGCCCGTCGGCCGCTTCGATCTGCTTCGCCATCTCCGCGTCGGCCAAAATCTGACTCACGGCTCATTCCTCCAGTGAAGCTCGCCCCATCATATCAGGTCGCGGCAATCCGCGATGGTGCCCGCGAGGGCGCTGGCGGCCACGGTCAGCGGGCTGGCGAGGAACACTTTTGCTTCCTTGTGCCCCATTCGACCAGGGAAATTGCGGTTCGTCGTGCTGATGCAACTGATGGGGGTGTTCAGCCGGCCGAAGGTGTCGCTCGGCCCGCCGAGGCACGCGGCACAGCTCGCCTCGCCGATCTTCGCGCCGGACGCCAGGAAGATGTCGCGGAGCGATTTTCCGCCGATCTTCTCGGTGTCCAAGCCGCGCGCGACTTCGGTCGTCGCGGGGACCACGAACGTGTCGATCTTCACGCTCTTGCCGTTCAGCAACTCGGCCGCGGCGCGGAAGTCGGTGAGCTTCCCACCGGTGCAGCTACCGATGTACGCGCGGTCGAGTTTCGTGCCCTTCACCTCGGTCACGGTCGCCTTGTTGTCCGGCGAGTGCGGCTTCGCGATCACCGGCTCCATCTTCGTCACGTCGTACACCTTCTCGAACACGAACTGCGCCCCGGGGTCGCTCTTCACCGCCTGGTACGGCTTCTGCCCGGCGTTCCGCTTGTTGACGTAATCAAACGTCACCTGGTCCGCCGCGATGATGCCGTTCTTCCCGCCGGCCTCGATCGCCATATTGCACAGCGTCATCCGCTCCTCGATGTTGAGCGCGTAAACGCCGTCGCCGTCGAACTCCATCGCGCGGTAGGTCGCGCCGTCCACGCCGATGTCGCCGATGACCGCGAGGATCAGGTCTTTGGCCATCAGATACGGCGGGAGGTTGCCGTGGAAGACGAACCGCATGGTGGGCGGCACTTTGAGCCACAGCTTACCGGTGCCCAGGACGAACCCCGCGTCAGTGTTACCGATGCCAGTGGCGAACTCGCCGAACGCGCCCGCGGTGCAGGTGTGGCTGTCGGTCCCGAGCAGCACTTCGCCGGGGCGGGTGTGGCCCTCTTCGGGCAGGGCGATGTGGCACACGCCCTTATACTTGTCCGTACCCACGTCGTAGAAATACTTGATGTCGTGCTCTTTCGCGAACTGCCGCAACACGTCGACGTTGCGGTTCGCCATCGCGTCCTGGGTGAAGATGTAGTGGTCCGGGATGAGGACGAGCTTTTCCTTGTCCCACACCTTCGCGTTCGGCCCGAACTCTTTCTTGAAGACGCCGAACGTGCCCGGGCCGCACACGTCGTGCGTCATGAGTACGTCGACGTTGGTCCAGACGTTTTCGCCGGGCGCGACGCTGCCCTTGCCGCTCGAGCGGGCCAGGATTTTCTCGGTCATCGTCATCGCGGACATCGCGGTAAACTCCCAAATGGAAGAGGCCTTACCAGTATTGTAAGGTATTTACCATCAGGAAGCCGGCCCGCTTTGCTCTCCAACTTATGTAGCCCGCGTCCGACCGACGTGCGGCGCGGGGTCGGGTCGATTTTACGTCTCGCGAGTGATACGCAGACGGTCACAGGACCGATCGCGTGCGAAGCACGGGAGAAACTGAATGTGGCGCATGAGTGGTAGGCCCACTGCTCGCGCTCTGGGGCGGGGCCGCAACGATATACGGCCTGATGCTACCGTTGGCCCCCGGAGTTTATGGGGTCAGTCAGATCGCCGTGATCGTGTTCGCCGGGTGCGCGTGCCTGATCGGTATGTGTCTCGCTGGTATGGGGGTCGCCAAATTGAGCACTTCATCGACCGGTTCGCCGCTCTGCGGGTCGCGCTCACGCGACCCGCAGAGCCATCTCCCCCTTCCTGATGGGGGGGGGCGTCGCGGTGACGGTTGGTACGCTCCTCATCGGCGTGACCGGGGCAATTCTCCTGTTCGGCGGCTGGCGCGAGACGCCCCCGGTCGGTGTGCTGTTCGCCAACAACGACTACCGCGACTCCCGAGCGAACGGGGTGATCCTGATCGGCTTCGAGGTCGGGTTCGGGAAGGCGTTCGACACGGGGTGAGGTTGGCTCCGCTCGCGAAACCGATCCGCCCCTCGGGGTTGACCAACGTCGCCAAGGGGCTGCGGTGCGCCTGTTGAGCCGCTTTCGACGATCTGGCCGAAAAACGCCCGGGCGGTAGTTTCGGGGACCGTTCGACCGGAGCCGGGCCATCATTCGGACACGAATCGTGTTGCAGGCGACCATTCACGGACGTAATGTGTGACCTCAATGCCGATTCGTGTTCCCAAAGGCGTTCGTCTGGGAAAGATCGGCTAAGATCACTTCCGGCCTAACATCACCTGGAGCCCGCCCGTGCCCATAGCCCTCCGCTCCGTCGTTCGTCGGGTACTTGGCCATTAGGCGCAATCGCTCCCGCCGCATGATACGATGGTGACCGCCGAATCATTACTCGTCGGCTTGGCGCGGGATGTGATCCTGCCTCGTCTTCCGGCGCCGGCTGCCGGACCGATGGGTGACCCCGACCTGTACGCGGCCTCGATCCCGGAACGGGTAGCTTTGGCCGCCCTCGTCATCCGGCACGGAGCAAAGCGGGTGTTCGAGATCGGCACATTCCGGGGCGTCACGGCACTGACGATGGCCGCTAACGGTGAGTCTGACGGAGTCGTGCATACGCTTGACCTTCCCCCCTCATTGACGCCCGCCGAGATCGCCGCCGGGCACTACATTGACCCCGCCAACGGGTTCGCACGGATGGCCGCCGCCGGGGCCGAGCGGCGAGTCGGGATCGCATTCGCGGGGTACGCCGGCCCCGGGCGGATCGAGCAGTTGTTCGGAAACTCTGCGGCGTTCGACTTCGGTCCGTATCGCGGCGCGTGCGACCTGTTTTTCGTGGACGGATCACACGAGTACGCCGCGGCCAAGACGGACACGGCGACGGCATGGGCCTGTCTGCGTCCCGGGGGCGCGCTCGCGTGGCACGACTACGATTGGCCTACGGTCCATCGGGCGGTCGCTGATTCCAAATTGGGCTCGCCCATTACGCTGATCAAATCCACGTCCCTGGCCTTCGCGCTGAAAATCTGAGGCTCGCAGCACCCCCTTCGCCGCTCCGACCGCGCGCGCCGCCGGCACCGCGTTCCGCGCCCACCTCCGTCCACCACCCGCCCACCTCGCCGGGCGGGGCGTAGATGTCGTCCGCGGTGATCCGCACCCGGGCGACGGGTGCAGTTCGGTGTTGCCGGTGTCCTTGTCGATGACGCGGGAGCGGCGGAGGGTCCGGGCGCAGCGGAACCACCCCGGCCCCAGGTACTCGCCGCTCATCGCGTCCAGGTGTCGCAGGTGGCGGAGACGACGCGCTGTGTGGCGGGGATCACGTCACCACCTCAGAACGGGCCGGGGTTCGCCCGGCGGAACAGGTGTACGGCCGCGAGGACGGTCAGCAGGGTGAGCAGTGGTGCCACGGGCGGCCTCCCGGAAACGAATCGGGCCGTCCCTCGCGCGAGGGGCGGCTCGCTGGCGAATCACCAGTAGGCACCGGTGCTCAGCAGGTCGAGCAACAGCTTGGCCCCCGACGGCATCCCCACCGCGGCCGGCATGTCGCCGCGGTTCTCGTACCAGTAGGCCAGGCATAGCAGGATCGCGGCCTTGGCGCTCTCCGGCACGGCCGCGGGTTCGCCGCCGGCCGTCAGTTCGATCGTCACGCTCTGTATCGCGCCGTACTGGGTCGCCGGCCGGTAGCGGGACGCGGCCGGCGCGATCAGTGGCGGGCTGTGGTCGAGCAACGTCTGGTACCCGTCGGCCGCGCAGCGTGCGCGTCACGCCGTTCGTGTCCGGGTGGGTCGCGCTTTAAGTCGTCCGGCGACAACCACCCGCGCACATGTTCTGGCTTGTCCACGATGAATTCTGCCAAATTCTGCGTGGTTCGACTCGATCGTTTGGCAATGTCGTACCGAACCACAGACGGCTTTTCCCGACTCGATTAGCTGGCCGATCTCGAGTGGACGTATCGGGCGCATTCGGTTCGGTCAGCGGGAGTTCTTGAGTTGCTTGATTTGTTCTCTCCAGGCCTCCGCGAACACTTTGTTCACGTTCCCCAACTCGATTCCCCGGTCCCGGATCTCGAGCGCCTTGATCGCGCCGTTGGCCAGCAGCATCCCGACGATCACCCAGATGAGGGCGCCGAAGAGTGCGCCGATGAACAGCGGACCGGTCGCGGCCTTCGGTAGCGCGTCCCAGAACACTCCGAGTGCGACGGCGACCGCGATCCACCAGAGCAGGCCGAGCCACACGAACAGTTTCCGGGCGCGCCAGTGCCCGCGGTGCTTCCCGCACATCGGTGCAACGACCCGCATCGTCCTGCGCATGACGAGGGCCATGATGATCCACGGTCCGAGGCCGAGGAGGATCAGGAACGTGACCCAGACCGGCATCCACGCGAACGTTTGCGGCACGTCGTGATCGGCCGGTCGCCCGCACCGCATGCACAGGCGCGGGAAGTATTCGCCGTGGGCCTCGTCCCTGAAAATGCGTATCCGCGCCATCTAACCCTCGCGTGCGTGTCCTGAACTGAGTATGGTTTGGACCAGGTTAGAGTCTCGGGGCGCGATCGTCACTCTGTGAATGCAAACGTGCCCGGCACGACGTGGAAGTAGGGCACGTGGACGAAGTCCACCACCGGTGTACCCCGCGAGCCAGCGCGCCTGAATCGCCCCGTTGCACGCCCGGGCGCCGGCCGCGATCGGCTCCATCTGATCACAGTCGACAGGGAGGGGCGCCCGCGCCGTAGGCTCGGCGGGTGCCGATTTCGTCCCACTGCTTGGCGAGTTCCTTCACGCCCGCCAGTTGCGCAGGCGCTAGTTCGCGTTTCGTCATCGGCTTTCCCGTCTTGAAATTGGGGCGAATTTTTGGACTAATTTTATACCGATAAAGATATGTTGTCGCATGATAATGTGAAAGATAGGTCCTGCATTTCCGTTCGTAACGAATGCACGCCAGCCCTTGCTTCTCCGGCCGCGCCGTGTTGAACTAAAGAGTGCATCCGCGCGTGCATTCAGGAGTCCCATCATGTTCCGTGCCGGGAAATGGGCCGCTGTTGTCGGGTTCGTGGGGGCCGCGGTGTGGCTCGGGTTCTCGCTCACCGCACAAGAACTGAAGCCGACCCCGACCGCGGACGCGAAGGGCACCGACCTGACCGCACTACGGGACGTGGTCACCGCTGCCACTAAGCGCGGCGAAAACGTGGACGAGGTCCGCAAGGCGCTCGAAGCCTTTGAGAAAGCACTCCCGACCATCAAGTCGGGCCGGGTGTCCCCGGAACTGCAAGCGCTCCGCGATGCGGTCGATGCCGCTGCGAAAAAGGGCGAGAACGTCGAGGCGGTGCTGAAGGAACTCGCTGCGGTCGAAGTCGCGATCACCGGGCGGTCGCTCGCGAAGCCGAGGCCGGAACCGCGCCCCGAGCTGCCGCCGAACCCGTTCAATAATCCCCCGGCCCTCGACCTCCCCCTCCCGGTCGTCCCGTTCCCCGATCCGGGCCGGATCGACCGGGATGCGGTCCAAAAGGCGATGGACCTGCGCATGAAAGCGCTCGAAATGCTGAAGGCGAACCCGGAGGCGCCCGAAGCCATGAAGCTGTTCATGGAAGCGAACGAACTGATGCTGAAGGCGATGCGGAACGGCGACGGGGCCGCGGTGCCTCTGTTCCCCGCGTTCCCGGACGCCGGCCGGGTACCGGATCGTGCCCGGTTCGGCATCCGCATGGAGAAGCTCACCGCGATCACCACCGAGCAACTCGGGATCGAACCGAACGTCGGGGTCGCGGTCGCCGCGGTCGTGCCTGACTCGGCCGCGGAGAAAGCCGGATTGAGGGTTCACGACATCATTCTCGAGTTCGCGGGCAAAGTCGTGAGCGACAACACCGACGACTTCGTCCGCCAAGTGAGCGCGGTGAGGGCCGGTGAGAAAGTCGATCTCGTTGTAATGCGTCGCGGAAAGAAGGTGGAGGTGAAGGGCGTCGTGCTACCGGATGTCGGGCGCCAACCGGTCCCCCCGCGCCTCCCCGTGCCGGTGCCCGGACTGCTCCCGGTTGCACCCAAGCTTCAACCGCTCCCGGTACCGAAGCTAGAACAGAAGTTTCAGAACCTGCAGCCGCTCGCGCCGATCGCCCCGCTGCCAAAACTGGAATCACTCACACCGCCACCGGCCAAGCCCGTGATTGACGGAGCACTCGTCGACATTCGGGCCGCGGATGAACCTAAAACCACGAAGCCGGATCTCGGTGAATTGCGCGCGGTGGTGGCGGCCGCGAACAAGCGGGGAGAGAACGTCGATACGATCCTCGCCGCCTTGACCGCACTCGAAAAAGCACTGGCGAAGGGTGCGGTCAAACCGGGCGACGCCCCAGCAGAACTGATCGAGTTGCGCGAGACCGTAGAACAAGCCGCCAAGAAGGGCGAGAACGTCGAGGCGATTGCGCGGGAACTCGCGCTCGTCGAAAAGACACTGACCGGGCGCGCCTACGAGCGGCCGAAGCCCCCAACGCCGCGGCGCGAACCCGTGCGCCCGTTCCCCCCGCGTGGCGACGGGTTCGGGCGCGGGGTCATCGTTACCAACACGATTGTCACCGTTACGAACGGCAACTTCACCATCAAGGCGAAGCAAAACGACGTGGCCTACGCCATCACGGGCACCACCGACGCGACCGGTGCGCTGAAGATCGTCATTGAGGACGGGAAGAAGACGGTCGAGGCCGACGACGTCAAGAAAGTGCCCGAGGGCTACCGCCCGATGGTCGAGCAGCTCCTCAAGGTGGTCAATCGGCGTTAAACGACCGGGACCCCGCGTTACTCTTGCGGATCGTACAACCGCACGCGGAGCGAGTTGTTCCGCAACGGGGTGTGCTCATACGCGCTCGGTAGCCCGGACACGCACGCCTCGGCCTCGAACGATTCCGTTTCAATTTCCGTTTCGGACTGTAGTTGCCCGTCGGCCAGCTCGAACACGCGGTCCGCGAAGGGCGTGAGGCGCGGGTCGTGCGTGACCACGAGGACCATCGCACCGTTTTCGCGCGCCGTTTCGGTGAGCAGGTTGATGACCTGTTCGCCGTTCTCCCAATCGAGCGCGCTGGTCGGCTCGTCGGCGAACACGAACGACGGGTTCTTCACGAGCGCGCGGCCGATGGCAACGCGCTGCTTTTCTCCACCACTCATTTCGGCGGGGCGCAGGTGCGCTTTTTTCGACAGCCCGAGTTGCCCGAGCACCCGATCCGCGCGACAGCGGGCCTCGCGCGCCGGGCACCCCTCGCCCCACTTCAGCACGATTTCCAGTTGTTCGCGCGCGGTCAGCGCCGGGAACAGGTTGTACCCCTGGAAGATGTACGAGCAGTGCCGGAGGCGGAACCGCTCCATTTCGTCTTCGCCCATCCGCCACACGTCCCGCCCGAGCGCTCCCACCGTTCCCGTGTCCGGGCGCAGCAACCCCGACAGCACCGCGAGCAGCGTGGACTTCCCGCTCCCGGACGGCCCCATCAGAAGGTTGAGTTCCCCGGGTTGGAAGTCGGCGGACACACCCTTGAGTGCGTAAGAGCGCGTTTCGCCGGACCCGAAGGACCGGAACAGGTCCACACCCGCGAGGGCCGGTTCGCGCCGGCAGATCACCGCGGGCGCGTCTTGAACGAGCGAAAGGCCCCCTCCGTCCGCTTCCCCTCGAAACAAGCGCCCCAGGTATCGGGAAAGTGGAATCATCGCGGCATCATCCTTGTGTCGTGTGTGGATTAGCTAATGTGGTGGGGCGGGTAGGTTGAAGCCGGCGATACGCGCCGGTTCAAGGAGGAGAGGTGCTCGAACTCCTTTCGATGGTCAGTGGGATCGGCATTCCGGCCCGCGCGTCTCGCGTTAAGTCACGCGGATTGGGGCGAATCGATCCGAGATCGAGTTTTCGGCTCATTCGGAGGGTGGCAGCGATCAGGACTTTTATGCAACTCGAAACGACTCTTGGCAACCCATTAACCCTATTTAACCGACATTACTCCCCGGCCCAATTGCGGCAATTCTGGCGGAATGGGCGTGTTTCGTCCACTGAAGCCCACTGCCTTCAAGTACGGTGATAGCCTTCACTTACGCACATGAAATCGGGCGGGGGTGTCGGGCTGTTCACGGGTCGCTGCCGTGCGGTAATAGAATGGGCGGTTCAAGGAGAATTTCATGACGACGGCGGCCCCCGCAGCGCCGGCGGATGCCGGTTTACGCGCTCTACCCGGCCTCCTGGAAAAGACGGAGGGGTGGGCTGAACTGCGCGCCGCGCTCGTCTCGGGACGGAGCGGAACCGTGGACGGCGCCTGGGGGTCGTCCGCGGCGCTCGCGGCCGCCACCCTCGCGACCGAAGCGCCCGGCACACTGCTCGTGGTGGTTCCCAACCCTACCGACGTCGAACCCTGGCGGGAAGACATCGCGTCGTTCACGGGCACGCGGCCCGCGGTGTTCGAGGCGTGGGAATCGTGGCCGGTGGCTTCCAACAAGGGGAAGCTCGACCCAACCACGACTTCGCGCTTGCGGTTGCTCCAACAACTCATGTCGAGCGCGCCCAAAATCGTCGTCTGCGGCGTCGCGTCGGTGTGCCAGCCGGCGCCCGAACGTGCGGACCTGGCCGCGCGGGGGCGCACGATCACCGTAAACGAGATCGTGGAGCCGAGCGAACTGGCGGAGTGGCTGGTCACGAGCGGCTACAAGCGCGTGGACGCGGTCGAGTACCCGGGCGAGTTCAGCCGCCGCGGGGGGATCTGCGACGTCTACCCGCCGGATGCGCCCGACCCGTACCGGTTCGAGTTCTTCGGCGACGAAGTAGAATCGATCCGCAGCTTCGCGGCCGGTTCGCAGCGGAGCCTGGAGAAGAAGAACAGCGTCGTACTGTTGGGAATAGAAAACGACCCCTCCCCAACCCCTCCCCTAAGCGGAGAGGGGCTTAAAACCGAAGACGGTTCTGCTCCCCCTTCCTTCTTAGGGAAGGGGGTTGGGGGGTTAGGTTCTTCCCGGAGCCGTCCCCGCGGGCACCTTGCGGACTACCTCCCGCCCGATTCGTGGGTCGTACTCGTCGAACCGCGTGAACTGAAGGAGCAGGCCAAGCACTTCCACGAGCGCGTCGCAACGACGGATGGGCTGCACTCGCCGGAACAGGCGTTCGCACAGTTGATGAAGCTGCCCAGTGTAGTTCTCTCTGCGCTGCCGCGGCCCAGTGTGGAGGCGTCCGTTCACCTGCGCGTCGAGTCGGTGAACCGATTCAGTGGTAGCGTGCATCGGGTGCGCGACGAACTCGATTCGATCGCCCACAACTCGTCCGCGCGCGTGCTGATCGCGTGCCAGAGCGAGGCGGAGGTCCACCGGCTCACGGAGGTGCTGAAGGCGGGCAAGCTCGCGGAGTCGCACCGGCTCCAGCTCGTGACGGGCCACGTCCGCGGCGGGTTCCGTCTGGTCGAGAGCGGGACCATCGTTCTCGGTAGCCACGAGATCTTCCACAAGGATCTGCTACCGCCCGGCGTGAAGGCTCAAACGCGCTCCAGCCGACAAATCGAGTCGCGCGCGATCGACTCGTTCCTCGACCTCAACGACGGGGATTACGTCGTCCACGTCGCCCACGGGATCGCCCGGTTCCGTGGGATGCACATGCTCGAAAAGGCCCGGGGGCAGGACACCGAGTTCGGTGAAGAGAGCGCCGAGCTAAGTTCGTCCCGAAGGGCCGAGTCCCGAGCCGGTCCCGCGACGGAAGAGCACCTCGTGCTCGAGTTCCGCGACGGGATGTTCCTCTATGTTCCGGCCACGCGCATCGACCTCGTGCAGAAGTACGTGGGCGGGTCGCAGACGGAACCGGCGCTGAGCAAGCCCGGCGGGACGGCGTGGGGGCGCAAGAAGGAAAAAGTCGCCGAAGCCGTGCGCGACATGGCGGCCGAGATGATTAACATCCAGGCCGTCCGGCAAGCCGTTCCGGGGCACCAGTTCCCGCCCGATTCCGACTGGCAGAAGGAGTTCGAGGCCGCGTTCCCGTACCAGGAAACGCCGGACCAACTTTCCGCCATCTCCGAGGTGAAAGGCGACCTGGAAAAAACGAAGCCAATGGACCGGCTCATTTGCGGCGACGTCGGGTACGGCAAAACCGAGGTCGCGATCCGGGCCGCGTTCAAGACGGTCGATAGCGGCAAGCAGGTCGCGATCCTCGTACCCACAACGGTACTCGCGGAGCAGCACTACCGCACGTTCACGCAGCGGTTCGCCGAGTACCCGTTCATCGTCGATGTGGTGAATCGTTTTAGGGGTGGGGCCAAACAGAAAGAGACGCTGAAGAAGCTCGCGACCGGCGAGGTGGACGTGATCGTCGGCACGCACCGGTTGCTCTCGAAGGACGTGAAATTCAAAGACTTGGGTCTGGTCGTGATTGATGAGGAGCAGCGGTTCGGGGTCGAACACAAGGAGCGCCTCAAGCACCTGCGCGCGATGGTGGACGTGCTCACAATGACCGCGACGCCCATTCCGCGCACGCTGCACGCCTCGCTGCTCGGCATCCGCGAAATCAGCAACCTCGAAACGCCCCCCGCGGACCGCCAACCCGTGGAAACGCACATCACGCGCTGGGACGACAAGCTCATTCGCAACGCGATCCTGCGAGAAATGAACCGCGGCGGACAGGTGTACTTCGTTCACAACCGCGTGCAGGACATCTTCGACATCGCGACGAAAGTGCGGATCTTGGTCCCGGAAGCGAAGGTGACCGTCGGGCACGGGCAGATGGACGCGCACGACCTCGAAAAAGCGATGGTGGGCTTCGTGCGCAAGGACGCCGACATCCTGGTCGCGACCACGATCATCGAGAGCGGGCTCGACATCCCCAACGCGAACACCATCTTCATCAACGACGCGGACATGCACGGGCTTGCGGACCTGCACCAACTGCGCGGCCGCGTCGGGCGGTCGAAGCACCGCTCGTATGCGTACCTCATTGTGAACCCGCTGAAGCTGCTGAACCCGACGGCCCAGCGCCGGTTGAAGGCGATCGAAGAGTTCACCGAGTTGGGCGCGGGCTTCAAGATCGCGATGCGCGACTTAGAGATCCGCGGGGCCGGGAACATTCTGGGGGCGGAGCAGAGCGGGCACATCGCGGCCATCGGCTACGAACTGTACTGCCAGCTCCTCGAGAACGCGGTGCGGGCGCTCAAGCAACAGGCGCCAAAGGTCTCGGTAGAAGTCACGGTCGATTTGCCGTGGCCCGCGTACTTGCCGCGCGACTACGTTCCGGGGCAGAAGTTGCGCATCGAGGTGTACCGGCGGCTCGCGCGGCTCCGCGACCCGGCGAAGCTCGCGGACTTCCGGCAGGAACTCCGCGACCGCTACGGCCCCCACCCGGACCCGGTCGAGTGGCTACTCCGCACGACCGAAATTCGGCTCCTGTGCGTGAAATGGCAGGTCGCGAGCGTTCACCGCCACGATCACAATCTGGTGTTCACGTACCGCAACGCGGACCGCGCCAAGCAGCTCGTTGCCGCCAGCAAGGGGCGGCTCAAAATTGTGGATGAGAAAAGCATCTACCTGCGTCTCACCGCGGGCGACGCGGATAATCCCGAAGGGTTGTACAAGCTGCTGTTGAGCGTGCTGAAGCCGACACAAACCGCCGGGGCGTGAGACCAGATTCCTTGGATTGTGTGACGCAGAACAGGCACCAAAAGTGCTTCACAGAAACGATTTAAGAGGGTCCGAACCCTCGTCGGAGCAACCGGGCTACGTAAGTTATCTCCCGCCCGTTTCGCGGGAACCCGCGCCCTCCCCAGGAGAACACCGATGCCAGAAGTACCCCCGATGCCGCAAGTGGACGCCGACGAGTGGACGAAGCAAGCGTCCGGGTTGGAAGTGTGGGACGCGAAGGTGGGCGAGGGCGACGCCGTCAAGCCCGGCGCCACCGTCACCGTTCACTACACCGGGTGGCTCACGAACGGCAAAATGTTCGACAGCAGCGTGGCCCGCGGGCAGACGATCTCGTTCTCGCTCAACCAGGTCATTAAGGGTTGGCAGGAAGGGATTCCCGGAATGAAGCCGGGCGGCCTGCGCCGGCTCAAGATCCCCGCCGTACTCGGTTACGGGGCCGCCGGCGCCGGGCGCGACATTCCGCCGAACTCCGTTCTCATCTTCGAGGTCGAGTTGATCTCGGCGAAATAAATCCGATAGTTCCAGTCGTTGTGCAACTCCACCCGCTCGTTAACACTTGCGGTTCGCCAAGAGGCTCCAGGCGAACCGCGAGTGTTTTGGAACTCTGGCAACTACCTCCTCAGCAACCGCCACATCAGCAGCAGGCCGACGGCCCCCATCACGATGTCGGCGGCCCAGCACCCGAGCCAGAGCGGTACTTTCCCCGTTTTGCCCATGTCGGACCCGGCCAGGAGCAGCGGGTAGTAGACGAGCAGCGTGGGGATGAAGCACACGACGAACGTGCTGAGGTAGTCGGACCGGTTGGCCCAAATACCGACCGGGCACCCGATGAGCGCGAACACGAGGCAGCTCACCGCCAGTGCGGGCCGGGCGTACACCTCCGCTTCCAGGTTGCGGACCTGCCGGGTCTTCGCGTCGATCCCAAACTTGAAGCCCCGCAGTTCGGCCTGCCCGTTCGTGCGGACGTTGATGTCGGAGGAGCGCTCGACCTCGACTTGGTGCGCGTCCCGCTGGGCCACGAGCACGTCGCGCTCGGCCCGCATGCCCGCGATCCGGTCCGGCAACTCGTCCCACGTCAGCGCGCTGATGCGCAGCCGGGCTTCCTTACCGCTTACCGAGTCGGGCAGGTCCATTTTGAACTCGCCGCTGCTCGTGCTGCCCCCGACCGCGGTCTTCCCGTCGATGACGAACCGGTCCGGCACGATCGACATCGTACCGTTGTCCGCGTCCACCTGGAGCTGGGCCTCGTGCATGCGCGCCACGAAATCGTAGGGGCTGGCGCCGGGCCTCGGGTCTTTCACCCGCCGCTTGATGACCACGTCGATGAGGCGCCGACCCTGCACGTCGCGCACGTACAGCACGTAGGGGAGGCTCGGGTGCCGCAGGCACCGGTCCCGGCGGAGCGAGTTGTAGAGCACCTCTTCCGGGTCCGAGAGGATCTGCCCGTAGAACATCTGCTGGGTGCGCGGGATCGTGGTGTGGTACAGCGCCGCGGTGGTGCCGGTGGTGAGCACGCCGAGCGCCACGGTCGGCTTCACGATCCCGAACAGGTGGACCCCGGCCGCTTTGAGCGCGACGACCTCGTTGTCGTGCGCCAGGCGCCCGTACACGACGCACGCCGCGAACAGAGTCGTCGCGGGGATCGCGATCGGCAGGATGCTCGGCACGAGGAGCGGCATCGCGCGGACCAACTGGGCCAGCGACAGCCCGAGCTGCGACGCCTGCTGGACCGCCACGACGACCAGAACCAAACCGGTGAGGGAGCCGAGCGAGAGCAGGAACACCCGCACCAGTTCCCAGAAGATCATCCGGTTCAGGGTACTGCCTAGCACACCGCCTCCTCAAACTGTGACCGTGTTACAGCGTTGAAAACGCGCGTTTTCTGCTCGTGGCGCGGCGCAAGCCCGCCGGTGGTTTTAGCCATTACTGGCGGGCTTACGCCGCGCCGCTCGCATTGGGTATTTCACTCGTGCTCCCGCACGCACCTTCTCGAACTACTTTCCCATTAACCACCCGGCGCCGCGCTTCAATCGGTCGAGAATAGCCTTCGTCGGCTCCGTCACGAGCGGCACCGGTTCCGGGCTGTATTTCAGTTTGCCGTTCTCCCGCACCATCTTGATCGTAAACAGGTTCTTGCTCAGGAACTTGTTCAGTTCGCCCACCGGCGTGTTAATCATCTGCTTCAACAGTTGCGACCAGATCACGTAGAACTCGAACTTCACGTAGTCCCCGCTGGTGTCGAGCTCGCCCGATCCACCGAGGCAGATGGCCTTCCCGATCAGGTCAAGCTGATCGACCCGGATCCGATCACCCCGCACGTGGAACGACACGTGCGCCTGCTCGAAGGCGGTCTTGTCCGGCACCGACCCGCGGAACACCTTCATCAAATCGAGCAGGACCGGCAGGTTGTACATGCGACCGGTGGGCACATCGAGCGTGCCCTCTCCGTCAACGACCAGTCGGCCCGTCTTGGGGTCCAGTTTGTTGCCCAGTAGGAGCCGGGCTTGTGCGATCCCCTTGAGGTCGGCGTCGGAGCCGAGATTGTAGTGGCGGGCCGCTTTTTCCAGGTTCACGTCGGTCGCCGCGAGCCACACCATGTACCCGGGTGCCTCCGTGAGCACGACCGCGGCCTCGCCGATGAGCCGGCCGCTGAACAGGTCGCTGGACACATTGAGGAACTGGAGCGTGGTGGGCAGGTGCTGGCCGGGCCGGGCCGGGTCGGGCGCCTGCGGGTCGGCGCGCAACTGGCACCGGGCCGCCGCGACCGGCAGGCGCGCCACGAGCGCGCGGTCCAGCCACACGTTACCGCGAACCGCCCCGAGGTGCGTACCCTCGTAGCGCCCGCGGCACGCGACCGAACCGAAGGCGTCCTCCCACGCCACACCGGTATCGAGCGCCGCGCCGAACAGCTTCAGTTCCGCGTCCCAGTACACAACGGGGTCGGGCGGTTCCGCCACACTGGCGCTCGAACCGACTTTCAGGGAAGAGTCGGGCGCGGGCCGTTTCCCTTCGGGGAGGAGCGCGACGGGGAGCGGTCCCGGTGCCCGCGCGTCCGGCGGAACGCTCACCACGAGGTGCTTGACCAGCAGTTCCGCGCCGCCCCTAAACTGCAACTCGTCGATCGCGGGGCCGAGCTTGCCGGGCAGCGCCTTCTTGAGCGCCTCGTCCACGACGCACGGTTTCATTTCGATCCCGCCGAGGTTCGCCCAGACCGCGCCGTCGGGGTAGAACCGGATGTCGCCGGCGTCGAGTTTCACGCGGCTCGCGCCGTGGCTCCCGGACATGCGCGCCACGTCGAGGCGGTTGTTCTTGTACTCCAGCCACCCCTCGATCTCGGTCAGTTCGTAGGGGAAGAATTTCGGCGTCACGGTCGGGCCGCGGAACGCGAACGTCACCTTCGCGTCGGTAGCCGGGTCCAGCGGCGGGTCGAAATCGGGGCGCGCGGCGGTCGGACCGCGGTCCAGCACGTCCACGGCGGCCGTGAACGTGAGGGTCCCGGTGGGCGCGAGCGTGGCCCAGACGTTGTCCGCTTTTACCGCCCCGAGCGCGGTGCGGAGGTCGGCGTCGAGCGGCACGTTGGTCCCGCCGACGTGGATCACGAGTTTGTGGTCGGGGGTGTCCGGGACCGGGCGCCTCGATCCATGCATCCGCACCAGTGCGCCGGCGTGGACCGCAGTGAAGTCGTCAAAAATGATCTCGTCGCGGTCCGGCGGCGGGCGGCGCGGCGCGCCCGGGGGCGTGCGGTCCTCGGTCGAAGTGGTGTGGATCACGAGCCGCCCCTTGAGCTTCTCCAGGGGGTACGGGAAGGCGGTGTAGTTCAGCTTCCCGTCTTTGACGTCAATGCTGAACTCGTTCTCGGTCATGTTCACGCCCGCGCGCTGAACGACCTTGGCGACGAAGTCCCCGCGCCCGGTGGCGCGGAACTCGCGCACGATCGCGGCGTACTTGGGCGGGAGGGCATCAAACAGTTTTTCGTCCACCGGAACGTTCGTGCCCGTGACGCGCAGGCTGAGCTCGGGGTCCGGTCCGTCCCCGGTGATTTGCCCCTTGACCGAAATCGACTGGCCCGCGGCGACACCGATGAGATCGATGGCAGTGGTCTCGGTCCCCGTGTGCGTGGTCGTGCGCTTGACCAGCCCGCGCACCTCGGACACCGGGTAGCGGAACTTCTCGTAGATCATCCCGGACTGTTTCGGGCGCACCTCCAGCTCGCGCTTCCACCCGGCCCCCTCGCGCACGAACTTGTACCCCGCGTCCACCTGACCGGTGGGGGAGAACATTCGGCGCCCCTTCTTCAGCTTGTCCGGGAGCCGGTTGAAGAGGGCGTCGTCGAGCGGCACGCCGGCTACCGACACGTCGAGCCGCTGGAGCCGCTCCTCGATCCGGCGCATCGGGTCGTCGCCCGCGGTCGCACTGGGTCCGGGCGGCGTGAGCGCAACGGGGGGGGCATCGGCGCGCGTTTCGAGTGACACGCTGAGTTTCGCCGGACCGACCTCCGCGGTCGCGTTCTCGACCCTCACGCGCCCGTCCACGCTGCGCACGGTGGCGGCGATCTTCTCGATCGGCCACGGCAGATCGGGGTGCTCGAACCGCGCGCCCTTCACGTCGAACCGCACGTCGTGACGCCACTGCGGGGACGATTCCGGCGCGAAATTGAGGTCGGCCTTCACGTTGGCGACCGCGCTGAGCTTCGCCAGGTGCGGGGCCACTTCCGGGGCGAACCGCTGGGCGGTCGAAACGGCCGCGGCGCCGACCGGGAACTCGGCCAGTTCGACCGAGAGCGCCAGGTGGTTGTTGATCCGGTTCAGGCGCCCGCGAACGGTAACGGGGCCGTACTGTTTTGCGGTCGCCGTGGCCTGCACGGTGAGCGCCGGGAGCGGGTCGTTGAGGAGCATCCCTTGCACGTTGGTAAACGTGGTCGGGGGGAACCCGGCGGCGGAGTGATCGATGACGATCGCGGTCGCGCCCCGCACCTGGAAGGTCGGAACCGGCTTGTCGGCGGGGCCGGGTTTCAGGATCTCGGCGACGTTCCACTTCCCGTCCGCGGACCGCTCGATGCGGATCGTCGGGTTCTCCAGCTCCACCTTGCGGATCACGAGGCGCCCGCGGTTCAACTGCTCCTTGTCGTGGATCAGGACCGCGTCGGGCACCACGAGGAACGGCTGGCCGGGCGGGTCGCCGCGGCGCGTGAGGCGCAAGTCGCTCACGGCGATGCCGCCGAGGATGCGCATGCGGGCGGAGCCGACGTGAACGTCCACGTCCTCGAACTGCTCGGAAAGTGTGGCGATGACCTTCTCGCGCACCCGTTCCGGGCTGACCCACGAACTGGCGACCCACGCGAGCGCGGCGAGAGCCGCGATCCCGGCGAGGATCAACCCGCGGATAAGCCAACTGCGAACGCGCATCCGTGCCCGTCCCGGTGTGTTGCCGCGCCGCCGGTAACGGTCCGGGAGGGCGCGATGCGGCGGGACAATACGCAGAGTTCACGCTCTGGTCAATTCCGAGTGCCGGGGACGGAAGTCGCGGAACGGATAAGGGTTGCCTTTTCCGCGCGGTTCATTCATCGTGGGAACTATTCCCGCTGGAGCTGCCAATGTTCCCCCACCGGCTACTCGTTCTCGCGATCGTCCTCGTCTCGTTTAACCCCCGACCTGCGCGCGCCGACGCCCCGCGCGCTCTACCGCCCGAGAAGGCGAGGAGCGCGTTCCTCAAGGCGCTCGACCGGCCGAAAGTGCCCGCGGACGTGCGCGACGAAGGGAAGCCCGCCGAAAAGGGCACGCTCTCGTACTCGCAGTGGTCGTTTGCCAGCGAAAAGAAAGCCGACGGCGCGATGGAACGTGTGCCGGTGCTGATGGTTGCGCCCGCCGGCGCGAAAGGGAAGTTGCCGGTGATGGTCGTGCTGCACGGCACCGGCGGAAACAAAGAAGGCGTTCAATCGTGGCTCGAAGACTTCGCGAAACAGGGAGTTGTCGGCATCGCGATTGACGCTCGCTACCACGGCGCGCGGAGCGGAGGGAAGAAGGGCTCCGAGGCTTACGTCGCAGCCATTACAAAAGCGTGGCAAACGCCCGCCGGCAAACCGATGGAGCACCCGTTCTACTACGACACCGTTTGGGACTTGTGGCGCCTCGTAGACGTGCTGGAAGCGCGCAACAACATTGACCCGAAGCACATCGGAATGCTCGGCATCAGCATGGGCGGCATTCAAACGTGGCTCGCGGCGTCGGTGGACGACCGCGTTACCGTGGCGGCGCCGCTCATCGGCGTGCAGAGTTTCAAGTGGAGTTTGGAGAATGACAAGTGGCAGGGTCGCGCGAACACCATCAAGCAAACGCATGAGGCCGCCGCGAAGGAACTGGGCGAACCGGCCGTGAACAAGAAGGTCTGTCGCGAACTGTGGTCGAAGATAATTCCCGGCATTCTGGACGACTACGACTGCCCGAACCTGCTCCCCCTATTTGCAACCAGTTCCCGGGCGCTGTTCATCGCGAACGGCGATCTGGACCCGAACTGCCCCGTCGAGGGAGCGAGGATCGCCATTCGCGCTGCAGAGGACGCTTACACAAAAGCTGGCACGAAGGACCGGCTCGTGGTCCGCGTGAACGCGGGCGTTGGGCACAAGGTCACCGACGATGACCATAAGGCTGCCATCGAGTTCTGCACGAAGTGGCTGAAGTAGGCCGATTACTTTAGCCGCAGGGCCGTTGAGTTCTCGGGGATAGGAACGTCCACCCGCTCGGTGACCGTCGCGGTTCGCCCGCGTCTCTTGGCGAACCGCGACGGTCACCGAGCGGGTGGAGTCAATCATGCGGCCCATATTCACACAGTAAACAGCCCTGACTTCAGCCGGCGTTCGATTGACGCGACGATCACATGTGTGGACAATCGCGGGTTCCCAGCCCTTTCCTTTCACGCCGAGGTATCGCTCGTGAATCGGCTCCTGCTGCTCGCACTCGCGGTCGTGCTACTCAGCGCGTCCGCCGTCCACGCGGACGTCATCCTGCCCCCGCCCCCACCACCTCCTCCACCGCCGGGCGAAACGATGACCCCATCCGTGGTCGCAGGCGTGGCGGCCGCGGTGGGGTTGGTACTCGCGGGGCTGTGGGTCTCGCGCACGCGGCGCCGAACACTCTTGCAGGGTTAGACCGGTCCCGGGTTCCTCACAGCGAGCCGCGACTGTAAGGGAGTGGGAGGCGCAACCGGCTCGGTGGTCACCGCTCATTACACAGGGAACCACTGCCCCCGCTCCCTTGCGGTCGCGGCTCGTTGGGTCGGTGACAATGATCCCGAAACGAGACGAATCGCGCATGTCCGTTGCCGCCCCCGCTACCGACATGCCCGTCACCTTGAGCAGCCCGCGAATCGCGTTCGCACTCGGGTTCGTCGGGTTGGCCGTCTGCGCGGCCGTGCTGTCGGGCACGCTACCGATCGCGTTCGCGTTCGCGACGGTGTTCCTGTTCGCCGGGCCGCACAACTGGTTTGAAGCCCGGTACGCCCTCGGTCGACTGCCCGCGCGTACCGGAAAGTTGTGGGGCTTCTTCCTCGTTTCCGCGCTCGGCATCGTCGGGTTGAGCGCAAGTTACGCGGCACTGCCGGTTGCCGTATCACGAATCTCCGATGCGCAACTCGGCACGAGCGTGTATGCCGGGTGGGGCACCGCGTTCCTGTTCTGGGTTGCTCTTCTCGTGTGGATGCGGGCACGCACGAACCCGCGGTTCGACGGCGGTTGGGTGTGGCCGGCCGCGTGCCTCGCGTGCGCCGGCGTGTGGCTGAACCCGATCGCGCTGCCGATGGTGCTGGTGTATCTGCACCCGCTCATGGCGCTGTGGTTACTCGACCGCGAACTCGCGCGCTCGCGCCCCACGTGGCGCCGGGCGTACTGGTGCGCGTTGGCGTCCGTACCGCTCTTGCTCCTCGCGCTGTGGGGGCAGCTCCGCGATTCCCCCGAGTTACCCGGCACGGACCAGATCACGCTCGCGTTCGCGCCCAACGCCCTGAGCGCGGAAACGCTCACCGATCACGCGGGGGCGTGGGCGCTCTCCTCCGTATCGCCGCACTTCCTGGTCGCTGCGCACACGTTTCTGGAGGTGGTGCATTACGGCGTGTGGGTGGTGCTCATCCCGCTCGTTGGGATGCGATCGTGGCCCTGGCAGTTGAAGGCGATCCCCGCCGCGCGTCGCGGTCGAAGTTGGTCGCGCGGGGTGGGTGCAGTCCTGCTGTTCGGCCTGTTGATCGTGGTGACACTGTGGGTGTGCTTTGGCATCGACTACGAAACGACGCGCCGCGTGTACTTCACCGTGGCGATGCTCCACGTCCTCGCGGAAGTGCCGTTCCTGCTCCGAATGGTGTGAGCCCCCGGGCTCCCGAGAAAGAAACGTGCGATGCCCGCGACCGAATACCTCCTGGCGATGCTCGTCGGGTACCTCATCACCATCTCGATCGAAACGACGGTGCTGCTCGTGCTCTTGTCCCGGAGGCATTCGAGGCGGGTGCGGGTATTCGCAGGCGTGTGGCTGACCGCGTGTACGTACCCGGTCGTGTGGCTCGTGCTCCCGCCGCTGTTCGCGGACCAAGAGCGGTGGGCACTCCTCCTGGTCGCCGAGACGTTTGCGCCCGTTGCGGAATGTGCAATTTTTTGGCTCGCGTTTATCCGCCCGTCCGCGCTCGGGGAACGAGTCGAAACCCGAGAACCGTCCCCGCCATCGGCCGATGCCCGCGCCACCGCGCGCGATTTCGCCGCGATCACGCTCGCGAACCTGTGTTCGTTCGGATTGGGTGAGGTGCTGATCGAATCGGGGCTGTTTGAAAAACTGGTGGCGGCCCCCGGGCGCTGGCTCCTGTAGGAACCGGCGCGCGACATTACAAATCGGTGCGGAACTGGGCGCCGTAGACGGACTCGCGCATGGAGGACTGCGTGCGGATCAGGCGCACCAACACGGCCTGACCAACGGTCGCCGTAACGCTGGGGAAGACGACGTAGGCGTACTTGGTCGGCAATTTCACCGTGGTGGTGAACCCCAGACCGCCGAGCGACACGTCGCGGCACCGGGCCGGTACAGCCGCGTCAATCCCGCCGTCGCTGTGAACGGGGTAAACCGTAACCTGCGCGCCGTATGCGATCCGCGGGTTCTTCCGCCGGTCCTGCACGTTGGCGAGTTGTGTTCGCACGTCAACGAGCAACTTCGGCATCAGGTCCATCGAGTCGCGTGCGAACTTCTGGTCCGGGGCGCCGAACAATTGTGCCGTGGCGGTGATCTCCCCCACCGCGCGCCCGGCCGGAGGGAGCACGATCGTGGCCTCGAACCCGAACTTCTTTCCGCTGAAGAACCCGCCGCCGCCGGCGGTGCGCCGCATCACGATCAGGCCCGCTTCCGGCTGTTCCAGCGACACGCCCCAGCGCTCGCGAACCACGGACAGTTTGAGCGGCACCACCGGCGTGGGAACGGTGGAGGGGAACTGGCACACCCACGAGCCGTCGATCAGGCGCCCGATGTCTCCGGGAATGTGCGGGACGTACCCGCCCCCACTGGCCGCGTGCATGATCGCTTCGGCGAACGTCTGCGGGTTCAGGGCGTGCTCGTCGGACGTCATGCCGAGCAGCAGCCCCACCGGAACGACGGACTGAATCGAATCCAGCACCACCAGCCCGGGCTCGATTTCGTCGGCGGGAGGAGGCGTTTCGACCATCCGCGGCGGCGGCGTGGGGACGGAACTGGACCGGCGGGTGCTCGCCGGGATCGGTTCCGGGGCCGGAGCCTTGCGCGTGCCGGACACGAGGGGCGGCAGCCCACTGTACTTCACGCCCGGCACGGTGAGTGGTGCCTTCGGGAGCGTGAAGCTCTGGGTCGGCGGCGCGCAGCGGCTCTTGGGGAGGCCGGGGTGGGTCAGGTCGTTCTGGGCGCTGACCGACGAGGCGTTGCCGGGGTACTCGTCGTCGTGGTCGAGTGCGGCGTGCATCTCGGCGACGGCCCGGTCCACGCGCGAGCGCCGAATGCTCATCCCGGTGTTGGGAATCGCGGTCGAGTTCTCGGCGAGCATGAGCGCCTGAACGAACGCGAGGCACGACGGGAACCGGTCGATCGGCCTCTTGGCCAGCGCGCGCTTCACGGCCGGCTGGTCGGAGGGCGGCAGCCCCGACAGGTCCGGTTGCCCGGAGACGTGCTGGAGCATCAACTGTTGCGGCGTGCGCCCCGGGTACGGGAACTCGCCGGTGAGCAGTTCCTGGTAGACGAGTGCGAGGCTGTACTGGTCCGAACAGCTACTCGGCGTGCCGTGGAGGACCTCCGGCGCCACGTACCGAGGGGTCAGCCCGCGGTTACCCGAGTCCGCGCCCTCGAGTTGCGCGACGAGCCCGTAGTCGCCCACCTTCACGTGGCCGGACACGAGGAACAAGTTGGCCGGTTTGACGTCGAGGTGCTGGAGGTGGAACTTGGCCGAAATCACGTCCAGGGCTTCGGCGGCGTCGGCGAAGTAAGCCAGCAGCTCTTCGCGCGGAACGCCGGGCAGCCCGCAGGTGCGGCACTCGCGGAACCGGTCCTGGAGCTGCCGGTCGGCGAGTTCCATGACCATCACGAGTTCGCGGTCGATTTGCTCGACGCGCTCGAGCGTAAGTAAGAACGGGTGCCGGATCGTTTTGATTTGCTCGAACGCGGCGAGTTCCTGATCGAACCTTTCGTCCCCGCGCCCGTCTTCCGAAATCGACGATACGAACTTGATGGCCTTGTGCAGCCCGCCGGGGGCCTCGCACTTCCACACCTCACCGAACCCGCCCCGGCCGAGGGGCGAAAGGAGCTTGTAACCGGGCAGCGGCTCGGAGCCGGCTAGTTTTGTGTAGGAGCGATAGGTACCGCTGTCTGCGGTCGAAACCGGCGGCATGGGGGTGCCAGCGCATGGGGATTCGTGGGCGTTAAGCAACCGTAGGCCATAATCGAACGACGTGTGTCAAAAAAAACGTCATTTCAACGCACCAGAAATTCAGGCCCCGCGAAGCGCGGTGTGAAAACCGCGTGAAAACGTGCTTCGCGCGTGACCTCACACGGCCACATCAAAGACCGCGAACTGTTTGTTGCTCCCGCCGACGGAGCACGTGAGCCCGTCCGGGGAGAAGGCGACCGAGGTGGCCTCTCTGTTGTGGCTTGCCGAGTGACGCAGGTAGCTCGTCCGCGGTTACTGTTCCCCTTCGCCGTCTTCGTCGGGAGCCGCGTCGTCTTCTGTAATGCTGGCCTTCATGACCTCGGCGAGCAGGACGGTTGCGTAACTACCGGCCGGTAGCGTGAAACCGAGCCGCAAGCCGTCCGGCTCCCACGCAGACGTGAGGTCGTCGAGGTACACCAAGTTCTGGCGCCGGGTACCGAGTGCGAGTTTGCCGAACCCGCCGAATGATGCGATCGACAGCCCGTTGTCGCGCAGCACCACGGCCTCGCGCTCGGCCGCGATTCCCTCAGCCGGAAACGTCTTCTTGCCGAACATCGGGCCGGCGGTCACGGTTTCGCGCGTGTCGAAGCGGGCTTGCTCCGCGGGCACGTCCTTCGCGACGAACATGCCGCCGAACGGCCACTTCGTCATCACGTCACCGTCGAGCACCGTGCGGAACAGCCCGTCCTTCATCCGGCGCGCGAGGTAGTCGTTGAAGAGGAGCGATTGCACGCTCGAGAGTGCGAATCGAAACAGAAACGGCCGGATGCGCCGAGGGGCTTTCCCGGCGAGGCACTGGAACCCGAGGTCCACGGTTCCACCGTCGCGCCCGAACCGCTGCGGGCCGTAATAGTTCGGCATCCCCTGCGCGCGAATGCGATCCAGGATCGCGTCAACGGGGGCGGTGCGATCGGCTTCACGAATGAGAATGCGGAACCGGTTGCCACGCAAGTGCCCCGGCTTGAGCTTGTTCGAGTGCAGCCCCGTTTTCAGAACGCGCACGCCCTCGCCATCAATTTTGGACACACGCGGTTCGCACTCCTTCGGCACGGACACCCATTGTCGGGTGACCGCGTGCCGGTCCTTCAGGCCCGCGGTGCCCACGTTCCCCGGGTGCGTACCGAGCTTCCGCGCGATCGTCTGAGCGAAGAATTCCGGCGCAACGCCCTTCTTTTCGATCCACAGATAAAGGTGATCTCCGGTACCGCACGGTTCATACGAGGGCACCTCTTCGACCTCGAAGTCCTCATCGTGCGTGCGAATTCGCCCGCCGATGCCCGGCAGTTCGGCGGTAAACAGCGGCGGACTCATCGCGGGGTGGTTCATCTACGGCGCTCCTTTGGGAATGAACTATGCTGTTCGCAAGTCGAAGCAATCCCGCTCAGCAATTGAAACGCGCCTTCGTGAGGCTCTGGGAACCACGACGCGGTACGAGGCGAGGACGTCGGCGTACACGTTGGCCCCGGCCCGGTACCCGTGTGGGAGCGCGTCCCACAACCGCTGGACGGTGCCCGCGGACCGGTCCCCGGGACCAGGATCCGCCGGATACCCGCGTCCTGGTTCACCCGCACCCAATGCCCGTCACCCTTGGCCCCCACGAAACTTCAGAGCTCATCGGCTTCGATTACGACCGAGCCGGCCTTTTTGGGGGCGGCCCGGGATCGCGCGGGGTATCGCCCCGGTACAACTGGTTAACGAACCTTTGGACCCAGGACCTGGGCCGGCCCGTGATTCGGGCGGTGGCCCGCACCCCGAGGCGCTGGAGTTGCAGGCTGCCCACCGTGGCTCCGAGGTGGGCAACTGAGACACGACGCGGCGCCGGTTTCGCGCGCCGACGCCCCTTCGACTGGAAAATTCGCGCGCCGATTGGCTCCGGGTACCCTCTTACACGATAACAGGTACCGGGAGACCTCCCATGAGACTGACCGCGGCCCTTCAACTCGTCCGAACCGTCGAACGCGCGCCCGTGTGCGACACCGGCGACGCCGAACTCCTGCGGCGCTTCTGTCGGGACCGGGACGAGGGCGCGTTCCGGGAGCTCCTGCGGCGGTACGAGGCGCTCGTCCGCGACGCGAGCCGGCGTCTGACGCGGGACCGCCACGCGGTCGACGACGCGGTCCAGGCGACCTTCCTGACACTGGCCCGGAAAGCCCACACCATTCGACACGCGGAAGCACTCCCCTCCTGGCTGTACCGCGTGGCGCGGTCCGTCACGGCCCGGCCAGTTGCGGTCGTTCCGCCCGTCACCGAACCCGTTGATCCGACCGCGTCGCCCCTGGATCAGCTCTCGGCCCGCGAAGTCATGGCCATTTTTGATGAGGAGCTCGCCCGCTTGCCCGCGGCTCATCGATCGGCCGTTCTGTTGTGTACCATCGAGGGGAACACGGTCGAGGACACAGCCCGGCGCTTGGGAACGACACCTGGCGCGGTCCGAGGGTGGCTCCAGCGCGGCCGGGAGACCTTGCGCCATCGGTTGGGACGGCGCGGAGTGGAACTGTCGGTGGCCGTGTCGCTGTTGTTAATCGACTCGACGACCGGGTCCGCGGGTGCCACACACGACGCGATCGTTCGCGGTGCGATGGCAGCCCACAGCCCCGTGAACGCGGTCACCCGGTTCCTGACCGGTTCGTCCGTTACCGCTGCGGTGGTAAGCGTTCTGGTCGCGGGAGCCGTTGCGTCGGTCGTGCTGCTTTCTTCCGGGGCCAGCACCTCTCCCCCGACGCAGGCACCAAAGAAGGAAGAAGCGAAAGTTGATACGCAGGCGGATGCCCTGGTCACGCGCGACAGCCTCCCCGAAGGGGCGGTTGCGCGGATCGGCTCGCCGCGCTTGCGGCACGCGGGAGAGGTCGGCGCGATGGCCTTCAGCCGCGACGGGCGCCGGCTGGCAACGGCCTCGCCCGCGAACGGGGACAAGTCGGTCCGCGTCTGGGATCTGGCCAACGGGAAGGAAGTGTACCGCGTCCCGGTCGCCGTGGATCCGCACCAGAGCACCATGTGTTACCGGACAGTCGCCGTGGCGTTCACAGCAGAC
Source organism: Gemmata palustris (assembly GCF_017939745.1). Classification (NCBI taxonomy): domain Bacteria; kingdom Pseudomonadati; phylum Planctomycetota; class Planctomycetia; order Gemmatales; family Gemmataceae; genus Gemmata; species Gemmata palustris. The sequence goes on along the minus strand of NZ_JAGKQQ010000001.1, from coordinate 4,605,225 downwards.
GACAAGCGACTGTTGGTTCTGGACGCGAACGGGTTCCGGTCGTTCAACGCGGCCACGGGCCGGCAGGAGTTGGAAAAGGTTCTGTACACAGAAGCGGACCCAAACCAACACTTCCCGCCGAACAGCATTATCGGTACGGGTTTCTCTCCGGACGCGAAAACGTTCGCCGTCGTCCGCCGGAACAGTGAGATGCTGCTCGGCGACACCGCGACCGGCGAGGTAAAAAGGACCATTGCAAAAACGACAACCGTCCCCGAGAACTGGCTCTACTTTTACGCCGGCGTCCTGTTTACTCCGAGCGGGTCCGAAGTGTGCGCGCCGATCCAGGGGCGCCCGATCCCGATATTCGACACCGCGACCGGGGAGCCGAAGCGATCGTTCGCGCCGGATCTCGTTCCTCAACACGACGTCATCCACAACGCCGCGTTCGCGAACGACGGGCGAGCGTTCATCACCATCTCTGGCACCGCGCAAGAGGGGAAGCCCCGCACCGGCACGGTCACTTTCAGGGACATCGCGACCGGCAAAGTGCTCCGGTCCATTTCAGTACCGGCCGTGCCCAGCGTCCTGAGTGTCAGTCCGAACGGAAAACTCCTGGCGGTTTCTACAGAATCAGCGTCATCGAGCGAGATACGGGTGCTCGACCTGGAAAGCGGCAAGGAGCTCCAGTCCATACCTTTCGCCTGGCCCGCACTCGTGGCGTTCTCCCCGGATTCCCGACTGCTCGCCAGCACGCGCAACTACGAGGGGCGGGTAACGGTGTGGGATCTCGAAAAGAACGCGCGGCACCCACAGTCGGCGGACGAGTACGTGCTCCCGGTCCGCTTCGACGCCCGCGGCAACGTCGTACTGCGCCAGTCCAACCGGACGATCACGGTCGACCGGCAGAGCGGGAAGTTTCTGCAAGACAAGGCATATCGTCCCAAATCGCACTACGACGACATCAGAACCGAGGACGGGCGGATGCGCGTCGAGCTTGATATCCCGAAAAGTAAGCCCAGGCTCCCACTGGCGATTCTGATTAAGGAAGTAGCCACGGACCGAGTGGTCGCCCGATTAGAAGGTGTGTCCGATTACCCGTGGCACACGACGTTCGCGGACCGGGACCGGCTGCTCGTAACGGTCACGCAGGACCATGTGCTGACGGTCTGGGACATCGCGGCCGGGAAAGCACTTTGGTCGGAGGCGTGTCCCGGGGCCTTCGGCTACAAAGGGATGGGGGTACCGTACTTCGACGCCGTAAACCGCCGGCTGGCAATCTGTTCGCTGACTCAAAACGGAACCGCCATCGACGTCTGGGAGCTGCGGCGCCACAACCGGGTGACTCGTGTGGAAGTTCCCGGGCGACCACTGATCGAAGGGATCGCGTTCTCTCCGGATGGTGCGTTCGTCGCGGGCGGACCCGAAGACGTGACGTGCTGGCGGGTGTCGGACGGGCGGGCGATGCACACACTGAAGGGGCAAGCGACCAAAGCATCGCCCAACGACCTCTCGGGCGTCAGTTGCGAGTTCTCGGCCGACGGGCGGAAGCTGCTCACGGTCGACGGGGCGGGCACGATCCGCGTGTGGGAATTCGCTACCGGACAGGTGATCCGCACGTTCTCCGGCCACAAGGGACCGACCATCGCCCACTTCGCGCCGGACGCCCGTGCCATTGTGGGGGCGAGCTACGAGGCCCCGGTCTTCGTCTGGGATGTGTACGGGCCGGGAGCCCCCACGTCTTTCAACACCGACCGGGTCTGGACCGACCTGGCAGACGCTTCACCCGCGACGGCGTTCCGGGCGGTGCGTGAGCTTTGCGCGTCGCCCAAGGAGGCCATCGCTCTGCTCAAGCAGAAACTGGAGCCGGAATCGATCGACCCGAAGGCGATCGCCGGGTGGGTCAAGGATCTCTCGTCGGAACAGTTCGCGGATCGGGAACGGGCGACGGCCGAACTGGAGAAGCGGGGAGAGTCGATCGCGTCGCTGTTACGGGAGGCACTCGGGGCAGCCACGGACGCGGAGGCCCGTCAACGTCTCACAGCGATCCTGGGACGAACGGAGCGCCCCTCCCCCGCGGCCCTGCGGCTCCGCCGCGCGATGGACGCGCTCGAACACCTTGGTACGCCGGAGGCGAAAGCACACCTCGAAGCCCTCAGCCGCGGTTCACCCGGGTGCCTGCAAACCATTCAGGCGAAAGAGGCCCTGACCCGGATTTCCGGGCGGTAAAACGCGCCCGCAAAAACGCGAAAGGCTCCCAGAATCGCTGGGAGCCTTTGCCACGAATCACTACCCATTTCTCAGCGCTTCACGTCTTTGATGTCCAGCACGTGGGACGTCGCCATGCTGTTGCCGAACGTCTTGAAGTCTTTGAATGTCCACACCACCTTCTTGTCGCGGGTGACCTCGAAGAGCTGCGGGTTGTCCGGCCCCGCGTGGCAGTTGCCCACGATGAGGTTGCCGTTCGGGAGCGCGTGGAGCGTCGTGACCCACGCGAGCGTGATGCCGGGCAGTTCCTTCTGATCGATGCTCCACACCACCTTGCCGTCTTTGTCCACTTCCAGGACGCGGTTGTTGTTCCCGCCCGCGATCACGGTGTTGCCGTTCGCCAGGCGCAGCGCGCCGTACACCGCGGTCCCGTGCCCCTCCGGGCCGTGACCGTCCGAGGCCTTGCGCCCGCCGAGGTCGAGCTTGTACTCCCACACGACCTTGCCCGTCGCATCGTACTCGCGGACGCACCCGTCGCCCTCGTGACACACGAGGTAGTTCCCGGTATCGAGCTTCCGCACCATGCGCGTGTCGCGGTGCGGGTCCGGCTTCTCCACCTTGAGCGCGATTTCCTTCACGATCTTGCCGTCCTTATCGACCTCCACGAGGCGCTTGTTGCCGCTCTCCGCGACGAGCGTGTTACCGTCCGCGAGGCGCTGAAAGGCGTGAACCTCGATGCGCCCCTTGTACCCCTCCTTCGGCTTCGCCTCGTACTTCCACACGACCTCTTTCTTGGGCGTCATCTCGGTCACGGTCGCGGGGGCGGTGTGCAGGAGCAGGTTGCCGTTCGGGAGCAGATCGATGTCGTGGGAGTTGTGTTTGCACTCCACCTCCCACTCGATCTTGCCATCGGTCCCGACGAGCACCACGTGCCCTTTGTCCTGCGCGAGCACGCGGTAACCGGGGTGCTTGGGCGCGTCCGCCGCGAACGCGGGCAGCGCGAACGCGAGCGCCGTGAAGGAGAGAAAGAGTCGCATGAAGCCTCCTGGCGAACGGCCGGTGTAAACCGGCTGGTAAGGCGATCGGGGCAAGTAAATAAGCCGTTAGCAAGCGGACCGAAACAAACAAGTGTGTAGCCGGTGAATCAATTCTGGGCAAACGTGGTTACATCACCACCAGCCGGCTCACGCCGGCCGTTCGCCCAATGAGTCCAGGGCGGTTTTTAGTTTCGCGCCCACGTCCGGGCGGACCATGTTCACGAACGCGATCTTGCCCGCGAGCCACTCGCGGAAGTTCTCGCGGCCCTCGCGGTTCTGGGCGTCGAGCCCCTCACTCTTCGCGCGGTGAAGGATCGCACGCAGTCGGCGAATCTCGTCTCGGCTCACGGACGGCTTGTCGTTCACCACGACGCCCGTGACCACCTGCGCCGCGCTCCGGCGCATCACGCGGGTCTTCTTCTCGTTGACCGCGAACCCCTCTTCCCGGCAGATGTTCCGCACCTTCGCGAGCAGCCAGCCGATCTTCCCCGCGAGTTCCGCGCCGCCCGAGAACGTCAGGTCGTCCGCGTACCGCGTGTAGGTGAGACCGAGCTTCGCCGCGACACCGAGCAGCCGCTTATCGAGCTTGCGCGCGACCTGGTTCGACAGCCCGGGGCTGGTCGGCGCGCCTTGCGGGAGCCCGCGCGGGCCGGTCGCGGCTTCGTATTTCGTGCCCGCGTAGGTAACGGCGGTGCGCGGGCACTCGGTGCAGAGTAGCGCGAGAACGGTCGCGACGCTGCCGGAGTAGCCGTAGCGCTCGTAGACCGCGCGCACGCGGAAGAACGCGATTGATGGGAAAAAGTCGGAGAGGTCGAGGTTCACGACCACGGCCTTGTTCACGTGCGGGTTTGCGTTGGTCACGATCCCGCGCCCGGCAACGAAACCGTGGGCCGCTTCGGTCACCGGGAACTTGTTGATGACGTTCCCGAGAATCCAGTGCTGCGCGGCCTTGAGCTTCTTGTGTGGGGCCGCGAGCGTGCGCACCCCGCCGGACTTCTTCGGCACCTGGAACTTGACGTAGTGCGTGCGGGTAGCCACTTCGGTGTGAAAGCTGAGCCAGCGGAGTTGCTTGATCGTTAGCCCGAGTGCCTTCGCGACGTCCGCGGGCGCGTGCAGCACGGGCAGCCCGAGCGCGGTGAGCTTCGCCTCATCGCTCATGCGCAGGTGGAGCCGGCCCGAGACGCCGCGCCCCAGGAAGATGACGTCCGTGGCCCGTCGGCGCCGCACCGCCTCCGCACGCGCTTTCTTCCGTTCGGCGGATTCGGCCTTCTTGCGGGCCTTCGCGCGCTCCTTCGCTTCGCGGTACGCTTTCACCGCAGCGTTACCCGCCAATCCTGCGGCCGCGGCCATGCCCTGTTCGGTCGGGCGGACCTTCTCGTACTCCTCGCCGACGCGGTGGATCTCGTTGAGTTCTTCCGGCGAAAGGAGACCGTTCGTGACGAGTGCGCGGTCGATGATCTCGGTTCGCGGGTCGCTGACGGGCGGGATGATGCTCTGGCGCCCGAACTGGAACGCGGTCGCGAGCAGGCGCCCGTGCTTCTGGGCCGCGTCCACGATCTCCTGCCTCGAGATGGGCAAAAATTCCGACGCGGAGTACGGGTCGCCGACCGCTTCGGCTTGCGGTTCGGCCTTCGGCGCTTGTTGCTGGGGGCGCGGATCGGGTGGCGGGGGAACGGAGGGCGGAGCGCTCTCCGCGGACGGGGTTACGTCGCGCTTGCGCCGGAAGATCCAGTCGAACATGCTCATGACAGCGCTCGCACGGCAAGCCCCGACCGTGCGGTCGGTGGGTAAACAAGGCGACCGGCTCCGACTTCAATCGTGGACCAGATGCGTTCACGACGCCGGTCGAATTCGTGGCCTTCCGGCGACGCCGGTCGATTCAGGCCGGAAGGCCACGAATTCGACCGGCGATAAAGAACAACGCACCTGGGAACGCAATCGCAAGCAACCGCACCCGCGGCGGAGCGCCGCAGGATGTTTAAGTCTCGGAGCCGGTCGCTTGGCTTCAGTGGTTCGGTATCACAACCCCGATTCAAACGCGGAATCCAGCTTCCGGTACTGGAAGCCCGACACCTGCCACCCGCTGGGGCTGGCGTAATACGTGAAGGACCACACCACGCACCCGTGCGGGAACTTCTCGGTGTACGCGAACCGCACGGCGTCGCCGCCGAACGTGGTCTCGCGAACGAACTCGAACTCGCTCGGCGCGCCGTACACCCTCGTGAAATTGGAGCGCATGGTCTTCATCTGCAGCCCGAGCTGACCGAACTGATCGTCGGTTAATTCGTTGAAGCCCGATCGCACGACCGCGAGGAACTCATCGTTCTTGCCGGCCTTCAGTTTCGCGACCAACTCATCGGCCAGCGCGCGCGCTTCGCTCCGGGGCGCGTCGGGAACCTGTGCCGACTTCAAGGTCGATGGGAGCGTCCGTAGCAATGCGTAGCCACCGAACCCACCGAGCAATCCCCCGAGCACGCCCGCGAACAGAACCGACTTCGTCACCAGAATGCCCCTTGAGTTACCCCGGTTCCCGTTTCTTTGTCACGAGCCGCGACCGCAAGGGAGCGGAAGGCGCAGCCATTTGCGGCAGGATCCAACACTCAGGAAGCGACTAGCCACCGCTCCCTTGCGGTCGCGGCTCGTTCAATCCGCCGTCAGCTCGTGAACCGCTTGAACCAGCTATCGAGCGTGCCGCCATCCGTCCCAATATCGAGCGCCTTGTTGCGGAGCGCCTGAAGGTGCCGGCACGGTCCCTTCCGCAAGCCGCCCGTGTAGAAGTACGAACACGCGCACTTGCCCGCCACAATGCGGTCGTCCGCGTCCAGCGTGACCTCCGACGCCGCCCGCCCGTCGACCGTCCCCACGACGCGGCGCTGGCCCTTCGCGTCCACGGTGTCGGACGTGACGCGGCACTTCCACCGGCTCAGGTCGCGTGCGGCCACCGTCTCTTCGTTTTCCGGGCCAATGACTTCCGCCGAGAGCGTGACCGGCATCACCTGGCGCCACCGGTACACGCCGTGCGGCAAATCGTGAATCACTTGCCCCAGAAGCGCGAGCTTGTTCAACCCGGCCGACACCACCGGCGCCGAAGCGCGCGTCTTGCTCGCGAGCGCGTCGAGCGTCCATGTCGGCGACTGCTTGAACGCGGCCGCCATCGCGTTCATCACCTCGGTCGAAGGGGCGACGGGGGGCGCGAGTTGATCGATCGCGCTGCCGCCACTGGTCCAGTCGTTCGTGGTCCACCCTGAGAGCCCGAGCGTCAGCTTCATCTCGCCCATCTTCGCGACCCAGAAGCTGGGCAGGCCCGTCCCGAGCAGGTACACGTCCACGCCATCGAGCAGCGGAAGGAGCCGACCCAACACGCGGAGCCGATCGCGGCCCCAGGTGCGAATCACCTCCTTGCGCGGACCGGGGTACGGCGTATCGTGAAGGACGATCTCCTTGTTCCACGGCTCGAGAACGATCTTCACCGGTGCCCCGGGCGTCAGTTCAAAGCGAACCGCACGCGGCGACGCCTTCGCCTTGTGGCGCTTCAGGAACGCGACCAGCGCATAAATCCCTTCGCGGCTCACCGGCACGCGGCGCATCGGCAAACTCATCGCGGATTGCAGTGCCGAGAACCCGCGGAGCCACGATTGGGGGAGGTCAATCTTCTCTTCGCGGTACCCCGCTTCGTCCGACGTGGTCTGCACCTCGAAGCCCATTGGGTCGATGGTGAACCGCGTTTCGCGGTAGCTCCGAATGGTTTGAAAGTGTTCGTAAAGGCGCCACGAATAATCGACGTTTGTCGTGCCGAGCGCCACATCGGTTTCGGCTTCAAACGCCTCGCGCTCGACCGTGAGGCACCCGTAACTGCTCTCGTCCGCACTGAAGCACTCGAAGAACATCACGTCCGGGCTGACGGTGATGACCGGGTCGCACGGCATCAGCATGCGCCACAATTCCGGGTCTTCGCGCGAGAGCAAGTTGCCGTACCGCGTGCGCGCCTCCCAGTACCGCTGTCGGCACTTCTGGAAGCGCCGCTCCAGGCCCTGCGGCATCGGGCGCCCGCGCTCTTTCTCGAGTTCCGCGCGCGTGAGTTTCACGGCCTCGGTGCGGATACGGGCTTCCTTCGCGGCCTCTTGCTTCTTCCATTCCTCGTAGCCGGTCTTGTCTTTTGGTTTGAAGCGCAAATCAGAAATGACGACATCGTGGAGCGCGGACATCGCTTCGCGGAAACGGAGCGGTTGCCGCAGCACACCCACGAAGCTCACGCGGTCGCGGCGCAAGTTGGGCGCCAGCGACACCGCCAAGCCGACGGGGGTCTGTGCGACGTTGCTCCGCCCGCGATACGCCGTGTTCAGCAGCATTCAGCGACCTCTCGCCCGGCCAATGACGGGCGCCTGAGAATCATGGGTGGTGGAACCGACTTCTATCGTGGACCAGATGCGTTCACGACGCCCGGCCCGGGTGGTCCGGGCCGGAGACGCCGGTCGATTCAGTACGGCCTGGACCACCCGGGCCGGGCGATAAAGAACAACGCACCTGGGAACGCAATCGCAAGCAACCGCACCCGCGGCGGAGCGCCGCAGAGAAGGTCTCGGAACCACCACCCAAGTTTTGGCAATCTTGGCGAACCCCGCCCGCAAGGGCGGCGGGTGAAACTCACTACCAAAGGTTGACCGCCAATCACCATTGCCATTAGTTGTTGGGCTACCCACCGCCCTTGCGGGCGGGGTTCACCCGTGTTTCGCGGTGTCCGCCGCAACCGACTTCAATCGTGGACCAGATGCGTTCACGACGCCCGCCCCGGACCGGTCGGGCCGAGGACTCGGGTCGATTCAGTTCGGCCCGACCGGTCCGGGGCGGGCGAACAAGAACAACGCACCTGGGGACGCAATCGCGAGCAACTTCAACCGCGACGGAACATCGCAGCATGGTGGTCTCGGATCGCGACGGACACCGTAGCTTTCCGTGCGACCCGCTCCGTGAGCGGGGCACCCGATTCAGTTCCACTGTAACTCCGGGAATACTGCTTCCACCAGCGGCTTCCGCGTCGGGTTCTTCGCGACGAAGCCCGCAACGCCGGCCAACCCCACACGGAACTCCGGCCCGCGCACCGAGCGGAGTGCGACCGCCACCATCGGGAGCAGGTCACCGGCTTCGTCCGGGTGGTCCGTGAGGCGGTCGATAATTTGCCGTACCACGAACGGTTTCGCGCGGCTCCCGCGGTGAACGTTCAGGAGCACCGTGGCCCACAGGAACCGCACGCGCTCTGGGGAGAACTTCGTCAGCCCCGCGGGTTCCTTGGCGCGATCCTCCAGCATTCCCACGAGTCGCAACCGAATGTTGTCGTAGGGCGATTCTAATAGCCGTTGCCACACCTGGATCGCGTCGCGCGCACGCGGTTCAATCTGAAGCCATTCCCAACCGATCTCGCGCACCTCTTCAAAGCGGCTATCGAGGAACTCCAGCACCCACAGCGGGTCGAAGTCCGTTCGGCCGCTCAGCGCCTCGCACGCCCACTTCACGAGATCGGCGCGGAGCGGTTCGGCCTCCGCGTTCCGCAAGTTAAACACCGCAGTCAACTCATCTTGCGTGCGCGGCTTCTTACCTTTGAGGAAAGCAAAACCCAGGCGCGCGAGCGGAACGGGCCGCTGCATCGCGAGCCGCACCGCGGACGCGAACGTGACCTGCTCCGGCTTCACGTTGCGCTCGACCATTGTGCAAATTCGGTCGAGCAGATCGGTGCGCACTTCTTCCGTGATGCGCAACCACTGCTCGACGCTGACTTCTTCCAGTCCGCCGCGCGCTTCGAGCAGTTCGAGCGCGAGTTCGTTCAGCGCGCCGTTGGGTGCCGTCACCCACGCGAGCATCTCGTCGAGCGTGAGTTGCGCGAGCCGGTCCGGGAAGTTTTTGCGGAGCATCTGCACCGCCCACATCGCGACCGGCCGGCACTTCGCGGTCACCAACAGGTCGAAGATCGGCTCCGGGCTGCGCAGCCACAACTTGCGGAACATCGGGTCCGGCTGCAACCGCGACAGCGTTCCCCCGTCCGCGACGCGCCACCCCGCCGGCTTCGAGACAATGGTCGGCGAGTGGTGAAACAGGACGTGAACGAGGCCCCAATTGTCGAGCAGCGCGAGGCCGTCGGGAACGTCCGCGTCGGTGTAGAGTTTCAGGGCGGCGCAGACCGCGGGGATGTAGCGCGCGGGCTCCTTGCGCCCGAGCTTGCGGAAGTACCGCCACGCCCGGCGCCGGAGGTAGTTCCGGGTGGGAACCGAGAACAGAAACTTGCCCTGCGTGAACTGTTCGCGGTTCTGGCTGAACCACGGCCCCGAGTACGAGCGGTCGTCGCGCGAGAGCGTCGTGTCGCTGGGTGTGGTGACGGCTTCGTACTGCTCGTAACTGCGCGAACGATAGTTGTATTTTTGCTTCGTACTGCGCCGGCGCCGGATGGTGCGATCGAACCCGACGAGGAACCGCGCCATGATTGCGTCGTCGCCGGTCGTGTCCGCGAACTTGAACAGCCGCTTCACGAGCGGCTCGTGCCGGGGGGCGTTGAACGGGAGGTCGAGGTAGTTGAACAGCAGGCGCTTGGCTTCGATCCGCGGGTCCGTCCACCACGTCTCGGCGAACGTGGCGAGCGCGGGAGCGTTCACGCGCTGGCGGATCGCGTCCACGAACTCCGGCGCGCCCGCCTGGAACAGCCGCACCGTGCGGTCCCAGTCGGGGCCGTTTCCAGCGGGTGGTGGAGGTTTACGGTCACGGGCCATCGTCACTTCCCGAGTGTGGTGAAGAGGATGGTATGCGGTGCCCGCGCCGGGTGCAAGCGCGGTAGTCGCCCGGAACTTGGCGCCGAGGTCAGTTCACGGTTTGTTGGGGGCTAGCAGTGTTTCGAGGGCGGGATAGGAAATCCCCAACCCGTCGTCGACGCAACCTCAAGGCAGGACGAGCCATGCCGACGCCCCGCTTCACGCCCGAGGAACTCCGCCAACTCCACGACCTCGCCCGGCAGTGGGCCAAGATCGTCTCCAAGCGGGCCTTCGGCGACGACGGCCCCGGACTCGACGTGGACTTCCGAGCCATGGAGCAGATCGCCACCGCCGCGGCCCGGGGACTCACCGAGGGCACACTCGAACTGCTGCTCCAACAGCAGGCCGACAAGCTCTCCACCGAACAGCCGTGTCCGGCGTGCGGCACGCTCTGTCCCACGACGCCGCACACCCGACCGCTCACCGCGGACGGAGCCGAGGTCGAGCAGACGGAACGCAAGGCCCACTGTCCCGACTGCCGCCGGGACTTTTTCCCCCCTGCGGACGGCTCTGGGCCTGGATGAGCACGGGTACAGTTCCTCCGTCCTCGAGCGTATCGTCACCGCCGCCGCCCGGTTCGCGTCGTTCCGCGATGCCACCTTCGCCGTGCAGATGTCGCGGGTCGGCATCAGCGAGAGCCAGGTCCGCCGGCTGGCCCACAAGGTCGGGGCGGAACTGGTCGCCGAACGGGACCGGAAGGCGGTCGAGCACCGCCGCCGGCAACTGGCCTCGCGGACGGGGGTGGTTCCCGAGGTCGTCGTGGTGGAGGTCGATGGGGGGCGCATCCGTACCCGCGCGGCGGGGGCGGCCCCTGGTGTCCACGAAGCCCAGAACAAGGAGGACAAGATCGCCGGTCTGGCCACGTTGAAGGGTCCGACGTTCGCCGCCGACCCGTGCCCCGAACCGCCGGAGTCGTTCCTCTGCCCCCGCCGGGTGCAACGTCTGGTGAGCCAGATGAAGGGGCACTCGGGTCGGGACGATACCCAAGAAACCCCGGACGAATCGACCACGGCCGGAGTCGAGCCGATCGCGACCGGGTCGGCCGGGCGGTGGTCACCGGAGAAGTTGGTGCGGACGTGTGTGGCGAGCCTGGGATCGAGTTGTTCGTTCGGCCCGTTGGTGGCGGCGGAGGCCCAAGAGCGGCACTTCTACGAGGCGAGGCGCCGGGCGTTCGTGGCCGACGGGGCGGCGTACAACTGGTCGATCCACGAGGGGTACTTCCGGGACTTCGAGCCGGTCGTGGACCTGTTGCACGTGCTGTGCTACGTGTACTCGTCGGCGCGTGCGGTGGGCGGGGACGAGTCGGGCGGGTGGCGACAGTACGAGGCGTGGATGCGTTCGTGTTGGAAGGGCCGGGTCGCCGAGGTGCTGGTGGAGTTGGACGGGTGGCACGAACGCCTGGGAGAGTCGCCGGCGGGTGAGGCAAGGACGGCGGAGGACCGCCGTGACCCACGTCGGTTGGTGGCCGAGGCGAGGTGCTACCTGAGGAACAACGAGAAGCGGATGGACTACCCGAGATACCGGCGTGAGGGGTTGCCGACGACGAGCAGCCTGGTGGAGTCGCTGGTGGGTGAGTTCAGCGCTCGTGTGAAAGGGAAGCAGAAGCACTGGAACCGCCCGGACGGGGCCGAATCCATCCTGCAACTCCGGGCGGCCGTTCTGAGCGAGGACGATCGCTTGAGTCGGTACTTCACTGACCGATCCGGAAGCCCGTTCCGGAAACGGCAGCCAGTGGAGAAAGACGACACCCCAAACACGCAAACCGCGGCGTGACCTCCTTGGCGCCGAGGTTCGTCGGGGCTGCGGTGTTTCGCGGGCGAGACAGGAACGATCCGACAAATCATCGAGTAACGAGCCGGTAAATTCCCCAATAACCGGCCCATTCTGCAGCGGGGACAGGGCGGCCCACCGAACCCGGCCTGCGGGTGCGGTACGGTCGCCCTAAAATGATCTCCTCTGGGGGCGCGCAAGTGGCGCCTCCGGAGCAGCGGCTGCGTGGGACACGCGGGCCGAAAGCACTTTCGCCCATGAGGAGTTGTCTGTGAACCTGCGATTCATCGGAGCTGCGTCGTCGATCGCCTGCTTGTTTTTGGCGTCGGCCGCTGCCGGCGACGAGCCGGTCAAGAAGACCGTCAAGGCCGGCGACGGGCTGAGCATCGCCTGCGACGTCCGCGGCAAGGGGGACACGGCCCTCGTCTTCCTGCACGGCTGGGGCGGGGACCGCGAGTACTGGAAGAACCAGGCCGACGCTTTCGCCCCGGAATACACGGTCGTCACCGTCGATCAGGCGGGGCACGGCGCTTCGGGCACGGACCGTAAGGCGTGGACGGTCGAGGCCCTCGCCGGTGACGTCGAGGCGGTGGTCAAAGACTTGAAGCTCAATCGGGTGATCCTCGTCGGCCACTCGATGGGCGGGCCGGTCGCGCTGTTGGCCGCCAAGCGATTGCCGGGGACGGTCGTCGCTGTGGTGGGTGTTGACACCCTGCAGGACGCCGAAATGAAGAGGCCCGAGGAGATGGTGAAGGCGCTCACCGCCGGTCTGGAGAAGGACTTCAAGGAGACGGTGGGCGGTATGGCCGGCGGTTTGCTCCCCGAGAAGTCCGACGCCAAACTGAAGGAGTGGCTCGGGACCAAGGCGGCGAGTCGGGAACCCGCCATTGCGATCGCCCTGATAAAGGATCTCTTCGCCCTCGACCAGAAGAAGGCGTTCAAGGAGGCCGGGGTGCCGGTGCGGTGCATCAACTCGGCCGGCGGGTTCCCGTTCTTCACCCCGACGGCCGTCGAGACGAACAAGAAGTACGCCGATTACGACGCGGTCACCATCGCGGACGTCGGCCACTACCCGATGTTGGAGAAGCCGAAGGAGTTCAACGAGAAACTCCGGGACGTGCTCAAGGGCCTCGCGGCCAAGAAGTGAAATGATTCAAAAGAGGTCAGCAGCCTTTCCCGGCTGCTGATCCTCGTGACGGGCGCCCATCACTTTGCGCTCCCACAGAGCTTCGCCGCCAGTTTCACCGCCTGCACGAAACTCGACACATCAGCCACTCCCCTCCACGCGATGTCGAACGCGGTACCGTGATCGACGCTCGTGCGCACAATGGGGAGCCCGAGTGTAATATTGACCGCCTCCTCGAACGCGAGCGCCTTCAGCGGGATCAGCCCCTGATCGTGGTACATGCACACGTAAGCGTCGCACCCGGCGCGGTACTTCGGCAAGAACGCCGTGTCCGGCGGGAGCGGGCCACTCACATCAATGCCGCGCGCACGAGCGGCCTCGATCGCGGGCAGAATGATGCGCTCTTCCTCGCTATCACCGAACAGCCCGTGTTCGCCCGCGTGCGGGTTCAGCCCGCACACGAGCAGGCGCGGCGCGCGCCCGCGGATGCGCCGCATGGCTTCCGCCGTGAGGTCGATCGTGTCCCGGATGCGCTCCGCGGTGAGTAGGGCGGGCACTTCGCGGTACCCGACGTGAACGGTGACGAGGCTGCACGTGATCGCCTCGGCCGTAAGCATCATGCAGGAGCGCTCCGCGTTCGTGCGGCTCGCGAGGATCTCCGTGTGCCCGGGGAACGGGATGCCGGCCGCGTGGAGCGCCTCCTTATGAAGGGGGCCGGTGGTGATCGCGTCCACGCGCCCGGCGAGCGCCTCATCGATCGCAAAATTCACATAATCGTAAGCCGCCTTCCCGCACGCCGCCGACACCGCACCGGGTTCGACCGTGCCGGCATCGATCGCCTTCAGATCGAGAACGCACGCCGTATCGGGGGCACCGAGGTGCGCCCACTCGCTCCGGTCGAGGACCAGATCCGGTTCCGGCCACCCGAGGTGCCGGGCGACGCGCGCGAGAACGCCAGCGTCCCCGAACACCACCGGCGTGCAGAGCGCGAGTACCCGCTCGTCGCGCAGCAGCTTTAAGCACAATTCAGGGCCAACGCCGGCTGGATCGCCTGTAGTGATTGCGATTCGTGGAAGTCGCGTCATCGTGCCTTCTCGCGGGTCTGTTGCTTGCGGGGCAATTACACCGGGGTAGAATGCGAGTACTAGGTAAGTTGCGGATACTATTCGGTCTTTTATTCCGCGGCCTCCCCCAAATTGTACGGTACCACCACTCGATGCTCCCCAGAGGGACCGTTCATGTCTATTCGAGTCAGCCGGCTCCGCGTTCTCGTACCCGCGATCTTCGCGCTCTCGGCCTTCGGGCTGGTGACCGCAGCGAGCGAACCGGATCTCCCCACGCCCAAGGACGTGAAAGAGTCCGTCGACGCGCTGCGGGACGCTTACGAGAAGCACTACAAGGCGGCGGAAACCGACGCCAAGGCGAAGAAGGACCTCGCCAAGAAGCTGTACACCGAGGCCCCCAAGCGGAAAACGCCCGCGATGCAGTACGCGAGCTACGACGAGGCCCGGCAGCTCGCGGCCGGGACCGGTGACATCAAGCTCACGCTCGACGCGCTCGTGGCCCTCAGCACCAAGTTCCCGGGCGTGGACCCGAACCTGGCCCCGGACACGCTCAAGCTGCTCGGCGACGGGGCACTGGTATCGACCGACGACACCGGGCTCATCCCGCTCGCGACCGAGGCCGGCGCGTCCGCCCTGGACCGCGAAGACTTTGCGACCGCGGTCGTGCTCGGCAAGCTGCTCGCGACGGCCGCCAAGAAAGCCGAAGACCCGGACGCGACGATGGAAGCGCGCAAGCTGCTGAGCCGGGCCGAATCGCTCACGGCCGCGGTCGCGACCATCAAGACGAAGCCGAACGACCCCGCGGCGAACGAGACGCTCGGGCAGTACTGGACCTTCACCCGCGGGCGCTGGGACATGGGGTTGAAGTACCTCGAGAAGGCGGCGAACAAGGATCTCGCGGCGGCCGCGGCGAAGGACCTCGCGAACCCCAAGACCTCGAAGGAACGCGCCGCGGTCGCCGATGCGTGGTACAAGCTCGCGCGGGACTACCGGGGCGCGGAGCACCGGCGCGTGATCGACCGCGCCTGGGAGTGGTACTCGGCGGCCCTCGTGATCGCGGCGGGCGACGAGGAACTCAAGGTCGGCGAGCGGGTCAAGGAGATCGAGAAGAACTACCCGGAACTGTTCAACGTGACGTTCGCCGGCCACACCGGGGCCACGGCCGCCATCGCCGTCACGCCCAACGGCAAGACCCTCGTCTCGGTCAGCAACGACAACTCGGTCCGCCTCTGGGACGCCACGACGGGGCGCCTCCAGAAGGTGCTCGAGGGGCACACGTCCTGGGTCGGGAGCGTGGTCCTCACGCCCGACAGCGCGCAAGCGGTGACCGCCGGCGGGGACAACACGATTCGCGTTTGGGACCTGCAATCGGGTAAGGAAGTGGCCCAGTTGAAGGGGCACGCGGTCGCGATCCGCGGGCTGGCCCTCACCGCCGACGGCAAGACGCTGATCTCCGGTGCGAGCGACAAGACGTGCCGCGCGTGGGACCTGAAGTCGGGTAAGGAGCTGAAGCGGTACGGCGAGGGGAAGGATTCCGTGGAGAGCGTCGCCGTCACCCCGGACGGCAAGAGCGTGCTGGTCGGCAACGACGCGGGCGTGGTCACCGTGTACGACGCGAAGTCGGGCGACATTGTGAGCAAGTTCGACAAGCACGACGGCATGATGGTCTACACCATCGTCACCAGTGCCGACGGGAAGACTGCGATCTCCGGGGCGCGCGGCAAAGACGTTCACGTGTGGGACATCGCCACCGGCAAGGAGCTCCGCCGGTTCAAGGGGCACACCGAGCAGGTGTACCAGATCGCCCTCAGCCCCGACGGTAAGCTCGTGGCGTCCGCGAGCTTCGACAAGACGGTCCGCATCTGGGACTTCGAGAGCGGCAAAGAGCTGAAGAAGCTGGAGGGCCACGCGGACGGCGTCCAGGGGGTGTGCTTCACGCCCGACAGCCGGTTCGTGCTCTCCGCGAGCTGGGACAAGACCGTCCGCAAGTGGCGCCTGCCGCTGTTCCCGAGCGGGAACAACAAGCGGGTGGACTAACGAGCGCGCGGGGTGGGGAATAGAGTGGGGAGTGAGGAGCGGAGAGCGAACCGGGGGAACGTACCCGGCCCTCTCGCTTCTCGCTCCCCGCTCTTCATTTTTCACCCCCAGAGGTGCCATGTCCGCGCCTGAACAACCACCTCGCGCGTCGCTCCCCGCTCCGTCGCGCATCGGGTCCGTGGATGCGTACCGCGGCTTTGTCATGTTCCTGATGCTGGCGGAAGTGCTACACTTCGACAAGCTAAAGAACAGCTTCCCGAATTCCGAGTTCTGGAGTTTTCTCGCCCACCACCAGGACCACGTCGCGTGGCGCGGGTGCTCGCTGCACGATCTGATTCAGCCGTCGTTCTCCTTTCTGGTGGGGGTCGCTCTACCCTTCTCGCTGGCGTCGCGCGCGGCCCGCACGGAAGCGGCCTGGGTGAGTTGGCTGCACGCTTTCTGGCGCGCGTTCCTGCTCGTCGCCCTCGGCGTGTTCCTGCGCTCGGTCGGGAAGGCGCAAACGAATTTCACGTTTGAAGACACGCTCTCGCAGATCGGCCTCGGGTACGTGTTCCTGTTCGCGCTGGGGCGCGTGCGCCCCGTGTGGCAGTGGGGCGCGTGTGGCGCCATCCTCGTGGGCTATTGGGGCTTGTTCGCACTGTACCCGCTCCCCGCACCGGACTTCGACTACCGCGCCGTGAGCGGACTGCCCGAGGCGGAGCGCCCGACCGGGTTCGCGGCCCACTGGGACAAGAACACCAACGCGGCGTGGGCGTTCGACGTGTGGTTCCTCAACCTGTTCCCGCGCGAAGTGCCGTTCACTCACAACCGCGGCGGCTACGCGACCCTCAGTTTCATCCCGACGCTCGCGACAATGATCCTCGGGCTGATTGCCGGCGGGTGGCTGCGCGCGTCATCGGCACCCGGCGCGAAGATCGGGCGGTTCGTCGCGGTGGGGCTCGCGCTCCTGGCGTCGGGCTACGCACTCGACGCGGCCGGCATTTGCCCGAGCGTGAAGCGCATCTGGACGCCCGCGTGGGTGCTGCTCAGCGGCGGGTGGTGTTTCCTGTTGCTCGCGCTGTTCGCGGCCCTTCTCGATACCGGGTTACCCGGCGGGTGGGCGTTTCCGCTGAAGGTGATCGGCGCGAACTCGATCGCGGCCTACGTCGGCGAGCACCTGATTAAAGGTTTCGTACTCGATTCATTCAGAACCCACCTCGGCGCGAACATCTTCACTCAGGCGGGACCGTATGAACCGCTCGCGAGCGGGGTGACGTTCCTGGTCGTGTTCTGGCTCGTCCTCTGGTGGATGTACCGGCACAAAGTGTTCGTCCGCATCTGACTCTTCCCTTCGCGCGAGCGCGGATAATTCGCGCTCGCGCGAAATCGCGGACGGTCCGCGGGAGAAATGCGCCGCGGCCCCGGCCCCCGGCACGCGCGCCGGGCGGTACTGTTCTACGCTGGGCTTCACACACTCGCGCGGTCCGATTGGTCACAGCCGTGGAAGGTACGTAGCTCATGCCCGCCCCAGTAGGTGCTCTCGTGGATACCCCCCCGGCCCCGCTTTACGCCCCCGGCGCACCGAAATCGACTGCACAGGCCGTCCCGACCATTCTCCTGGTCGACGATTCGTCCGTTCAGCGCCGGATCGTCCACTCACTGCTCGATGGGGCCGGAACCTGGAACGTCGTTCACGCCGCGGACGGGGTCTCGGCGCTGCAGCAGATCGAGCGGGAACAGCCGGACCTGGTCCTCACCGACGTGTACATGCCGAAGATGGACGGGTTGGCCCTGGTCGAACAGGTGCGCGACCGGTTCCCGGGCGTGCCGGTCGTCCTGATGACCGGGCACGGGAGCGAGCAGGTCGCGGTCAGCGCGCTCAAAGCGGGGGCGGCGGACTACGTCCCGAAGCGGGCGATGGTGAGCGAACTCGGGCGCATCCTGGAACGGGTGCTCACGAACGCCCGCACGGAATCGGACCGCGTGCGCCTGTTCTCCGGCATGACCGGGCGCGTGAGCCGGTTCGTGCTCGACAACGACCCGCGGCTGATCGGCCCCCTGGTCGCCCAGATCCGCGACGACCTGCTCGCGGTGGGCGTGTGCAACCGCAACGGGGTCACGCGCGTCGGCATCGCCCTCGAAGAAGCGCTCCTGAACGCGATCTACCACGGGAACCTGGAGGTCAGTTCCCAGTTGAAGGAGAACGGCGACGGACCGTTCTGTGAGCTCGCGCACGCGCGCCGCACCCAGGCCCCCTACGCCGCGCGCCGCGTGCGCGTGGTGGCCCGCGTGACGCCGCGGCGGGCGATGTTCGTGGTCGCGGACGAGGGTCCGGGGTTCGATGTGAACAGTCTGCCGGACCCGGCCACCCCGGAACTCCTCGAGCGCCCCAGCGGGCGCGGGCTGCTCCTGATGCGCTCGTTCATGGACCAAGTGCGGTTCAACGCGATCGGCAACCGGGTCACGCTCGTGAAAAGCCAGATCAGTTGCACACGGGACGATTGACCCGCCGGCAAGATAACGGGGCGCGCCCGCGAAAAGCGGCACCCGTTTCCCACGGACGCCGCGTGGCGCTAACCGAGTTTGTGGACCGCGATCCGGTTGTGGCCGACGCTCGTGATGAGGTCGCCCGCGGTCGAGATGGCGAAGTCGTGAACGTGCATCATCAGCTTTTCCTGGCGCAGCGTCTTCTTGTTGGTCGGGTCGAAGAAGCACAGGAACCCTTCACCCGCCCCGCCGCCGCCCACGAGCCAGGATCCGTCCGGCGCCCACGCGAGCCGGTTCACCAGCCCCACGAACTTGTCGCCCGGGAACTCGGCCGTCCGCTTACCGGCTCTCCAGTCGAACACCTCCACGCGCGCTTTGCCCTCGAGGTGGTCGATGTTCCCGACCTGCCCCATCCCGCCGACCGCGAGTGACTTGCCGTCCGGCGAGAACGCGAGCGAGCGGATGCCGCCGATCGAGTGGAGCCGCTGCACCTTGTCCCAGGTGTACATGACGGGCGCTTCGCAGACCGACAGTTCCTTACCGGTCGCCGCGTCCCACACGACGACGTGCCCCGCCTTGTCGCCGGTCGCGATCAACTTGCCGTCCGCCGAAAAGGTGACCGCGTACAACATGGAGGCGAAATCGTTGGGCGTCTTCTCCTTGTGCCCCTTCAGCGCGTGAACGAGCTTACCCGTCGCCGCGTCCCACACCTTGCACACCATGTCGTCGGCCACGCTCGCGACGAGCTTCCCGTCCGGCGCCGCGACCACCTTGCGAATCCACTTCGCGTGCGCGTCCGTCGTGCGGACCTTCTCCCCCTCGTCCGTATCGAACCACACGAGTTTGCCGTCGTAGCTGCCGCTCACGAGCGCGGCGCCCGCGAGCGCGACGCCGGTGACGTAGCTCTCGTGCGCGTAGAGTTCTTTGGGTTCAAACTTCGGCGCGGCGAAGTCGGCCCGGTACACCTTGAAGTCCGAGCACCCGAGGTACGCGGTGTCGGACCCGTCCGCGCGCGCGATCGCGAACGTGATCGTCGGCCGGGAGAAGTCCTTGACCAATTTGAGGCTGTCGGGGAGGGGAGTTTTCATGGCGACGAAGTGGACGTTGAGGTAGGTGGGTATCGGAACCAGAAGTCGGTGGCGTTTCCGCCGTATTCACCGAGGCGGAGTAACGGCAGCCCGACGAGGCCCACGAAGTCGGAATGGGACCGCGCGGCTGCGGCCGCTGCTCGATCGTTTCCAAAAGCGAGAACCAGTTCAACAATCCCAGGTCGGGATTGTGCCATTGAATCCAACCACCTTCGAGTTCGCCAAAATTGCTCTGACGATTTCGTGACGGAGCGACACGAAGCGCGTTCATGAGGTCGGTACGGATGATAATTCCGGCCGGGCTGCCGGTATCCGCAACTAGGTCAAGGCTCATTACGGTCCGGTCCGGAGCACGGAACCCTAAACAGAGCCAGGGCCGTGGACCGCGATAGGGGTTGCGCTGTTCGGGCATTGGGCGTCCCGTGTCTAAAGAATCTCGAGATAATCTGGGGTATCGTCTCCCGCGCGCTCAATGAGCGCGTCCCAGAGATCGATTCCCAAGGCGTGCAGTTTCTCGCGCAGCTTGTCGAAATTCGCATCGTCGGTAACGATCTTTCCGCCCGCAATCGCTACGAACTGTTTGGGCGGGTAAGTCGCGTCGATTGTTGGCTTCAGCCGCGGAAACGCGGTCTCGTTGACGGCGCGGTGCTCTTCGCGGGTCATGTGTCATCTCCGATAAACGGGCGTCGGTCCATGATACCGCGCGTCCGCTTTCACTGCAGCACGGCGGAGATCGGATGCACGCCGGGGTTCACGAGCGGGATCGGCCGGCTGCCGACCTGGTAGTTCTTGTCCGGGTCGAGGCCGAGGGCCGAGTAGATCGTCGCGAACAGGCTGCCCGCGTCCGCCTCTTCGGACACAACAGTTTGTCCCTTCGGGTCGGTCTTGCCGTACACCGAGCCGCGCTTGATGCCGCACCCCGTGATGGTGCTGCTCCACGCGCTCGCGAAGTGGTCGCGCCCCAAGCTCGCGTTGATGCCCGGCGTGCGGCCGAACTCGGAGAGCGTGATGACCATCACGTCGTCGAGCATCCCGCGCTCGCCGAGGTCGTCGATCAGCGTCGCCATGACGTGATCGAGTTCGGGCACCATCTCCTGGTGCGTCTCGAAGTTCTGCCCGTGGCTGTCCCACCACGCGCGCCCGACGCGGACGAACGGCACCCCGGCTTCCACCAATCGCCGGGCGATCAGCACCTGCTCGCCGAACTGCGTCGGGCCGTAGCGGTCGCGGACCTTCTGCGGTTCCTGGGTGATGTCGAACAGTTTCTCGCTGGCCATGATCCCGCGGACGCGCTGGTACGCTTCGTTCTGACTGCTCATCGTTTCGGAACTGCGGCCCCGGCCGAACTGCTTGCCCAACAGATCGCGGAGTTCCCCGCGTTCCTGGTGATCGAGATCGGTGATGCCGTCGAGCTTCTTGATGAACTCCGGGTAGTTGCTCGTGGTCAATTCCATCGGGGCGTAGCGCGACCCGAGGAACCCGGCGTCGCCGGGCGCCATGCTGCGGCCCTCGGTCTGCGTGTAGAACGTGACGTAGTCGGGCACCTTGCTGTCCGCGCGGCCCATTTCGCGCGCGACCACGGCCCCGAGGTCCGGGTAGCGCAGGGCCGCTTCGTCGCGCCGGCCGCGCATCATGGTTTGGGCCGCGCTACCGTGGTCGCCGTTCTTGGTGTTCAGCCCGCGGATCAGACACGTGGTCTTCATCCGCGCCGCCATTTTCGGCATCAGCTCCGAAATGCGCAGGCCGGGCACATCGGTCTGGATCGAGCGGAACGGCCCGCCCGTGGGGGCGCCCGGCTTCGGGTCCCACGTTTCGAGCTGCGACGCCCCGCCCGCGAGCCACAACAGGATGATGCGCTTCTGCGTCTTCTTGAGCGCGCCGTTCACACCGGGTGCGGCGAGCGCGTTGAGCGCAGTCATATCGGCAGCGACCGCAGCGCCGGCGGCCGCGATACCCCCCAGGAACCCGCGGCGATTGATGGCGTGGGCCGCGGAACCGCAGAACGTGTTACGGGCCATGATTGCCTCGTGTTAAGTGAACCCCGACCGCGAGGTCGGGGGTGCATGTCGCAGGTCGGAGGTGCGTGTCACAGGTCGGGGGCAAACGTTAATAGCTGAATCGGAACTCGGGCGCGGTCACGAGCGCCCAGAGCACCTGACGGTAGGCTTCGGGCTCGCGCCCCTTGCGCTTTTCGATGTAAGCGACGAGCGCCGTTGTTTCGGGCTCGGTTGCGGCGCGCCCGTAGGCGGTCTTCACGAGGAACTCGACCGCCTCTTTCGGTTCCTTCATCTGCTTCACGCGCCCGAGGGCCGTGCCCGGTGCGTCCGTGAGGAACTCTTTCATCACGCGGTCGCCGTTGCTGAACAGGAGCGCTTCGCCGACGCCGATCTGGAAGTTGTCGGCCGGCTGCGCGAGTTGCGCGGCGAGCCCGCGCGCGGAGGATTCGAGCTGCTCCATCCGCTTCTCGAACTCTTCGGGCTTCAGCTTGTCGAAGCTCGCGGGGTCCGCGGCCGCGAGCTTCAGGGACGTGGCGAGTTGCAGCGGCGTCATCGGCTTGAGGCGCGCGACCGCGAACATTTTGTGCGAAGGGAGGCTCTCGGACGCCTCGAACCGGCTGCTCCGCGAGTACGCCTTGCTCATCACGATCCCGCGCACCAGGCGCTTGATATCGTACCCGTTGGCCGAGGTGTCCCGCGCGAGCCACGCGAGCAGTTCCGGGTGACTCGGCCGGTTCTCGCTGTGCATCTGATCGAGCGGGCTGACGAGGCCCGTGCCGAGGAACCGGTGCCACAGGCGGTTACTGAGCGACCGCGCGAAGAAGTCCGCGTTCTCTCCCTTAAGAGCGACTTCGACGAGCTTGGCCCGTGCGCTGAACTTCGGCGCGGGCGGCGGGGCCTTCGCGGTCCGGGCCTTGTCGAGCGCGTCCTTTTCGGCCTTCTGGTCCGCGGCGCTCGGCTCCTTCGCGCTCGCGTCCTCGAGGGTGGTTCCGGTGAGGAACATCATCTTCGCGGTGCGCTCCGGGCCTTTGGTCGGCTTGTACTTCACGGTGCCGTACCCGCGCTCCCCGAGGAACCCGCCGTTGTCGAACGTGCGCGCGAGGAACGCTTTCATCCCGTAAAAGTGATCCTGGGTCCAGTCCTCGACGTGCGGGTGGTTGTGGCACTGCGCGCAGCTCACGTTCACCCCGAAGAACGCGACGCTCACATCGGCGGTGAGTTTGTCGGCGTCGGCGACGCGCCCGCGAATGAACTCCGCAGCGCCCTTCAACTTCGGGTCGGCCTCGTTGGGCAGCATCACTTCGCGGAAGATCCGGTCCCAGGGCTTGTTCTCTTTTAGCGCGTCGGCGAGGTACGCGCGAAGTGCGCCCCCGCGGCGCTCGCCGTCGGGGTTGAGCATGACGTCGAAGAGGGCGGCCTGGTGCCGGACGAACCCCGGCGCCGCGATCAGCCGGTCGACCAATTTCGCGCGCTTGTTCGGGTCGGTCGACTTGACGTAGGCATCGACCTCGCCCGTCGTCGGGATGCGCCCCACGAGGTCGAGCGTGAGTCGGCGAATGATGGTCGCGTCGTCGGCCTGCTCCGCGGTCGCGATACCGGCCTCGGCGATCGCGGCGTCCACGAACTGGTCGATAACTTGCTCAACGGGGAGCAACCCGGACGCGACGAGTGCGCGGGGGGCGGGAACGGGGGCCGGTTCAACGACCCGCGGCGCCGGCGCGCGGTCCGCCGCTTCGGTCGCTACGGGTACGAGCACACAAACGGCGGCGAGCAGCAAACGGAGCCGCATGAAGGGTGCTCCTGGTAGGCGGGTTAATTGGTCGCGGTACAAGCCGTGGCGGGAGAATTCGGCGGGCAGGTCTCACAAAAGTATAACATCGGCCAATAGCGACGCCAGCGCAAACCGTGGCGCCCGGAATCGATTCGTCCCCAACGCTGTCCCTTAATGTGGCGGAACACGTTCCTCTCATGTTGAATGTTCACCTTCGGATCAACGCCGCGACCACGAACCGACCGGTCCCCGTTCGCGTGCGCATCACCGGACCGGACGGAACCCACTACGCGCCGCTCGGCCGGTCCGCGGAGTTCGCCGGCGGGCGCAACGAGGACGTCGGCGGTCACCTGAGAATCGGGCGCGAGCGCTGGTTCTACATTGATGGCGCGTGTGAAGTGCCGCTCCCGGCCGGCGTGCCGCTCCGGGTACAAGCCGCGAAGGGGCCGGAATGGACACCACTCGACGCGCCCGTCACCCTCGGCGCCGGGCAAATTTCCCTGCGGTTCACAATCGAGCGCTGGATCGACACGCGCGCGGAAGGCTGGGTGACGTTTGATGCGCGGAGCCATTTCCTCCCGCCGCACGCGGCGCTCCTCGAAGCCCGAGCCGAAGACCTGACTTCCGTGAACGTGCTGGCGACACCGATCCCGGTCCTGGCGATGGACGCCAACACGTACACCACCACGCCGAACCTGCTCGCGTTCAGCGGGCAAGTTCCCGCACTGGAGCGCGACGGGCACGCGGTCATCGTCAACACCTTCAACACTCACCCGGTGTTGGGGAAGGTGTCGCTCCTGAACTCGCACCGCCCGGTGTTTCCCCTCACCTTCGGCGGCGAAGATTCCGACGATTGGGGCATCTGCGACTGGTGCGACCAGTGCCACCGCAAGGGCGGATTGGTGGTGTGGGTCGATGCGTTCGAGCCGACCGGCGGGGTAACCGGAGGCGAGGCGCTCGTCGCCGCGATTCTGGGGAAGATTGATGCGATCGAAGTGTGCGCGAAACCGCGCAAGTCGCCGCTAATGCCGTGGGTGTACCGGCTCTGGGACGCGGGGGTGATGGTGCCGCTCGTCGGCGCGAGCGGCAAGGACTCGAACGCGGTGCCGCTCGGCGCGATGCGGACCTACGCGCGGGAGCAATCTCCCCCCCCGGCTCCCCTCCCTAAAGGGAAGGGGGAGGAGCAAAGACAACCTAACCCCCTAACCCCCTTCCCTAAGAAGGAAGGGGGAACAGAACCAAATACGACGGGCATCACGCCACAAGCGCCGGTATTAAGCCCCTCTCCGCTTAGGGGAGGGGTTGGGGAGGGGTTGCAGATACAACCTACCCCCCCGGGCCCCCTCCCTAAAGGGAAGGGGGAGCTGGCGCGCGAAATCGCTGGGCATAAAGCCATGCCCATGTCCGATGGTTCTTTCTCCCCCTCACTAGAAGCGAGGGGGGCGGGGGGGGGAGGTTCTTCCTGGCTCGCGGCCGTTCGCGCCGGGAGCACGTTCGTGACAGCGGGTCCGCTCCTCACGTTCGCGGTCGAGGGCCAGCGCGCGAGTGCCTCCCAACGGGCGCCCTTCGAGTCACGACCCGTGGAGATCGTCGCGAACGGTGACGTCGTCGCATCAAACGCGCGCGCGGAAGCAACGATCAGCGCGCCCGGTTGGGTGGCAGCGCGCGTGATGGGTTCGGCCGGTTTCGCGCACACATCGCCGGTCGTTGTGGGCTCGCCGACCCGAAATCCGGACGCGGTCGCGGCGCTGCGAGGGCTGATCGAGCAGATGTGCGAATGGGTCGAAACCCAGGGCCGGTTCGCGAACCCCAAGCGGAAACAAACACTGCTCGACCGGTGCGCGGAAGCCGCACAAAAACTGGGAGCCGGCACGTGACGCGGGGGCCGAACTGCTCCACTCATGGAAATGGCCACGCGGCCCGAGTTTCTGGATTTACAGATGGAAGAGATCCGCGTGGCGCCCGCCACGACTCCACCAGTCCCGGGGGAGAAACCTCGCCGGGGTGGTAGTCGACATGGTGCGTCCGGGCCGCGAATCGCTCTGCAACCCGAATCCGGGGCTGATTTTAGAATCAGAAATGGTACTAATCACCCGGGGCCTGTGCCGACAGTTGGATCGGCTCGAAGAGTTCGTGCCCTCCGGGAAAACGTGGCCCAGCCCCCGTCAGCAACCGACCGACGTGCCGGCAACCATTTGATCTTCCACGTAGCGGTGCTTTGAGTTAGTTTCTGCGCAGGGGCGATTGCGCCCGAATTGCGCCGCGGTACGGTTTCCTCGTACCGACCTTCTATAATCCGCGGAAGTCCTTGTTGGCGATTGTTCTACCGCCCAGAGCAGCCGATGTCAGACTCGCCCGTTACCCCCGTCCCGCCCACCGGCGCCGGTGCCGAAACCGAGCGCCTGCTCCGGCTCGCGCACCAGAAGCTCGTTGCGCACGCCGAAAACACCCCGCTGGTCGTGATCGAGTGGGACCACGAGACCCGGATCTCGCGGTGGAACGCCCAGGCCGAGCGCGTGTTCGGGTGGTCGGCCGCGGAGGTGATCGGCAAGGGCCTGTTCGACTGGCACTTCGTTCACGAGGACCACTACGAGTTGGCCCGCCAGATCACGCGCGACACGTTCGCCGGGGGCCGGGCGCGGCGCGTGCTCGTCACCCCGAATTACACGAAGAGCGGCGGCCTCGTCTGGTGCGAGTGGTACACCTCCGTCCTGTTCGACGACGCGAAGCAGCCGCTCTCGACCCTGTCGCTGGCCCTGGACGTGACCCCGTACCGGGCCACGGCGGAAGCACTGGAGCTGAGCCGCACCCGGCTCACGGCGGCGCTGGACGGGGCGAAGATGCTCGCCTGGGACATGGATCTGACCACGAACAGGTGGGAGACCACGCTCGACATCCCCGACTTCTACGGCGTCCCGCGCGGGCCGGACTACTCGAACCCCGAACTCGCGCTCCACGCGGTTCACCCGGACGACACGGCCCTGGTGACCGGCGGGCGCCAGCGGGCGATCGACACCGGCGAGCCGATGCGGTACGAGTTCCGCGGGCGCGCCCCGGCCCCGGACGGGTTCCCGCGGTGGTTCTCGACCCGCGGTCAGGTGCTCCGCGACGCCTCCGGGAGGCCCGCCCGAATCATTGCCGTCACGTCCGACATCACGGAACTCAAGCGCGCCGAGGAGCAGCGCGAGGCGCTCAACCGGCAGCTCCGCGACGCGGCGAAGTGGGAGAGCTTGGGGGTGCTCGCGGGCGGCGTGGCGCACGACTTCAACAACATCCTCACCGTCGTACTGGGGAGCGCGAACTTGGCCCGGCGCGGGCTGCCCGCCAACTCGTCCGCGGCCGCTTACCTGGACCAGATCGAGCAATCGTGCCGGCGCGCCGCGGAGGTGTGCCGGCAGATGCTCGCCTACGCGGGGCGGAACCTGGGCGGGGCCGCGCGGATCGACCTCACGCCCCTGGTCCGCGAGTCCGCGCCGCTGCTGGCCGGCCCCGCCGCCCCGCACACCGTCCGGTACGAACTCGCGAACGACCTCCCGCTGACGCACGCCGATTCCGCCCAGGTCCGACAGGTGCTGGTGAACCTCGTGACGAACGCGGCCGAGGCGCTCGCGGGCGCCCCGGGCGAGATCGCGGTGAGCACCAGTTCCACCGAGGTGCCGCCCGGGATGCCCGACGGCACGTTCCACCTCGCGCCCGCGCCGGGCCGGTACGCGCGCCTCGCGGTCGGCGACACCGGCCCGGGGGTATCGGCCGAGGTCCGCGCCCGGATGTTCGACCCGTTCTATTCGACCAAGTTCACCGGGCGCGGGTTGGGGTTGGCGGCCGTGCTCGGGATCGTTCGTGCCCACAAGGGCGGCATCCGCGTCGAGAGCGCGCCGGGCGCGGGCACCACCGTGGCCGTGTACTGGCCGGGGCCGGTCGAACAGGTTTCACCCCCATTAACGCCCAGCCCGTCCCCGCGGACCACGAGCGCCGCACTGGTGATCGACGACGAGATGTTCGTCCGCGAGGTAACGGCTTCGACGCTGGAAGAACTGGGGTACACGGCGATTCTGGCCGCGGACGGGGCCTCCGGGGTCGAACAGTTCCACCGGAACCGCGACGCGATCAAGGTCGCGGTGATCGACGTGATGATGCCGGGGGTGACCGGCGATCAGGTTCTCAAGACGCTCCGGCTGTTTGCGCCGAAACTGCCCGCGGTCCTCGTCAGCGGGTTCACGGACAACCGCATCGTGACGGCCGAGTTCGGCCCCCACACCGAGTTCCTTCAGAAGCCGTTCCACCCCGAGGATTTAATGAACATCGTGCGCCGCCTCACAGAAGAGTCGGGGATGAAGTGAGGTAACAAGTCGGCCCCAGATCCTTTCGGGAAGGCTCCTTCTTACCCGCTAATTCGTCACGGTGGCGCGATTCATCCTGGCCATCATCTCGGTTCTCACCCGGTGGGCGTGGCCCCGCTACGAACCGGACCTCCGCGGCGGGAGTTCAACGTCAGTTAAAGTGGCTGAACCCTTCTTATTACACTTGTTGTGGCGATTATTACGGGCGAACAGATCGCACGGAGAACGCCCGGCGCGACTCTTGCGCGCTGCGTATTTGTTGCGCGCGTTCTGTTGCGAAAAATAGGGCCGTGAGCAAAATTAGTGAAGTTGGGCGACGGAAGACGACGAGCGGCAGGCCGCTGCTAGTGTGAGGGGGGTCTGTGATGCTCCGCCGGTCGGTCTTGATTGCCGCTGCCGCAGTTCTCGTTGCGGCCCAAACGGGCTGTCGGTCGAATTGCAGCGATTGGCGCCCGGGGTGGTTCACATCACACTCGCGGCCCGCGGCTCCGTGCCAAACGGTCGGTCGCAGTAGTGGGTGCTTCGACGCGGCGACCGGTCAACCGGTGCCCTGCCCACCCGGAACACCTTCCACCGTGGTTCCCGGGGGCACGTACACTCCGACCGGCCCCTTCGTGCCCGGCGGCCCGCGCCCGGACGAGCTGCACATGCCCGCACCGAATAACCTGATCCCTTCACCCGCGGTTCCCGAAACAGCGCCTCCGGGCAATGCGGTGCTCCCGCTCCCAACGCTGCCCGGCACACCGGTGAAGAGCGGCTCGAACAAGTGAGATCACCCGGGAGGGTGACCCTACGACGCGGCCGGTGGTCGGAGACCGCCGGCCGCGTCTGTTTTACGTCACTCACGAACGCGCGACTTTCGTGGCACCGGTCCCGAGCCGGGAACAATGCCCTAGAGCCGAGGGCGTGCCGCGAGACGAGGAAGTGCGTTCATTAGCGCGGGGTGGGGCAGCGCCCGTTCGGGCACCCACCGGAGGACGGGAAGGAGTAGCCGCCCTGGATGATCGTCGGGCAGCTCCCGCCGGAGCACCCGCCCTGGATGACGGTCCCGCGGTACACCGGGGCGTAGCCGGCCGGGTACACGGTGTACGGCGCGCTCGTCGCGCCGACCGTCACGGTCGTCGCCGGGGTGCCGGGCGCGGTCGCGAAGGCCGTGGCGTGCTTCGTCAGGTCGGTCGCGCTGACCGCTCCCGATTGCCGCAGCGCCTGGTGCGTTCCGCCGGCGCTGCTGATGACCAGCCCGTCGGTGAGTTGGAACTGGCCGGCCAGTTGAGCCCCGGCCGGGGTGCTCACGTCCACGGTCACGCAGACGAACTTATCGCGGAGCAGTTTCGCGGTCGCTTCGGGCAGGTCCGAGTCGCCCATCGCCTTGGCGAACGGGTTCCCGGTCCCGATCAGCACCGCCATCGGCTTCCCCTCAGCGGCAGCCTGCCGCAGTGCCTGGCCGTAATCGGTTTGGGCCTGGAACTCGGGCTTGGCCGCGGGTACCAGCGAACCGGCTAGGGCGATAGCGGCCAGAATCGTAGTGGTCATCCTTCTCGTACCTCCTGGTGTACCACATGGTGGGCGACACCGCGCCATACGCGCCGCGGTGAAGTGCCGTTTATAGACGAAACCGACGCGACCGGGAACCTACTTATCCACAAAAAAGGAATATTCGGAATAATTGAACTTCAGAGTGGAGCAACACTGGACATTTACACCAATTTCGACTGGAGAAAATGGGATACTTGGATCATTTGGGGGCTGTGCGCGGATTCCTGGCATTGTGGGAATTTGACTCCATACTTAAGTGCGAAAGCCCGTCACTGATTCAGCCGTTGCGTGTCTTGCGTTCGTCATTCGGCTCTCGTACTCTCAATTCCGCCCGCCAAGATCGGGTCGGAACCGAATTGCAAAGAATAGGCGACCGTCCGATACTCCCTCGCCCCGTGCTGCGTATCTGAAGGCTCGAATCGCCCGCGTATCTATTCTCTCGGAACCCATCAAAATGCACCGCCGCACGTTCCTGGCGACCCTCCCCTCTTCCGCGCTCGCCGCTCAACTGTCCGCGATCGAACCCCGAAAGGAGCCGAGTACGATCGCGGTTGCGGCGACCGACTGGCCGTGGTGGCGCGGGTTCACGCGCGACGGCGTCGCCGCGCCGGGCCAGAACGTGCCGCTGGAATGGTCCCAGGACAAGAACGTCCTGTGGGCGGCCCCGCTCCCCGGGCGCGGGCACGGCTCGCCCATCGTAGTGGCGGATCGCGTGTTCCTCGCGACAGCCGATCAGGAAGCGGAAACACAATCGCTACTGTGCCTCGACCGAAAAACGGGCCGGCACCTTTGGCAGGCAGAGGTCCACAAAGGGAACTTCGCGAAGGGCGGCAACGCGAAGAGCTCGCACGCCTCTTCGAGCCCCGCGTGCGACGGCGAGCGGGTGTACATCAACTTTCTCAACGGCGGGGCGGTCCACGCGACCGCGCTCGACCTGACGGGCAAAAAGGTGTGGCAAACGAAGGTGACGGATTACGTCCTGCACCAGGGCTTCGGCTCGTCCCCGACCGTGTTCGGGCCGCTGTTGCTCGTGACCGCAGATAATAAGGAGAGCGGGTTACTCGCGGGGCTGGAGCGCGCGACCGGCAAAGTGGTGTGGACCCGGAAGCGGCCAAAAGCGCCGAACTATGCGTCGCCGATCGTGGTGAACGTGGCCGGTAAGGAACAACTCGTTCTCACGGGGTGCGACCTCGTCACGAGTCTCGATCCGCTCACGGGGAAGGAAAACTGGGAGATTAAAGGATCAACGACCGAGTGCGTGACGTCCACCGTGACCGACGGCAAACACGTCTTCACGAGCGGCGGGTACCCCAGGAACCATGTCGCCGCGATCAAAGCCGACGGGTCCGGGGTCGCGTGGGAGAGCAAGGCGCGGGTGTACGTGCCCTCGATGCTCTTCCGCGCCGGTCACCTGTACGCGGTAATGGACGAAGGGAACGCGATTTGTCTGCGAAGCGACACCGGCGCAGAAATCTGGAAGGGCCGGCTCGGGGGCACGTTCAGCGCGTCGCCGGTCATGATCGGGGAGCACGTCCTCGCGGTGAACGAGACCGGGCTCGCGTTCGTCTTCAAAGCGGCGCCCAAGGAGTTCGAGGTCCTGGCCGAGAACCGGTTGGGCGACGAGGCGTTCGCCACCCCCGCCGTGTGCGGCGGGCACATTTTCATGCGGGTCGCGGTCAAGGAGAAGGGCCGGCGCGAGGAGCGGCTCTATTGCCTCGGCACGAAGTAGCGGGTCCGATGGCCGCCCTTTCAGGTGAGCACACGAATGTCGGTTTATATCGGCAAGCTTTGTACGTTTCTGTGACGTTCCCAGTGTCGGTGCGTAGCCGGGCCATTGGCGTGAGCTATATTGCCCCGGGTGCCACATCACGCGGCCCGCGGCCCCTCTCGCCCGCGGGCGCGACCCTCCCCACAACGCCCCGGCGCGCATGACCGCGTACGACCAGGCCGAACTCGCGCAGGCGCTGCTCTCCGAGATCGGGGACGCCCTGTTTCTGCTCGACCCGGACACGGACCGGTTGCTCGAGGTGAATCCGGTCGTGCTGCGGCTCACCGGGTTCTCGCGGGCGGAAGTGCTCCAGTTCTCCGTCACCTACCTGTTCCGATTCGAGGCCGCCGGCGGAACCCAGCGCCTCAAAGGGGCGTTCACCAAAACGGTCGTGTTCCACGGCCAGGACGGGTTCCTGCTCCGCACGAAGGGCGACACGTGGCTCCCCGTGAGCCTCACGGTGTCGCGGCTGCACCTCGCCCCGAAGCCGCTGGGCCTGATTATCGCGCGCGACGACCGCGAGCGCCGCTCGGCCCTGGCGCAAGCGCGGCGCGTCGAGGCCGAGCTGCGCACGGTGCTGAGCAGCTCCCCGGCCGCGCTGTGGAGCGCCGAGCGCGCGGCCGGGCCGGACGTGTTCTCCGGCTGGCTGTTTCGGTACGTGTCGCCGCTCCTGGGCCGGATCGCGGGGCGCCCGACCGAGTTCTTCGATCACCCCTTTAAATGGGCCGAAGTCGTCCACCCGGGCGAGCGCGAGGCGTACCGGGTGGCCCTGCGCCGGGTGCTCACCGGGGGGGGCGACTGCGAGCAGCTCTACCGCGTGCAGACCCCGGACGGCGGCGCGCGCTGGGTGCGCGACCGGCTCCAGGTGGTGCGCGACGCGGCCGGGCGCCCGACGCGCCTCGACGGGTGCGTGACCGACGTAACCGAGCAGTGGGCCGCGGAAGAGGCCGTGCGCCAGAGCGAGGGGCGGTTCCGCGCCCTCGTGGAGAAGAGCCGCGATGGGATCCTGCTGCTCGACGAGCGCGGCACCGTCAAGTACGCGACCCCGGCCATCAAGTTCATCCTGGGGTTCGCCCCCGAAGCGGTCACCGGACTGGAAGCGTTCGCGTTCGTTCACCCGGACGACGTTTCGGCCACGCGCAAGCGCCTGGCGTACAGCCTGAGCCACCCGGGTGAAGACGTACCGGCAACGTTCCGCGCGATCGCGGCCGACGGCGGCACGCGCGTGATCGAGATGAACGGGGTCAACCGGCTCGACGACCCGAGCGTCCGGGCGGTAGTGGTGAACTACCGCGACGTGACCGAGCGCGACGCGGCCGTGCGCGAGCTGGCGAAGCAGCACGCGCTCCTCGAGGGGCTGTTCGCGTCCGTGCCGGACGTCGTGTGCTACAAGGACCGCGAGGGCCGGTTCCTCGGCGGGAACCCCGCGTTCGAGGCGTTCGCCGGGCGCCCGGCCGCGGACCTCGCCGGGCTCCGGTGCGACGAAGTCTTCGCGGACGAGTGGGCGGTGCGCATGCGCGCCGCGGAGGAACTGGTGCTCGCGACCGGGCGCACCGAGCGCAGTAAAGAATGGGTGACCTACCCGAACGGGCGCAAGGCGCTGTTCGATACCGTCGTGGCCCCGCTCCGGGGGGACGACGGCGCGACCCTCGGGCTGATCGTCGTCGGGCGCGACGAGACCGAGCAGGAGCGCCTCGAGGACGCGCTGCGCCAGTCGCAGAAGATGGAAGCGGTGGGCCGGCTCGCGGGCGGGATCGCCCACGACTTCAACAACCTGCTCACCGTCGTGCTGGGGAACCTCGAACTGGTCCGGTGCGGCGCGGCGACCGGGCCCGACGCGGCCGAACTGCTCCTCGCGACCGAGCGCGCGGCCAAGCAAGCCGCGGAACTGACCAAGCAGATGCTCGGGTTCGCGCGCCGGCAGCCGCTCCGCACCGCGGTCGTCGATCTGAACGCCCTCGTGCGCGAGTCGCTGGAGCTGCTCCGCCGCAGTATCGACCCGCGGATCACGATCCGGTTCGTCCCGGAGCCGGAACTGCGCCCCGTCGCGGCCGACCCGGTACAGGTCCAGCAGGTGGTGATGAACCTGTGCTTGAACGCGCGGGACGCGATGCCCGATGGGGGAACGCTCACGCTGGAAACGACCGAGGCGGACCCGCCGAGCGAAGCGGGCGCTGTGCGCCGGTTCGTGCGCCTGAGCGTTTCGGACACGGGCACGGGGATGAGCGAAGAGGTGCGGGCGAAGATCTTCGACCCGTTCTTCACCACGAAGGGCGTGGGCCAGGGAACCGGCTTGGGGCTGGCGGTCGTGTACGGCATCGCGACGGCACACGGCGGGCTGGTGGAGGTCACGTCCGAGCCCGGTGCGGGGAGCCGGTTCGACGTCTATTTGCCGCGCGGGATCGCGTCCGACGAGCGGGCCGGGTTCAGGAATGAAGTGCGCACCGACTTCCCCCGCGGGGGCGGCGAGACGGTGCTGGTGGCCGACGACGAAGCCGGGGTGCGCGACCTGGCCCGGGTCGCACTGGAGCTGTCCGGGTACAACGTCCTCTTGGCAGTCGACGGCGCGGAGGCGGTCAACGCGTTCCAGAAGGCGAACGGGCAGGTGAAGCTCGCCGTTCTCGATGCGAGCATGCCGAAGCTGTCCGGGCGACAGGTGTTTGAAGCAATTCGGCGCATCGATCCGGGCGTCAAAGTTCTGTTCGCCAGCGGCTACCACGGGGGCGGCCTGCTCCCGGAGGACGAGCCCCCCGGCACCCGGCGCCTCAACAAGCCGTACATCCCCAGCCAGCTCGCCGCGGTCGTTCAAGAAATGCTCACGGGCGCGTAAGGCGGGAGCCCGCTCTCGGTTCGGGACACGTTGTCCGGGAACCGAGAGCGGGCTCCCGTTTTACCGCAGTCACTTATCGTTTACACGCTCATCCCGTCGCTCAACTTGGAGAGCGCTTCGTTCTCGATCTGGCGCACCCGCTCGCGGGTCAGGCCCAGGCACTCGCCGATTTCCTTGAGGGTCTTCGGCTCCTCGTCGTTCAGCCCGAACCGCATGCGCAGGACGCTCGCTTCGCGCGGGTCCATCTTGTCGAGCAGGTGCAGCACCTGCTTCAGGTCGTCCGATTTCCCCATCTCGGACTCGGGCGTATCGGCCCGGGCGTCCATGAGCATCTCCTCGATGCTCCACCCCGCGTCCCCTTGATCGGCCTGCGAGCCCGCGTTCGCGACGCGGATCGCCTTCTTGATGATCGCCAGTTTCTTCTTCGATAGCCCCAGGAGCTTGGCGATTTCGTCGTGGGTCGGCGGGCGCCCGAGGTCGTCGCTGAGTTGATTGGTGGCCCGGCGCCACTTGGTGAGCAGTTCCGCCATGTACGCCGGGATGCGGATCGTTTTCGCGGTGTTCACGATCGCGCGCTTGATGCTCTGCTTGATCCAGTAGCTCGCGTAGGTACTGAACCGCGTGTTCATCGACGGCTCGAACCCTTCGACCGCGCGCAACAGGCCCATGTTCCCTTCGGACACGAGGTCGTCGAGGGCGAGGCCCTTACCGGTGTACCCCCGCGCAATATTCACGACGAGGCGCAAGTTGGCGCGCACCATGCGGTCGCGGGCCTGGGCGTCGCCGGTCAGCACGCGCGCGCCGAGCTCGCGCTCTTCGGGGGCCGAGAGCAGCGGCGTGTGGTCGATCTCGCTGAGGTACGTGGAGAACGCGGTGCGGGCGTTATTTTCAGTTCTCACGGTAGCTCTCTGATAAGCGGCGGATCGGTTTAACAGCGCACTCAGGCCGGACCGGAACCCGAGTGACTCGTTAACTTGCGACAGGAAATCGGGTCAGTCAAATCGGAATATTCGACACAATCGAAATCCCTTTGCGGGTCCGTGATTCGGTCGAAATGATTCTCGAACGTGCTTCACGCACGCACCTCGCAACGGCTCCGCCTTCCGCCACCAAAGAGAAGTGAAAGTGTTTGACTGTGACCGGGAGAGGCCCGAAACTGGCGAGCGTTAGCGAATCGTCGATCACACTCTCCCGAGGGTCGTTATGCGCGGTCCGGCGAAATGCCTCTGCTTGGTTGTCCTGGTTGCTCTGCTGGGGGGCTGCTCGAAGAAGGTGTCCGAGGAGAACGCCAAAAAGGTGCAGCCGGGCATGACACTGTCCGAGGTCGAGGCGCTTCTCGGCTCGGGCCGAAAGGACGGAGCGGACCAGTACGAGTGGACCACCGAGAAGGGCAAGCTCAAACTCGGTTTCAGCAACAACAAGGTCACGCGGATCGAGTACCAGGGTGCCCCGCGCGTCGTGACGGAAGAAGAACAAGCTGCGGAGAAAGCGCGGAGTGACGCGAAATGGGCCGAGCAGAAGAAAGATTCGGATCGCGTCGCACAAGACCGGGACCGGATCAACGCACTGAACGACGTCTACGCCCTCCTGTTTGCCGCCGTCGGTGCCGGGGACCGGCTCCCCGCGAACGAAGCGGCGGCAGCGGCGAGCCCGCTGGCGAACGTGAACAAGGGAATGGACGCGATCCGCTCCGGGCGCGTGGTCGTGCGCTGGGGCGCGGCGATCACCGACGACGTTTGGGCGTATGAAAAGGACGCCCCCACCAAAGGCGGGTACGCCGTCGGCGAGAAGTACACCCAGCCCGAGAAACTGACCGCGGAGCAACTGCGCCCGTTCGCGGCCCGATAATAGTCGTTGAAGGAGCCGCACGCGGCCCACGGTCGCGGCTGTGCCACGCTGTGCTATTCCCAGTAACCCGCGGCACAGCGTTCTTGACCGCGGGCCGCGGGTATGCGACAGTTTGATTGCTGCACGAGCGCACCACGCGCACCCACCCGCCGAATTCCCGCCACCCGTGCCCGTCTCGGAGGCCCAAACATGTTCAGCCTCGACCTCGGCTCCTCGAGCCGCTACTGCGACGGCGTTTCGCGCCGCGACTTCCTTCAACTGGGCGTCGCGGGGATGGCGAGCCTCGGACTACCGGACGTGCTCCGCGCGAAGGCTGCCTCGGCCCAATCCCCGGCGAGCAGCAAGAGCACGTCCGTGATCCTGATCTGGCTCGACGGCGGCCCCGGGCACATGGACATGTACGACATGAAGCCGGACGCGCCGGGCGAGTACCGCGGGATCTGGAAGCCGATCCGCACCAAGGTGCCCGGCTTCGACATCACCGAGCTGTTCCCCAAACAGGCGCAGGTGACCGACAAGTTCTCGATGGTGCGCTCGCTGTACCACGACACCGGCGACCACTTCGCCGGCGGGCACCGGATGCTGACGACCAAAGACATGGGCGTGTCCGGGGCGAACAACGCGCAGAAGTTCCCGGGCATCGGGGCCATCGTGAACCGCGAACTCGGTTCGCGCGTGAACGGGATGCCGGGCTACACCGCGACCCCGCACGCGGCCAGCATCGGGATCGCGCCCGGGTACTTCGGCGCCCACATGCTCGGCGCGCAACACGACCCGTTCCTGACCGGCGACCCGAGTGTCGCGAACTTCCAGGTGCCGAACCTGAACCTCGCGAACGGGCTGACCCTGGAGAAGATGGAGGACCGCCGGTCGCTGCTCACGCACTTCGACAGTAAGCGCAAGCACCTGGACGCGCACCCGACGGCCCAAGCAATGGACCGGTTCGGGCGCGAGGCCTACGAGTTCGTGACGGGGCCGACCGCGCGCGAGGCGTTCGCCATTAGTAAGGAAAGCACCCGGCTCCGCGACCGGTACGGCCGCGACACCTGGGGACAATCCACGCTCCTCGCGCGGCGGCTGGTCGAAGCCGGTTCCACGTTCGTCACGGTCCACTTCGGCGGGTGGGACCACCACTGGGACTTGAAGACCGGTTACGAGAACTACTTACCGAAGGTCGATCGCGCGGTCTCCGCGCTGTTCACCGACCTCGACGACCGCGGGTTGCTCGACACGACGCTCGTAGTTCTGTGCGGCGAGTTCAGCCGCACCCCGAAGATGAACGACGGCGGAAACGGCGGCGCGCCGATGAGTCAGGGCACGCCGGGGCGCGACCACTGGGGCAACGCGATGTTCTGCCTCATGGGTGGCGGCGGCGTGAAGGGCGGGCAGGTCGTCGGCTCGACGGACCGGCTCGGCCAGCGCCCGCACACCCGCGCGGTCACGCCCTCGAACATCCACGCCACGATCTACCAGGTTCTGGGCATCGACCCGAAACTGCAACTGCTCGACCCGAGCGGCCGACCCGTCAACGTGCTCGACGACCCCGAACCGATCAGCGAACTGCTATGACTCCCCTGGGACCGCGGGCAAGGTGCTCGCACCTGAGGACGCCTACCGCATCGCGTGGGTGTTGTCTTCTGTAGCCCGCTCCGGCCAAGCGCTGGCAACAATTGGTTGTGCCCTCTCCCCTTGCGGGAGAGGGTCGCCGCGCTTCGCGGCGGGGTGAGGGGTTGCTTCCACATTCAGGGAGTACCCCTCACCCGGTTCGCAAAGCCTCACCACCCTCTCCCGCAAGGGGAGAGGGCAAAAGACGCACCAGGCACTTGCAATCGCTTGGCGGAAGCGGACTACAAACCGCCCAAATACTTCGGAAAGCATTTGGGCTCGGCTCGTGCGGGCAAGATGCCCGCGGTCCCGGATCAACCCAATCACTTCGCCTTCAGTACGTCCAGAGCAATGTGCGAAGCGAACTTCGGCGTGTGGTAGACGCGCTGCGTCGCTTTCTGGAAGTCGCTGTCCACGGCCTCGAAGATGTTCGGGACGAACTTCTGCGGGTTCCGGTCGATCACCGGGAACCACGTGCTACTCACCTGCACCATGATCTTGTGGCCCTTGCGGAATCGGTGGTGCCCCCAGTTCAGATCGATCGTGTACTCCTCCACCGCGCCGGGCTTCACGGGCTCGGGCTTCTCCAAACTCTTGCGGAACCGCGCCCGAACCGGCTCGCCTGCAATGAGCAGTTGGGAGCCGGCCAGGTCCGCCGGCTTCGTGTAGTCATCGGGGTACACGTCAATCAATCGAACGATCCAGTCACAGTCCGTGCCAGATGTTGAGCCGAACACCTTCACCTTCATCGAGCCGGCCACGATCACGTCTTCCGTCAGTGGCTCCGTCTCGTAAGAGAGCACGTCCGGGCGCCCGTGCGTGAACCGCTGGTCCTGAACCATCCACTCGGGCCACTCGGGGCCGGGGTACGTCGGGCGCACCGGGCGCGGGCGGTACGGGACCGGGTTCGCGGGGTCGGAGACGTACTCATCGGCCTCGGTCGCGCCTTCCACCGGCGGATCGAAGCTCAACTTGCCCTTCGGGTGAAAGTGCAACTTTCGCGATACGACGCCCTTCGGGGGCCACGAATCGTAGGTCTCCCATTTGTTGGCGCCGGTCTGGAACATGCGAGCTTCGGGCGGCGCGTCTTTGCCGACGTCCTTCAAGTAGTGCGCGAAGAACGGCGCCTGAATCTCTTTCCGAAAGTGTGCGCCGGTGGCCGAATCGAACGGGATGCGCCCCAACTTGTCGGCCCTACCGCCGCCCCACCCACCGTGGTTCCACGGGCCGACCACGAGGAAGTTCTGGTTCTTGGTGTCGTGCTTTTCCAGCAGTTCGTAGATCTTCAGCGGCCCGCGGAAGTCCTCCTGGTCGTACCAACCCGCTACGTTCAGTGTCGGCACGGTGACCTTCGTGAGCCGCGGTTCGAGCGACTGCGTTTTCCAGAACGCATCGTAGTTCGGGTGCGCGACGAAGTCGTTCCACGTCGGGAGCGTGTTCTTGAAGTGCAGTCGGTTAACGTTCGAGAGCGCGCCGAGCTTCAGGTACCACTCGTAGGTGTCGTGCTTGTCGAACTTGAAACTGAAGTTGCTCTTGTCCGTTTCCATCATCGCGACGTACTCGAACCCGTAACTGAGCCGGAACGCGCCGTTGTGGTGGAAGTCGTCCCCGAGGAACATGTCCACCGGCGACGCTTGCGGGGAGACCGCCTTGAGTGCCGGGTGCGGGTCGAGCATCGCGACCGCCGCGAGCCAGCCGGGGTAACTGATCCCGAGCATCCCGACGCGCCCGTTGTTGTTCTTCACCTCCTTCAGCAGCCAGTCGATGGTGTCGCTCGTGTCGGACGCTTCGTCCACGGCCTTCGGGTCTTGCGGGTCGCGCGCCGGGCGCGTCATCACGAACGTCCCCTCCGACTTGAACCGCCCGCGGATGTCCTGGAGGACGAAGGCGTACCCGTCGTCGATCATCTCCTTGAAGTAGTCCCGGAACAGCCGCTCCGTGCGCCCGTCGATGCCATAGGGCGTGCGGAGCAGAACGATGGCGACCGGCCCCTTCGGGTCTTTCGGGGCGTGAACCGTGGTGAACAGCTTCTTCCCGTCGCGCATCGGGACCATCGCTTCCGTGCGCTCGAACCGGGCGTCGACTTTCGCTTGTTGCGCACGCGCGGGCGCATTCGGAACGAAGAGTGCGAGAAAGACAAAGGCGAGTAGCCGCATTGGAGTCTCGTCTCGGGGGTGCAGAGGGGGAACCGGTTATTCGTCGCAGCAGGGGCACTTGTCCGGCACGAACACGGTGAGCGTGGCGGCGAACTTGGTCGCCTCGTACTTGTCGCCCTTTTCATCCGTCTCGTGGTGCGCTACGACGAGGTAGTAGTTGCCGGTCTTCGGAGTGAAACTCGCGCGCCCGTCCTTGTCCGTCGTGCGGTCGTAAGTGGGGTCCGTTCCCTCTTTGAGCGCGACACCGCGCGGGATGAAACTCACGCGCGCCCCCGCGAGCGGCTTTCCGGCGAGGAGCAGTTTCACCTTGAGCGCGGTTCCCGGCCCCATCGGAGCGACCGGATTCACTTCGGGCACCAGTTCCAACTTGTGGCCGAGCGGCTTATCGAAACCCGTCAGGTTGGCCGGCACCTTATCGAGCGAGTTGGAAACTACGAAGTATGTCTTGGCACTGCGAACGGCCCGCACCGGTTTGCCGTGATTCACGACGCTATCGGAACTCTGCGCGGCAACGTACAGCCCGGCCTTCGCGGGCGCGAACTTTACGGTGTGGAAGCCCTCTTTGGGCGCGTACCCGAGGTCGGCCAGATCAGTCTTTAGGTCGTAGCTCTTGCCGTCCGGCGCCACGACCACGAACGACCCCACGGATTCGGCCGGGAGCTTCCCCGCGATCTTGAAGTCGCGGTGATCGTTCCCGTGGTTGCCGAGTAACAGGTCGATGTGAATCGCGTCGCCGGTCCGAATGATGTGGGCGTTCGTCTGAACCCAGGTGTCGTGTGCGCCTGCGGATATTGCAAAAAGTGCGAGGACAAGGGCTGCAACCAAACTCAGGCGGCTCATGAGGGGTGTCTCTTGGTGGTTCTGTGCTCGTGTTTAATGCGGTTTCCCCGTTGTACGCGCCCCGCACGCTCGCGCCAAAAGGATTCCCGTGTACCGATCGAACCGAATACGCGGGCGGCGCGGCCCCGCACGTCACGCCCCGGGACCGAAGCCCTCGCGTCACAAAAGTGGGCGCGCGGGCGGTTGAGTAAAGTTGAGTGTCCTTGTTTGTCGCGTTGGAGGAATTCGTATGGAGGTCGAGACACCATTCCGGCTATCCGAACGCGCGGCGCGAATTCGCACGCAGGCCCGCGCGTTGCTGAACTTGCACGGACTGACCGCGTGGGAGTTCGGGTTCAACGCGAACGTGCGGCGCGCCGGCGTGTGCTTCTACCCGCACGCGGGCGAACCCGGGCGCATCGAGCTCTCGGTCCACTTCGCAGCGCGGAACACGGACGAGGAAGTGCTCGACACGCTGCTTCATGAAATCGCGCACGCATTGGTCGGTCCGCGTCACGGACACGATGCGGTTTGGCGGGCGAAGTGTCGCGCAATTGGAGCGCGCCCGGAAGCGTGTTATGGCGAAGAGATCGAAATGCCGCGCGGCCGCTGGCGCGCGACGTGTCCGGGGTGCGCTGCGGAGTACGATCGCCACCGGCGCCCGGCTCGTGCGGAGGGTTGGTATTGTCGGCCCTGCGGCCGAAATCGCGGAACCCTGACGTGGTGCGAAGCGGACCCGGGTTAATCCGGTTACGGTTTGTGTGTAACGAGCCGCGACCGCAGGGGGAAGTTGATCGGTACACACTCGCTCGGGAGCGCTTCGTCAAATTTAATGAGCCGCGACCGCAACAGTAGTTTCAAGGCGTTGCGTTGGTTGTAAGTGTATTGTGTGGCAGGGTAATACATCGTGTGCGTGGGTATCGTGAGCGGATCCGTTGCGTGAGCCAGTCGAGCATCTCGGCCAACGGGAACTGGGCGACCCAGGCGGTCGGCGCGAGCCCGCGTGCCCGAGCGATCCGGAGCGTCAGGTACACCCACACCTGGCGCAACAGCAGGGCCACGCCCTCGAGCAGCAACCGGTACTCGGGGTTGGTGCTGGTGGTCCACCCGCGGGCCTGGTTCTTCTGCCGATAGCTGGTCTCGATCCCGAACCGCTCTCGGTACCGCCGGCGCCCCAACCGAGCCCGGTTCGCCTCCGACACGGCGGTCGCATCGCCCCACCCGCGGAACGCGTACACCCGGGCGTGCGATTCGCCCTTCCGTTGCCACACGAGCACCCGAGTCGATACCGCCTTGCGGCTCTTCTCGGTGACCCACTCCATGGTGGTGATGGTGCCGTGGGGTTGGGTGTAGCTGGCGTTGCGGCGGTTGGTACCGGTGCCCTTCTTGCGCATCGGGACCGTGTAGCTCAGGTTCCGTTCCTGCAACAGCAACAGGGTCTCCCCGCTGTCGAACCCGGCGTCCAGAACCACCCCGCGGACCGTGAGCCCGCGGGCCGCCACCTGGTCCAGAAGGGTCTGCACCTGCTGGTGCGGCTTGGTTCCTTTCGTCACGCTCATCAGCCCCACGGTGTACCGCCGGTGCTTGTGAATCAGTACCCCGGTGGCGTACGCGTGA
Organism: Gemmata palustris; assembly: GCF_017939745.1. Classification (NCBI taxonomy): domain Bacteria; kingdom Pseudomonadati; phylum Planctomycetota; class Planctomycetia; order Gemmatales; family Gemmataceae; genus Gemmata; species Gemmata palustris. The sequence continues at coordinate 4,563,369 of NZ_JAGKQQ010000001.1, read as the reverse complement.
AAGAACGAGGTCCCGGCCTTCTTGGGTCCGCCGATGATCCCCGGGGTGCTGCGATCCCCATAAAAGGGGACGTAATGCACATCGATGGCACACGTCCACCGGCGCCTCCGGTCCCGGCGCGTGAACCCCGCCACCTGGTGAAGGGCATCCACCAACCGGGCCGTGAGTTGGTCCCGGGAACCCCGGTTGGCGTGCATCGCCTGTCGCGCGGTCTCGTGGGAGAACCCGAAGTACCGGGTCACTACCGCGAACAACGTGCGGGTGGTGCCCGCGATCAACAGCACCAGGTCGAGCAACTGGGTGCGCGTGACCGACCGCTTGTAGTCGGTCCAACCCAGGGCCCGTTCCAACGTTCGGCGCGTCAGTGCGTGGACCACCGCCGGGGTGATCGTAGAGTAACCACGTCGCATGGGAGGCTCCCGTTCAAGTGCCTGAGAACCTTGAACTTAGGAACTCCCATGCGGCACTGCCAAATCACTTGAAACTACTGGCAAGGGAGCGGGAAGCGCGCCCGGGTCGCCGAAGTCCCGGTCTAACGCAGAGCCTCGGCCCCGCTCCCTTGCGGTCGCGGCTCGTCAAGAAGTCCCGAAACCGGGTCAGGCTTGCGTATCGAGGAGCGCGAACACCACGCGGATCGCGTCGTAACTCACTTCGCGGTTGAGTTCCTCGAACACCGGCTTAAGTTTTGCCGTGCCGTGGATCTCTGCGGCGGCCGCGACCCGCTCGCACACGTCTTCCGGCACCCAGTGAAAGATCGATGTCGGCTTTTCCGTCCGCACGAACTCCGCGAGGTAGTCGGTGATCGTTGCGGCGGCCAACTCGGTCTTGTTCACAACGTCGGTGATCGACGACCCGCCGCGGAACATCTTGAACGCGAGTTCCTTCTTCCCTCCCGGCTTGGGCGTTGCGGGAGGCAAAGCAGCCGGCGCGGTTCTCGGTGCCAGCGCACTTTTTGGCAGCGGCACGTCGTTCATCAGCCCGGTGCGCAGACAGTACGCGATGATCGCCTTCAGGAAGGCACGGCCATAAGACTGGAGCCGGTAATCGCCGACACCGGAGATGCGCCGAAGTGCGTCCTCGGTGGTCGGCCGGCCGCGGGCCATTTCCGCGAGCACCGTGTCGGGGAACACCTGCTCCGGCTTCACGCCCGCACGCGACGCCTCCTGCCGGCGGAGCTGGCGGAGCGCCTCGAACAGTTTGGCATCGGCCCCGGCGGGCAGCGCGAACGGTTGTGCGGACGCGGCGGAACTGCCGCGCTTCTCGCGCCGGGCGAGTTGGATGAGCCGCACCGTCTGCTTCCCGTTCATCACGGCCCACGACGCGGAGTTCAGCTTGAGGAGCGGGTACTCGTCCCCGCCCTGTACCAGCACGTCCTGCCCAATCAGTTGGTAGACCCAGTCGCGCAAGTCGGTTTTGGGAACGCTCTTCAGCAGTCCGTGCGTACTCAGTTCGTGGTGCCCGCGTGCGCGGATCGTGGCGGTATCGGCCCCGCGAAGGACGTCGATCACGTGCGCGATGCCGAAGCTCTCTTTCACGCGCGCCACGCACGAGAGGATCTTCTTCGCAACGGTCACTGCGTCCGGGACTTCCTGCGTGTCGCCGAGACACAAATCGCACGCGCCGCAATTGGGTGCGTCGTAGGTTTGGCCGAAGTGCTGAACGAGCGCCTTGTGCCGGCACACGGCCCCGCGACAGTACCGGGCCATTTCGTCGAGGTGCTTGATGCTCGCGGTGACGTACTCGGCCGCGGTCTGCGCCTCTTCCGCCGACTTCTCGATGATCGCCTTGAGCGAAACGAAGTCCGCACCGGAGTGGAGCAGCACGCACTCGGACTGCAACCCGTCTCGCCCGGCGCGCCCGGTTTCCTGCTGGTAGTGCTCTATGGTCTTCGGCATCGCGGCGTGGACGACGAACCGCACGTTCGAGCGATCGATCCCCATCCCGAACGCGACCGTTGCCACCACGATATCAGCCTCTTCAGCCGCGAACGCTTCTTGCGTGGCCCGGCGCGACTCGTTGTCCATGCCGGCGTGGTAGGGCAGCGCGCGGTACCCGGCGGCCTTCAGCGCGGCGGTCATCTCGTCCACGTCCTTGCGCCGCAAGCAGTACACGATCCCGGCGTCGCCGGCGTGCCGGTTGAGCACCTCGCGCACTTGGGTCTGCAAATCCAGTCTGGGGAGCACGCGGAAGATCAGGTTCGGCCGGTCGAAGTTACCGACCAAGATTTCGGGTTGCTTCAACCCGAGTTGTTGCGCGATGTCGCGCCGCACTTGCTCGGTGGCCGTTGCGGTGTAGGCGTGAACGGCGGCGCCGGGGAAGAACTCGCGCAACCGGGCGAGTTGCCGGTACTCGGGCCGGAAGTCGTGCCCCCAGTGACTCACGCAGTGCGCTTCGTCCACCGCGATCGTGTTGGTCCCGGCGTTTTGGAGCATCCGGAACACGTCGGTGTTGACGAGCCGCTCCGGAGACGTGAAAACGAGTCGCGTGGTGCCGTTGCGGATACCTTCGGCAGTGGAAGCGCGTTCGGCCGCGTTGAGCGTACTGTCGAGCCGCGCTGCGGGCACGCCGATGCGGGTCAGGTTATCGACCTGGTCCTTCATGAGCGCGATGAGCGGCGAAATCACGACCGTGAGCCCCCCGCGAACGACCGCCGGCGCCTGAAAGCAGAGTGATTTCCCGCCGCCGGTGGGCATGACGACGAGCGAATCGCGCCCGGCGAGTGACGCGCGGATGGCCTGTTCCTGAATCGGTCGGAGCGACGAGAACCCCCAGTGCCGGGCGATGGCGGCGAACAGCGCGGGTGGCAGCGGAGCGGGGGCAGGCACGATGAACCTCGGAAGGCGCGGGAACGCGAGCGCAAATAAACATCCGTACCCTACCCCAGATGCGGGGCTCGCGTCTACCCCAGCCGGAAGAAGAACGGCATGGCGAGCGGGCCGCGCCAGGTAAACTGCGGCGCGGCCAATCAAAGTTCTAACGCCGCGAGAGGAAGGCCCGCTACCCCTGAGAATCACTTCAAACGGGGCCGGATCGTTGAAATTGCCGGTCGGCGGGGGTAAAATGATTGGGTAGGCCATCACACGTCGGGACGACCCAACGTTTTTCAACTTCCGGTAGGGACGACCCACCACTAGCGCCAAAGGTGCGTTATGGCTTGGGTGTATCTTCTCATCGCCGCCGCTTTCGAGATCTGCTGGGCCATCGGCCTGAAATACACGCAGGGCTTCACGAAGCTCTGGCCGAGCGTACTGACCGTCACCGCGATGGCCGTGAGCTTCGCGTTCCTGTCGCTGGCCGTTCGGACCATTCCGATCGGCACGGGGTACGTCGTCTGGACGGGCATCGGCGCCGTCGGAACGGCCGTCCTCGGCATCATCCTGTTCGGCGAACCAATCACGGTTTGGCGGGCTCTCTTTTTACTGCTCATCGTGGGAGGCGTAGTGGGGCTCAAGTTCACGTCCACCATTCCCCATTGACGTTATCGTAAATGAGCACACCGAACCGTGCCCGGAGTTCGTCGGTGAAACTGTTGAATTCGTCGGTGTGATCGAAGCCCGGATCTTCGTCCGACCAAACCGAAAGCCTCCGAGAGCACGTCGACACCACCTCGGTCGGAGCGGGCAAATTGTCGCGGTTGGCCAGTTCGCGGCTGTCTTCCAACACTGATTTGTCCGCTTCCAACCACGCGACAATCGCCCAGTCGCCGTAATAGACGCGGAACCCCGACGGCTTTCGCTTGCCGGGGCCGACAGCCGCCTCCGCACGCAGACGAGTTGATCCGGATTTAAGCGAGCCGAAGTGTTTGAGCGCGACCTCCAGTGAAAAGTCGCTCGTCTCCGGAATAAGAGCGATCACTTCATACATGCCATCTGCCATCGGATTCGCCCTCCACTGCTTATTCGAGCACAGAGCAGAACGCAAAATTGAATCGCGTCCTGCTTGGCCGCAACTCGCCGAGGCACCTCTCCTACCGCAGCGGGTGCTTCTCGGGCTTACCTCGCGCGTCCAGAATCTGGAAGTGGTGAATACCGCTCTTGCGATCGTCGGTGTAGGTCCACACCACTTTCTTCTCGCGCGTCACTTCGGTGAGCTTCGTTTGTTTGGCGGTCGCGTGGTGGCTCGTAATCACCGTGTTGCCGTTCTCCAGGCGCTGCACGCCACAGGCGTCGTTGATCGGCTTGTTCGAGAGATCATCGTTCGTCACGCGCCACACCTCTTTGCCGTCCTTGTTCACTTCGATCACCAAGTTGCCGAGCGTGCAGCCGATCAGCGTGTTGCCGTCGGGCAGGCGGATCGCGGTGAACGGCATGTGCGGGGTCTTCACCTCCCACACGATCTTCCCTTTCGGGTCGTACTCGCGCACCACGCGATCCAAGAGTTGCGGCACGAGGTAGTTGCCGTTGGGGAGCTTGCGTGTCATCCGCGTTTGCAGGTGGTGGTCCTTCGTTTGTGCCTGCAGCGGCACTTCGGCGAGCACCTTCCCGTCGCGGTTCACCTCGAGAATACGCGGCTTGTCTCCGGCCTCGGTGAGCAACACGTTCCCTTCACCGAGCGCCTGAACCGTGTTCACCTCGGATTGTACACCCCTAAACGCGAAGACCTCTTTGCCGTCCTTGTCGATTTCCGCGACTCCGCCGCCCGGATAGGCTTTGCTCTTCGAGAGCGCGAGCAACACGTTGCCGTTTTCGAGCACCCAGCCGTCGCGCGACGATTGTGGGTACTTCCACGTCACCTTGCCGGACTCGTCGGCGATGAACGTTTCCGCGCCCGTGGCGAGGAACCCGTGCTTGATGGGATCGGCCCCGAATGTGGGCGAAGCAAACGCGGCAGCGAAAAGGGCGATTACGCCCCGACGGGAGAGGAGCATTTCGTTCTCGATAAGGTCGCGGGTGTGGTGGTACGGGCAGCTCGGCGATTGTCGCCGGTAGGCACCACTCAGGCAAGGATTTATCGTTCGCGAAGTGAGCTTTAATAGGCGAACGGTCGGCGTGAGCCGGCCGGTGGAACAACAACCAACTGGGCCGCTAGCACGAGCGAACGGCGCGGCGTAAGCCCGCCGGTAGTGCCGCCCTAAGTGTGCCCGCGCCGCACCGGCGGCACCTCAAAAACTGGTAGCACCGGCGGGCTTACGCCGTGCCGTTCTCACGGACCACCAAGAGCCTCACACCCCGATTTTGACTTTGCGGCGCACGCTGATGACCGGCGTCGGGCGCGGCGGGCAAATCGTGGCGGCGATGTCCAATAGTGCGGTCGGGCCGAACGGCTTCGGCAGGAAGTGCTCCGCGCCGGACGCCGCGGCGTAGTCTTGTTGGGCGGGGGACGTGTACCCGGACATGATGGCGACGCGGATGTTGTCGCCGAACCGCTCCTTCAGCGCGAGCGTGACCTGAAACCCGCTCTGGCCCGGCAGGAGCATGTCAACGATTGCGGCAACAGGTTTGTGCTCGTGGGCCAGTTCGACCGCTCGGAGGCCGTTACCGGTAGAGATAACTTCGTAACCCGCGTTGTGGAGAACAGTTTCGAGGGTACCGCGCAGGTCGGGGTCGTCTTCAACGAGTAGAATTGTGCCGTAGCGCGACGACATGCTGCCTCCTGCAACCGCACCCGATGTTCGGGTAGTTCGTCCTTGATGTAGTGGACTATAGCCGTGGTACGGCCGGCTCGCAAGAACGTCTCCCGGCAGAATCGCCTCGCTTGATTAGAAATTCCGAAGTTTCGCGCGGGATTAAAAGATGCCATCAGCGTTTCGGCATCGCCTGAAAATCCTCCTCACGGTCACACGATGACTGCACCGACCCACCTCGATAAACCCGCCGCGCGCGGGTTCCGAATGCCCGCTGAATGGGAACCGCACGCGGCCACCTGGCTCGGGTGGCCGCACCGCGAATCCGATTGGCCGGGTCGCCTCGAACCGATCCCCTGGGTTTACGCGGAGATCGTTCGCGCGCTCACCCGGCACGAGACGGTGAACCTCCTCGTCCCCGACGAAAAGCACGCAAACACCGCAGCCGACGTACTTTCGCGCGCGCACGCGTACATGGGCCGCGTGAAGTTGTGGGAACTGCCCACCGACCGCTCGTGGTTGCGCGACTCCGGCCCGATCTTCGTAACCAGCGCCAGCGGCGAGCGCATCGCCCTCGACTGGCGGTTCAATGCGTGGGCCAAGTACCCCGACTGGCAGCACGACGATTTGGTACCCGCGTTCGCCGCGCAAAAGCTGAACGTGCCGAGCACGCAGCCGACACACAATGGGCACCGCGTGGTGCTCGAGGGCGGCAGTATTGATGTGAACGGCGCGGGGCTCCTGCTCACAACGGAAGAGTGCCTGCTGAGCAAAACCCAGGAACGCAACCCGCCGTTCGCGCGGGCGGATTACGAACAGGTGTTCGCGGACTATCTGGGTGTGAAGAAGGTGCTGTGGCTCGATCGCGGGATCGTGGGCGACGACACGCACGGCCACATTGACGACCTCGCCCGGTTCGTGGGCGAGCGGACCGTCGTAACCGTGGTGGAGACGAACACGGCCGACGAGAACTACGCGATCCTGCAGGAGAACCGCGAGCGGCTCGAAAGCATGACCGACCTGCACGGTACGAAGCTCGAAGTGGTGCCGCTCCCGATGCCGCGCCCGCTGATCTTCGACGGCACGCGGTTGCCCGCGAGTTACGCGAACTTCTACATCGCGAACGGTGTGGTGATCGTGCCGACGTTCAACGACCCGGCCGACCGCGTCGCGCTGGGCACGCTCGCGGACCTGTTCCCCGGCCGCGAGGTGGTCGGGATTAGCTGCGTCGATCTGGTGTGGGGGCTGGGTACGCTCCACTGCATGACGCAGCAGGAGCCCGTTTAAACAAGAAGGGTCGTCGTGCGGCTGGGCGCATAGCCAGGGGTGAAACCCCTGGCTATGCGCCCAGCCGCATGCGGGGCTGAAAACTGGCACCCAAGGAACCGGGCGCGCCTGAATTTCGTGGCGCACGCCTTCAATGGACACCCGCACCGTGTCTTTGGCCCGCGCTGAAGCGGGCCGGCACTACTGCTTCCGCTCATCGAGCCACTCGCTGGCCTTCTTGTGCGCCGCAGAACGTGACTTCGCGTCGGGGAATCCGTGAATGCGCGGAGAGTAGAACCAGTCCGTGTCGGGCTTCCCGCCGTCGAGTATGTGCGGGTGCAGGAAGCCGAGTTCCGCCGGCTTGCCGCCCGCGAGCTTCACGGCCGCGGCCCACGCACAGTCCGCGATGCTGCGGTCGCCCTCGCGCACGTCGGCTTTCTTCCACGCCTCGGCCCACTGCTCTTGTGATACTTTCTCGCCGAACTTGACGCCGTGCCACAGGAAGTTGAGTTCCTCGCGCCCCTTCAAGATCACGCTCCATCGCTCGCGCGGCTTGTTCGCTTCCTTTGATTCCGCTACGCGACGCAGGAGCGAAAGATCGTCCTTTGTGCCGAGCATCCCGATGAGAAGGGCCGCTTGTGAGCGCCGGTCCGGTTCGGCCTTTTCATCAACGATCAGCTTCCGCAACAGCGGCAGCGCCTCGGCAACGCGGTCGCGGCCGATCTTGTTCAACCCGCCCTCAACGACGAGTTCGTTGTCTCGCAGCGCGAACCACGCGGTAAACACCCGGCGCGCTGCGGGGCCGGCCGGTCCCGCGAGTGCGGCGTCCCACGTGCGGAAGAGCTGGTTCTCCAAGTTATCGGGAACCGCTCCGGCGCTCCGGGGGTACGTCCCCAGGTACAGTATGACGAGTTCATCGGCCCACGGGCGCTCCTGCGGTTCCGGCGCCTTCGAGTTGTTCACCCGATCCAACTGTTTTTGCCACAATTTCTGCACGTGCACGCAGTACGCTTTTATCTCGCCACTGTAGAGCGTCCCCGCGCGGTCCGGGTCGCGTGCCACGTCGTCGAGTAATTGGCGCCGGTGCGGATCGGAAATGAGTTCCGCGAACAGCACGCGGGCCGCTCGATCACGGCCCGCAATCGTTTTGAACCGCGCCCAGATCGGGTGATCCGGCTCGGTGTCTTTTGCGGTGTCGAAGCTCTTTACCAGGGCGTCGAGAGCGTCCTTGCGAATCGCGATGAGGAGCGTGGCGCACCGCGTGCGCACTTCGGGGTCTTCGGACCTCGCCCCGGCCCGGAGCGCGGGTTCCGCTTTCAGCCCGATTCCGCGCAGGCTTTTGTGAGCGGCCTCACGTTCGGCAAAGTCTCCGCTACCGAGTTTCGTCACGAGACCGGCCGCGTCCTCCACGAAGCGCGGAGCGGGAGCCGGGGCTTTAACTTCTGGGGGCGAATCGGACGAGTGGGTCACCGCCAGCCCGCCGCAAACGACCGTAAGGCACACCGCGGCCGCAAGCGCAGCGGACCTGAGTTGGTCGAAGAGCATCGCCTTGACCACCGTTGCTGCGGTCGCGCTCGCCGCACTTCCGGCCGCGCCACGAACAGCGGCGGCTGTCGTTTGAAGCAACCGCGCCGAGACTGTAACCGGCGCGAGAAGCGTACCGAGCGCAAGAGCTGGGGCGACCCCGCGCGCGGAGAGCCGCTCGGCGAGTTTCCGCTTCGCACCCGCGAGTCGGCTGGACAGCGTACCCTCGGGGATGCCGAGTTCGGTCGCGGCTCGCTTGCGTGACAGCCCTCGCAGTTCGCACAAGATAATTGCTTCACGGTGCGATTCGGGAAGGCTCGCGAGTTCCTCGTCAATCACATTCGCGAGGGCGTGGTCTGCGGGTGCGGGAATCTCAGTAGACGGTCGAACGCGGCTCGCGCGCTCGTGCTTCTGCCGGCGCTCGCGCATGACCCGTACCCCCTTCGCGGTGCGTGCCGCCACGCCGTGTAGCCATGCGGCTATATTCGACCCGCGGATGGCTCCCGCTTTGCGCGCGAGAACGATGAACACCGCCTGGAATGCGTCTTCGGCGTCGTGCTCGTCGGTCAGCACGCGGTGGCACACGGCCAGCACCATCGGGCCGTGCCGCCGGACCAGTTCGGCGAACGCATCGTCCGTCCGCGACGCGATAAATGTTCTCAACAGAGCGGCATCGGACGCGGAGGTGGGGCGCGGTGCGATGAAACGCGCGAGCGCGACTGCGGTGTGAGACATGAGCCGACCCTCCGAGTGAGTGTCCGCCGTATAGTGCGCGGCGAAGGGTCAGCGCGTCGCGCGAATTAGTTCCAGCGCGCGATCTCGGTGAGCGCTTGGGTCAGGAACTTCTCGACGTCGCGGGCGTCCTCGGCCTGGGGTTCGGCACGCAGGTACGCGCGGAGCGGGTCGATCGCCCGGCCCGGTTGCTCCGCACGCACGAGCAGAACGCCGAGGTCGCGGTGCTGCGTCGCGTCGCCGGGTACGAGTTGCGTGAGTCGGCGCGTGATGCGAGCGGCCCGCGTGTACGACCGGTCTGCCAGGTACGCGGTTTTCAGGTTCTGGAGCATCCGCGCCACGATCGCGCCCGGCGGCGTGGCCGCAAGTGCTTCCGGTGTTGCTTCAAACGGTCGACCGGTCACCCCACCGACCAGCGCTTCGCACGCTTCGATGTCAAGGAACTGCCCGCCGTTGAACGGGTCGAAGAGCACCTCCTCGTTCCCGTCCACCGCCTTCGCGATGAAGTGACCGGGCAACCCGACGCCGACCACGGTCATGCCCGCCCGCGTTCCGACCGCCATTGCCAGGACCGAGAGCGCGATCGGCAACCCCATCTGGCGGTCCAAAACCTTGTTGAGATAGCTGTTGCGCGGGTCGTAATAGTTCTCGGTGTTCCCCACGAAGCCGCACTCTTCAAAGAGGAAGGTCGAGAGCTCGGCGGTGCGCGCCGCGAGCGACCCGTGCAACCGCGGCCGGAGTTGGTCCGCGAGCCGATCAATGCGGCGGAGGTACGCCCGTGGATTCATGTGGCTGTAGGCGTCACGCGCAACGAGTAGTGCGACGCGCGCGATGTCGATCGGTGCGTGCGGGTCGGCCGCAAGGGTCGTGAGGGCGGAACTGAGTTTCATGCTCGTATTCTAACCACCGGGGGACGTTTCAGGTTCCCAGTTTCGGACTCTACTCCAAGAAACGAGAGCACCAAAATCCCGATCGGACATATTTTCATTTGTGGACTTCAGTCCACATTGTTATAATTCCGGTGAGGTGCCGAGCGAGATGTCTACTGAGCGAGCGTCCGGCTCCATATCGAGGCCGAAATTCCGATCGGATGTTAGCCGAGAACCGCGAGTTTTGGAGTTTTCGTAGCGAATGTTAGCCGCAATCGGCTCGCGGCCAGCAGTAACGAACCGGCTCCCTGACGTTCAAGGCTTTGAAGCATCAGCACTTAACGCAACATCCGTGCTGCACGTAATCCGAGCGGAGGCTCCTCGGCCCCAAAATGTTAGTGATTGTTACCCACAGATTGGCACTAACGAAGATGGACACACGCCACGCAGCGTCCAGGTCCGACAAACTTGAAATTTTGAAGCAGGGAATTTCGGAACGCGAAATGAGTAGCTGGAAATGATCGAACCGCACGACTGACTGACAGCCTCTCCCTCTGCCAGTCAGCCGTGCGGTTAATTGGCTCTCGCCGAAATAGGTAATAGCGAGCAGCGTGCCAATTCCACGAACGTGTGCGTTAAGAAGTCGCAAAGACTGACGAAATAAGGCAATTTGACGTGTCGAATTTTTTCAGATGAAAACAATCAAATCCCAAAATGCACGCAAATCGCGCACTCAATCAAGGAAAATGCGCGATTCAATGGCAATTGCCATTTTCCGCCTCTTTCGATTGACCCAACTTCCCGCTCTTGTCCACAATACATAGCAAAAAATGCCTTGAATTGAGGTTACGCTCGATGCCAGCCACGATTGACGACACCTACGCCGAAGCGTTCCGCAGCATCTATGCGAGCGTCCTCATCACCGCACGCGACCGGTATTGGCTCGACAAAGCCATCAACGCAAGTACCGGCAACGCAAGCAGTACCATCCTTTGCGACTGTGAAGCCGGTTTGGACCGGTACGTGGACGCGAGCGAAACGCCCGACAACCGACCGGGCGCGATTATTCAGTTCCACGTTCCGCGCTTCCACAAAGACCGCGAAGCCCGGCTCGAACGCAGTGCGCTAGTCCGCGTGTCGCAGAACGTGATGACGTGTCCCACAACGGCCGTGTTCAACGTGTTGCCCGCGGACGGGAGCTGGTACGCGAGCACTCAACCACCGAAGCCGGGCGCGAAGTGGTTCCCGCTGGGGCGGAAGACCTCGTACTTCGGCGACGGACACCAATTCACCGCGGACCGATTCGGGCGCCGGTGTTGGGTGGTACCGATCCTCAGCGGTGAGTTCGTGATCGAACGGCGCTGCGGGTTCACTGACGGGCTGATGGGCGGGAACTTGTGGTTCTTCGGCGCAACCGCCGATGCCGCGCTCGATGCCGCGACGAAAGCCGCGGTCGCCGCGAGTGAAGTTCCCGGGGTGATTCTGCCGTTTCCGGGCGGGGTCGCGTCGAGCGGGAGCAAGGCGGGGAGCAAGTACAAGTTCAGTATCGCGAGCACTTTCGCCGAATACTGCCCGACCCTTCGCGGCAAAGAAGGGATCACGTCGCGGTTGCCAAACGGCGTCACGAGCGTGCAAGAAATCATCATCAACGGCGCGGACCTGCCGACCATCGTGAAGGCAACGCAAGCCGCGATCGCGGCCGCAAAAGACACCCTAGACCTGCTCATGATCTCTGCGGGCAACTACGGCGGGCGGCTCGGGAAGAGCTTCGTCTACTTGCACCCCGAGAAGCAACCCGCAGCGTGAGCGTCACGCGGGCGGGTGCAAAAGCTGTGCGGCCCACACCGCATCCGATGCGGACAGCGGCGGTTCGGGGTCGGAATCGTAGATGAAGAGCCGGTACCGACCGGCGTCGTAAATGCGGTGAATCAGGGCTTGCAGATCGAGCAGCGGCTCCGGTTCGTCGGGGCGCAGCGAGATCGGAATGGGCGAGAGCGCTTCTCGCAGCTTTACGGGCCAAAAGGCAACACGCGGGCGCTCGGACGCGCGACTAACGAGCGCGTAGTAATCGCACTCTTTCATCTCGCGCCACGGCATTCGCGGGCCACCGCGAAGCAGGTCGATTTCGACGAGATTAGCTTTGGTCCGACTCAGAAGCAGCCGAACCTTGTTCCAGTATTGTTGCCGCCCCTCTTTGGAATCCTTGTTAGACGGGCTGAGCAGTTCGACGACGGTGACGACCTCGCGCGTCTGCCGATCACGGATCTCGAGGTATCGCTGGATTTCTTCCTCAACCGCGTCCGGTGTAAAGACGGTAGCGGGCGCAGCTACGGCAGCTCCACCAGAAGGCACGGGGGCATTTTCGTCACCCGGAAGCACGCTCAAGTCGGGACGACCAAACGGTTCGCGCTCCGCCGAGAAGAGTTCGTGGAGGTAGCGGTGCTCTTCGATTTTCACGAAGTATCGCGGCTCGACCTGTGCCCCGATCACATCCGCCGCGGTACTCATGAACCGCGTGTGGAAGTCCTGCCATACGGCCGCCTGTTCGATGTACGGGTTCATTCCGGGAAACGGCGACGGCATTCGCAACCCTCTACGGTGCGCCGCATTATACCACCGAGTTACGACTTGCCGAGCACGAGATCGACGACCCAGCACCCGCGCACGTGGGCCCCTTCGCTGCGGCAGTGCGAGAGGATGTCGGTGTTGTCACAACCTGCATCCTGGAGCGCGTCGGCCAGAATCGGCACCCGATCGAAGGCACGCTCCTCGTAAATGCCATGCGCCAGTGCGAGTACGTCGGAAGTGAGCCACGCGAGATCGAAAGTGAGCGGTCGGAAGGGATTGCCGAAGATGTCGCGAAGAAGCTCGACCTGAGCGGCCCGCTCGTCTGTTGCACCACCTGAAGCTGCCGGGAGGATCGCATTGATCGCTTCAGCGAGAACATGTACGGCAAGCGAAGGACTCGAAGAATATGAGGCCGCATAAGCAACATTTGCCATCAGGTCGTCGTTGTCCGTGGCGGCCTCTTCGTAAGCCTCTTCCGCTGCAGCTGAAAGGAGATCGAGCGCCCGTTCGAGAATCAAGCCGTCGGCGAACTGTTCGGACGCGGTAACGGCTTCGCAACAACGAGCATCACCCATTAGGTCCGAAATCCGGCGGCACGCAGCACACCCAAACAGACGTAGCTTCCGGGCACTCGCGACACCCGGAAGCCCTCGCAACATGAGTTCCGGAAGGGCACACGCGATCCACTCCGCTTCGGTCATCGCCCTACCCCAAGCGGCTCATCTTGATCGCGCCACCGACGATCGTAGCCACCGCACGACCAGTGACCGCGGTGCCGTGGAACGGCGTGTTGCGGCTCTTCGACTTCGACTCGGTCTTGTCGATCGTCCACTTCGCTTTGGGGTCGATCACTGTTACGTCGGCCGGTTTCCCGGTTTGAAGCGTCCCGCGATCGATCCCGAGCACCGCAGCGGGGTTACACGTCATCTTCGCCAGCATGCGGGGCCACGTGAGGTGCCCCGGTTCAATCAGGTGTGTCACGCACAGCGGCAGGAACGTTTCCAGGCCCAGAATGCCGTTCGGCGCTTGGTCGAGTTCGCGCTCTTTCTTCTCGGGGGCGTGCGGAGCGTGGTCGGTCGCGAGCACCGTGAGCGTGTCGTCTTTGAGTCCGTCGAGGATCGCCTGACGATCCACCTCGGTACGCAACGGCGGCGACATCTTGTAGTTACTATCAAACGATCGAAGCGTTTCGTCCGTCAGGATGAAGTGGTGCGGGCACGCCTCGCCACTGATCCAGAACGACGGCTTCCCGGCCGCTTTCAGCACCTCAGCACGTTTGCGCCCCTGCCGAATGAGATCGACGCCGCCGGCCGTCGAAACGTGCAGGATGTGAACTTTACCGCCGGTCAGTTCCGCGAGCACGATGTCGCGGTAGATCATGATGTCTTCCGCGACGCCCGGCATCCCGCGGAGGCCGAGCTGCGTACTCACCAGTCCCTCGTTCATCACGCCACCCTGCGTGAGTTCGAGGATCTCGGCGTGAACCAGAACCGCTTTGTCGAACATCTTGCAGTATTCGAGTGCCCGCCGCATGATCTCGGCCGAATACACCGGCGCGCCATCATCCGTGAACGCGACCGCTCCGCCTTCGGCCAACCCACCGAGTTCCGCGAGTTCCTTCCCGGCGCGTTCCTTCGTGACCGCTCCAATGGGGAACACGTTGCAAAAGCCCGCGCGCTGGGCTTGGTGGACCACGAACTCGACGGCCATGCGCGTGTCGAGCCCCGGCTCGGTGTTCGGCATGCACGCGACCGACGTGACGCCTCCCTCGACTGCGGCTTCGGTGCCAGTAGCAATGGTTTCGTCTTCCTCGCGTCCCGGTTCGCGCAGGTGAACGTGCATGTCGATGATGCCCGGCGACACAATCAGTCCGGTGCAATCGAGCGTCTGTACGTCGCCGGAAATGCCCGCGGGCCGCGCGCCGGTACCCGCGATCTTGCCGTCGGCGAGCCACAAGTCGGTGACCTGATCGAAGTCGCGCGACGGATCAATGACGCGGCCGTTACGGAGATGGAGTGGGGTCGACATCGTGAATCTCGATCACAAGTTGAAGTGGAAACGAACCGCCCCCAGTGGGAACGACTCTTTCTGCGCGAAGAAACGCCGGGAAACGCAACCGTGCGGCTCCCGGCGTCGCGTGGCTTGCCGTGCGGGCCGCTTAGCGGTTGCGGAGGCGCCCGAACAGCCCGCGGCGCTGCTTGGCCGGCTCGCTGTAGCTGGCCGTCATAACCGTGCCGCTGTCCGTTCCGCTCGCCATGACGACGCCCGTGGTGCCCGGCATCGGGGTCGCGCTGGTCTTGCCCGGCATCGGCATTGGGGCCGGCGGGGTGGCTGGCGGCATCGGCGTGGCGCCGGTCGTCGGGACGGTGGTGACCGGGCCGGTCGTGTAGGTGCTGCTGGTACCGCGGTTGCGGAGCCGCGCGAACAGCCCGCGACGGGGCGACGCGGTCGTCACCGACCCGTACTCGACAACCGGGGTGCCCGGCGTGCTCACGACGACCGGGGTCGCAGTGGCCGGCGGGGTGGCAGCCGGCTTGTCCTCAGCGCCACCAGCGGACGCGGCCAGAGCCACCACTGCGACCGCGAACAGGAACCGCTTCATGATGCTTCCTCCTGAAACACTCTGATCCCCGTACCGCCCATCGGCCGGCGATCAGGTGGGAACAGTTTAGCGACCGCGCCGGAGAGGGGGAATAGTCCGGTTCAAAGTGGCACGCCGGTTGCGTGAACTGCGGCGTCGAGCGGCCGTGGCGCGCTTCGGTTTTCGCGCCCCCGCGGCAGCGCGTTCTGGAGAAAGCACCATGAGTTCGGCAGTTCCCACTTATCCCGCCGGTTCCGTTCCCCCTCCCGGTATCGCACCTGCGACCGTGGCCGTGAGTGGCGGGCCGGTGCCGGATGAAGAGATTCGCGTTTATGGGCACAGTAACCTCTTCTACTGGTGGCCGGTTTGGGCGGTGGCGTTCCTCATGGCCGGCCTGACGTTTCTCGACGGGCACGTCATGGCGATCGTTCCACGTGGGACGACAATTGAACAAGGTCAATCCGCGCCCGGTACGGACAAGACGCGCGACGTTCTCGTAACACCTCCGGGCGAAGTCGTTCCACCCGCAACGGCCACGAACAGCGATCCTTCACCGCGCCTCCGCGTTGCGGCCAATAACAATTACGGCGTCGTGTTCACCGGCGTCCTGCTCCTCGTGGTCACCATCACCAACCTGACCCTCCGCGGGCTCGCGTCGGTTATTGCTATCGCGGCGCTGGTCATCGTCGGACTGGTGGTCGCACTATTCGGCTGGTGGGACCAAGTGCTCTTCTGGCTCGGTGGGGTAGACGTGCGCATGAATGCAGGGGGCTATCTCGCGATCGGCATCCCGCTGTTCGTGATCTGGGCGTTCTCAACGTTCATTTACGACCATTACACATATCTCATCGTTTCGCGCGGTCAGGTGCGCATCCGCCGGGAGATCGGCGACGGTGAACTCGCCGTCGATACAGCCGGGTTAATGTTGGAGAAGAAGCGCGATGACCTGTTCCGGCACTGGCTGTTGGGATTGGGGAGCGGCGATCTACACGTGAAGACTGGTGGGCCCGCGAACCTCGACTTCGAGCTGAATAACGTGCTGTTCGTCGGTGCGAAAATGGCTCGCATCCAGGATCTGATTCGCGAGAAGGAAGTTTCGTCGCAGGCCGCCGGCGCGTGAAAGCGAGCGGCACAATGAGACGCGGCCCCGTGTTACATCACGGGGCCGCGCTGCGCTTTCTGATCGTTGAGTAATCACGAACTCAACACGTCAGGGCTTCTCGACGCGGCATCACGCGGCCCTGCTCAACTCACTCAGCACCGCCATGCGCACGGCGAGGCCGTTTGTGACCTGATCGAGAATCGCCGAGTTCGGACCGTCCGCGACCTCCGGCGTGATCTCCACGCCGCGGTTGATCGGCCCCGGGGCGAGTAACAGCACGTTCTTCTTTGCCTTCTTCATGCGATCACCGTCCACGCCGAACAGTAACCGGTACTCGCGAATGGACGGGAACAGTCCGCTCCGTTGCCGCTCGAATTGCACGCGGAGCAGGTTCAGCACGTCACAGCGCGGGAGCACGTCGTCGAGTTTGTCCGCGATCTCCACACCGAATTGAGCCACTTCCGCGGGAACGAGCGTGGTCGGACCGCACACGATGACCTTCGCGCCGAGTGCCGTGAGCGCGTGGATGTTGCTCCGCGCCACGCGACTGTGTGCGATGTCCCCGACCAATCCCACTGTCAACCCCTGCACACGACCGAGTTTCTTGCGGATAGTGAAGATGTCGAGCAGCGCTTGCGTGGGGTGTTCGTGTGCCCCGTCGCCCGCGTTCACGACGCGAACGTGCGGGGCGAGGTGTTTTGCGAGCACGTGCGGCGCGCCCGGCGACGAGTGCCGCACCACAACCATGTCGATGCCCATCGCCTCGATGTTCTTCGCGGTATCGAT
Organism: Gemmata palustris; assembly: GCF_017939745.1. Lineage (NCBI taxonomy): Bacteria > Pseudomonadati > Planctomycetota > Planctomycetia > Gemmatales > Gemmataceae > Gemmata > Gemmata palustris. The sequence goes on along the minus strand of NZ_JAGKQQ010000001.1, from coordinate 4,546,378 downwards.
GAACGTCTCGCCCTTCGACGTGCTCGACCCGCTCGGCGAGAAGTCGAGCACGTCCGCACCGAGCCGGCGTGCGGCCAAGCCGAAACTCATCCGCGTGCGTGTGGACGGCTCGTAGAACAGGTTGACGACGACCTTCCCTTTGAGATCGTCGCGTTTCGGCACGTCGCCAACCCCAACACCGGCGAACGTCTCCGCCGCGTCGAAGAGGCGGTTCAGCCCCGCCGCCGACATCCCTTCCAACCCCAACAAGTGCTTCATATAGCTCTCCGAGCGAGCAGTCGGCAGCCAACCGTTCGCCTAACCTCGCTTCAACCCGCGCCCCGATCGCGCGCTCGTGCGCTCGCCGGCGAGCAACACCGGGGTACCGTTCACAAACACGTGCTCCACACCAACTGCGAGTGCCTTACCGTTATCGTATGTGGAACGGTCCGCGATCGCGTCCGCGTCGAACACTACCACATCGGCCGCGAGCCCCTCACGGATCAGTCCGCGGTCTTTTAATCCGAACCGGCGGGCGGTGTGGTACGAGCACTTCATCACGGCTTCTTCGAGCGTCCAATCGCCGTTGCGGACGTGGTGGCCGAGGTAGCGCGCGAAGCAACCGGTCCCGCGCGGGTGAGGTTTCCCGCCGACGTAAATGCCGTCGCTCCCGGCCATCATCAGTGGGTGCTTCATTAACTTCAGAACGTCCGATTCCTGGCGCTCCGCGAAGTGTCGGATCACGCACCCGGCCGCGAGATCGGTCGCGATGAGCAGATCGCACGTGAAATCCAGCACCGATTGGCCGCACAACTCCGCCGCACGCGGGAGCGCCTGCCCTTCGAGGTGCCGGTATTTATCGTGCGGCAAACTCGCGAGCCGAATCGTTTCGATCGGGAACCGTGGGTTCGCGAACGCGGCTTCGAGTTGCTTGCGCGTCGCGGGGAGCTTCAATCGCTCGACCGTGGCCTCGATCCCGCCTTCGAGCGTTTCCGGCGGGAGCGTGAGCATCGCGACGATGGTGCTGCCATAGAGGTAGCAGTACAGGTCGAAGGTCACATCCACGCGGTCGGCTCGTGCGGCATCGAGCATCGGAATCGTTTGGTCAGCGAGGCAGTTGAAGTGCGACACGTGGACCCCGCATCGCGCGCGTTTCCCGATGTTAAACACCTCCTGCAGCGCAGCCGGTGCTTTCTCGCGGTTGTACCCGCGCATGTGAGTCACGTACACGCCACCGAACGGCGCGATCTCTTCGCACAGGGCCGTGAGTTCGTCTTCGTCCGCGTAGATGCTCGGCACGTAATCCAACCCGCTGGACAGGCCGACCGCGCCCTGCTCCATCCCCTCTCGCACGAGCGCCTTCATCCGTGAAAGTTCGGCGGGCGTGGGCTTTCGCGGATCGAGGCCCGTCACCTCCATCCGAACGTTGCCGTTGGGGATCAGCACACAGGCATTGATGGAAGACTGCCCGTCGAACTGTGTGAGGAACTCACCAATCGAATACCAGTTACGACCGGGAGTTGGGAAGTTGCCATTGAAGCCGGCGGTATAGCGCCGCATGTACGCCATCGTTGCCGGCGACGCGGGCGCGAACGCAACCCCGTCCTGACCGATGACGTGCGTGGTCACGCCCTGACGGACGCCCTGTTCGTGCGCGGGATCGGCGAGCAGCGGCAAGTCGCCGTGGACGTGTGCGTCCACGAAGCCGGGGCACACCACCTTCCCGGCCGCGTCGATCACTTGCTTCGCGCTCGCCCCGCCGAGCGCGCCCACGGCCGCAATACGATCCCCGGTGATGCCAACATTCGCCGCGACCCACGGAAGGCCGGTGCCGTCTACGACGCGCCCGTTGCGGATGAGGTAGTCGAACATGGGGAATGGTGCCGTGTGAGGTAGTTGTGAAGAACATTACCGCTGACTCGGTGCGCAGACCAGTTGAATCGCGCCCGCCCCTTGCGGCACCCAGGGCGCGGGATGGCGTGCTCCTGTTAGATGCGGTACAACAGCACTTCGTTTATTCTGCCGACCGCACCATCCCGGGCACACTATGGCCGCCGCGCAATCGGTTCCGCACACGCGCATCCTGCTCGGTCTCGTCGGCGGGGCCGTACTCGGTTGTGCGGTGAACGCACTCAAAGCCGAAGGCACGATCGATGCGGCACTGGTCGCGGGAGTGATTAAGTACGTCACCAAGCCCGTCGGCGACGTCTTCCTGAACCTGCTGTTCATGGCGATCATCCCGCTCGTGTTCGCGTCGCTCGCGGTCGGCGTGACGCGACTCGGGGGCGGGCAGAACGTCGGGCGCGTCGGGCTCAAGACGGTCAGTTACTTCCTCGTGACGACCGCGTGCGCTGCGGCCATTGGGCTGTCGCTCGTGAACGCCGTCCGCCCCGGGGACCAGATCCCGGAGGAGAAGAAAAAGGAACTGCTCGCGGAATACTCGAAAGAGGCCGACAAGAAGTTGGACAAGAAAGAGGGGGACGAAGGGTTCGGCATTAACACGTTCGTGAAGATCGTGCCCCGCTACCCACTGAAGGCGTTCGTCGAGAACGATATGCTCGCGGTCATCTTCACCGCGCTCATCGTGGGCATCGCGCTCACGCGGATGGCACCCGACCGCGCCAAATTGATGATCGACCTACTTGAAGGCGTCAATTTCATTGCCGACTTCATTCTCCGGCTCGCGATGGCGATCGCCCCGTATGCCGTGTTTTGCCTGATCTTCACCACGACCGCAGCGCTCGGGTACAAGGTGCTGGTCGCGCTCGCGGCGTTCGTGTTCACCGTGCTCGGCGGGCTGACCCTTCACTTGTGCGTCGTGCTCCCTCTATTGGTGAAATTCCTCGGCGGGATGTCGCCGCTGGAGTTTTTCAAGCGCGCACGCGGAACGATGGTGACCGCGTTCAGTACGAGCTCGTCGAGCGCGACGCTCCCCACCGCGATGCAGTGCGCTGAGGAGGAACTGGGCGTCCCGCCGAGCGTGTCGCGGTTCGTGCTGCCGCTCAGCGCGAGCATGAACCACAACGGCACCGCGCTGTTCGAGTCGGTGACGGTGCTGTTCCTCGCGCAAGCGTTCGGCGTCGATCTGAATTTCGGCCAGCAGTTGGTCGTGCTGGTGCTGTGCATCCTCACGGCCACCGGAATGGCCGGCGTGCCCGGTGGGTCACTCCCACTAATCGGGCTGATTCTGGTTCAGGTCAGTGTGCCCGCCGGTGCGATCGCGCTCGTGCTGGGCGTGGACCGCATCCTCGACATGTGCCGCACGATGGTGAACGTGACCGCGGACCTGACGACCGCGGTCTTCGTGGCGCGGAGCGAGCCGGCCATTGATGCGCCACCGACGCCGGCCGAGAAAGCTGCGGACGTGAGCAGCGCGAACGCGCCCGAATAGCCTGGAACGTCTTACGCGCGGGCGCTCAGATCGTTTTCACCCACGGGCGCACGTCCACGCCCAACATCCCCGCGCGCCGGGCGGCTTCCAGGCCGATGTCGGTGTCCTCGAACACCACGCACTTCGCCGACTCGACGCCCAGGCGCTTCGCGGCTTCCAGGAACACGTCCGGCTCCGGCTTGTGGCGAGGAGTGTCTTCGGCTGTTACGATCGCATCGAACCAGTCGCGGATCGCGAGCCGATCCAATGTGCGCGTGATAGTATCGCGGTACCCACCGCTCGCGACCGCGATCGGTAGCTTTCCGCGATATGCGGTTGCGATGTTGAGCACCGGCTCGATGGGCGCGACCGCTTCGAGGAACGTGAGGAACGTTTGCTCTTTTTCGTGGACCATCGCATCCACGTCGGGTACGGCTACGCCTACCTCCCCGGCAAGTACACGGATAATACTAGCCGTGGGCATCCCGCCCATCGCGTAGAACCGCGGTTCGGGGAACGGGATGCCGAACCGCCCGAGCATCGCGATCCACGCCTTGTAGTGGGCCGGCATGGTGTTCGCCAGCGTGCCGTCGCAGTCGAAGATGAGCCCGGTCGTGCCCGCCGGCGGGGTCCAAGTGTGCGTGTGCATGGTAGTTCTTTTAGGATCGCGGGCGGGGCGCGACGACTGCCGGGAGAGTTTACGCGATTGCGCCAACTTGTCGGGGCGGTTCAGCGTCATATCATTGTGATTCGTCCAATCGGCGAAATCCGTGCCCCTGTTCTGCACCTGAGTCGCGACACCAAACGGTCGAACATGCAGACGCCGGCGATCAACGTTCAGAACCTTTCCAAAAACTACGGCCCCGTGCAGGCCGTGGACGACGTCACCTTCCAGGTGGCGCCCGGCGAGTTGGTCGGGTTCCTCGGCCCCAACGGGGCCGGCAAATCCACCTGCATGCGCATCCTCACGACCTGGCTCCCCGCGTCCAGCGGGTACGCGTGGCTCAACGGCTACGACGTGATGTACCAGTCGATGGAGGTCCGCAAGAACATCGGGTACCTGCCCGAGAGCGTGCCGGTGTACGGCGAAATGCGGGTCCGCGAGTACCTCGCCTACCGCGCCAAGCTGAAGGGCGTCGAGCGCCACGGGCGCAGCGCCCGCATCGACCACTGCATGGCAAAGTGCCGCGTGAAGGAAGTGCAGAACCGCCTCCTCAACACGCTCTCAAAGGGTTACCGGCAGCGCGTGGGCCTGGCCGACACGCTCCTCGCCGACCCGCCCATTCTGATCCTCGACGAGCCGACCAGCGGCCTCGACCCGGTGCAGATCGGCGAGACCCTCGCCACCATCAAGGAACTCGGCGGCCAGCACACGATCCTGTTCTCGACGCACGTGCTCCCGGAAGTCGAGAAGGTCTACGATCGCGTCATCATCATCGACAAGGGCCGCATCAAGTTCGACGAAACCAAAAAAGCCATCGACTCCCGCGAGGCGTCGTACCTGTTGGAAGTTCGCGGCCCCGTCGAAGAAACCACCAAGTTCATGCGCGAACAGCCGGAGCTCGCGTCGGTGGAATCAACGACCATCGGGAGCGACTTGGCCGCGTTCGAGGTGAGGACGCGGGACCACAAGGATCACCGCGAAGCGCTCGCGGCCCGGGTTGTAACAAAGGGTTGGGGCCTCGGTCGGTTGGAGATTCGGAAGCCCAGCCTCGAAGCCATTTTCGACGATGTCGTTCGGCAGCGGTATCAAGCGGAAACCGCCCCCGTAGCACCGCCCGCGGCCGAACCGGATAAGACCCCGGCGGCGTAAACCCATCGGGGCCTTGCGCACCAGTGGGCGCCTTACACAGAACGATAAACAGGGGCTTACCATCCCCGTCGGCTGGAAACAGAGCGCGAATTACCCATGAGTAGCACCCCGCCCGCGCCGACCGATCCGATCCCCGTAGCGACCGCGGTCGGGGCGCTCCGCGCCCCGGTCGAAACCGCGCCCTCGGCAATCAAGTTCGAGGGGCCGGCGTTCGCGCGGGTCGTCGGGTTCCTCGGACTGTTCCTGCTGGTCCTCGGTGCAGTGGTGGTAGTCGCCACGCGCGCCACCGGGCAGGCCCGGATCGTGCCCGAAAGTTGGGGGTTCCTGCTGGCGGGAGTGGGCATCGCGCTGATGCTCTACCACGCGATCATTGACGGCGAGCAGGAAATTCGGCGCATGTACGGGATGCTGTTCGTCGCGTTCCTCGCGCTGGCGCTGGTCGGTGCCCTCGTACCGGGACCGTTTAAGGGCGCCGACTCCAAGTCGATCGGCTTCTATTTCATGCCGTGGGGCCTGGGAGCCGGGATTCTCGCGATTCTGTTCGCGATCCCGTTCACGCGCCACGAAACGGACGAACAGCTCCGCACGATCGGAGGGGGCGTACTGCTTGCGGTGGGCGCGACCTTGTGCGTCGGCGTTCTTATCGCGGGTATCGCAAACCCGGAGTGGCTCGCGGGGACCGGTTTGGCGCTCGCCGCTCTCGGGTTGGGGTTCCTCTGTGCTTACTTGGGGCAGGCCGACACCGACACCGGAATCGGGCACACGGTCGCGGTCGCGCTCGGCGCGGTCGGTGCCGCGGCCCTCTTCTACGCATTCGCCCGCACAGTGTTCCCGACGGTATTGTTCGACGGACCGGCCGCGCTGCGCAAGCCGTCGCAAGCGCTCGACTACTGGAAAACGGCCGGGCGCGTCCTCGTACTGGGTGCGAGCCTGGGAGTTGTAGCACTGGGAGCGCTGGGCAAGTTCCCGGTGTGGCTGCGTGCGGTTCTCGCGGGGGTGGGTGTAGCGACCGCGGGGGTATTCATCATGGGTAGCACGGGCACCCACGTTGCAATCGCGCCCCGGCCGTTCCTGATCCCGGGCGGCGCGATCCTCGGTGGCATCGGTCTCATTTACCTCTCCGTCTCCCTCGGTGTGTGCTCGGACAATCAGTTCGTAACGCTCGTTCGGCGCGAACTCGGTGCGTACTTCGCCTCCCCGATCGGGTTCATCGTCCTCGCGGGGATGCTCCTCGTTCAGGGCGTCGCCTACGCGGAGTTCGCCGGGTCGCTCCAAGACGGTAACCCGCGGCGCGAGCCGATCGTCCTCGGGTACGGCGTCCACATTCTGAGTTTGTTCGCGTTCACGCTCCAGATCCCCGTACTGACGATGCGGCTGCTCTCGGAAGAGAAGCGGTCCGGGACGCTCGAGGTGCTCCTGACCGCCCCGCTGAACGAAGTCCCCGTGGTGCTCAGCAAGTTTCTGGGGACGTGGATCTTCTTCCTGCTCTGCTGGCTCCCGACCGGGCTGTTCCTGATCGCGCTCCGGGTCGTCGGCGACGCGCCGTTCGACTACCGGCCGCTGATCGGGTTCTACTTGGGGCTGGGCGCACAGGGGGCCATGTTCATCGCGATGGGTATCTTCTTCTCGGCCCTAACGCGAGATCAGATCGTGTCCGCGGTCCTCACGTTCGCCGTCCTCTTGGTGCTGCTCGCGTTCGTATTTTTACGCGAGAATCCGATGTTCCTGGACCTGCCTGAGGTGCTCCTCACGGTCGCGAACCGGCTGTCGTTTTACCGCATGTGGGTCGAGTCACTGTCCGGCCAGCTCCCGGTCCGGGATCTCCTCTTGGCTCTGTCGCTGGCGGTGTTCTGGCTGTTCCTCGCGACGAAGATCCTCGAAACCCGCAAGTGGAACTGACGGCGCCGAGCCCACGCTCCCGATACACCGTAGCCCCCGCGCGAACCAACCATGCAACCGACGCCACCTGTTCCCGTCCCGAACGCTCCGGCCCCGAACTCCGGGAACCCGGTCGTCGAGTTCGTCCGGACGCAGCGCCAGAACGCGGGGAGCGTCCTGGCGGGTCTGGCGGTCGTCCTCCTGGCGCTCGCCGGGTACATGGCGGTCAAAGGGTTCCGGGACGCGCCGGCGCCGGCACCTGACAAACCGCAAGTCGAGAACCCGCTCGATCCCGAGCGCCCGGAGTCGGCCAAACCGGTCGCGGGCACAAAGGAGGGCGATTTCCGATGGGGAGCGATCGCCGCTCTCAGCGCGTTTCTGGTCGCCATCGGCGGCGCGGCGCGGTTGCTCGTCTCCCTTCCCCGAACAACGGAATCGCAACAGCGGGCCGAGGCCCGTGCGGTCATCTTGGCCGTCGGCGGCGCGCTCGCGTGGGAATTGATTGCGACCGGCGGGGTGTTCTTTTATCGGTGGAGCGAGAGCATCGTCAACTGGCTCGAAAAGGGTCAAGAAGAAGAGGCGCGGTACGTCCTGATCCCGGTCCTGATGATCGCTTTCGGCGCCGCACTGGGGTTGGCCGCGATCACCCCCGCACGGGCCGAGGAACGCAACAATCCGTCAATTCGTAAGCTCGTGTACGGGACCAATCTGGGGCTGACGGCGCTGGTACTGTTCGTCGTCCTCGTCATCGCCAACGTCGTGTTCGCGTACCGCGTGTCGAACAAGATCGACATGACCGGGAGCGGGTTCTACTCGATGAGTCCCCGGACCGAAGAGTTCCTGCGCGGGCTGGACCAGCCGATCGAGGCCTACGCGATCCTCCCGGGCCAGGGCAGCCGGGTCGAGAGCGACCTCCGCGACGTGCTCACCCGGTTCCAAGAAACCAGCCGCGACAAGTTCCGGGTCCGGTTCCTCAGTCCCGTCTCCAGTACCGCCGATCTCGCCGAACTGAAGGCCAACTACCCGCCGGTGCAAGACGGTGAACTGGGCGTCCTGCTCACGTTCCCGGGCGACAAGAAGCGGTTCTCGTTCATTCCGGTGGAAGAGTTCTTCACCACCGAACCCGGCCCCCGCGGTGAGACCCCCAAGACGGTCTTTACGGGGGAAGGTCGGCTGGTGAAAGAACTGTTGTTCCTCGCGGACAACAAGCAGAAGCCGAAGGTATATTTCACCCAGTCGTCTGATGAGTTGGAGCTCGCCGGGCGAACGGACCCGGAACGGGCCGCGACCCGGCTCCGCACGTTCCTGGAAAAGAACTACCTGGACGTACAGCCGCTGACGTTCGAGGGCGAGAGCCCGAAGGTGCCGGACGACTGCGCCGTGCTCGTCGTGGCCGACCCGCAGAAGCCGCTCGACCCCAAGTACGTGGACGCGGTCCGCAAGTACATGACCGAGCGGAAGGGGAGGCTCGTCGTCCTGTCCGGTGCGACCCTGCCCGGGCCGAACCTGCGCAAAGTAACGCCGACCGGTCTCGAACCCGTGCTCGCACAGTTCAACGTCGGGCTGAGTGACAAGTACCTGTTCGCGCTGTCCGCCGACCGACGCATCCCGGTCACGAGTCCCCCGGTCGAGTTCACCCAAGCCGCGGCGGACGCCAAGAACCCGATCGTCCGGCTGTTCCGCCGGATCAGTATTCAGATGCCACTTCCCCGTGAGGTGAACGCACTTAATACCACGCCCGGGATGACGGCCACCCCCCTGTTGACGACGGACACCGAAGGCGGCGCGTGGCTGGCCGACGAGTTCCCGGCGAACCCGAACGTGCGCCCCGCGAACGCCGTTGCCGTCCGCAGGCGCACCGTGGGGGTCGTTGTGGCGGAGGGCGGAAACGGCCGCGTGGCGGTGTACGGCAACGGGCTGATGGTGTGCGACGCCCTCGCCGGTCAGTTCGGGGCGGAGAGCCCCCCCGCGTTCGACCTGCTCGGGGCCACCATCGACTGGCTCCGGGACCGCCCGCCGGTCCCACAGGGCGTCGAATCCAAGGCCTACGCGGTGTACGCCCTGCCGGGGGCCAAAACGATCGACGGTACCCGACTCAAGTACATGCCCGTGATCTTCGGGCTGATTGTGGTCGTCTCACTCGGGCTGGGCACATGGGTCATCCGACGGCAACAGGCGTGAACGCGCACCGGGACCGCACTACGGACGAACGACTGGGAGCTCGGGTATGAATTTCCGACTGACGACGGTTCTGATCGGTGCCGTCCTCCTGATTGGCACCGTGCTGCTCGTTCGGACGTTCTTCCTCGATCCCGCGGCACCCGACACGCTCCTCGTCGGCCTGAGCGGGGCGAAGGTCGGGGACATTGACGAGGTCGTCATCGAGCGCCCCGACACATCGGCCACGCTCAAGTTCAAGCGCGTTGTCAACGACGATTGGGAGATCGTCGAGCCGATCCGCGCGAAAGCGAACGGGGCGGCCGTCAAAGCGATCGTCGAATCCCTGCTCAAGGCCAAGCCGACCGTGTTCGCGGAACTGAGTTCCAACCCCGCGCTCCACGGTCTCCAGCCGCCGAGCCTGAAAGTCACGCTGCGCCAGGGCGAACAGCGGTCCGGCACGCTGAACGTTGGCAACGTCAGTATCGGTGGTCGGGAAGCGGTGGCGTTCGTGACCACAACGGCCAAACCCGATCGCCCCATCGCGGTGGGGCGCCGCGACCTCGACGCGCTCTTCCGCCAGGATCAAGTCGCGGGCGGCGGCAAGGCGGGCGACCTGACGAAGTGGACCGCGGACTATCGTTCGTCAGCAATCTTCCCCTCCGATTCGCGTGCGGTGGGCGAGGACGTCACTTCGGTGCGCCTGGAATTACCAAACAAGAAAGCGACGCTCGCCCTTACTCGCGCACCCGGGGGGGCGTGGAAGTTCGATAGCCCGGCCGGGTGGGGCGACGCCGATGTCGAGGGCGACGCGGCCGGGTCGCCGACCACGTTCACCGGCGTCCGCCGACTGCTCGGTGCGCTCACGAGCGTGACCGCCGCGACCCCGGCCGACTTCATCGACGCCCCGAAAGACCTCAAGGAATACGGCCTGGACGCGGGCAACCCCGACCTCGTGAAGGTCGAGATGAAGACCAAGGACAACCAGACCGCGATTGTGTACCTCGGCAAGCGCGAAGGGGCGGCCCCGCCCGTGACGCTCCCGGGCGCGCCGCCGAGCCCCCCGAGCGGCAAAGTGTACGTGCGCGTCGAGGGGCAGCCGGGCGTGATCCGCGCCACGGCGGGCGATCTGTCCGGGCTGAACGGCGTCGTCCTCGATCCCGCTCCGCTCCGTGACCGCACCCTGGTGAACGCGGACCGCGCGAAGGTCGATGGCATCGACATCGTGCTCGCCGGTCAGCCGGCCGACAAGCCGACGAAACTCCGGCGTTCCGGGGAGGTGCCACTGCAATGGCGGCTCTTCGGCGGGCCGGGTGACCCGCAGTCCGCGGACCGCGGACCGGTCGAGCGGTTGCTCGATGTCGTTATGGCGCGGCGAACGATCAAAGACTTCCCCCCACCGAACCCGGCCAACTTCGCCGCGATCTCCGCTACGATCTTCGTATGGGCAGACGGATTCACCGCGCCGACCGATCCCAAAGCGGAGCCGACCAAGAAGGCCGAGCCGATCAAAATCGAGTTCGGGCGCAAGGACGGCGACACGGTTTACGTCCGGCGCACGCTGCCCGGGCTCCCGCCCAACGAGTTCACGATCCCGGCACAGGTGAAGGTTGGAGGGGCCACCGATACCGTGGACGCGATCACCGCGGTCGCTAAATCGCGTTTGGACCTCCTCGACCCGTCGCTCCCGACGTTCGGCTCCGACGCGGTGATGCAGGTCAACGTGAGCGGCGCGAACAATTACGTGCTCAACAAGGACGAGAAGCCTGATCCGTCCACGAAAGAGGTTTTGTGGCGGTTCGCCGCCCCGGAACCGAAGGGCCGCATCGCGGACCCCAAGAGCCTGGAGTACATCCTCCAACTGCTCGGCACCACACAATCGGTTACGCGGTTCGTGGACGAACAACCGAGCGACGCGAAACTCGCCGAGTACGGGTTCACGCCCGCGCCGCGCCTGAAGGTCGTCGTCGGGCTGAAGCCCGATTCGCTGGACAAGGAGCGCGTGTACGAGTTCGGCAAGGACACCGCCGATCCCAACTTCGTGTACGCCCGCGTCGCGGGTAAGGCGGCGGTGTTCACGCTCCCGCGCTTGGTGCTCGACAAGTTCGTGGCCCCCGACCTGCGCGACCGGGTCGTGTTCCGCAGCGTCGATGCCCCCGCCGTGAACAAGGTAGTGCTCCAGGGGTGGGGGAACATTCTGGGGAACACGCCCATTACGCTGCGGCTGGAGAAGAACAAGGACGGCGTGTGGATCGTTCCGCCCGCGGCCCCCGGCGCGCCGCCGAACGCCCCGGCCGGGTTCGTGGTCGATCCGGCCAAAGTCTCGGCGTTCGTGGACCTGATCGCCAAGAGCCGCGTCAAGGGCTTCGAGCAGGGGCGGCCCGAAGCCCGGCACGGGCTCGCCAACCCGAACGAGTTCCTCGACGTCCGGTTCGAGTGGCCGGGCGGGGCCGTCACGTTCCGGCTCGGGGCCACCCCGGACAACGGCGCGACCTACTACGGCGAAACCGGCTGGTTGCCCGCCACCGACCCGATGTTCACGATCGACGGCGCACTCTTGAAGCCGTTCAAAGACAAGCCGGGCGGGTTCGCGAAGTAAGATCCGTAGTCGCGGTTCTCGCCCCACCAAAAGCAGTGGGGCGAGAACCGCGACCAAACTCACAAATCTCCATGCAAACCTTCACCAGTGTCGGCTGCACCGTGTGCGGGTGCGTGTGCGACGACCTCACGGTGACGGTGGACCGGGGGCGCGTCACCGGGGCGCGCGGGGCGTGCAAGCTCGCGGAGCCGTGGTTCCTCGCACAAAACACCTCTTCTTCCCCCGCGGTACTACTCGACGGACAACCGGCCGAACCCGAGGCCGCGTTCGCGCGCGCCGCGGAGATCCTGCGAACCGCACGCTATCCACTCATCTACGGGCTGTCGCGCAGCACGACGGAGGGTCAGCGCGCGGCCGTCGCGCTCGCGGACCGACTCGGCGCGACCATCGACACTACTGCCAGCACCGGCCACGCGCCGTCCATCGTCGCGCTCCAGCAGGTGGGCGAATCTACCTGCACGCTCGGTGAGGGCAAGAACCGCGCGGACCTCGTCGTGTTTTGGGGTAGTGACCCGGTCGTAACGCACCCGCGGCACATGGAGCGTTACTCGGTCGATCCGATCGGGCGCTGGCTCCCCGGCGGGCGCGCGGATCGGTTCGTGGTCGTGGTGGACGAAGAGGAAACCGAGACCGCGAAACGCGCCGACCTCTTCGTGCAGGTACCAAGCGCCCGGAACTGGGACGCGCTCTGGACCCTGCGGATGCTCGTCCGACCTACCCCCCCAGGCCCCCTCGCTTCTTGTGAGGGAGAACCCCCCACGGGTTCCCCCTGTGACCCCCTCCTGCCAGGGAAGGGGGAGGAAGAGCCTAACCCCCTAACCCCCTTCGCCCCTTCACCCGCTCTCTCCGAACTCGCGGGGCGCATCACAGCCGCGCGGTGCGGGATGTTCTTCTTCGGCGCCGGGCTCACGCGCGGGAAACTCGCGCACCGCACGGTCGAAGCACTATTGCAACTGGTCTCCGAGCTGAACGACCGCGGGCGGTTCTACGCGCGCCGGATGCGGCGGTTCGGGGACGTGGCCGGCGCGGACTCCGTGCTCGCGTGGCAAACTGGCTACCCATTCGGCGTGAACCTCAGTCGCGGGTACCCGCGGTACAACCCCGGCGAGTTCACCGGGCCTAACGTGCTCGCACGCGGTGAACCTGATGCCTGCCTTCTGGTCGGGAGCGAGACGGTCGCCGACTTCCCGCCCGCGGCGCTGGAGCACTTGCGGAAGATCCCGGTCATCGCGCTCGATTCGTCCGGCGCGGAGCCGCCGGTCCCGACCGCAGTGCGGTTCACAACGGCCGTGTACGGCATCCACCGACCCGGCACCGCGTACCGCATGGACGAAGTGCCGATTCCGCTCCGCGTGCTGCTGCCGACCGACTACCCCAGCGACGCCGACGTGCTGAACGAACTCTTGAAGCGCGTGGGCTGAGGCTGTTTTCCCTGGGACCGCGGGCGTCCCGCCCGCCTACGGTGATCGCACCCGTTCACAAATGGGAAGCAAACGAACCGTTCTACTCTGTGCGGGCGGGACGCCCGCGGTCCCAGGGAAAACAACGCCTTCATCTCAGCCACGTCTGGTACGCGAACACCCCAACGGCGATCACGAGCGCGAGTGATGCGGCGTACCCGATGGCGGTCATCCGGCGGTAGTCGCGCTCTTCGGCGATCGCGGTCGCGGTCCAGCCGACGTTGTTCTGCAAGCCGATGAGTTGCTGCACCACGCCCGCAACGAATGCTTGGTCCTGCTCCGCGGGGCCGGTCCCGGCGAGGTACGCCCCCGCGAGCATGGGCAGCCGATCCGCGCCGTCGGTGATACCCTGTCCCAGCAATCGCACAAGGGCCGCTCGGCGCGTGTGCAGTTCACACAAGAGTGCCCACAGCCGGGCGTTCGCGGGCGACCAGCGCTCGCCGTTCCCCTCCGCCTCGCTGCCGAACCGCTGGTACGCGACGCCCGGCACCAAACTCCGCGCGACCCAATCCACGCCGTTAAACAGCACGTCGGGCCGCTTCTCGGCCGGCACCGCGGGCACGAGGGGGAACGACCGACCGAGCAGCCGTTCGCGGGCGAGCGGCTCGGGCAACCCGCGGAGCAGATCGCGGAAGCCGGGAAGGTCTTGAGCGTCGCAGACCACCGCCGCGGCCGGGCAGTGAACTTGCAATCCGGCTTCGGCCGCGAGCAGATCGGCGCGACACGCCACTGCGGTGCGGTCCGCGACCGCTTCGGACGACGTGCCGACCACGGGAACCAGCCACACGATCCCGTTCGCGGGGCAGTACGGTCGGCGGCGCTCGGCGATCAACCGACACAGGTACTTCAAGCGCCCCGCGAGCCGGTCCGCTTCGTCCGCGGGGACCGCGGGGACGTCCGAAACGCCCGGGCGCGGGAGCCATTCGTCCAGCACGTCGGCCGACGCGGTACCGGCTTCGGGCACGACGACGAGCGCGGACCCGGGCAGCACTTCGAGCGGGCGCTCGGTGCTGTCGAGCAAATCGAAGCCGGCCGGGGGAGGCGGGGGCGCTGCGGCACGCGCCTCGCTCACGAAGATGTCGGCCAGCCGGCACAGCACCGACGCGCCGGGGCACACCACGAACACCGCGTCGCGGGTCGCGTACACCTGCACCGGGGCGCCTTCCGTGCGGGGTTCCGCGCGCACCGCGAACGGGAGCTTCGTCGCGGCGAAGAAGTCGGCGAGGTCGGTTCGCGGCTTACCGATCACGAGAAATAGCGGCACCTCGGTCGGGTCGATCCCGGCCGCGTCGAGTGATTTCAGGGCCGCTTCCCAGGCGTCATCAATGTCGGGGTGCGAACCGTCGCGCGGGTCGGTGAGCAGCCGGAAGAACCAGTAGCCGAACCACGCACCGGCGTACATCAGCAGGAACAGCAGCGGCAGCCAGTAGGCGTACAGCCCGGGGAACGGCGAGAGCAACTCGGTTTCGAGGTGGTACCGTTGGTTGATCGCGTACAGCCCGAGCGTAACCAGAATGACGATGAGGACGTGGAGCGTCCACACGATGACGCGCAACACCTTGCGCGACGTGAGCCAGGTGAAGAAGCGTGTGAACATGCCGCGTCCGATTGTGTGGCTTTGTCTGCGTAACGCCTTACTGAAGCACCAAGTCCGCGAAAGTCTTTCACTTCAAACACTTACGGCCAAATATCTCGGGCCACCACACCGCCGACGCTAACCATTGCTAACATTTCGGCCCGGTAGGGTTCAGAACCGGGCCGTTCGTAGCAAGAGCATCAAGATTTCCAGACAATTGGTTCACAGTACATGCCACCGTATTAATACCAATTCAGTCTTGGGAACGTCATTCAAGACCGCCACTGCCACGGAATAGCCGATCCAACATCGAAACAAGCCACCCCCGAGCGGTATTGAATGCCACCAATCTGGCACTTCAAAAATGCGTCGTAATCCCAGTCGCGGCGTACGTTGAACTGGCGGAACAGTACCTCGTCTGTAGCAACGTAAAGCGTCACCCTCACGCCGTCAGCAGGACGATAAAAAGCACCGCGTAGGACACACGGCGGTTCGTCCGCCCAACCCCATCGACATTCTGTGAGGCCGAGCCGCTGAACCACATCGCCTACCTTTTGACCGAGGCAACCTTCCAAAACGGCTTCGGTCACTTCCACGTTTTGTGTACCTCGCGTTGTCAAACCTGGCGATCATCAACTAACACTCGCTAACCTTTCCCCTTCTGGAACGCATCTTCCAATTGATGCGCCTGTTTGGACACTTGCGGTGACGGCCGGCTTATCTGGCATTATACACCGCTAGTATACTAAAATTCAGTAAAATTCTTTCACTCAATCCCCTGGTCAACTCACCCGATCGGGAAACGCGGCATCACTTCATCAGTTGCCGCGCGACCAGAAGCGCGCCGAACGGGACGCACACGAGCACGGCCAACCCCGCGAACACGGCCATGCGTGCCAGACGCGCTTTGCCGTATCGGGGGGGCACGCTCGCGGGCGGCTCCAGTGCTTGCGGGCCGACCCATTCGGTTCTCAGCGCCTTCACCAGGCGCTCGCGGGTGGACCCGAGCCACGCTCGGAGTTGTGCCTGATCTTCTACCCATTCACCGCGGAACCCGAGCACCGCACACAAGTAAAAGACTTCCAGGTCGTCGTCGGTGGCGCGTTCGGCGGCCATGCGTGCCTGAATCCAGAAGCGCCACGCGCGGTCGTTCGTTTCGTAGAACTCGACCTCGAACTTCCGCTCGTTCCACTGGCCCGCAACCGGCGAATTGAGCGTGAACAGTTCGTCCACCCAGCTCGCGATCGCGTAGCCGATGCCGAGGTACCGCGCTTCCGGTGAACTGAGGCTCGACGCGGACAGGTCGATCTCGAAACTCGATGCCCCCGGTCGCGCGGAAGGCGGGGCGAAGGTCAGAAGGAGTTCGCGGAACCGCGCGATGAGCAACTCGCGCCCCGCGTCGAACGGCGGTCCCGCACCAATAGCCCAATCGTCGCGCAGCTTCAGCGCGGTGCGCACGATCGGGTTCACCACGGATAGCAGTTGGTCGCGCATTCGCTTGTTCTATGTTCTCCGCTCTTGCGTTCCGCCGAGTCACATTCCATCGGCCCGCGCCGAAAGCCAGTCCTTAATCGTTCTTGCCCGTCTCCAAGCATCAGAGAATCCTGCGCCGAGGCACTCACCCCGCGGGCACTGCGTACAGCGTGAATTGCATCGTGTTCGTTCGCCCTCCGCCCGCGCGAACGGTGACGGTTCGCTGCCCCTGGATCGCACCCACCACGCGCGTCTCGTTGAACCGCACCGCGACTGTTAACGAGCGCGTGACCGCGCCCCACTCGCGTTCCGGCAACCGACTCACGCGGCAGTAGCGCTGCCCCGCGAGGTCCGGCAGCAACCCGGGTCGGGGACACGGCTCGAACCGGAGCCCCGCCTGACCGAGTTGATAGATCGCGTCCACGCGGTCCCCGGAGCCGACCTTCATATCGAGTTGCCCCGGCACCGTGAGCAACCGCATCATCTCGTCCGGGTCCATTTCGGACCGCACCCCGAGGTACAACTCCCACGCGGGATCGAGCCACGTCGGTTCGATCGCGGCCTGCATTCGCAAGCCCATCCCGATGAACGGCCGTTCCTTGTATTCGGGTTCCGGCAGGATGTCGAGCAGCGTGTCGAGGTACACCTTCACGCGGTAAAAGCACCCGCCCAAATCGTCGTGGTCGTAGGGCGGGATCGCGGGCCAGCGCCCGGAACGGTCGAAGATCGCGAGCTGTCCCACGAGCCGGCACAGTTCGGTGTAAGCCGTGAGGGGCGGGATTCCCGGTGTGAACGCGACCACACTCAGCACCGCGTAGGACTCGTTCAGCTCGCGGAGGTGGGCGGCGGAGACCGCGTCTTGAGGGTCGGTCCCCACGAGCGCCCCGCCCCGAGCCGCCAGCGCACTTGCGAGCCGTTCGCGCTTCCGCCCGATACGGTCGAAGAGCCCCTGCAGAATGTCACCGTGCAGCGCGGGCCACGTGTCGCACGCGAGCACCGGCGGAATGTACGACACGTCGATTTCGGGCGGCGCGTTTGCGAGCGCGGACTTCACGAGCCGCACGAGCGGAAGTGTCGCGAAACCCGTTTGATCCTGATCGCCGACGAGGAGGCGCAAGTTGTGCAGCCGCACCCGGATGGGCTGCGGGTTCACGCCGGTGTTTTCGTCCTCGAGTTCTTGTGTATCGAGACGGTAGCGGGCGTTCGGGTCCGGTACGTCTTCTGAGATGTTCGCTTTGCCGAGGTTGAGGGCGGGGGTCGCCAGATACACCATCAGCGGTTGCCCCGGCTCGAACAGCCCCTTGAGTTCGAGTGTGGGTAGCAAGCCGTCAGTGGGGACTTCGATCGGGGTGCCGTCGCGGAAGACCGCGCGTAACGACCGCACAACGAAGCGGTTGTTCGCGAGTGCGTCCGGATCGACTTCGACGGTACGCAGCCCCCAAACGTGGTGCGTCGGCCAGCTACCGGCACGATGCGCCCGGGCCGTGAGGTACCGGTGCTCGGCCTGGAACTGGTGCGGCTGGAGGAACATGCCCTCGTGCCAGTGAACCGCCCGGGCCGTCATGCGGGAACCTAATGTGTTGAGGGTGTTCGAGTAACGGCAGTATAAGCCAGCGCGAAAACCGACTGCAAGTGTTACGCCCCGAGGAGCGTAGTTCTTTCGTGCCGCGCGCCGGTCCCGGACGGTTTGTGCCGGTTACATGCCGCGTGCGAAGCCGTGAACGTATACGTCTGCGCCGGATGGCGCGAAAGTAACGCCCTGCAGCGCGAGCCCCTCGGCCATTTGCGCGGCGCCGAGCCCGGCGATTGGAACGGGCGCGCCCGTTCCCCCAATCACCTTCGGCGCAATGAACACATGGAATTCATCCGCAACGCGCTCATCGAATACCGAACCGAGTAATCCCGCCCCGCCTTCGACCAGCACGTTGGTGAAGCGCCGACGACCGAGGTCCGCGAGAACTGCGTCGAGCGTCATCGCATCGGGGAACGCGACTATTTCCGCGCCGTCCGCGGCCCAACCGCGGAACTTCGGGGCGTTCGCGTCGAGTGTGTAAACGATTACGGGTGCTTCTCGTGCGGTTGTGCGCAAGTGACATCGTTCGGGTAAATCGCCGGAAGCCGAAATTACCACGCGCGTTGCGACACGCGCCCCCGCGGGCCGAGCTGTAAGAAGCGGATCATCGGCCACGACGGTTCCACGCCCCACAATAATCGCGTCCAGCCGCCCGCGCAGTTCGTGAACTCGGCGCCGCGACTCTTCCCCGCTGATCCACTTGGAATCACCGGTTCGCGTGGCGATTTTCCCGTCGAGTGTCATGGCCCATTTCGCATGAACCCACGGGCGCCCGGTGCGGATCAACTTCAAGTAAGGGGCGTTGAGGGCGAGCGCGTCCGGTTCACACAACCCTACGTGAACGTCCTTTCCAGCCTCTCGCAAAATCGAGATCCCGCCGCCGGCCACTTTCGGGAACGGATCGGCCATCGCTACTACAACGCGGGCGATACCCGCTTTCAGAACCGCATCAGTACAGGGGGGCGTCTTCCCGTGGTGACAGCACGGTTCGAGCGTGACCACGAGTGTTCCGCCGCGTGCGCGATCTCCGGCCGCGGCCAGCGCGAACACTTCTGCGTGCGGGCCACCGAACTTCTGGTGCCAGCCCTCACCCACCAACTGGCCGCTCGTGTCGAGCACGACGGCCCCGACCATCGGGTTCGGTTCGACAAATCCGCGCCCCCGCGCTGCCAGCGCAAGAGTATGCCGCATCCAGGGTTCTAGATCGTTCACGATTGAGTTCTCAACGCCCGCGCAAAATAAATTCGATTCTGTGCGAACCCTTTGATGAGTCCCGCGTCTATCTAGCGTACACCGCGAGTTGGAATCAACAACCGCGGGTTAATCACCAACACGGAACTCAACGTACACCCGATACAACCATGACACGCTGGCACACGAGTAACGAGCTTCAACTAACGACCGCGACGGTCGCCGCGAAGACGCTGTATACCGCCGGCCTGGAAACGGGTTATGCGTTAAGCCTGGATCTTGATACCGCGGCGCGCGTCGAGCTTGAAGTCAGTCTGAGCGGTAAGAGCGATACGAGTGGGTGACCCCTGGCGAGCCATGTTATGGCAACCGCGCCGGCCGGGGGTACAAGTGACCCCCGGCCGGTTCTCGTTTTGGGGACGCGCCGGAAGAGATTTATGCCCCGTTCGACTTCCGGTGAGGTCGGTGGCCTTTCAAGCCGCCCAGGTCGGGTTCGACTCCCGCACGGGGTACTGAAATACAGGTGGGGATTGCGTCTGGGAACGCACTCGGTCTCCAAAACCGACGGTTCGTCCTGCGGGGTTCGATTCCTCCCCCACCTGCTGTTCGTGAACGGTCCCGCGGGCCAGTGGAGTGGCCGTCTCCCTGTCACGGAGAAGATCGGGGGTTCGAGTCCCCTCGGGATCGCTACCCGACACCGGGTAAATGGAAGTGTGTCCGACGTTGGCTAGGAGCCTGCCTCTTAAGCAGGTGTACGTGGGTTCGATTCCCACCGCTTCCACTGTCTGTGACGGTTCGTTCCGCGCCCATGATGTAGCGGTAGCCTATCGCTTTGCCAAGGCGGATGTGTGGGTTCGACTCCCACTGGGCGCTCTTGATTTCGGGACTGGAGATATATCGCCCCTGTGATGTAGCGGTAGCTTGCCGTCTTGGTATGGCGGACGCGCGGGTTCGACTCCCGCCGGGGGCTTTAAGAGTTTCAGATTCCAGGCTCTTAGTTCCAAGTTAAATACGTGATTGCGGGTTATCAATTTGGAACCTGGAGCTTGGAACTAAGAACGGAATTGACGGCACGGTACGCCAACTGGAAGTGCGACCAAGCTCAAACCTTGGTGTGTGTGGGTTCAAATCCCTCCCGTGCTACTCGATTGATGTCGGTTACGCCTCCGGGCGCGCGGTGGGCCGCCAGGCTGCCTGTAAAGCAGCCGCCCCTTGTGGGCAATGTGGGTTCGATTCCCACCCGGGGCACTGGGAAAAGTGCGGAATGCGGAGCGTTGAACGCGGAACAAATATACGAGAAGCGGAACAAATCGGAGCCTGATCTTAGTTTTCGCTCCGCGTTCCGCACTCCGAATTCCGCGCTCCCAAAATACGGCCCGTTCGTCTAGCGGTTCAGGACGCCAGGTTCTCAACCTGATAACGGGGGTTCGATTCCCCCACGGGTCACTCGGAGCGGCTTGAAGAATAAGCGCGGTGTCAGCTCACCGGTTTATTGACATCAAGTGGTTCCCGAACGGTGATGTAGACCAACTGGCAGGAGTCGCCACGCTCAGAACGTGGACAGTGTGGGTTTGAATCCCACCGTCACCACTCCATGAATTGCGGACGGGCCGGCGCCCGACCGGGTCTCATAAGCCTGGATGCTGGGTTCAACTCCCAGGTCCGCAACTCCTCGGCGCGTTATGCCGCCGAGATCTATCGCGGGCGGGCAGGCGCTCTGCCGGGTCTCATAAGCCCGGCCGCTGGGTTCGAGTCCCAGGCTTCGCGACTCGCGCTCCGACGAATCGGAGCGCGCATGGCCCGGTGGTGTAACGGGAGCCACGCCGGTCTCAGAAGCCGGTGCCGTAACGGGCGTGAGGGTTCAACTCCCTCCTGGGCCACTGACGGAAAATGACCTCGTGCTGTAATTGGTAGCCAGAGTCGGTTGAGAGCCGGCTGCCGTAAGGCGTGTGGGTTCGACCCCCACCGAGGTCACTGTGCTTTTCAAATGGGATCGTTCGCGGGCGAGAGTTGTGTCTTGCAAACACGACGACGGGGTTCGACTCCCCGCGGTTCCACTTGATCGGTGTGTGTTCAACAGGTGCGAGGCGCGGACCAATCAACGTCCGGCCGACTGGGGTTCGTTTTGCGCTTCGCACCTGTTGAACGCACGCCGGTCACTTACGGACGGGAGCCGGATACGGCTTTGCCGGGTCGCTTTGCTAAAGCGATAGCCCCTCGCGGGTATGTGGGTTCGAATCCCACCCCCTCCGCTGAGTTGATGAAATGCCCTGGTGGTGAAACGGACATCATTCCGCGCCTCGAACGCGGCGTTCCGGGTTCAAATCCTGGCCGGGGTACTCGGGAGAGCGTTCCGTCCGAATTGTACTGCACAGTTTGTGCAGCGCGCGTTTCCAAAACTGAACACTGAAGACAAAATTACTGAACATTCATCTGGTCCTGTGGTCTAGCGGTTCAAGGCGCCTCCCTGACACGGAGGAGAACGGTGGTTCGATTCCACCCAGGATCACTCCGAGTTGCGTTCTTTCGCACGACGGTGCAACGTTTCTCGGCTCCGTGCGGCATGTGGTGTAACGGTTAGCACGCGGCCCTGTGAAGGCTGAGGAGATGGGGTTCGACTCCCCCCGCGCCGCCCTCTCAGAATTTCTGCTCCAGGCCCGAATTATAGAGAGCTGAAACGCTGGAATTTTCAGCACTTTGCCGGTGTGGCGCGACTCAGGAAGGCACCGAGCTCGTACCTCGGATCATGCGGGTGCGAACCCCGCCGCCGGCTCTCGTTCCGTGTCGATTATTGGACCCGTCGCGGCGGTGCGCGTTGCGCGCCCCCGCGGCGGGTCGTTTCGTTTACATTCCCGTTCCCGCAGTGGCACGGCGGCGCCCGGCTCCGTAGGATTTCATCTCCGAAAATTGCCCGCCCTACATCGCCGCACGTGACGGCGTCTACTGGTGCCAATATGACCGAGTTTGCAGAAGCTCGCAAAGTGGCCGCGTTGCTCGATGCCGTGGCCGAGCCGACCCGCTTGTGCGTCTTGTGGCAGTTGGCCAAAGGCCCCCAGCACGTGGGCAAACTTGCGGAACTCGTGGACATCAAGATGGTGAACATGTCGCACCACCTCGGGGTGATGCGTCAGGCCGGCGTGCTGGAGGACGAGAAGGACGGGCGCCAGGTGATTTACCGGTTGCGCCCGGACGTGTTCACCCCCGGTACGACCCCGGACGTGCTCGGCGTTCTGTCGCTCGGCAGCTTCCGCGTGATCCTGCGGGCCAAGCCCGAAGCCCCTCCGGTATCGACCAATACCAAGACCCGCCGGAAGACCGCGAAGAAGTAACCCTTCACCGCCGAGCGCCGTCCCTAAAATGTGGCGATGGCCAATCCCGCGGCACCACCCGAAGCACTGTCGCGACCTCTCTGGCGGCAGGTGCTGGCCCTCGCTCTCCCGGCGCTCGCGCAGCAGTACCTCCACCTCGTTGTCCAACTCTCGGATCAGTTCCTCGCGGGGCGGTTCGAGTTGCCCGATCCGAACCAGCGCATCGGTTACCTCTCCGCGCTGAACACCGCCGGCTACCTCTACTGGTTCGTTTCGAGCTACACCGTTTTGGTGAGCGTGGGGAGTACCGCGCTCGTGGCGCGGTTCGTCGGGGCCAAAGATTGGGCACTCGCCAAGCACGCGACCGGGCAAGCGGTGGTGCTCGCGGTCGTGTTCGGGGTGCTCGGCACGGTTGCCGCGGTCCTGGGGCTGCCGAGCCTCATCGAAGCGCTGAAGCTCACCGGCGACGCGGCCCGCGTGTGCGTCGAGTACCTCATGCCACTGGCCGCGCTGCTCGCGTTCCAGATCACGGAATCGGCGTGCGCCGCGTGTTTGGCCGGCGCGGGGGACACGCGCACCGGGCTTAAAGTGCTCGGCCTGGTCGCGGTCTTGAACGTGCCGCTCGCGTGGGGGCTGTGCTTCGGTGTCGGTCCGCTACCGGGGATCGGCTTCGTCGGGATCGCGCTCGGCACGGGAATCAGCCACGTCATCGGGTGCATCACACTACTCGTAATCCTCGCGCGCGGAAAATCGGGCCTACAACTTCACCTCGCACACCTCGTCCCGGACATCGGCCTGATTCGCCGACTGCTGTGGGTGAGCGTGCCGGCCGCGATCGATAGCCTGTCGGCCGCGTTCTGTCAGTTGTGGTTCCTCAGCCTGGTGAACCGCCTGGGCGACACGGCCGCGTCCGCCCACGGCATCGCGCTCAAATGGGAAGCGCTCGGCTTCCTCTCTGGTGCGGCGTTCGGAACGGCCGCGATGGCGCTCGTGGGGCAGAACCTCGGCGCACGAACCCCGGACCGCGCGGCCCGGAGCGGGTGGACCGCTTACGCCATCGGCGGCGGCGTGATGTCCTTCATGGGACTGCTGTTCGTGCTGCTGGCGGAACCGATGTTCCGCGTGTTCTGCCCGGACCCGAACCTGCAGCCCATTGTTGATGCGGGCGTACCGGCGTTACGACTGATCGCGTGCGCAATGCCGGCACTGGCGTCACAGATCATCTTTACGGCCGCGCTACGCGGCGCCGGCGACTCGCGCGTGCCGGTGCTGTTCAGTTGGTTCGGGTTCCTGGGCGTGCGCATTCCGCTCGCGCACCTCCTCACCGCTCCGCAAGTCGATCTGGGACCGCTCGGTGTGGTCCCGGGTTACGACCTGGGACTATTGGGGGCGTGGGTGGCAATGTGCTCCGACTTGTGGGTGCGCGGAACGTTCTTCGCGATCCGCTTCGCCAGCGGGAAGTGGAAGAAAGTGGAAGTGTAAGGCAGCGGGCGGGATGCCCGCGGTCCCAGGAACGACAGATTACTCGTGCGTCGGTTGCTTAATCGTGTGGGTGAATCAACTGTTTCTGCGGTCGGTCGTGGGAACGCTCACTCGAACGGGGGCAAAGGTGTCCGCCCGTGTAACCGGTGCGTCAAGCCCGGAAGACCCGTTACGATGCGTCGCGCCGTCACGGGAAAGCCCAGATAGCGCATGTCTTTATCGCGCCGGCGCCTGGCGCGAGGGCGCGGGGCGCGCTATTCTTCCCTGATGGGGGAAGGGGCATGAGGGTACTCAAAACGGCGCTGGGCAAAGTGCTAGACGTGGCGTTCAGCCCGGATAGCCGCGCCGTTGCCGCGATCGTCGAGGAAGAGAACGCCCTCCTGTGGAACCTCGACTCGCCGAACATCGCGCCCGTGCGGCTGGAAATCGGCGGTAAGTACCGGGCCGGCGGACTCAACTTCTCCGCCGACGGGCGGCAGTTGTCGTGGCAACTCTTCGACGGCCGGCGCACCTACGACCGCGACACCCGCGACGCGACCAGCGAGTACCCGGCCCTCCTCGCGACGGCGACCGCGTGGAAGCTCGGCGCCGACGGCACGCACCTCGTTTGCGTTCACGGTTTGCCGGACCACGTTCTGGCCGGGTGGCGGTGGAAGGAAGAGGAATGGGTGCGCCAGTGGCAGATTTCCACGCGCGACCTGTCCGTCGGTAGCGTGACGCTCGCACCGCCCGGGGACCGGTTCGCGATGTTCACTCGGGCGACGGACGCGGACCGGTGGTGGGAACAAAAGCACCGACTCGAAGTACGGGACGCGGCCACGTCCGTCGCCCAGAGCGTCGGCACGTACCCGTACAGTTATGCGGGGAAGCTCGCGTTCCACCCGACCGGCAAGCAGATCGTCGGCATCAACGACGCGACCCTTCTCGCGTGGTCACTGCCGGAGGGGGGCGACCCGCGCCTGGCACGCAGTGACAACAAGAAGCACTTCACCGCGTTCGCGTACCACCCGAACGGGCACCGGCTGTTCGTCACAAGTAACGACGAAACCGTTCACGTGTTCGACACGCACGCCCTCGACCGCGTGAACCGCTACTCGTGGCGCCTCGACCGCCTCAGTGCGGTCGCGATCAGCCCGGACGGGACGCTCGCCGCGGTCGGTTCCGCGAACGGCGACGTGGTGGTGTGGGATCTGGATTAATCGGTATCAGGGCGAACGGCCGGTGTCAGTCGGCCGGTGCGCGAAGAAATCACCGCGTTGGTTTTTGCATTCTCACCGGCCGGCTGACACCGGCCGTTCGCCTGAATACCGGCCAGCTGACACCGGCCGTTCGCCTGAATACCGGCCGGCTGACACCGGCCGTTCGCCTGAATACCGGCCGGCTTACACCGGCCGTTCGCCTGAATATCGGCAGTCGCCTCGTACCGCGCGAATGTTCCGCTATTTCTTCCGCCACACCTGATCGGCAGTGAGGCCGAGCTTCGCCATCGCGGGCTGAATCTCGGTGAAGAACCGTTTCGCGTCCATCGGGTAACCGGCGGTGGGCGCGATGCTGGGAACGCGGGTGGCCCAAAAGCGGTTGAACTGCTTCATGCACACTTCGCGCAGGTACTTGCACAGCATCGACGCCAGCGCCACGGACACGCTGTCGCCGTCGGCCCGCGGGCGGAAGGTGATGGATATTTCGCGCGGCGTGTGCTCGATGCGGTACCGGCTCTCCTCGGCCGATTCGCGCTCGGCGACCACCCACCCGTCCGGGAACGCTTCCTGAAGGATGCTCGCGTAGAAGTTCCGCCCGCCCTGCTTGTCGCACGCAAACACGATCGGTTGGCCGTCGGCCGGCACCGCGTCCGTTAACGAAGTGAGCAGTTCGATCAGCCCGCGCCCGAGGATCGTGCCCTTCGACCCGTACTCGTCCACCATGCGATTGAAGCGCGGCGCGGGTACGATGCGGTAATCGCCGCACCACTGGTGATTGATCGCGGTCCGAACCGGCTCGGACGCTTCCCATTCCGCACCGGGATCAATGTGTAACGGGATCGAGGCACCCCCATCGAACCACGATTCCGCCAGGAGTTCTTCACCCCACGCGGGCACATCGCCACTGCTCCAGAGGAAATCGTGGATCGTGTGCGGATCGGCCCCGACAATCGACCAGACCCCGCGTTCGAGGGCTTCGAGGCCGCCGCGTGTGTAGACCTTCTTCGAGTCGTCAATAAGGAGCCGGCCGTCGGGCTTCTCGTGCGCGCGCCGGACCACGGGCTTCAGCGTGCCCCAACCCGCGGGGTCGCCATCGGGCAAGTTCAGCGCGACCGCCGCTTGCACGAGCGGACCGAGGTTCGGTCCGTAACCCGCTTCATCGATCCCGACGACCCAGGGCATAAGCAACCTCTCCCCAACCCCCTCTCCCAAAAAGGGAGGGGTTAAAACCGCCGCGGACAGCGTGACGTCTATTGTGTTTGGTTCTTGCTCCCCTTCCTTCTTAGGGAAGGGGACTGGGGGGTGAGGTTCTTCGCGCGTATGGTAACGGCATTCCCCGATTGGAGGAACCCGACGTGTTCGCCGACAACCTCTTCCTGAAGATCATCGACAAAACGATCCCCGCGAAGATCGCCTACGAAGACGATTCGTGCCTCGCGTTCCACGACATCAAGCCGCAGGCGCCGGTCCACGTGCTCATCATCCCCAAAAAGGTGATCCGCACGCACGACGACGCCACGGCCGAGGACCAGGCGCTGCTCGGGCACCTGCACCTCGTCGCGATCAAGTTGGCGAAGGAACTTGGTCTATCGAACGGGTACCGGCTCGTCATCAACTGCAACGAGCACGGCGGGCAAACGGTGCCGCACCTGCACGTCCACCTGCTCGGTGGGCGCGACATGACCTGGCCCCCCGGTTGAACATGGACGATTCCGAACTGCGTTCCGTATTGGCCGAACGAATCGCGGGCGCCCGCGCGCGCATCGCCGAGGCGTGCCGGCGCGCGAACCGCGACCCCGCGGGCGTCACGCTCGTCGCGGTGTCCAAGACCGTGACCCCGAAGGTGGCCGCGGTCGTTGCGGATCTGGGGTTACGCGACCTCGGCGAGAGCCGGCCGCAAGAACTGTGGAAGAAGGCCGAAGCCGTGCCGGGCGTGAACTGGCACCTGATCGGGCACCTCCAGCGGAACAAGATCGACCGCACGATTCCGCTCGTCGCGCTCGTTCACTCCGTTGACAGCGAGCGCGTACTCGACGCGCTCGACGCCTTCGGTCGCAAGCGCGGGACCGCAATACCGGTGCTGCTCGAAGTGAACTGTAGCGGTGAAGCGAGCAAGGGCGGGTTCGCGCCGGACGCGGTTCATCCACTGGGCGACAAGCTAGCGGCACTCGCCGGCGTCACCGTTCGCGGGCTGATGACGATGGCCGCCTACTCGGACGATCCGCAATCGGCGCGACCAACGTTCGTGGCCCTGCGCGAACTCCGCGACGCGCTGAGTACGCGAACGGGGCTCGCGCTGCCCGAGCTCTCGATGGGAATGAGCAACGATTTCGAGGTCGCGGTGGAAGAGGGCGCGACGCTCGTGCGAATTGGGACGACACTGTTCGAGGGGCTGAGCTAAGAAAAGCAGAATTCGCCACAGATGAACGCAGATAAACACGGATCAGACCAATTCAAGGAGGGCTTCAGGCAGTCGCGCTGCGGGTAACTCTTCTTAACAATGGCTCTGCTCTAATCCGCGTTTATCTGCGTTCATCTGTGGCGAATTTCTCTTTGCCCTTCTCCTTTATTTTACTTCTTCGGTAGGTCTTTCGCCTTCTGGTCGAGCAGGTACGCGACGATGTGGTAGAAGTCGGCTTCGGGGACCACGTCGCTGAAGTTCGCGGGCATCGCGGAGAGCATCGTCTCGCGGTTCAGCGTGATCTCCTTCAGCGGGATGCGCTTCTCCTTGCCCTCCAGGTCCGCGACCACCAGCACCTCGCCCTCGACCCGGAGCATCAGCGCCGTAATCGTGCGGTCGTCGCTCGTGCTGATCGACCGCGCGCGGAACGCCTGGTCGACGTTCCGGTTCGGATCGAGCACGTCTTCGAGCAATCGCTCCAACCCGCGGACGCCGATGCCGTCGAGTTGCGGCGCGATCTTACCGCCCTGGTCGCCGATCTTGTGGCACGCGGCGCAGTGCTTGGTAAACAGCTTCGCGCCCTCGACCTTATCGGCCTTCGCGGACGCGAACCCGCTCGCGCGTTTCTTGATGAGTTCCGCGAGCCGCTGGTCCGCCGGCGGAAGCCCCTTCGTCAATTCCGCGACCTGCTTCTCCCAGCCCGGCAGGTTGGACGCTTTCAGGCGCTCGAGAACGGCCTTCTCCTGAAGCAACCGCTGCGGCGCTTTGCCCTGTTTGACCGCGGTGAGCAGAATGTCGGCCCCCTCCCGGGTGCTGGCAAGACTCAAGCCGATCGGCACCGCGACCCGGTAGGGCAGGTCTTTCAGCGCGTCGCGGGCTTCGACTTGTGCGCCCGGTACGTTTGACGCGGCGAAGACGAGCAGGAACCCGACCTTGACCGAATCGGGAGTTGTCGGAACGGCCAGTTGCTTGCGCACCGCGCTGATGCTCTCCGCGGGCGCGTACCGGAGCAGCACCTCCGCGGCGCTGATGCGGACCTCGTCGGGAGCTTTCGCGGCAGAGACGGCGTTTCCGAGCGCCTGCACCGAGTCCGCGGTCAGCTTCAGCGCGCCTCCGCCGGCCACGGTGGGCAGAGTGTTAAGAACCCGCAAGCCCCAGATCGCCCGGATCGCCTCCGCGGGCGGCAGGCCCGCAGCAAAATCACTCGCGTGAATCGCGCCCTGCGCGGTCTCCAGGAGATGCTTCGTCGCTTCGGTCCCGAGCTTCGTGCCACGGGCCTGCACGCCCTTGAAGGCGGCGACAACCGCGTCCGCGTTCGGCGGAGACGATAGCGACTTGAACAAGCTTTCTTCGTCCTCAGCCGCACCGTAACGCGCGACGTGTTCGGCCGCGGGCGGCAACCGGTTCGCAGACAGCTTCCGCGTGCTGATATGGGACAGGAGGTACTTGGCCGCGTCGCGGGTGTTGATCGCGAGCGCCATATCCGCGTAAACGGCCTGGTACTCCGTCGGCCACGCCTTCGGGTCGTCGCGGAGGCAGTTCCGCAGTGCGATCCGGGCCGCTTGCTTCAACAGCACGTCATCGGCCGGGCACTTCCGCAACACCTCGACGAGCGGCTGCACGAAGTCCGCGTGCGGGTGTGCGCCAACGGCCTCGACCGCGGCCCGCGTTTGGTGAACGGATTCGGACGATTTGAGGGCGCCGAGCAGAATCGCGCGCTCGTCTTTGTCCCACTTCGGGCGGCTCGAAAGTGCGCGAATCAGGTGCCCGGTGAGTTGTTCCGGTTTGATGCCCACGTCTTTGTGAATCGCCCGCAGCAATTCGTAATCTTTTGCCGCCTGTGGTTGCGGGCGCGCCTCGGAGATGAACGCGCTCCAGCCGATCACCGACGCCGCGAGTTCCGGGTTCTTCGCCAGTTTCTCGCCGTTAACGCCCCCCCTCAGATCCTTCCCCTCCGCCGCGCGGCGCCGGAGCTGGTGCCCCGCGAAGAACCGCACCGCCAGGTTCGGGTGGAACAGGTCGTCCACCAGTTCCGCGTCCGTCGCGGTCGTGTAGTCGGCGCGGTGGAACTTCGGCGCGGGGGCCTTTCCGTCCTTACCGGTCCACACGATGCGCCAGATGCGCCCGCGTCCCTTGTCGCGGCGCGGGTCCTTGAGGTCCACTTCGTAGTGGCCGATGATCTTGTTGTAAAAGTCCGCCACGTACAGCGCGCCGTCCGTGCCGAGCTTGATGTCCACCGGGCGGAACCACCGGTCCTTGCTCGTCAGGAAGTCGGGCTGCTCCACCGCGACCGGGGTCGAGCCCTTCCACACGATCTTGTCGGAGCTGATGCAGTTACTGACCACGTCCCCGAGGAGCATCGTGCTCTTGTACTCCGCCGGAAAGTGGTCCGCGTCGTACCACACCAGCCCGCACAGCCCGGTGCTCTTGTGCGGGTGCGCGGTGACGTGCGGGGTGAACCCCAACCCGTCGTGCGGCTTGCCGAAGCTCTCGTAGTACGCGCCCGGAACGAGTTGCGTGATCGGCTTCGAGTGGCAGTCGGCCGTGTACAGGTTGAACCACGGGTCGACCGCGATCCCGAACGGGTTCACCTGCCCGCGGGTCCAGATCTCGAGCCGCGAGCCGTCCGGCCGGAACCGGAACGTGTTGCCGGAGTTCATTTTCACTTCGTGGCCGTCTTTACCCCGCACCGTGCTGTCGTTCGAGAAGCCGTGGCACGAGTACACCCAGCCGTCCGGCATGAGCGTGTACGAGTTGTACATCCCGTGCGTGTCGCGCGAGCCGAAGCC
This sequence comes from Gemmata palustris, assembly GCF_017939745.1. Lineage (NCBI taxonomy): Bacteria > Pseudomonadati > Planctomycetota > Planctomycetia > Gemmatales > Gemmataceae > Gemmata > Gemmata palustris. The sequence continues at coordinate 4,516,130 of NZ_JAGKQQ010000001.1, read as the reverse complement.
GCTGAACAGCACCTCCATCTTGTCTGCCTTGCCGTCGCCGTCGGCGTCCGTGTACTTGCGGATCTCACCGACGCTCGACACGATGCAGCTCTTGCAGTCCGGCAGCGGCAGGATGCCAATGGGGATGTTCAAATCGTCCGCGAACGTCTGCACCTTCCCGGCCTTGCCCGTTTTCGGGTCGAAGTCGGAGAGGATAAACAGCTTATCGGTGGGCTTGCCCTGCGCCGCGAACGGGTAGTGGTACGAGGTCGTCACCCACATCCGCCCCTTCGCGTCGAAGGCCATCTGCATCGGCTTCTGGATGTCGGGCTCGCTGGCGACGAGTTGCACATCGAACCCGGCGGGAACGGTGAACGCCTTCCGCTCCTCTGCGGGGGTGAGTGCGTCGGTGGGCGCCATCAGGTCGGGCGGCAGGTTCGGCAGTTTCGGCTGCTGCGCGAGTGCCGGCAGCGCGAGCACGAATAACGAGGCGAGGGAGAGAGGGAACCGCATAACGTCGAATCTCCGCGAAAAGCGCTAACGAGGCAGACCCAGATTAGACCACCTCGCGGCCCGGAACAAAAGCCCTTCTCCAATCTGAGTTCCAAGTTCCAGCGTTCCAAGTTCCAGAGCTGAAGACCAAACAGCGCCGGGCTTATGTTTTTCAAACCTGGAACTTGGAACTCGAAGCAAAGTGATTTTCGGCTCGGCAGAAAAAATCAGTGATAGGATCGCGCGCGGCCCGCCGTAATTTAGGCATCCAACACGGGTCGCGAGTCAACGGCCCAGAAAACAACGGGTTCGAGTCCGGGGTGCTTCACCCCACAACGAGGAGCAGGTTATGCCGATTTACGTCAAGTACGGGAAGATCGTCGGGAACGTGACCGAGGCGGGGCACAAGGACTGGGTGGAAGTGAACAGCTTCCAGTGGGGCGTGGGGCGCGGGATCGGGTCGCCGGTCGGGAAGTCTGCGAACCGCGAATCGTCGGCCCCTTCGGTCAGCGAAATTACGGTTTCCAAGCAGATGGACAAGTCCACCTTCGCGTGGCTCCAGGAAGCACTGACCGGCAAGGGCGTGGACTGCACCGTCCACTTCTGCTCGACCGACGGCAAGGAGCTCCGCATGTACGCGGAGTACAAGCTGACCAACTGTCTCATCAGCGGGTACTCGCTGTCGAGTGGCGGCGACCGCCCGTCCGAGAGCCTCTCGATCAACTTCACCAAGATCGAGTACCTGTTCAAGGAATACGGCCAGGACAACTCGATCACCGACAGCCCGCGCGTGTCTTACGACCTGGCGACCGCGGTCGCTTCGTAATCCCGGCCCCAATCTTTCAGAGTCGAAAGTCGTAAGGCCGAAAGTCGTAAAGTCGAAGATACCAACCACATTGGTCTTCGCCTTTACGACTTTCGGCCTTCCTGACTTTACGACTTTCGCCTTTACGACTTTCGGCTCGGCTCCGACTTTCGACCCTGTAAAGATTGGAACCCTGAAAGATTGGGACTCGGAAAGACATGGCCCTCACCCAGAACCGCCGGCTCGTCACGCTCACGACCCCGCTCGGAGCTGATACGTTCATCGTCACCGGGTTCCGCGGGCGCGAGCGCCTGTCCGTGCCGTTCGAGTTCGCGCTCGATCTGGTTTCGGAGAACCTGACGGTCGCCGCAGCCGATCTCGTCGGTAAGGCAGTCGGGTGGACGCTCAACATGCCCGACGACACCCCGCGCCCGTTCCACGGGTTCGTGCGGAAGCTCGTCGCGGGCGAAAGTGCGAGTCGCGGCCTGCGCGCCTACCGCGCCGAAGTGGTCCCCTGGTTGTGGTTCCTCACGCGCACCACGGATTGCCGCATTTTCCAGAACATGACCGTGGACGCGATCATCACGAGCACGTTCGACCGGCTCGGGCTCACCGACTACAAGAAGCAGCTCCAGGGGACGTACCCGACGCGCGAGTACTGCGTGCAGTACCGCGAGACCGCGTTCGCGTTTGTGTCGCGGCTCATGGAAGAGTACGGCATTTACTACTTCTTCGAGTTCAAGGAGGGGCAGCACACGCTGGTCCTGGCCGATGCGCCCTCGGCCGCGTTCGACTGTGCCCCGCACGGAACCGTCGAGTACCGGCCGGACGTGCCCGGCGCGGAGAGCGTGTCGAGTTGGGACCGGCGGTTCGCGTTCCGCTCGGGGAAGGTCACGCACACCGATTACAACTTCGAGACCCCGGCCACGAACTTGCTGAAGGACGCGGACACCACCGTCGCGCTCACCGGCATCAGCGGTTTCGAGCTGTTCGACTACCCCGGCGGGTACCCGGTCGCGGGCGACGGCACCACACTCGCGAAGGCGCGCATGGAAGAAGTGGAGGCCGGGTACGACACCGCGACCGGCACGAGCCGGTGCTCGTCCTTCGCCCCCGGGGGCAAATTCACACTGGAGAACCACCCGTCTGATGACGGCAGCTACGTGTTCCTCGAAGTAGAACACAACGCGAGCGAGGATTGGGCCGGAGGTGGCCCCGGCGCGGCCGACTACTCGAACACGTTCGTCGTCGCGCCCGCGGCGGTACCGTTCCGCCCCGCACCATCGACCCCGCGCCCCGCAATTTCGGGCGCGCAAACGGCCGTGGTCGTCGGGCCGAGCGGCGAGGAGATTTACACCGACAAGTACGGGCGCGTGAAGGTGCAGTTCTTCTGGGACCGGCTCGGCAAGAAGGACGAGAACAGTTCGTGCTGGATTCGCGTGTCCGAGATGTGGGCCGGCAAACAGTGGGGCATGGTCTTCACGCCCCGAATCGGGCAAGAGGTGGTGGTCGAGTTCCTCGAGGGCGATCCGGACCGCCCGCTCATCACGGGCCGCGTGTACAACGCCGAACAAATGCCGCCCTACGCGCTGCCCGCGAACATGACGCAAAGCGGGTTAAAAACGCGATCCACTAAAGGCGGCGGAGAAGCGGACTTCAACGAACTGCGGTTCGAGGACGCGAAGGGCAAGGAGGACATTTACTTCCACGCGCAGAAGGACTTCCACCGGTTCGTGGAGAACGACGACGACCTGAAGGTCGAACACGACCAGTTCATTCAGATCAAGAACAACCGCACGCTGACGGTACAAGAGGGTTTCGAGAAGATCACCATCGAAACGGGCGACCGCGACCGGACCGTCTCGAAGGGCAACGACACGCTGCTCGTGAGCAAGGGCAACCGCAGCGTCACGGTGTCCGAGGGTAACGAATCGCTGACGGTCAGTAAGGGCACCCGCACCGTTGACGTGAAGTCCGACTACACCGTGACCGTACAGGAGGGGAACCGCAGCATCACGGTGTCAAAGGGCAACGACACGCACACCGTTACGAAGGGCAACCGCGTGGCGGGTGTCGATACGGGCAACGACACGCTGACCGTCGCGAAGGGCAACATCGGCGTTAAGGCGACCGCGGGGAGCATCGAGATCGAGGCCGGTACGTCCATCACGCTGAAGGTGGGTGCGAACAAGATCGTCATCGATTCGAGCGGGATCTTGATCGACGCCGCGAAGGTGACGCTCAAAGCCACCGCGAGTTCAGTGGAAGTCGCCCCGGCCGGCGTGACCGTGAAGGCGCCGAACGTGAACCTGAAGGGCGACGCTCAGGTGAAGGTGGAAGGCCCAATGGTCGCGGTCGAAGGCGCGGGAGTGACGACCGTGAAGGGCGGCATCGTGCAGATCAATTGACCGGACCGCGATCACACGAAGCCCTGCCGGGTGCCGTCACGCCAACTCGCTGATGACATCACCGTGGGGCAGCATCGGGATGGGGCGGCCGGTACCATCCGTGAAACTGGTCGCGTTGAAGTCGATGTTCAGGTGCGTGAACACCGTCGCCCACAAATCGTTCGGCGTGAGCGGGCGGCCCTTCGGCACCTCGGCCTTTGCGGTCGTGCTGCCCACCGTGATACCCGTCTTGCACGCACCGCTCACCAAAATGCTCTGCGCCTGGGGCCAGTGATCTCGCCCCGGTCGACCGGTCGCCTTATCGTACTCGACGCGCGGCGTGCGCCCGAACTCGCCCGTCACCACGAGCAACACACGCTTGTTCAGCCCGCGCGCGTACAAGTCCTCGATCAGTGCCGAGATCGCCTGATCGAGGAAGCCGAGCTTGTACCGCGTGTCCTCAAAGATGTGGCAGTTGACCGCGTGCGAGTCCCAGTTGTACGTGTGGTCCTTCTTCAGATCCGCGCCCGGCGGGGTCGCGTTCTCCATCACCATCGTGACCCACGACGCGCCCGCCTCCACGAGCCGCCGGGCGAGCAGCGCCCGCTGTCCGTAGCGGTGCATCCCGTACCGGGCGCGCGTTTTCGGGGATTCTCTCGTGAGATCGAAGGCATGCTTCGCGGTGTCCGTTGTGATGAGATCCAGCGCACGAGCGCGGGCGGCGTTCATGCCCTCGGCGCGGCCCGCGAGGTCCGGGCCGATCAACGGCGCATCGAATTTGCTAAGCAGTGCGAGACGATCTTTCAACTTCTCTTCGGTTCCCGGTAGCGCCGAGAGGTTCTTCACCTCGAACTTGCTATCGGCCGGGTCGCCCGGGACGAACAGCGGGTGCGATTGCGGCCCGAGGTACGCGGAGCCGAAACTGAACGTGTCGATCTGCTGGCGCCCGCCGTCGACGCCCGCGATGTAGTTCGGGACCGCGGCCCGCTTCGACTTCAGCACCTCTGCGACCATTGACCCGACCATCGGCGTGTCGTTCACGAAGCCGACCTGTTGGAGCGGGTCGCGCCCGGTGAGGAACCGCTTGTGCCCACCGCCGTGGTCCGCGAACGTGTGCGCCACCGAGCGGATGATCGAGTACCGGTCCGTCACCTTCGCGAGTTGCGGTAGGTGCTCGCAAATCTGGATTCCGGTGACGTTGGTTTTGATCGGTTTGAACGCGCCGCGGTACTCATCAGGCGCATCCGGCTTCATGTCGAACGTGTCCTGGTGCGGCGGACCGCCCGGGAGCCAGACAAAGATGACCGCCGGGTCGTTTGTGGTCGCATCGGCCGCTGGCGTCTTGTGTGCAGAGAGCGGACCGAGGGCCGCGGACGCGAGACCGACCGAGCCGAACCGCATAACGTCGCGGCGATCGGGGCCTCGGCAGGAGCGGAATTTTGGTAACACGCTGACGTGCTCCGCGCGGGTGGAAGTGCGTGAGGTGGGTACCGTGCAGATTAGGCGCAAATTGCTGTGAAGTCAAAGGCGAGGTGTTCGCGTTGTTGCACACCGAAGCCGGCGCATAGCGGACAGTACCGAGGCCATATTAAGGACGCGGCTGTCACGAAGCCTACCTGCGCAGTTCCGAAGCGCGAAGAAGAGAGGATTTATGCTTTACGCATTCAGGAGTGACACATTGCCCCAGGTCTGGAAGTTGTGCGTCAACAGAGTGGCCAGCTTCTGGCGGTGTTTGGTCGTCAGATCAGCCAGGCACCCGTCGATGGCGTCCTGAAACTTTTTGAAATCCTGATGGTGGCGGCTGTTCAGAACTTCCATCTTGACGAACTTCCACAGTCGCTCGATCAGGTTCAGGTTGGGCGAGTAACTCGGCAGGAACAGCAACTCGATACCCAACTCCTTGGCCGCGCCCTGCACCAACGCGCACCGCTGGTACCGGGCGTTGTCCATCACCAACGTGACCGGTATCGGCATCCCTCGGTTCGCGATCGTGCGGAGCAACGCACACACCGAGGTCGCCGTGATGTAGGTCGTGTTGATCTCCGTCACCAGTTCGTGCGTGACCGCGTTGAGCGCGCCCAGCACGTTGTACCGCTGCCGGCCACTCGCCGCCCGCACATACAGCCGCACGAAGCACCACACCCACCCCAGGAACGACGCCAACACGAAGTGCGACGCGTCTACGAAATACACGGTCCGGTTACCGCCCCGAGCCTGCGCCAGCTTCGGTTCCAGTTCCGCCTTTTAAAAAGTCCGCCTGCGTTCGGGCGTGTTCCACGACGGTCTTCTTCGGTGGGACCGGGATTGGGGCCACCTTCAGGCACTTCATCCCCAGGTCGTCCTTCAGGAACTTACGGACCCGTGATGGCTTCCGTCGGACGCCGGTCCGCTCCTCGATCCGCCGCGCCGCGTCGTGAGCCGTGTGCGGCGGACGCGCGCGGAACTCCTCTTCGATCGTGGCCCGGTGCGGCGTCAGGGCGCTGGGCTGGCCTTTCCAACCGAACGACCGGACGCCGTCCAGACCTTTGACCGCGAAGATCCGCAGCACCCGCTGGACCGTGGACCGCGACACATTGGCCAGCTCGGCGATGCACCCGTGGGTCTGGTTCTTGCTCTTGAGCCAAAGGATCTCCATGCGCTCCTGAACGCGCGGGTCCGGGTGCCCATACCGATCACGCGCGATCGCTTCGACCACGGCCTCGGGAAACGAATATGTGGGGCGCATCATCGGCCTCCCGAATACGGATTACGGCGACAGGCCTATCCTCTGCTGACGAGCGCTGACCCGCAAGGACGACTTGTGTCACTTCAGGGGACGCCGAGAATAGAAACAATACCTCTTGGCAAAGATCGGGATAACCGCTCCGATCCGAAGAACACTGATCGTGATAGCGGTGTGATGTTCGTCATGACTGAACCTGCACCGTAGGCGATCCCAAAGCAGCACTAATCAGTGGCATAATCGGAACCTCCCATTGATAGCTGTGCAAATTTAGGTGAATCGCGCCTTGAGCCGCCTCTGCAAGTGGTGATACAGTGCAATTATGTCCATAAGCAAGGAGGATTTGTGGCAGCAAACCGATTGCAGCTTTACGAGTACGCTGGCGGAAAATGTGTTTTTTGTGGGCGCGATGTTCGAGAAAATCTGGCTCGCTTCCACACTCTAAACGGTTTCGAGTTCAATCACATCAACCCCAAAAAGAAGGCCCCTGATTATGAGAACCTGATTCGCCGTAATCTATCAAGCGAACAATTGGACGAAATCGACAAATGTGCTCTGATGTGCCGCATCTGTCACAGTATCTTCCATGCGCAAAACATCACAGCGCGAGGGACAATCAGCATTCGTGTCGGAAAGATGCGGAGGCAGCAGACGTATCGCGCGGCAGGAATGGCAGATTGGAAAGAGAAACGTTTGGTGCTTTTCAGCGATCAAGACGATGCACTCGCGATTTTCACAGCTCAATACCAGAGGACGCCTCCTCGCTTCATGACCAAGAAAGACATTGAAGCACGATTCCTTCCCGAACTCCTTCCTGCGGTAAAATCGCAAGGTTCACTATTGATCCGAGGTAGTAACAGGACACCACTCCTCCTGGTGGAACCCGTTGATTCCGATCACTTTCAAATCCAAATGGACGTCCGCTGTCCACTATTCCAAGTCGAGCTTCACGAAGAGCAGGGTAAACCTGTGATCTGGGTTCGGAATGGAAAAGCGGTAACGGCGGAAGGCGAAGTGCTTCATCAGGGAGTCGTCACTTTCTACCGCCTACCGTATTCCGAGTGGTGCAAAGCAAAAGTCTCGGCTTAACTGAACAGTTCGCGCATCGGCTTCCCGCGTGCGATCGGCAGCGGGCGGTTCAGTTTGTCGCGGACCTCGGTTTCCGGGTCGATCCCGAGCGCCTCGAACATCGTCGCCGCGAGGTCTTCCGGGCGCGCCTGGCCCACGGTGGAGTACGCGCCGAGCTTGTCGCTGGCGCCGTAGACGAACCCGCGTTTCGCCCCACCTCCAGCGAGAACGGCGCAATAGCACTGCGGCCAGTGGTCGCGTCCCCCATTGGAACTGATCTTCGGGGTGCGCCCGAACTCGCCCACCCACACCACGAGCGTATCGTCCAGCATCCCGCGGTCTTCGAGGTCGGTGAGGAGCGCGGGCAGCGTCTGGTCGGTCATCGGCAGCAGTTCGTCGAGCCGGTCCGTGACGCTCTCCTTGTTGAACCCGTGGTAGTCCCAGCCCTGTCCCTTCCCGCCAATGGCGCGCGAGAAGTACACGTTCACGAACTTCGCACCGGCTTCGACCACGCGCCGCGCGAGCAAGCACCCCTGGCCATAGGTCGTGCGCCCGTAGGCGTCTCGCGTCTTCTTGCTCTCCTTTGTGAGATCGAAGGCCTGCTTGAAGCGCGGGCTGGTGAGCATCGCCACCGCCTTCTGATAGCTCTCGTCCAGTCCCTGCGCGACCAGCGAGGTTTCGAGCAGGTCACTCTGCTCGTCAATCAACTTCAGAATGTCCTTGCGGCTCTCCAGACGTTCGACGCTCAAATTGTCCGGCAGCGTGAGTTCCGGCAACTTGAAGTCGGCCCGGCTCGGGTCTTGGTTCACGAACAGCGGGCTGTGGGCTTTGCCCAAGAAGCTCGCGTGCTGGCCCGGAGTAATGGACCCGTCCGCGATGACGTGCGGGTACGCGACGAACGTGGCAACGCCTTTCGGCGCCGGCGCGAGCTTATCGACAAGGGAACCGTAAGCGGGGAACAGTTCGAGCGAGTCGCGGAGGCGCTGGTCATCGGTGGGCGGCGCGACTCCGGTGAGGCTGTAGTACCCCGCGGAGTTGTGGTTCTTCATCGTGTGCTGCATACAGCGCACGATGGTCAGCTTGTCGGCCATTGCCGCGATCTTCGGGATGCGCTCGCCGAAGATCACGCCCGGTAGTTTTGTCTTGGTAGCGCCGTACCACCCGCGCACGTTGTCCGGCGCATCGGGCTTCGGGTCGAACGTTTCGTGTTGCCCCGGTCCGCCCCACTGGTGCAAGAAGATGACGCTCTTGGCCGTGGCGCGGTGCTTGGCCTTCGGCGCTTCCGCCGCGCGCAGCATTTCCGGGAACGACAGCCCGAGAAGCGACGCTCCGCCGACGCGGAGAACGGCCCGACGGGAGGGAAACGAAGTGTGAGGCATGGCAGCGCCCTTGTCTTCAAGCCCCGTAAGGGGCGGCAGATGGTAGCCAGGGGTGGAGCAACGCGCAACCCTTGGTGGAGCGACGCACAACCCCGGCGGGCAGCGCGCCAGGGGTGGAACCCCCGGCGGGCAGCGCCAGGGGTTCCACCCCTGGCTACTATCTGCCGCCCCTTCGGGGCTAATCCAGTTTTCTTGTAACGAGCCGCGACCGCAAGGGAGCGGGAGGCACCTCCGCGCAAAGCGGCTCGCTAGCCCACTATGAGGCACAGTCGGTTCGCGGAATCCTGGTTAACATGGGAGTCGTTCCCCGCTCCCTTGCGGTCGCGGCTCGTTCGCCCGCAAGCACTCGGAACGGCACTATCGTCTCAGCAAGAATTCCTTGCTATTCAGCAGCGCCCAGAGCACGTCTTCCCACGCGGCGCGGCGATCCTTCGCGGCCGCGAGGTACGCGAGCAGTTTCTTCGCTTCGGTCGAAGTTGGTGACCGGCACAGCGCGGCGAGGTAGAACTCGTCGAGCATCTCCGCGTCCGTTTTACCGGCGGAGAGCATCTTGCCGAGCCGGTTGTTGGAATCTCGCACCAGCGTGTTCATCAACTCACCCGTAATGAGCTGGAACGCCTGGAGCAAGCCCGGGTCGTCGTTGCGTTCGCACTCGCAGGTGAGCAGGCGGTCGGGTTTCCCGAATACCTTCAGGAAGCGCTCGCTCATGCCTTCAAACCCGCGCCGGCCGGATTGGGGCGGGGCCGGGATCTGGTTCGCACGCATCCCGAGCGGGTACCCCTTAAACTGCACCGGCACGCCGGTCACTTGTGCGAGGGCGTCGAGCAATTGCTCCGCTTCCAGCGGCATTACGGTCGCGTGCGAGTTGTGGAGGTCGTCACCCATCGTGGTACTGTCGCGCACCGTCGCACTCAGTTGGTAGGTGTGGCTCAGCATGATCGTCTTCACGGTGCGCTTGAGGCGGAATCCGCCTTTGGCAAAGTCTTCCGCGAGCCAAGCGAGTAACTCCGGGTTCGTCGGCGGGTTGGTCGCGCGGAAGTCGTCGTTCGGGTCGACCAGTCCGCGCCCCATCAGGTGCAACCAGATCCGGTTCACCTGCGCCTTTGCGAAGAACGGGTTACTCGGCGCCGCGATCCAGTCCGCGACGGCGGCGAGCCGGTCGGCGCTTTCACCCATTTCCGGTGTGGAGGCGCCCAAGAAGCGCGGTTTCGCGGACAGCTTCGTGCGCGGGTTCGGCATCTCCGACGTGCGGTTCTGCCACACGATCTGCTCGCCCACGAACTCGTGCTTGTCCAGATTGTCCTTCTTGTTGTTCTCTAAAATGCGGTAATCGATGCGGGCGAACAGCGCCCCGAAGCCGTAGTAATCATCAATCGTCCACCGGTCGAACGGGTGGTTGTGGCACCGCGCGCAGCCGATACGGATGCCGAGGAACACTTGCGCAACGGATTCCGAACGCATCAACGGGTCGCGGACCGCGCGCCAGAAGTTCGCGGGCGGATTCGCATAAGTGCTTCCGCGGGCGGCGATGATGTCGCGTGCGAATTCGTTGAGGGGCCGGTCCGCGGCGAGTTGGGCCGCGATCCACCGGTAGAACACCGCGACGCCCTTCTTGTCGAGCGACTTCTCTTCGTTGCGCAAAAGGTCCGACCACTTCTGTGCCCAATACTCGGCGAACTCGGGGCGCGCGAGGAGGGAATCGATCAGTTTCGCGCGCTTCTTCGGATCGGTGTCATCAAGAAACGCGCGCGTTTCGGCGGGCGTGGGCAGAACGCCGAGTGCATCAAGAAACGCCCGACGCAAGAAAACGTGGTCGGGGGACAATTCCGCCGGCTTCAGACGCAACTCTTTCAACTGCGCGAACACCAATCGGTCGATCGCGTTATTCGTGGGGAAGTTGACCGTGTCGGGAACCGGGCGGTCCGGCAGGAAGACGATGCGGACCGGTTCGACGTGCGAGAGGTACCGCACGAGCAGCACGACCTCGCCAGTTTGTTCGCGGACCACTTCGCCCACGGGCGTGATCTTCGCGACACCAACTGCGGTGAACTCGAACGCGGCGAGCGAAGTGACGTTGCGCGTGGTGCCGTCGGAGAAATGTGCGAGCGCTTTGACCTGAAAGCGATCGGCCGGGTCCACCAGGATTTGACTCGCGGGGGTGACCGTGAGTTTGGTGAGAGCGGCCCCGCCCGGCGCATCGAACTTGGCGCCGCGCGCGATCCAATCGCGAAGGACCGCGTACTCGGGAGCGCTCTTCGCGAAGCGCGCCCCGCCTTCGTGCGGCACCTGTGCGGTGGCCTTTTGGAGAAGAAGACTCTCGTCGGGCTTAATGGGGTCGATTCGTCGTGCGAGCATGTCGCGCGTGAGAACGGCGAAGTCTCCGGTCACCTCTTCGCCCTTGAGCGAGAGCTTCAGCCCGCCCTTGCCGTTGAGGTTGCCGTGGCACGCGCCCGCGTTGCACCCGGCCCGCGTGAGCACGGGGAGCACTTCGCGCTCGAACGACACTTCGGCAGCAGACGCAGCGAGGGGTGAGGCGAGCACCAGTAGCGCGGCGAGAGACCGGACGGGCATCAGCGCACTCCGGGGAGCGGTCGGTGGGTCTCCCCAGTTTACCATCCCGACTCCGGCAGAGCGAACACGAACACCGTAGTATCGGCACGCAGATTCCGTTCGTAGTGGCGGGGCGGCGCAACCGATCTTGATCTGTGCCGGTTGCTGGCCGAGCGACTCGGGGATCGGGCCATCGCACGGGCCACGGGCCGATCCCGGTCCTGGGTTCACAACTTCGTCAACGCCCTGTACCGGGAACAAACCCCGGACGATCCGGAACCGCCCCCAAAGTCGGCCCCGGTCGTGATCGAGGCCGATGAGTTGTGGAACTTCGCGGGGTCCGAAGACCAGGTCCAGTGAGTGTGGGTAGCCTTGGAAGCGGAACCCGGCGGGTGCTGGCGATGACCGGTCCGCAGCCACGGCTCAGCGATTGTGGGACGCGCTCCCGCGCGGGTATCGGACCGGGGCACCGTGTACACCGACGTCCTCGCCTCGTATCGGGTCGCGATCCCCCAGATCCCGACACCGACCCGTGGGTACGAACACCGGGAACCGCAGCGCTTTGGGCCTCGCCCGGCTCGGCCCGGAGGTGTTAGGCGACGGGCACCGGTTCGTGGTCGGCCGGTTGCGCACCTGAATTACTGCACCCGTGCGGCGCGAGTTCGTCGCGCTGTGACATCGTCACAACATGTGTGTAGGCAACTACAAACGCCAGTTCCATTCGATCGAATCTCGAACCGGTACCGCATAGCGGTACCGCACGGGCGCGGAAGTGGGAATATTCTCGACGGATTCGGCGCGCGGCGCGGGTACAATACACTATCGCCCATAACGGAGAAGCAATGCGCGCACGTGAGATTTGCCATGCGTGGGTCGTGTACCGGATGACAATGGACAAGGGTAAAGTCGGCGGGAACGTGGTGTGCGAACAGCGCGAGTGGGACGCGATCGAGGCCGCCCAGCCCGGTCTGCACACGCTCTTGCACACGGGGATCAAGACCGAGAAAGAAGCCGAGCGGTTGGCGACCGGCACGGCCGGCGATAACTACCGCGTGCGCGCGAGCCGGCAACCCGTTGCACGACCCGCGGTCAACGTGCCCCCGTTGGTCGGCACCTCACCGCGCTAGTGTGCCCGAGGCCCTGCCATCTGCCGCTCCGTAGTTGATCGCTTCTGCATTGCACATGCTGATTGAACTCGGGCGCTCGATGTCGAGTGCCCGAGCACCAACTCTCAACCGACTTGCGCCGCGTTGCTCGAGTGGCGTGGTATCGGAATCAGTCGGGAGCAACCACTTCGCCCCCGGCGCGGGTGGCTAGCGCGGCCAATATCGAGTTGGCCCGATACGCGAGGACGCGAACGGAACCGTCGCAAAAAGCGAAGTTGGCACCCCCGGAGTGCAAGGACCAATACTGGAACTGGGCGCAGTCGGCCTCAGAGTTCAAATCCGGTCGTTGATACGGGAACGGCCCGGGACCGCAACTCGCGTCCGGTACCCTCCAGACAAACGGGTTCGGATCATTAACGCCCATGACAGAACTGAGTTCGCCCGCTCCGTTCGCGTGTGCTCCCCACCCGTAATACAACCACCCGAGCATTAAGTTCTTTGGCGGCGGGCGTTCGCCGAACGCGAGCGTATTGGAAGTGCCGTCCGTTACATGTAACAGAGTTACGGTGCCGTCCGCGATGATGACGCCGTCTCGCCGCGCGCTGACCTCGCCCCCGTTCCCGAGGTACGAGGTGAGCGCGAACGATCGGGTGACGAGGGCCGGGCGGGGCCGGGCGAGTGAGTAGACGAACGTGACCTCCCAGCTCACGGCAGTTCGCGGGTCCGACGGGCAGGAGAACGGTTTCAGTGGCACGGACAGGCCGCGGTGCGGCGACGGGAATATCGCGTCCCGCTCGCGCCGAAAATCGTCCACCGCCGTCCGCCAGTTGGCCTCGAGTTCGAGGTACGGCGCGATCAGCAGCGGCCACTGAAGGTTGGGCGTCTCCGGGTCGGTACGCCGGTGACGGAACGCGGGCGGCAGTTGGCCGTGAGCGGACTCGTAGCCGTGCGTCGCGAGGGCGATCTGTCGGAGGTTCGACTGACAGCCCATTCGTGTGGCCGCCGCCCGAGCGCGCTGCACTGCGGGTATGAGCAGGGCGAACAGGAACGACAGGATGCTCACGACCACCAGCACTTCCACCAAACTGACGCCTCGGCGCCGAAGTGATCGGGTGAGCTCCGTCATCCCGCGGCCCTCCGCCGGCGGATGACGACCGCGAGTACCGCGGTTACGACTGCCAGTAGCGCGGTAACAATGCTCACGGTGAGAGTCGTGCTGCCTTCAGCCGGGTAGTTGGCCACGGTTTTCGGACCGTCGGCAACTGCCGTCTGGGGCCCGAGCATATCGGCCGTGTATTGGCCGAGCGTGTACGACTCATCGACCTTGCCGTTCCGCCACAGTGGCCGCTCGGAAGGTTTCAAATCGGGAAGCCCGATCGCCTGATTCTCGTTCAACCCGAGGCCAGCGAGCGTGAAGACCGCAGGATCGATGGCGCTGTCGAAATCGGCGTGTGTCACCGTGACGATTTCTTCACCCGGGTATTTCGCACCGTTGAACGAAATCGTCGTGTTGTGTTTCACCGTTTTCGGGTACCGATGCCCTCCCGGGGTCAGTTGCCAACTCACCTCCGTCGTTCGGCTTTCGGGTTCCCCTCCAACGACCTCGAACTTGTCCTCGAAAAAGACCGGATTAAACTCTTCGCGTTCACTAAGCCAAACGGATTGCTGGAGGTGCCCCGTCTTTCTGGACATGGCCGCGACAAGACACGGAACCCCGCCTCGGTTTTCGCGCCTTGTTTGGACATCGGACCGGCCAAAAAAGCCGGGAAAGTCGGAGCCAATATGAAGTTTCGGGTATCCGCATGGCCGGTCGTTGCTCAACCCGAAATATCGCCAGTCGAAATAGGTGCAGTATCCATCTAAATTGCGTGTGCCAAGGCGAACGAACTCGACCGTATGAAGCGTTGGGGGAGAACCCCGTACCACAGTGGTCACAATTCCGTAACCTTCTTTCTCGCAATTCTCACACGTGACTCGCCGATCGTGACTATCGTGATTCGGTCGCGGGGGCGTGTAGTGAGCGTCCAAGTGATCGACGCGAAATTTGTTCCCGTCACGCCAGATATGTAGAGTTGAGTCCCACGAGGACTCGAGCGGCGGCGGCGCGTTTGGCGTGCGCGATTCCACGCGGAGCTTCAGTTGATAGCGGTTTGGCATCCGCGACTTCTGGGCAACAACAGCCTCAGCTTTGTCGGCAGGTGCCCCCGGTGAGAGAACGAGAAAAATAATTGAAGCGAATTCCATTCCGCGCCCTCGAAAAGCCAGTTGTCCGGAAATTCAATTATTTTTGCTTATCTACCGAGTCAAAATCGTTTCACGTGGTCACGGCTAACGGGCGGGCAATTGCGACCACCCGTTTCTGAGATGTGGACCTACTCGATCCATGTAGCGACAATTAGGGCGCAGCTGGTGGCGGAGGTGGCGGAGGTGCAACGACAATTACTGCGCATTTTATATTGACCGAAGCCCCTTCTCGGCCGAGATCCTCCTTGACAAGCCTTTTGGTTATCACGATTTCGCCTTTTTGAGAGCAGTTCGTGTACAACGTACCATCACCCTTGGTCTTGGTTTCACCGACGCAGATCCGCTTTTGAGTACATTCTTGAGATGCGACACTGTCGGCGCAATACGATATATATTGCCCTGTAGCCGGATCGACCGCGGGAGACGTGCAGCCGAAATATTCGATATTGAATGCAATTGCATTCAGACACGCGCCATTGTGCGACAAGTCGCCTTGGCACTGTGAAGACTGATAGTAGCCCGCTGGTACCGTGCCGTCACATACAATACTTTTTGGTTTCGTCCCATCGCAAGTGGGGTTGGCTATCGCAGCGATTGCCAGTACCAGCGTGGTTGCGAAGCCGAAAGCGACCATACACGCGAGCTTTCGCATAACGTACCTCCTAAATAAGGCAAGAAATCGCGATTCACTATTTGCGAACCCGAACGGGCACCCGAATCGTTTCTTCACTTGGATTATTCGTGGTAATAATACACTCCGCTTCAAGTACGGCCTCGTCCCGTGTGTTGAGATCCAGTTCGAGTGTCACAATCGGCAGAGCACCAGCATCCACATGCACGCATTGATGATTTGATCGAACATCAATCACTTTATTCTGCTCCGCCGTCGAAGCGGTACTAACAACAAACGTGGCCTTTGGCTTCGCTCGCGTCAAGATCACTTCAGTCGGATCTATTTCAAAAACGCCCTTTGGTGCGAAGTACACCCTGCCGAATACTTGAACCGCGTCCGATCCAGCACTTGTACAGACGAGGGCGATGGTTTCCCTCCGAGGAACGCGGTTCCCACCGGCGTTGATTGCGAACTTCAGCGAGCACCGTTCCCCAGGAGCCAATTCCCGGCGATCCAGTTCGGCGGTCGTGCATGAACAACTCTTCATCGGCTCGCCGATCATAATGGTCCGGTCAGTATCGTTGACGAGCGTAAACGAATCGTGAATCGTCTCATTAAGGCGAACGGCGCCTAATTGTTTATCTGGCTCGAGAAAGTGAACTCCGCGGCGGACGGGAGCGGCCACCGACTCGGCGCGAACTGGCCCTTTGGCCCAGTAGACGAATGAAGCGACTGAGATCGCGGCGAGAATGCAAGATATGGTGACAAGTAGCCTCATGCTGCACCCGAGGGAATTCGCTTTTGTGGACATTGTCGCAATTTCAACCGTGGCGGCAAGCCATCCCGCGGCAATATTGAGCTAATGATATTTAAATAATCTTGCATTGTTTTGCCAGTCGCATCGAATTCATCCGCCCCTCTAACCCACACCGAGTGCGTCGCGCGAAAATCGTGGAAACGAAAACGAGGGCCGTCGGCTGTGCTTGGAACGCTGTTTCTACCTGGGATTATTTCGTGGATTTGTGCAAGGAGGGGCTTCGGACGACGCCTTTGGTTACCTCGGGCGCACGAACAAAGTTGAAGCGAAATGTGCCCGATGGAGGCGGGCAATCGGCAGTATGCGAACAGCTCGGGGCCGGGCCGGACGTGAACTCGTCAGTGCGTACCGCCGGTTGCTTCCCGAATCGACCGGGTTCGGGTCGTTGCAAAACCGGCCGCTCGGTTCTCAGTTCGAGCCGACGGGAAAATACGTTCGGCTCACCCAGAGCAACAGGCCGAGTAAAACTGCGCCGAGGGCCAGGCTCCCGCCGATCAGCCACTTTTCAGCGGGCAGCAGCGGCTCGGCTTCGACTTGAGCCAGTTCGCGGGCCATCTCCGCGTCGGTCGGAGGGACGTTCGGCTTTTCCATTTCACTTTCCCCCCGCCGGCACCCCGTGAAAGAACAGCCACGAGATCGCCAGCCCGATCCAGATCACGAACCCGAACAGGTTCACCACGTACACCAGCGCGAGGCGCCCCAACCCCTCGGCCCAGAGTCGGCGCACGTTCGTCGCCAGCCCGATGCTGAAGAACGTCAGCACGAAGAACAGTCTGCGGAACACGTCGGCCTGATCGGTCCCGCGTTTCAGGTCGCCGATCACACCCGGGTCCGATACCCCGATGGCGAAGAACGTGCCGAACGTCACCGCGTAGCCGAACACGAACTTGGGGAACCGCTCCCAGATCTCGCGGAGCGGGAGCCCCCGGCCCGGGCGCTTGTCGATCTTCCACGACCAGATTACGGACAGAACCAGTGCCCAGATCCCGATAAACACGTCGATGAACACCTTCACCGTCGTGGTCGTCAGTGCCATCCACTTCCGGGCCGGGTCTTTTTCGTCGGGGTAATAGAGCCCGGCCGTGATCTCCCCGCTGGAGAACGCGGCGCCGTCCGTTTTCACGGCCAGCCCCATCCACCCGGCGGCAACCATTGGTTCGTCGGGCAGGATCACGTGTGCGAGTTTCGGGAGCACTAACATCTCGAAGACCGCGAACACGACCACCAGCGACGATACCATGACCGGCACCACCGGTCGGGCGCGAATCGCGGCCCCCGTAGTGATCGCCGCGGTGACACCGCAAATCGAGATACCTGAGGCGAGGGGGGCGGCCCACTCGCGACTGAACCCGAACACCTTCCGCGCGATCAGGTACACCAGCGCCCAGTAGATGAGGTACGCCTCAATGATGGCCGCCAACCCGCGGAACAGGATCGCGGTCGCCCGGACCGATTCCTCGGCCGCTTTCGCCCCGAGAACCGCACCGTAGATCACGATACCGACTTTGATGAACAGCTCCGAGCGGGCCGCGTCCTTGAACCAGGCGCCTGCGCGCGGGAAGAGGTTCCCGATGAGCAACCCGCCGATCAGCGCGAGCAGGTACCCGGCCTCTCCGGTCAGGCCCAGTGCCCAGCCGACGCCCGCCGGGAGCTTGTTCGGGTTGGCCGCGATGTAGGCGTTGTGCCCGGCGACCCAACAGAGAAACGCGAGTACGAACAGCACGGCGAACCGGACGGCGAAGCGCGCCGGGCTGGTGCGCAGGAACACCGCACCGGCGGACAGCACGCCGAGCAGAAACACAAAGGTGGCCGCGAAGGCGCCGATCCCGGTCAGCCCCGCGAACGCGGAAGACGACGGGACGAGTGCCTTCGCGGGGTCGGCCCACTCCTTCACGGCCACCGACCAGCCGAGCAGGTTCGCCCCGGTGAGCGTGGCCAGACTGAGGCCGATGAGGAGCACGCCGATCAGAACAGCGAGGACGTCTTCTGAACGGAACCACGATTTCATGAGCCGGCGCGCCTTGGGGAGAGGGACCGCGTTGGACCTTACCGCATCGGGTCTTCGGGCAGGTACAGTTCATTCACCTTATTAACGTCGTCGGGCGGGGTGCCGTCTTTCCACGTCGGGATGGCCGTCTTGTCCGGCGCGTAGAGCGACTCCAGCGGCCCCCAAACCTCGTCCACGTGGTCATCGAACAGGTCGCCGATGAGCAGGTCGGTCACCTTCCCCTTCAGGTGCGGGTACGTCTTCACGAACCGCCCGAAGCTGAACCCGTCGTAGTACTCGCACACGAGCCGGCGCATCCGGTCCACGCCCTTGTTGAACACGTCCCCCCACCGGCCCAACTGCGCGGCCGAGGTGTCACCCGCGGCCAGTCCATCTGCAATCGCGTCCGCGGCCAGTTCCCCCGACTTCAGCGCCAGGAGCACGCCGGAGGAGTACAGCGGGTCGAGGAACCCGAAGGCGTCCCCGATCAGCACCCACCCGTCGCCGGCCACCTGCGACGAGCGGTAGGAGTAATCCTTCGTCGCGTAGTACCCGCCGCGGCGCTGGCCCGTGGAGAGCCGCTTGATGACCTCCGGGCAGGCGTCCTTCTCCTCGTTGAACACCTGTTCGTGGCCCCCGCGCCCCTTGAACAGGTAGTCGAACGGGGCCACCACACCAATACTCACCGTGTTATCGTGCTGAGGGATGTACCACCACCACCCCTGCTTGTTGGGCGTCTGGATCACGACCGTCGCGCCCTCGTCCTTACCGGCGTCGCGGTACGCGCCCTCCCAGTAGGTCCAGATGGCTCCCTTGTTGAGTATCGGATCCCACAGCCGCAACTTGAACTTGTTCTGGAGCATCGTGCTCTGCCCGCTGGCGTCCACCACCACCTTTGCCCGGACCTCTTCCGATCCGCCGCCCTCCTTTTGAACCTTCACCCCGACCGCGCGATCGCCCTCGAACAGCACTTCCAGCACGCGCGCCGGCTGGCGGACGTCGACCCCGTGCTCGCGCGCGTTGTCGAGCATCATGGTGTCGAACTCACTGCGGATCACTTGCCACGTCTGTGACTGCTCGCCCGGCTTGTTCTCGTCGAAGTAGAACGGGGCCGACAGCTTCCCCTGGGCGTTCACGAACTGCACGCTGTACTTCTTGACGAACGCACTGGCCTTCATCTTGTCGAGCATGTTCAGGCGCTTGAACACCCAGTACGTCTCGGGAATCAACGACTCGCCGATGTGGAACCGCGGGAACGTGTCGCGCTCGTATAGCCGGACCTTGGCGCCCCGCTGGGCGAGCAGGGTCGAGACCGTGCTGCCGGCCGGTCCGCCGCCGATCACGATGACGTCGGGGGTGTTATCGGAACTCATGTCGGACTCCGGGAAGGATAGGAGAGTCACCGCCAGCTACTGTCGGCGTCCTCGTGGGGCAACCGGGCGGTGCGGAGGAGGTCGGTCAGATCGCGAAGTTGTGTGCGGGACAGGTGGCCGAGTTGTCGCGCGTGACACTCCCGCAGGGGCTCATGGAGCTTCTCGAGGAGGGCGATCCCGGCCGCAGTGATGCCGACGCGGACCTCGCGGCGGTTCGTGGCCGGGCGGTGGCGCTCGATCAGTTGGCGCTCGGCCAATTTGTCGAGCAAGCGGGTGGTGTCGGGGGCGCGAGACACGAGTCGGGTGCTCAGGTCCAGCGTGCGGAGCGCCTCCGGGCTGGCGGCCCGGAGCAACCGCAGCGCGTTGTACTGTTGCGGTGTCAGGTCGTACCGGGCGAACAGTTCCTCTTCCATCGCGCGAAGGCGGTCGAACGTCCGCCACAAGTTGAGGAACGCCTCCTGCTCGGGGGAATCGAATCGGCGCTGGGGAGGGGCGGTGTGAGTAGCCATACGGTTACAATACCGGTTCGGACGACGGTTGTCCAAACAGCTATTCCTGCCGACGGCGCGAATCTATCACCGCGCGAGTGGAAAAGTGGGTGCGGTGAAGTGTGCGCCGGTGCGCCGCATGCTTCCATCACTGGTCATTGACGAACCACTCTGGCCGAATAGAGTACAGGTGGCTGTTGAGAATCAATCTCAACAGTTGCCGAGCACGCTCCGCACCGCACGCAACGCGCCTACGATCCCACCCGGCGCATTCCTGCCAGCAACGCGGCTCTCCACACGCACCCTACGGAGATCGGCTCATGTGCCGCGGGAATCGTCGCGCCTTTACGCTCATTGAATTGCTCGTTGTGATCGCGATCATTGCGATCTTGATCGGATTGCTGTTGCCCGCAGTACAGAAGGTGCGTGAAGCTGCGGCCCGGATGAAGTGCTCCAATAACCTCAAACAACTGTCACTCGCATTCCACAACTACGAGAGCGCTCAGGGCGGGCTCCCTCCGTCCCAATTTAGCCCGCCGTTCACCGGGTGGGGGAGCATCACCTTGCCGTACATCGAGCAGGGGAACGTGGCCGCCATCTACAAATCTGAACTCGACTTCTACGCGCCCGAAAATCAGACCGCGGTCAACACGCGGCTCGATACCCACATCTGCCCCTCAACGCCCTCGTCGGATCGCCTCTTGAAGCCCATCGGCAACGTTTCGTTCACAGACCGCACCGGTCAGGCGGGCGATTACTACGTCCCGCGGTCCTATAAGACTTCGGCCTCCGCGACCGAAGAAGCGGTCGGCGCGATCAGCTACCTGAAGGACGTGCGGACCAAGTTCCTGGAGGTCACCGACGGGACGTCCAACACCATGCTCCTGTACGAGAGCGCCGGGATGCCCGTCACCTATCGCAAACGGGCGCCAGTGGCGTGCGCCAACACCACCAACCCGGCCAACTGCAACCGCCACTGGTTCGCCGCGTGGTCGTCGTTCCACAGCAGTCGGATCTACTCGTGGACGTTCGACGGGGTGAACAGCGGTGGGCCGTGCGTTGTGAACTGCACCAACGATTTGGCTTACGGGATCTACTCGTTCCACACTGGCGGGGCGAACTTCGGGCTGTGCGACGGGTCGGTCCGGTTCGTGTCCGAGAACGTGACCCCGGACGTGATTAAGTCGTTCGTGAGTCGGGCCGGCGGAGAGGTGTTCAACCTGGATTAAGTCGGGCACGATCCGGCACGAATCACTCCATCCTGGGCCATCCATGCATACTGCACGATCAGTTTTTTGGACCGTGACGTTCATCGCCCTGGTTGCGACCACCGGGTGCGAAAAGCCGAAGCGCTACACCCCGATTCACCTGGTTCCCGTGCGCGGGAAGGTGCTCACGGACGGGAACCCGGCGGCCGGGGCCACTGTTCGGTTCCACCCGCGGAACGCGGCCCCCGGCGCGCTGACACCGGTCGCCAAGACCGGCCCGGACGGGTCGTTCGAGCTGACGACCTACGAGAACCAGGACGGCGCCCCGCCGGGAGAGTACGACGTGACGCTCCGGCTCGATGAACCGACGGGCCGCGACGCGGAGATGGTGGACCGGTTCCGCGGCCGGTTCGCCGACCCGAAGAAACCGGCGTGGCACATCCGCATCGAGGACCGGGCGACCGAATTAGACCCGTTCATCGCAAAGTGAAAGGCACGACGATTATGATAACGCGATTCATGTTGGCCGCGCTGGTATCGGGTGGGTGTTTGGTGCCTGCAAGGGCCGCCGAACCGATTACCGAACACGCGCTCCCCGGCACGGGCCAGCGCCCGCAGGCGATCGTCGTCGGGCCGGACGGGAACGTGTGGGTGACCGAGGTGCTCAAGCGGCAAATCATCCGCGTCACCCCGAAGGGCGCGGCGACCGCGTTCGCGGTTCCGGGGAAGGACGTCGGTGTCCTTCAGGGATTGGCCGTGGGGCCGGACGGCAACCTGTGGTTCACCTCGCGCGAGGAGAACGCGATTCGCCGGATCACGCCCAAGGGAGAGTTCGATGGAACGTTCCCAATTCCCTCGAAAGCGGTGGTCGAAAACAAGGTGACGAAGGGCTCGTGGCCCCGCGGGATCACGGCCGGCCCGGACGGGAACTTGTGGTTCGCGGAGATGACCGGAAACAAGATCGGTCGGATCACCCCGAAGGGCGAAATCACCGAGTACCCGGTCCCGACCGACGACGCCCAACCCTACGGGGTCGTGACCGGTCCGGACAAGATGATCTGGTTCACCGAAAGCGCGGCCGGAAAGATCGGCCGGCTCGACCCGAAGACCGGGAAGATCGAAGAGTTCCGCTTGGCCGATCCCAAGGCCCGCCCGCGCGACATTACCAACGGCCCGGACGGGAACCTGTGGTTCTCCGAGAACGGTGCCGATCGAATCGGCCGGATCACCCCGAAGGGTGAAGTGACCGGGTTCGAGTTGCCCAAAGGAACGCAGCCGATCGGGATCGCGACGGGCGGCGACGGGAACGTGTGGTTCACCGCGTTCAAGACGCACAAGATCGGGCGGATCACGCCGGCCGGGAAGCTATCGTGGTTCGACCTGAAGACCGAAAACGCTCAGCCGTTCGGGATGACGGCCGGCGCTGATGGGACCGTGTGGTTCACCGAGCAGGCGAACCGGGTCGGGCAGATCGACACGAAGAGTGCTGGCAAATAGTTCGGTCGTGGCGCCGGTCACTCAATTGACCGGCGCCACGAGTACTAGCAGCGGCACTTCGGGGGAAGGTGCGCTCTGCTCCCGCGACTGTTTACTTGCGAATCATCTTCGAGCAGGCGGCTTTCGCCGCTTCGCGCACCATCGGATCGGTGTCCACGCACGCGGTCTGGATGTGGCCCAGGAAGTTCGCATTGAAGTAGCCGAGCTCGCACAGGTGCGTGATGCACGCGGCCCGCACTTCGCCGCACGGGTCCATCTGGGCCGCCTTGAACAGCACGTCCTTGACGCCCTCGGTCGAACGGTGCCGGCACTCAGTCAACCCCTTCGCAGCGCTCAGCCGAGCGGACGGTGCGTTCATTGATTGCAGCGCGATCACGAACGGCTCGACGTCGCGATCGAACGCGATTTGCGGCGGAACGTACCCGGCCGGCACCACAATCTGCAGCGGCTTGGTGGCTGACGTCCCGCCCGGCGGCACCGGGATCGGCGGCAACCCACCTCCGGCCGGGGGCACCGACGGCAGCGGCACCGGGATCGGCGGCGCCGGGAGCGGGGTCGGAATAGGCGTTGGGGCCGGGAAAGTCGGGATCGGCGCCGGGACCGGAGTCGGAGTCGTTTGCGGCGCGGGCACGGTCGGCACCGGGGTCGCCACCGGCGGCGCGACCGGCTTCGTGGGCATCACGCGCGGCGGTTCGGCCGTTCCCCCGGTCAGCCCGCCCGGGGGAACCGGCAGCACCGCCGGGGGCGCGGACGAGGTCGTCTTCACCGTTGGGCCGGTCGCGGGCGTGGACATGTTCGGGCCGCTCGGCTTCTTCCCGAACACGCGCGCCAACATCCCCGGCTTCTTGGTTTCGCCCGCCGAATCCGACGGCTTGTCCTTCTCGAACATGCGGAGGAGCGGGCGCTTCTCTTTTTCCTTGTCCTTCTCTTTGTCCTTCTCTTTGTCCTTCGCCGAATCGGGCATCGTAGCCCCGAGCGGCGGGGTTAGCGTGTCCGTCGTGCGCGGCTTCGCCTTGGGCGGACCGTTGTCCGTGGTCTTCGGGGGCTCCGTACCCTTGGGCGGTTCCGCTCCCTTGGGGGGCGCGGTCTCGGGCTGATCGACGAGCGTGATCGTCTCGCCCGTCTTGGTGTCCTTCAGTTCCGACTGGTAGGTGCCGTCGGTTTGCTTCTCGCACTTGAGCACCTTGAACTGGCGCTCGCCCTTGCCGTCAATGTTCAGGGAGATCACCGCGCCGACTTTTTGGGGCGGGG
Source organism: Gemmata palustris (assembly GCF_017939745.1). Taxonomy (NCBI): domain Bacteria; kingdom Pseudomonadati; phylum Planctomycetota; class Planctomycetia; order Gemmatales; family Gemmataceae; genus Gemmata; species Gemmata palustris. Next base: position 4,492,164 of record NZ_JAGKQQ010000001.1, on the reverse strand, counting down.
TATCCGCTCCCGTCGCGCTCCCGACGGTCACGGTGGCTCCGACCACGACCGCCCACGCCCACCGTTTGCACAACCACCGTGACATGATTTCGGCCTCCGTGCGCGTGCCCTGTGTCGCCGTCCTTGGCGTGTCGGGCTTCCGTGCGTAGGCGGAGTATCGGTTCGCCCGGATTCGCCGGTTGACCCATCTTGATGGGTGGCGCGGAAAGTCGAGCGAAAGCTGGGCAAAGTGTATGTGACGTGGCGGTGGTATCGCGTGAACCTGAAATGCCGGGCGCGGCGCAAACCTTTACGCCCGCGTCGCGCCCGTTCCCGGGGTCGCGGTCGCGCTGCCGCGTGCGGTGCCCGCGCCGGGGAGCGAACTGCCCCGGGTGATCGTGCCCACGCTGGTGCTCGTGACGCTAGTGGGGAGGCCCGCCCAGCGGCGCAAGAGGCGCGTGACCGGTGACCGCGACGATGTGTCCATGACGAGCACCATCCCGCTCCACATCAGCGCGACGAGCACCAGAATCACCACGCACGCGACGAGCGCAACGTAGCCGAGGCGCCACTGCAGGTCGCGCACCGGCTGGAGGGCTTCGTCTCTGCGCTCCTGGACCAGTACCACCCAGCCCGTATCGACCTTGTCCGGCCCCACGCGCACGCGGTTCACGGCCGCCAGCCACTTGCCCTCGTAAGTCGCTTGCCCCGGAACGTCGCCGTTCGCGACCGCAACGGGGTCGGTGTATTCGGCGCCGCCGTCGAAGGACCGGGCGTCCTCGCCCGTTTCGCGCATCGCGTCGGTCCACTTCACGACCGCGTCCGCGTAGTAGAGCGGCGGGTCGCTCTCGCCCTTCGTTGCCGACCAGTACGGGTGCCGCAGGATCAGCCCGCGGCGCCCGGTTTTGAAGTCCGGGCGCGTGTCGATCAGCACCGGGAACCGGTCCGTGCGCTCGGGAGCCGCGTCCGCGAGATCGATCGTCATTCCCACGACGCCGACCGGTTTCGGGTCCGGCCCGTCGCTCAGCACCGGTACCGTGAACGCCACCGCCCACACGCTATCGCCGCCGTCCAATTTGCGGCGGTACGCGACCGAACGGTGCGGGCGCGTGACGATCCCCGGCGGGGTGCCGGACGCCGTTTCCGGAAACTCGCCCGTTCCGTTGAAGTAGTCCCGGTACCCGCGGTACTTGTGGCGACTCGGTTCGGACGGCGGAGAGGTGCCGCGCTGGTACCCGCCCGCGTCGTCCGCGAACCAGATGGACGCTTTCTCCGAATCGGAAAACTGCCTGTCGCCGCGCTCCTTGCGCTCGGCCAGCAGTTGATCGAGCTTCAACCCCGCGCCGGGGTCGTCCTTCATCCGCTCGCCCTTCTGAAGTAGCTCGCGAATCTGCTGGTTGCGGGCCATCGCTTCGAGCTGCACCCACCGGAGCTGAACCTGTGCGGCGAGCTGGCGGGCTTCGGTTTGCGCCGCGAACCGGTTCGCATCGAGCGCGCGACTCTCGACCCCCTGCGCGGCCGTGTTCACCGTGGTGCGGAACAAGTATTGGCCGAGTAGCGCCATGAGGAAGAAGAGGAGCGCGAACGTGAACCCGGTGACCCACAGCAACGGCCGGCGCACGCGCTGGAGGTTCCACGCATCAAGGGCCGCGAGGACCGCTTGGGGGTTCGCGAAGCGCTTGCCGGGGCTCGGTTCCAGGCACTTGTCGATGATCGCGGCCAGGCCCGAATCGACGCCCGGGACGGGCCGGTGCGCGCTCGGTTTGGGCGCGCTGAAGATCAGTTTACGGTACGCCGCGAGTTGCGCCTCGAGCGTGCCCGTGGTCACGTGCGCCGCGCCCGGTTCGTTCCGGTGGGGCGGTTCGCCCGCGAGCATCCGGTACATCACCGCGCCGAGCGCGTACACGTCCCAGCGCGCGTCCGGCACCGCGGTCAGGTCGGCCTGCTCGGGCGCCATGTAGAACAGCGTGCCGAGGGCGGGCGCCATCTCGTTCGTGAGGCGCGACTGGCCGAAGTCCGCGAGCCGGGGCTTGCGCTCGTGGTCGAGGAGGATGTTCGCGGGCTTCAAATCGCAGTGCAGAATGCCCTTGTCGTGGGCGTGAACGAGCGCGATGGCGACTTCGCGGAAGACCGTGACGGCTTCGTGAGTCGTGGGGTGGTAGGTGCGGAGCAGGTCTTCGAGCGACCCGTTCTCCATGAACTCCATGATGTAGTACGGCGGATCGGACTCCCACCCCACCTCGAAGAGCTGCACCACGTAGCGGTCGGAGAACAGGTAGCGGAGCTTCTCGACCTCGCGCGCGAGCGCGGACCAGTCGAGGCCCCCGCGCCGCGTGAAGAACTTGATCGCGACCCGGCGCCCGCTGTTCCGGTTCACCGCGGTCCACACTTCGCCGTAAGCGCCGTGCCCGAGGAACTGCTCCTGGTCGTAGCCCGGCACCTTGACCGGCGGGCGCACCCCGCGCAGGCTCAGCTCGCGGGCCGCTTCGCGGTCCGTTTCGCCCATCACGGGAGTGAGTCCGGAGTCGCTCACCACGATCCTGTGCGCGTTCATACCAGGAAACAGTGGGCGATGCCCAACTTGCGCCGCTTTCCCACGCGAAACGAAGATACCACAGGGCTCCCGCCCTGTGCTACGAACGACGGCCCCTCCGGGGCGGAAAACAAAGAATCCGCTCTTCGCCCCAGAGGGGCCGTCGTTCGTAGAGGGAGCCCTGTGGTATCTTCCGCCTGTACGACTCTGTGCGACCGGTACGCGAGTCGGCTACACTTACACCCACCCACTCAAGGAGCAATGTCGATGCCACTCTCCCGACGCGCGTTCCTGGCCACGAGCGCCGCGATAACACTCCATTCGTCACTTGCCTACAGTGCGGACAAGAAAAAGAAACTGGTGATGATCGCGGGGACGCCGAGCCACGGCCCCGGTGACCACGAGTTCAACGCGGGCGTGCGCCTGCTCGAGAAGTGTCTGAAGGGGTACCCGGGGCTGGAAACCGTCGTTTTCCTCAACGGCTACCCGAAGGACGACTCCGCGCTCGACACCGCCGACGCGATCCTGTGTTTCGCGGACGGCGGCGGGAACCACCCGCTCGTGCGCGAGAAGCGGCTCGAGCGCATCGGCAAGTTGATGGCGAAGGGCGTCGGACTCATGTGCGCGCACTACGGCGTCGAGGTGCCGAAGGATCTGGGCGGACCGGAATTCAAAGACTGGATCGGCGGTTACTACGAACACATGTATTCCTGCAACCCGATGTGGGCGCCGGAGTTCAAGGAGTTTCCCAAGCACCCGATCGCGAACGGCGTGAAGCCGTTCAGCGTGAAGGACGAATGGTACTTCAACATGCGGTTCCGTGACGGGATGAAGGGCATCACGCCCATTCTCTCCGCGAAGCCCGCCGACACGGTGCGCGACGGCCCTTACGTGTACCCGCAGGGGCCGTACAAGCACATCCAGGACGCCAAGGGGCAGCCCGAAACGATGATGTGGGCGCTCGAACGCGAGAACGGCGGGCGCGGCGCCGGGTTTACAGGCGGGCACCACCACCGCAACTGGAAGGACGACAACTACCGCAAGGTCGTGCTGAACGCGCTCGTGTGGCTCTGCAAACTCGACGTGCCGAAGGACGGCGTGAAGTCCGAAGTGACCGAAGAGGACATGCGCGCCAACTTGGACCCGAAGGGGAAGAAGTAACCGGCGACCGGCCGGTGTGAGCCGACCGGTAATTGAGGGACGCATCCACCGGCCGGTCGCCTACGGTGGATCGTACCCGCCCCTATTCCACGGGTTGCAGCGGCAGATGCGCCACGCGCCTTTTGCGCACCCGAAGATCGGGCCGTGCTTCTTCACCGAGAGAATGAAATATTCGCTGCACCCCGGATAGAACCGGCACATCGGCGGCAGAATCGGGCGAATCAACTTCTGATACCCGCGCACGCACACGACCATCACCGCGCCGAACGCGAGCGCCGGTCCGCGCCAGAGCCAAGAGAGGGACTTCACGAGGGGGTGCCCCCGTTGGGGGCAGGTTGTGGCTGTAACCCCTCCCCAACCCCTCCCCTAAACGGAGAGGGACTTAAAACGGCCGTAGATTGCGTTGCGTCTGTTGCGTTTTGCTCCGTTCCCCCTTCCTTCTTAGGGAAGGTGGTTAGGGGGTTAGGTTCTGCCTCCCCCCTCCCTAAAGGGAGGGGGGACGGGGGGGTAGGTTGGCTTGGCTTGGGGCGCGGACCGTCGCGCAGCTTTCGCGTCGCCTGAGTCGCCAGTTTTACCAGTGACACCTTGAGCGCGTCGATCGCGGGGTACGGCCCCGGGCGCGGGATCAGGATGAAGTCCGCGCCCGGCGGCAAGTCGTGTTGCACCAAGCGGAACGCTTCGCGGAACAGGCGCTTGTAGCGGTTGCGCACCACTGCGTTGCCCACCTTACGCGACACGGAGCACCCGAGGCGCGGGTGGGCGAGTTCGTTCTCGCACGCATACACGATCAGCAACCCGTCCGCGGACGAGCGCTTCCGCGCGTAGCACCGCTCGAACTCCGCGGGAGTCTTCATGTGGTGCGTTTGTGGGAACGTCAGTGGCTTGTCGGGCGCGGTCATATCTCAATTCGCTACACGAAGGAAATCACACCCACGGGGCTTCCGTGCGCAGATTCTGTGGGTTCAGTTTCGCGAACTCCTCGATCAGTTCGCGGCTCTTGTCGTCGACCTTCCCGCTCGGCACTTCCACCTTGAAGACCAAATACTGATCGCCGCCCGAGATGCCTTTTCCGCGCAAGCGCAGCTTGCGACCACTCGATGTACCGGGCGGAACAGTGACGGTGAGTAGCGCCAGCTTGCTCCCGTCGAGCGTGGGCACGTCTACCTTCGCGCCGAGAACCGCTTCCGAGATCGTGATCGGCACGTCCAGGTAGAGGTCGTTGCCCTCGCGCCGGAAGAACGGGTGGGGGGCGATCTTCACTTTGAGTAGCACCTCGGGTCCGCCGGTCGCGTCGGCCGGTACGCGGAGCCTCTTTCCCTCCTCGATCCCCGCGGGTACCTTCACATCGATCCGGCGCCCGCCGACCTCCAGCGCGACGCTCCCGCCGTTCGCGGCCACGTCGAACGGGACCGTCACTTCGGACTCGATCGGCTCGGCGTGCGCGCGCGACCGGGTCCGGGTTTTGCGCTTGCCGCCACCGAAGATGTCACTCAGATCCGGACCGCCTTGGCCGCCCATTCCGCCGCCGAACATGTCAAAGAGGCGCTGCGCGGCTTCCGGGTCGATTGGCGCACCGCTCGCACCCGGGAACCCGCCGCCACCAGGAAACCCACCCCCACCCGGAAATCCGCCACCGGGGAACCCGTTTTGCGGTCCGGCGAACCCGAACTGGTCGTACTGCGCCTTCTTGTTCGTGTCGCCGAGGATGTCGTGTGCGGCCTGAACTTCCTTGTAGCTGGCGTCGGCCTGCTTGTCGCCGGGGTTGCGGTCCGGGTGGTACTTCTTCGACAGTTTGCGATACGCCTTGTTGATGTCGTCCGCGGTCGCGGACTTGGAGACACCGAGCACGTCGTAAGGATCACGGGGCATTGGAGTAACTGCTGGTGAATGAAACACCGCTCCGTGCGGCTTGGTAAATTGTAGTGTTCCGGCCAACCGAACCGAAACCTCGTTCGTTTAGATTGGTGCGGCGCTCGCTCGGGTTCAGGGTCTCGCCCCTCGGATCGGGGAATTCATGCGGCCTCACAAGACGCGCGGATTCACACTGATTGAATTACTGGTCGTCATCGCGATCATCGCGGTACTTATCGGGTTATTGCTCCCCGCGGTGCAAAAAGTGCGGGCCGCGGCCGCACGCATCTCGTGCAGTAACAACCTGAAACAGACGGCACTTGCGCTGCACGCCTTCGCAGGAGACAACGAGCGGTTCCCGTCCGCGTTCGCGGGGCCGGATTTCAATGGCTCGTGGAGCTGGTCCGCGTACCTGCTCCCCTACATCGAACAGGACAATCTCTTTAAGCAGCTCGGAGTGAGCACCAACACGCGGTTCGGTGGCGGACTGGTACTCGTTAACGCGACCGACGTTCCGGGCGGGTTGAGTCAGGTGAAGATCAAGACGTTCCTGTGCCCGGCGGACGGTGCCCCGGAGATCAACCCGCAGCGGCAGAACCACGCGACCTCGAACTACCGCGCGGTGTGCGGCCCGTACACGCTCCCGACGATCCAGATGAACTTCGACTTCGGCGGCATCATGTACCAGAACAGCCGCACGCGGATCACCGATATCACCGACGGCACGTCCAACACGCTGCTCATCGGCGAGTGCATCTTCGACACGCCAACTCAGAAGCGCGCCGCGATCTGGGCCGGGATGAGCGGGCAACCCGGTGCGATCGTGCAGACCAGCGACACGATGTGGTGGCTGGACGCCGACACGTCGCGTATTAACGGCTCGGCCCCGCAAGCGTTCAGTTCGCGGCACAGCGGCGGGGCACAGTTCGGGTTCGCCGACGGCTCCGTGCGGTTCCTCCGTGACTCCAGCGACCCGGCACAACTCCGGTGGCTGGCGGGGCGTGCGGACGGGATGGTTGTGAGCGCGGATTACTGACGAACCTCCGACCGGGGATGTGTGTCCGTGCGGCATGGCTCTGTCGCACGAACATCCCCTGGAGTGCCAATGCACGAAGAGGCCGGTTTTCTGTCCGTGATCCGCCAATCGCCCGCCGACGACACCGCCCGACTCGTATTCGCCGACTGGCTCGACGAACAAGACGACCCGAACTGCAAAACCAAAGCCGACTTCATCCGCCTCGAACTCCGCATTGCCGACGCACCCGAACAAAACCACGATCAAAATTACGGCCGGAATCAGCTCCGGCGCCTGGCCAAACGCATTGACCCTTTGTGGCTTACGGTGATTAGCAATCCGAAGCTCGAAACCTATCAAGTAACACCTTCAGATGCGTGCCCGAAACAGTGGAAGCGGCTCACACCAACGGCTACTCCGGAACTGCGACATTGCGAAGTTTGTCGGACGTGTATTCCCTATTGTGGCTCGTTAGAAGAAACCCGATCCAGTGCCTTGAACGGAACCTGTGTCGCGCTGGCCCTTGCCTTGACAAATCGCGCCAGTGATCTTAGCGCACTCCCCGCGCTCAAATCTCGGCGCCTCGCGCCCAAAACACACGAACGAAAAAAGCGACAAGCAAGGTGGCTCGACTCACGAGAGAATGCCATTCGCGTGATTGCCGAACCAGTTGAAAATCGATTCGGGGCGCGTGGCAGATGGCTCGAATCAGTTCCACCCCGTGGGTGAAACCGCGAGGCACGTTGCAATGCGCGGAAACACAACATCGAGCGCGAGAACTGGGAGGAGATGGATTGAATCGCACGCATCCCAAGCCCGTTCGCCCTCGGGCTTGGGATGCGAAACACACAGTGACGCCTCGCTTGGCCGCGACCCAAGATCAGCGCTCGCAAGCGGCCGCGTAGGTGGCTTCGAGATCGAGCTTCAGGTTCATCGCCCCACGAATCGGAACCGGGACCGTGGGCAGCGGGAACCCCGACGCGACCGCGTAGTGCCACACCGCGAACTGCTCCGCGCCGCCTTGCACTTGGGGGTGAACGACGAGTACAGGGGCGTCGGTGCCACGCGGTCGCTTGGTGATGGGGTACACCCCTACGAGGCTGTGCAGGTGCGTGGCCCAACTCGCGGGGCCGGGCAGCGCGTCCACAATGACCACACCCGCCCCGCGCGACATGAGCGCGGCCGCGCGCACCGCGAACGCGAGCGACGAATCGGAGTCGGCCTTGTTGTCCGGGGTCACGAACATCACCACGGCCGTGACGCGCCGACCGTGGTGCGCGTCGGACACGTTCACGCCCACGCGGTCGGTGAACCGGGCCGGCGCAACGAACGTCGGCGCCGGCGGATCGAACGCCGGGTACTTCTGGTCCGTGTCCTGCCCACCGGCGCTCACCACCGGCGGTCCTCCGGCGAAGCCCGCGATTTCTTCGCCCGTTTTCAGGCGCGTGCGGTGGAACGATTCCGCGAGGAACCGCTCGGTGTTCGGCAGTTGCGCGTTCAGTGCGTCGGCAACGCACGCGGACCAGTTCACCAGGAACGCGAACGGGTCGCGGTCGTTCTTCGCCCAGTCGATATCGAGTAGCGGCATCGGGTACCCTTTAATGGTGGCTATTCAGTAATACGGAGCCGCGCGCACGCTTCCGTGTAAGTGGCTTCCAGATCGAGGCGCACGCACCCGTAACCCTTGAGTGCCAGGGGCACGGCCGGGAGCGCGGTTCCGACCACGAGCGGCCAGGTCCAGAGGTCGATCAGGTCTTCTTTGTTCCGGCGCACCGGGCGGTACGCGGTGGCGTAAATCCACGGATCGTCCGGCATCAGAAACTTGTCGTCGTGCTCGGCCAAGCGGACGAGTTCGTTGTGCAAGTTCCAGTGCCGCGACGTCACGATGTCGATCACAACGAGCCCGATCCCCTTGCCGAGGTAACTGAGGCACTTCGCGGCGAACTGCTCCCGCTCGTTGGCCTCTTTCTTGTTCGATTCGCTCACCAGTTCGATGACGGCGATCACGCGCGACGCTTTGAGCGTGTCGCGCACTTCCACGCGGTACTCGTCGGGGAATGTGGTAGGCATGACCAGTTCGGGCGCCGGTGGCGCGTAGACCTCGACTTCGGTCACGAGGGCCACGCCGTTGCCGGTGGCCGACTCGCCGCCGTGGGTTTCGTGACTCTCGGAGAGCCACTCCCGTTCGGCCACGTCCGCCGCGACGGATGGCCCGAGGCGCATCGGGGCCGAAGCGAGAAATCGTCTCGGTAGGCGTCGATTCAAATCATCCGCGAGCGCAACGCCCCAGCGGGTGTGAAACGTTTCCCACTCGTGCGCTTTCGCAATCGGTCCGTGAAAGTGGTCGAGCAGCGGCATCGGTCTTCTCCTGAGAACACCCGCCCCATTCTACTTCGCGCGGTTACTGCCCCAGTAGTGGATCAGGTCGATGCGGGTGACGATGTCCACGACCGCGCCGTCGTTCGTGGCCAGCACGCCGGTGTAGCCCGCGAGGAGGAGGCGGTACGCTTCGTCCAGGTGCGTGCGGATGTCGAGCGTCGGCAATGGGCGCGCCATCAGGTCGCTGATCGTCACCTTCGTCGGGTCTTTGCCGTCGTGCAAAATGCGGGCCAGTGACACCTCCTGGACGCTGCCGACCGGTTTGCCCGCGTCCATGACGGGCAACTGTGAGATGCCGGTCGCTTCCAACAGTTGAATCGCCTGCTCCGCGGTCGCGTCCGGGGTTATCATCACCAGTTTGCGCTCTCCACGTTTCTTGAGTAGGTCGCCGACCGAGTGCGCCGGGGCTTCCGTAAATGTGAGCTTGTTTTCGGCCAGCCAGCCGTCGTCGAAGAACTTGCTGAGGTAGTTGCGCCCGGTGTCGCACCCGAGCGCGACGATGATCTGCCCCGGCCCCAATCGGCGGGCGTAGCGGAGCGCCGCGGCCACGTTGGTTCCTGTGCTCCCGCCGAGGAGCATGCCTTCGCGCCGGGCCAGTTCGCGCGCGACGAAGAACGACTCCGCGTCGCCCACGCGGACCCAGTCGTCCACGTACTTGCTGGAAAACGTCTTGGGGACGAAGTCTTCGCCGATCCCCTCGACCTTCCACGGTTTCGGTGTCCCGCCGGAGAGCACCGAGCCTTCCGGGTCGGCGCCGACGATCTTCACGTTCGGGTTCATTTCCTTCAGGTACTTGCCCACGCCGCTCACGGTGCCGCCGGTGCCGACGCCGCACACGAACACGGTCACCTTGCCCTTTGTCTGTTCCCAGATTTCCGGGCCGGTCGTGCGGTAGTGGACTTCCGGGTTTGCGGCGTTGGTGAACTGGTTGGGGCGCCACGCCCCCGGGATCTCGCGCGCCAATCGATCGGCCACGCCGTTGTAGCTTTCGGGGGAATCCGGCGCCACGGCGGTCGGCGTGACGACGACCTCCGCGCCGTAAGCCTTCAGCAGCAGGATCTTCTCGTTGGACATCTTGTCGGGTAGCACGAAGATGCAGCGGTAGCCCTTTACCGCAGCCACCATTGCTAGGCCCACGCCCGTGTTGCCCGCGGTGGCCTCGATGATGGTGCCGCCGGGCCGGAGCGTGCCGCGCAGCTCGGCTTCCGCGATCATCGCCTGCGCCACGCGGTCCTTCACGCTCCCGCCGGGGTTGGCGAACTCCACTTTCACCGCGACCTTGGCCTGGAGCCCCTCGGTGAGCCGGTTGAGCAGTACCAGTGGCGTCCGGCCGATGGTATCGAGAACGGATTCGAGCATGGGGGTCTCCGGGATTGAGGGGGAGCGGCGAACCACCGGGCGCACGCGACACCGTATTGTCGGGCGCGGGTGGGAACTTGGACAAGCCCGCGAATCTCGTTCTTTTTTGGGTTCCGCTGTTGGCGTCGCGCGCGCCCGTACCGTACAGTGGCACAACGGTCCGCGCTGCCGCTCCGGTCGTTTCAAGTCGCAAGGTCGGCGAGAAGTCCGCGCTCGTAAAGTCGGTGGCGTAAAGCTCGGGGGGGCGTAGAGTCGAACGCGGCCCCGCGCGGGGCTTCGACTTTGTGGCGCTCGGACTCACGACTTTGGCCTTGGTGACGTTTGACCGTTCGCGAACCCGGCGACCCGAAACTACTCATTCGCTAGTCTTCCCAATATGAGCTTGCCCAGCCAAAGCGTCGCGCTGCTCCAGGCGGCGCGCGATCTCGTGAAGAGTTTGCCGGCCGATGCCGTGCTGCTGCTCACCGAAACGTCCATCGACTGGGACGAGGTGGGCCGCATGCTGGCCGGGTGCCGGCTGTTCGTCGCCGCGGAGAACCCCGCGCTGACCAAGTCGTTGCGCGAAAACCCGGACTGGACCGTCATCGACCTCGACCCCGAACCGCTCCCCACCCAGGAGCGGATGAACGCGGCGCTGCTGAAGGCGGTCACGGAGGATCTGCTCCAACCCGGGTCGCACGTCGTCGCGATCTACAACGGGATCGCGACCCTCGAAGACGCGCCCGAACCGGTGGACAGCCTGAGTGTGATTCACCTCGGCGAGCACCTCGAACGCATGACCGCGCAAGACCTCCGCGTGCTCGGCGACGCGGCGCCCATCGACGTGCTCCGCGCGGTCGTCGATCTGGCGACCGAGATCGGGCGCGAGGGGCGCGAGGGCCAACCGATCGGCACCATCCTCGTTGTCGGCGACACGCGGAAGGTGCTCAGCCTCTCGCACTTCCAGAACTTCAACCCGTTCCGCGGGTACTCGCGCGCGGAACGCGACGTCCGAAAACGAGACGTGCGCGAGCAGATCAAGGAAATCGCCAAACTCGACGGCGCCGTTCTGATCGGGCGCGACGGGATCGCGGAGGCCGCGTGCCTGCACTTGGGCGGGCGCGGCGACGGCGTGAACATCCGCAAGGGATTCGGCAGCCGGCACATGGCCGCGGCCGCGATCAGCAAGCAAACGAGCTCGGTCGCGTTCGCGGTCAGCCAGTCGAGCGGGAGCGTCCGCGTGTTCCAGGGGGGCGAAGAGGTGCTCCACATCGAACCGCTGGCGCGCCCGCACGTGTGGCAACCGTTCCGACTTGAAAACCAGGAACAAGCGCCGGCCGAACCCGACGATAGCGGGGACGAGGTTTCCTGAGTAACCGGTCGTATCCGCGAGTCGCGATTGTTAGCGTTCGCAAACCATTTTCCCGTAATGGTTTGCGTCTGATTTGGGGCCGAATGCTAACATTTGCTAACCTTTTGGGCTCGTAGAGGGTGTTGGGGCCACACGGTTCATCGAGTGTGGCGTAAGTCGTTATTTATTCGAGAGATCGGCAATTTGCGTGTTCTTGTGAAGCGACTCGCCCGGCTAACAAACGCTAACATTTCCCTCTTTTGGCCTTCGATCTCCTCCGACCTGTTGGAACGCGATTCTTCTCGCGCGTGTGGAGGGGCTCCGCCGATAACCCAATTGTGACTGATTTTTGGACGGACGTCCAGTTTAATTTGGCACAGATCCAGGGCCGAATTTGCTGGAGATTACCAGCCGAAAACGTTGTCGGTTGGGCTGTGCCCGACGTAACCCCCGCAGGGGTCAACGCTCCGCAGCCCGATGCCGTGCTGTTCACCCGTTTCGTGCCCACCGAGGATGCGGTATTCTTGCTATGAAACGGTTCAGAGGTGTTTGAAATGACCGAACAGGAATGGCAAACGGCGACTGACCCAACGCCAATGCTGGAGTTCCTACGGGGTAAGGCAAGCGACCGGAAGTTACGTTTGTTCGCTGTGGCGTGCTGTCGGCGAGTTTGGACATTACTGGAGGACAAACGGCATAGATTTATCGTTGAGAGGGCAGAGCAATATGCGGACGGCGTATTGTCGCTAGCACGCATGAACAAAGCAGTGGAACGTGCGCAGCAGGCGGGGAATGAACGTCGCTATCAGGGCAGCGAGTTGGTAGGCGACTGGCATGTGGTATTGGCTGCCGAAGGACTGACGATTGATTTTGATGCGGCGAGGATTGCGGACAACGTGGCGACGGCACGAGGGGAGATTGCCAGCCACTTCTATTTTGAAGAGGTAGCGAAAAGAAGCCAAACAGAGTATGAAACCGCGTGGAGGGAGCAACGGGATTCGGCAAGCCGAAATGCCGCCGATGCAGAAGAGAAACGTTCACAAACTGTTCTGCTTCGAGACATCTTCGGCAATCCCATCCGTCCAGTCACCGTTGAACCCTCCTGGCTCACGTCCACTGTCACCGCACTCGCAAACGGCATCTACACCGAAAAAGCCTTTGACCGGCTCCCGATTTTGGCGGATGCGTTGATGGATGCTGGATGCTCGCACGACGATCTTCTGAACCACCTTCGCAGTGATGGCCCGCATGTCCGAGGCTGTTGGGCATTGGACTTGGTGTTGGGCAAAACGTAGTCGAAACACGTCCGCTGTAACATCGTTGGGAGCGCCCGCAGTCCTTACGCCGAAATTACTTGCACCACATGGAAGAAGAGTGCAGCTATTACGGCATTTCGGGTAACCCAGGCACGTCGGGCACAGCCCGATTTACGAATACTGGTTCTGTCCGGTGATCCTTTTCGCTTGCGTGCGGTATTGCGACACGTGATCTCGGAAAAGAGCCGAGCGCACTCGTCATCGTTTTGGTCGTCACTCGTCACAGATTGTGTGGCCCGTTAAGATGGGCGCATGTGGGCCGGTGCGCCCGCCGTTACGAGGACACGCCATGTCTCTGTTGTTCCGTGCCGCGGTCGCGGCCGCCGTCATCGGTACGTTTGCCGCGTGCGCGCCGCTTTCGCACGCCGTTGCGCCGGTGCCACCGGATGGGGGGAAGGCCGTCACCTTCCCGTTCCCGGCGAAGGCGCCGATCGCCGTGCAACTTACCGGTATCGGGGCCGCCCGCGAGCGGCTCTCCGCGATGCTCAAGGCCGCGCTCCCGGACGCAGCCGAGATCGACAAACAGATCGACGATGCCCTGAAGCAGCTCCTCACCGATCGCAAACTCACGGCCGTTCCCAAAGAGGGCCGCGTGTACTTCGTCGTGAACGACATCGCGAGCCTGTTCGAGAACACCCCGGCCGTGTCGGTGCTCGTCCCGGTCACCTCTTACAAAGAGTTCCGCGCAACGTTCCTCACCGCCGACGAGCGGAAGACGTTCGAGGAGGGGAAGGGCGTCGACGAGGTGAAAGTGAGCGCCGGGGGTGCGGAGCACGCGGTCTACATGGTGGACCTGAAGGAGTACGTCGCGCTCTCGCCGGACAAGGCGACCGCCGACACTTATGCGGCCAAGTTTACGCGGGCCAGCACCGCCACGATGCCGGCCGAACTCGCCAAGTCGTTCGTCGGGGCCGATTTCGGGCTGTACGTCAATCTGGACGTCATCAACGACGTGTACGGCGACCAGATCCGAGGGTTCAAGGGGCTCATCGACTTCGGGCTCCAACAGGCCCAGATGGGCGGCATGTTGCCCGGCTTCGGCAAGAAGCAGCTCGAAAGCGTGAAGGCGATGGCCCACGGGCTGTTCCAGGCCATCGGGGATTGCCGCGGGCTGGTGGTGGCGGCCGAGTTCCGGCCGGAGGGCCTGAACCTGCGCGTGCAGGCGCAGTTCGCCGAGGGCACCGAGAGCATGAAGTTACTGAAGGCCGAAACCCCCGGTTCGTTCGCCGAGATCGGCAACCTGCCCGCGGGGCTGGCGCAATACACCGGCTCGAAATTCGGCAAGACGTTCTCCGACGCGGTGCGCGGGCTGAACCCGGAATTCGGCCCGGTGGATGAAGACGAAAAGGGGAACCAGGCGATCGAGAAGCGCCTAGCCGATCTCGCCGCGGCCGGTCCGCAGGGCGAGATCTCGGCGGCGGGCACCCCGGACTCGCTGTTCACCGTCGCCAAGTACACGGAGCCGAAGAAGGCCGTGGACGCGCTACTCGGGTGCTACGAAGCGATGGCCCCCGGCGGGCGCATCCACAGCGCCGTGCTGAAGGACGCGCCGAAGGTGACGAAGGACGCGCACAAGCACGCGGGCATCGCGTTCGCCGAGATCCGGCTCGCGTTCGATTTCGAGGCAACGGTAAAAGACCTCCCGGAAGGGGCGAAGGAAATCACTCTGGAGCAGCTCAAGCGAGCGATGTCCGAGAAAACCACCGTTTGGATCGGCACCGACGGCAAGGCGGTCATTCAGGTGACTGCGAAGGACTGGGCCGCCGCCGCCGCTACGATCGACGGCTTCCGCGACAGCAAGAAAGCGATCGGCGAGACGGCCGGGTTCAAACTCACGCGCAAGCAACTCCCGGCCGACGCCAGCGTGTTGACGCTGATGGAAGTCGGTCAGGCCGTCACGGGGTTACTCGACGGGCTGCGCGCGCTGCAGGACACCGTGCCCGGCTTCCCGCGGATCGGGAAAGTGGCGCCGGTGAAAGGCCCGCCCGCGTTCATCGGGGTCGCGATCACGCTGAAGGACGATACCGCGACCCTGAACGTGTTCGTTCCGGGCGCCGCGATCGCCGCCGGGCGCAAGATTGCGGCCGGCCTACTCACGAACCTCGAGTAATGGCGTGTGCCGGTTCGCGTACCCGGCTTTCGTAAAAGACGAAAGCCGGGTGCCGGACACCAAGTACCAACCGCGTTAAGAAAGGATCTCCATGCCCACTCGATTCGCTCTCGCTGTGTGCGCGCTCGGACTGTTCCTCGCGACCGGGTGCGGTCCCGCGAAACTGGACCAAAAGACCGTTGTTTCCGTTGATGCCGGGGACACCAAATCAATCGATTTGGACGCTCAGCCGAAGCCGCAAAAGATCACCATCGATTTCTCGTCTTCCGCGGGCTCTGTGTCCGTGTACGTCTTCAAGGAGGCCGACGCAAAGGGCGAGAAGGGTTTGGAGGACGCCGAGGCGAACAAAGCAAAAGCTCTCGCCGCCAAGGAGAGCAAGGGGGAGGCGTTCGCCGTGGACGTGCCCGAGAACACGGCGATTCGCATCATTTTTTTCGCAACTAAGAAGACGGATGTAACGGTGAAACTCACGAACCGGTAACCGTCGGTGGTGCTCACTTTTACGGGCGCTGGCCGTTCAGCCAGCGCTCGAACACGTCTTGGCCGCGTGCGTAATCCTTCACCCATTCCGGGCGCGGCTCCACCCGGTCGCGGAACCGGACCATCGCGGCGACCGCGTCGGCCGCGGTGTACGGCTCGCCGATCCCCTGTTGCTTGCGCAGGTGGCTCTCCAAGCCCGCCAGGGCCGCGACCGCGGCGCCGAGGGCCGGGCCTTCGTCGGACACGAGCCGTTCGAGCGGGCGGTTCAGGGCGCTCGCGAGGATCTCGCACATCAACTGGCTCTTCGCCATCCCGCCGGACACGGTGATCCGCGTCACGGTTTGCCCCGCTTGCTCGTGCTCGCGAACGGCCCGTGCGAGCAGATACGCGAGCGCCTCCAGACAGGCCCGAACCTTAACAGCGCGGTTCTCGGTGTTCGCGGGGGACCACTCGACGCGGGGTGCTTCGACCCCCACCGAGGGTTCGGACAGCAGGAACGGTAGCACGGATGTCCCGTTGCACAGCGGCGGAACCTTCGCGGCCTCTTCGACCTTGAACCAGTCCTTCCCGGCAACCTCATCGAGGAACTGGGCGCCGTTGGAATAACACCGCATCCAGAGGTACGGCCCCCAGTTGAGCTTCATCGCGTCGAGCGTGCCCGATTGCGGGAGCCGCGCGGACGACGAGTTCACGACCGCAGAATTCCCGAGGATGATCGCGACCTGTCCGGCCTCGACCGCCCCGCCGCCGATCAGCCCGGCCGCCTGATCGTCGAGCGTCGGGAACACGAGGGGCCGGCAACTACCCGGTAGCTGAGCGTCGAGCCCGACCGACTCGGACAGCGGGCCGACCGGCTGGTTCATGTCGATGATGTCGGGCAGACAGTCCCACGCGAGGGCGCGGTACTCGGGCTTCGCGATGGCATCGAGCATTTCCTTCCGCCACTGGTTCGTGCGCAGGTCCATGATGCCCGTGGACGCGGCCGATGAAACGCTCGTGACGTCGAACCGGTTCGTGAGGTAGCCGGCCGCGAGCGGTCCGTGCGGTACGATCCCATCCGTCCGCTTCCAGTCGGCTTCGCTCAGTGCGTGTTCGTCCTTCACCAGGTGGGAGAGCGAATAGCGAACGGCCCACGGTCCGCCGGTCAGTTCCTTCGCGCGCTCCTGACCGCCGAGTCGCTTCAAGCCTTCGGCGTGGTACTTCGCGAGCGTCTGGTCGTTCCAGCAGATGGCCCGGCGCACCTGATTACCCCTCCCGTCGATCCGCCCGGCCGAGTGGTGCGTCGCCGAGATGCCACACGCGCCCGCGCCCCACGCGGCAATCTGCTTGCCGTCCATCGTGCTGACGATCGCGCGGGTCGCGGCGCGGGCCTGTCCTTCGAGCTGCATCAGGTTGAGTTCGGAGACGCCGCCCTCGGTCCACAGATCAGTGGGGAGCCGGACCTGGGCGACGGTGTTACCGGAGAGGTCGAACGCGAGCGCCTTCACGCCCCCGGTGCTGAAATCGTAGCCAACGATAATTGCGTTCGGGGGAACGCAGCGCAGGGATTCGGACATCGGAGAGGCTCCGGCGTGGAGAAACGGGTGGTGCCAGACCGGGTGATGTTCTTCTGTAGCCGGCCTCTGTCAACGAATTGCAAACGTGGAGCGCCAGCGTTTTGGTTGTGCCCTCTCCCCTTGCGGGAGAGGGCCGTCGCGCTTCGCGGCGGGGTGAGGGGTTGCTTCCACACGCGGGACGTTACCCCTCACCCGGTTCGCAAAGCCTCACCACCCTCTCCCGCAAGGGGAGAGGGCACAACCAAAGCGGAACCGTTGCCCACGTTTGCAATCTGTTGACAGAGGCCGGTTACAGAAGGCACCCAACCAACACGGCGCTGCTGCGTTGAAAGCGGGCGTTTTTGCGGTGGCACAGGCCTCTGGCCTGTGGAGGCGCTCACACAGGCCAGAGGCCTGTGCCACCAAACCAAGAACCACGCGCATCAAATCAACACGGCAACGTGTCTGAGTTACCAGTAGAGTAGTGACTCACACCCATCCCCTCGAACGGTATTCTTCCGGTACGTCGGGCGGTAGGGGGGGCGGTTTGCACCGGGCGACGCACGCGACGGCTTCGCGCACTTTGTCCGCCCAGTCGGGATCGTCGGGCAGCACGACGCACACGTTCCGGTCGAAGCGGTTCTCGGCCCACACGCCCCAACTATCATCGACGTGCAGATGAATCCCGAACCCGCCGGGATTTTTGCTCGGTCCGCGGCGCCCGAAGGCGCGCTCGTGGCGGTCCTGGTTGATGACGCGCCCGACCCGCGCCCCGTAGCACCAGAGCCACCACGCGACCGTTCGCGGGCTCCGGTACGAGGTGGTGTAAACCCAGATCTCGTGTTCTTTTACGAGTTCGGAGAGCAGGCCGACGGCCCCGAGCCGGAGCGGTTCGTAGATCCACGGGCGCAGCCACCAGCGCACCCGGCTCGGCTCGTTTCGGGCACCGGCGTGGTAACAAATGAGGGTGTCGTCGAGATCGAACGAGATCCGCATGCCCTCGTTACGAGGTGCGCGCGGGGGCGGTTCGGGGCGGCAACATCGAAAGTCGCCGAAGTATGGTCTGCGATCTAATATACTATCGGGTGCCCATCCTAAAAACACGAGGCGTCACCGTGGCCGACAAACTCACCGCGAAACAGCAGATTCAGGCCATGTTAGATCGCGGGTGGTTGTGGCGCGACGCGTACTCCGACGTACTGGTTCACCCGCACGACTACACCCTCTCCGTGAGCTACGACCGCGAGGCCGACACGCTCACCTTTTCCCCGGAACTGCTCAAGGCCCTCGAACTGGTCATCCCGACCCCGGCCGGGCGCAACCCGCGCTACTGGCGCGACGAGCAGAAGGCCAAACCCACTAAACGGTAGCTCCGGCGCGCCGAACCCGGCGGTCAACAGAAAATGGGACCGGAGCAGGGATTCTGCTCCGGTCGGGTTTGCGTATTGGGGAAATGCGTTCTATCTTCTGACAGCGAACGGTCGGGTGCGTTTTGGGTACCCGACCGGGGGCGTGCGTCGGCGCGTTCCTCGGCGCCACACCTTTCATCCTCGAAAGGGCTAACCCGCCGCGAGGCGGGGGCGCAAAGCCACGGGCCTGCGGGTACCCCACCAAACCAATCCGCAGGTCGCCTGGTTGCCGAAGGGCTTGGCGGTGAAAACCTGTCCATCCCTGGGCCACCGGTCGGGTTAAACCGGCTAGTGGCCTCCGTGCCGCGGAACCCGGATCAAACCGGCGCCGCCGACGCACGCCCCCGCTATTCTCTTCCCCACACACGCCACTTCGTAAAAACTTACGCAGCGTCGCGTGCCCCCACCGGCGGCATCCGAAATCCGTGGGGCGCGGGCGACACTATTAATCCGGCGCATTTCGTGCCGTCGACGTGCTCCGGCAGCGGAATGTAGAGCCCGTGCTATGACGCACTGTACCGTGATAGGACCGGGATCGGGCGCGCCCGAAGTTCCCCGGTTTGGATTTGCTGCAACTGAGCCGTGGTTCTGCCGTGTCGAAATCTCGCGAACGGCGCGGCGTGAGCCCGCCGGTATCGCTTTAAACACCGGCGGGCTCACGCCGCGCCGTTCGCACTCGGTCGTTGAGCCGCGCGAGTCGTGCGCCTCGGGTGAGTTGGCGGTGTTGTGAGAATTTGGGAATTGGACTGGAAATGCAGCGCCGCGAACTCGCGACGAGGGAGTGGTCCGTTACCGGCGAGATGATTGCAACTGGTCCCGATGGCAAACAGTACGCCATGTCGATGATCGATCTCGACTCACTCTTGATGTGGCTCGCCTCGATCGACACGCGCAAGGTTGTCGCTCGCGAAAATCGAACGAGCCGCAGTCGTCAAACCCCCAGTTCGGACAAGTTTGCCCGAACTGGGAAAGCGTCAGGTCCGCGACCAACTCGCGAAGTTCACTCAGCTCCCGGCGGGCGGCTTGACCGAAGAGCCGACGAAGCTGAACGTGCTGTTGGCGTTGGAGCCGAGGGTCGTGATGGCGGCGATGCACACCACGACGATGAGGGCCAACATCACCGCGTACTCAACGGCCGTCGGGCCGTCTTCGGCCTTCAGGAACGACACTACGTTCTTGGTCAAGCTACGCATACTCGTGCTCCGAAAAAGGGTCGGCGCTCGCGGCGCCCGTGATGGATAGAGAGCGGTACTCGTGCGACCGGATGGGCGGGAGAGGTCGCGACTCGCGGTCGACACACAGACGTAGCAGCGCGCCGTTGGCGTGCGGGACGGTTTTGCCGATTTGTTCGATTGCGTCGGGATCCTCCGTCCAGAACGCCGACACATGGAAACGGCCGTCGGCCCCACGGGACGCCCAAATCAAGAACGGTTGGCGGTTCTCGGCTCCGGCAATATTATCGGGGCCGAGAACGGGAACATCCGGGACCGACGCGCGAACGCCTCCGGGCGCCGCGTTCGCGCTTGCACCGGGGGCCGGATCGGTCATGCTGGTGAGGGCACTGTCCGCGTCTCCCAACCCTCGGGGCACCATGTCAAAGAGCGCGTTATTGGGCGCGTACCAAGTGCTCTCGGTACTCGCGATTCTCGCCGGGGCCGGCGGAATGGGGCTGAGTTTCCTGTCCATGGCGTGCGCGGAACTGCCCGAAATCGTCGCGGGCGGCGCCGGGTTCATTGCGGGCTCGATCCTGGTCGGAACCGGGCTGATTTCCTTGGCGATCTTCTCGTTCACCGGTGTATGGCTGGCGCGCGATTCGCACCCGCCCGTGTCGGGTGACAGCGAAGATCTGTCCGCGCTCGAATAACGCCATTGAACGGCGGTTCCAAGGGTGACCGGTGGCCGAAGAGGAATGGCTAGCTGCCACCACCCCTCAGCTAATCCTGGCTCGCCTGCGCGGGTTGCGGTGGGGGCTACTGATCGGGGACTCGAGTTTTTCGCGCTTCACGCCGACTTGTCACGTGGGCGGGTGCTGGGTTGTCGACCTGGTACTGGGGAAAGTGTAACCGAGTGAAGAATCGACCATGTGTTAGACTAGGGTTTCTCCCCTTGGCGCCCGGAGCCCGCTCCGCTCTACTGCCGGTGGCTTCACCGCCCGCCCGGTGATCGGGGCGTCAGGCTGCGCATATCAGCCACCGTCACGGGGTCCGGCGTGAGTACCCGGCGGTCCCGCACGGGAGCTGCCTCCCGGGCCGCAACCGCGCCAGTCGGAGCGCTCCTACACCTTGGAGCGGCTCCGGCCTCTGCCCGACGGCCGGGCACAAGGGGCAACCCAGCCGACTTTTCTTCGCCAACGCCCGCCCGCGTAACGACCTCCGCTACACGACTGCGAACCCGCGCGTTGATCTCCGACACACCGCCCGGACCAGAGTGTTTCACCGCAGAGGGCACACGAGGCCGCGGTGAACGACCGGATTGAGGGCGGACGATTTCAGCCCTTGCTTTCCTCTGCGCCCTCATCTCATGTGCTCTCTGCGGTGAAACACTCTCACAAGGGCTGTCTCAAACGCAAGCGTTGTTGGAACAGTGGTCCCCGCGCGGTGCGGTAGTACGGGTTCGGACGACGTAACATCGTCCTATCGCAGAGCGACGAGTTAAACACTTCCACGGGAATCGTTACAAAGAATATCAGACAAAATGATGGTTGACGGGGCGTATCTGACCTCGTCATACTGCTCGTGTTTGCCGCCGGACGAGACGCTTTAACCCCTTGGAGTGCCACGATGCCCCTTCTTCGGACACTGGCTGTCGGTGTCACCTTCGCCACGTTGCTCACTCTGTCCGGGACAAGTGCCGCTGCCGACCCGATTACCTCGTTCAAGCTCCCATTCATCAAAGGCGGGGTGATGCTCGCCGACGCGAAAACGCTCGTAGTTTCCATCCCGTCCAAAGCGACGCTTGTCTACTACGACACAATCGCCGAGAAGGAACTCAAGCGCGTCGAATTGGACTTCAAGCCCACGTTCATGGCCGTCCAGGGGGACAAACTGTTCGTCGCCACCGACGGGTCCGCGAAGATCCACGTACTCGACGGAGCGACCGCCAAAGAACTGAAGGAGATTGCCGTCCCCGGTGAGCCGGTGCAGGCGCTCGGGTGCCACCCGACCAAGGGGCTGTTGTATGCCGTCAACTTTCAGAACCAGGTATACGCCATCGACTCGGATAAGGGGTCAGTGGACAAGACTGGTGCAACCGGGCAGTACATCGCAGTGGACCCGAGCGACGGAAAGACCGTCTACTTCGGCATTCAAAAGCCGATCCGAAACGTCTTGGTGATGGAGGAAGGACCGGGCAAGTCGGTGAAAATATCTCTTGCCACCGCGAACATCCGTGCGGTGATACTCAAGTACGCTGTCGCCGATAAGGACCTTAAACTTATTGGGGTAAACGACAACGCCTCAGTCAACGGAACGTCACTGGCGGTGAGTTCGGATGGCAAGCAGGTCGTGCTGGCCGGTGCGGGCGGGTGGCGTTCAAAGGTCGATCCGAGGTCGGTCCCCGGTGTGGCCGTCTTCGACACAAAGGATATGGAGACGCGACTGGGACAAACGGAGAGTCCAGGAGGGGGGCCGCAGGGAGTGGCGTTCCACCCGAACCTGAACTTAGGCGTCACGCTCTGCGTGGACGCTAAGGGAAAGTTGCTGACCTTCAGCACCAAGTCATTCGTCTCCAAAGACACTTATGATGTAAGAGACGGATCGCACCCGTGTGTCCTCACCTTCGGGGCGAAGGGAACCAAGATCATCTACGGGTCTATGCCGGGTGTAGGTGGGCCAAAGGAATCGACGATCGAGTTCTTTCCGCTGAAACTCTCCGACGCTGAGAAAGAGATACTTCAGAAAGCGTACCCGAAATAGAGCGCCGACCGCAACTCGCCGCTGAGGTGGATCTGGTGCGAGGCAAGGAGTATCACAAGCCCCGGCATTCCCGGGGTTTTAATGTGCCTTCGGGTGTTCTTGAACCGGGGCCGGCGGCCCCTCACCGCTCCCCGATCCAACAGATGCGAACGCCGACGTCCCGGCGCTGAGCGTCGGGGCCGTACCAACCGCGGTTCGCGGACCGGGCGTCGTGGGCCTGGTTGAACCAAGAGCCCCCGCGCACGACGCGCGCCGGCATGCCCTCGTACCGGTTCTCGCACCACTCCCACACGTTACCGTGCATGTCGCACAGCCCCCACGGGTGCGGGGCCTGCGCCGCGTAACTGCCCACCGCCACCGGGCGCCCCACGTTCCGTCCCTTCGTCGCGGTCCCGAACGGGGCACTGCCGTCAACGTTCGCCTGCGTGCCGTTGAGCCCCGCACCGAAGTAAAAGGGGCGGCCGTTGCCCAACCCGCCGCGGCACGCGTACTCCCACCCGTCCTCGTGTGGGAGCGCGAACGCACCCTTCCGGCCGAACACTTTTTCACCCCCGCCCAGCGCGTTCAGCTTGTCAACGAACTCCCGGCTCTGAACCCACGAAATGCTGTCCACGGGCAATTGCCCGTCCTCGGTGTTCCCTTCGGGGGCGGCCCTGTTATCGCCCCCGAGCTGGGAACCCGGTGCGGCGGACGGGGGGCCGCGCATGACCGCCGCCCACTCCGACCGGGTGACCTCGTATCGGCCCATCCAGAACCCGTTCGTCGTGAATGTGCCGCGCCGCTCCTCGCGCTCGTCCGGGAGCCAGGCCGGGGCCTGCCCGAACGACTTCAGAACGGTGTCCCGTTCGGCACTCGGGGAACCGAGTTGGCACTCCCCGGGCGGAACCCAGCAGAACGTCATGGTCACCCCGTCGGGGAGCCGAAATTCGCGCGTTTCGCCCGGTGCGGGTCCGCTCAACCTCCACCCCGGCGGAAGGAAGGTATGGGGCGCGAGGAGCGCGAAACCGGCACACAAACCGACCACGATGAACAGGCCCGCGCCCAGCACCCACCCCGCGGACCCGCGCGATTTCTTGCGCCGGACCGGTTTCGGCTCGTTCCAGACGCGCCAGTCGGCCGGGCGCGGGGGCGCGGGGGCCGGCTCCGGTTCGGTTCGCGGGGGCGGAACGTCCGTCGGCGCCTCCGGTGCGGCACTCGGATCCGTACCCGTGGGGTGTGCGCGTTCGGAGGGGCCGTCCGTCTTGTGGATCAGTGCCGCGAGCGCGGACTCCCACGCGCCCGCGTCCGGCGGGCGCCGCTCGGGGTTGATGGCCGCGCTCCGGACGATGAGTTCGACCAACTCGCCCGGCACCCGGAGCCGGCGCAGTTCGTGGCCCGCGTCCGTTCCCGGGGCCGTCGTCAGATCGGCCAGAACCATCTGGTACGCGATGACGCCCAGCGCGAACACGTCGTCGCGCGGGCTGGGGGCGCTGCCGAACAACTGCTCCTGGGGCGCGTAGATCCGGGTGCCCGCGGCGCGCAACTCGGACGGCAGGCGCGGCGCCCCCTCGGTCGCGCTCTCGGTCGTGAGGTCCATCGGGCGCAGGGCCACGCCCCCGATCCCGAAGTCGGTGATGCGCGGGACCGACCGGGCCATCAGCACGTTGTGCGGCTTCATGTCCCGGTGTACGAGCGGCGGGTCGAACCGGTGGAACGTGCCGAGCGCCCCGGCGATGGCGTGGAGCGCGCGCACCGCGAGGTCGGTGCGCGCGCGGGGCGGGAGCCCGCGCCACTGGGTGATGGCGCGCGCGAGGGTGCCGCCCTCGACGAACTCGTACATGAGCCAGGGGGTGTCGCCGTCGAGGTTGCAGTCGAGGAGCGGGACGACGTTCGGGTGCTTGGCCGCGTACTTCATCACCCGCAGGACGACGTTCTTCTCGTGGGTGACGAGGCGGTTCCGGGCGACCGGGTCGGTGCAGAATTTCACGGCCCGGGGGTTCTGCTCGGCGTCCCAGGCGTGCCGCGCGAGCCAGACCTCGCCGAACCCGCCCCCGCCGAGTTTGCGCTCGAGGAGCCAGCTCGAGAGCCCGGGTACCGGGGTGCCCGCGGCGAACACGGGCACCGGGCGCACGGTCAGGAGTTTCAGATCGTCGGGGGATTGGACGCGGGTGCTATCGACCGGGGTGCCACTCATCGACCGCTCTCGTGGGGGCGCAACCACACAAGTTTCTTGTAGTGCGCGATTGGGAGCGGTGCCGGCCGCCCGAGGTACTCGCCCGACAAGTGCCGCGGGGGATCTGTACTTATTGCAATGATTTCGACCCCGAGTTCGTTGAACAGGGCCATGTCTTTGTTTAGAGCGAATAGTTGTGAGACACTGTGGGGCAGTAGACGAACTCAGGGCGCCCACGATCCTTCTGTGCTCCATGCCCCGGAGCCCGCGCTCCCCAACGAAACTCGTACCCCTACAACTTTCAATGGGCATCACCGGTTTTGGACGCGAGTGAAATGAACACCTTTGAACGCGACCGTATCGCCATCCGCTACCCCACGAACTGGACCGCGGAGGAGGCCGAAGACCCCGAAAGCGGCGGCTGGTCCGTAACCGTGTCCAGCCCGGACACGGCGTTCTTTATGATGTCGCTCCAACCGGAGGCCCGC
This sequence comes from Gemmata palustris, assembly GCF_017939745.1. Taxonomy (NCBI): domain Bacteria; kingdom Pseudomonadati; phylum Planctomycetota; class Planctomycetia; order Gemmatales; family Gemmataceae; genus Gemmata; species Gemmata palustris. The sequence continues at coordinate 4,467,153 of NZ_JAGKQQ010000001.1, read as the reverse complement.
GACCCGGGCGAACTCGCGGACCAGTCGCTCGATGCGCTGAAGGGCGAGTACAAGGATCTGGACTCGGAAGACGTGACGGAAACGATTAGTGGTCAACCCGCCATCGGGTTCAACGCGGACTTCCTCACGGTGGACACGGCCACGAACTGTCGCGTGCGCTGCATGGACACGTTCGCCGGGCCGCTGTTGCTGCTCGCCCAAGTGAGCGAATACGACCGCGCGCGGAACGAACCCGTGCTGAACGCCATCATCAAATCGCTGAACGTGGACGTCGATTGATGCGCACCACGCTCCTCGTTTTGTTGGTTTGCGCCACACTCGATCTGATCGCGGTCCTGGGGCTGCTCGGTGTGGTGTGGGCGCTGCACCGGCAGATGCGGAAAGAGGCCGCAGTGCGCGGGGAAGTGATCGCGTCCGCTGCGTCGCAGTTCGGGTACGTTCTCGCCGGACTGGTCGGTCTGTTCGCGGCGTTTTGCGGACTGATCGCGGCCCTTTTCCTGTGGGCGTGATTCCCGTGTGGCACGGTTGATGATTTCTCGTTTTCACCGTTGCGTGCTTCCGGCCCTTTCGCTCCACTAATGGTTGTTTTGTTGTGTGTCGGACCGCGCTCCCGATCCGGCCCTGACCCTTTGAAGGGCTGTCATGCGCCCGTTTTCTCGCGGCCGCAGTGGGTTCACCCTGATTGAGCTGCTGGTCGTCATCGCGATCATCGCGATCCTGATCGGGCTGTTGCTCCCCGCGGTCCAGAAGGTGCGCGAGGCCGCGGCCCGGATCAAGTGCGCGAACAACATGAAACAGGTCGGGCTCGCGTTCCACAATTACCTCTCCGCGCACGACACGTTCCCGCCCGGGTGGCGCACGGATTACCACAACTACGCGGTGTGGCTGCTGCCGTACATCGAACAGACCGCGGTCGCGGCCCGGTACGACCTGAACTTGCCGTACACGCACGCTTCCAACGCGCCCGCGGTCGAAAACGACATCGCGATTCTGGTGTGCCCGTCCGCCCCGTCCCGGCCCCGGCTGTTCGTGTGCGATTACCCCATTTCCGAATCGGTCTCCGTGACGCAGAGCGAGTTCGGCTTGCCGACCACACCCGATACGAGTTGGAGGATCGGCTTCTTCCGGGCGAGTAATGAACCGGTGCGGGTGGGCGCAGTCAGTGACGGGCTGTCGAACACGTTCATGGTGTTCGAGGACGGCGGGCGCCCGGAATCGTGGGCGAACGGGAAGCGCATTTCCGGCGGCATCATCAACGGGAACGAGCGCTGGGCCGATTCCGAGAACCGGATCACGATCGAGGTGGTGTGCAACGGGACCAGCCCGATCAACTGCCACAACGGGAACGAGATCTACTCGTTCCACGGCGGCGGGGCGAATTTCCTCCTGGGCGACGGGGCCGTGCGGTTCTTCCGCCAGAGCATGTCCGGGGCCACGTTCGTCGCGTTGTACAGCCGCGCTGCGGGCGACGTGGCGCCGAACGAGTGACGGCGGGTCGCGTTCCGGGATCGCGGTCGGTAGGATGTTGGCACCGATCGCTCCCGATGGAACCCCGCATGTCCACCGACCCGTTCGCCGCGAAGCGCCAGGAGATGCGCGACGAGTTCTTCGCCAAATTGTTCCTGCTCGGCGGGTGGCTCGGCGGGACCGATACGTACAAGCGCACCATGTGGACCGCGGTACCCGAAATCGCGCTCCAGCGCGCCGCGTACACCCTCACGTTTCGCAAGGGCCTGCCCGAGGTCGGGGCGAACAACCGGCTCGTCATGGCCGGGCACGAGGCCATGCTCGCGCAGTGGTTCCACCGACCCCTCAAGAGGCGCGACATCGAACTGTCGCGCGCGTGGTACGCGACCCACTCCGCGACGAAGGCGTTCCCCGCCGAAGTGTGGGACGCGGTGCTCGAACAGCCGGGCGAAGACCTCACGTTACCCATCGACATTTGGGGGCTCCCCGGCGGGCAGACGTTCCTCGCCGGCGTGCCGAGTATCACCTTTGAAGGCGCGGGCGGGCTGATTTCCTATCTCGAGCCCGCGATGTGCCGCTACTTCGCGCCGATCATCCAGGCGACCAAGGCCCGCCTCATGAGCGAAGCGACCCCGCGCGACGCCGAGTTCGGGCTGCGCTCCGCGCCGGTCGAGGTGTGCAACCTCGTTCTGCTCCTCGCGCGGTTCGTTGGCGGGGCGGGGACATCGGGGGCCGCGCAACTCACGTCCAACGACACGGCCGAGTTCGTGTGGCCGGAGCTGTTCAAGTCGATCGGCACCATCGGTCACGAAATGATGTGCGCGGCGCAATCGTTCGAGAAGACGCTCGCGGCGAGCGAGTACGAGATGATGGACCGGTTCGTGTCGAAGATGGGTACCGCGTCGCTGCTCTGCGACCTCGTGGACGCGGAAACTGTCGGCCTGGAGAACGCCCTGCGCGTGATCCGCGCGCACCCGGAAACCGATCGCGTGGGGGTGCGCGTCGATAGCGGCGACATCGCGGCGCAGTGCGTGCTGTACTTCCAGCGCATGAAGGCGCTCGGTATCCCGCCGCGCGTGATTGTCTTCGAGGACGAAGTCACCCCCGACGGCGTGCGCCGCGTCTACGACGTGTTCCGCACGCAGACCGGCATCGAGCCGACGATGCTGTTCCCGGGGGCGGGCGGGTACTGGTGGAAACTGGTCCACCGCGACACCGTGAGTGCAGTGTTCAAGCGCACCGCAACGGCGGACCGGCCGAACGTGAAGTTCTCCAATTCGCCGGGTAAAGAAACGATTCCGGGCTACGTCCGCGTGTACGCACGCGGCGACACACTCGTCGTCGCGGACAAGAGCGAGAGCATCGACGGCGAACCGCTGTTCGTGAAACTGGTGGAGCAGGGCCGCGTGGTGTACTCGGAGGACTTCCGATCACAAGCGGCCCGCGCGGAACGCACCTGGGCGCGATACACGCGGTGGGAACCGTCGCCGCTGGTGGCCGAGCACCTGAGTCGATTCAACGCGATGCGCACCGCGGAAGTCGCAGAGGCGCGTGCCCGACTGTCCGCGGGAACTACGGGATAATGGCCCGTTCACCGCATCGCAGATCGCTGCGCGCGGGGGCGCAGTTGGTAGAATGTTGGTAGGGCGTGAACGATAACGAACACGTATGTTGTGACCGGTGCAACCACGGTCACGACCAGCAATTGAAGCCGTTCACCGGAATCGCCGTCGAGGTGATATAACTTCGCCATGAACACACACGGCTTCCTTCGCGTCGCGGCGGCCAGCCCGGAACTGCGGGTCGCAGATTGCCCGTTCAACGCGGACCGCACGCTCGCGCTCATGGCCCGGGCCGAGGGGCAGGGGGTCAACCTGCTCGTGTTCCCGGAGTGCGGGTTAACCGGCTACACGTGTCACGACCTGTTCCACCTGTCGTCGCTGCAGCGCGCCGCCGAGGAAGCGCTCGCGAAGGTGGTGGAGAAGGGCGCGACCGTGTTCCGCGGGGTCGCGGTGGTGGGGCTGCCGCTCGCGATCGAGGGGCAGCTCTTCAACTGCGCCGCGGTCGTTCACGGGGGCAAGGTGCTCGGCATCGTCCCCAAAACGTACCTGCCGAATTACAAGGAGTTCTACGACGCCCGGTACTTCTGCCCGGCCGACAACGCGAACTTCTCCGCCGCGTCGTGCGCCGGCCAGAGCGTGCCGTTCGGCACCAACTTGCTGTTCGACTGCCGCACGATGAACGGGTTCACGCTCGGCGTCGAAATTTGCGAAGACCTGTGGATGCCCGTCGCCCCCAGCGCGCTCCAGGCGGTGATGGGCGCGACCGTGTTCGCGAACCTGTCCGCGAGCAACGAGGTGATCGGCAAGGCCGGGTACCGGCGCCAGTTGGTGAGCTCGCAGTCGGCGCGGTGCATCGGGGGGTACGTGTACGCGTCCTGCGGGGAGGGCGAGTCGACGACCGACATCGTGTTCGGCGGGCACTGCATCGTGGCCGAGAACGGCGTGATCCTCGCGGAGTCCGAACGGTTCCGCCACGGGCAGCAGTTGCTCGTGACCGACCTCGACCTCGACCGGCTCCTGCACGACCGCATCCAGACGAACACGTTCCACGACGCCAACCGGGTGGCGGACCTGGGCCTGGGCAAGTACCGGACCCTGTCGTTCGATCTGGAACCCACGGCGCGCGAGCCGAAGCTCGTGCGCGCGGTGGACGCGAACCCCTTTGTGCCCTCCGACCCGGCCACGTGCGACGAGCGGTGCCGCGACATCTTCCAGACGCAGGTCGCGGCGCTCGGGCGCCGGCTCTCGCACGTCGGGCTCCCGCCGGTCGCCATCGGCGTGTCGGGCGGGCTGGACTCCACGCTCGCGCTGCTCGTCGTGTGCAAGACGATGGACGAACTGGGGGTGCCGCGCGAGGGCGTTCACGCGCTCACGATGCCGGGCTTCGGCACGAGCGCGGGCACGCGGACGAACGCACACGACCTCGCCCGCGCGCTGAACATCACGCTGCGCGAGATCGACATCCGCGCGATGTGTTTGGAGCAAATGCGGGCACTGGGCCACGCCCCGTTCGGCATCCGGCTCGAGACCGAGACCGTCGCTTCGCTTTCGGAGCGGCTGTGCCGGCTGCCGGAGGACAACCGCTCCGACCTCACGTTCGAGAACGTGCAGGCCCGCGCCCGCACCGCGCTCCTGATGAACACCGGGTTCGTGATCGGCACGGGCGACCTCTCGGAACTCGCGCTCGGGTGGTGTACCTATAACGCCGACCACATGAGCATGTACAACCCGAACGTGAGCATCCCGAAGACACTGGTGAAGTTCCTGGTGGAGTGGGCGGCGCACAACGAGTTCGACGGCCCCGCGCGCGACACGTTGCTCGAGATCGTGAAAACTCCGATTTCGCCGGAACTGTTGCCCACCGGCGCGAACGGCGAAATCGCGCAATCGACCGAATCGACCGTCGGTCCCTACGAACTGGTGGACTTCTTCCTCTACCACTTCCTGCGGTTCGGCGCGGAGCCCGAGAAGATCCTCTTCCTCGCGGGGCACGCGAAGTTCGCGCGCGAGTACACCGCGGACACCTTGCGCCACTGGCTCCGGGTGTTCCTCAAGCGGTTCTTTGCGAACCAGTTCAAGCGGAGCTGTTTGCCCGACGGCCCGAAGGTAGGTTCGGTGAGCGTCTCGCCCCGCGGCGACTGGCGCATGCCCAGCGACGCGGCCGTCCGCGTGTGGCTCGACGCGGTGGAGGGGGGCGAGTGAACGACCGGGCGGAATTGAACTAATGGTCATTGATAACGTTTGCCCCGAATCGGCTCACCGCGACTGGCAGTTGTACTCGCGCGGTAATTCGGCTTCGCAGACACCGCACTCGAACACGGCGTGCTTCACGAGATTGAGCGCTGCGCACTTTGGACAGCGCCGGAATTCGCACCGCGGGTCGAAGCCGTCCGTTGGCCCAAGTCCCGCCCCGCGCAGTGCGCCGACCACATCCGCCCACGACTCCGGTTCCGGGCAATAGCCGGTCGACTGGTTGCTGATTCGCGTCACGGTTACAGCGTCGCCGTGAACCGCAAAGCAAATTTCGCCGGCCGTGCGCACCGGTCGGGTACCGGCACAGGCGACGTGTTCCGAATGGCGGTCGGCGATGAGGAGCGTTCCCGCCTCGCTCACGACAAAAGTAACGGTTACTTCAACTGCGACGAGCGGCCCTTCGGTGTTCGAGGCGACCCAGCGAAGTACGTCTTCCGGCGACGCGATCGGGGTTCCGCGTGGGGGCGGGCCGCAGCGGTTCGCGATCGCGCGCGGACCGACGAAGTGGTAGAGCACGGTTCCGGCCTCTGACTTCATCGCACCCGGGCGAACCGCTACCCCTACCGTCACTTCTGGTAGATCGGCAGGTAGTGCGTCGGCACGCTGAGGATCAGCACCGCGATCGCCGTTTGGTACGAGGAACCGTAGGCCGCTTCGAGGCGCGGGTCGTACCACTCGCCGGTGTTTTTCTGGTAGCCCGGCGAGAGCAGCTTGTCGCGCATCCGCTTGTAATACTTCTCCCACAACTCGCCGCCGATCTGGTTCATCGCGTGGCAGGCGTAGTAGTGGCCGTACCAGTAGTGGGCGCGGTCGTCGCTGATCTTTTCCAGGTACTCCACCGCCTGCTTGATCTCGTCCGCGTCGTACTGGCCGCACAGTTGGAGCACGCACACGCCCGCGGCCGTGCGCGCGTAGCCCGCGCCGGCCGAATAGGGCTGGTACTTGTACCCGCCGGTGCGCTTGTCGTAACAGCGGTTCACGTACTTGATGGCGTCCTTCATCACCTTGTCCGGGACGTGGACGCCCGCGTCCTGCGCGCCGCGCAGCGCCATCACCTGCATGATCGTGACCGAGATGTCCGCGCCGGTGGGGGCCGGGTCGTAGCGCCAGCCGCCCTCGTTGTTCTGCGTCTTGATAATGAGGTCGATGGCCCGCTTGGTGACCTTCTTCACGTCCTCGTCGCCGGTCATGCCGTAGGCCTGCGTGAGCGCGAGCGTGGCCATGCCGTGGCAGTACATGTTGCCGCCGCGGGCGCCGACCAGGTACCCGTCCTCGCGGGCCACGGAGCACAAGTTGCGGATGCCTTTCGCGACCGCTCGGGCGTGGTCGCCCTGGGTCGGCATGTGGCCGTTCGACATAAACGCGAGGAGCACGAAACCGGTGATCGCGGTGTTCCCCCACGAGCCGTCGGACTCTTGCTTGTCGGCGAGGTACCTGAGCGCCTTGTCCACCGCCTTCTTGGTGTCGTCGTCCATCTTCACGTTGTCCTTGGGGACAACGCCCATCGGCTTCGGCTCGTCGGCCGCCGGCGGTTGGGTGGCGGCCGGGGCCGCGAACACGCCCCCGAGGGCAGTGGCGAGCACGGTAGCGAGGACGGTGCGGCGCATGAAGTTACTCCCGCGGACGAGGGCTGTGGGGGCGGGCACAGCGCGTGTGTTCTTTAGAAGGGCTCATTCGGACAGAGGGCCGGTGAACCGACACGTTCGGTTCCCGGCCCTCGGGGTTACGAGCGTAGGCGCCGGCGGGTCACTTGCCGCCCGGGGCCGGGGCGCCGGCGGCCGGCTTGCCGTTCTTGATGTTGATGTTGTACTGCTTAATCAGTTCGCGGAACTCGGCCGGGAACTGGGTGTCGGCGGTTTGCTGGACCTTGTCGCGGTCCTTGTTGCGGAGCTTGATGAAGTTGCTGTCGCCGTTGGCGTTGTTCCCGGACGACCCGACGTTCTTCAGTTTGTCGTTGCCGTTCATGTCGCCTTCGCTCATGCCCATGTTCATCGGCTGACCCATTCCCATCCCCATTCCCATCCCGGGCTGCATGCCCATTCCCATCCCAGGTTGCATCCCCATGCCGGGTTGCATTCCCATCCCCATACCCATGCCGGGCTGCATACCCATCATTCCCATACCCATACCCATTCCGGCTTGGGCCATCATCCCCATTCCGGGTTGGGCGCCCATCATGCCCTGGGCCATTGCCGCTTGGTTGAGTGCCTCGAGTGCCTGTTGAAGCCCCTGGGCGGCTTGCTGCTGGTTCATCCCGGCCTGACCGGGCTGCCCCTGTTGGAGCTGCTCGCCGGCCTTTCCGAGCTGCTCGCCGGCCTTTTGTAGCTGTCCCTGCACGGCCATCGGCGCGTTCGCCTGGGCCTGCTGCAGCGCGGCCTGGGCCGCGGCGTTGGCCTGTTGCGACTGCTGGAGCGCCTTCGTCGCATCGAGGACTTGCTGCTGGTTCTTGGCGATCTCGCCGGCCATCGGGTTCATGGGCGTCCCCATGTCGCCCATCATCGGCTGACCGGCCTTTTTCAACTCGTCGAGGGCCTTCTGCTGGTTCTCGATGGCTTTCGGCAGGTCGCCCTTTTCGAGCGCTTGAGCGGCTTTCTCCGCGGCCTTCATCGCGTCGGGGAGCTTCTGGTTGTCGGCCCGCTTCGCGATCTCTTTTTGCAGCTGCACGATGTCGGGCGGGGTCTTGCCCTCGACCGGCTCTTGGAGCGCCTTGTCCGCCATGTTCGCTTTGTCGGCCGCCATGTTCGCCTGCTCGATGGCCTTGGCGAGTTGCTGCGCGGCTTGCTGCGGGTCCACCTTGTTCGGCTGGAGCGCGGCCTGGTCCGCGGCCTCCTGGCCCTTCTTCTCATCGACCTTTTTCTGAACGTCCTTCGCGGCCTCGGCGAGCTTGTCGGCCGCTTCCATTGCCTTTTCGCTGCCCGTCATCGGCATGTTCATGGCGAGGTCGTTCTTCGCGCCCTCCTGCTTCGTACCGGCCTCATCAACCTTCTTGGCCGCGTCCGGGGCGAGTTCCTTGAGCTGCATCCCCACGTCCTTCGTCGGCGGCGTGAGATCGTCTTGTTTCTTGGCGAGGTCGCCCGTTTCGGGCTTCTTCGGGTCCGCCGCGGCCTTGTCCGCGGCCTTCGCCAGATCCTTTTCTTTCTTGGCGAGTTCTTCGAGCTTGTTCTTCAGGTCTTCCAGTTTGGCGATTTCGGCGCGGCGCTCTTCGATGGCTTTCGCCTGCTTTTCGAGTTCGTCCTTTGCGTCTTGCAGCGCCTTGAGGGCCTCTTGTTGGTTCGGCTTGGCATCGGCCGGCTTCTTGTTGTCGAGCTTCTCGCCGGCCTGTTTTTGCGCGTCCGCGGCCTTATCGAGCGCTTTCTTGGCGTCGGTGTTCGGCGGGAGCGGGGTGTTCCGCAGGTCGTCGGTCTTCTTGGCCACGTCCTTTTGGGCGGTGGCCGCGTCCGGGGTGCGGTTCGGTTGCTCCGCGGCCTTGTCGGTCTTGGCGTTCGTTTCTTTTTGTTCCTTGATGATCTGTTCGACCTGCTCGATGGCCTGCTTGGTCGCGGCCAGCGGATCGACCTTCGCGAGTTCCGCGGCGGCGATCTGGCGGTCGAGTTCGTCCTTCGCGGCCTTCAGCGCGTCGAGGGCCTTTTCCTGCGGCTCTTGCGCGCCGGCGATGTCCCGGTCGCGGAGCTTGTCTTCGGCCTTCCACTGCTGCGTTTCGGCCGGCTTGAGGGCGTCGGCGACTTCCGGGGCGGCTTTCTCGGCGGCCTTACGCGCGTCCCGGGCGGCGAACTCGGCCTTGGTCTGCGCGTTCGCGAGCTCGTTGGCGCGGACGGTCTTCGGGTCGGTTCCGGGTCTGCGCGGCCGGTCCGTCTCGACGCGCTCGGGCTGCTCGGCCGTGTCTTTGTTCACTTTCGTCTGCGCGTCGATGGCCTTCGCGACCTGCTTCTGGGCCTCTTTCAGAGCGTCCATGCGGCTACCCGGCGGGGCGCGGAGCGCGGCGGCGAGGTCCTTCAGTTCCTTCGCGTGGCGGCGCTGGCGCTCGACCGCCCCGCCCTCGCCGATGAAGTTACCGGCGCGGAGGGCCGGCGCGGTGTTGCCCATATCGGCGGCGAGCTTGATGCCCCGCGGAAGGGCCTCGGCCTTCTCGACGCGCGCGAGCTGTTCCGGGGTGAGTTGCTTCTCGTCGATGAGCCGCTTCACCTGTTTGAACACCGCGAGCACCTCGGTGCGGAGGTCGGCCTGCTCGATGGCGAGCTCCTCGCGGTCGTCCGCGCGCGCGCCGGCCCGGGAGGGCAGCGTGCTGTTGGTGTGGGCCGCGGTGACGAGTTTGATCTGCTTCTCGGCGGCGAGTTCCAGGCGCTCGGCGGCCTCGTCGAGGTTCTTAATCACGTCGAGCTGGCCGAGCATCACCTTGAGCTGCTGCACGACCTTGAGGTGCTTCGTGTACGCTTCCTTCTGCTCCAGGGTGGCGCTCAACGGGTTCGGCGCGTTCACCGCTTTTTCCAGGTGGCCGAGCACCTCGGTGATCTGGTCCCGGCTCAGCCCGCGGAGCCCGTCGGCGACGTCGCGGAGCGTCTTCTGTTCCGCGTCGGCGGGCAGGCGCTGGTACCGCATGACGTTGAGCGTCGAGTAGGCGCGGCGGGCCGCCTCGTCCACGCGGGCCTTGATCTTCTTCTGCTCGTCCCGCTGCTTGGCCGGGTCGATGTCCTTGGAGACGGCCAGCGGAACGGTTGTCCCGGCCAGCAGCAGTGCGGCCACGAACCAACCACGACGAGCAACCATCGGCGGGCCTCCTTGAGGCGGGTGGTGCGCGGAGAGGGGCGCCCCGGTGAGAAGTCTTTTCAGTATCCAACCGTCACACGTGGAATGCAATCGGAAATCATTCGCCCTGTTACGCGAGCGTTTCAGGTGCGGCGCGAGAAACTGGCAGGTACCGTGCCGCCCGTTGCGGTTACTGCTTGGGCGGTTACTGCTTGGGCAGCTCCTTCTTCGGCTCCTTGAAGACGTTCCCCTGGTCGGCGGCGAGCTCGCGGAGCTTGTTCTGAAGGCGATCGTACTCCACGTTTCGCATTTGGGTCGCGATCCGGGCGTCCTCGGGGGTGACCACGATCTTCCGGCGCGCCTCCTTGGTGTAACCGGGCGCGCGGCCGGGCGTCGGGTTCTTATCGAACACCTCCACGAATAATTCAACCGTGTCGCCGACCTCGAGTTTCGCGTTAACGAAACTTCCGGTGCTATCGGGGATTTTTTTGGTCAGCCCGTCGATCTCGAAGTTGTAGCGCCCGCCGGCTTCGAGCCCGCCCGGGACCGCGTCCGGCGCGGGCGAGGGCCAGAGGTAGAACTCGATGTTCACCCGGTCGCGGTCGGGCTCGCTCAGCCCCGCCCAGGACTTCTCGAACAGCCCCAGATCGGGCACGAACTTGCCCACTTTGGTCAGGTCCGCGGTGATCGGTTTGAGCGGCAGGCGGTTGAACACCTTGTTCTCCGGGTCCTGCCGCGGGTGCTGAATGTCCTGGACCTCTTTGGGGTAAGCGTCCGGCGCGACGCCCCGCGGGATCACGCGGTACGCGATGTTCGCCCGGCCGATGCCCTGCTCGGACCGGGTGTTGTAGATCACCATCACGCGCCCCCCCTGGGCGAGCGGGATGCGGTCGCCCCACTCGTACACTTTCGGGTCGCCCTGGCCGCCGAAGTCGGTCGGGTCCGGGTGGCGGTCGGATTCGGGCAAAAACGTGACGACCGGGGGGCGGTCGTCCAGCATGCGCACGTTGCGCCGGATCGGGACCGAGTTCACGAACCCGCGGTCGTCGGTCAGCTCGATCCGGTACCCGATGGTCTTCTCGGTGGTGGGGAACAGCCACACGGCGGATTTGCGGTCGGCGCCGGTGTCGCGCGGCGCGTGGAAGTCCGCGGGGCCGTCCGGGTAGTCCTTTTCGCGCACCCCGTCGCGCACGATGGGGATCAGGCGCGCCTTCTGCACCGGCTTGTTGAACTTCGCTTCGACGAGGATCTGGGACTGAGGCAGGGCGTCGGTCACCTCGCCGCGCACCCCGCCGTCGCTCTTGCGGACATACGGCGCGCCGTTGGGCTGGGTGCCCAGGAACTTCGGGAGCCACTGCTCGGCGGTGAGCGCGTCGCTGTCCGCGCTCAATTGCGGCGGCGGCTCGAACCGGACGCGGCCCGGGGCGCGGGTCCGGCCGTTGTCGAGGCGCGCGGTGAAGCTGAAGTCGAGTGATGATGCGGGGAGCTTGGCGACGAAGTACGCGGCTCCGGGTTCGCCCTCGACCTCCTTGTCGTACACGAGGTCGTAACTCTCTTCCGGCTGGCCGTCCGGTTCGACCCGCAGCCGCCCGGAGAACCCGTCCGCGGGCGGCGCGAGCGCGAACCCGTGCTCCGCGCGGAGCCGCTCGGTGAACCACGGGCGCGGGTAGTCGCCGGTCACCTTGTACCGGATTTCGACTTCCGCCCCGGTCGGCCACACGTCTTGCGACACGTTTTGCAGGTGAATCGTGCGCGGGATCTCCACGCTCAGGAGCAACTGGCGCTTGAGCAGGACGGCGGCCAGCGCGGGCTTCGCGAGCGCGTAAGCGGCCCAGCCGCCGAGCACCGGCCCCGCGACCAGCGCCGCGAGCGCGAGGCGCCGGTAGTCGACCAATTTGAGGAGGTTGTGCCGTGCGGAGAGCTCGCCCGCTTCGCGCGTGACGTCCGCGATCAGTGATTGGGACATGCCCTGCGTCCGGGCCGTCGGGCGGTTCAGTTGGAGCGCGGTTACGAGCCGGTGCCCGAACTCGGGAATGGCTTCTTCGGCCGCGCCCGCGAGTTCGTCCACCGAGGGCGTTCGGCGCCACGGGCGGACGAGCAGGTAGTACGCGAGAACGAGCGCGAGGGCCGCTTGCCCGCCGGTCATGGCGACGCGGAGCCACTTGGGGGAGTCGTCGATGACGGCCGCGGCCGGTGCCCGGAACCCGTAGTGGAGCCGCAGGTGCTCGGTGAACCAGCGGTCCTCGGCCGCGGGCGCCGGGGCGGGGGCGAAGACCCAGGTGTCCTTGAGGAACTGGCGCCACGTTTCGGAGCCGAGGTACCGGTCGGCGGCCCAATCCGTGAGGCACGCGGCCGCGAGCACGGCGCCGACGACGGCCCCCCACCGCGCGCCGCCCCACGCGAGCCGGACCAGTTGTTCCGTGAACCGCCAGCGCTTGAGTTGTCCGAGTAAATGGGTCATGGGGCCAGAGGTCAGAGGACAGAGGACAGAGGACAGAGGACAGAGGACAGAGGACAGAGGACAGAGGAGCCTCACATTGTGTCCGCGAGAAGGAATGGTTCCGGGTTCTGAATCATTGCACCCAGCATTTTGCCCACCTCACAGCACAAGCCCGCGGCCCGGCGGTGATCTTCTTCGGTGATGTAACCGTGAACCAGGGCAAAATCGAGCGCGGTGTCCGTCTCGTTACTCTCTCCGTCACAGTCTGTAAGTTTGCTGACAAAGTGAGCGCGGTACCGACGTTTGGCCCATGCTTCCCGCAAGTTCAAGCAGATCGAACGTGAAGACCGGCGCAACTGGCTCGTGAGGGCGTAGATCTCCTCTCTCGGAAAACGCAGCGTCAGCTCGAACGCCAATTTACCAAGCTCAAACGCTTTTTGATAAACGGTGAGGTCTTTTGCGGAGTTAATACGCACGGCGATAGTCCCCGACGTTTTGACTTTTTACCCGCTTCACTGGCTACTGTTTTTTGCTGTTTTCTGTCTTCCTCGTCTTCTGATCTCTGGTCTGGTCTTGTCCTCTGGCTTCTGGCTTCTGTCCTCTGTCCTCTGTCCCCTGGCCTCAACTCAGGCCGCAGAACTTGCGCAAAAACCACTCGAGCGACAGCAGGCCGATCAGCAGGGCCATCCACCACTTGTTCCACAAGACGGTTTCGTCGCGCCGGGTGAACTTCGTGTACTGCGGTTTCACGTCGTCCGGCAGTCGGGACAGGTCTTCCTCGTGGTAGAACTGGCCCGGGCGCTCGGCCGCGCCGCTGTCGGCGGCGAGCTTCATCATTTCGAGTTCCGCGAGCCCGCCGGGCGCTTGCTCGTGATCGGGCGGCAGGTTGACGCGGTACTCCAGGTGCGCCGGGGACTTGTTGTTCGGCGTCACGGTGAGCTTGAAGCGCCCGAACCGGTTGAACGGGAGCGGCGCCACGAACTCGCCGTCCTGCCCGTGGAGCTTCCGCAGCTTCACCGGCGCGGTGCGGTCCCGGGCGTTCGGGTCCGCGTCGAGTTGCTCCAGCGTCGCGTCGATCTCGTCGGCCGCGTAGGGCTTGAAGTTCTCGTCGAGGACGCGGGCGTAAATCTGCCCGCTCTTGCCCTGGACCGGTTCGAGCGTGTCGAGCGAGACCTGCGTCAGCTTGGTCCCGATGGCCCGGGGGACGCCGGCCAGGTACACGCACTGGCTCCAGAACCGGCCGAAGTACCGGTCGGCCTCGTTGAACCGCCACTTCCAGGTGTCGTCGAACGCGCAGAACAGGACGTAGCCCTTGCCGTAGTAGTGGCCCGCGAGCAGCGGCATCGGCCGGTTGTCCGGCTCGGGGGTGCGCGCGGTCGGGTGAACGAGGAACGTTTCCGCGCCCGGTTTGAGGCGGGTGACGGGGTAGTACCACTCGATCGGTTGGAGCTGCTTCTTCTTCGTCTCGCGGCTCGGCTCGGGCGCGGACGGGGTGTCGTTCGGGCCGGTCGGGGCGGTGCGCCCCCACAGGTCCGCGTTGTCGAGCGGGTCGTCCTCGAGGGCCACGAGCGGGTTCCGGGTCGCGGTCGGCGCGAGGGCCGGGACGAACGGTTGGTAGTACCGGCCCTGGGGCGGCTGGATCGCGAACTTGACCGGCTTCAACTCGACCGGCAAAACGTCGGCGACGGACGCTTGCCCGCCGTCCGCGGTGAGCCACCCGCTCGGGCCGTTCCACTTCCCCGCGATGTGAACCATCCCGCCGCCCTCGGCCACGAACTCTTTGATGACCTGCTGGTGCTCGCGCGAGAAGAACTTGCCCGGTACGTCGCCCAGGATGAGCAGGTCGTACTCGTTGACGAGCTTGCGGAACTCTTCCCGCTCCAGGCTGAGCGTGCCGTTGAGCTGGCGCGTGAACTCGAGGAGCCACGGGTACCCGGACTTCATCGCCTCGCGGTCGCCCTCGGTGAGAAAGAACCGCGCGTCCACGCGCCGGTCGCGCAGGAGCGCCCGCTGGAGGAACTGGAAGTCCTTGCGCGGCAGCCCGTCCACCACCAGCACCTTGAGCTTCTTGGTGACGACCTGCGTGGGCTTGGTGGTCGAATCGGTGAGCGCGTCCGCGACAACGCCGGCCGGTCCGCCGGGCGTGACCGTTACGGTGACGGTGATTTCCTGCTTCTTGGACCCCGCTTCCTCTTTGCTCGGCACGAAAGTCAGCACCTCGCGCAGGTCGTCGCCCCCGCGCGCCGGGATGCCGCGCTTGGCGGCGACCTCGCGGTCGCCGAACTTCACCACGATGTCGACCGTGCCCCCGGCGACGCCCTTGACGGCGTAGCGCACCGGCACGGCCACGGTGTCGTCGATGAACACCGATTCCGGCACGCCCGCGTCGCGCAGCCGGAGCTGGCCGAACGAGGAACTCCCGACGCCGTAGATGTGGAGCGGGATCCGGCGCGCGCGGTACCGCTCCGCGAGTTCGGTGAGGCTCTTGTCGCTGGCGTTCTCGCGCCCGTCGGTGACGACGACGACGGCCGCGGGCTGTTCGTTTTCGTCGCGGTTGAGCAGCTCGAGGGCCGCGTTCACGAGCTTGGTCCGCGGCTGGTCCGCGGTGAGGCTCTTGATCCACGCGGTGTCGCCGGAGTCCCGCCCGGTGCGGCCCGAGCCGAACGTGGAGACCTCGAGCGGCCCGGTCTTCTTGAGCTTGTTGAGCAGGTCGAGCCGCGGGTTGGTGAGCGCGGCGCGGGCGACCTCCAGGCGCGTGGGGCGCTCGGGCACCGACCCCCGGTCCGCGGGCGAGTGCGCCGGGAAGGGCTTGCCGGGCTCGATGAGGCCGAACGCGAGCGCCGCGCGCCACTGGTCGTCGGGGTTCGGGCGCGGGTCCTTTTGGTCCATGCTCTGCGACACGTCGATGAGCACGGCGACGGGCCGGGGGCGCTCGCCGGCCCGCTCGCTGACCCACACGGGCCGCGTGAGGAGGAACGCGACGACGGTCACGATGGCCGCGCGCACGCCCGTGAGGAGCAGCCGCTGGGCCGCGGTCAGCCGCCCGGCTTCTTTGGCGTAGAGCACGACGACCGCGGCGACCGCGACGAGCCCCAACGGGATCGCGACCTCGGGGCGGATGCCGCCCCGGACCTGGGGTTCGCCGGTGAACAGGCCCCAGAACAGGCCCAGGAGCGGCGCGTCGGCGAACTGCGGGGCGATTGCGAACAGCGCGTTCATAAAGCGTTACACTCGTCGGTACCGGCCGTCGTTGCGCGCGCCACTCCGGGGAACATTCACCACGCTTTTCCGCAGGACCACGCCCAGGCCGCTTCACCGATCAGCAGGAAGAGCAGCCCTAACAGGAACCAGTGGGTCCACTCGCCGCGGGTGCGGCGCTCGCGCACGGCGGTCTCGGTGCCGGCCCCGGCCGTGATGATCGCGGGGCGGAACCCGAGCAATTTTTCCAACTCGCTGTCGGTGATCGCGTCGAGGTTCTCGGTTTCGCGCAGGTCGGGGTTCACGGCGAACGTGATGCCGTCCGTCTCGGGCGCCCCGACGGGCACGATCGCGTACTCGCCGGCCACGAGCGCGTCGGCGGTGCTCACGGTGAGCTTCTGCCCCACTTCGGCCTTCGGCTCGGGGAGCTTCACGCGCGGGCGCACCTTGTCGCCCGGTTTCGCCCCGCGCGGGCGCGGCTTCACCAGCTCGAACCCCGGCGCGGTCACGGGCGGCGCCCAGGTCAGCGTGTCGCCGGCGGTGCGGGTGCCGCCCGGAACCTTGCGGCCCGTGAGGTGCGCGACGAGGTACGTGGTCATCGGGACCGCGAGCTGCCCGTCGGACATCATGCGCCCCCAGGTCTCGTCGAGCGACGTGGCGAAGAAGATCACCTCGCCCTCACCGACGACGCGGGACGCGACCAGGGGCTTGCCGTCGGTGGTGCGCATCAGGACGCGCCCGCCGTTCGGGGCCGCTTCGTCCAGTTTGAGCACGCGCGTCAGCGTCGCGCGCCGGAGCCAGTCCGTGTACGGCTTGACTTGCCCGAGCACGGAGGTCGCGTCGATGCTCTCCGCGGCCGGCACGAACGGGGCCGAGTCGGTCGCTTCCCACGTCCCGCGGGCCAGCGGGAACGGGAGCAGCCCGGCGCCGCCGAACACGCGGTTGTAGGCGTCCGCTTGCACCAGGTCGCCGCACCCGATCACGAGCCCGCCCCCGGCCCGCACGAACTCGGCGAGCTTCGTCACGAACGCGGGCGGCAGCCCGGAGAGCGGGTCGTCGGTCCGGGCCGCGGCGTTGAGGAGGTAAACGATGTCCTTCCCCGCGAGCTTGTCCGGGCTGACCTCTTGGGGAAGGACCGATTCCGTTTCGATGAAGTATTTTTCGATCTTGTCGCGGTCGCGGTCGGCGTCGAACGGGACGAGGGCCTTCCGCGCGAACCAGTCGCCCGCGTCGGTGGCGGGCTGGCCCGCGAACGGGTGCGCGACCAGCAGCACGCGCACCTTGTCCCGCACGCCGACGATCTTGTACAGCACGTTGTCGCCCTCGAGCCCGTCGCCGTCCACGAACACCGCGAGGAGCCGCGCGCCGGCCTCGTCGAGGCTCCCCGTCAGGGTCACTTCCGCGTTCGCGCCCGCGTCGATGTGCTCGATCTGCACCACGTCGCGTTCGACCGCCTTGCCGTCGAGTTCGAGCGACACCTTCACGCCGCGGATCGGCTCGCGCCCCGTGTTGCGGACCGTGACCACGAACGGCACGCGGGTCCGGGTGTGCGGGATCGCGGCGATCAGCTTCACGTCGGTGATGGAGACGTTCGATACCTTGCGCTCCGGGTTGCCGCACCGGATAAAGACGAGGTTGGCCCGCGCTTTAATTTCCTCGCACTTGGCGCGCACGGCCCCCTGCTGGCGCGTGAACCCGGTCTGCTGCAGGTCGGAGAAGACGTAGATCTCCTTCGCGGGCGCGGTACCGCTCTCGGCCGCGGTCAGGGCGTCGGTCAGCCCGGGCAGGAAGTCCGTCGCGAGGCTCGTGACCTCGACGCCCTGGATGACCTGCTTGGCCTGGTCGCGGTTGTAGCGCGAGACCGGGCCGAGCAGGTGGGCGCGGTCGGCGCACGAGTACACCTGCACCGACGACTTGTTGGGCAGCGTTTCGAGGACGGCGAGCGCGGCCTCTTTCGCGCGCTCGATCCGGGTCCGCTCGCCGTCGCGCGCGGCCATGCTGTACGACGTATCGAACACGAACACCGCGTCGATGGTTTCGTTCCCGCTCGGAGACGCGGACTCCCGCCCCGGGCGGGCGATGGCGAGGGCGAGCAGGACCAGCGCGAGGCACCGCAGCGCGAGGAGCACCCATTCCTGGAACTTGAGGCGCCGACTGGTCTGTTCGATGGCCTCCTTAAGGAACTTCATCGGCGCCCACGGGAGCGGCTTGTACCGCGCGCGGTAGAAGAAGTGCAGCGCGATCGGTACGGTCACCGCGGTCGCGCCGAGCAACATCATGGGAGCCAGGAGCTGCATCGCGTGGGAACCTGAAAGGCGGTCGGAGGGCTACTTCGGGCCGGTCGTCGGTCGCGTCGGCTTCACGGGTTGGGCAACTGGTTCAGGACCGTTTTTGTGGGTCACACGATTGCGCCGTCCGTTTCGATGGCGCTGCGTCAAAAACTCGCGTATTCTGCTGGTGACACCGGCCTCTGGTCGGTGCCACCAAACAAAAGACCAAACGCACCAATTAAGCACAGCGCTTCGACGGCACGCCTCGGATCACTTAGTGGTGCCCCGGGACGTGCTGCGGTAGGTGCCGCGCGAGGTTCCCGAGCGCGCGGTGCCGCTGAACGATCCCGGCACGTCCCCGTTCACCTTTTTCAGCGTCATGAGGACGACGCCGGACACGTCGGGCTTGCCCGGCTCGGACACGTCCGGGCGCGCCTTGAACTCCTTCGGGGGCGCCTTCTTGTCGTCCCGGGTGAACGCGACGACGAGCGCGTCCCCGTCGAACTTGTAGATCCACTTCCACGTGTTCGGGTCCTGCGATGCCGGGGCGTCGCCCGATCGCGACGTACCGCGGAAGGTGCTGCGGGTCGTGCCGCGTGCGGTGCCCCGCGCCGGTTCGTCCGCGCTGGCGCGGAGGTGCGCCATGACCTTCGGGTCCTGCTTTTCGTCGAGCGCGAACCGCGTTGTGAACTCCTCGCGCCCGTTGTCGAGGATCGTCATCCGGTTCCCCTCGAACTGGAACCGGACGTACTTCAGGTCCTCGAGGTCGCGCGTTTTTTCGGCCTCCGGGCGGTTGGTCCGGCCGTTGTCGAACGTGTCGATGCGCCACGCGCCCTGGAGCTTCTTGTGGTCGGCGCTGACGTCCGCCGAGCGCGCGTTCGGTTCGGTCAGCCGCGCGCACCCCCCGCCGAGTGCGGCGCCGAAAACGAGCAGCGCGAACGTGATGGGCTTGCGCATGGCCGGGTTCCTCACTTCTTGACGCGGGTAAAGGTCAGCGACGCGATCGTTCCCCCGTCCCCGCCGCTGAAGTTTTTGAGCGCTTCTTCTTGATCGCCGGAGGTGCCCGGGTGCCCGCACCGCGGACGCCGTTCCGACCATTGCGACGAACGGCACGAGTACGGCGCAACGCACGGCGCTATCTACCCTGTAACTCGAGCACCCAGACCGGGGGGCCGTCGGTCGCGTCGAAGGCGGTCGGGCGCGGGTGCGGGTTCGGCGCGGTCACCACTTTCACTTTGTCGCCCTCGACCGTGTAAATCCCGCGGAGGACCACCGGCACGAATTTTCCGTCGCGCCGTTCCTGTTGCGGGGAGTCGTCCGGTGCCAGTTGCGTGAGGTCGATTTCCTTCGGGCTCGTGTCCGGGCGGAGCGCCATCGCGTAGCGCTTCTGGTCCGTACCTCCGACCAACCAGGTCCACTTGTCGCCGGACACGCGGACCGTGATCGGGGCCTGCTTCGCGCGGTCGGCCACGGTCAATTTCCACTCGCCCTGGAACCGGCCGAAGTCGTCACGCGGCTCGGGCGTGCGGATCGCGAAGTACCACACGGCGACCGCGACCACACCGGCGACCGCGGCCACGATCGCAAAGCGCCGACGGGAGGAACCTCCCCCCCCGTCCCCCCTCGCCCCTTGTGAGGGAGAACCCCCCACGGGTTCCCCCTGCGACCCCCTCCTGGCAGGGAAGGGGGAGCTGGCGCGCGAAATCGCCGTGCTTGAGGCGACGTCGGCCGACAGTTCTTTCTCCCCCTTCCCTTCAGGGAGTGGGGACGGGGGGGTAGGTTCTTCCATCATCGGCGCCCCATCTGCAGCCGGCGCACGAGGTACTCGGACAGTGCCACGTCGAGCGGTCGGTCGGTCATCATCCGCACGTAATCCACCCCGCTGCCGTCGCAGCCCCGCTGAATGTCCGCGAGGTACTTCTTCACGATGCGCAGGTACGCCGGGCGCAGCAGGTGCGGGCGCGTCATCCGCTCCTCGAACCCCTCCAGCCCGATGAAGCGGACGTTGCCGTCGAGCGGGAACTGCACCTCGTCCGGGTGGAGGACGTGGAACAGGATCACCTCGTGCCCGCGGAACCGCAGGTGCCGCAGCGCGGCCAGGATCGGGTCGAGGTCCTCGAGGCAGTCGGAGATCAGGCACACGATCCCGCGCCGGGCGATGCGGTCGGCCACTTCGTCGAGCAGCGGGCCGATGCTCGTGCGGTCGCGCGGCTGCGTATCCTCGAGCGTGTGCGCGATCGCGTTGATGTGCGCGAGGGAGCTGCTCGCCGGGAGCTCCGCGGCCCACGCGGTGTTGAAGACGCGCAGGCTCACGCTGTCGCGCTGGCGGATCGTCATGTACGCGACGGACGCGGCCAGGAGCTTGGCGTACTCGAGCTTGTTCGTGCCCCCGCGCCCGTACCGCATCGAGTTGCTGCCGTCGAGCAGCAGGTGGCACAGGAAGTTGGTTTCCTGCTCGTACTGCTTGATCGTGTAGCGCTCGGACCGACCGTAACCCTTCCAGTCGATGTGCCGGATGTCGTCGCCGGGGACGTACTCGCGGTGCTGGACGAACTCGACGGAGAACCCCTTAAAAGGGCTCTTGTGGTCCCCGACGCGCAGCCCCTCGACCACCTGCCGGGCTTTCATGCCCAGGGCTTCGGCGCGGGCCAGGATTTGGGGATCGAGGTAGCTCGGCATCGCGGCTCACAGGCGAACCCCGGACGCGAGTCCGGGGGTATGGGTTGGGAGCATTACCCCCGGACTCGCGTCCGGGGGCACCGAGGTCAAGCGGCCACGGCCTTCGCCGCGGTCTTCACCAGTTGGCGGATCACCTCGTCGATTGTAACGCCCTCGCTCTGCGCGGCGAAGTTGAGAATGAGCCGGTGGCGCAGGATCGGCGTGGCCACCGCGACCACGTCGTCGCCGGCCACGTGGTTCGAGCCGCGCAGGAGCGCGTGGGCCTTCGCCGCGAGGATCAGGTTCATGCTCGCGCGCGGCCCGGCGCCCCACGTGAGCCACTTCTGCACGAACTCCGCGGCCTCCGGGGTGCCCGGGCGCGACAGCCGGGTGATCCGCTTCGCGAAGTGGAACACCTTGTCCGACACGGGCACGCGGCGCACGATGTGCTGCAGCCCGAGGATGTCCTCGCCGTTGAGCACCGGGCTCACGGTCACCTTCGTGTCCGAGGTGCCCATGCGCATGATCTGCTCCTCTTCCGCGTCGGTCGGGTAATCGACCTTGATGAGGAACAGGAACCGGTCCAACTGTGCCTCGGGGAGCGGGTAGGTGCCCTCTTGTTCGATCGGGTTCTGCGTCGCGAGCACGAAGAACGGGCTGCGCATCGGGTGGTCGGTGCCGCCGATGGACACCTTGCGCTCCTGCATCGCCTCGAGGAGCGCGGCCTGTGTTTTGGGCGGGGTCCGGTTGATCTCGTCGGCCAGCACGATGTTCGAGAAGATCGGGCCGGCCATGAACTTGAACATGCGCTCCCGGGTCACCGGGTCGTCCTGGATCACCTCGGAGCCGGTGATGTCCGACGGCATCAGGTCGGGGGTGAACTGGATGCGCTTGAACCCGAGGTCGAGCGCCTGGGCCAGCGTGGAGACCATGAGGGTCTTCGCCAGCCCCGGCACGCCCATGAGCAGCGCGTGACTGCGGCAGAAGATCGCCATGAGCAGCTCGTCGACCACCTTTTCCTGACCAACGATGACCTTGCCGATTTCTTTCTTCAACTTCTGGTGCGCGGCCCGAAGTTTCTCGATCATCGCAACGTCGTTTTCCACGGGTTCGGCGCTCATGGTTGCTGATCGGTTTGGTTGTGATTGGGCGGGAGAGGGGCCGGCAGGTTAGGACTATCTAACCACAGAAGGCGAACGGACGCAAAGGGATTAAACTCCGCCCGCGGCAGAAAGTAGCGACGGAAAATTGGAACGCTCGGGGCGGTTCGATTTGGGTTGCGACGAAGGAACGCGCGCAGCCGTTTGCGGTGCGCGCTTCGGTGTTGTGGCGGATGAGGTCCGGGACGCGGGAGCTTACTCCCCGAAGCCGTTCGGGTGCGCCTTGTGCCAGCGCCACGCGGTTTCGAGGATCGCGCGAAGGGTGTCGTACTTCGCCGACCACCCGAGTTCGCGCCGGATCTTGTCCGCGCTCGCGACGAGTACCGGTGGGTCGCCGGCGCGCCGCGGCCCTTCTTTCACCGGCACTTTTAGACCGGTCACGTCTTCCGCGGTGGCGATGACCTCGCGCACGCTGTACCCGCGCCCGAGACCCACGTTGTACGCGAGCTTCGACCCGGGGGCGATCTTGTCCAGTGCCAGCGTGTGCGCGGCGGCGAGGTCGTTCACGTGGATGTAGTCGCGGACGCAGGTGCCGTCGGGGGTCGGGTAGTCGGTCCCGAGAATGGTGACGTGCGGGATCTTACCCGTTGCGGCCGCGAACACCAGCGGGATGAGGTGCGTCTCCGGGGTGTGGTCCTCGCCGATGGCGCCGTCCTCGGCGGCGCCGGCCGCGTTAAAGTACCGCAGCGCGCAGAACCCGAACGGGTGGGCCGAGGCGTAGTCCGAGAGGGCGTGCTCGAACGCGAGCTTCGTGTTGCCGTAGGGGTTCACCGGGAGTTGCGGTTCGTCTTCCGTGATCGGCACCCGGTCCGGTACGCCGTAGGTCGCGCACGTGCTGGAGAAGACGAACTTCTGGATGCCGTTGCGCCGGCACCGGTCGAGCAACTGCAGCGAGTAAATGAGGTTGTTCGTGTAATACTTCGCCGGGTTGGTGACGGACTCGCCCACGTATGCGAACGCCGCGAAGTGGACGACCGCTTCGATCCGGTTGACGACCATGAGTTGGTCGACGTGGTCGATGTCGCGCAGGTTGCCGACGACGAGATTTTCGGCCGGGACCGCCTGCCGGTGCCCGTACTCGAGGCTGTCGAACACGGTCACCTCGTGACCGCCCGCGAGCAGGTACCGAACCGTGTGCGAGCCGATGTACCCGGCCCCACCAGTGACGAGAATGCGCATGGTTTTCAGTATTCGGTGTTCAGTGGTCAGCCAGAAACGGGGCGCCCTGGCACTGTCGTTATGCGGACGCGAGAGCACTTCGTCCGCCCCCGGTCGGGCACCGCGCTAGCTCGTGATCCCCTTCGTGATGGTGAGGAAGATGTGTTCGATGTTGATCTCCTCTTCCCGGAAACTGTGGAGCTTGAACCGGTCGGCGATGAGCCGCTCGGGGATGAAGCTCCCGTCGTCCTGCCCGCCGCGGAGCGCCACGCGGACGGCCCCCGCCTTCGGGTCGAGGTCCGCGCTCGCGACCTCCTTGTAGCTGCTCAGCTTTTTGGCGGCCTCGGCGTTGCGCTCGCCGACGGAAACCAAGAACGCCCGCCCGCCGCGGAGCTTGCGGACCTCGTTCTCGGCCTCCTCGACGGTGCCGTTGAAGATCAGCTTCCCGCGCTCGATGATGCCGAGCGTGTTACAGATCTCGGCCAGTTCCGGGAGGATGTGCGACGACAGCATGATCGTCTTCTGCTCCTGGCGCAGGCGCTTGATGAGTTCGCGCATTTCGATGCGCGCGCGCGGGTCGAGGCCGCTCGCGGGCTCGTCGAGGAGGAGCACCTGCGGGTCGTGGAGCAGCACGCGCGCGAGGCCGAGGCGCTGCGTCATCCCGCGGCTCAGGCTCGTCACGAGCGCGTCGCGCTTGTACCCGAGGTCGACGTAGTCGAGCACCTGTTCGACCTTCTTCTTGCGCTCCGCGCCCTGGATGCGGTACGCGGCGGCGAAGAACTCCAGGTACTCGGTCACCTTCATGTCGTCGTACACGCCGAAAAAATCCGGCATGTACCCGATCGCGCGGCGGATCTCCGTCGACCCGGTGTAGATCGAGTGCCCGCACACGGTCGCCTCGCCCCAACTGGGGTTCAGGAGCGTGGCGAGCATCCGCATCGTGGTGGTCTTGCCGGACCCGTTCGGGCCGATGAACCCGTACACGTCGCCCGGCGCCAGCTTCAGCGAGAGCCGGTCCACCGCGAACAACTCGCCGTACTTCTTCGTCAGGTCGCGGCACTCGATCATGGCGTGAGTTCCAAGTTCCAGAGTTCCAAGTTTTTGTTCGGCGGCTTCCCGTTCGAGTTCCAGAACTGATCCAACGCGCGCCTTTTTGGTTTGCCCCTTGGGGCCGGGCGCTCCGTGCGAATTGGAACGTGGAACTTGGAGTTAGTCGGTTTCCGTTTTGCCTGAACGAGCCGCGACCGCAAGGGAGCGGGAGGCGCCTCCCTTAGCGGTCACGGCTCGTTCGGGCCGTTGCACTCTTCCCGAAGTCGGTCTAGCGAACCGGAAGATAAAATCGGACCCATGTTTCTTGTCGGGCGGTGCCGGGGATCGGCCGGCGCTCGCCGGACCCGGGCAGCCCCTTGAGCCACAGCGTCGCGGGCGCGTTCGGGCCGGTCAGGACCTCTTCCGCCGGGCCGAGCGGCGGGGCGACGCGGCCGACGACGATCACCTCGTCGCGGTTGTCGGCCGCGAGCCGCCACGACTGGTCCAGGCGCCGCAGCGAGGCGTTCCCGGCGATCACGCCCTCGTCGTTCTTCAGCGCGCCCTCGTGGAACAGCATTCCCATCAGCGGGAGCGGACCGGCGAGCGCCGTTTGCTGCTGTTGCTGGCGCGGCGCAGTCTTCGGCCCCGGGCGCTGGGCGTAGGCCGGGTCGCGGACCAGGAGGGTATCGAGCCCCGCGTTCTTTTGCAGCCACTGCGTCGCCGAGGTGCCCTGATCGAGAAGCAGGCGCACGGTGCCGCCGCGAACGATCACGTCGCCCGGGAGCGGGTACGCATTTCCCGCGTAGAACGCGACGCAGTCCGTCAGCTCCGGCAGGGGCAGGTTGTGCCCGAAACTGCCGAGCACCTTCGTGCGGTCACCGGGCGGGTGGAAGAGGTTCGACTCGAACCGGCGCGGCTGTTGGCCCGGCGCCGCGGAGCGGTCCAGTTGGGCCGACCAGTTCGCGGAGAACGCCTTCGTGGACCACACCTGAATGGGCACGTTCTCCAGCCCGTTGGCCCCCACCCCGTACTTGCGGCGGGTGACGCCGGCGCGCCCGGAGCGCGGCGCACCGATCGACGTGATCGCGGTACTTTCGGGCCGGTCCTCGGCCCCCCACCCGGCACCGGGGGTGACGCCGATCGAGTACGAATCGATCCGCGGGCTGAAGACCGTGAACCACGTGGTCCCGTAGATCCGGTCCGACGACGGGTCCACGTCCACCACGTCGATCTTGTTCACCTTCAGGTCGCGCCCCTTCACCGCGAACGCGGAGACGTAGGTCAACACGCACACCGTTAGCACGATGACGGGGAACGTGACCCACGTGAGTTCGAGCCGCCCGAAGAACCTCTTGAGGACGTAATACTCGACCGGGCCGATGAGCAGGATGTACAGCGCGATGAGCAGCGCGACCCACCCGAACGACACCACGGGGACGCCGTCGAACGTGTCGTTGTGGACGCGCAGCGCGACCGCCGCCGAGTCCTCGTCTTCGGTCACGGTGCCGGGCGGCCGGGCCTTGCCGTCGCCGCCGCTGGAGGCCCGGTTCGCGCCGCACTCGCGCAGCACGAAGTCCCAGAAGTCCGGGCGGGCGGAGAACTCGGCGAACGGGGAACCGTCCAGATCGAAGCCGACCACCGTGACGCGCCCGAGGCCGAGCGCCGATTGCACCACGAGCGCCTGGCGCTCGGACCCGGATTGGCCGGGAGGCGGGATCAGCACCCGCGCCGCGCGCCCGGGGTGCGGCACCAAGTTCGCCAGCGGGAAGCGCGCCCCGCGCCCGGTCAGCGCCGCGCTCGCGGTGTTCGCCAGCCCCGAACCGGCGGACCAGACGAGCCCGACGATGTCGACCTGTCGGGCGGGCTCGTCCCCCCGTACTGCGAACGGGAGCAGCGGCTTCAGCGCGGGAAGTTGCGCCACGAGCGCGGCGTTCGAGCCGACCGACGTGACCAGGCGCCCGCCGCGGCGCACCCACTCGATGAGCGCTTCGCGCTTCTGCTTGTTCGGGGCGGGGGCGTCGTCACCGAACAGTTGCTTCAGGAAGTCGGCCGCCGTGCCCGTGTTCAGCACGACGAGGTCCGCACCGTCGTAGCCGTACCACCGGTCCGGCAATTGGGCGACGCTCGCGATGTGGGCGAGTTCGACCCGCCCCCCACGAAGGGGAGCGGTTTCGGCCCCCGCCCCCGCGGGCTTGGGGAGCTCGAACCCGGCCGGTGCGCCGCCGAGCGCGAGCACAACGTACTGGAGCGCCTCGTGCGGGCGCACGCGCACGCGGAACGGCTCGGAGATTGCACCGCCCCGCGCGGTCCGCACCGTGACAGTGACCTCGCTCGTGGACCCGCCCGGGCGCACGTAGCCGATCGCCGCGCGGTCGGTCGCGAGGTTCAGCGGGACCGTAAAGGTGGTCGTGGTTTCGTCCGCGTCCGGGGCCTCGATCACGAGTTCCGCCGGCTCGGTGACTTCGCCGAGCGCCTCGAACTGAACGTACACCGGTGCCCACGCGCCGAACTTCGCCGCGCGCGCGTCGTCGCGTCCGGTCGGGAACCCGACCGATACGCCGGTAATCTTCACACTATCTTTAGCGCCGGCGGGCGCGGTGAACACCAGGAACGTGAACGCGGCCGCGAGAGTGCGCCCGATGGTGGCCGCCGTTGGCATGAATCGTCTCGACTTCTTTCTTGCTCCCCCCGCGAGCGAGAGGAGGGCCGAACTCACGGTTTGGCGGCGCCGCACACACACGGTGTGGCGCTGCACTTCGGGCAGCCGGCGCCGTACTTCCGCCGCATCGCGTCTTCGAGGTCCACGCCCGCAATGTTCGCGAGGGTGGCGAGCCATGCCAGCACGTCGGCGAACTCCAACCGGAGGTTGTCCGGGTCCGCGGACGGGTCGCGGAGCGCGGCCGACAGCTCGCCGACCTCCTCCATGAACCACATGAACGTGCCTTCAACGCCGCGCTTCCCGTCCTTCGCTCCGAACAGGGCGCGGATTCGTTGCTGCACGTCGCGGAGGGTCATTGGTGCCGGTGGTTGCGTCACGCACCTGATTCTACGGCCGGGCTCGCCTTACGGCAGCGCGCGGGCGCGCGCCCGGGGCCGCGCCCGGTATTCGGTACGTTCCGGGGGAGAAAGGAGTTCGCGTGTTTGCGGTGAGGGCACTCTTGAATCAGTTACGGAGGAGAACCTTGTATGCGGCAAACTATCGCGAAAAGCGACGCAAAAGTTGGTTAGCGATGAGTACGGAACCACACTCCCGATGCGCCGTCGTGGTTGATTGGGTAAACGTTGTTTAATTGCTCATTGCTCGCAGTGTCGCGTAGCCAAAAGCCACCCTTGCTTCGGATCTCATTAAGTAGGGCCTCAAATTCGGCCGATTCGGGCCAATCTTCATCAGACCCGAAATAGACTCGAAAGCGATCGAACTTTGCTGGATTGTTGAGTTCGCCGTAAGTCCAAGGGGACTCGTAACTCGTTTCGCGAATTGTGGAGATGACTTCGGTGCCGAGTCCGAGTTCCCAAACAGTACCGTTGAACATGTCATTTCTCGGCGCGCTCGAGTTGAATCTTCGCGGCTTTCGCGGCCCCGTCGATCTTTTTCAAATCGTCCTTCGGCGGGAACTCGAATCCCTGGATTCGGTGACTCCAGAACACCATCTCGTTTTCCGCGAGGAGCTTCAGGGCCGCGGTGAACTTGTCCGTGCCCGCGTAAACCGTCGGCGCGGTCTTCACCTCTTTTTCAGTCTTGTTGCGGTTCGTGCCGTCCATGATCGCGAACTGCCAGGTGCCCTTATCGTCCTTCCAACTGTAAACCTCGACGCCCTTGAACCGCGGTTTCGGCTCCCGCTTCGGTTCGTCGGCCGCAGTTCCAAACGGACAGGCGAAGAAAGCCGCGAGGAGCGCGAGCACGAGGGGGCCGAGCTTCATTTGCGTTCTCCGGGGCGGTTAATCACTTCGCGGGGAGTTCCAGTCGGAAGCACGAGCCCGGGGCGCCGTCGGCCGGGCGGTACGCGACCGTGCCGCCGAGCACCTCGGCCCACTGCTTGGCGAGCGCTAGGCCCAGTCCCGCGCCGCCGGCCGCAGCATCCGCGCTTGCGCCGCGGCGGAACGGCTTGAAGATCGTTTTGCGCTCACCGGCCGGCACGCCGATTCCGCGGTCCTCGACCTCGAACACCACGCGGGTGGGGCCGTCCGGCTTCGCCCAGAGCCAGATGCGCCCGTCGCCCGCGTCGCGCGTGTACTTCCGCGCGTTGTCGATCAGGTTCCCGATGATCTGTTGAACCATCGCCGCGTCGGTGCAGACCTCCAGGTCCGCCGGGAGCGTGGAGACAATCACCAGTTCTTTGCCGTCCGCGCGCACGCGCTCGGTCCACGTCCGGTCGAGTTGGTCGAGCAGTTCGCCGGCCCGGATCGGCTTGAAGTCGCCGTTCTTCCGGCGCTTCTCGAGCTTGGCGAAGTCCAGTACGTTGTCGACGAGCCGGTGCAGCCGGTCGGACTCGGTCGCGAGTGTGTTCAGGTACTCCTGGCGCTTCGCTTCGTCGTGAATCATGCCGCTCGTGAGCAGATCGAGGTACAGGCGCAGCGACGTGAGCGGCGTTCGGAGTTCGTGCGTGACGGCCGACACGAACCGGATGCGGCGCTCGGCGAGGTCGATGAGCGACCACCCGCTCAGCCCCACCGCCGCGAACGCGATGAACGCCGCGATCCACGCCAGCACCAGCCCGAGGCGCAGCGTGGTCCACCCCGCGGGCGGCAGTTCGGGCGCGGGGCCGGGGTCGAGTTGCACGGGCAGGGCGGTCATCGCGCGGTCGGGCGAAACGCCGTCGGCGTTCTTCACCGGAACCAGTTTCGCGTCCGGGAACAGGTCGCTTACCTCGTCCTTCAGGACCAGTTCCAGCTTCGGCCAGTCGAGAACCACGCCCTGGTACATCGTCTTGGCGTCGAGCTTCGCGACCCGCACGAGGACGAGCGTCTCGGACCCGTCGGTCGCGGTGATCCACTGCGGGCGCATCGATCCGAGGTGGATGTTGATCGCCGGCGGACCCGCGAGCGTGTTGCCCAGCGACGGGGTGTTCGGAATCCCGTTGCCGGGGTTGGTCGGCGTCGGGTGCTCTTCGGCGGGCGGGACCGGCCGCGCCGGGCTCCCGGTGAGGTACACCGCCCCCGCGACGCCCCACGCGGCCGCGACGAGCGGGTGCGCGTCCGGGCTCGCTTGCTTGCGGCGCAGTTCCTGGATCTCGTCGAGCGCGATCCGGCGATCGAGCTGCGCGCGCAGCTTTGCGAGCTTCTCGGAGATCGAGTCTTCCGAACTCTTCTTGAGCGGGTCGGAATCTTTCGCGGGCCTCGTGTCTTTGGACTCGCTCAACTTGTCGGGGGGAGACGATGAACCGGGTTTTGCGGGCACGGCTGGCGTCAGTGCCTTGCCCTCTTTGACCTTGTCGCCGTCCGCTTTTCCGCCTCCAGGTGCCCCCGGGAACCCGCCCGGCCCACCCGAGCCGGCGCCTCCCGGTTGTGCTGGTGGACCGCCCGCGCCGGGACCGCCCGGCGCGCCGCCGAGCGGGGTGACGAGGTTCGCGGGCGCCTTCGGGTCGGGGTTCAGCACCGAGTTGTTCTGCGTGTATCCCTTCCCGTACATGGGGTCGCTGCCCGCGTTCTTGGAATCCTGGATCGCGCGCTGGCTGGTCTGCGCGCGGTTTAGAAAATCGTTCAGCCCGCGGTCATTGTCTTTGTCCAGTGCCTGCGTGAACCCGCCGCGCCCACCGTTCCCGCCCGCACCGGGCGCCCGCGGTCCGGGGGTTTGAGAACCGCCCCCCGGTGGGGGCACGGATTCCTTCTTCGGGCCTTTACTGTTGTCGAGTTGGTTGCCGGCGAGCGCTTCGCGGGGTTTGAACTCCCACCCGAACATGCGGAACGTGTTCGGGCTCGGGTCGGCCGGCGCGGGGGTGGATGGGAGCCCGCTGATCGGCCCCATTTCCGGCGGGGGTGGGGGCTTGGGCGGCGAGATCGGGGCGCTCGGGATCGCGTACTGCTGGAGCGCGTTGTTGGTGAACAGTGCGGCCGCGAACGGCGGGGAGTCGTCCGGGATGGCGCGGTCGCGGGCCGCGAGCAGTTCGCAGGTGGTGCTCGCCGGGTACTTCGCGCGCACGCCCCGCAGCGCCTCCGCGCGGTCCGGGGTGTCGTTGCGGAGCGGGAGATCGGGCCAGGCGCTCTGCACGCGCTCCCGGGCGTCGGGCGCGAGGACTTGGGGCGAGTCCCAGCCGGTAGCGGGGTCGAGTTGGACGTGCAGCTTCATCCAGTCCGGGAGCGGCGCGGCCAGGAGCGGTGTGGGGCCGGTGGTGGAACCCGAGAGCGGGTCGGCCGGGCTGTAGTGGTAGAACGGCCTACTGTCCTCGACGCCCAGGGCCGGGAGCATGCGCCCGTCGAGGCGCCAGAGCGCGACGCGCAGGTTGTTCCCGAGTTCGGCTTGTGCGGCGGCCTCGCGCTGGGCTCGCTCGACGCGCAGCGCGACGATCGTGACCCAGCCCAACCCGGCGAACACCAGGGCGGCGACGAGGAAGAACACAACCGGTCCGCCGACCGGACCGAGTAGCCGCCGCGACATCGCGCACTCCGCTGAACGTCGCGCGGTCCGGGAACGACCCGAGGGTTTCGACCTTGCGACTTGATGACCTTACGACTTGAGGCTCGTGGCCTCTTCCGGCACCGCCAGGGCGGGACCGGCCATGTACCCGTGTGCCCGCACCGTGACGATGGCGTCGGGCTGGTCCTCGCCCCCGTGCGGGTCTTTGAGCTTGGCCCGCAGCCGGGCGATGTGCATGTCGACCGCCCGCGTTTCCAGGCCCGCGGTCCCGATCCCCCACACGCGGGAGAGCAGTTCCTCGCGGGACACCGCGCGCTCGCGGTTGCACACCAGGTACTTGAGCAGCGCGGCCTCGGTTTCGGAGAGGTCGGCGCGGGTGCTGTCGCTCCACCGGATCTCGCGGCGCAGGAGGTCGATCATCCCCCCGCCCATCTCAACGAGCCGCACGTCGGGCACCGCCCGCATGGTGCGCCGGAGGATCGCTTCGACGCGGGCGATCAGTTCCTTCGCGGAGAACGGTTTGACGACGTAATCGTCGGCGCCCATTTTGAGCCCGCGCACGCGGTCGTCCTCGCTGCCCCGCGCGGTGAGCAGGATGACCGGGCGCGTCGGGTTGGTGCGGCGCAGTTCGCTCAGCACCTCCAGCCCGTCGCGCTTGGGGAGCATGATGTCGAGCAGCACCAGGTCGACGCCGGCGGAGGCGGCCTCGCGCAGCCCGATGGCGCCGTCGATTGCTTCGGTGACTTCGTACCCGCTCAAGCGGAGAGCGTCGGACACGCCCCGGCGAATGGCCGGCTCGTCTTCCACCACTACGATGCGTGCCTTCGGCATGGAATCACCCGTGTGCGGCGTCTGTTGGGAGCCACTAGTAAGACGACGGACGGGGGCATTTCGTTTGACAGATCTTGTTTGGCGCGCGGGTAAATGTGCGCTGTGGGCATAAGTGTGAGTAAAAGACGGAAACCTGTAGCTACTCGGGGTTTCTGCCTTTCACTCACGCTCGCACGAATTACTTATTTCGCCAGGAACCCGCCGATGTTCACGTTCTTGTCGAGTTCCATTTTGAACTCGTAGTCGATGAACAGGGACTTCTCGCCGTTCTGCTTCGGGTCGATGGTCACGTCCCAGCGGAGCAGCCCGCGGCCCTTCTCGTCGCGGACGTAGAGCGGGTCCGCGCTCAGCTCCGGCTTCGGGTTCGTGAGATTGATCGCGATCGTCTGGGCCGTTTCCGCGTGCGGGGTGCGGTCCCACACCTGGACCGGCGTCGGCGACGGCTTGTAGCTCGACAGCATGATGCGGTACTTGAACGTGAGCACCTGGTTGCCGCCCTGTGTGGTGCGCGTCTTGTCCACCAGGAGGCGCGACACCTGCAGTTGCGGGTCGACGCCGAACCCGACCGTGAACGGCTTGCCCGCGGCGACCAGCGGGAGCCGCGTTTGGCCCACGAAATCGCCGTTGAGGTACATGGTCGCGTCGCCCGGGAGCAGGACGTATTCGCTGTTATTGGTGAGGTCCGCGAGCCGGTACACGTTGGCCGTTAGAACCGGTACGGCCTTGTGGTAGAACTTCGGCGGCAGGTCGATCTTGGCGATCTCGATCACCTGCTCGTCGTTGCGGCTCGGGATGGTGAGGCGGGTGGCGAGCTTGTACGTGACGCTCGGCCCTTCGCCCGCGGCGCCCGGAGGGGCAGCCGCGGCCGCGGTCAGCTCTTCCTTCCCGGAGAACAGGTCGCGGAACTGCTCCAGCGCCGCGGCGTTGTTCGCGAGGTCGCCGGCCGCCTGATCTTTCTTCTCGCGGTAGTTCTGAGCGACTTGTGCCCGCAGGTCTTTCGAGAGCTTGTCGAGATCCTTCGCGTACTCGGTGGCGCTGGGCATCCCGCCCATTCCGCCGCCCACCCCGCCCGGTCCGCCGGCACCGGAGAAACCGGGGGATGCGGGCTTCGCGGGCACCGGGATGCCCGTGGCCGGGTCGACCGCGGCGGCCGCGACGGTTCCGATCGGGCTGATGTTCACCGACAGGGCCTTGAGGTCCGGCGGGGCCGCGTTCAGGAGCGGCTGCGCGGTGGACAGCGTGACGAGCGCGTTCACCCAGTCCTCACCGGTGCGCTGGTCGATCGCGGCCTGGTACTCGGCCACGACCGGGTCTTTGTCCTTACCCGTTGCCCGGAACTTGTACTGCGGGCGCCACGACGCGCTGCCCACGAGGTAGTTCAGCTTCACCGCCCCGGCGCCGGGCTTCTTGTCCAGCAGGATGACCGCGTCGCGCTCGGTGCGAACCGACCCGTTGGACCGCTCGGCGAGTTGCCGCTGGGCGAAGGCGATTTTCACCTGCACGTCTTCGAGCTGTTGCTTGACGCCGAGTTGCTCTTTGACGCGCTTCGCGCGGTCCTCTTGCACGAACTTCGCCAGCGCGATGATCTTTTCCGGGTCGAGCTGGCCCTTGTCGGTGAGGTTGTCGAGCGACTTCGCGGTGAACCCTTCGAGCTTGTCGAGGAGCTTCAGGTTGTCGGCCATCGCCTTGAGATCGGACTCGAAGGTTTGGGCCTTCGTCTGGAGCGCCTTGATTTCGCCCTCGATCTTGCGGACCTCCTCGCGGGTGTCCTCGGCGATCGCCCGGGTGCGGTAGCGGACGCTGAGCACGCGGATGTTGTCGTTGCCTTCTGCGTAGAGCGAGCTTTGCATCGTCTGCGGCGGCATCGGGGAGACGACCACTTCCGCGAGCCCGGCGGCTTCCGGGACCGTGACTTCGCGCGTGATGAGGGCCGTGTTCGCGTACACCGTGACGGCTGTTACTTTGCTCGGCGCGGGCTTCACGGGGTCGCCCTTCTCGTCGGCGGATTTCCCGGCCGAAGCGAAGGCGACGAGCCCGAAGGCGAGGATCGAGAACCGGAGGAACATGGGCACGAACTCCAGAGAGGTTGTTTGGCGATCCCGGGACCGCGGGGCGACACGCGATCCCGGGATCAGAGGTTCCGATTTACTTCGCGCCGGCGAGTTTCGGCTCAAAGCGGCCGAGGAAGTACAGCGCGCCTTCGGGGAGCGATGCCCCCTTGTTGGTCATTTGCGCGAGCTTCGCGGTGACGGTTACTTCCTTGCCGTTGAGCGGCGCGAGCACCTTGGGGAGCGTCTTCCACTCGCCCTCGCTCGCATGCACCCAGACGCGCGTCTCCTCGATCTCGGAGCCGGTCTTGCGCTTCACCGAGACGTAGGCGCTGGTGCCGTCGAGGACCAGCACGCCGCGGATCTCGGCCGCGATCTCGCCCTGCGGCACGGGTGTGGCGGCGGTCATTTGGGCGTACCAGCCGGTCTTGACGGCGTGAATGGCGACGCGGCTCGGAATGCGCTCGCCTTGCAACCGCGTGCCGGTGAGCGTGTACTTGGTTTGGTCCTTCTCGCCCGGTTCGGTGACGAGGTGGGCTTCGTAAGTGCTGGCACCGACCGCGAACACGAGTGCCTTCCCGTTCCAGGTGCCGGTGAAATCGGTGCCGAGCATCGAGCCGGTCACTTTGCCGTCCTTGATCTCTTTGATGATGAAGTCGCCCTTCGTACCGTCCGCGTTCGCGGCCCACGTCCCGGTCGGCGGATCGACCGCGCGAACGGAGCTCACGAGCGCGAGGGGGAGCACCAGTGCGAGCGCGAAGCGGGTCATGGTGGGCCTCGGAACGGGAAGGGTGAATCGGGGATCGCGGGTGGGTTCGAGGGTCGGATATCGGCGGGGCTAACAATTGCTAACATTTGGGCGCTGCGGAGCAGGGAGAGCGTTTTCGCCGGGCGAATGCGAGGTTTGCCACCGCCTCGGGCTAACAATCGCTAACATTTCCGGGTTCTCGGGCGGCTTTTCTGTCACCGGTTCCAAGGGCTGGTGCTCCCCGGCCTACTTAGGTTTTGGCCTCACACAACAGATTGCAAACGTGAGCAACGATTCTGCTTTGGGTTTGTGCCCTCTCCCCTTGCGGGAGAGGGCCGTCGCGTTTCGCGGCGGGGTGAGGGGTTACTTCCTGGGTGTGGCGACGACCCCTCACCCGGTTCGCAAAGCCTCACCACCCTCTCCCGCAAGGGGAGAGGGCAAAACCTCAGACCACACAGAGGCCGGCTACAAAACAACAACTCTTTCACGCGATTCGGATTACTTCTTCTCCGGCGCGACCTCGAAGCCCTTGGCCTTTGCCTGGTCGCGGATGACGGACTTGAACGCCTCGTCGAGCGCTTTCTCGGCGTCGTTCTTCGGTTTCTTGGTGAGTTCCTCGTCGATCTTCTTTTGCCGCTGGGCGGACAGGTCCGCGATCTTCTTTTGGAGGTCGGCCCGCTCTTCGGCCTTCTTCTTGAGGAACGCGAGCCGCTCCTCGGGCTTGATCTTCTTCAACTCGTCGCAGAGGTCTTCGTCCTTGATCTTCGTGATGTCGAAGTCCTTCTCCTTCATGCGGTCGACCAGATCCCAGGTCGCGTTGCGGTACAGCCCACCGGCTTTAGTCACGCTGCGGTCGATGGCCGCGGCCGGGGCGCCGCCTGCCACGCCGGGCGCGGCCGCAGCGTTCTTGTCTTGCACGACTTGGTTCTCGGCCTTCGCCTTACCCTCTTTGCCGTAGGCGACGTAGGTCTTGTTCAGGTCTTCGCCGAGTTTGATGATTTGCCCGTCGAACTCGGTTTTTACGACGACCTGCAGGGCGGCTTTGTTCTGGTCGATGTTGACGTGTCGCCCGCCGCACGATTCGGAGAACGCGGCCCAGGCGGGGATCTCCTGGTCGTGGCCGTATTTGCAGTAGATCGTGTTGACGACGATCCCGGACTTCTTCGCGAGCGCCGCGACGTCGTCGAGCGGAACCTCTTTGTCCTGGTTAGCGGGCTCGTTGCCGCACACGAAGACGATCTTAAGCGCGCCCTTTTCGGTGCTCCACTTCTGTTCGTCGATGGCCGTCTTCGCGGCCCGGGCGACGTATTCGTCCCCGCCGCCGGTCGTGAGCGCGTTGAGCGCTTTGTACACTTCGTCGAGGTCTTCCGTCAGATCGACTTCCTTGTGGACCCACCCCTTTTTCGCTTCGTATTTGGTCGCGCCGTAGGCGTAGAGGCCGACCCGCAGTTGCGGCGTGGGCTTGATCCGCGCCAGTTCGTTCACCACGTTCCAGAGCTGGATCTTCGCGGAGTCGATGAGCCCGTTCATGCTGCCCGACACGTCGAGGCAGATGACGATGTCGATGGGTTTGCCCTCGGCGGGCTTGGCCGCGTCCGCGGGCTTGGGCACATCCGCCGCAGAGAGCGGGGGCGCAGCGCCGAGTGCCAGTGCGACGAACCCCGCGAGCGCGGCGAAGCGGAAGGAGCGTGACATGCGCGGAACCTCCGGAGCGAACGTGAATACGGGCGCGGGCAACGAGGCCCTTCCTCATATCCGACGAAATTGTAAGCGGATTCGCTTGGCGGAGGTGTAACGCTTCGGTAACTGCGCGGAGGGCGGAGAAGGGGGCGTTGGGCGTTGTTCCGATTCGTCGGTGTTGTGAGTTCGCCAGTTGTTGCGCGGGAGTCCGCCAGGGGTTGCGGCCCGCCGGGTTCCGCGGGAGTCCGCCAGGGGTTGCGCTGCGCTTCACCCCTGGCTACTATCTGTCGCCCCTACGGGGCTAAAGAGGGCGTTGGTTTTAAGCCCCGAATGGGGCGTAGGAGTGTAGCCAGGGGTGGAGCAACGCGCAACCCCTGGCGGACTACCACGAACTCCGCGTCGGATTCGCGGCACAATCACTTCTTCAGCACTTTGATCTCGACCTTGCGGAACTCGACGGGGTGGCTCTCGGCTTGCAGCGAGATGTAGCCTTCTTCGAGCAGCAGTTTGTCGTCCTTGATGAGCTTCTTCGCGTCCGCGTCCTTCGGGTCGAGTTGTGGCTTCTCGTACTGCATCACCAACTCCCCCTCGACGAAGTGCTTCACGGTGCCGGAGCCGTGTACCTCGATCTCGGCCGTCACCCACACGTCGCCGTTGTAGGTCTTCGACTTCGAGTCCTTGCAGTGCGGCGTGTAGAGTTTGCCGTCCACCACGATGTTCGTGCCGGGGGAGCACATGTTGTTCGTCGTGCGGTTGCCCTTGCCCAACCCGCCGAGGAACTGCGCCTCGATCGACACCGGGAACTCCTGGTCCTTTCGCATCGTCTTCGGGTTCTGGCAGTGGAACATCACGCCGCTGTTGCGAGTCGCCCAGCCCGGGCCGCCCTTGCACTGGTCGCCGACGAACCGGTACTCCACCTTCAGCCGGTAGTGGGAGAATTTGTCCTTGTAGAACAGGTGCCCGAACTTGCCGTCGAACTCCTTGTACTTGTCGTACCGCACCTTGATTATGCCGTCCTCCACGCGGAACGTGTCCGCGTGGTTGTCGCCGTACTCATACCCGGTAATTTTGGGCGTCCAGCCGTCGAGGTTCTTGCCGTTGAACAGCGGCACCCACTCGTCTTTCTTGGGTTCGTCGGCCGCGACCGAGTTCGGCAGCGATAGGGGCGCGGCGCAAAGCGCCGTGAGTGCAAAAACGGCAATGCGAGAGGTCAGAGAGCGCATAGGAATTGGCTCGTGCGGGCGGAGGGTTGAGG
Organism: Gemmata palustris; assembly: GCF_017939745.1. Classification (NCBI taxonomy): domain Bacteria; kingdom Pseudomonadati; phylum Planctomycetota; class Planctomycetia; order Gemmatales; family Gemmataceae; genus Gemmata; species Gemmata palustris. The sequence goes on along the minus strand of NZ_JAGKQQ010000001.1, from coordinate 4,430,079 downwards.
GCCACTGACAGTGTACGGCGCGGGTTCGTAGGAAATGCCTACCCGTTCTCCTCGTACCCGAAGGAACCGTGCCATGTCCGCCGGACGCATCGCGACCGTAACTCCCGTTTCCGAAGAGGCCGCGACCGGCAAGGTCGCCGCGGTCTTCGCAGACATTAAAGCGACGAAGAACATCGCCTTCGTACCGAACTTGTGGCGCGTGCTCGCCACCAACCCGGACCACCTCGAACTCGTGTGGACGCGGTTGAAGGCGATCATGCACCCGGAAGCGTGCGGGCGAACGTCCAAACTCGACCCGCTGGTGCGCGAAATCATCGCACTGGCCGTGAGCGCGACCAACGGTTGCGCCTACTGCGTGAACTCGCACACCGCGGCGGTTCGCAAACTCGGGTTGGGCGTCGAGGCACTCGGAGAAGTGATGGCCGTTGTGGGGCTGTTCAACAGCACCAACTCGATCGCGGAAGGATATCAGGTGGAGCCGGACATTTTGCCGCCGCTGGAATAATCGTCACCTATGCTTGAGACATGAACCGACTCCTCTTTCTCGGGCTTTTTGTGCTCTGCGGGTGTTCCGACAGCACGCCGCCCGATTCGCAGTGCATTCTGGGCGAATGGGTGGTGGTGGACTTCCGCTCGCCCAAGGCGACCGAGGACCGCGGCCAGCGCCGGAAGCACGCGATCATCTCGGAAGGGACGTGGTCGGAGCAGTTTCAGGGTGACACGTTCGAGGACTTCGAGTACGCGATCGATCCGAGTAAATCGCCGAAGGAGCTCGACCTCACTTACACGGATTCGAGCGGCCGGCACCTGAAGGTTCGTGCGATCTACGAGATCGTCGATGAGGACCGGTTGCGGGTGTGCCTCGGGTCGCCGCCGATTGTGCTGAAGAACGGGAAGCCCGAGTTCGTTGAGAGCGTGCGCCCGATCACGTTCGAGGCAAAGGACGGTCCCGTCATCAGTTACCGCCGGAAGACGAAGCGAGCAGAGTGGTTCTTTGGCACCCGGGATTGAACCCGGGATTTGACGGTTAGCGCGGTGTTGATTCAACCCCCGCTCGGTAGCGCTTTAGGTTCCCCCAAGCCGCCGAACTTGCGCAGGAACACGAGGAACTGCTCCATCAGGCTCGACGGGTTCCCGGCGTGGCCCTCGATCGTCACTGCGTTGCGGGTGACGTTCACCTTGCCCGCGAATCCGGTCAGCGCGATCACCGCCGCGCCCGAGTCGCTCGCCACGCTCACCTTCACGCCCTCCGGCGGCGAATCCTCGATACGGTCCACGAAATCCGCCACGTCTACTGGTACCGCGAACTCGAACACGAGTTTGTCGAACATCGTGCCGAACACGTTGCGGAAGCCCTCCCCGCGCACGAAATCGGGACCGGACAGCCGGCTCACTTCGCGCCGCCAGAGCACCTCGGACGGATCGTCTTCGTGTACGCTCAGCGACACCGTGTACTCGAAGTCCGGCGTGCGGATGAACCCGAGCCCGTCGCGCTCGGCCGAGACGTCCAGGTCTTTGCGCTTGTAGCCGAACGTCTCGCGCACCATGTCGAACGTGTTGTCGAGATCGGCCTTGATGTCGGCCGTTGCGATGCGGTTGACGTACTTCCGCGCCCACTCGTTCGCGCGGTCCGGGATCGGCTGCCCCTTGCGGTACCCCGTGAGGTTTTTGACCTCCCCGCGGCTCTCGGAGCGGAACACGACGCGCTTCATGCGGGTCGGGTCGAGCAGGTCGCCGCCCGGCCCGAGCAGCTTCTCCAGTTCCGCGACCACCACCGCGCCGTTCGCTTCGCCGTAAAGCGTCGGCGTTTGTTCTTGGGCCGTTTCGTAGGTGCGGCGGAGCGTGCGCGGGACCGCGTCCGCGAGGAAGTCGTGGAGGGCCGCGGCGGTCAGCGCGCCGTCCTTGCCGACGCCGCTCCGCGTCTTGCCGGTGAACGCTTCGATGAGGTGGTGCCGCCAGATCCCGTGTCGGAGTTGAGCTGATTCAAACGAGCGCTCGCCCTCCGCGCACGCGAGCAGCCCCACGCACTTCGGCGACTTGTCGAGCAGCGCCGCGAGTTCCGCGTCGTCGAGGCCCGGGTGAAGCAACTTGCTTTCCGCGATAGTGAGCGGGTCGATGTCGAGAAGAACCGTGATTTCTTTCGCCTTCACTTTGCTGAGTTGCGCGAAGAGGTCGGCGACGGGGAGGGCCGTTTCGAGCGGATCGGGTACGATCGTGTCCGCGCACGCGATGTACCCGCGCCCCTTCACGTTGAACCCGCGCGACGCGACCAGCACGAGCAGCGATTCCGCGTCGCCCACGATTTTGGGCAGGCGCTTCAGCGTGGCTTCGATCACGGCTTTGGTGGTGCGGTGCGCAGCGAGTAGCGTGCAGCGCTCCTGTGCGTAACCGACGGCGGGCAGCGCGCGGAGCAGTTCGGCGCAATCGGCCGCCGCGTACTGCACGAGCGGCCCGGCCTCGAAGAACGTTTCCACTGCGATCAGCAGCGCGGCACGGTCGGGCACATCAACCCCCTTTGAAAGTGAACCAGTGGGGGATTCTACCGCGAAGTGGGGCCGCGATACGAGGTGAGTGGGTGATTGGTGCCACCCGCTCGTTGACACTCGCGGTTCGCCCGAACCTCCTGGCGAACCGCGAGTGTCAACGAGCGGGTGGAGTTTCTTCGGATTAGACGTCCACTTTCACCAGGGAGCAGCTCTTCGCGTGGCCCAGCCCGCGCTTCAAGATGGGGAACGTCTGACACAGCGCGATCGCGAGCGCGAGTTCTACCATTGCTTCTTCGCCGAACACCGATTGGAGCCGGTCGCGGTACTCGGCTTCATTTCCACTGTTCTCCGCGACTGCTTCGGTGAACCGGTACACGTCGCGCAGCGATTCGGGCAGCGCGTCCACATTTCCGAGGTACGCGGCCTTCAGGATGGCGGGTTCGACACCGTCGGCTTTGGCGAGGTTGATGACCGTTTGCACGCACGGGCCGCAATCCTGGTGGCGCACCGCGACCACGCGCGCGACGTGGAACGGGGCCGCCGGGAGCTTGCTGCGGTACGCGGAGGCTTGCGCGACCTTCGCGAACTTCCAGAACGCGCCCGGCGAGTGGTCGAGCATCTGCCGCAGGTAGTCGAGCGGTTCCCCGAGCTTCTTCTCGGCGGAGCGGATCTTCCAGCGCACCAGGAAACCGAGCATACAGGCGTCTCCGTTCAGTCCAGCCACGAGTACGGGTACTTCGGGTCATCGAGTTCCAGCGACTGTTTCGTTACGAACAGCGGGCGGAACGTGTCCACCATCACCGCGAGTTCATCCGTCCACTTCACGTCGCGGCTGGCGACGATGGTACCCGGGTGCGGCCCGTGCGGAATGCCGTGCGGGTGCAGTGTGAAGGATGCCTCTTCCACTCCGCGCCGACTGCCGAACTTCCCGCGCACGTAATACAGCACCTCGTCGCTTTCCACGTTGCTATGCGCATAGGGAACTTTGATCGCGTCCGGGTGCGTGTCGAGCATCCGCGGCGCGAACGTGCAGAGGACGAACCCGGGCGTCTCGAACGTGAGGTGGATCGGTGGCGGCTGGTGAATCGTGCCCGTAATCGGCTCGAAGTCGTCCGCGTTGAACGTGAACGGGTACACTTGGCCGTCCCACCCGATCACGTCGAACGGGTGGCTCGCGAGCACGTAACGCGACAACCGGGGGCCGTCCTTGATGACAACGGGCGTGTCTTTCTCTTCGTCGAGGACGAACAAGTCTGTGGGGCCGTGGAGGTCGCGTTCCGAGTAGGGGGCGCCGAGCCGGAGCTGGCCGTCGTGGTTGAGGTACTTCGCGGGGACGCTCACCTGGCCCGCCGATTCGACCACGAGGAGATCGGGCTGCGTGCCCGGGTCGAAATCGAACTTGTACGTCGTGCAGCGCGGGATCACGACGTAATCGAAGGGTTTGAACGGCAGCACGCCGAACGCAGTGAGTAACCGGCCCGCCCCTTTGTGAACGAAAATCACTTCGTCCGCGAGTGCGTTGCGGTACAGTTCTGCCTGTGGTTGCGCCGGTCGGCACCGCCACATGGTGACGTCTGCGTTCGTGAACATCGGCACGCGGCCCGTCACGGGATCGCCCTTCGTGGGCATCGTGCCGCTTTTCAGGTGGTGGTGCCGCAGAACCGCTTGCTCCGCGACGTCCACGGCGATCGTGCCGGCCGGTTCGATGTGCTTGACGCGCGTCGGTGGCTTGAGGTGGTACGCGATCGAGTGTGCGCGCGAAAAGCCCTGAGTGGTAATCACCTCTTCGTAGTAGATGCCCTCGCTCTTGAAGCCCGGCGAGGTGCGGTGCGCGGTGTGGCGCTTCTTGGGAACGCTGCCGCGGGAGAGATAGTGTGGCATGTCTGTCTGCCCTCGTCGTAAGGTCGTAAGGTCGCAAGTCGTAAGGTCCAAAGCATCTGCCGTTTCGGTCTTTGGATCTTACGACTTGCGACCTTACGGCTTTTGACTGAGAAGGGCCGCGTGGCCCAGAATCGTCGGCCCCGCTTTGAGCAGCGAGCACGTCGGCTTCCAGCCCCGTTCGACCCGCCGGGCGAGCAGTTCGTCCGCACTCGGGCGGTGATCCCAGACGGCGACCGCCGCCAGTTCACCGAATCACGACACGCCGAAGACGAGCCAGCGCGAATCCGGGAGCGGGACAGTAGTTTCAAGTGATTTGGCAGTGCCGCATGGGAGTTCCTAAGTTCAAGGTTCTCAGGCACTTGAACGGGAGCCTCCCATGCGACGTGGTTACTCTACGATCACCCCGGCGGTGGTCCACGCACTGACGCGCCGAACGTTGGAACGGGCCCTGGGTTGGACCGACTACAAGCGGTCGGTCACGCGCACCCAGTTGCTCGACCTGGTGCTGTTGATCGCGGGCACCACCCGCACGTTGTTCGCGGTAGTGACCCGGTACTTCGGGTTCTCCCACGAGACCGCGCGACAGGCGATGCACGCCAACCGGGGTTCCCGGGACCAACTCACGGCCCGGTTGGTGGATGCCCTTCACCAGGTGGCGGGGTTCACGCGCCGGGACCGGAGGCGCCGGTGGACGTGTGCCATCGATGTGCATTACGTCCCCTTTTATGGGGATCGCAGCACCCCGGGGATCATCGGCGGACCCAAGAAGGCCGGGACCTCGTTCTTTCACGCGTACGCCACCGGGGTACTGATTCACAAGCACCGGCGGTACACCGTGGGGCTGATGAGCGTGACGAAAGGAACCAAGCCGCACCAGCAGGTGCAGACCCTTCTGGACCAGGTGGCGGCCCGCGGGCTCACGGTCCGCGGGGTGGTTCTGGACGCCGGGTTCGACAGCGGGGAGACCCTGTTGCTGTTGCAGGAACGGAACCTGAGCTACACGGTCCCGATGCGCAAGAAGGGCACCGGTACCAACCGCCGCAACGCCAGCTACACCCAACCCCACGGCACCATCACCACCATGGAGTGGGTCACCGAGAAGAGCCGCAAGGCGGTATCGACTCGGGTGCTCGTGTGGCAACGGAAGGGCGAATCGCACGCCCGGGTGTACGCGTTCCGCGGGTGGGGCGATGCGACCGCCGTGTCGGAGGCGAACCGGGCTCGGTTGGGGCGCCGGCGGTACCGAGAGCGGTTCGGGATCGAGACCAGCTATCGGCAGAAGAACCAGGCCCGCGGGTGGACCACCAGCACCAACCCCGAGTACCGGTTGCTGCTCGAGGGCGTGGCCCTGCTGTTGCGCCAGGTGTGGGTGTACCTGACGCTCCGGATCGCTCGGGCACGCGGGCTCGCGCCGACCGCCTGGGTCGCCCAGTTCCCGTTGGCCGAGATGCTCGACTGGCTCACGCAACGGATCCGCTCACGATACCCACGCACACGATGTATTACCCTGCCACACAATACACTTACAACCAACGCAACGCCTTGAAACTACTGGGGAGGTACAGGTCGTAGCTGTACTCGTCCTGTTGCACGAGGTCGATGCCCGCGAACGGGATGCCGGCGCCGGGCGCCCACTTCAGAATCGCTTCGAGGTTCCGGAGCGGCGCGACCTGTTCGCCGAGTGCGGAATCGCGACTCACGAGTGCGGCGAAGTGTTCGGGGTACGTCATGTCGGGCGCTCCACAACGGGGTTCCACAAGATGCCGAGGCGCTCGATCGTGAGTTCGACCACATCGCCGGGCTTTAGCCAACCGCCCACGACTTCGGGTGTCAGTTCCAAAATGCAGCCGGTGCCGACGGTGCCACTGCCGATCACGTCGCCGGGCTTCAGTTCGGTGTCGCGACTCGCGTGGGCGAGGATTTGCGGCCACGTCCAGTACATGCTACCGCCGTTGCCGCGCGAATACTCTTTGCCATTAACGGTCGCGGTCATCTCGACGTGGAGTCGGCCGTCGCGGTAGACGTCGCGTAGTTCGGAAACCGGGACAATCCGTGGTCCGAGCGAGGTCGCGAAATCCTTGCTCTTGGACGGGCCGAGGCCGACGGCCATTTCCGCGCGCTGAATATCACGCGCGCTCCAGTCGTTCATGATGGTGAACCCCGCGAGGCACTCCAACGCGGAGTCATCAGCGGGTAGGTCGCGGGCCGGTTTCCCGACGACGCACGCGAGTTCCAGTTCGTAATCGAGCGCTGCGCTCCCTTTGGGTGCCCAGACCGGGTCGCCGTTGCTGATGATCGCGACCGGGTTCGAGAAATAGAAGACGGGCACCTGATACCACTGCGGCACCATGTCCAGCCCGCGGTGCCCGCGGCACGTCTTCACGTGCTGCTCGAAAGCGTAGAAGTCTCTCAGTGACGCGACGGGGAAGGGAGCGGTCATGAGCGTTACTCGAAGATTTCGGCGACTTGGCACACGAAGCCGGGCAGGTCGGCGCCGCCGGGTAGTTCCTGAGAGCGTGTGTACATAACGGGTTCGGCATTCGCTCGGTGAACGGTCACCGCCTCCGTAGTGGTGTCCACAATCCAGACTTGTTTCACACCGCAGTCGAGGTACTCCTCAATGGAGTTGACGATGTCTTGGTGCTTGTCGTTGGGGGACAATACTTCGACCGCGAGCAGCGGCGCGCCGTCCACGAACGTCGATTTCTTCTTTACTGCCGCGGCTTGTTCCGGGGTCGCGAGTGCGACATCAATTCCGACATTCGTTTCCGGATCTTGACGGATCCGGAAGTACGCCTCGCCGCCGTAGAGCTTCCCGCGAGGCTTTGGTTGTTTGGCGAGCCAAATACCAAGCAGTACGCCGATGGTCATTACCGCGGCGGCGTGGTTCGGGTTGCGTTTAGTCACTTTGCTTTCTCGAAGTTCGCCCTGGAACAGCCAGCGATCTACCTTCTTGCTCGGCGGTAGTGCGAACAAGTCGGCGCTTGTTAGGCGCTTGGTTGTTGTGTTGCTCACGATCATGCCTCACAGAGTGCCACGCAACTCCTGTTCGCGCTCGATCGCCGCGAACAGTGCCTTGAAGTTGCCCTTGCCGAAGCTCTTCGATCCGCGGCGCTGGATCACCTCGAAGAACAGCGTCGGGCGGTCCGCGACCGGCTTCGTGAAGATCTGCAGCATGTAGCCCTCGTCGTCCTTGTCCACGAGGATGCCGAGTTCCGCCAGTTCGTTCAGGTCTTCTTTGATGTTGCCGATGCGGGCGGTGAGGTCGTCGTAGTACGTGCGCGGGACGCGGAGGAACGACACGTCATTCGCCCGCATCGCGCGGACCGTCTTCACGATGTCGCCCGTGATGAGCGCGATGTGCTGCACCCCGGGGCCGCCGTAATACTGGAGGTACTCGTCGATCTGGCTGCGGCGCTTCGCCTGGGCCGGCTCGTTGATCGGGAACTTCACACGGCCCGTGCCGTTCTGCACCACCTTCGACATGAGCGCCGAGTATTCCGTGCTGATGTCCTTGTCGTCGAACGACACGAGCTGGTTGAAGCCGAGCACCTTGCGGTAGAACTCGACCCACTCGTTCATCTTCCCCTCTTCGACGTTCGCGACGATGTGGTCGATGGCCGCGAACCCGACCGGGCGCGCGGTGCTCGGGTGGTAGCGCTCCGGGGCGATCGGGTGGAAGCCCGGCGCGAACACGCCGCGGTACCGGTCGCGGTTGACGAACGTGTGCGTGGTGTCGCCATACGCCTGGATGCTCGCGGTCTCGAACACGCCGTGCTCGTCTTCGAGGGCCTCCGGCGCCCTCACGCCGGTAGCGCCGCGCTTCAGGGCTTCGTCGTAGGCGGCCCGCACGTCGGGGACGTCGAGCGCGATGTCCATCACGCCGTCGCCGTGCGTGACGAGGCGCTGGCTCTCCGGGTGCTTGTCCGAGAGCGGCGAGGTCAGCACGAACGTGATTTCGCCCTGCTTCAGCACGTACCCGGCTTCGTGCTTCACCTTCGTTTCGAGGCCGGCGTAGGCGACGACGTCGAACCCGAATGCGTTGCGGTAGAAGAACGCGCTCTGGCGCGCGTTGCCGACGAAGAACCGCACGTGGTCGATCTTGCGAAGGGGAATGTCTGTCATGAGTTAATCCAAAGAGGGTTCACCGCAGGGGGCACGAGAGGGCGCGGAGAGAACATCAGCAGAGTTCGAGAGTACCGCGCGGTACTTCTCTCTACGCCCCCGAGCGCCCTCTGCGGTGAAATAGCTTTGTTTACAGCGCCGAGATACCGAACCGGCGCACAAGTGACTCCAGTTCCCGGCGCAGAAATGGTAGCGACGGGGCAATGAAGAAGTCTTTCTGCATCTGCGACGGGTCGTAGTCCGTGGCGATTACGGTCTCCGTGACGAACGGTCGCCGGGCCGCGTTCGGCGAAAACAGCGCGTGCGGGATCTCGCCCGTACTCGAAAGGATACCCGCGCCGAACACCTTCGTTTCACCGCGCTCCTCGATCAGCCCGAACTCGATGCTGAACCAGCTAAAGCGCTTCAGCGCGAGCACCTGTTCGCCGTGCGGCGTGGTGGCCGCGGCCTTCCCGATGAGCGTGAGCAGCTCCGCGTAGTCCTGGTTCATCAGCGGGGGGACGTGTCCCAGACAGTCGTGGATCATGTCCGGTTCCGGCGTGAACTCGGGGTGCGACCCGTGCCGGATAAATTGCGTGACGGGGAACCCGCGCCGGGCGATGTATTCGTAAAACGTGCGGTACGGGAGCGCCCCCTCCGCGGGGACGAGGTGCATGTTCGTCTCGCGCTGCACGCGCTCGCTCAGGGTCTTCAGTTGCGGGATCTCGGCCTGCGTGATCGCGAGATCGTCCTTCGCACGCAAGTAAATCTCGCAAGCGTACTTGCGGTGCAGTTCGTCGAGCTTCGGTGAGACCTCGCGCCAGATCCGCGTTTCTTCGGGCGTGTACGCCACGAACGGCGGCCCCAGCTTTTCGAGCCGGTGCTTGCGGGTGAGCGCGAACAGTTCTTTCCGCCGGGCGATGTATTCCGCGTCGTGTTCGCCGGGGTGCCCGGGTTCGAGCTCCAGTTCGGTCGTGTCGAGCGGTTCGACCATCTGGTGCGCGTCGATGACCGCGCCGTACTCGACGAGCGTGTTCGGTGGTTCGTTCATGGCTGCACCTCGCGAACTGGCAGACGTGATGTGCGAAGGGGCACCCGTGACCGCAGTGCCCCCGGTCTTTATGCTATCGGAGCGCGGGGATTTCTTCGCCCCCAGCTTCTGCCAACGTCGGTACGCTTCTTCTTCCAAACAGACGGGCCGAACTATGAAAGCCGCGTTCTTCGACACGACCGGAACGCCCGACGTGATCCGCGTCGGTGACCTGCCCGCCCCGGAACCCAAAGAGGGCGAGATCCTGGTGCGGGTGACGGTCGCGGCCATCAACCCACTCGATACGTACATTCGCGGCGGACTCGCGCCCATGCCGTTCCCCAAGCCCGCGATTACCGGGACCGACTTCGCCGGCGTCGTCGAGGCCGTGGGGTCGGGCGTGACGCGGTTCAAACCGGGCGCTCGCGTGTGGGGGAGCAACCAGGGAGTGCTCGGCCGACAGGGGACTTGCGCGGAGTTCGTGTGTACCGATGAGAAGTGGGCGTACCCCATCGCGGAAGGTGTTTCGGACGAACAGGCCGCGGCCGCGGCCCTTACCGGGATCACCGCACACCTGGGGCTGTTTCACCGCGCGAAGCTGCAGGCCAAGGAGTTCGTGTTCGTCAACGGCGGGACCGGTGGCGTCGGATCAATGGTCGTTCAGATGGCGAAGGCGGTCGGGGCACGGGTCGTTTGCACCGTCGGGAGTGATGAGAAAGCACAAATCGCGCGTGAACTCGGGGCCGACTGGGTCGTCAATTATAAAGCCGAAGACGTTGGGGCGCGCCTGAAAGAGATTACGGGCGGTGCGGGCGTTGATGTGTGGTTCGAGACGCTCCCGCCCTCGGACCTCGACAAGACCGTGGAGGCGATGGCCCCGCGCGGGCGCGTTGTTGTCATGGCGGGGCGCGCTGCGCGTCCGGTGTTCCCGAACGGACCCTTCTACGTGAAGGGATTGTCGCTGCTCGGGTTCGCGATGTTCAACATGACCACGACGGAACAGCAGACCTGTGCAGATGATATGGCTCGGTGGATGGCCAAAGGCGTGGTGAAGGCACTTGTCGGTGCGCGGTTCCCACTGGCGGAAACGGCACGGGCACACCAGTTGCAGGAGGACAACACGATCCGTAAGGCGGGGACGCTTTCGGGGAAAATCGTGATTTCGCCAACGTGACCCGAGATTGAATCGTTGGTCGGGTGCTGCGAGAATAAAACCAAGACACGAAAATTGTGTAAGATTGGCCCTACTTAAACGAATTACCGTTAGCGTGCGACGGAGCCGCCGCCTTCACTCCTCGGGTCAACGAACGGTGCTACTATGATCCGGCTCACGGCTCTTATCATCCTCGGCAGTGCGGGTTTAGCATTCAGCCCCGCAACGGCCTCCGCGCAGTTTGGTCCGCGCCCCTCCGGTTTCGGACCGGTGCCGGTCATCGTGCCGTCGTTCAACCCGTTCTTCTACGTGCCACAGTACCGCTATCAGAGCAACACGTTCCTGAACCTGCAGGGGCCACTCGGAACCACGACTCTATCCACCAGTCGTTACTATTACGGTGTGAACCCGGTTTGGTCGGTGGCGCCCGCGTACCCGGCGATCTACTCCCAGGCCGTGGGTTCCTCGTACAGCACAATGGGCGTGCGCCCGAACGTCGCACTGGAAGCGCAACGCGACCTGATGCGTGCCCAGCGTGCGATGTCGGCACAGGTGCCCCCAGCTACCTCGAAGGCGGTTGTCGGCGAGAAGCCGGTCGCGCCCGCTGTGATCGAAAGCAGCTCACCGATGCCCGAAGGGTTCCCGGCCCTTACCCCGGCCGAACGAGCCCGGGTGCTGTCCGGTGAGGCGCTTAACGAACTGCTCGCGGCGATCGTGAAGGCTGAGGCGAAGGCCGGGGCGCGGTCGTCCGCGTTCGTGCCGAACATGCTGCTCGATGATGTGCGGTTCGGCGGTTCGGACGCGGCCGACACGCTGAATCTCGCGCGGCGTGCGACCAGCTTGGATTTCCCGGCTGCGTTCGACAACGCGGCTCTGAAAGACGACCGCATCGCTCTGACCCGGGACTTCGCAGCGGTGACCGAGCGACTGCAAGCAGGCAAGGCCGTGGACCCGACCAAGCGAGATCAGTTTGAAGTGACGCTCCAGAAAGCGGAAGCCGCGCTCGCTTCGATCGTGAAGACTCTGCCCGCGGACGACGCGACCGCTGCGAACCGGTTCCTGGGACAAATGACGGGGGCGCTGAAAGTCATGAAGACCGAAGCGGCGACCGGCCTGATCGACCCGAAGTGGGCCTCCGAGGGCACGACCGTCGCGGACCTCGTGAAGCACATGACGCGGTTCAAAGTGCAGTTCGCCGCTGCGACCACCGGGAACGAAGAAGCGTACCTGACGCTGCACCGCAACTTCGCGAGCTACCTGTTCTTCCTCACGCAACCGAAGAAGTAAGGGGCGAGCGGTCCGGCACCTTTCGTAACCGGCAGTGGGGCCGGGGCTCCACTGAGGGTGCCCCGGCCCCACTGCCGGTTGCAGAAACTGCTCAACGTCAATCACGTTAGTCGCGTTCCAGGATCGTAGCGGGTTGGGCGAGCCGTGACCGCAAGAGCGCGGCGCGCGTGGACGCCTGATCCCGGTACACCATGAGTGTTGCGGGCAAACGAGCCGCGACCGCCAGGGAGCGGGGCGCGGCTCCCCGAGTTACCATGAGATCACTTGAGTGCGGTGGTGTCTCCCGCTCCCTGGCGGTCGCGGCTCGTTACAAGGCGCGGCTCCCGAGTTCTCTTGAGGTCAGCAGTAAACAAAAAGATCGCGTCCATCGCACTCGCGAACAACGCGCTCCTGCTGACTGCGAACCGGCAGCACTTCCAGTACCCCTCCAACTTTCGGGTCAAAAATGGGATCGGCGCACACCGCGGCGCGTCACGTGCCCGCCGCCGGGCGTTCGGCTATAATGCCGTTCTGCCCCGGCGAATCGTAGGGGCACGGAGGGTCGCCATGTCGTCTCCTGTCGAATCCGCTCTCGACGAATCGCGCACATTTGATCCGGCTCCCCTCGGTATCGGGCACCCCGGGCGCGTCTGGGCGAATCTTTCCGCCGCGGCCCTGACCGAGCACGCCGTGCGGCGCGAAGAGGCGCTGCTCACGGACCTGGGCGCGGTCGCCGCGTACACGGGGAAGCGGACGGGGCGCTCGCCGAAGGACAAGTTCACCGTCCGGGAGCCGCTCGTCGCGGATCAGATCGACTGGACCGCGAACCAGCCGATGGCGCCGGAGACGTTCGCGCGGCTCCGCGACCTCACTCGCGCGTACTTCCAGAACCGCGAACTGTTCGTCTTCGACGGGTTCGCCGGGGCCGATCCGGAGCACCGGTTGCCGATCCGCGTCGTGACCGAGAAGGCGTGGCACTCGCTCTTCGCGCGCTGCCTGTTCTTGCGCCCGACCCCCGAACAACTGCAAGGATTCGAGCCTGAATGGACGATCCTGCACGCCTGTGATTTCCACGCGGACCCGGCCCGGGACGGCTCCAAGTCCGAGACGTGCCTCGCGATCAGCTTCGAGCAGAAACTGGTGATCGCGTGCGGCACGCACTACGCCGGCGAGATCAAGAAGTCCGTGTTCACCGTGATGAACTACCTGCTGCCGCAGAAGGGGGTGCTCTCGATGCACTGCTCGGCCAACGTGGGGCGGGGCGGGGACGTCGCGCTCTTCTTCGGGCTGTCCGGAACGGGCAAGACCACGCTCAGCGCCGACCCCGAGCGCCGGCTGATCGGGGACGACGAGCACGGCTGGTCCGGGACCGGTGTCTTCAACATCGAGGGCGGCTGTTACGCGAAGACCATCAAGCTCTCGGCCGCGGGCGAGCCGCAAATCTGGAACGCGCTGCGGTTCGGGTGCGTGCTGGAAAACGTGCCGATCGACCCGCTGTCGCGCGTGCCGGATTTCGACAGCAAGCAGTACACCGAGAACACCCGGGCCGCGTACCCGGTGGACTTCATCCCCGGGTGCGAGCTGTCCGGTACCGGCGGGCACCCGAAGAACGTGTTCTTCCTGACGTGCGATGCGTTCGGGGTGCTCCCGCCGCTCGCGCGCCTCACGCCCGATCAGGCGGTGGAATACTTCCTGTGCGGGTACACCGCGAAGATCCCCGGCACGGAGGTCGGCGTCACGGAACCGGCGCCGGAGTTCAGCACGTGCTTCGCGAAGCCGTTCCTGCCGCTCCCGCCGAAGCGCTACGCGAGCATGCTTAAAGAGAAACTGGAGCGCCACAACGCCCCGGTGTGGCTGGTGAACACCGGTTGGACCGGCGGGCCGTTCGGCGTCGGCAAGCGGATGAGCCTCCCGCACACGCGCGCCCTTTTGCGCGCCGCGCTCACGGGGGAACTGAAGGACGTGCCGTTCAGCCCGGACCCGGTGTTCAATCTGGCGATCCCCGCGGCGTGCCCCGGCGTGCCCGACACCGTGCTGCGCCCCCGCGATGCGTGGGCGGACAAGGCCGCTTACGACGCGAAGGCGAAGGAACTCGCCGCGCGCTTCAAGTCCGAGTTCCAGAAATACACGTGAGGGCTTCGGTTCAAGTCGCGCGGGCCAATCGCCGGAGGCGCCAGCCGAACAGCGCGAGGATCGCGGCCCACGTCACGCCGAACATGAGTGGCGCGAACGGGAGCGCGGCCGCCATGAGGAACGACAGGAGTATGAACAGCACCCCGAAGCCGTAGCACCAGCCCCAGAACACGCTCCCCAGCGCGAAGAACGTGAGCGCGGCGAGCGTCGCGAAGAGCTGGTACATCATCGGCTCGACGCCGTTGTTGACGCCCCACCCGGAACTGAATCGCAGGGCCAGCGAGCCGCCGAAGCACGCGACCGCGTAGCCGCAGGTGATCGACCACAGTTGTCGCTCGGCCGCCGTGCGCGGGAGCACGTGCCCCCGGCGGGCGACCCACACGATTGCCACGTACAGCGCCAACCGAATGTACTGGGTGATCGCCCCGACCCACGACGGCAAATAGTCCAGGGTGACAATGGTTTGGAGGCCGTCCACCAGCAGCGTGACGATTGCGAACCCGAACAGTACCGATGCGTAGCCGGTGAATTCTGCGTCCTTGCCCGTCCGGTCCAGTGCCCCGACCATTTTGCCGAACACGCCCGTGGTGCGGGCCTCGACCGGTTCGCCGTTCAGGAACCGGCGCAGGTCGTCGGCGAGATCCTCGGCCGTCGCGTATCGCGCGTGCGGTTCCTTGCGGAGGCACTTCAGGCAGATCGCTTCCAAATCGCGCGGGACACTCGGGACGAACTGGCGAACCGGTTGCGGCTCGTTCTCGACCACTTTGACGAGGAGGCTCACCGTGTCATCGGCCGTGAACGGCGTGCGCCCGGTCAGGCACTCGTAGAGGATGGCGCCGAGGGCGTAGATGTCGGCCGCGGGGCCGACGAACTTGGTTCGCCCCGCGGCCTGTTCCGGGGCCATGTAGTGCGGCGTACCCATCACCGCGCCGGTTTGGGTGAGGTCGGTGCGCCCGCCGCGTTTGGCGAGCCCGAAGTCGGTCACTTTTGGTAACTCGTCGTCGCCCAGTAGCACGTTTTGGGGCTTGATGTCGCGGTGAACGATACCCAAATCGTGTGCCGCTTGAACGCCCCGCGCGACTTGCTCCACGAGGGTCGCCGCGCTCGCGGGGGCGAGCCGACTACTCTTCCGAATCAGGTCCACCAGCGACCCGCCGCCGAGGTACTCCATCGCGAAGTACGGGCGCGCGGCACACTGTCCGAAGTCGTACACTTGCACGACGTGCGGGTGGCGTACCGCGGCAACGGCCTCGGCTTCGGCCAGGAAACGGGCCAGTTCGTGTTGCTCGGCGTAGGCCCCGCCGGGCAGCATCTTCAGCGCAACGATCCGGTTCAGACTGATCTGGCGCACCTTGTAAACCACCCCCATCCCACCCCGACCGAGTTCGCTAATGATCTCGTACCCGGGCACGTCCACGGCGCCGGCGAGCATCGCGGGTGCGGCGACCTGCGCAATGGTCGCGTCGCCGTCGGGGGCGGTCGGGCGCGCCGGGGGATCGGGAGTGGGTGTCATGGGCGCGCGGGGAGTTATACGGCGGGCGGTTTGCCCAGACTGCGGCGGATCGTCGAGAGTTGGCCGCAGTGCATGGTGAAGTGCATCGCGCCGAACAGCACGGCCTCGCCGTAATTGGTGGCGAAGCGGCTGGGGTTCGCGGGCGGGTTCGTGAGCGCTTCCGCGGGAAGCGTTCGCGCCGCTCCGATGAGCTTGTCCACGCAGTCGTCGAGCAGTTTCAACAGATCGCCTTTGGTACCCAGTTCGGTCTGCGTTCCGGCGGCTTTCTTTGTTACGCTGAACCGCCCGATGAATTCTTCCGTCAGCGCCGGTAAGTCGGTCGCGCCGAGCCGCTCCGCCGTTCGGCGCGCGGTGACGGCGAGGTGCCCGACGATCCACGCGGCCGAGTTCGTTCCGGGAACCGGCTGGTGCGCGAACTCGGGGGCCGTGAGGTCGTCCGTCATCGTATGGACCATGTGTAGGCCCATCCGGTACCCACTGGCGAGCAGGTCGTTGGGTGACATCGGCACCTCCGAGTTGTGAATCGCGCTGTGGAACGGGAATACCGAATAGCATAGCGTTCCTTTCCTGTGAGGGGCCGGCGCCCAATGTCCGCGGGTCGGTCGGAACGGTATAACCCTATGTGGGTGCGGAGGATGGCGATGAGCGAGACGGTGCGCAACGTTCCCCAACTGCCGCGGCGCGCCCACGACGGGCACAAGGGGACTTACGGCAAGGTGCTGGTGGTCGCCGGGAGCCGCGGGATGAGTGGCGCTGCGGTTCTGTGCGGGCGCGCCGCCCTTCGCAGTGGTGCGGGCGTGGTACAGGTCGCGTGCCCGGCCGACGTGCAACCCGTCGTTGCGACCGCGTACCCCGGGTACACCACGCTCCCCATTCGCCAGCACGCGGACGGCACGTTCGGCGACGGTGCGGCGGGGGAGCTGGTCGAACTGGCGCGTGCGGCAGACGTAATTGCCATCGGGCCGGGGTTGGGACGCAGCGACGCGACTGTTGCCTTCGTGCGCCGGGTACTCGCGGACCTACCCAGCGCTACCGTGGTGCTCGACGCGGACGGACTGTTCGCGGTGTCGCCGTTTCGCGACGACTTCACGAACCGAACCACGACTCTCGTAATGACCCCGCACTCGGGAGAGTTCGCCCGGCTCACGGGAAAACCGGCGCCGGCGACCGACCGCGAGCGCGAAGACGAAGCCGTTGACTTCGCGTCGCGTTTCGGCGGCGTGATGCTGCTCAAGGGGGCCGGGACGGTCGTGACCGACGGCACGAACGTATACCGCAATACGACGGGCAACCCGGGCATGGCGACCGGCGGGAGCGGCGACGTGCTCTCGGGAATCATTGCCGCACTTATCGGTCAGGGGTTGGGCGCGTTCGATGCGGCGGTTCTGGGCGCGTGGGTTCACGGCCGGGCCGGTGACCTCGGCGCCGCCGTGCTCGGACAAACCGCGCTCAACGCGACCGACCTGCTCGATTATCTCCCGGCGGCGTTCAAAGAGCTCGAAACACACTGGTAGGAGCGGATATGCGGTTGATTTGCCCGCACTGCATGAGCGGCGTGACCGTGGCCGACGATACGGCCGGCAAAGAGGCGACGTGCCCGAACTGCGGTCGTTCGTTCCCCACGCCCGCGCGGTACTCCGCCGCGGTCGTACCCGAAGCGGCCGCAGCAATCGCGAGTGCGGCGGCTTCGGCCCCTCCGGGATCGACCCCGCCGGCGCCTCCGCCCATCCCCGCGTCGGCATCGGCTTCGGCCCCGCCCCCGGGATTCGTTCCGCCGGCGCCGCCGACGCCCGACGGGTTCCTCCCGTCGTCCGCCGCTGCGCCCGCGCTCGCGGGATATACGCACGCACGCGGGATCACCATTTCGCCGAAGGTGGTCGCGTGGCTCCCGGCCGCCCTGCTGACAGTAGTGTTCGTGCTCACGTTCTTCCCGTGGGTGGGGAGTTACCTGGGGGGCTCCGCGGTTTATTCACAGCGGCCGTGGGGGGCGATGTTTGGTGGGTCGCCGAGCCGGAACTACCAGCTCGAAGAAGCGGGAGCAATTCCTGGCAGTTGGATCGACAAGATGCACGGTGACTGGCCACTGCTCTTACCGTTCTTCTTGTTTCTTTTGACCGGGTTGTCTTTTGCCTGGGCCGAGCGTGGGCTGAGCTCATTTGACCCACGAAAGGTGCCCCCGCTCGCAAAACTGTGGCCCTGGCGCAACGCGATTGTTTTGGCGTGCGCTACGTTCGCGCTCCTCTTCGCGCTGTGGCAAGTTGCGAACGGCTTTGGTATGGAACGCGCTATCCAGAAACAAATTTCGGAACAGTTTGCTGCGGCCCGTGAGAAAGAGACCAGCCCGGCCAAGTTGGATGCGCTGAAGTACAAGGAAGAGCAAGCGTATAACGCTTACAACGTCGAGCGGACGTCGTGGTTGTATCTCGCGCTCCTGTGCAACGCACTTGCGGTTGGGGCTACCGTCACGCGCATCGTGCTCGACAAACGCGGCAACAAGCCGGCGCCGAAGATTCTGTTGCACTACTGACCCCAGAGTTCCAGAGTTCCCAGTTGAAAAGATCGATCCGAACGGTTCGCCTTCAACTTGGAACTCTGGAACTGGGAACTCTGGAGCTACCACTTCCACCCGGCGGCTTCTTCGCCATCGAGCCGCAGGGTGAGGCACTTCGCGCTACCGCCGGCCTTCAGGAACTCGTCCAGCTCCACTTCAATTGCTCTGTACCCGGCGCGGGTCAGGTCTTCGGCCAGGCGCGGGCACCGGCTATTGTGAACCACCGTTTTGCCGACCACCACCGCGTTGCACCCGAACCGAAACGCCTCTTCTTCTGCGACCGGAATGAGTTTGGGCACGTGTGTGTGTAGCACGCGCTTACCGTAAGTGTCGAACGCATCCGGGAAGTAGATGGCTTCGCCCGGCGCGATCGGGCAGAAACACGTATCGAGGTGGTAGAACCGCGGGTTCACCAGTTCGAGCGGCAACACGCGCACCTCGAACGTTTTGCCGACCCACTGGTGCGCGCTCGCGTCCGACCGCGTGCGGTACCCCGCGAACAGCGTGTCGCCGCAGAACAGCGCGTCGCCCGCGCCTTCGTGGAACGAGTTCTCCGGCAAGTGCGTTACGGTAAAACCGTGTTCCGCGAACCACGCATCAAAGTGCGGCGACTCTTTGGCCCGCACCTCGTGCCGGAACCGACTACTCAGGAACGTGTTGTGGAACACCAGCCCGGCGTTGGCGGTGAACACGAGGTCCGGTAGCCCCGGCTGCGGGGTCATCGTCTCGACCCGAACACCGAGCGACACGAGTGTGTCGTGGAGTTGCTGCCACTGTCGGAACGCGAGCGCGCGCACGGCGCCGAGGGACCGGTTCATCCACGGGTTGATTTCGTACTCGATCCCGTAGTGGTCCGGCGGGCACATCAGAATTCGCGCGTGCGGCGACATATCGAACTTCCGTGATTGCGTGAACGCGGCGTCTGTGTTCCCATTTTACCAAACGCGGGAAGAGAGCTTTTGGATGCGCCAGTTCAACACCCCGGCGGGCGAGGTTCGCTCGCTCCGATTCGCCCCAGACGGTCGGAGCCTGTACTTGCTGTCTAAAGACTCAGGTGATTGGCGTCGATTATCGGCGCACCTATCGAAGCGTCAATTCGATGGACCTGAAAAACTAGCTGATCAGTTCGATGAGAGCTGGCTCGGGCTCTACCGAAATGCGTACCGTGTTGACGTTTCTTCGGGCGCTGTAGTTGGTGAGTGGCAGTTGGACGGAAGTGAAGTTGCGATATTCGCGCCCGGCCTGTGCTCGGTTTACCATTCGGTCTCAGTTGCAGTTGCTGGAGGCGAACTCGATCTCCGGCGGCTTGATCTGCAGAGCGGGCGACAGAACGTTTTTTACCAAGCGGATGTCCCCTACCCACGGTGCCTTTCGTTTACTCCGAACGGTCACATCCTGGCCATCGGTGGATATCACCATTTCGGGGACCATCGTGAATACGTTCATCGACTTGACGTGTGGCACAAGACTGAACTCGACACGATACAAGTCGATCTGAGCTGTCTCGCGTATTCACTTGACGGCCGATTGCTCGCGACCGGGGGCCAAGAGGTGCAGGTCTGGTACGGCCGGAAGTCGATCGCGCGGTGGACAGGATATGCCGGTTCGGTCGCGTGGTCACCGGACGGTCGGCTTGCCTGGGCAAATGAGAAATCGGTAACAATCGCCCACCCGACGACCGTCGAGCCTTTGCTGACATGGGACGTGCCCCACGGAGAAGCTTCGGTTTTGGTGTTCTCGGCGTGCGGCCGATTTCTGGTTACGGGAAGTACACGCGGGAGTTGCACCATACACGATCCCAACGCGGGAGCCGTTCGTGGGACATTTGATTGGGGAATCGGCCACGTTCATTCGATCACGTTTTCCCCGGACGGTCTCACGTGCGCCGCTGGGGGTGAGAACGGGCGGGTCATCGTTTGGGACGTGGACGGGTAACCGCGCTCACGCGCCCGCAAGCAATTCGTCCCAGGTGCTTACATCGAGCAGCTTCTCGATGATCGCTTCGAGCCGCGGGAGTTCCGTGATGGTGCTCAGTGCGGTTTCTTGCTCGGCAGTCGGCGGCCCGAATTTCCTCCGGCCCTGACGGAGCAGAAGTTTGGCGGCTTCTTGAACTGATCCTTGCTGGAGCCCTTGCTGGAGCCCTTGCTGGAGGCCTTGTTGTAGCCCTTGCTGGAGGCCGCGTTCGATACCGTCCTGCATTCCGCGGCGCAGGATCGCTTGGTAAGTCACAGATTCTTCCATTTGCATTACCCCTGATAGGATATTATCGATTACCTGCTCATCGAACCGCAAGCCCATTAGCACGTATGTGGCCGCCCACAGCTTCGCAGCGAGTGGGCGGTCGGACTGGGCATCGATTCGCCCGCGCATTCCGGCCACAACGGTCGGTAATTCGGCCTCACTCACGCCCGAGAGTGGGGCGAACGGGACCAATCCTAGCGGGCCGTTCAGGAAGTCGGTTGCCGGTCGTTCCCACACGCGAATAACCTGGTAGCGGAACTCCCAGGGTGGGCCGACCGGTGGGGCGGTCGACAGACATCCGCTCAACCACGCTATGTTAGCGGAGCGCCGGAGGAGCACAACGGCCGACGCGACCGGCACCCCGTGGCGGGCGTGGAGCAGGGCGTTGTAGCGGAGCAGGCGCCGTTCGATTGATGAACTCGTGCCGGTCTGGATATCGAGGTGGAGGAGCCAGCGGTACGGCTCGTCCACACGGATGACCTTGTCGGCATCGGTCGTGACGGTGGACAGGTCCGCGTCGATCATCCCGACGGCCGAGGGCCGCACCGCGCACCCGAGGAACGTGACCCAGCCCGCCGGGTCCGTTTCGATCAAATCCTTGCTCGTTGCGTCGTAGGGCATGCTCACTGCGCACCACCCTTATCGAGTTCGGTCACGAGCGCGCGGATGAACGGTTCGGCGTCGGAAACGATGCCCACGGTCTGCGTACTCCCGCGGTCCATGAGCTTCGTGACCGTCGCGGGGCTGATGTCCACGCACGCGACCTTGACCCACGCTGGCAACAGGTTGCCCACTGCGATGCTGTGCAGCGTCGTCGCGACCATCAGGCAGAAGCCCACGCCGGGGATGAGTCGGCGCATCGCGTCCTGGGCCGCGAGCGCGTCGGTGACGACTTCCGGCAGCGGGCCGTCGTCGCGGATGCTGCCCGCCAGTACGAACGGCACGTTCCGGGTGGCGCACTCGTACATGATGCCGCTCTTCAGGCGCCCGGCTTCGACCGCCTTCTTGATGCCCCCGATTCGGCGAATGGTGTTGATCGTGCGCAGGTGGTGCTCGTGCCCCTCGTCGGTCGGCAAGCCCTTATCGAGCGAGACGCCGAGGCTCGTGCCGTAGAACGCCTGTTCCATGTCGTGGGTCGCGAGCGCGTTGCCCGCGAACAGCACGTTAATGAACCCGTCGCGCACGAGCTTCGCCACCAACTCGGCCCCGCCGGTGTGAACGACCGCCGGGCCGAGGACCGCGAGCACCTTGTCGCCCGCGGCGCGCGTCTTGCGCATCGCGCCGGCGATCTCGCGCACGCTGACCGCCTTCGGGCGCTCGCTCGAAACGGGGCTGGCCATGAACTCGAACAGTTCGTGCCGCCGCATCTCGGCTTCGGGCGGGAACACGCGCGTCCCCTGGCGCCCGACGAGCACACGGTCGCCGGTCTTCACGGCCGTCATCGGGATGCAGCGCGCCGCGCCGCCCTCGGGGTCGACGACGATCCCGCAGTCCATCTCCTGGTCCTCCACGTCCACCCACTCGCCGTTCAGTTTTACCTGCGTGCGGAAGTTAGTGGAGCAGTAGAACCCGTCGGGGAACGCGCCGTCCATGTCGGCGGGCGCGGTGCGGCAATCGCCGGGTTGCGCCGGGACCGCGCCGTGCGGGTGGACCTCCGCGAGAATCGCGTCGAGTTGCTCCGGCGAGTCCGCGCGCACCTCGATGCGCACGAAGCTGGGGTCGTCCTGGCGCTCGCCGAGTTTCAGCGTCTCGATGTGGTACCGCCCGCCGCGCGACAGGATCGCGTCGAGTACCTTCGGCAACAGGAGCGAATCGACGATGTGGCCGGTCATTTCGACGTGTTCGACGTGCGGTGCGGACATGGCGTGAACCTCCCCGATGTGTGCGGCGTCGTAGCGTGTGCGGTGCGCGGCGCGGACCCGCCGGCACACGGCTTCCTGATACCTTGATACCGGGACCGGCGCGGGAATACGAGACGACCATGAGTGACGGCTTGGGCGACCGGATGAAGCAGTACGAGGGGGCGGAAGCCGGTCGGCGCCTGATGCCCTTGTTGCCCGCGCTCGCGCGGCTCGACGGGCGCGCGTTTCACTCGTTCGTGCGCGGACTGGATAGACCGTTCGACAAGCGCCTCTCCGACCTCATGATCGACACCGCGACGTTCCTCGTGCGCGAAACGAACGCGGTCATCGGCTACACGCAGTCGGACGAGATCACGCTCGCGTGGGTGCCGGGGGAGTACGACGCGCAGATTTTCTTCGACGGGCGCATTCAGAAAATGACGTCCACATTAGCGGCGCTGTGCTCGGCGCACTTCAACCGGAGGTTGCCCGCGTATTTGCCGGGCGCGTTCGCCGATCGGGTGCCGGTGTTCGATTGCCGCGTGTGGAACGTGCCGACACGGGAAGAGGCCGCGAACACCTTCTTGTGGCGTGAACGGGACGCGACCAAGAACTCGATCGCGATGGCGGCCCGCGCGTATTACGGCCACGCGGACCTGCACAACAAGAGCGGCGCGGAGATGCAGGAACTGCTCTGGAAGAAGGGCGTGAACTGGTCCGACTACCCGACGTTTTTCAAACGCGGCACGTACCTGCAGCGCCGGACCGTTTCCCGCGCGTTCACCGCGACCGAGCGGTCGGCGCTTCCCGAAAAGCACGCGGCTCGTGGTAATCCGGCGCTGTCTGTCGAGCGCACGGAGTGCGTCCCGCTCGACCTGCCGCCACTGGCACAGGTGGGAAATCGGGCCGGAACGCTTTTCCGCGGTGAAAAGCCGTGCCCGAAGCCCGTTGACGCCAGGCCCAGCGCGGTGTAAGAATCTACTGTGGTTGGTGGAAGCGCCAACCGCTCACGGTGGCTGTAGCTCAGTTGGTTAGAGCGCCAGATTGTGGATCTGGAGGTCGCGGGTTCAAGCCCCGTCAGTCACCCTAGCACGATAGCGGCACAAACCCTTTAGCCGAAGCGTCTTACGCTTACACCGGAGTTCTCCGGCTGCGGCTTCCGAACGGTGCGAAGTGTGGAATCATTCCACACTTCGCCGCGAGGAACCCACAGTATGAGCGCCCGCCGCAAACCCACCCCTTCCTACCTCCTTCACAAGCAGTCCGAGCGCGCGAGAGCCGTTTGGACCGATTCCACCGGCACCCGGCAGCAAAAACTTCTTCCCGGACTGTTCGATTCACCCGAATCTCGGTCCGCGTTCGCCCGACTGCTCCTCGAACTCGAAGTCGCACCCCACGCGCGCACCAACCCCGACGGCGCGACCGTCAACGAAGTGCTCCTCGCGTTCATCACCTTCGCCGAAACCCACTACCGCCGCGCCGACGGCACCACCACCAACGAACTCGACGAGTACAAGCTCGTCTCCCGACACGTCCGCGAACTCTACGGCGACCGACCCGCCGCCGAGTTCGGCCCGCTCGCGCTCAAGGCCCTGCGCCAGCGGTTCATCGGCGCGGGTTGGGCACGCGGGTTCATTAACCAGCGCGTCGGGCGCGTGCGGCGCGTCTTCAAATGGGCCGCGTCCGAGGAACTGGTTCCCGCCACCGTCTACCACGCCCTCGCCACCGTCGCCGGGCTCCAGCGCGGACGTTCCGCGGCGCGCGAGTCGGAACCGGTCGGTCCCGTGGCCGGGGCCGTGGTCGATGCCACGCTCCCGTTCCTCAACCGCCACGTCCGCGGGCTGATCGAGTGCCAGCGCCTCACCGGGTGTCGGCCGGGCGAAGCGTGCGCGATCCGCCGCAGCGAGATCGACACCACCGGCCCGATCTGGTTCTACAAGCCCCCGCAGCACAAAACCGCGTGGCGCGGAAACGACCGTACCATCGCCATCGGTCCCAAGGCTCAGGAGCTTCTCCAACAGTTCTTCACGCCCGACGCCGCCGACTACCTGTTCTCGCCCGCCCGCGCCGTCGAGGAGCTGCGGGCCGCGCGCGGCGCGAACCGGAAAACCCCGCGCTACCCGTCGCACATGGCCCGCAACGCGGCCAAGCGCAAGGCCCGTCCGAAGCGCGCCCCGGCGCACCGCTACACCCGAGGGAGTTACGGCGTCGCCATCGACCGCGCGTGCGACAAAGCGTTCCCGCCTGCGGAACCACTCGCCCCGCGCCCCGGCGAGTTCACCAAAGCGTGGTGGGTGCGCCTGACGGCCGACGAACGAGCCACGGTGAAGGCGTGGCAGAAGGCGCACCGGTGGCACCCGAACCAACTCAGGCACCTGTTCGCTACCGAAGTTCGGAAGGGGCACGGGCTGGAAGCCGCCCAGGTGCTGCTCGGGCACTCCCGCGCTGATGTGACTCAAGTCTACGCCGAACGAAACGAGGCCCTGGCCGCGACCGTTGCGGCCAAAATCGGTTGACTTTGGCCGTTCGTAGCGGCGCTGGAGTGACGGTCGTTTGAAACTCCCGGTTCACAGAGCGCCGTTCCCTGCGACCTGCCATTGGCCGCGCGTGGTTACTCACACCATGCGAGGGCGCCTTGAATGGCCGATTCCGTTCTCACCCCCGACGTCGAACCCGTCGCGCAAGTGCTGGCCGAGATCCAGACCGGCGACGGGCTAGCCCTCTCCGCGGCCGGGCGCCTGTTCCCGGCCCACCGCGGGACCGGCACCGTCGGGCCGTCCACGGTCTTCCGCTGGCTCACCAAAGGCGCGAAGGCGAACGGCGGGCACCTCGTGAGGCTCGAAGCGGTCCGCGTGGGCGGGCGCTGGCTCACGTCGCGCGGGGCCGTCGCCCGGTTCGTCCGCGCGCTCACCGATGCGGCCACCCCCGCGGCTCCCGTCCCCGCTCCCCGAACCACGTCCGCGCGGCAGAAGGCGAGCGAGCGCGCCGGCCGTGAACTCGTCAAGCGCGGCGCGTGAACCCACACCCATTCCGATACGGCCGGAGGAGCCATGAACCCGACTGCGCGCGCTGTGGACGGTCCGCCCGAAATCTCGCTCGATCCCCCGCGCCCGGTGCCGGGGAAGCCGGGCGTGTTCACGTTCGTCAGCCGCAACGGGGAGCCGATCCACTCGGACGACTTCCGCCCGTCGATCGCCTCGCGGGTCACGAAGTTCATCCGGGAAACCATGCGGAAGGCGTACCCGGACCTGAAGGAACCCGAGTGGCCGGCGCCCGTCGTGGCCCGACTGGAGAAGCAGTTCACGGCCTGGGCGGTGGTCCCGCCCGCGCCCGCGAACCGCCCGCCCGCGAGCGCGGACCCGGACGCCGACCCGCGCGCGGAGGCGCTTTCCCGGGTGCCGGAGGACGTTCAGATCGAGGCCTACGACCTGCTCGAAGACCCGAACCTCATCGAGATCGTCAGTGCCGATATCCGGGGCGTCGGGGTGGTCGGCGAGTGCGAAACGGCGCTCGCGCTGTACTTGGTCGGCACCAGCGCCCAACTCACCGAGCCGCTCGCGGCCGTCGTGCGCGGGCCGAGTTCGTCGGGCAAGTCGTTCCTCGTCGAAGCGGTCGCGTCGCTGTTCCCGCCCGAGGTCACGCTCCGGGCCACCGACCTGAGTCCCAACGCGCTGTACTACTTCAAGCCGGGCGAACTGCGCCACCGCTGGGTGGTGGCGGGCGAGCGCTCGCGGATCGAGGACGACGAGCGCGCGGAGGCCACCCGCGCGCTGCGCGAGATGATCTCCGCGGGCCGGCTCTCCAAAGCGGTCGCGATGAAGGAGGGCGACGGGATCTGTTCGCGCGTGATCGTTCAGGAGGGGCCGATCGCGTTCACCGAAACCACGACGCTCGAAGACATCTTCGCCGAGGACGCGAACCGGTGTCTGGTCTTCAGCACCGACGAGCGCGACGAGCAGACCCGGCGCATCCTCGACGCGACGGCCGCACGCGCGGCGGGGCACCCCCGGCGCGATCCGGCCCGGCTCCGGGCGGTCCACCACGCCCTCCAGCGCATGCTCCCGCGCGCCGAGGTGGTGGTGCCGTTCGCGCCCGACCTGTCCGCGCTGCTCCCGGCGACCCGCGTCGAGGAGCGGCGCGACCTGCCCAAGCTGATCCGGTTCGTCCAGGCCGCGGCCCTGCTGCGCTACCGCCACCGGGAGCGCGACGGCGCGGGCCGGGTGGTCGCGGAGCTGGCCGACTACCAGCTCGCGCTGCGGCTCGTGGCCCAGGCGCTGAGCGCCGCGCGGAACGGGCTGAGCGACCCGGCGCGCCGGTGCTTCGCGACCCTGTGCGAGAAGTTCGGCACCACCGGGTTCGATTCCAACGAGGCCGAGCGCGCGGTGGCGAAGTCGCGCTCGTCGGTGCGCGCGTGGCTCTCGGCGCTGACCAAGTGCGGGTTCCTCGAACAAACGGAACCGAACAAGGGACCGAACCCGGCGCGCTGGCGCCTGACCGGGGACGAACCGACCACGGCCGCGGCGTACCTGCCCCCGGTGCAAGAAGTGATGACGCGGTTCCTGGCCCGGACGCGCGGACACAGCGAGTAATTCGCGGCTTTTTGCTGGCTTTGAACTGTCCGGGTGCTCGTTGGCCGCTTTCGGACAGTGGACGCATTCCGCGCCCGAAAGAGCGTCTACCGTCCACGAGTGGACATAGTCCGGTTCGGACACTCGATTCGCTAGCGGGGCAAGGAGTTGGTGCGTTGCGTCCGAGCGTTCACGAGGTTCACACCATGCGCACTCACGCACCGGTCTTGGTTCTCGATGACCTATCGTTCCTCGACGGGGGCGCGACCGCACCGGATCACGTGGTATGGGACGCGGGCGCGGCGCAACGGCTGATGGACGAAACCGACGGCACGGTTGCCGCGAGCGGGGTACCCGGCACGGACCCGATCATCTGGAGCGCGGCGGAACGGTGCGTCGGGGCACAGCGCCGGCGGGATTTGGCCGCGGTCCGGGCCGCGTGCCGTGCGATTCGGGACCGTGTGAACGATCTGAGTGGAACCCGGCGCGCGTAGCTGTGGCTCAAGATTAGCTCAGGAGTGTCTTACCATGACCGACCGTGGCAGCGCGAAGAACGGGACCAAGCCGCACCGCGGGCGCGCGGGCGCTGATGATGCGCTCGTTTCAGCGCTGGCCGCGGGGCGCACGGCGCGGGAGTCGGCGGCTCTCGCGGGCGTGAGCGAACGTACCGTGGCGCGGCGGCTCCATGATCCGGCGTTCGCAGATCGAATACGCGCGCTCCGGTCCGCGGCGCTGGTGGCCGCAGCGGGCCGGCTGACTGACGGGAGCACCGCGGCGGCGGACGTGCTGCGCGGGCTGCTCACGAGCGAGGACGAGCACGTGCGCCACAAGGCCGCTGTGAAGCTGATCGAACTCGGGCTGAGGATCAGCGAGGTACTCGAACTGGACCGGCGCGTCGCGGACCTGGAGCGCCTGCTCGCGGGCGCCGCGAGCGGAGGAGCGCTGTGAACGCGGCCCGGATCGCGAAGCTGGAACGGTTCGCAGCGCGCGTGCGGTGCCGGCACTGCGGGCGCCCGCTCGTGGACCGCACCGAGGACCGG
The DNA here is from genome assembly GCF_017939745.1 of Gemmata palustris. NCBI lineage: Bacteria > Pseudomonadati > Planctomycetota > Planctomycetia > Gemmatales > Gemmataceae > Gemmata > Gemmata palustris. The sequence goes on along the minus strand of NZ_JAGKQQ010000001.1, from coordinate 4,402,272 downwards.
GTGCTCGCGCTTACCGTGCCCGAGGTGAAGGAACTCGCTCGGCTGATCGGGTGCGCGGTGAGCAAGTGCGCGTGCGGGCGCGCGTCGGTGGACCTGGGGCAGATGCCGGACGAGAACAAGCGTGCGGCGCTGGCCCTGTTCCGCGGGGCGCGGTCGGGCCGGGTAGCCCCTACTTCTTCGTGCGCCCCTTTGCTTTAGGGGCCTTCTTCTCGGTGGCCGGAGTCACCGGCTCGGTCGAGCCGTCGCGCTTCACGCGGATCTCGGACTCGCAGCACGGGCACCGGACGACCAGCCCGAGCGGTGGCAAGCGCGACAACTCGTCGCCATGCGCGAGCGGCCGGTTGACGCCCTCGTGGTCGAGCCGGTGAACCACCTCGCGCGCCCACCGGGACAGTTTGCCGAACTTGGTCGGCGCCGGGATGCGCTGCTCCTTCACCCAGCGCAGCACGGTCCGCAGGGTCGTGTTGTACCGCGCGGCGAGCTGGTCGCCGGTGAACCACTCCGGGTCCGTGTGGTCGGCGGGGGGCGTAGTAGGCACGATGCGTTACTCGAAAGAAACAGAGACGGGAGATGATAGATTGTGACGGGTGATGTCGAATTCCGCAAGCTCGGAGCGCGTCCGATTTGAATCCGCGCCCCGCTCCACCATCCGTGGTTCCGCACCCCCCACCGTCCATCGGGGCATCCTGCCCCGCGTGCTCCGCGCCCTGTGGTCGCTCCACTGTGCCGGGCGGCGCCGAAGATGGGCGCCGCGGAAAGGCACGGTTCGGCGGCGCGCTCCGCTTCGGCCCCACGGCGGCATTTTAGCTCGCTCCGCTCGCTGTGCCGCCTTTGGGGGCCTCCGCTCCGCCGCGCACGAGTTCGAGAGGGGTGGAGAAGAGAAAGGCGGTGGGGGTAGCGCGTGCCCTTGTGCGTGCGCGCCGGCAGGAAGCCGGCGCTGTCTTCGCGCCGGATGCGCGGGCTTTGTAGGGCGGTTCCCGTGCAGTGGGGCCGCGGCGCGCGCTGTGAAGCACAGAAAACACCGGGAAAAACGTTGATTTTGAGTGACAGAAGATGATATAATATGACCGGAGATGACAAAAGGTGCCGCCGCGGTGCTGGTAACACCGCGGCGGCTGCCAAAACCCCTGAGTGATGCAGGAGCAAGGCAATGGCAACGGTAACGAAGGCAGCGACGAAGAACAAGGTAAGGCAGAACCTGACGCCGCACGTGCGGCACGCATTGCGGCTGCTGGCCGCGGCCCGGCTGTGTTACGTGTTGGTTCTGATCCCGAACACACAAGGCCACGCGGAAGATTGTTGCAGCGTGCGGATTTCCAAGGCCCAGGCCCGGGTGTTCATCCGCCGGCACGGTGACAAGTTCACCACGCAGCAGTGGGATAACGGCGGAACACTGGTGTTAGATCCGATGCCCTGGTGAGCTTCGCCGCGGCCGGCGAACTGTTCGCCGGCCGCACTGCCTGAACCCGCGGGGGCGCAAGCCGCGGCATCGTGCCGCGAAAGCCCGCGCCGGCCTCCTGCCGGCGCACATGCAGCCCGCCCCGCAAGACGCGCGCTACCCCCACCGCCTTTCTCTTCTCTTCCCACACCCCTCTAAACCAACGCGCGCAGTGAAGCGGAGGCCCCCCGAAGGCGAACAAACCGGTCGTCAATGGCCGGCCGGCTTTGCGGCCGGAGCGAGGCTTTGCGAGCGGTCCATTGCACGGCCGAGTTAGTTTGGAGCCGCAGGGGGCCGAAGCGGAGCGCGCCACCGCAAGGGGCTTTCCTCCAGAACACTCCCGCACGCACCCGGATCAGTGCCCTGCGGCAACAGACGGTTTTTTACTACGGGCCGTTGAACAGTAGTCCGTGCGAGTTAATAACGTGCAAATTAAAATGCGACTTTCTCCGCGCGCTCTGTTTAGGTAGACTTACTCAACAATCGAGGTTACCCCACTGTGGCCAGTTGCTCATGAGATCGATCGACCGCTGAGGAATTATGCCTTTTCTCTACTCGAGCGGACCACCTGCCGAGTTCGTCCGCACTCCCTGCCGCGTCACCCGCATTTGAGGCCATTAATGCCCCGCCCACAGCCCCCGCTCCCCCCCCGTTCAACCACCCGGAGCACCGCCCCCGGCCTTCGATCGAAAAGCGGTCATCACGATTCAGGGCGGCGGGGTCTACGGACTCAGTCTCCTCGGCCAGTTGCAGGGGCTGCTCGACGAGGGCGTCGAACCGTTCGCGCTGGCCGGTACGTCCGCCGGGGCAATCGTCGCGACGCTGTTTTGGGCGGGTCTGTCCCCGGAACAGATCCGCGACCACTTCGCCAAACTCGCCGAGAGCCCCACCGGTCTGTCGGACCTCGTGGGGCCGTTCCGCAATCCCCCCTTCGACTACGCGAAGTTCCGCCGCACCGTCCTGCGCTACCAGCGGTACCTCGGGTTCTTGCAGCGCGAGTTCGAGTCCGATACGTGGGACGTGTGTGGGTGGCCCGGGCGCCTTGTGGACTGGCTGCGTGGGCTGCCCAGTGCGGCCCGCATCGTCTGGGATGTGCTGTTCCCGTTCCGCCGGCTCGCCGGGTACCGCGGGCTGTTCGCCGGTGACACGTTCGAGCACGAGATCGATAAGCTGCTCCGTGCGTCCCCTCTGCTCGTCCGTGTGCGCGCGGCCGACCCCGAATTTCCCCCCTCCAAGGACGTACCGGGCGGGCGGCTCCTGACGTTCGGTGACTTCCACCGGTGGCTCGATAACGGGCTCGAGTTCTTCGGCCCGCTGTTCCTGACCGCGACGAACCTCGTCACCCGACAACTGGAACTGATCGAGTTCCCGAACCGCGACTATTTCGGGCTGCCGGTGGCCCGTGCAGTGCGCGCGTCGGCGGGGTTCCCGTTCTTCTTTCGTCCGGTGAACGAAACCTACGATAACACGCGCTACGCCAGCTACGTGGACGGCGGCGTGATTTGCAACTTCCCGGCCTTCGTGTTCGCGGACACGTTCCGAACGCGCTTGATCGGGCGCCGCGACCGGGCGGATTACCTGTCGTTCGCGGCGCGGACGTGGGTCCACATCGGGTTGCGCCTGGGGAGCGACAAGCACGATCAGAACCCGAAGAAGATGCGCGACCCGGAGGAGTTCTTGAAAGCCGTGTTCGGCCTAGCGGCCGGCGGTGCCCGGAGCGAGTTGGAACAGCGCCTCGCGGGAGTGGTCTCGCGCTCGCTGACAGTCGAGCAACCGCCGGAGCGGATCGGCGGACCGAAGAACGTGTTGGACATCCATGACCTGACCCCCGAGGTCGTCAACGTGATGTTCGCGCTGGGGCAGAAAGAAGCGAAGAGCACCATCGGCGCGCAGAAGTTCGATCTGCCCGACGCGCGCCCCATCCGCGACGTCTTGGAAGACCTCGTGCGGCGGTCCGCCACGGCACTCGGCGACCCGTCCAACGCGACCCTCGGCCTGCGATCGAATGTGTTCATTCCTCAAGGCCAACAGCTGATCCTCCGATACTCGTTCAACATGGACGACCCGCGGGAGAACCCCGACCACGAAATAATCCTCCGCGACGACCAAGGGTTAACGGGTTTCTGTTTCCTCCGCCGTGCCCCCATGTTGTGCAATTTGCAGAAGCTGAACGAGGCGTTCGATACGGCCGCGGACCCGAGGGAGTTGTTTGGCCTGGACCCCGGGTTGCGGCGGCAAGTGCGTAGTGATAGGACGTGGCTGCTGAGCGTACCGATCTTTGATCCGTACTCGCTCCTCGCGAAGCGCGTTGACTGGACACCTGACGGGCACCCCGAGGGGCCGTACTATAAAGTTTTGGAAACGGCGCTAGACGGGGCCGTATTTGGTGTGCTAAATTTAGACGCACATTTGCCTTATGCGGACCCTCCGTTCGCATTCGATCCCGATCCGGCGAACCTAGTTGATGACCACCGCATCTGTACCGTGCGGGATATAATGCTCCGCGCGGCCTACACCATCGGCGGAATCTTCTCCGCCGAGTACCCCGGCCGGAAGTGACCCTCTCATGAACGATCAAACCCCGAAACCGACGACCCCACCAGCGCAAACCCCGCCCGCGAGCGCGCTGCCCGCGGCCAAAGTCCCGGTGTCCCCGACCGTCCTCGCTAGTGGCGTAACCGAGAAGGGGCGGATGCTCTACGCGATGTACGAGAAGCGCTTTGGGAAGCCGGCCGGTAGCTGACTCGGTACACAGACACTCGACGCCCGTGGGTCCACTCAGTACCCGCGGGTGTTTTATTTGTGAGGTTCAGAGATTCGTCAGAGCGGGCCGCGGAGCAAACCCGGGACCGTGGCGAGTTCCGCGAGGGAGCGAATGCGAATGTACCGATCCCAAGGAACGAACTCGGTTTGTTCGACAGACCAATTCTTTCGGTGATCGACGTGAATGCCCCCCAGTCCCGCATCGCGCGCGGGGATCATGTCGGATTTTCCACTGTCGCCGACCACCCACGACCGGGCCGGGTCAACAAAGTGGGTGTCGCAAAAAGTACGGAACGTGCCGGCCGTCTTTGCCTCCACGATCTCCACCGCAGCGAACCGATCGCGGAGGTGGAAATCGTTCAGCCGTCGCTCCTGGACCCACTTCTCGCCGGCAGTGACGACGGCGAGTTGGTACTCGTGGGCCAGCGACCCCAAAACTGCTTCGAGGCCCTCCACGGGCTGTACCCGCTGCTCGAAGATGTTCAACGCGAGCAGCCGTGCGTGCCGAATGTTCTCGGGTGGAGCGCTGGGCACGAAGCGGAGCCAGGTGTCTTCAAACGACCGCGCGAAGCGACACGCCGAGTAGCCGTGGGTCGCGTACAGTTCGATGTCACGTGCCCGTTGGTAAGCTTCCACTTCATCGCGCTCGAACCCTTCGAGCGCCAGAGATTGTACGAGAGATTCGCGCGCGTCATCGTAGAGGTGCTCGATCGGCCAAAGGGTGTTGTCTGCGTCAAAGATGATCCACGCGCTACGACCTTCCACGGGCGCCTCCGTTCAATGTGAGGTTCATTCAGAGCGTTCCACAGTATTCCACAGATAGCGGTGGAAATTCCACAAATCCCTGTGTTTCCACACAACGAATCTTGCTCCTCGCACGGCGTTCGGGTACGCTCAAACACTGGAAAACGTAGTCGTTCGGAGCGTTTTCGGGGTACGCTGGTCGCGATTGTGGATCTGGAGGTCGCGGGTTCAAGCCCCGTCAGTCACCCTTAAAAACAAGCACTTTCACAGCACTTCGAGTTCTGGGGTAGCGGATTGTCTCCAAACTCAAGGGTTTGGAGCGGGAATTACGGGGGAGATGCGGGTAACGGCCCACTCCCAGGTGGAAAAACAGAATAGCCCCGGAAAGCCGTGAAGGATTCCGGGGTTGTTTCGTTTCTGCTGGGGTATTTCCCGTCGCTTTTCACTTCTGCGGTTCTGGGGCACTCGGGTGGATTCTGGGGCAATAGGATGCCTGCCATTCGCTTCATCAGTTCCTGCCCGTCGAAGGCCTTCGACGAATCCAGGTCGTGCCGAGACGCGGTTTCGGGTCGGACGCCCCGGGCGGGCGCGGCAGCGTCGATTGAAGCAGCTGCTTTCACCGTGAGTGTGATTGCTCTACGCCGAAGATCGTGCGGCGCGAACTGCGTGCGCTCGGGGGACTTCTTCACGTAGTACCGGAACAACCGACGAACCGCCATCGCGAGCCGTTCGGGGTAGAACTCGGCTGCGGCTCGTGCGTCCCGTTGCTTCGTTTCCGGTGCGTCCCGTTCCTGCAAAATCAATAATTTCGGAGACGGACATCCGCTCTCCGAGTGCTCGGTTTCCGGTGGGTGAATCACGAGTGGGCGGGCTTTGACGGTAAACACTTCGCTGATAGCTGCTGCAATCATGAAGATTTTATTAGCTCGATGGTTAGTCTTTGATTGCAACTGCGATTGCAGGTAAGATGCGCCCGACTCGCACCAGCCCAAACCAGCGCCCGCTCATGCCAACGCCCCTACACAAGCCCCCGCCGGACTACCTGCGCTTTTATGATTTAATTTCGCTCGGGAGCGGGGTCATGCCGTGCCCCAAGTGCCAAACCCAATCGCACTTAACACGAGTGCAAAAACCGTTACGCAAAACCGAATCTCAGGTGAGCGTGTATTCGTGCTCGAAGTGCGGGAAGTGGCTGCACATCACGCCCGTGGGCGACTTGCAAAATTAGTCGGCTACCAGCCGAACAGCGGAAAGCACCTCAATTCTTGAGGCGTTTCTCATGAGGCGAATAGCATTCTCTTGTCCATGCGTGTTGCTTTTATTAATTGCATCATGCGAGGATCACAATGGCGACAGCCGCAATTCCAGGACTCGTAACAGTCCTGCACTTTCCGTGATTTCCTATATACCGGATGCCAATTGCCCCGAGCCTTCATGGCAGTTCTGTAGGCATAGCCGGCTGGGTGCTACTCGTAGATCTTGCCGCACAGCAGGAAAACGGCGAAAGTCTTCCACGACGGCTCGACGGGCAATCCCTGGCGGGTGCCCATGTCGGAATCTACGGCCCACGCGAGCGCGGCGTTCAGGTAGGACTCGATCGTGAAGTTGTACCAGCCACCCGCATCAGGCGTGAGCCCCAGGGCGCGGGGATCTGTCGGTTGCCGCGCTTCGGCTTCCAGGGCGGCCTCGCGGTCCGCTACCAAAGCACGCACGAACGCCAGGAACGACTCGCGGTCATGCACGGCGTCCGGGTCGAGTGCGTCGGGCTCCTTGCTCATTGCCGCCTCCCACCGGTGCGCTCACTCGTGTTTCAGTGGCCGGGAGCCGGCCTATCCGGGACGATGGCGGTAACCACACCAGCCCACCGCCCCGGACGGACTCGGCCATGCCATCATCGCATCCGCTACCCCCGTCGTGCCACTGGTTTTCTCGTCTGGCGTCGGCCCTCGACCCGCGCTCGGCCCCGCGACTGGCGTGGCTGCTGGTCGGGGCGGTTTTGGCCCGGGGGCGTCGGACCGTCACCAGTTGGGTTCGGGCGGCCGGGCTCTCGAACGAATACCGACCGTGCTACACAACCGTCGCCGCCGCAGGTAGGCGGGCCGACTCCGTTGCCGCTCGGTTACTTCACGAGGTGGTGGAACCGCTCGTAGTCGGTGCGCCGCGGCTCACGTTGGCCTTGGACGACACGCCGACCGAGCGGTACGGGCCGAAGGTGCAAGGGGCCGGGGTGCATCACAACCCGACGCCCGGACCGGCCGGCGGCCCGTTCGTGTACGGGCACGTGTGGGTGGTCCTCGGGTTGCTCGCCCGGCACACGTCCTGGGGTATCGTTGCGCTCCCGCTGCTGGCCCGGTTGTATGTCCGCCAGAAGAACCTTGTCGGCATCGCCGCAAAGCACCGACCCGCGTTCCGTACCAAGCTGGAACTGGCCGCCGAGTTGGTGCAATGGGCGGTGTCGTGGCTCGGGCACCTGGGCAAACCTGTGTGGGTCGTAGCCGACGGGGCGTACGCCAAGGCCCCGTTCCTCAAGTCCATGCGGACGCTCGCGGTGACGGTAGTAAGTCGCCTGCGGAAGGACTCGGCCCTGTGGACCGTCCCGGGGGGCCGCGAGTCCCTCAAAGGCGCGGGCCGAACCGGATCTATGGCGAGCAGAGGATCGTTCTTGCCAAGCGGGCCGGGCAGAAGCGCGGGTGGGCGACCGGGACGTTCGATCTGTACGGCAAGGCGACCGAGAAGAAGTACAAGACGTTCGTGGCCACGTGGCGCCCGGCCGGGGGCGCGATCCGGGTGGTCCTGGTGGACGAGCCCAAGGGATGGGTCGCGTTCTTCTGCACGGACACGGCGGCGACGGTGGCCGACATCCTCGAATCCGTCGCGGGCAGGTTCAGCCTGGAGATCACGTTCCGTGACGTGAAAGACGTGGTCGGCGCCGGTCAGCAGCAGGTGCGGTTCGTGCGGGCCAGCGTCGGGGCGTTCCACATGTGCCTGTGGACCTTCACCATGACGGAGGCGTGGGCCTGGACGCGAGGCGAGAAGGAACTGGCGGGCCACCGGTCCGCATCCCCGTGGGACGATGAATCACGACGACCGAGCCATGCGGACAAGCGGCGGGCGTGGCGTCGGGAACTGCTGGGAAATGAAATCCGGGCGGTTCTACGCCCCGGGGCGACCGAGCAAGAATTGCAAGCGGCCGCGGAACGCATGCTCAACTTGGCCGCATGAAGCATAGGAAATCACGGAAAGGACAGACAGTCTTGAGAATATTGCAATCGGAGCGGAGAACCTTGACCCTGTTGAGATGGAAAAGTCGCGCGACGTGGAATCGCTGCGCCGAGTGTTCACGGCAGAAGATGATCCCATAACCAAAGAGCTCTCCGCAAGTTATTGGACTGATGGGTGGGGCGTTCCGATGCAGTTGGACCGAACAGAGGTCGCCGATTCGGTCAAAATGCGCATCTATTCCAGCCACAATGCTCCCGAAGGTGATAAGTGGAGACGGTTGTACGTCGATATTGTTTTTCACCGCCTTGCGGATGGCAAATTTCGTGTCGAAGTTAAAAGAGGGTGGAAATGACGGCTCGCGCCGTTGAGCACAGCGCGGCGCGTTATTCGCCGGTATACGAAGTGTGTTTGGTCATCTCGTGAGGCGTCGGCGATCATTCGGTAGGGCGATGACTGCCAGTAGGAACTCCCGGATCGCCCTCAGATCGGGTACGTTGGGAACGAGCTTTGCAGCAGTACCATTGCACGCGGCACCGCTCGGGCGCGACTCGACTCTGGCACTCACGAGTTCCACCATGATTTGGCCCTTCCGTCGCCCAAGCTCGAATGCTCCCGCTCCGACTCGCTCCCACGCGGCACCACTCCGAATCGAGTCCCTGGAGGATCGGAGCGTGCCCGCGGTGATTGGTGCCACCGGGATCAATTTCTTCCCCAACCCGTTTGGAGGTGGAACCTTCTCCCCTTTCGGCGCCTTCACGGGCACGGTCCGGTCCGCGATCGGGGATGTGAACGGGGACGGGGTTCCCGACATCATCACCGCTCAGGGGGTGGGGGCCGGGAGCGCGTCACAGATTCGGATCTTCGACGGGGGCGCGGCCCGCTTTCAGTCGAGCCCCGTGGCGATCGCGGACTTCTATGCGTATTCGGACGTGCCAGGCGCGAGCCAAACACCGGGGTTCGCCGGGGGCGTGTTCGTGGCGTCCGCGGACGTGAACGGCGACGGGTTCGCGGAGGTCATTACGTCGCCCGGCGCGGGCGCGAGCGGGCACCTCAAGGTGTTCAACTTTAATAACGGGGCCGGCGCGTTTCTGGGCAGTGCGCCGACCCTGCGTGCGAGCTTCTTTGCGTACCCCGGTTTCCTCGGGGAGATCCGCGTGGCCACTCTGGACCCGGGTAGCGGTCAGTTGCCGCTCCTCGCAACCGCGTCCGGCGCGGGCACGACCCAGTCGGACATCCGGCTCTATACGAACGCATTTAACATCGGCTCGGTCGGGTCTGGTACGCTCGTAACCCCGGCCGTGCAGATGTTCCCGTTTCCGGGGTATTTGGGTGGCGTGTCGATCGCTGGAGGGGCCGCGGGCCAACTGTTCGTGTCCCCCATTGTCGGGCAGTCACTGGTAAGCGAGTTCGATCTCAACGCGCCCGTGGGGGCCGCGATGACGCTCTCGCCCGGCATCACGTTATCGACCGGGTTCAGCGCCCCGACGGACGCGCGATTGGGGGCTGCGGACATCAACGGGGACGGAGCCCCGGACGTACTGACCTCGTCCGTGGGCAAGAACTCGACCGGGGCGATTTCCGTCTTCTCGCTGAGTGCCGGAACGATTACGCCCCTGAGCGGATTGAACGGGTTTCAGACGTTCGGGTTCTTCGGCGACTCGTGGTTGACCCCGACAGCGATCGTGACCTTCCCGAACGGCGCGGTCGGAGGGTTCGTGTTCCCGGGCTAGTAAGCACCCGGAACTCCCCGCGCCTCAACGCTCACGTAGTCCCGACTTCCGGCTCCGAGGTGGGTTCCATCTTCGTATCCGCACGCGACCCTCCGCACCTTTCGTAGGCGCGGGGGATGCGTCGTCGCGTGATTCCTGGTTCAACTTTCTCGCGGTTTCGACCACAAGCCGGTCACCCGGTTCAGCAGGCGGTGCAAAGCGGAACCTGGCTCCTTGCTTTCGACCTCCGGCTCGGGGAACAGGGTACCGGCTCGCAGGCCCGCGCGGATCTGCTCGATCACCTCGGTCGGGGCCGCGGGTTTGGTGAACTGCAAGTCGAACCCGGCGTCCACGGCGCGCTCCAGGTGCGCGTAGTCCCCGTAAGCCGTCATCGTTGCCAGCAGTGGCGGGCGGTCCGGGAACAGGCCGCGAATCTGACGCGCCAGAGCGTACCCGTCCATCCCGGGCATGTTGATGTCCAGAAGGCACGCTTCCGGGGCAAAGGTCGCAGCCGCCTTCAGAGCGGACGGACCGTCGAAGCAGGTCTCGACCTCGAACCCGGCCACGACGAGCAACTCACTCATGGACAGTGCCGCGTCGCGGTTGTCATCAACGATCAAGACACGGTGCTTCGTCATCGGGGCCTCCAGAATGAAAGTATCGAACGGATAGCAAAAGCGATGCCGCTAGTGCCCCATCTCTTGGTGATTTCCTTCGACCTTTTGATTTCTTTGGATCGCGCTTCGGTTGGAATGATGCAAAATGTGCCCGGCGAGATTGTGCCCGACAAATCACACGTTCGCCGACGCCGCACGATTCGCGAGTCGCGATGCCACAGTGACGACGTGTCGTCACTGCTCGGGCTTCGCACCCGGCCCCCGAAAGAATTCACCGACGCGCGGGCCGAGCGACGGGATTATTTTGATGTACCCCGGGAAGGGACCGAGATGACGACAACGGCAGTAACCGGGTTCCTCACCCGCACGCGCTGGGGAGCGGCCCGCGACGTTCGCACGGACGCTGAACTGGTTCGTGAGTTCGCCGCGACCGGTTCCGAGGGCGCGTTCGCCGAATTGGTGCGCCGGTTCGCCCCGATGGTGTGGGGCGTGTGCCGGCGCGTGGTCGGGCACCGCGAGTGTTCCGAGGACGCCTTCCAAGCCGTGTTCCTGGTTTTGGTGCGCAAACCGACCGCGATCCGCCCGCCCGCGGCCGTCGGCGCGTGGTTGCACGGGGTGGCCGTTCACACCTCACTTCGGGCACGAGCAATGGTCGAACGGCGCCGGCGCTGGGAATCTTTGGGAGCAACAGTTCCCGATCGTGCCATGCCCGAGGCCCCCGAGTCGCCCGATCCGGACGTGGTGCGGGTGCTCGACGAGGAGATCGCGCGGCTCCCGGACAAGCTGCGGGCCGCGGTCGTGCTGTGTGAACTCGACGGGCTGAGCCGGCGCGACGCGGCCCAGCGCCTGGGGATCGTTGAGGGCACGTTGAGCAGCCGGCTGGGTGCGGCCCGGCGGCAACTGGCCCAGCGCCTCCGGTCCCGGGGCGTGGCGCTGGGCACTGGTGGGATCGCGGTGGCTCTGGGTGGCCGAACGGCGGCCGCTCCGCCGGTGTTCCCGACCGTATCCGAACCCGTGTCCGCACTCGCGGATGGAGCGATCCGAACTATGTTCCTGAGCAAACTCAAATTGTTGACGGCCACGGCGATGGCGGCGCTGGCGCTGATCGGCGTCGCATTGACGGCGTACCGCGGGGAAACGAGCGAACCGCCGCGCCCGGCCCTTCCGGTCGTCCGTGCCGCTCCGGTTCCGAAACCGAAAGCGGTGCGAGAGGGCACGATTCTGATCTGGGTGGACGAGAAGCCGCTGCTGCTGAAGCCGGACGGGACCGAACTCGAGTCCCCGGACCCGATCCCGAACGTCCAGTTCGGTGTCGGCAGTGGGAACGCCAACCTGTCGCCGGACGGTACCAGGGTCGCGTTCGAGATGCAGGGGGCCGAGTACGAACGGAAGCCCGGGGCGGTGCCGGCGGGAGCGGTCGTCAATAGGTACCGCACGAACCTGAAGATCCTGGATCTGGGAGGGAAGAAGGAGACGAAGTCGCTCGACTCGGTCCAACTGAACGGGTTCAACTGGCTCGGTGACGGAAAGACGCTGCACCTGCGCGGGTACGAGATCGGTGCGGACGGGGTGGCGAGTGAGAAACTGGAGAACTGGGTGTACGACCCGGCAACCGATAAGCGCACGTCGCTGAAAGTTCCCGCGGACTTCGTCGTCCGCGCTATCGGACCCGACGGCAAGACGGCCGTGGTGGACGAGTGGAAGATGGGCGCGGAGAAGTGGCACCAGCACGCCCACCTGTGGACCATCGGAACAGAAAAGCCGGCCCCGCTGTTTGAACTCAACCAGAGCATTTACAGTCCGACGCCCAAGTTCTCGCCGGACGGCAAGCGTGTGCTGTGCAAGGTGCTGCAATACGGCACGCACACGGCACTCGGAAACGGGGCCTTTAACATCGACGACTTCAAGTGCAACAACGTCGTGGTGATCGACCTGGCGACGAAGAAACAAACGGTGGTGAAGGAACTGGGCGAAAACCCCGAGTGGGCCGTGTGCGGGCTGGCGTGGTCGCCCGACGGCCGGAAGATCGCCTACGTCGAGACCAAGCGCCTCCCTCGACCCCCGGGAGCCCGAGCGGATCAGAACCCGTACCGGGTGATGATCGCGGACCCGGACGGGAAGAACGCGAAGGAGATCCACACGGCCCAAGGGAGTTGGTTGGTCGGGTTCGACTGGAAATGACCGCGTCCCGAAAGGGATGTCAGGGGCGCGGATTTTAGTCCCGTTTCGGTTTCCTTGTAGCAGGGCGCGACCGCAAGGGAGTGGAAATCGTTTCCGCTCCCTTGCCAGTAGTTTCAAGGGGCTTGGCAGTGCCGCATGGGAGTTCCTAAGTTCAAGGTTCTCAGGCACTTGAACGGGAAGCTCCCATGCGACGTGGTTATTCTACGATCACCCCGGCGGTGATCCATGTGTTGGCCCGGCGAACGTTGGCCCGGGCACTCGGTTGGCCCGACTACAAGCAGTCGATCACGGGCACACAGTTGGTTGATCTGGTGCTGCTGATCGCGGGCACCACCCGGACCCTGTTCGCGGTGGTCACCCGGTACTTCGGATTCTCGCACGAGACCGCTCGGCAGGGGGTTCGCGCGAGCCTCGGTTCCCGAGACCAACTGACGGCCCGGTTGGTCGATGCACTCCACCACGTGGCGACGTTCACCCGTCGGGACCGGAATCGCCGGTGGACGTGCGCCATCGACGTGCACTACGTCCCCTTTTACGGGGACCGCGGCACCCCGGGGATCATCGGCGGACCCAAGAAGGCCGGCACCTCGTTCTTCCACGCGTACGCCACCGGGGTCCTGATCCACAAGCACCGGCGGTACACCGTGGGGCTGATGAGTGTGACGAAAGGAGCCAAGCCGCACCAGCAGGTGCAGACCCTTCTGGACCAGGTGGCGGCCCGTGGGCTCACGGTCCGCGGGGTGGTTCTGGACGCCGGGTTCGACAGCGGGGAGACCCTGTTGCTGTTGCAGGAACGGAACCTGAGCTACACGGTCCCGATGCGCAAGAAGGGTTCCGGCACGAACCGACGCAACGAGTGCTACACGCAACCTCACGGCACCATCACCACCATGGACTGGGTGACCGAGAAGGCCCGCCGGTCGGTGTCCACCCGGGTGCTGGTGTGGCGCCGCCCGGGCGAATCCCACGCGCGGGTGTACGCGTTCTCGGGTTGGGGCGATGCGGCGGCGGTGTCCGAGGCGAAGCGCGCGTGGCTCGGGCGGCGCCGGTACCGGGAGCGGTTCGGGATCGAGACCAGTTACCGGCAGAAGAACCAGGCCCGCGGGTGGACCACGAGCACCAACCCCGAATACCGGTTGCTCTTGGAAGGGGTGGCGCTGCTGTTGCGACAGGTGTGGGTGTGCTTGACCCTTCGGATCGCTCGCGCACGGAACCGGAGCCCGAATGCGTGGGTACCCGAACTCCCGTTGGTCGAGATGCTCGACTGGCTCACACAACGCATCCGCGCGCGATACCCACGCACGCGATGTATCACGCTGCCCCACAAAATACTTACAACCGCTCCAATGCCTTGAAACTACTGTTGCGGTCGCGGCTCGTATGGCCGCTACAAGGATCTCGAAACGAGACTAATCCTTGGTGAATTGGAACGCGAACAACTTTGTCCGCTTCATCTTGATGTGAATTCGCACCGGCTTGCCTGCGAGCGCCGACACGTCCGTTTTTCCCTTCCAGTACACGCACTGGTCGATGAAGTTGCCGCCGATCTCTTCGCAATCGGCGAGCGCGAAGCCGGGGATCGGCTTCCCGTCGGCCTCCTGCAGTTCGACGAACGCGGTGCCCGCCGATCCGGTGTCGATGTTTAGCCGCAGCCGGTTGCCCCTAAACACGACCGATGGGGTGGTCAGCCACCCGCCGCGGTGGTCCGCGTCGGCCGAGACGAACCCGTCCAGCCGCTGCTTGACGACCCCCACACCGCCCTCCTGCTTCGCGACCTTGTCGTACTCGGGGCGCAGGATCGCCGAATCGTGCAGGCGGCCGGAGGAGTAGTAATACTGGTAGATCGAACTGCCCCGCCGAACGAAGCCGGGGGCCGCGACCGTGTACCACCGGTCCCACTCATCTGCCAACCCGTTCGGGATGTACGCGCTCCGCTCGGGCCGCGCCCACTTCACCCCGTCGCGGCTGACACCCATTTGCACCTCGAGCATCCCGTAGTCCTCCCACTGGCCCTTGACCCGGGGGCGGATGAACGGGTTCCGCTGGGGCGAGAAGTGCCGAAAGTGGGAGGGGAACATGAGGTACACGTCGTCGGCCCACGGGTACGCCCCGGCCGCGTTGTAGTAGACGTCCGAGTGCGGGTCGTCTTCCTTGTCGGCGGAGTACACGACCGGGATGTTCTCGATCGACGGGAACGTGCGGTGCTTGGCGGTCTTCTGATACGGCCACGGCTTGAGCGGGTCGTCCGTTTCGATGCGCCCGATCCGGCGCTGGTTCTCCGAATCGTAGTCGAACGCGCGGGTGTAGATCACGTACTTCTTGATGCGCTCGTCCCAGTGGACGATGGCCGGGTTGTCGGTGAAGAACGGGAACACGCGCCCGACCTTGGTGAACGTCACACCGTCGGCCGAGTAGCTCGCGTACACGCCGTGTTTGGCCGGGTCGAACGGCTCGCTGAACTCGAGGTGGAACAGTTTGTACTTCTTCGCCGGGTCGGTCTCGTGCGGGTCGAGAAAGACCGTCGGGAACCAGCCCCCGGGGAGCTTGGTCCCGGTGCGGCGGAACTTCAGCCCGTCGTCGCTTTCGAGCACCTGCACGTCTTTGGCCCCGAGGTACAGGCGCACCTTTCCACCGTCGTCAATTACGCGACTGATGTGCCCCTTCAGGAGCTGGTCCTTCTCGTCCCGGAGCGCTCCGAGTTTTTGAGGCGGGTTGACCCGGAGTTCGACGCGGTCGCGCTCGGCGATGAACCTGTCGTCAATGAAGAGCTGTTTGCGGTCACCGATGTCGATCGGTGTGGGTGGCGCGGCGAGCGCGAGGAACGCGATCAGTGCGGTGGGCATAGGACTTGTACCTTAACGGGCGAGGGCGGGCGGGGAGGGGGGCTGTGGCGGGTAAAGACCGAACCGGGCCGCGGGTGGCGAGCGGGCCGCTCGCACGCAGAGGTTACCCCGAAGACTGTATCCAACGTACACGCGAATCACAACACTGATGGACCGCGAC
The DNA here is from genome assembly GCF_017939745.1 of Gemmata palustris. NCBI lineage: Bacteria > Pseudomonadati > Planctomycetota > Planctomycetia > Gemmatales > Gemmataceae > Gemmata > Gemmata palustris. Next base: position 4,386,595 of record NZ_JAGKQQ010000001.1, on the reverse strand, counting down.
GATCCCGAATCTAAAATGCGCCTCCGTGCCCGGTCGACTCGCTGTCGGCTTCCGCGTTACCATCAATGGCTGTTCCGCACCCTCAACACGCGGAGCGGTTAAGATTCACAATTGAGGTGACTCGACGTGTTGGAACGTATTTCGATCACCGCAGACTTCGGCGCACGGTGTGCATCACCAAGAGCTTTTGAGAACGCCCAGACGTGCTCCTCGAGCACAGTCGGGCAAACTGCGGGTTTTATAGGCCGAGGGTATATTCCATTAGCTCACTCCGCTTCACATGGCTGTATGCCGTGAAGCGGAGTGAGCCCGGCCGATGAGCACCGGGCGACCAGTTGAACGGGGCGCGATCTCGGCGCGAGTCCGGACCGATCAATTGGGACCATCGATCCGTGAAAAACACTCGCACGGGCTCTTTAACACGTGAGCCGGGCGTGCGAAACTCAATAGATCGCCTCAGCAACGTGGGTACCGAGCGATGACCGTGTTTGTGGCCGAATACCAAGTACGACCACCCGGGAGCCCGCGCGAGCGCTGGGCCGAAGAAGCGGCACGGGCGCACGTCCACTTCTTCGACGAGGCGAGTGGGTTGTTACTCGTCCGGGCACCGGATGATTTTCAGGATCGAGGTGGGCGGTTCCATCCGCTCACCGAGCCCGAGTTCGAGCGCCTGAGTCAGATCGCCCGGTACTGGCTCGAACAGGTCGAATGATGGCGGCAAATCGGCCCCGCGCCTTATCCCCCCCCGGCAACCCGAGCAGGGATCAACTCGAATCGGGAGCGGCGCAGCACCGGCGGCAGATGCACTGAGAACGGTAAGGGCTATTCGCGGCAGAGCCCCGGACGTTCCGGGGCTCGTGTATTCCCCGCTGATATTCGCCGCCCCCGCCCATCGCACCGCGCGGCGGCGGGGCGTGTCGTTCCGCTCGCGCCCCCGCTCAGCCCATGAGCTTCTGGAGCAGAGCGGTCCCGTTGGGCGTGCCCCACCCGGTACACGCATCCCACCCCGCCCGCGCCGTGTACGCCCCGTTGTTGCCCGAGGTCACGTCACGAAACGCGCCCGAGCCGACGAGCGAGCCGTAGAGCATCGGGTTCAGGAACCCGACCGGGTGCCCGAGCCTCTGGTTCACCAGCGCGATCAGCCCGGCCCACAACGGGGCCACCGCACTCGTCCCGCCGATCGTGAATTCCTGCCCGTCCACTCGGACCTCGTAGCCCGTGGCCGGGTCCGCGTCGCCCGCCACGTCGGGAACCCCGCGGCCCGCGCGCCCGCCCGGGTTGACCGACACCGGGACGCTCGCTCCCGCCTGATACGCCGGGACCGGGAACACGGCGCTCACCCCGCCCCCGGTCGCGCTGCGGGTCGGGTCCGCGTTCCAGACCGTTTCGCTCGCGATCGCTCCGCCCGCGGCCGTCAACTTCGTCCCCCCGCAGCACAGGGCGAACGGGCTCGAACCGGGGAAATCGGCGTGGGCGAGACCGTCGGGAGGGGGGAGATGATTCGCGGCCAGTTGGTCCGGGTTCTCGTCCCCGGACCCGGCGTCACCCGCGGCGCAGCACACGGTCACGCCCAGTGCGGCCGCCGTCTGGAACGCCTGATCGAACGACCGCGTTGCCTGCCTCGTCCAGTTCTTCTCCGGGTTCCCCCAACTGATCGAGATTACCGACGGCTTGTTCACCGTGTCGTGGATCGCCGCCGTGATCGCGTCGAGGAAGCCCTTGGTCGTGTTGGGCGCGAAATAGACGGCGATGCGCGCCTTCGGTGCGACGGCCGCGGCGACTTCGATGTCGAGCATCACCTCGCCGTCGTCGCTGTTGGCGTTCGAGGGCAGGTTCCTCGCGCCGTCCACCCGGACCGCTTTGACGTTGGGCACGGGGAGCCCGAGTTTGTGGAAGTAGGCCGTGATGTCCGCGGCGCGGAACCCGCCCCCGAGTTCGATAATGGCGATGCACTGGCCCGACCCGTCGAGGCCGGTCGGGAAGTTGTACAACTTGGCCAGTTCGGGGGGCGTGAACGTGGCGCCGGCGGCGCGGGGCTGGGCACCGGCGGCGGGCCGGGTTCTCTGGAAGTGCGGGGTCGCGGCGGGGCGGTCGTCGATGCCGAAAACGCCCTCGACGAGGTCGGCCATGTCGGTCGGCATCATGAGCGCGCCGGTGCGCCCGCGGTACGTTCCGCCGTCGTGCTCGTACTGCTGGATCGCGGTCCCGAACGCGGCCTCGAACTGGGCCGCGGTCCCCGACAGGAACACGCTCCGGCGCGCCGGGCTGGACTCAACGACGACCAGCCCGTGTGCCCGCGCGAACGCCTCGATTTTTGCGAGATCCGCCGGGTCGGACCCGTTTTTCGTGGCGTACTCTTCTCGGGTCATGTACCGGCGCTTGGACGGGAGTTGGTCGGCGTGGGTCGCGCCGGCTGTGGCGTCGAGTGGGGCCTTTCGGCGCACGCGCACGGTGACCTCGAACCGCTCGTCGCGGGGCACCGGTCCGACCGCTTTGGCCCCGTGAAGGGGCGCGCGCTCGCTACCGCTGACCGGCATACGGGATTGGTGAACCGTCATTGCAGAACCTCTGTGGGCGCGGGACGTGGACCTCCGCTGGCGGCGCGGGCGCGTTCAGTTGGGACTTTGAATTTGCTGAGCGGGCATGGCTCGGAGGCTACAACGATAAGCGACACGAGGACCGCTACCGGTCACAAAAACTCGAAATTTAATTTGCGCTGTTGTGGGCTTATGTAGACAACTTTTTGGCGAGTGGCACCGGTTCGGGTATCGCGCCGAACCCCGGAACCCGAACCGGTGCCACTCGTTGCGCCCGGGCTCTTTGGGGCGGCCGGTGTGATTGCGCACCTGATCCGCAGACCCGGCAGCGGTGACAACATTCTTCGTCACCGGACCGAGGCGACACCCCGGTAGCGCCGGTGCTCGTGGCACGAGTCGCACCCGATGGCGAACGCGCGGCACACCTCCGGGCGGTGCTCGTGGTAGCGGCACCCCTTCGATTTGAGATCGAACCAGAGGCACGGCGATTCGAGCGCGCCGCGCGCGTCGCGGCCGTTGAGGAGCTGGTTGTGGTACTCGGCGAGCGCGCGCTTGGCCTCGGGTGGGGCGGTCGCGAGGCGGTCCCAATCGGGGTGGTCGCGGTTGGGATCTGTTCCGTCGTTGCGCATCATCCCGGCGGCGATCAGCGCGGGGCTCCAGGTGACGAAGGGCGGGCTGGCCATGTGCAGGCAGCACGCGCCGCAGTTCTCGCAGGACACGGGCGCGGGGGGTGAAGGCGCGAAGAGCGTCAACGAGATCATGTCGCGACTCCTTCGCGCGTTGGGGGCTGGTGCGGCCGGTAGTTCATCTTCTGCACCGGCCGGGAGAATACAACGGCAACATGCGATCCGGTTCGCCGTTTCCCGTTGCCTTGCACACTCGGGCGGATGGACGATTGATTCCCGCCCCGGTTCCATCGGACTACCGAGGTTTCGGCGGATCGATCCCGATGAGTCGCTTTTGCGCGGCTCGGGCGGACTCGGTCAGTTCGGCACCTCGCGCTCCGCGCGCCCACTCGCCGAGGAGCTTCCTGGCTTCTGGAGTCCCCGCGCTCTCGGTTACTTCGACCGCGCGGATCAGCCGCAACCGGTCGCCCCCTCGCGTCACGCCCGGGGGCGCGAGTAGCGCTGAGAGCCGTTTGCGAATTTCGGGCGCCTCGGCTGCCGTAGCCGCTGTGCGGAGCTGATCGGCCGCCCCTTCGCCGATCTTGGCCAACTCTTTCTCCGCCGCCTCGCGTTCCGAGAAGGTCTCGCTCCCCAGTTTCTCGATCAAGCCGGCTACCGTCTTCGGGTCCGTGGCCGGAACCGGGCGCAGGTGTTTTGCGAATAGCGAGACGGCTTCCGCCGGCCGATCGGCGAGGTACCGCGCCGCCGCGAATCCCGCTGCGGCATCTCGGTCGGAGAGTTGCGCCCAGGCGCTGACCGCGTCTTTCGGGCGGTGCTTCGGGTCGGTCGAGAGCGCCGCCCCGGTCGCGTCCCAGGTGACCACCGACCGGTCGCTGCTACCCGACGCCAGGAGCGTTCCGTCCGGGGAGTACGCGAGTGCCAGGACGGACCCGCGGTGGCCGTCCAACGAGAACCGTTCGCCCCCGGTTGCCAGTTCCCAGACCCGAACTTTCCCGTCTATACATCCGGTTGCCAGGGTCCGACCGTCCGGGGAGAACGCGACCGCGTACACGGAGTTCTCGTCGTGCGCAGCGGACCCCGGCCGATTGGTATCAAACTCGCGCACCGGCTTCCCCGTTCCCAGATCGTACAAGCGGACGAAGCCGTCCCCGCCGCCGACCGCGACGAACCGCCCGTCGGTCGAGAGCGCCGGCGCACTGTAGGTTCGCTTCCCGGCGTCGAACGCGAGCACCTCCTTGTCGGTGGTCCAGTCCCAAACGTGGACCTTGGACTGGTCGCTCGACCGGACGAACACCACGTGCCGGCCGTCCGGTGTGAGTTGCAGCCCGTTCATGGTTTCACCGCTCGCGATCACGCGCACCTGTTGGCCCGTCGCCGTGTCGATCACGCGAATGCCCGGTTTGTCCCCGCGGACGGCCAATTCCTTCCCGTCCGGGGTGAACTCAACGTCGTACCCGGTCAGCCCCTTGGTGTCGGCTACCGAGATTTCCGCGAGTGTGGCCGCGTCCCGCAGGCGCAGCTTTTGGTCGAGCCCGGTCGTGGCGATCAGGCGCCCGTCACGAGAGGCGGCGACGCCGTACACGCCTCCGGGGTGACCCGCGAAGGCACCGATCTTCTTCCCGGTACGCGGGTTCCAAACGAGCCCGGACTCGGCGCAGGACAGAAGCACCCCGTCCCGGGTGAAGCCCACGAAACCGACGGACCGGCCGTGCCCACCGAAGTCGTGGACCTTTTTCCCGGTTTCCAGGTCGAGGACGGCCACGTCGTCCATGAGGGCCACCGCGATCCGCTTGCCGTCCGGGGTGAACGCGGCCCCCCACGCCCCGTGCCCGCCCGGGTAGTCGCGCACCTTCTTCCCGGTGGCCACGTCCCAAACCTGGAGCGGCCCGGCCGAATTGGAACTCGCGATCCGCTTGCCGTCCGGGGAGAAGGCGCGGACGTTGAGGAGCCCGCGGGATCGTTCCGCGGTCACCGCAAGTTCTTTCTTGGTTGCCACGTTCCAGAGCTGGAAACTGTCGGCCATCGGCTGTACGACGGCGAGGTTCTTCCCGTCCGCGGAGATGACCGCGTGCCCGACCCAAGTGCCGTTCGGAATGACCGGCACTTTCAGCTTCGCGGTTCGAGTGTCGGTATCCCACACCTCGTAGGTGTCCTGAAAGTGCATCACGACGGACTTGCCGTCGTCCGAGAACACGAACCCGAACAGGCTGCGGCCGACGATCTCGGTGAACACGCCCGGAGTCGGATTCTTCTCGGTCAGATCGGCGAGGTACACGGTCTTTTTGGCACCGTTGTTGAATGTCGTGTGGGTCCACAGCATCCACTTCCCGTCCGGCGAGAGTTCCGGCTCGCGGTCCGATGTGTGGGAGGGGCGCGTGAGAACGTGGCGGAGCGACGCGGGAACGGCCGCGACTTCCTCGCCGGTGACCGCGTCGAGAACCCGTGTGACGGGCTGCTTCTTGTCCGGGACGACGGCGACCACTCGCTTCCCGGCCGGGGCGACCGCGGCTTCCCACTGCTCCACGTCGCGCCCCTGTCCCCGTGACCCGGTGAACCGGGCGTTGGCCGGCATCCCGACCGGAACTTGCTCCTTGCCGGTCGCCAGCTCCCACACCCGATACCCGGTGTGAGAACCATAGGAGATGACCCATTTGCCGTCGGGGGACACGGTCAACCGGTGAATGTTTGACCCGTGGTGGAACCGAGACGAACCCATGCGGGCGAGCGCCCCGGGCGGGAGCGGGTCACCGACCACGTCGGTTTGCGCCGCCGGCGCGACCGCGACGGGCGGTGGGGCCGGATCGAGTTTCGGTGGATCGGCCGGTGCCCGGAGCGCAGCGAACCCGATGCCCGCCACCGCGGACGCGGCGATTCCCGCGACGATGAGCCACTTCACCCACGCGACCGCGGCGCGAACGGGCGCTGATCCCGCGGACCGGACCGCGGCGAGAGTGGCGTTTCGCAAACTCGCTCCGACGGTCGGTGCGGCCGAGCCCGCGAGGACCAGCGCGGCCGGGAACCCGAACCGCCCCAGGCGCCGGCGCAGGGCCTCCCGGCCGCGCTCGAGGCGCCCGCGGAGGGTTCCGAGCGTACACCCGAGGCGCTGGGCCGCGTCCGCGTAGCTGAGTTCCTGGACGTAACACAGTAATAGCGGTAACCGGTACTCGTCCGGGAGGCGGGCGAGTTCGGCATCGATGCGTTCTCGCACCTCGGCCCAGGCGGTGTCTTCTTGAGACGGGTCCGCGGAGGGCGCGCGCGGGGGGCGCTCGCGCCGGCGGCGCCGATCCTCAGCGCGGCGAATTTTCCCCGCCGACCGCACGGCGACCGTGTGCAGCCAGCCGGCGACGGACGGGCTCTCGACGAGTCGGGCGGCGTTCCGGGCGAGCAGGAGGAAGGTGACCTGGAAGGCGTCGTCCGCGTGGGCCGGATCTCGGAGAACGTTCCGGCACGCCCGGAGCACGAGCGGCCCGTTACGGCGCACGAGTTCGGCGAACGCGGACTCGTCCCCGGTCTCGGCGTACCGGCGGAGGAGCTTCCCGTCGGCGGTGCGGGCGTGGTCCGGCAGGTTACGGAGCAGCGCGAGCGGGGTGGCGATCATGTGGGCCTCCGTTCGGGTCATCTTATCTGAACAGATAACCCCGCGGGGGCCGCCCTCGGCGCGCGAATTATTCGATTCGCGGGTACCGTCTCGCGCCCGGCGCCGGGCCGGTCGCGCTGGGATGATCGACCGGCCTCTGCGCCCGTTTGCACTGCCCACACAACGAATACGACTCGGCTGGTTACTTCTCGCGCGGGGCCGGGGCCTGCGGGGGCGGGTATTTCGCCCGCTCGTTTTGCCATTTGGCCACCTCGATCGGCTGCTTCGTGGCGGTGTACAACTCGATGAGTCGGTCCACCGCGCCAGGGAGCAGGGCCTTCTGCGACCCGGGGATTTTGTCCGCTCGTGTCTTGAGCCCCTCGTACCCCCCGATGAGAAGCGGTGCGGCCGCGTCGAACTGCTCCTGACCCACCGCGACCGCGCCGAGCATCGACTTCGTGTGGAACGTCCGCCAGTCGTTCGGCAACTTCTTTTCGCGGATCTTCAGGCACTCGCGCAAGACCGTTTCGGCCTCCGGTAACTTCTGCGCGGTCAACAACACTTCCCCCAACCCGGCGAGCGTCCGGGCCAGGTCCGGGTCGTCGGCCGGTAGGAGCGGGCGCGTGGCGGTGAGTAGGTCGCGGTAGGTTGTTGCCGCCCGGTCGAGTTGGTTGTCTTTCAGGTACGACGTCCCCAGATATTGGATCACGGTTTGCGTGTCCGGGCTCACCGGCCCGAACTTCTTCTTGAACGCGGTGACCACCTGCTCGTGCATCCGTACCGCGTCGCTCGTGCGCCCCGACGAGCCATACGCGATCCCCAGGTTCGCCATCGTCACCAGCAGGTCGCGGTGGTCCGGGTCGAGTTTGGCTTTCTGAACGACGAGCAATTGTTCGAGCAGCGGAACCGCATCCGTCGCGCGCCCGACCGCCTCGTATGCCGATGCCAGTTGCGTAATTGTCCGCTGTAGACCGGTGTCGTCCTCGGAGCGGGCCGCCTTCCTCGCGGCGAGGGCGCGCTCGAGTACCGGGATCGCCTCGGCGGGTTTGCCGGCGCGCCGCAGGGCGACGCCGAGGTCGTGCGTCGCGGTGATGGTCGTGTGGTGGGTCGCCCCCAACTTGGTCGTCGCCGCGGTGACCACTTCCTGAAGTAGCGCGAGCGCCTCCTCCGGCCGGTTCAGGAAGCTGTAATTCATCGCCAGGTCGTGCATGGCCGTGAGTACGGCACCGGCGTTCTGTTCCTTGGCGCCTTTCGCGCGTTTCAGTGCCTCCGTGCTGACGGGCAGCGCGTCGGGCGCTTTGCCGAACTGATAGTACGTTTGGACCAGTTTGCTCATGGCATCGAGCGTCCGGTGGTGATCGGGGCCGAATTTTTCTTCCATCCGGGCAACGGTGTCGCGCTGCAGAGCGATGGCGTCGGCCGTGCGCCCGGCGTCCGCGTACACCCGCCCCAGGAAGTTGAGGGCCAGCACCGTGTCCGCGTGGTCGATGCCCTTGTGCATTTTCAGCAGGGCCACGGCTTCTTCGTGCAGCTTCACCGCATCGGCCGTGCGGCCCGCGGCCTGGTACAGCATCCCCAGGTTCGTGATCGCATTGGGGAGCTCGGGGTGCTCCGGCCCCCAGACCTTCCGCAACCCGGCCAGCCCTTGCTCGGAGAGGCGGATCGCGTCGTTCAGGCGCTTGGCGCTCCAGTACCGCCCGGCCAGTTGGGTCATCGTGAGCAGCGTGTCGGGGTGATCCGGGCCGAGCACCTCTCGGCGGCGCGCGAGGAGGTCTTCCCCCACGCGAATGGCGTCATCGATGCGGGGCGTCTGCCCCAGGCCGAACGACAGGCGGTGCATTACGCCGAGGGTGTCGGGATCGTTCGGCCCGAGCTCGTTCTGGTAGTCGGCCAGCGCTTTTTCCTGGAGCGCGACGGCCCGCTCCGGCAGCCCGAGGGAGAAGAACGTCTGCCCGAGTGCGTCCCGGAGCCGGGCGCGCGTGAGGGCGCCCATGTTCTTGTCGCCGTCGAGTTGCTCCGCGGCCCGATCGAGCAGGTCGACCACCTTGAGTTGCCGGCCGTCTGTTGCCGGGTCCGGCTTGCGGAACGCGCTCACGAGGTAGTCGGAAACGGCCGCGGCCTGTTTCCGGGCGGTTTCCGCCTTGGCCCGCGCGCGTTCCGAGTCGGCGAGCGCGTTTTTGGTTTCCCCGCGCGCGCGTTCTGAGTCGGCGAGCGCGTTCTTGGTTTCTCCGCGCGCGCGTTCCGAGTCGGCGAGCGCGTTCTTGGTTTCTCCGCGCGCGCGTTCCGAGTCGGCAAGCGCGTTCTTGGTTCTCTCTCTCTCGCGTTCCGAGCCGGCGAGCGCTCTTTCGGTTTCTGCACGCGCGCTCTTTGAATCGGCAAATGCGTTCTCGGCTTCCTCCCGCGCGCGTTCGACTTGTGCCAGCCGGTCGTGCGCGAGTTCTTCGGCGGCCAGAGCGCGGCGCAACCCCCAGGACGCGCCGACGATCCCGCAAACGAGGGCGACGAACACGAGCGCGGCGGCCAACACGGGGCCGCGGTTGCGGCGGGCGAACTTCCGCGCCTTGTACCACCGGTTCGGGGGGCGCGCTTCGACCGGCTCGTCGGCGAGGTACCGCTGAACGTCGCGGGCCAGTGCGTCGACGGTCTCGTAGCGCCGGGCGCGGTCCTTCTCCAGCGCCTTCATCACTACCCAGTCGAGTTCGCCCCGCAGCGCCTTCGCCAGCTCGGTCGGGCCGGTGTTGCGATTGGCCGCGATGAGCTGGATGCCCTCGGCCGTGCTCAGTTTCGTACTCGGGCGCGGCGGCTCGACCTCCCGCACGATCCGCAGCACCTCGAGGAGCGTTCCCCGTTTGAGTTCCCGGCCGTCGATCGGCGGCGCCCCGACCAGGAGCTCGTAGAGCACCACCCCGAGCGCGTACACATCGGTCCGCGTGTCGACATCGGCCGAGGACGGGTCGGCCTGTTCGGGCGACATGTACGCCGGGGTGCCCACGATGGCCCCGAGGTCCGGGAGGCTCAGATCGGTGAGCTTCAGTTCAGTCGCCTTGGCCACCCCGAAGTCGATCACCTTCGGCGCCGGGCGCCCGTCCACTTCCGTGACGAGGATGTTACCGGGCTTGAGGTCGCGGTGGATGATCCCCTTCTGGTGGGCGTGTTGCACTGCCTGGCACACGGAGACGAACAACTCGAGCCGGGCGCCGACCGACAGCCGGTGCCGGTCGCAGAACGCGGTGACCGGCGCGCCGCGAACCAGTTCCATGACGAAGAACGGCTGGCCCGCGGTCGTGGTGCCGCCGTCGTAGACGCGCGCAATGTTCGGGTGGTCCATCAGCGCCAGCGCCTGGCGCTCGGCGTCGAACCGGGCCAGCACCTCTTTTGAACCTGCGCCGAACCGGATCAACTTGAGCGCGACCTGCCGTTTGACCGGTTCGGTCTGGTCGGCCAGATAAACACTGCCCATCCCGCCCGCGCCGATCATCTCGACGAGCGTGTACCGGTCCGCGATAACCGTTCCCACCTCCTCGCCCCTCCGGGGCGCCGGTGACGGCCTGGCGGAGACCAACGTGTCCGCGGACGGGTTGGAGGGCGGGAGCGCCTTCGTGTTGGGACTACCTGCCGAGGATACGACGGTTGCGGACGGGTTGGAGAGCGGGACCAGGGTGAAGTCGGCGCCGCCATAGCTCCCGGACTCGACCTCGGACCGGACCAGGGCCTCCACACGTGCGCGCAGAGGGGCATCGCCCGCGCACGCCTCGTCGAGGTACGCGGCCCGGCTCTCGGGATCGGATCGTTCGATCGCCGAAAGGACAATCTCCCGCTCGGTCATGGGAGTTCTCACCTTAACACCGCTGGATCGTTGCGCCCGGGATGAAGGATAGCGGTGCGGGTGTTCTCCATCAATGCGCTGAGCCGGCGCCCCCTTCGTTCCGTGATCGCGCACGGGGATGCGCACTCGCGCGAGTTCGAGCGCAACCTGCGGCAGCGACAATAAATAGATGGATTTTAGAATTTACAGACGCGAACCGAACGCCTTGCTCAGCTTCGCGAAGCGCTTGCCGGAGTGGAACTGATGTGGAGCCACTTTCCGCACTTTTCGCACGCGAGCACCCGGACGATTGCCCGATCCTGGGCCTCTTGGCAGATGGGACTCGACCACGTTTCGCAGGTGGGGCACGGTTCGCCCCCGCGCACTCGGAACAGCCCGCTACTTCGCGCCGACTTTTGTTGTTTACTCGTGACCATGTGACACCTCGGTTGGGCGCTCGACACATAGAGCACGTTCGGTGCCCGCAAATGACTCTACGGGTGAAAATTGGCTCGCCTTACAAGCCCTCCCGTTTTCAACGTTGTTATGCAAGTCGATATTGTTTTGATTGAAACGCGCCCGCGTGGTTCGGTACCCGAGTTCAGCCCTCCGCGGTTAATCGCTTCCGAATACAGACCGACGGGGATACGAATCCGATGCGGCTGCGGTTTGGTTTTTGTCTCTGGTTCAGTGAGCCGTTTAAGATTTGCGCCGTGTGCGTACTTCGTGCAATTAAGCGGAACGCAGGGGCGAGTGAGATGGGGAGAAGCGGGAGAGCGATGCACGGTTAACGGGCCGGATGACGCGATTGCACGCGGACCGTTTCGGTGTCACCGTTCGATGGGCATGGTGTTGCAAAACTGCATGATTGCAAAGATGAACAGCGCGACTGCGACAAGAAAGGCGAAGATCACACTTAAATCCGACTGCGAGGGGGAATCGACGGGGTTATGTGACATGAAGGGTACTGCTGGTTGTGGTGAGTACCGTGACGAATCGCCCCGGCGCGGCAACACTTTGCACTGGGAGCGGGACGCGCGTCAATCCCCGTTGGCATTGCCGAGCCCGAAATTATCGACATCGATGTGACCGGCCGAGCGCTTTGCGAGTGGCTACACGCGGAAACGCTGATGGTAAATGTGTCGTCGGATTGAAAGGGTTGGTGGCAGTTCGATCGGTCCGGTGACCGCCGCGCGGCTGACGAATGCGTGCGCGGCGGCTATTATCGCGATCCCGCCGAACCGACGTGCGCACGGGGCGCCTGATCGTGCGCACGTCGGTTCGGCGGGGCGTGGATTCCGAGGTCGGTGTGCGTCGATCGCGCGGACCGACGACCCGTTCGCGCTCAGCCCAGTGGTATGGTCACTTTGGCCCCGGACGGGTGGACGAGTTCCAGCGCGGCCCCGGTCGCGGTGGCCCCGACCAGACTGTACAGCATGAACCGCCCGTCCTTCTGAGCGGTCACCACCCCGACCACTTTCAGGATGCTGAGGTGGTGCGACACGTTCACCATCTCGGTTCGGCACTCGCGCGCGAGCATGGTGACGGTCTTCTCGCCGGCCGCGAGCGCGCGGATGAGGGCGAGGCGCGTCGGTTCGCCGGCGGCCGAAATCCAGTCGGCTTGCGCTTTGAGGTCGGTAGCGGGTTTTGCCATCGGATGACCTGCGGGTTGGTGGGTTCGAGTAGCGGGTTCGGTCGCGGCGCCGGTTCGCGGTGGTGGTCGGCTCGTGTCGCCCGGCCGGATTCGCGGAGCAACTTAATTGACTAACGTATTGTACGAATGGAATCATCACAGGCCATTTCTTCCCACATCTGCTTGTGGGTTCGCGACGCGGGTCCGCATGTCAAAACGCGCATATTGTGAAAATGGGTTATTTTGTTGATCGCGTTTCGTATGGTTCGTGGCCGGCCCGTGGACCTTTGAATGAGCCGCGGTCGGAACGGATTGTGTCCCTTGTTTGTCAAGTTGAACGTGCCGCGGGATTGATTTCTGCGGACCGCGTCTCTACTCTGGTGAAGCCATCCCGCCTCACCGATTCTTCATCAGAGTCGCCATGCCCAACAACGTCTATTCGCTCCGCCGTCGTATCGGTTTCACCTTAATCGAGCTGCTGGTGGTGATCGCGATTATCGCGATCCTCATCGGGCTCCTGCTCCCGGCCGTGCAGAAAGTGCGAGAAGCGGCCGCGCGCATGAAGTGCCAGAACAACCTTAAACAGCTCGCGCTCGCGTGTCACAACTGCGAGTCCAGCAACGGCCGGTTCCCGATCGGCAGCCAGGGGAACGACCCGGCGACCGGTCTCAACAGCCTCACCAAGCCGCGCAAGCCGTTCGTCGCCGACGTTCTGCCGTACATCGAGCAGGACAATCTGTACAAGAGCTACAATCAGACAGTCGGTTTCAACGACGCCCTCAATACCCTGGCCCGTTCGCAGAAACTGACCATATTCCAGTGCCCGTCCGACCAGACCCAGGAGCCGTGGACCACGACTAACGATTACAAGGGGAACTACGGGGTGAACTGGGGCCGGTGGGCGTTCTTCGACCAAGGCGGGCCGGCCAGTAACCCCGCTCCGCTGAACATCGGCACCGCAGGGCGGTCCCCGTTCTGGCTCGAGTTCGGCGCCAAGTTCACGGACATGACCGACGGGACCAGCAACACCCTGTGTCTGATGGAGATGCTGCAACCCCCGCAGAACCACTTGGGGTTGACGACCGACCGCCGGGGGCGGATCTGGAACAACGACTCCGCCTGTTACGAGATCTCGGCCCGGATCACCCCGAACAGCCCGTCCGGGGATTACGGCCAGTGCATCGACAACCCTCAACAGGGATGGCCGTGCATCCGGGACACGGGCGGCGACCCGCGGAACTTCTTCATGGGCAGCCGGAGCCGGCACACCAACGGAGTGAACGCCGCGCTGTGCGACGGGTCGGTCCGGTTCATTAATAACTCGATCGACCTCAACACCTGGGCCGGCATGAGCAGCATGGCTGGGGGCGAAGTGCTGGGGGAGTTTTGATGTCGAGGTACTGTATTCTGGGCGCGGTCCTGTTAGTGACCGCCGGTCTTTGTGGGTGCGGGGACGCGACCCCGAAGCGGGGGCCGATTCGCGGAACCGTCACGGTTGACGGGGAGCCACTGGCGGCCGGGAAAGTTCGGTTTTTCGCCCTGACCGGCGGGATCAGCGCCGAAGGCGACATCCAGGACGGGCGGTACGAAATCCCGGTCGAGCGCGGGCCGACGAGCGGCAAATACCGGGTCGAGATCGTCACGGAGAAGAAGACCGGGCGCAAGGTGCCGGACCGGGACGCCGGTCCCGGTGAGATGAAGGACGAGATCGTGAACGTGATCCCGCCGAAGTTCAACCGGGATTCGACGATGCAGATTGATTACGACTCGGGTGCTGGTACCCCGCACGACTTCAGTCTGAAGACCAAATAACGACCAGTGCGATTCTTGAGACCGGTTGCTGTCGTCAGCAACCGGTCTTTTTGTGTTTCTGTAGGTCGGGCTGTGCCCGACGTCCGAAGCTTTGTGAAGATGCGCTGGGTACGGGCCGACCTACAAAACACGGAATCACGCCGGCCGTTCGGCGACGCAGACGATGCAGTCCGACGCGCTGGTCACGTAGCACAACCAGGCCGCGAGTCGGGCCGTCGGCTTCCACCGCAGCAGCTTCGTGAGCAACCCCTTGTGGCCGTTGCGCTCGGTGAGACGGGCGCTCGAGCGGAGCCAGTCGCTGTGTCGCAAGTGGCGCACCGGTTCAGGGCGGAACCCGGCGCTTTGTAACATCGTGGTCAGCGTAGTCGGCGTGAAGTGTGTGAGGTGGCGCGGGAGGTCGAGTCCGAACCACGAGCGCCCGAACAGCTTGTAAGGCAGGCTATCAATGTTCGGCGTGGCGATGATGAGCTTGCCGCCGGGCACCAATAGTCGGAAGGCTTCGCGCAGCAAGGTTAGTGGTCGGTGGACGTGCTCGAGCGAGTGCCACATGGTTACTACGTCAAATGAGCCGGGTCGCAGGTCCGCGTGTGGCAGTGTGCCGACCAGCGCGGCCAACCCGAGCTGCTCGCGCGCCTGCTCCACCGCGCCGATAGAGGCGTCGAGGCCGGTCACCTGCCAACCCTGATCGGCCATCGTCTTCAGGAAACTTCCCGCCCCGCAGCCGAAATCGAGTAGGCGCCCCGGACCGGGCCACGGCAGCACCCCGCGGCGCTCCGCGCACGGGCGCCCGGAAAGGCGCGCCCAGAACGGCCGCGCCCGGCGCGACTGGCGGATTTTCCCGGGGCGGCGGTGCGGCTGGTAATCGGTCGGGTAGAAGCCCGCGATCGTGCGCTCGGTCGGGCGCGGGTTAGTGTACGTCAGCCCGCAGTGCGCACAGCGCACCACCGCGAACACCAGGCCGGTACCGGCGGCCGGGAGCGGGTCCGGCGCTTCCAGAACGGGCGCGCCCGCATCGGTCCCGCAGAGCGGGCAGGGCGTTTCTTCCCATGCGACGCTCGGGGCCGTGTTGCGCACTTCCGCGCCGGCGGGGAGGGGCGCGAGTGAAGGGCGGTTCAGCATGGAGGCTGCCATCCGTGAGCCGACAACGAGGGACGTTCGGGCAAACTTACCTCGATCCGGTTTTCCGCGTCAACGGCACCTTATAGATGGGTAAAATGTGCGCTCTCAATTCACGGAGCGACAGCCATGAAAATAGGTCATTGGAGTGTCGCACTGTGCGTTGTTGCGTTCGGTACAACTGGGTGCGCGAAAGAGAGCAAATTGCCAGTCGCGGTGCTGGCGGCGCTGGAGAAGGCCACCGAACTCGAACTTTATTCGCTGAGTGGTGATGAAAACGTTCAGGACGGCTGGCACGGCACCAAGGTTCTCGGCCAGACGACCGTAAAGGGTGACGACGCGAAGAAACTGACGGCTGTGGTGGTGAAGAGCGTGGGCGAGGGTGAACTGGGCGCGCGGTGCTTCATTCCGCGTCACGGTGTCCGCGTAACGCACGACGGGAAGACCTACGATCTCGTCATCTGCTTTGAGTGCCGCTGGGTGTACGTCTACACCGACAAGAATGAGAAGCCCCAGATCGTTACGACCTCCACTTCGGCCCAGGAGTTGCTGTACCAAATTCTGACTGATGCAAAGGTGCCGTTAGCGAAGCCGGAGGAGTGACGCCGGGGCTTCTGGATGGCTTCGCGCAGGCCCTGCGCAAAGCGAAGCTCCATTTCGCTGAGCCGGTGTGACGGGTCTTCGCTCGGGTGCCCAACGATCAGCAATGGTTACGCCCTCCGCCAGGAGACGGTCATGAAAGCCATTCGTTGGTTCGCTGTGGGGTGTGCGGTCGTGTTCGTCAGCACCGCCACGGCTCAAGATCAAAAGCCGCCCGAGACTAAATTGCCCGACGCGGTGCTGACGGCACTGGAGAAGGCCGAATCACTCGAGGTGTACTCCCTCAACGGGAGCACCAACGACGAAGATCAGACCGGGTGGCACGCTTCGCGGCTACTCGGCAAGACGACTGTGAAAGGTGAGGCTGCGAAGGGGCTGACTGCCGCGCTCAAAAAGGGCGTTCAGGACGGGGCCGAGAAAGCGGACTGTTTCACCCCGCGGCACGGTATTCGTGCGATCCACGATGGCAAAACCTACGACTTCCTGATTTGCTTCGAGTGCCGCTGGATGTACGTCTACACCGGCGAGAAAGACAAGCCGCTAATGGTTGTCATATCCGATTCGCCACAAGAACAGATCAACAAGATTCTCACCGACGCGAAGATCCAACTTGCCAAATAGCAAACGAGAAAGCACAGGGCTTCCGCCCTGTGCTTTCGGTGTTCATATTGGACACAACGTTGCCAACCGGACGAAGCTACCGCACGGTCTTCGCGATTCTTTCGGGCCAATCGAGGTCGCTGCCGGCTTTCGCCAGTTGCGTTTGGAAGTCCAGGAGCAACTTCGCGTCCTTGCGAACCTGGCGCGGAACGCGCTTCTTTGCTGTGCAGAACGCGACCAACTCGCCCACCGCTTCGCCGATGCTCCATTCCACCGGGTGTAGCCGGTAACAGCCGTTCGTGATGTGCGTGGTGCCGATGTTCTTGCACGCCGGGAGCAGGTTCTCGACGCGCTCGGGAATCAGCGCGCCGAGCGGGATCTGGAACGGGAGCGAGCTCACGTCGATGTAGTTATCCCCGCCGGACGACGGGTGCAAGTCGATGCGGTAGCTCCCGGTCCCGACGGAGTCCTTGAATGGCTCCGCGGTGAACTCGCCCGGTTTCGCGCTGAGGTGCTTGGCCCGGGCATCGACCCCGACGTGGTTCTCGGTCACGGTGAACTGCGCTTTGATGCGCCGGCTCTCGCGGATGTAGGGCGCCATCGCCAGTCCGTCGCCGTCCTCGGTGCCGGTCACGTCCCCACGCAAGCGCAGCCCCTTCCAGCCCTCTTTCTTGCCGCCGGGCTGTGGCGCCTCGGTCTGCATCCAGTAGAGGAGGCACTCGCTGAGTCGGCGCCCGGCGAGTTGGTGCTCCCAGGCGTCTTTGCCGTTGCCGTAGAGGTTACCGAGCCAGTAGTCGTTTTGCGGCCAGTTGACGAGACACACGTCACTCAACCCGGACCCATCGACGAAATTGTCTTTCGCAACGATTCGGCGATAAGTCCACAGGTTCAATCCCTTCGCGATCGGTCCGGTCGGGTCGAAGCCCACCGCGCGCGTCTTGAGCGTCTTCGGCTCGGCCATCTCCCACGACAGCAGGTTCCCGGGCCACGCGGGGGTCATCTTCGGGACGTAGTCGCGCCACTGCTTGTAGCCCTCGGGCTTCTCGATCGTGTTGTCCTTGTCCGCTTCGTGGTCCATCGCGAAGCAGATCGTGAACGCCTGGTGGTTGTCCGGCTGCGCCCGGTCCGGGGCGCGGGGCTCGCGCGTATCGCTGTTCGATTCCGCACCGGTGACGTGTTCGATTTTGGCCAGCGGAAGTAGGTCGCCGGTCTCGGTCGCGTCCGCGAAGTAGGGCGCGATCAGGTTGACGGGGGCACCGGTCCTGAATCGACCGAACACCGATGTGATGGTGTCGCCGTCCGTCTGGGCACTCATCGCGCGGAACGGTTGGAGCAGTTTCACGCGGCCACTGGTGAGGTGGGGTGCGAGCATTTCCAGTAAGACCGCAAGCGCGACACGCGGCTCGTGGCACAGTTTTGAGACGCCGCCCGCGCCGGGGTTCAGGAGCCGGTTCTTCGCCGCGTCCTCGGTGAGCGGGTACGCGCGGCGGTAGTAGTCGCGGACCTTCGTTCGGAAGGCCCGGTAGGTTTTGGTGCTCCCGTGCTCTTCGATCCACGGGTGCTCGTCCGGCGGAACCGCTTGCGCCGTAAGTTGCCCGCCGATCCAATCGTACTCTTCGGTGAGAATCACCTTCAGTCCGTTGCGCGCTGCGGCGATCGCACACGCGACCCCGCCGACGCCGGCGCCGAAGATCACCAGATCGGCCGTGAGTTCGCGTTCCGGTTGCTTCACCGGGTCGCGCATCTGTCCGTAGACCGGCAGCAGGTGCGCGAGTGGCGTGAAGGCCGAGAGCGAGAGGAACGCGCGGCGGTTCATTCAGTGGCTCCCGTGCGGGCGAAATGTCCATCCAGACTATCGGCACGCGACCCACCCCGGAAGCACTTTGCGGCACTTCTACTGGCGCGAATGTCGGGCGCGGCTAAAAATGAAAACGGTTACGGGGTTGTGGGGCGAACCAGAGGTTCGCCCCACAACCCCGTAACCGTTTGGTCGCCGCGCTCAGTCCTCGCGCTTGGCTTCGGCAATGCTCTTGATCTTCTCGCCGAGCAGTGCTACGTCGAACGGCTTCTTGAAGATGTCGTTGAAGCCGTACTGCGTGAGCTGCTCGGGCGCGGCCTCGTCCTCGCTCGCCAGGCCCACGATGAGCGTGGTCGCGTAGGCCTCGTCCTTGCGCAAGTTGGAGACGATCTGGATGGACTCGGCGCGGCCCAAACCGAGATCGATCACGATCGTGTCCGGGTGGAAACTGCCGGCCAGGATGCCGGCCTCGAACCCACTATTGGCGAGCTCGAACTTGAAGTCGTCGTTTTCGGGAAGTAGTTCTTTGATGCGGTCGTTGAACAACTTCTCGGTGCCGATGAGCAGCACCTTGTGCCACTCTTCTTCTTCAAGTTCTCCGAGCGGCATCCCGTGTTCCTTGAGGAACCGGATGAGCTGCTCGCGGGGGATACGGCGGTCCTGGCTGCCGGGGATGCGGTACCCCTTGAGGCGCCCGGAATCGAACCACTTGGACACGGTGCGGGGGGCTACCTTACAGATCTTCGCGACCTGTCCGGTGGTGAACACCTTTTTCATGGCGAGACACTCCGTTTGAACTCGCTTCGACCCGCGCCCCGCCCATTACCATCCTGGCGGGCTGCGTGGGTTCCTCGGGCGAACCCTCGGGGCGAGGGGCGTGCCGCACGCGGTCGGGGGCACCGCGGCGGCGGGTGTATGAACGTCCGGCGGGCCGTGGGCCGGATTGCTAACGGCGCGTGGGCCTCTCGCGTTGCTCCCGAAGCGCCCGGGCGAACTGGGCATTTCGGGTGGCCCGGGCGGTTAACCCGGGCGGCGCGGGAAACGGTTGCGACGCTAACTCCATCGGCTACACCAACCGTCCGTCTTCGCAAAACCCGCGAAATTGGGAGGTTGGTAAAGGCGGTGGGTTCCGGCGGGGTTGGGGCCGCTGGATCGGGCGAACGGTCCAAGGCCGACCACCGGCCTCCGGGCGCTCGCACTGTCAGTCACAATGATCGTTCGGGCTGGATGTGTAACTTGGGTGAGAACTCTTCGCCGAGACGTGCCTTCCGTGGCAGGAGGGCCGATCGATCCGGTTGGTCCGGTTCTGACGGCTCGCGAGGCATCATACGCGGAGGGGCAAGAGGGGCATTTTGAGTGTTCAGCACTCGGTAAGAATTGCAACGCAGCGCATTTTCACGGTGCTGCGGGAGATCCGGCATTGAGATCCGAAAAACTACGCGCAAAACACTCAATTCGTCCTTAATCGTTTTGTAAAAACTGCCATCCCGTCGCCGTCGGCGTAGAAGTCCGGGATCTGGCTCGCCGCGGCGTAGCCGTGCTTGAGATAAAACTGGCGGGTCGGCTCGTAGTGCTCGGTGGTGGACGTTTCGACGACGAGCAATCGGCCGTCGCGTTCGCGGACATCCGCTTCAGCGAACACGAGTAACTTTCCGCCGATCCCGCGGCCCTGCTGGTCGGCCGCGACCGCGATCCACCACAAGTACCAAGTGCGGTCGGTCATCTCTTCGGGCGCGTGGTAGACGTACCCCAGCGGGCGCCCGTCCTCCTCCCAGACGAACGCGCGGTGCCCGTAGTCGTCGCGGTTGGCCGCGAAGAAGTCGTTCAGCACGTCTTCGAGGGTCTCCACTTCGAGCGGCTTGAAGAACCCCGTACCGGCCGTGAGGCGGAGCAGGGCGGCGGTGTCGGCGGGTGTCGCGGGTCGGATCATGAGTGGAAGTGTAAACGGACGGGGGAAGAAGGTAAACGGAGGGCGGCAACGCGGGCCTTCATTTGTGATGGTACCTATGGGGATAATCATGGCGAGGCGAATGCGATATCAGTCATAATTGGCGAACCTGCGCGTGCGTGTGGCCCTCCTTCCGGGAGGGGTAAAAGACGTGTCGCGATTCTACCGCAAGACCGCGCCGGGCGTTCGCAACGGGCGCGTTCAGAAGCAGAACAACTGGGCGCTCTCGCCGGGCGTGTATTACAACACGCAGACGCGCCTGGTGATCGATCGGCGCAAGCCCGGGGAAGGGTATCGGCACTTGCTCCTGAAACGAGATGTCGAGAGGTTCATTGCGCTGATCCCGAACTGGGGCGCGCTCGCGGTGGGTCTGGATCTGGTGAGCCTCGATTGTGGTCGGCGCGGGTGCGACGGGTGGTACAATCGCGGGGTGCTCGGCATTTGCGCGTGGCCCAAGGAGATGAGTTACGCGCTCGATTTGCCCTGGTTCGCCGAACACCGCCGGTTTCTTGCGCGCATCGGCGCTCGGATCGAAGACGGTGGCCCGGGGCGCGACGTCACCATTCATTGGACCGACAGCACTGCTCGTGCCTATCAGCTCTGCCACGTCTTTCTGCACGAACTCGGTCACCACGCGGACCGCATGCACACTCGCATGAAGAAGGACAACGGACCCCGCGGAGAGGATTTCGCGGAGGACTATGCGTTCGACCTGGAGCGCGAAGTTTTGGAACGCTACTTCGGCGAATTCGGGTTCCCGGCGTGAACCGTGAGTGCTGTTACGGCCGTTTCAACTCGAACAAATCCGACGTGTGACACCAGAACGCCCCGCCGAGGCGCGCGACCGTTTTGAGTTTGTGCGGATCGACGCCGCCTTTGCCGTCGAGCACTTCGTCCGCGACGTGCATCATCACCACCTCGCCGATTACCAGATTCGCCGCGATCGGGCCGGTTCCGCACGGGACGATCTGCCTAACGACGCACTCCAGTGCGACCGCGGCTTCGGCGATGCGCGGGGGCTTCACCTTCACGCTCGGAAGCGTGCTCAGGCCGGTCAGGGCGACTTCGCTCTCGTCCGGCGCGATCTCCTTGGAGGACAGATTCACTTTCTCCGCGAGCGGCGCGGTCGCGGCGTGAACGACGAACTCACCGAGCCTTTCCAGATTGAGCAGCGTGTCCTTCTTCGTGCCGTCGCGCCGGAGCGTGGGGGAGAACACCACGATGGGCGGGTTCGCGCCGAACGCATTGAAGAAACTGAACGGCGCGAGGTTCACTACGCCGACCGGGGAAAGCGTCGTCACCCAAGCGATGGGCCGCGGGGTGACGAGCCCCACGAGGTACTGGTACACATCCGGCACGTGTGCGGTCGTCGGGTCGATCTGCATGGGGTCGCGTGGGTTAGCGGAAGTGGCACAGGTGGTTCCAAAGGGCATGATAGTCGATCGCCGCGCGGCGATTGCCCTTCGCGCCGGTTCACCTCCTCGGTATTCCCCCTCCCAATTGTGTCTTTGTTCCGTGCGGGAGGCCCAACATGATGTTGCGATTCACGGTTCTGGCGCTCGCGTTTTCGACCGCGACCCCGGCCTTCGGGCAGCCCCCGGCGCCCGCTCCGGCCGCGCCGCGGTTCGCGTGGGAGCCGGGAAAGGTACACACGTACCGCGTCGTCCAGTCGACGGTCGTGAAGGAGACGGTACTCGACGAGAAGACCGAGAAGCCGGTCACGAGCGAGTCCGGCACGAACCTCACACTCGTCCGCAAGTGGACCGTGAAGGACGTGGACAAGCAGGGCGTTGCCACGCTCGAAATGAGCATCAGTGAGATGAAGAGCGTGATCCGCCAGCCCGACGGGATGACGGTAACGACCGATTCGGCCAAGCCGGAGGACGCGAAGAGCATGGCCGAGTTCCTGAACAAACCGATCGTCACCGTGCGGGTGGACACGCAGGGCAAGCTCATCGAAGTGAAGGACGCGAAGATCGGCTCCGCGGCGCGCCTGCAAGCGGAACTGCCGTTCCGCCTCGTACTGCCAGACGCGCTGCCGGACGCGGGCAAAACGTGGGACCGCCCGTTCGGGGTGAAGATCGATCCGCCGAACGGTACCGGGGAGAACTACGACTTCACCCAGAAATACACGAGCAAGGGTGCGAAGGACGGCTACCTCATCGTGGGCGTGGAAACGACGCTGAAGGCCCCGCCGAAGGCGACCGGCGAACAGGTGCCGCTCGTTCCGATGCTGTGGACCGGCGACGTGTACTTCAACACGGTCGCGGGCAAGTATCAGGCGTCCCGCCTGAGCGCGAAAGCCGAACTCGCGAACCACCAGGGCGAGGGAACCAAATTCGTCTACGAGAGCACCTACGCCGAAGACTCGATGGACAAGTAGTGCGAAGTGAGTGGATGAACGCAGCGGCCGGCCGAAAGCCGGCCGTTTTCGTTTTACGGCAGCAGGTCGGCTACCAGAATCGAACACGAGGGGAACAATTCGGCTCGCGTTTCGCCTCCGAAAACGCTTCGCCCGGGCCGCGCCCGCAGGTTTTCTCCAGAGCGCCCACTGTCCACCACACCTACTTCAAATATTCTCCACTTGAAACCGCGACGGCACGTACCTAAAAATGGGTGTGCCAGACTGAAAAGTGCGGGTGTAACTCAGTGGTAGAGTACCTCGTTGCCAACGAGGTTGTCGTGGGTTCAAGTCCCATCACCCGCTCTGATTTCATGTGGCGCGTAAGCGCACAAAAGCCGGGAAGTCGCGGGCTTACGGCGGGGATACAATCCCGCTGCCCCAACTTCCCGGTTTGTCGTTTTAAAGTGGCTCGCACACAGCACGAATTCGGCTTCACCGACGGAGGACATCACGATGGCCGACGAAACCACCCCGACCACGGAAGCTCCGAAAGACGAGATCACGGCGACCGCACTCGCCGAGATCACGGGCGCCGAAGCTACTGCCGAGGCCGACGTTAAGCTCCAGCAGACGGTCGAAATCAGGGACGTGGGGCCGTGCAAGAAGCACGTGAAGGTCACCGTCGATCGCGGGGCCATTGACAAGCGGTTCAATGAGAAATTCACCGAGCTGACGCGGAGCGATCAGCCGCAGGTGCGCGGGTTCCGCCCCGGCAAGGCGCCGCGCAAGATGATCGAGAAGCAGTACTACGAGAGCGTCGCGGAAGAGATCAAATCGCAGGTGCTCATGGCGAGCCTCGAGCAGCTCGCGGAAGAGCAGACGATCGCGCCGCTCAGCCCGCCGGAGTTCGACCCGACGCTCGTGAACATCCCGAAAGAAGGGGCGTTCGTTTACGAGTTCGACATCGAAGTGCGCCCGGAGTTCGATCTGCCCGAGTACAAGGGCATCAAGCTGCGCCGCCCGGTCCACACCTACACCGCGGACGAGGTCGAGGCCGAAAAGAAGCGGCTGCTCGAGCCGTATGGCCAGATCGTGCCGAAAGAGCCCGCGGTCGTCGAGCTCTTCGACACCGTGACCGCGGACGTCACGATCGCCTTCAACGGCAAGGACATTAACAAGCTCGACGAGGTGCAGGTGCGGGTCGAACCGCAGCTCGCGCTCTCCGACGGCATCGCCTCGGACTTCGGCGCGAAGATGGCCGGCGCCAAGCCGGGCGACGTGCGCGCGGTCGACATTACGCTGTCCCAGGAAACGGCCTCCGAGCAGCTCCGCGGCGCAACGGTTCAGGCCACGTTCACCGTCAAGGACGTGAAGACCACCCGTCAGCCGGAAGTCACGCAGGAGCTTCTGGAAAACTCCTTCGGCGTCAGCACGCCGGATGCGTTCACCGAACTCGTGCAGGCGGTTCTCGAGCGCCGGCTCGAGTACTCGCAGCGCCGGTCGGCCCGCGAACAGGTTCTGCAGACGATCGCCTCGGCCGCGGCGTGGGAACTGCCGCAGGACATGCTGCGCAAACAGGCCCGCAAGACGCTCGCCCGCAAGGTCATGGAGATGCGGAACGCGGGCATGACCGACGAGCAGATCCAGGGCCGGCGCCGGGTGCTCGAGCAGGACGTGCTGAAGAGCACGGCCGACGCGCTCAAAGAGCACTTCGTGCTCCAGAAGGTCGCCGAGGTCGAGAAGATCGAGATCGAGGAAGAGGACATCGACGTCGAGATCGACCGCATCGCGGAGCAGTCGGGCGAGAGCTTCCGCAAGGTGAAGGCGCGGCTCGAAAAAGAAGACCTGCTGGAAGCGGTCGCGGCCGACCTGCTCGAGCGCAAGGCCCTGGACCTCATCATCGCGAACGCGACCTACGAGGACTACGAACTGAAGGCGGACGAACAACAGGGCGAGGTCGCGACCGTCGAACAGGCCGCACTGCCGGAACCCGAGGCGCCGGCCCCGACCGAGGGCGAGGAGCCGAAGACCGACAGCGGCAGTTGACCGCCTGCGTACAGTGTAAGTGACCCCATTTTTGTTTCGCCGCGACCCGGCGCGAGAGTGTAACAGCTCCGCGCCGGGTCGCGGCCGAACGGCTCAGCTCGGAAGGCCAAATCATGTTCTCACCGTTCGACCCGACGGCCGCGGCCCGCACCTTCGAGCCGACGCTCCAGCGCGGCCAGTACACCCGCCAGCGGACGATGACGCTCGGCGACCTGTTGATGGAAAACCGGATCGTGTTCCTCGGCGCCGGCCAGGACCTCGGGAGCCCGGTCATCACGGACCTGCTCGCCAGTATGGTGATCCAGCGGCTCCTGTTCCTCCAGTACGAGAACAAGACGGCCGACATCCACATGTACATCAACAGCCCCGGCGGGTCGGTCTCCGCCACGCTCGCGATCTACGACACGATGCAGTTCCTGGAGGCCCCGATCCACACGTACTGCATGGGCCTCGCGGCCAGTGGTGCGGCGGTGCTGCTCGCGGCCGGGAGCAAGGGCAAGCGGTACGCGCTGCCGAACTCCAAGGTGATGATCCACCAGCCCTACGGGCAGGTCGGCGGGCAGGTCTCGGACATCGAGATCCAGGCCAACGAGATCATCAAGGAGCGCCAGCGGCTCAACGAGATCCTGGCCAAGCACACCGGCCAGCCGATCGACATCATCGCCAAGGAAACCGATCGCGATAAGTACTACCACGCGGACGAGGCCAAGTCCTTCGGGCTCGTGGACGAGGTGCTCATCCGCCCGGAACCCAAGAAGTAAATCCGACGCGGATCGCGGAATACGGAACTGAAGGCAAAAACAGAAATCGGGCACGAGCCACCGCCCGTTGCCTGTTGCTTTCGTTTCGCAGTCCGCAGCCCGCACTCCGCGATTCTACCGCAAGTCCGCCACGCCACAGGCGCGCGCGACTAACACGGACCGACACCGCTCATCACCCGCGACCCGCCCGCCCGATACCAGAGGGCGCGGCGCTTCGCCCGGAGGACCGAACATGCCGCTCGTACCGATCGTCGTGGAGAGCCGGGGCCGCGAAGAACGCGCCTACGACATTTACAGCCGCTTGCTGAAGGACCGGATCATCTTCCTTCAGGGCGTGGTTCACGACGACATGGCGAACCTGATCGTCGCGCAGATGCTGTACCTCCAGTTTGAAGACCCGAAGCGCGACATCAGCCTTTACATCAACAGCCCCGGCGGGAGCGTGACCGCGGGCATGGCGATCTACGACACCATGCAGTTCATCACGTGCGACGTCGCGACGTACTGCATGGGACAGGCCGCCAGCATGGGCGCGATGCTCCTGACGGCCGGGACGAAGGGCAAGCGGTTCGCCCTGCCGCACGCCCGGGTGATGATCCACCAGCCGAGCGCCGGGAGCGAGGGGACCGCGGAGGAGATCCTGATCCACGCGAAGGAGTTCCTCCGCACGAAGGACACGCTGAACAAGCTGATGGCCATGCACAGCGGCCAACCGGTCGAGGCGATCACGAAGGGCACCGATCGCGACAACTTCATGTCCGCGCAAGAGGCCCGCGAGTTCGGTTTGATCGACAAAGTTCTGGAGCGGATGCCGGCCGAGACGCTCGCCGCCAACCGCCCGACAGGGGACTGATAAGAGCCTACCCTCCCCAACCCCTTCGCGTGAGCAAGGGGGGAGTCGGATGTTCTCTCGGTCTCCTTTTGGGACCGGGGGAGGGTAGATTTCTTTGGGAAGCAGGATGCGACACCACAGGCGGAACCCGCGCCGGTTCACGCACCGCAGTGCGGTCTGTGGCTGCGTCTGCGTTCTCCTCACTTTTCTTGCCGGGTGCAAAACTAATAACCGTTACGACCTGATCGAATCGGAACTCCGTACCCGCGAAAAAGAACTCGCGGACACGCGGGCCGCGCTCGACCAGTCGCGCAACTTACTCCGCGCTTACGAAGCGTCCCAGCGCCCCGCGCCCACTAACGACCGACAACCCGGCGCGACGGGCACGAGCGGCGGGGCGTTCTTCCCCGTGAAGGAAATCGCGATCGCTCGGGGGACCGGCGGTGTCGATGACGACGGCGTTCCCGGTGACGAGGGGTTGGTCGTTGTCATCGTGCCGAAAGACGAGGACGGCTCCGCGGTGAAGGTTCCGGCGCGGGCACTCATCGCCGCGTGGGAGATCACCCCCGCGGGCCTGAAGAACCCCATCGGGTCGTGGAACCTCTCGGCCGACAAACTGCGCCCGACGTGGAAAAGCGGCCTCATTAGTACTGGTTACTTCGTTGCGGTGCCGTGGCAGACGCTCCCGAGTACGGACCGCGTGCGGATCGCGGTACGCTTGGTAACTACCGACGGGCGCACGTTCGAGGCCGACCGCGACATCACCGTGAAGCCGCCAGCTCCCCCACGTGCGGGCGCTGGTGGGAACGTGTTGCCGTACCCGCAACCAACTGCACCGGACGGCCCGCGCGTGCCCACAATTCCGACCCCACCCGGGAGCGGCGGGGGCCGACAGCCGATCTTCCCGGAAATGCCGCCTCCCGGCGTACCGTCCACGATTCCGCCCGGCACGGAAGAACTCCCTCCTCCAGCGCCCTCCAACAGCGAACGCGGAGCACGGTTGTTGCCCCCCGAGAGGCCGTAAAAAGTCATCACAACAATAACGCCATGTCCACACTCTCACATTTCGACGAGTCCGGCGCGTCACGCATGGTCGATGTCGGCGGGAAAGCTGAGACGCACCGCGTCGCCCGGGCTTCGGCGGTCGTGCGCATGTTGCCGACCACCCTCGCGCTCATTCGGGACAAGCAGGTGGCAAAGGGGGACGTGCTCGAAGTGGCCCGGCTCGCGGGGATCATGGCTGCGAAGAAAACCGCCGACCTGATCCCGCTGTGTCACCCGCTCCCGCTGACGTCCGTGAAACTGGATTTCGCGTTCCCGGCGGAAGATTCGCTGCGAATCGAGGCCGCGGTGACAGTTTTCGCGCGCACGGGTGTTGAAATGGAGGCCCTCACTGCGGTTACCGTAGCAGCCCTAACGGTGTACGACATGTGCAAGGCGGCCGACCGCGGAATGGTGATCGAAGCGGTGCGGCTGGAAGAGAAGGACGGCGGGAAGAGCGGACACTTCGTTCGCGCCCCGGCGTGACTCTTCGTGGCGCGGGTTTTCGGACCCGCGGTTGCAATTGACGGTCGGCATCACGGGCGTATGCTTTCCGGGTTGCGGCACGCACCGGAAATGCGGGAGGGCCGCGCGATGGGGACCGCAATGGCAACCGTTTCGCCCGCTACTTCTGGCGGAACCGCTCCGGGGCTCGATCCCACTCACCGGTCCGGCTCGAGGGCCGCGGGTTTGGCGTTCGCCCCAGTCGCGGCCGAGATCGCCGAAGCCGAGCGCATCTTCGACAGCACGCTGGCGCCCCACCGCGGTCCGTTCGGGCCACTCATCGAGCACCTCAAACACTACCGCGGTAAGCGCCTCCGGCCGGCGCTGCTACTCCTTACGGCCAAAGCGGTTGGGAAGATCACGCCCGCGCACCACGCGCTCGCCGCGGCGATGGAGATGATCCACACGGCCACGCTCGTTCACGACGACGTGCTCGACGAAGCTGAAATGCGCCGACACGCCCCTACGGTGAACGCCGGGTGGGGCAACAAGGTCAGCATTCTGCTCGGCGACATGCTGTTCACGCACGCCTTCCACCTCACGAGCACGGTGGACGGTCGCGCGTGTCAGATTACGGGCGAAGTGACCAACCGCGTGTGTGCCGGCGAACTCAGGCAGGTCACCGAACGCGGCAACCTCGAACTGACCGAAGCCGACTACTTCGCCATCATTGACGGCAAGACCGCGGCTCTCACGGAGTGCTGCGGGCGGCTCGGTGCGCTCTACGCGGGCGCGTCCGAGGACGTGGCCGCGAAACTCGGGAACTACGGGCGCTCGCTGGGGCTGGCATTCCAGATCGCGGACGACCTGCTCGATCTGGTCGGCACCGAGGACGCCGCCGGTAAGACGCTCGGCACCGACCTCGAACAGCAGAAGCTCACGCTCCCGGTGATTCACTGCCTGAACCGCCTTCCGCCGACCGAGTCCGCAAAACTCCGCGACGCGATCCGCACAAACGCAGAGGGGCTCGGGGCGCGCGTGCTTCAGGCGCTGGAGAAGACACAGTCCATCGCCTTCGCGAAGCGCCGGGCCGAGGAACTCGCCCGTTCTGCGAAGCAAGAGTTGGAGTGCCTCCCGCGCAACGAGTGCCGCGCGATCCTGGAAGCCATCGCGGAGTGGAGCATTCGCCGGGAGAAGTAAAACAAGAACGTAGCGGTTCGTGGTGCGACAGAGGACGCACGAGTGGCAAAGTTTCGGCTAAACCGAGTTGCGCCGCCGGAGTGGGCGACGCAGCCCGATCTTAACATCACCGCCATCACGGTCGTTGAGTTCGCGGCGATTCAGCGGCACCGGACCAAAATGCTTCGGGTGGTCCAACGCGAAATCGAATCATATCTGAACGATCCGCGGTTAGTTTTTGATGGCGAAGAAGAGGGCTTTCCGCACCTCGGTCGTTTGACCGGGGCGTACTACATTGGTGGTGAGTCGTACACCGCGTACCGCGACCCGACTTCGTTTCTAATCGGTGTGATGTGCCGGTGCCTGGAGCCCCCGAAGTTCGGAGTGGCCCGCGAAGACGACTATCTTGGTCTCCACGTTTGGCTCAAATGTGTACCGCGTCGTTGGGCCTCTTTTGAAATATGTCGTAACACGGATTCATCGGTTATCTGAGCTAATTTGACCCGGCGGACCAAACCCGCGAAGAACAACCGGACCGCGATGAACCCCGAAGACCTCGACCGCTTCCTCACGCAATCGCTCGCCGATCGCAAGCTCTCCGGCGGCGAGAAATCCGCACTCACGGACTGGCTCGCGAAGAACGTGAAGTCCGACCAGCACCGCGGGCTGGTTCGGCACTCCGCGTTCGAGGTCGTGCGCCGGGCAATCGCCGATCCCGCGTCCGCCGAACTGGTGGAGTGGCTCGAAGACGTGATGAAGGTGCTCGCACCGCTCGCTTCGGTCGCTCAAACCTCCGGTGTGCCGACGGCGGGCCAAGACGAAGCGTTCTTCGCGCCGGGCGAACGGTGCCTCCAGCAGATCATTCACCGGTTCGGTCAGTGCCGGCGCACCGCGGACGTGTGCGTGTTCACGATCACCGATGACCGCATTACCCGGGCGATTCTCGATGCGCACCGGCGCAAAGTGGTCGTGCGCATCATCACGGACAACGAGAAACAACACGACGCCGGTTCGGACATCCAGAAGTTCCGCGAAGCGGGCATCGCTGTGAAAACAGACGACATGCACGGCCCCGCGGACACGGGCCTCAACGGGCACATGCACCACAAGTTCGCCATCTTCGATGGCGCGCGGCTCATCAACGGCAGTTACAACTGGACCCGCGGTGCGGCCGACATGAACTTCGAGAACATCGTCGATACCGCCGACGCGAGTCTGATCGCCGCGTTCACTGCCGAATTCGCGCGGTTGTGGAACCAGTTCTAACGGGGTACACTCGTTCTCACCCCGCAAACCTCCCCGCCACGCCCGCACGTCCCGGAGTTGTGATGACCCGCCTGTACCCACTCCTCACCGCGGCGCTGGCCATCGGTGTCGCCCTCGTTCCGTCGCGCACGTTCGTCCCCGCGGCGCAACCGCCGAAGGAGTCCGTGGGCGAGTACGTGAACAAGGGCAACCGGGCAGACAGCGCACGGGCCACGCTCGGTTCGCACAAGTTGCCCACGCTCGAGGGCAAGTGGTACTTCGCGGGGCCGTTCGACAACGCGGACCGGGTCGGTTTCGACTTCGCGTACCCGCCCGAAAAGAAGGTCGATCTGAAGGCGACCTACGCCGGCAAGTCCGGCGCGAAGGTGGCGTGGAAGGAGTACGACACGTTCCAACTGGGCCGCGTCGTCAACCTCCAGAAACTCTTCCCGGACGTGACCACCGACGCGGTGGTGTACCTCTACCACACGTTCGAGTCGCCCCGGGCGTTCAAGCTGCCCATCTCGTTCGGCAGCGATGACACCATCAGCGTGTTCGTGAACGGCAAGCGCGTGCTGCACGAGGCCCACACGCGCGCCGCCGCGCCGGACCAGGACATGGTGTTCGCCGACGTGAAGGCCGGGACAAACGAGCTGCTCGTCAAGGTGTGCCAGGAGGCGGGCGAGTGGGCCGTGTACGTGAACCCGGAACTGCCCGACGTGGTGCCGGAAACGATCCGCAAGCGCCTCGACCGCGACTTCCCGCCCAAGGGCGTCGTCGAGGCGTCGGGGGCCGCCGCGAAGAACGAATCCGCGTCGTACCGGATCGACACGGTTCCGCTGGCGAACGACTGCGTGCTGGAGGTGGGCGGGCTCGCGTTCCGGCCGGACGGCAAACTGCTCGCCTGCACGCGCCGCGGGGACGTGTACCTGATCCACAACCCGACCGCGGAGAACGTCGCCGACATCAAGATGACGAAATTCGCGACCGGGTTGCACGAGGCGCTCGGGCTGTTCGTCGAGTCCAACGACACGGTCTTCGTGGTCCAGCGCCCCGAGCTGACGAAACTCGTGGACATCGACCACGACGGCAAGGCGGACGAGTACCAGACCGTGTGCGACAAGTGGGGCGTGTCGGGCGACTACCACGAGTTCGCGTTCGGCCCGGCGCGCGACAAACAGGGGAACTTCTTCATCACGCTCAACGTCGGGTTCGGCGGCGGGCACCAGGCGAAGGCTCCGTGGCGCGGGTGGTGCGTGAAGGTCTCGCCCGACGGCAAGATGGAGCCGTATGCTTACGGCCTGCGCTCGCCCAACGGCATCAACTTCGCGCCGGACGGCGAACTGTTCTACTGCGACAACCAGGGCGAGTGGGTGGTGACGAACAAGTTACACCACCTGAAGAAAGGCGCGTTCTACGGGCACCAGGCCGGGCTCCGGTGGGTGAAGGATTCGCCGTTCGCCGGGAAGGTGCCTGAGAAGGTCGCGAGCGGGATGTGGTACGACGGCACGCAGCCCTCGCAGAAGAAGTGGAACGACCTCGGGCGCACGCTCCCGTGGGTGCGCCCGGCGCCGGTGTACCCGGACCTGGACCCGCCGTGTATCTGGTTCCCCTACGGGCGGATGGGGAAGTCCGCCAGTGAGCCGATTTGGGACACCACCGGCGGTAAGTTCGGCCCCTACGCGGGCCAGTGCTTCGTCGGCGACCAGACGAACTCCGTCGTGATGCGGGTGGCGCTGGAGAAGGTGAACGGCGTGTACCAGGGCGCGTGCTTCCCGTTCCGGAGCGGGTTGCAGTGCGGGGTGAACCGGCTGTGCTTCGCGCCGGACGGGAGCCTGTTCGCGGGCCAGACGAACCGCGGGTGGGGGTCGCTCGGCGGCAAACCTCACGGGCTCCAGCGGGTCGTGTACACGGGCGCGGAGCCGTTCGACATCCACCACATCAACTTGACGAAAGAGGGCTTCGCGCTCACGTTCACCAAACCGCTGGACCCGGAGACGATCGGCGCCCGGCCCGTGGCGGTCAGCTCGTACACCTACGCTTACAAGAGCGACTACGGCGGCCCGGAAGTGGACACGCGCGCCGAAACCGCCGGCGCCGCGGCGCTCTCGAAGGACGGCAAGACGCTGACCGTGCCGGTGGGCGGGCTGAAGAAGGGCCGCGTGTACGAACTCCGTCTCGACGGCCCGAAGTCCCGCACCGGTGAACCCGTGTTGCACCCGGAGGCGTACTACACGCTCAATGAACTGGTGAAGTGACGCGCTGCGGACTTACATAGCTTTGCGCGACACTTCATTGAGATCTAGCAAACGGCGCGGCGTAAGCCCGCCGGTGTTTTAGAGCACTACCGGCGGGCTTACGCCGCGCCGTTCGCGATTGTCAGGGCTTTAAAGCTCAATTCCACGGCATGGGCTGTTGTCCCATATCGCCTTTTGCACTGTCCCCTCGACCGTTACGCTTAGCGACTACATGAACCAGCTCAACCCGTTCGATCTCGCGTTCACCGACCCGGCGCACCCGTTCCACGTCCACCACATGGAGACGGCGCTCGAGGAAGCCGGCACCGCGGCCCAGGAAGACGAAGTACCGGTCGGAGCGGTCATCATTCACCCGGAACTCGGGGCGATCGGGCAGGCGCACAACATGCGCGAGCAGCTCAACGACCCGACCGCGCACGCGGAGATGATCGCGCTCACGCAGGCCGCCACCGCGCTCAAGTCGTGGCGCCTGGAGAAGTGCATCCTGTACGTCACGCTCGAACCGTGCCCGATGTGCGCCGGCGGGATCGTCCAGGCCCGGGTGCCGATGGTGGTGTACGGCTGCACCGACCCGAAGGCCGGGGCGTGCCACACGCTCTACCAGATCGCGAGCGACCCGCGGTTGAACCACCGCGCCGAGGTGGTCGGGGGCGTCCTCGCGGACCGGTGCTCCGCGCTCCTCACCGACTTCTTCCGCCGGAAGCGCGAACTGGGCAAGAAGTGAGCGGCCCGCACAATCGGCGCCACCCGCACCTCTCCCGGAACCTTCGGCGCCCGTTCGCGCGGATCGGCGCTCACATTCGCGGCCGCGCGTTGTTAAACTAAAAGTTAAGTTTCGCGCCCGCCGCACCGGAGTCGCACTCATGTGGCATCGTTTCGTCGCGGTCGTCGGCCTCGCGCTCGCCGCCGGCCCCGCCCCGGCCCAATTGAACAACGTGTACTCGAAGGCGGTCCCGCCGGAAAAGGCGGCGCTCGACCGGCTGAACCTGCGCGCCGAGTGGAGCGTGGTGGTCCCGGTCGAGGGCACCCGCGACACGCTCTCGCAGGTCCAGACGATCGGCG
Organism: Gemmata palustris; assembly: GCF_017939745.1. Lineage (NCBI taxonomy): Bacteria > Pseudomonadati > Planctomycetota > Planctomycetia > Gemmatales > Gemmataceae > Gemmata > Gemmata palustris. The sequence continues at coordinate 4,353,331 of NZ_JAGKQQ010000001.1, read as the reverse complement.
ACCAGGTGTTCGTGCAGACCCGGGCCGGGGTGCTCATCGCCATCGACGCGCTCACCGGGCGCCTGCAGTGGGCGGCGCGGCTGGGCAACGGGACGTCCGGGACCGCGTACCCGGTCGCGGCCAACGCGAATTTCGTGTTCTGTGCTCACGTCACCAAGTTGTACGCCTTCTACCGCTACACCGGGGTGACGGAGTTCGTGGCCGAGCTCGGCTCCACGCCGACCACCGGACTGGCCGCGGACGACACGGCCGTGTACTGCGTGCTGGGGGTGCGCCCGGGGAACGCGGGCGCGCACCGCGTCGCCGTGTTCGACATGCCCCGCCCGATCACCATAAACGCATCGGGCAAAGGGGGCGACCAGCTCGATCAGGGCGCGAAGAAGAGCGACACCAATCCCATCGATGACCTGCTCAGCCGGTACTCCCCGGGTACGAGCCTGCCGCCGAACGAGGGGTTCGAGCAGACGGTCCGGCCGCGCGTTCTCGAGGCGCCCGTGGGCGGGTCCGCCGGGTCGAAGACGCCGTCGCTGAGTACGCTCCCGAGCGTCATGCCGCCGTACTCGCTCGAGAACCGGTCGCCGGCCGTGTCGCTCGGCTTGCTGCCGTCGCTGCGGCAGCCGTACCACCTCCGGAACGAGGCCGGGCGGTACATCCAGAGCACGCCGTCGCTGAGTTCCATTCCGCCGTCGATCGCCGGGGCCATGCTGCTGAGTGACCTGCGACCGAAGGCGGTCGAGCCGCCGGTCCGGTGGCAGTACGGGCTCACCAGTCGGGTCATTTACCCGATCATCCTCACCCCGACGCGCGCGTGGGCGGTGACGGACGACAACACCGTTCTGGCGCTCAGCAAGCGGACCGCGCTGGGCAACGTGGTCACAGAGGTGAGCGAGCGGCTCACCTCCGCAATCCCGGCTGCACCCGTCGCGAGCGGGACGACCCACTACATCCCGTTCGCCAATGGCACCCTGATCGCTCTCGAAGCGACCGGGGGAAACCTGGCCGGCGGGATCGCTCCCAAGTGGCGCTCCAACCCGGGCGGGATCAATAACCATTCCCCGTTCGTCACGAAAACGCACCTCTACGCGGCCGGCGACAACAGCGGCGTGGTGTGCCTGAACCGGGAGACCGGGAACGTCGTGTGGCGGTCGGACGACAGTGCCGATCGCGTGATCGGCGCGAACGAGGAGCTGCTCTACGTCCGCGACCGCCAGGGCCGGTTCCTGGTGTTCGACGCGAAGCGCCCCACCGACCCGGCGCGCCAGAAGTCCGGGCCGCTCGGGACGGCCAACTTCAGCGAGTTCAACATTCACATCGTGAACACGGCCTCCGACCGCGTGTACCTCGCCGCCGACAACGGGCTGATCGTGTGCCTCCGCGACGCCGCGGCCAAGTACGCCAAGCCGATGACCATCTGGCCCGCGCCCGAAGTGAACCAGACCAAGGTGATCGGCGTGGACACGCAACCCGGCAAGGGCGGTACCGAGCCGAAGAAAGACTCCGAGCCGATGAAAGAGAAAGACCCGGAGCCGAAGAAGAACCCGGAACCGAAGAAGTCGTAACCCCGCGTATGCGGCGCGAGTACAGACCTAACTCGCGCCGCACACCAGTCTTCACATCGGATTGCCACAAATCCATCGCTGGGCGCAAGAACCGGATAGTTCCCCGCTCACCCCTCGAGGTATCGTAAGCACGGAGGTGCCGCGATGCCGACTGTCGCCGATCCCGATACCGTTTCGCTCGTCGCCGATCTGTGCGACTACATCCGCGCCAATCTCGAAACACCGCTGACGCTCTCCCATCTGGGAAAGCAGGCCGGTCTCAGCCCGGCGCACCTCCAGCGCGTGTTCAAACGGGTCGTCGGTCTCAGCCCGCGCCGGTTCGCGGACGCCTGCCGACTCGACCGACTCAAAACGAAACTCAAGAAGGGCGATACCGTGACCACCGCGATGACGGCCGCCGGCTACGGGTCCAGTAGCCGACTCTACGAGCGCGCTGCGGACCAACTCGGCATGACGCCGGGCCAGTACCAGAAGGGCGGACCGGTCGCGATCCGGTTCACCACCGCGAAGTGTGATCTGGGCTGGGTGCTCCTGGGCGCGACGGAGAAGGGGATCTGCTGGTTGAGTTTCTCCGACAGCGACGAACGAGCGGAAGCCGGGCTGCGGGCCGAGTTCCCCGCCGCGGCCGTCGCGCGCAACGACGCCGAACTGGAACCGTGGCTCGCGGAACTTCAACGGCACCTCGCCGGCGACCAACCGCACATCGAACTACCGCTCGACGTGCGCGCGACCGCGTTCCAGCGCCGCGTGTGGGACGCGCTGCTCGCGATCCCCTACGGCGAAACGCGGAGCTACCGCGAAGTGGCCGAAGCCATTGGCGCCCCGACCGCGGCGCGCGCGGTGGCCCGGGCGTGTGCCACCAACCCGGTTGCGGTGATCGTGCCGTGCCACCGCGTTATCGGCACCGATGGCAAACTCCACGGCTACGCCGGCGGACTTCATCGGAAGAAGAAACTGCTGGAAACCGAGCAGAAGAGCTAGATCAGAGGTCAGAGATCAGAGATCAGAGGTCAGAGATCAGAGGTCAGAGGTCAGAGGTCAGAGATCAGAGATCAGAGGTCAGAGGTCAGAAGACAGCGTAGGGGTAAGAAGACTGTAATGGTCGGAACATGCGTTTGCTCCGAACCCAAATTCCTGTCTTCTGCTCTCTGTCCTCTGTCCTCTGTCCTCTGTCCTCTGTCCTCTGTCCTCTGTCCTCTGTCCTCTGTCCTCTGTCCTCTGTCCTCTGTCCTCTGTCCTCTGATGGTGAGGTCGGTATGTCCGAAAACCGCGACGACAACCTCCCGCCGAACTTCCTCATCTCGGTCGGGTCGCAAGTGGTGTTGCGCTACGATCGGCGCGTTCCGGGTACGGAGGTCATCAAACCTGCGGGTACAGTGGGCGAAGTCGCCGAGGCGCCCGAGTCGAACGACCGGCCGTACCTCGTGCGGTTCCTGGACGGCGCGTCCTTCCGGTTGAAGTTTGGGGAACTGCTCGTTCGGCGCGGGGATCACAGCGTCGAAGCGACCGCGACCGCCGGGCCGGACGTGTCCGCGTTCGTGGTGTACCGCGTGATGTTAGGGTCGCGGGCGTTCGGGCTCGCGACCGAATCCTCGGACGAGGACCGGCGCGGCGTGTTCCTGCCGCCCGCCGACTGGCACTGGTCGCTCACCAAGCCGCCGGAGCAGGTCGAGTTCTTTGCGGAGGGTGTCGAGGAAGTGGACTGGGAGATCGAGAAGTTCGTCCGGCTCGCGCTCCAGGCGAACCCGAACATTCTCGAGGTGCTCTGGTCGCCCGCCGTGCTGCACGCCGACGAAACGGGAACGGAACTGCGCGGCATCCGCACCGCGTTCCTCTCGCGGCACCTGTACCGCACCTACTCCGGGTACGTTCTGTCGCAGTTTCGATTGATGAAGAGGGGATTTGCCACGAACCGGCACTACAAGCCGAAGCACGCGATGCACCTGATTCGGCTCCTGCACAGCGGCATTTACGCGCTCCGCGACGGCGACATTCGGGTGGACGTGGGCGAGCACCGCGACGAGTTGCTCACCATTCGACGCGGCGAAGTGCCGTTCGAGGCGGTCGAGGCCCGCGCGCTGGAACTGGACCGCGTGTTCCAAGAGGCGTTCGCCGGTTCCAAGCTCCCGGACAAGCCGGACACGGAGCGCGCGAACCGGTTCTTGATCGCGGCCCGGCGCCGGCGCGTTTAGAAGCAGAAGGATGAGCCGCGGATAACACCGATAACGCGGCTCGGACAACGAGAGCGATTTGTAGCTCCGCAGGGACCACGAGTAACCGAGGGGCTTGGTTTAACGAGCCGCGACCGCGAGGGAGCGGGTGCCGGGACCGCCCTGTGTTGGGTGCGAGCGCCGGGGGCGGTGGGGCCTCCCGCTCCCTCGCGGTCGCGGCTCGCTCCAAACCACCCGAACCGGATTCGATTTTTAACACGCACTACGTAATTGGCTCGATCAGCGATTGCGTTTTGACGACGGCAAACTCTTCCGGGAACGTGTGAAAAGCGTTCACGCTCAGACATTGGGGCAGGGCTTCGACGATCACGACGCCGATCGGTGACAGCCCGATGCGGTTGTTCTCCGGGCCGTGGAAGACGAGCCCCTTGCGCGCGCCGTCGGCGAGCAGTTCCGCGTGGACGTGAATGAACTGTTCCGGTTTCAGCACTTCGACCTGGGCCGATACCTGGTACCGCACGGTGGGGAACACACAGTTCCCGCGCCGCCCGCCGTCGAACCGGTGGGCGAGCCGCAAGCCCGTTTCGGGCAGGTCCGCTCCGGCGGTCGCAATGATCTCTTCCAAATACGTACCGGGACCGGCCCAACTCAGGGAGTGCCCGGTGCGCGTGAGCCGGACCGTGAGGCGCGCGCCGGCGTGCGGCACGGACTTCACGGCCACCACATCAAATAGTTCGGGGTGCAGCGGGCGGTCGTAGAGCCGGAACTCGAGTTCCGCGACCGCCGGCCGCACCAGGGGCGCGCCCATTCGGGTTCCTCCGGGTCGAGGAATTATAACCGCGCCCGTAAAAACAGGAACGGGAGCCCAAAGGCTCCCGTTCGTGCATCGGTCCGAATAATTACTTACCCGCCGTGGCAGCTACCGTGGCACCCGCTCTTCTTGTTGAAGAGCCCGCCGCCGCTGCGGAGCCCGAGGAACCCGCCGCCGTGGCAGCTCGAGCCGTGGCAGCCGGCGTAGCTGTAGCCGGAGCCGGTGCAGCCGGCCGGGGCCGCGACTACGACCGGGGCCGGAGCCGGGGCCGGGGTGTAGCCGGTGCAGCCCGTCGGGGTGCCGTGGCAGCTCGAGCCGTGGCAGCCGCTCTTGTGCGAGAACAGCCCGCCGCCGTTACGGAGCCCGAGGAACCCGCCGCCGTGGCAGCTCGCGCTCGTCCCGGTGCAGCCGGTGCAGCCCGCGCTAACGACGGTGCCGTGGCACCCGGCCTTGTCCTTGCCCCCGAAGCTCGCCATGTCCCCGCCGGAAGTAGCCGCGACCATCAGAACAACGCTGTACATCCCGAAGCCCTCTCGACACCCGCCTCGCGTGCGAACGGCCCCCGGTCGCGGCTCCGTGTCCGCAACTGAACGAGCGCCGGGTTTTTCGCGTCTAGTTATCGCCTTGTGGGGAAGCTTTAACCGAGTGAGGCAGGCGAATTCGTGTAGTGAGGATGGTAGGTTGGGGAAGAATGGGAGTCAACGGTAAACTAGGGTGTTTGGCGCGTTCCCGGGTTCCGAAAACAACGGTTGTACGGTCCCGTGTCGTTCGCTCGGTGCCGGGGCTAAAATGCGGGTGGCGCGACCCCGGCCCCGCGGCGCAAACGCCGCTCCCGGAAACAGGGTTATGACTACCGCGGGCACGCGCCGATTAAAGGTGAGTATTTTCACGCGCCGCACCGTTGAACGAGGTCGTCATGGACCGGGACGCAGCACCCGCAGAGTCAGTCGCCGCAGTCGTTCCACCGTTTGAATGGAGTTTCGTTCGCAAGGTCGGGATCGTCGGCTCGGGGCTGGTCGCGGGCGCGGCGGTTCTGGGCCTGGTGGCGACCGCGATGGGCTCGCCGCCGTGGGTCATTCACACGGCCCGGCTGTTCCTCGTCTTCGGCGGGGCGATCACCACCGGCGCCGCGGTGTCGATGCGCCCGGACCTGTGGCAGGCGTGGGCGCTCGGGGCCGTTACGGGGGCGCTCGCGGTCGCCGGCACCCCCGCCCACTGGGACTCGTTCCGGTTGCTGTTCGGGGTGTGCGGGGCGGTCGCCGCTGCGTGGGCCGTGGCCCTACTCGTCTCGGTCCGGTACCGGTTGTACGCCCTCAGCGCGGTGATGGTGTTCCACTTCGCTGGAATCTTCTTCGCGACGACCAGCCCGCCCTCGACGCCGTGGGTCACGGAGCAGGCGTTCATCCGCGTGTACAACCCGTACCTGCAGTTCCTCTACTTGCGGAACGCGTACCACTTCTACTCGCCCGAGCCCGGGCCGGCGAGCGTGATCGTCTGCTTGCTGAAAACGGAGACGGGCACCGACGCCCAGGGGCGCAAAGTGTACGAGACGCGCTGGGTGGTGCTGCCGAAGCGCCCGGCGGACGTAAAAGACCCGCTCGGACTCACGTACTACCGCCGGCTCTCGATTACGGAGCAGATCGCGCGGGCCACGCCGGCGCTGCTCCAACCGGTCCACGTCGCCGAGAAGAACGAGATGCTCCCGCGCCGGCGGATGGTGTTGCGGTCGATCCCGCTCCACCCGGCCGAGGAGGAGACGATCCAGTACCGGCTCCCGCAACCGGAGGTCGCACGGTTCGTGCTCCCGTCCTACGCCTCGCACATCATCCTGGAGAACACGGACGCGGCCGGCGCGGGCAAGACGACGGTGAAGATCTACCGGCTCGAGCACAAGACACTGAGCGTGGAGGAGTTCACCAACGTGCTGAACCGGCCCGGCGTCATCAGCAGCCCGTACCACCCCTCGACGTACCGCCCCTACTTCCTGGGCGAGTTCGGCTTCGTGCCGGACCCGGACAAGCCGGGTGCGACGCACATCGAGCTCCTGAACCCCCAGGAACCGATGCTCTACTGGCTCGTGCCCATCGGCCCGCGCCCGGGCGGGCGCCCCCCGGGCGACCCGGACAAGCGCGAGTTCATCGATTACATGTCGATCCACGCACTCGACACACTCAACTTGAGCGAGCGGGACGTGGACGACCCGCAGTACCGCGACAAAGTGTTCGACTGGAACCAACTGCGGTAACCGGCCTCCTCCTCTGTTCGCAAAGGCGTTGCGCGGGCAGAGGAGGGGCGCCCGCTCGGTGACTCATTGACACGCACAGTTCGGCAGACAGCACGCGCGCCGGCCCCGCTCTTTTTCAGGGACGCGGGCCGGAGGGACGGTTCTTGTAGCTGGAGTGAGATTCGTCATGGCCTCTGAGATAACGCCCGACACCGCGCCCGAGCCCGTGTACCGGTCCCCGTGGCAGAAGTGGGTGGAGTTCTGGTTCCCGGCCGCGGACCCGACCACGCTCGGCTTCATCCGGCTCACGACCGGGCTCCTGGTGCTGTACACCCACCTCGCGTACAGCGTGGACCTGCAACAGTTCTTCGGCAAGCACGGGTGGTACTCGGCCGCGTTCATCGAGCGCGAGCGGAAGGAGTATCCCTCGCTGGTGCAGCCGTTTTGGAGCTGGGACCACCGGCCGGTGGTGCCCGCGAAGGTACCGGACTTCCCGCACCGGCGCAAGGCCGTCATCGATTTCATCCGCGCGCTGCCGGAGGACGACGCGCAGCGCAAGCGCGCGCTCGAGTTCCTCCACCGCATCAGCGCGAGCGACAACCCGGATCACCCGCTCCAGGCGCTCGGCTGGTTCCAGGACATGAGGACGTTCCCGGAGCGCCGCGACCGGTACCTGAACGTGCTCACGAGCGGCTCGCCCCCGGCGCAGGACGAACCGGCGCCGCCCGCGTTCCTCGCGTCGCTCCCGCCGGCCGAGCGCCAGCAGGTGGCGGCGGACGTGCGCGCGTTCTGGGACGTGCTGCCGATCAACCGCGTCGACAACAGCGCGCGGGCCTACGTGCTCAACCACTTCGTCGAAATCGGCATCGATTTCCGCCGCGCGCTCGTCAATTTCCTGTACACGCTCCCGTCCGACCCGGCGGAGCGCGCGAAGAAGATCGAGTACCTGGACTACTGGAACAACGAGTCCGAGAAGGCGCTGCGGACCGGGCACAGCATCTTCTCCGTCTGGTTCCACGTCACGGACCCGACGCAGATGGCGCTGATCCACGCGGCCGTCCTGGTCGCGATCCTGATGTTCACCGTCGGACTGTTCACGCGGGTCACGTCCGTCCTGGTCTGGATCGCGGTCGTCGGGTACATCCACCGGACGCAGCAGGTGCTGTTCGGGATGGACACGATGATGAACATCCTGCTGTTCTACCTGATGATCGGGAACAGCGGGGCCGCGCTCTCGCTGGACCGGCTGATCGCCCGGTACCGGGCGGCCCGCGCGAGCCTCGCGCGCACGGGCGCGATCGACGCCCCGGTGCGGTCGTTCCTGACCGCCCCGCCGCTCTCGAAGGGCGCGGGGTTCGCGCTGCGGCTGATCCAGGTCCACTTCTGCTTCATCTACCTGGCCTCGGGGCTCTCGAAGCTCAAGGGGGGCGCGTGGTGGGACGGGCACGCGGTCTGGGACGTGCTGGTGAACCCGGAGTTCACCCTGATGCAGTACGAGTGGTACGAGAAGATGCTGCGCGCGCTGGCGAGCATCAAGCCGCTGTACTACACCGCGGCGGCGCTCAGCGCGTGGTCCACGCTGTTCATCGAGATCGCGGGGCCGTTCCTGCTGTGGACCCGGTTGCGGTGGCTCATCATCTTCCTCGCGAGCGCGATGCACGCGGGCATCGCCGTCCTGATGGGGCTGAACCTGTTCGAGCTGTTGATGATCGTGATGCTCCTCGCGTACATGCCGGACTTCGTGATCCGCGACCGGCTCCGGGGCGGGGTGAACCTGGCGAAAGTGAAGTTCGCGTTCGATTCCGGTTCGGAACCCGCGCGCCGGGCTGCTGCGCTCGCACTGGCCGCGGACACCGAGGGACAGGTTTTGCTCGCGCCCGAACCCGCGCTCGGCACGCCGGTCCTGACGGACGCGGGCGGCACCCGGTACAGTGACGCCCGTGGCGTCACGGCGCTGTTCCGTTCCGTGCGGATTCTCGCTCCCATCGCCCCCGTGCTGTGGGTACCGGGGGTGCGGGGCCTGTTGGCGAAGCGCCTGTTCCCCGCTCCCGCGGGAGCCGTTCCCCCCGCGCCGACCGCACCCGCGCCAGTGGCCGCGCGATAACGGTCGTGTTTCTCCCGTCAGGGATCATCTTCAGGTGAAATGCCACGGGCCAGGGAGCAATCTCTGGCCCGTCGTTTCTGCTTCTCTTCTTGGTGTGCGGAACACTCACGTCAACGCCGGCCCGAGTTATCAATCGAAGACCGCCCCACATTCCTTGCTGAATCTCGTTCGCGATGCGCGGTACAGAACGCCCACAGAGGCACTTTCGGCGATGCCGGGAATATGTACGTCTTCGTGTGCCGCAACCACCGCGAACCTCACATCCGTGCTTCCATGCAGTGCAGTTAGCAACGCGGCGCCAGGTCGTTGCTCGTTGTGGTAATGGCGGGTACACTTCGGTTGCGTTCCCGCCTGTTCTCTCCCCACTTCGAGTAACCGACATGCTCGCCTTGCGGTCAAGGCTCCTGGCGCTCCTCGTTTGCGTTGCGAGTGCGGGCGGTGCTACTGCTGCAGATTGGTCGGGATGGCGCGGGCCAACCGGAATGGGGCAGACGGACGACAAGAACTTGCCTCTCACCTGGAACGGCAAGACCAGTGAGAACGTTCGTTGGAAGTCCTCGCTCCCGGGCACCGAGGAGAAGGGCGCACAAGATCAGAACCAGTCCAGCCCCATCGTGTACCGCGGCCGCGTGTTCGTCACCGTGAGCTACTGGCCCGGGAAGATCGATCCCAAACAACAACCCGAGCACCACGTCGCGTGCTACCGCACCGACGACGGTAAATTGCTCTGGAACGTGAAGGTCGAACCGGGGCCGTGGACCTTCGCCGACCTCCGCGGCGGGTACACCGCACCCACGCCCGCCGCGGACGACGAGCGCGTTTATGTCGTGTTCGGGTCGTCAGTCATTGCGGCACTCGACCACGACGGCAAACAGCTCTGGCGCAAGGAGATCAAGCCGTTCAAGTTCGATGTCGCGCTCGCGGCCAGCCCGGTTCTCGTTGGCGATACCGTCGTGATGCAGTGCGATCAAACCGATAAGCAGTCGCGGTTGATCGGCTTCGACCGCAAGACCGGTGACGCGAAATGGGAGCAGTTGCGGCCGAGCCACGGTTTCGCGCACAGCACGCCCGTGCTCGCGGACATTGCGGGAAAGAAACAGTTGCTCGTGGCCGCGTCGAACGCGCTGCAGGGCGTCGATCCCGATACCGGCAAGGTGCTGTGGTCGTGCGCCGCGAGCGGGGACACCGTGTCGCCCGTGTTGGGCGCCGGGCGCGTGTACCTCGATAGCGGGCGCGGGGGAACCGGTGTCGCGGTCGACCCCACCGGCACCGGTGACGTGACCAAAACGCACCTGAAATGGAAGACCGGAACGATGCCCGAAGGGTACGGTTCGCCAGTCATCGTCGGCGAGCACCTATACCGGCTACACTCGCCGGGGGTGCTGAAGTGCCTCAAACTCTCGAACGGCGAGGTGCTGTACAGCGAACGGCTCACGGGAGTTTCGATTCACGCCAGTCCGGTCGCGGCTCCGGGCGGGCGCATCTACCTCGCGAGCGCCGGGAAGACGTTCGTCGTACAGGCCGGAGAGAAGTTCGAGCTTCTTGCGGTCAACGACCTCGGCGACGACGGCCCCGCTTCGCCCGCCATTGCGGACGGCAAACTGTTCCTCAAAGGGCGGAAGATGCTGTACTGCGTTGCGACGAAAGAATAGCGGAAGACCCTACCTCATCCCCTCCCGTAAGGGCAGGGGAGCACCTCGGACCTCTCCTATGCGATTTGTTCTCCTCTCACTCGCAGTTTTTATTGGCCCCGCCGCTCGTGCGGCTGACGGATGGCAACCGGTCGCGACCGAACTCCTCGCGAAAGAGAAAACCGGCTTCGGCGGGTTGTCCGGGGTGGCGGTCGATCATGATACCGGCACGCTGTTTGTGTGCCTCAGCGATCGCGGGGTGTTCCGCTCGGCCGATTCGGGCAAGACGTGGGAGCGGCACGGCAAAGACGTACCGAAGGGCCGAACGGAAACGCCCGGCTGCCTGCAACGCGACCCCACCGGGAAAACCAAAACGCTCCTGATGGCCACGGTGTACGGCGGGCCGGTCATCGTCGCGTCCTCCGATCCCGCGACCCCGTGGCGCACGATGGACAAGAAGTGCGAGCACGTTGACTGGTGCGCGGTCGACTGGACCGATCCGGAGATGAAGTTCGCGCTCGCCTTCAAGCACGAAGCCGGCGGGCTCCTGCTCCTTTCCCGCGACGGCGGAAAGTCATTTTCCGAAGCGGGTAAGGGGCACGGGTTGGGTGCGTGGGTCTTCGACGCGGACACGGCCGTTGTCGCGCGAGAGAAATCGCGACAGAAGGCGACCGGCGGGATTCTTCGCACCACGGACGGCGGGAAGACGTTCAAGCCGGTGGCCGATTACACCCCGGTTGCGCTTCCCAAACCTCAAGGCGATGCGCTGTTCTGGCTCGTCGAGGGCGCGCTGCTGAAGGGCACTGAGAAAGGCGCAAAGTGGGAAAAGGTGAGTGACGTGAAGGACGCGCGCTACGGTCCCGTGTTCGGTAAGGACGCGATGCACCTGTTCGTGCTCACCGCGTCCGGCGTGATCGAGAGCACGGATTCCGGTGCAACGTGGGCCAAGCCGATCGCGGTTCCGAAGGAACTGAAAGGCGTTTCGGCACTGACCTGGCTGGAATACGACCCGAAGAACGATTTGCTCTACGTGATGAAGATGGGCTCTGATCTCTATAAGCTCGCGCGCCCGAAGTAGATCGACGGTCACGAGATGCCGGTATCGCGTAAACTGCTCTGTGGTGCCCGACGGAGCGGTTGACGTGGACGAGCGCAGTGCCTTATTCGCGAACGTGTTTGAGCACCCGTCGGATGATACCGCGCGCCTCGTTTTGGCTGACTGGCTGGACGAGCACGGCGAAGACGTGTTCGGGCGGTTCCTGCGCGCCGGGGTGACCGCGTCCCGGTTCCGCGACGAGGTGCTGATCGATGATCCCGACTACTACGCCGCGCTCGGCGACCTCGCGGCCGTGACCACGAACGGGTGGCCCGCGCAGTGGCTCTCGGAACTCGGGATCGGCCCCAAACCGCTCAACTTCGGCGACTGGGTGTGGGACAACACCGCGGACCGGGTGACGGTGCGCATCGGGAGCGTGTCCGGGGTGTTCGCACGCGGGATGTTGTCCGAACTGGTCGCGCCGCTCGCGAGTTGGTACGAATTCGTGCCCCGCGCGATCGCCGCGTGGCCCATCGAGCGCGCCGAAATCACCGGCGCGTGGGGCCTGCGCTTCTCGATCCAAGCACCCGCGGAAGGGCACCCGGCCTGGCGCCTGGGAGCCACGTTCACCGTTTCACCGCGCCGGCGCCGGCCCCGGCCCCGGCCCCGGCTGCTCCCCCCGCCCGGCCCCGAGGACCCCCTGCGTCGACCGATTGCGCCGATGCGCTGGGATTGTGAGCGCTTATTCCCCACCCGCACGGAACTGGTCCAACAAGTGGCCCGGGCCTCAATGGAACTGATGGACCAACTTCGCGACGCGGTCGGCACGGAGTGGCCGCTGTAATCGACACCCGACACCGAGTACCGACGTTGCGAGCGGTCGTTACAACCGGACGCATTTCATCAGCGTAGAATCGTCTCACCCCTTTCTCATTAGAGGACGCGAGATGATCGACTGTCGAGTGCTTATTGTTGGTGTCGCACTTGCTGTGCTAGCCGGGCGCTCTCACGCGCAGCCGTCCGCGGTCGCCGCGGCAGACGTTACGGGGATGAAATTGAACCATTACTACACCCCGGACAAGAAGAACCACGAGCCGGATTTTACGTGGACGTTCACCAAAACCGAGTTCACGATTAAAAAGGGCGCCGGGCCGATCCCCAAACACCTGATCGAGAAACTGTTGTCCGAGGGCGCCGCGGCCGACGAGATCACCGGTTCGTGGAAGTTGAACGACGGGAAACTGGAACTGACCGATATCAGAGCCGGGGATAAGGCGGGCAAAAAGGACGTCGGCCTGCGGATCTTCAAGACCGCGCCGACCGTCGTGCGTGTTTGTGACCCGGATCAATTCGTGTTCGGTGCCGGGCGGTAGTCTCTGTACCGGGTCCGCGCGGAGAGAGATTTTGAGGCGGGCGCCGGTGCCCGCCCGTTTCATGTTAACAGAAACTATCATTCTCGCGGTTCGCGCTCGGATTGTGAGAGTGTGATTGAGTTGCTACTTCGCGATATTGACTGTAAACTTTCTACGCCCACCAACCTCTCTCTCTCCAAATGTCCGCCCATCACACCAAAGCGAGCGTTCACTGTGCCCGTCCGTTCCACGACCCACTTTACTTGGCAAGTTCTGCGTGCAGTCAAACGTAGCAAGAAGGCGGCCATCGGCCGCACCCTGCGCCTCTCGCCGACCGCGAAAACTAAAGACGGCTCGTTCCTGACGACCCTGGTCGACGAGGGGCTCCTCGCGCGCGTCACGGGGACCGCCGCGGCGCCGTTCGAGGCGACCTATGCGCTGACCGAGAAGGGCCAGCACGCGGCCGAGTACGGCGAGTACGAGTTCCAACTGAAGCCGCGGCCGGTCGTACCGCAACGATGAACGGCGCTGCCGCCAGAAAATCATCAGAAGTACCACGGTTGACGCGGCGATGATCGCACCGAGTGCAATCGCCGCGCGAAGTCCGTGAGCCGCCACGCCCGAAATCCGAACGGGTCCGTCCTTCCGACTCGGAGTTGGGGCAACACGTTCGCGCACGCACGCCGCATTTCTGCACTCCCCGCGTTCCGGGGTCGAACCTCGGCCACTCGCTCCCCGTTTCATTCTGTCGGTGTCGAGCCGCGCTCGATAACTTGTCCCCGTCGCGGCTCAACGTGACGTCGGTATGGGCACGCAGGTTGCAACACTTCCCTCCACGTTCGCCCCAATCCGTAGGAGGAATGCCATGACGGGGCACGATAGTCACACCAAGCTGACGTGCGAATATCTCGAAGACCGAGACACCCCGGCCGGGAACGTGACCGCGATGGTGTCGGGCGGCGCCCTGGTCGTCACGGGCGACGATGATTTCAACCGCGTCCGGATCGAGCAGGACGGCGCCGGAAACCTGTCCGTGACCGGGCTGGCGGGGACCACGGTGAACGGCCAACCGGCCGTCTTCATTGGCCAGGGCACCCCGTCTGGGGTGTTCGTAGATCTGGGCAACGGGCAGGACTACCTGGAGATGGTCGGTGTGTTCGCCGGGACGATCAACGTCCAGGGCGGGAACGACGGGGACGGCCTGTACCTGTGGAACGTAGGTGCGGCCGGGAACATCGAGGTCCACAGCGGGGAGGCCAACGACACGCTGTTCGCATCGGGCGTGGTGGCCGGAGGCGCGCTGGTGCTCGACGGCGGGAACGCTTACGACATCGTCCACGTCGATAACAGTTGGGGGAACGGTGGGACGTTCTTCGTGAATAACGAGGCCCCGTTCTAGCTCGTTCGTCGTGACAGCAATCGAAGGGGGCGTGGGGCACGACTCGCCCCACGCCCCCTTCGATTGCGCTGACATCACACCTCGGGGTGTTCGTAGACCGGGGCTTGCACCGCATCTCCGGGTTCGGAGTCGAACCAGCGATAGACGGCCGGGATGACGAACAGCGTTAGCAGCGTTGACGTCACGAGTCCGCCGATGACGACCGTGGCCAGTGGCTTTTGGACCTCGGCCCCGGACCCACTGGAGAACGCCATCGGGATAAATCCCAGCATCGCGACGAGAGCCGTCATGAGCACCGGGCGGACGCGCATCATGGCGCCTCCAAAGGCGGCCTCGTGTGCGTCCCGACCCGACCTCCGCAGTTCCACGACGTAAGTCACGAGCACGACGCCGTTCAGTACCGCGACCCCGAACAGTGCGATGAACCCCACGCCGGCCGAGATGGACAGGTCCATTCCCCGGAGCCACAGCGCGAACACCCCGCCGGACGCGGCCAGCGGCACGTTCAGGAAGATCAGCGCCGCCAGTTTGGTCGAATTAAAGGTGGAATGGAGCAGCACAAAGATGAGCAGCAGGGCGACCGGTACGGCCACCGAGAGCCGCCGAGTGGCTTCCTGCAAATTCTTGAACTGCCCGCCCCACGCGACCGAGTACCCGGTGGGTAACTTCACCTTCTCGTCCACGGCTTTCTGAGCTTCGGCCACGAACCCCGCGAGATCGCGCCCGCGCACGTTGCACGAGATCACCGCCCGGCGCCGGATCGCGTCGCGACTGATCTGCGCCGGTCCGTCGTCGAACTTCAACTCCGCGAGGTGCTCGAGCGGGATGGGGCGCCCCTGCGAATCGGGCACGGTGACGCGCTTGAGCCGGTCCAGGTCTTCGCGCACGGCTTCCGGGAACCGCACTTGAAGCGGGAACCGGCGCTGCCCCTCGAACACTTCCCCCACGTCCTTCCCGCCCATGACGGCCACGGTGTCGAGGACCGCACGTGCGTTGATCCCGTGGCGCGCGAGAGCGTCCCGGCGCAGGATAACGCGCAGGTACGGTAGCCCGCCCGTTTGTTCGACCGCCACGTCCGCGGACCCCGGCACCTTACCAACTGCGGCCGCGACCTCTTCGGCGGTCGCGCGCAGCGTTTCGAGATCGTCGCCGTACACGCTGATGCCCACGTCCGATTTGACCCCGGCGATCAGTTCCGCCACGCGCAACTCGATCGGCTGCGAGAACGCGTACACCTGCCCGGGCACCTCGCTTTCCAGTTTCTCCTCCATCGCCTTGACCAGTTCCTCTTTACTGGCGAAGCGCCACGAACCGTGCGGTTTCAGCGACACAATTACGTCGGTGAGGTTGATCGTCATCGGGTCGTTCGCGATCTCGGGCCGGCCGCTCTTGGAAACAACCGATTCGACCTCGGGCATTTCCCGGAGGCACTTCTCGATCCGCGTCGTCATCTCGACGGATGTTTCGAGTGACGCGCTCGGCAACCGGGTCGCCTGGATCGCCACCGACCCCTCGTCCAGTTTCGGGATGAACACGGCGCCCATGTGGAGTGCCGCCCACGCGCTCAGCGCGAACACTGCGGCCGAGGTCGCCAGAACCGTGCGCGGGAACCGGACCGCCAGTTGCAAGAGCGGTCGGTACACGGCCTTCGCCCAACGCACCAGGAGTGGTTCGTTCTCGGACACGCTGCGCAGGAAGATCGACGCCAGCACCGGCATCAGTACGAGCGCCAGCGCGAGCGACGTGAGTAGCGCGAAGATGACCGTCAGCGCCATCGGCCGGAACATCTTCCCCTCCACCCCGCGGAGCGACAGGATCGGGAGGTACACGAGCAGGATGATGCCGACCCCGAACACGACCGGCCGGGCGACCTCGCTGCACGCGGCGCGAATAACTTCGATCGGCGCGCGTTCGTCCCGGTTGTGGTGCCGGTGCTCGGCGACCCGGCGAACGACGTTCTCGATCAGCACGACGCTGCCGTCCACGATCAGTCCGAAGTCGATCGCACCGAGGCTCATGAGGTTGCCGGACAGTCCCGCGACCCACATGCCGACGAACGCACCGGCCATTGCGAGTGGGACCGCCAGCGCGACGATCAGCCCGGCCCGCAGACTACCCAGGAGCACCAGCAGAACGATCGCTACGAGTACGCCACCTTCCAGGAGGTTCGTTTTCAGCGTGTGGACCGTGCGCTCGACCAGTTCCGTCCGATCGTAGACCACATCGATTTCCATTCCCTCGGGCAGTGTTTTCTTGATCTGCTCCATCTTTTCCTTGCTCCCGCGCACCACGTCGCGGGAGTTCTCCCCGGCGAGCAGCATAACGATTCCGACGACCGCTTCCCCCCGTCCGTCGCGGGTCGTGGCGCCTTGCCGCAATACTGGTGCGAACTGCACGTCGGCTACCTGGTGAACGTACACCGGGGTGCCGTCGCCGCGCGCGTCCAGCACCACGTTGCGCACGTCGTCGAGCGAGCGGATCAGCCCCTCGCCGCGCACGATCCGCTGTTCCTGGGACCGGAGCAGCACGTACCCGCCGCCCTCGTTGGCGTTGTTCTGCTGGATCGCCGCGCACAGTTTTTCGAGTGAAATGTTGTGCGCCCGGAGCTTGTCCGGGTCGGGTCGGACCTGGTAGGCGCGGGACTGACCCCCGTTGGTGTTCACCTCGGTCACGCCGGGCACGCTGCGGAGCTGCGGGGCGATTTGCCAGTCCAGTACCTCTCGCAGGCGCATCAGTGAGTGCGTGTACCCGGACTTGTTGCGCACCTCGAACTGGTAGATCTCGCCCAGGCCGGTGGCGATGGGTCCGGGCTTCGGGGCGGGCACCCCGGGCGGGATCTTCTCGCGCGCTTCGGTGAGCCGTTCGTTAACCTGTTGCCGCGCCCAGTAAATGTCCGTTCCTTCCTCGAACACGACCGTTACGACCGAGAGGCCGAACTGGGACACCGAACGGATCTCCTCCACGCGAGGGAGCCCGCTCATGGACGTCTCGACGGGAATCGTGACCGCCTGCTCGACCTCCAGCGGGCCGAGGGCCGGGGCGGTCGTCATGACCTGGACCTGGACGTTGGTCACATCGGGCACGGCGTCGACCGGTAACCGCCCGGCGGCGTACACGCCCGCGGCCAGAAGTAAAAGGGTACCCAGAATCACCAGGAAACGGTTATCAATGGCGAAGTCGATCACCCGCGCGAACATGCGCTTACTCCCCCACCATTTGGTCTTTGAGTAGCTCGGACTTGAGCACGAACCCGCCGCGCCCGACCACGAGTTCACCGGGCCGGACCCCGTCGGTGATTTCGATCGCGTCGCCCGATTGCCGGCCCAGAACTACCTCGCGCTTCACGAACGTGTCACCGTTTGTGGCGACGAAGACGAACGGCTTGTTTTCGTGCCGGAGGACCGCGGAGGCGGGGACTTGCACCACCGGATCGGACGTCCCGGTGTCGAACCCGACCTCGACCATCGTGCCGGGCTTGAGAGCCCGCTCGGGGTTGGGCGCTTCGGCGGTGAGAGTCAGTGCCCGGGACGATTTGTCGATCAGGTCGCCGGTGTACACGACCGTGGCGGGCCGTTCGGTCACGCCCGCCAATTCCGAGCGGAACGTGACCGTCCGGCCCGTCAGCCCGCGGAGCAGCATCAGGTCGGCCTCGAACACGTCCGCCTGAATCCAGACCGTTGAAAGGTCGGACAGGACGAACAGTTGGGACTGCGGCCCGACGCGCTCGGACAGGACCACGTGCTTCTCGACGACGGTCCCCGCGAACGGTGCGCGAACCATCAGCAGCGACGCTTTCGCGCCCTCGGCCAGCGGATCGAGCGCATCGACGGCCCCGGGCGCCAGGCCGAGTGCCACGAGTTTGGCCCGGGTCACGTCCACTGCCGTTTCTGCTTCCCGGAGCTTCAATTCTGCCTGTCGAACCTGGTACTTCACCTGGTAGCGGAGGTCTTCGACGAGACCGGTGTAGGTCGCGTTGGCCGCGTCCGCTTCGGACTGGATCTTGAGCGCGACGGACTCGGGCACGGCCCCGGCCGAGGAGCGCACGGACGCGAGTTGTGTGCGGAGCTGGCCCCGGCGCGTGTACGCGCTCAGGAGTTGCGCGCGCCAGTCGCCGATCGGCTTGTCCGCGAGCTTCTTCTCGATGTCGGCGAGTGGCGTGCCGTCGGCGAGCAGTTTCAGAAGCTCCGCGGCGTTCGCCGTCGTCGTCCGGGTCCGCGCTGCGGCCTCGCGCTCGGTGGCGAGCGCGGCCCGGCCCTTGACCAGTTCCAGCTTCAGCGAACTCAGTTCGCGGCAATCAATGACGGCCAGTACGTCACCGGCCGCGACGGTGTGCCCGAGGCGCGCGGGTACCTCGCGCACGATCCCTTCGACCGGGGGGCTGATGTGCGCGACGCGCTCATCATTGAGGGCCACCCGACCCGTGCGCCAGGTATGCGCCCGGAACGGGGCGGCCGAAACGGGGGTCGTCTCGATCCCGGCCGCGGTCTGTTTTTCCTTCGACATCGTGACCGAGTCTTTGGCACTTTCGGGGTGCTTCTCGGTGTCGCTCGATTTGGTTGTGGTGGGCACGCGCAGTGCGCCGGAGGCGATCACTCCCGCACCCCCAGTGCCCAGTGCCAGACCCAGAAGCACCCCGATCCACCGGCGCCGGAGGCGCGTCGAAGGGGCGCTGGGGACCAGTTCCCGGCGGATGACCACTTCGCTCATTGTGTTCCCTCGTTACTTCATGTGCGTGCGCACCGACCGGCACTCGTGCCGCGGTCGAATTCACGCTCGGTGTGAGAACGCCCGGAACCCGCGTGAAGCGCGTTCGCGGAACGAACAACGGTTTGTGCGAACGGTTGGGGGGAGCGGCGAATTCGTCCGGTGAAATGGCACCGGCGCTACCGACCGGTCATGGCACCGGTACGCGCGGAACGAATCGCGGGCTGAAGGAAGGGCTAAATGGTGAGCGCGAGGTAGCGGAGGTACAGCGGGCAGTTCGTTGCGAACCGGGGCCGGCAGTCGCGTCGGGTGAGGCGCGTTGCGACGCTCGCGTTGAAATCGAGCGAGTGCAGTAGGGCAACAGGGGCCGCGTCGTGGTGACCGTCGCTACCGCCCTGCTTCGCGCGCTCGGGCGTCGCGGCCGTGGCTTCCACATAGACCGCGTCGGCGTCGTGATCCCAGGGCGAGTCCCCGTCGGGCAAAAACGCAGCGGACGCGAGCGCCGAACACTCCGGCCCGCATCCGCTCCCAGCGGCGATCCGTTCGCGGGGCGCGTCGGCCGAACCGAACAGGCGGAGGTGAAAGTGGAAGTGCGGTTGGGAGTGCTGCGTGGATTCCTGGTGAGAACCCGTGTGTACGTGCGGGGCCGTGGCGAGTTGCGTGAGCAGCACACCTGGAATCAGCAACAGCGTGACAATGAGCCGCGCCATAGGATCAACGATTCCGGCACAACACGAATCCGTACCGTGGGTTCAGGTTAACCAGATCCGGCCCGCTGTCAAGCATTTCGCGGGCGCTCCATGTCTCGATCGGCGCTCCCCCGAGGGGCGAACGTGGTTGCACATTGCTTGTGGGGCGAGTTCTGCAATGACTTCACCTGGTGTGGCGGCACGAGGGCCGACCCGACACCGGACGCGGAACTGAAAGCGCTCCAGGGGACGTGGGTGGCCGAGTCGGAGGAGCTGAACGGCGCGGCGACACCGAAAGAGAAACTGGACCGAACGTTGGTAGTGGAGGGGGACAACGCGACCAACACGTTCAGGCGGGGAGCCGGGGTTCACACGTCGGGTGAAACTCGTACTGGACCCGTCGAAGGCTCCCCGGGCGATGGACGTGGTGGGCAAGGACTTTGAGCGGAAGGCGATAGGTACACGGGATTGGTGCCGGGTGGTCAGCCCGGACGAACTCCAGAGCGTGACCCCGGCGCCAAAACCAAGACACACTTCGTCATCGTCGATGCCGTTGGCGCGTGCGAGCAGGACAAGAGCGAGTCGAAGCTACTCGACCGACAACCCACGATTCCCTTCGACAAGATTCTGGATACCGTGGCGAAGGGCGTGACCGACTCCGACCTGGCTTCGACTCTTGCTGTCGTCTGGTCCGCCTCGACCGCCAGTTGAGCGACGCGCTTCAGGGCGAACTGAGTGGGCCCGCGCAGGGCAGACCGTACAGGGCTTGGCGGCCGGGTTGTTGGTGGCACCGAACGCCGACGCCCAGACGAAGTGTAACTTCCCGCGGATCTTCTTCGCCCAACGTTTCGTAGTGTGGGCGTACAGTGGGAAATTCGGGTATGGTTTCGATGGCTTGCCAGCGAACCCGGGCGCGGTAGAATCGCTCTTAGACACGTAAGCCGCTCTTCCAAAGCGGTTGGTGTTGTGGTCGGGGGGGCAAACACCTCGACCATGCTACAGGGATATTGGGTGTAGAGCCGGGTGCAGTTGACTGAATCGGCCCGGTTGAAAATGATGCGAAAACACTTGAAATCCTAGTTGATTGGCCGCCTTAGCTCAGCGGTAGAGCACGGCTTTCGTAAAGCCGGGGTCTAGGGTTCAAATCCCTAAGGCGGCTCTTGATTTACGGCAACGGGGGAGGGTGGTCGCCCCTTTAAGGGTCCGCTGGGCGGACTGTTTCCCGCCGCCCCAGCAATCTGGGGCGGTTTCTTTTTCACTTCCACCATATATCGCGTTCATCTTCGCGGCCGTGTCCCGGTTGTCCGTCGGGATCGAGTGCGCGTATACCCGCATCAGTGTTTCGATCTGGTCCCCGATCCGCTTGGTCACTTCCTTCCGTGGGGTAACACCCGCGGCCAGTAACCGGCTCGCGTGGGTGTGGAACTTCCGGTACGGCACTTCTGCTTTCTCCAGAAGTGGCTTCCAATCCTTGCGGACGAAGTTGAACCGTGCGACGTAGTTCCCGATGCAGGTAGTGAACAGCGGGCCGGGCTTGCGGCCCGTCAGGTGCCGCCAGGCCGCTGCCCGCGCTCATCCCTCCCGGCCCATCTCGGCCCATAGTTTCGTTGCGTGGGACACGCTGAGTTTGCAGAGCGGCTGGCCCCGATGCGCGGCTCGAGGTGGACCCGCACCACTACCTCGTAGCGGCGTATCCGGGGCGACCGGCCTGTTTTGGTTCCAGGGGGCGGCGCCCGAGCCGGGGACAGCCTCGTTTTCGCCGTGGAGCCGGTTCTCGGTGCTCATCTCACCGCCCGGAACCGGCCGTCGGTGTCTCTCTGCTGTTCAGAGTTTAAACCGTTACCACGATCCCGAAAGGAAGCCGGCCCGCCATCGGTTCACTTCTTGGGTGCCGGGAGCGGTTTCGGGAGGATCATCGCATCGGTGAACGTGAGGTGGTACTTCGGTTTCGCTTCGCGCTTCAGTTCGTCGTACATCTTTGAGAGTTCGTTTTGCACTCGGGCATTTACTTCTTCCGAGAGGATCAGCGGTTTCTCGGCCTCGAACGACTTGTCCTTGCTCGCAGGGGCTACCAGGAAGCACTGGATGATTGCGAATTCGGTACCCGTGGCGACGAGCGGGCTGACTTCTTTCGATTTGAGCTTTGATGCCGCGATTTCAATTGCGCTCGCGCTCGGTCTCGGAGTGCGAGGCATTGGAAGAAGGTGCCCGTGTCTCTCTCGCGGTGCGCCGTTCAAGTCCTGTTGGGTGTAGTAATCGAACTTGGCCGGGTTCTGGCTGATCTTCTCGCGCGCTTCGCGCGCCGCGTCGCCTTCCTCCTTTGCCCAGAAAATGACGCGGCAATAGACCTTCTCGCCGTACTTTGTGTCAAAAGCTTGCCGCAGTTCCCCTTCGGTCACGGGTGAGATCTTCGCGGTACACAACTGCGAAAGCATGAGCTGCGGAACGATCGTGTCCTCGATCCATTCCTCTAAAGTTTTCTTGTAAAGCGGTAGCATCTCTTTCACGAATTGTTCTCGCGTTTTCCCGAGTGCCTTGCAGTGTGCCTCGAGCGCGGCAATCACGTCGTCAGTTTTTATCGTCCCCCCCTTCCGCGCGAAGGCGTGCGCGATCACTTGCTTGTTCACGAACAGGTCCAGTTCCTTCTTCCCGTACCGGCGGATGAGGTGGTCCGCAAACATCTCGCGCGAAACGGGCACGTCGCCGAAGATGGTCGCGATCGGTTCCGGTCCGCTCACCGCCGGGATCTCTTTCTTGAGCCCCGCGGGTTTATCAGGGGGTAGCGCGGGCGGTAACGCAGCCACGGGCTGGTTCGGAGCGGTCGGCGCTGGTGGGTGTGCGGACGTTTGCCACGCACCGAGCCCGGTGAGCCCGAGGCACGCGGCGATCATGGCGCCGGCCAGTTTCCATTTCACGATCATCGATTTCACAGCCCCTTCCGTGAGGAACAAAACCCCGGCCGGGACCGCCCCGGCCGTGCGTGAGAGTACGTGGACCGCGTTCCGAACGGTCGCGGTCGCCAGTGATGCGGGAACGGTCAGCGCCAGCCCCGCGGTGATTGGAGCGAGGCCGCGCCGGGCGAGCCGGTCGCGGAGCATCTTGCGCCCGCGTGCGAGCCGGCTCGACAGCGTGCCCTCGGTTAGCCCCAGTTCGCGGGCCGCGACGCGCCGGCCGGTGCCCTGAATCTCGCACAGGATGAGCGGCAGGCGGTAGATCGCGGGGAGGGCGGCGAGTTCTTCGTCGAGGACCGCGCTGGCGTCGTCCGGTTCGCTCGCCGGGATCGGTTGATCGCTCATCGCGGGTACCTGCCTTTCGTTCGCCAGGCGCTTGGCCCGCGCGGATCGCGCCCGACGCGCCACCCGGAGCGCGACGCCGTAGAGCCAGGGGCCGAGGGCGTCGCGCCAGTCGGTGCCTCGTGCGCGGGTCACGAGTACGAGGAACGTGGCCTGGAACGCATCCTCGGCGTCCGGGGTGGCGCCGAGGAACCGACGACACACGCCGAGGACCGCGGGGCCGTGGCGCCGGACCAGTTCGGCGAACGCATCTTGGTCGGTGCTTTTGAGGAACGCCGCGATGAGGTGGGCGTCGGTGCGCGGGTCGCCCGCGCCCGTTGCTAGCCGTGATACGGCGTGAAGGAGACTGGTCGGCATCGTGCGCCTCCGTGCGACGGGTCCGTTCGGAGAGATATTGCCGTGAGAAGCCCCGCGCGTCCCTCTTTTCGGAATTAATTCGGGCGCGCAAAAACGAACGCGGTCGGCGCGCGAGCGGAATTCGCGCGCCGACCGCGTTGGTGTCAGCTCCGATCAAGGCGTGAGCGATTTGTCCGACACCGGCGGTTTGAACGGCGGCGGCGGCTTGTTCGGGCTACCCGGCGTGGCCGGCCCCGTCGGGGTGCCCGGTGCCGACGGGTTGGTTGACGCGGGCGGGGTACTCGGTGCCGGCGGCTTGCTCGGGGCGGGCGCCGGTTTCGGGTCTTCGGCCCGCAGCGGGTTCTCGGGCTTCGCGATGGCGAACGGCCGGACGGCCGACGGGCGCCCGAGCGTCGGGTTCTGTGACCCGCCGCTCAGTTGGCGCACGCGGGCCGTCGCGTACATGTCGAGCTCGTGGATGTACACGACCCCGTCCTCGTCGATGTCGCCGTACCCGGACATCCCCTCGACCAGCCCGAGCGTGAAGAACCCGGCCTTGCTGATCGGGCTCTCGATGGCGTACTCGCGCCCGAGCGAGGCGCACATGACGATCACCCCGGAGTCCTCGGCCGTCAGGTCGCGGACGAGGGTGTCGGCCTGGGCCGGCGCGCGCTCCTTCTCGGCGACCGAGCCCGAGTGACAGGCGTCCAGAATGGCGACCAGCCGGCCGGGCATGTTGTCGAGCCGGGACTTGAACTCGTCCCCGGGCAGGCACGACGTGCCCTCGAAGTCGTCCGGCTGGACGTCGAACGGCACCAGGTAGAACCGGTTGAAATCGTCGCGCATCCCGTGGCCGGAGAACGAGACCACGCCCACGTCCTGGGGCGTCATCTTCGACTTCATCCAGTCCAGCCCGTCGCGGATGCCCTTCTTGGTCGCGTCCTTATCGGTCAGGAGCTTCACCTCGATCTTGGCGAACACGCCCTTCGATTTTTCCTTGAACGCCGCGGCGAGCATTTCCGCGTCGGTGGCGCAGTACCGCAGCTTCAACTTGCCGGGGTAGTCGGACACCCCCATCGCGAGGACGTACAGGTTCGGTTTGGGAATCTCGCCCGAGCGGATCACGACCCCGACCTTCGACATGCCCTTGCTCACGGGCGAGTCCGCGATGACGGCGACGGTGTGCGTCCCCGGCGCGAGCGGGACTTCCCAGGTGGCGTCCGCGGGGGTGTTCGGCTGAGCGTTCTCGAACCGCTTCACGCCGGCGGCCCCGTTGAAGGGGCGCCCGTTCACGAGGAGCCGCATCGCGGTGATCGGGTGTTTGGCGCTCGTCGCCTGGGCCTTCACGGTGAAGCTGCCCTTGTCGATCTTGACCTCGGTCTCGGTGAACCCGTCGAGCGCGACCTCCGGCGGGAGCACGTCGGCCACGTTGGTCGTCTGGACGAGGGCCTTGTCGAACTTCTGGGCCATCGCCATCGCCGCTTGCAGGTTGCCGGCGGGGATGAGGTATTTGAGCAGCGCCGGCTGGTACATGGACGAGCGGAACCGCTCGGCCGGGTGGACCTGCGGGATCTTGACCCCTGCCGCTTGGATCTGCCAGGCGATGAGGCGCTCGCCCTGGCCGGAGCAGGCGTAGTACCCCTCCGGAGTCCACGCGATCCACTCGCGCCCGGCGATGAAGATCGACAGGATCGGCTCCTCGCGGTTCCGCTGCCAGATGCGGATCGTCTGGTCGGACGACCCGGTCGCGAAGTATTTGCTGTCCGGCGACGGGGTGACGCAGAGCACGTTCCCGCTGTGGCCGATGAAGTTTCCCATGATCCCGAGGTTCGCCGGGTTGACCATGTACAGGTTCCGGACCCCGCCCACGAGCACCGCGTTCCCCTTTGGCAGGATGGTGGCCGAGTAGATCGGCTCGCGGTCGGGGAGGGCGACCAGGACCGGATCGCGCCCGGCCGTCTGGACCATGAATACGCTCTTTTCCGTGCGCAGTTTGACCCCCGCGTCGTCGCTTTCTACGGTCTGGGTGTATTTGGACGGGTCGGGCGGGTTGCCGACGCCGAACTCGTCGAGCCGGAAGGTGCTCTCCAATGCGAGCACCCCTTCGTCTTTCTTGTTGCTGTTGCCCCACGCGATCGACTTGCCGTCCTTCGCCCACGCGATCGCCCACACGCCGTTCCCGGTGCCGGCCAGCCGGTGCTCGATCTTGGCGTCGTCCGATTTCCAGATCAGCGTCTCGTTCTGGTTCCCGCCGCTGGACACGACCTGGCTCCCATCGGCCGAGACGTCGAGCGCGAACACGACGTTGCTGTGGGCCGTGACCCCGACCCGTGGCACCCCGCTGTCGGCCGAGACGATGCCGGTCCACCCGCCGACGCCGGGGCTCACGCCCGCGACGGCGATCTCGCGGTCGTTGGGCATGAATTGCAGTTGGTGAATGCGCACCGGCTTGCCGCCGTGGGTGATGGGCGTCAGGCTCTTTTGGAACTGCCCGTTCGCGGTGCCGAGCATGATCTCGCCCGTGGTCGTGCCGACCGCGAGGGTCTGGCCGTCGCTGCTCCAGGCGAGCGTCGAGGGCGTGACCCCGCGGATCGGGAAGTCCTTGTGCTGGGCGGTCGCCGCGAAGTTCCAGATCTGCACGAAGTGGTCGGCCCCGAGGGTGGCGAGCAGTTTCGCCTTCGGGTTCGGGTTGTACTTCACCTCCATCACCTGCGCCTTGCTGATCGGGGGGGCGGGGTACGAGACGCCAGTGGACACGTTCACCATCTGGATCGCGCCGTTCTCGCACCCGACGCCGAGCCAGTTGCCGTCGTTGGAGAAGCTCAGACCGGTGACGGCCGCGCTGCCCACGTCGAGGCGCTTGATGAGCGCGCCGGTGTCGGGCGCGACGATGTAGATCGGCACCTGCCCGGGTTTCACCTTGGCAAGCGGTTCCCCGGCGACGGCGAGCCGCTTGCCGGACCGGGACATCGCGGCCGCGAGGAGCGAGCCCTCGTGCCCCGGCCCCGCGGGGAACCGGATCGTTTTCACCGTTTCGTTCGTGGTCGGGTCCCAGAACCGAACGGCCTTGTCCTCGCCGACGGTAATGATCTGGTCGCTCTTCGTGTCGAAGAACACCTTGCCGACGAACCCGGTGTGGCCGCCCGAGTCGAGCGTCAGCAGCGGGCGCTGGGCGCCCTTCGGCAGCGCCGGGGGGACCGGCAGCGGGCCGTCGGGCTTGAACGTCTTGGCGCGGACGAACGGGTCCTCGTCCGGCGCCAGCGGCGGAACCGGCGGGGCCTTTACCAGCGCGGTCGTGGTCGTGAGCTTTCCGCCGGTCGGTCGGACCTTCGGCGGCGGCGGGAGCGGTGGGAGCGGGGGCTCCTGCGGGTTGTTCTTCTTCGGCGGGTTCACGCCCGGGCCGGGGGGCACGTTCGTGTTCGGCCCCGGGCCGGGCTTCGGCGGGTTCGCGTTCGGGCCGGGGTTCGGCACCGGCCCTGGGCCGTTCGTTGGCTGGGGCTTCACTTCGGCCGGCGCGTCGTTCTTCGCGACCTTGTTCGAGCCCGTGAGCGCGAAAATCAGTGCGCCGAGGCCACCGAGCAACAGCACCCCGGCGACCGCGCCCGCGATGATGAGCTTTTGCTGCCCGCCGTCGCTCCCCCCGTTTTTCTTTTTCTTCCGGGGGGCGTCGTCGTCCTCATCGTCCTCGTCATCGTCGTCGCGACGAGCCCTCTTGGTGGCCCGGTCGGGCTTGGCGCTTTCGGCCCTCAGCCGCTCTTTAGTGCCGGAGCCGGGCTTGGCCTTTTTGGACTTGGCCGGCGGGTCGTCCGCTTCCAGTGTGGCGACGAAGTCGTGCCCGCACTTCAGGCAGGTGACTTCGTGATCGCCCTCACCGTCTACGGCGAAGCGCATGCTGGCGGCGCACTTGGGGCACGGGGTCTTGAGTACGGGCACGGGCGCACCGTTTGGGTCGGGAACGGGGGTCTAACGACAAGCAGCTAACTGTGCGGGGAAGTCGCACAAGTGGGAGTTATGAAATGCTGGCCGGTTGGTGTTCGTTCGTCAAGTAGAAAAGGGTTTCACAGTGCGGTTTCAGCGCGTCATCATGGTCGGAAAATGCCGCGCACGACTTGAGTTCTCACGGTTTTGTCGCCAACGGCGCCGGCGGCACGGTTATTCGAGCCACCGCGCGGGCTCTGGCACGCGCATTGCATTATCTTCTCGCATAACGGCGACCGGGCCGATAAAACCGGCTCAACAACCCCGAATTCTGAAACAAAGGAGAACAATCATGGCTGATACCATCAAAGGCAAACTGGTCGAAGCCGGGAACGCGATCTCGGAAACGGCCCAGAAGGTCGCGAACCGGGCCGGCGAAAAGGCGGAAGAGGCCAAGAACTGGGTGAACGAGAAGCTGAACAAGGTCCAGAACCGTGCGGAAGAGGCCGAGGAGAAGGCCAAGAACGAAGCGGACGCGGCAAAGGCCGACGCCGAAGCCAAGGACAAAGACTGTAACAAGTGCTCGTAACCGTCTGAACCGCGGTTATGCTGCAGGCTCACCCACTCGTTGGGTGAGCCTGTTTGCGTTTGGTGACCTCATAACGAGCCGCGCCCGCAAGGAAGTGGTTGCGACTCCCGCTTCCTTGCGGGCGCGGCTCGTTATAGAGGCGCTGTACGGCTGATGCACTTGTCATTGGCTTGGTCGCAACCGCTTTCTTGTGGGCGCGGCTCCTCCCACTCAGTCCCCGAACGCCGGGTGCAACTCCAGGAACTGGTCGCAACCGCTTCCTTGCGGGCGCGGCTCATCCACTATCGGGGTTGTTTGCGAACTACTCGGTAGCACAGTTGAGCAATTCGCTTCGCGGATTCGTCGAGCGCGGGTGCCCACGCAGTCACGTGCGCTTCTGGTTGTTCACCCGCACTTGCGGGAGTCCGCGGCGGTCCTTCTCGAAGTAGCAAATCTCGACGAGCGTCGGCCACAGTTCGATCGACCCCTTGATGACCGATACCACGTCGTCCGCGATGCGCAGCAGGTTCTGCTGGAAGAAGTCCGGCTCGAAGCTGTAGAACGCCTTCTGCAGATTGGCCGCAAACAGGCGCAAAGCGTCCGCCCGTTCGGGCCGCGCGGCCCCGGCCGCCTCTACTGCGCGAGCGTGTATGGCCGCTACTTTGTCCAGGCTCCGCGCTGCGTCCTCGGCCGTTACCTCCCCGGCGTAATCGAACCCGATGGTCAACTCGTCCGTGTGGCTGAGCGTGTCCTTGATCTTCCGCTTGAGCAGGTTGCACACTTCCTCGTTGAAGACCTCGGCCGCCACCGGGTTCCGCATGTAGTTCGATTTGGTGTGGTTCTGGGCAGCGTCCACGTGTGCGGCGGCAACCTGATCCTGCCGCACCCACAGCCGGTACACGTAGTCCTCGAACCGGAGCCGGGTGGGGAAGAACGGCGGGAGGCCGAACGTGTTGTCGTACCCGGCCACGCCGCAATCCATTCGCCAGTTCAACTTGGTGACCGCCGGGCGGAAGTTGACCAGTACGTAGAGCTCGTTCAGTTCGTCCGGGTCCACTTGCTCCTCGTTGGCCAGGAACAGTTCGGCGAAGTCGAGAGCGTCCACGTCGTTCGTTCCCGATCGGAACGTCTGGGCCATCTTCACGACCGCGTCCGGGTGGACCGCGCCCTTTTGCAGCAACAGCGAGTTCTCCCGGCTCACGCCCTTGGTCGCGTTCGTTTCCAGGTCCATTGCCGTGTCCACCAGCACCTCGCCGGCTTCGTAGTTGGCCGGCACGTCACCGGCCTTTTTGCCCAGCACGTCGAGGAACGACCCGAGCACGTCGAACGACTTCCTGACGTACCCGTTCTGGTTCACGCGGTGGAGTCGCCCGCGGCTGATTTCGCCCTCGTCGAGCGATTCCAGGCTGTCTTCCATGAGTGCGTAGGGGCGCATGTCGTCAT
Source organism: Gemmata palustris (assembly GCF_017939745.1). Lineage (NCBI taxonomy): Bacteria > Pseudomonadati > Planctomycetota > Planctomycetia > Gemmatales > Gemmataceae > Gemmata > Gemmata palustris. The sequence goes on along the minus strand of NZ_JAGKQQ010000001.1, from coordinate 4,324,093 downwards.
CGGCCGATACCACCAGTCCGCCGAGCGTGTACATGAGGGCACAGTTGCGGTTCCCGCCGTAGCTCGGGCGGAACAGGTTCTTCACCAGTCCGTCGAGGCGCTTGTCGCGCAGGCGCTTGCCCAGGTACGCGGTGAACTCCTCCTTCTCCCGCGGACCGACGTAGAACACCTCGTTGTAAGTGCGGGTCCGCTCGAGGAGCGGGTAATACTTCTCTTGTGCGGCCGGGCTGGAGTCATCGAACACGATGATCTTCGGTGAGTGGCCGTTGCGCCGGAAGTGCTCGTCGTAGGCTTCGACCGTCTCGCCCACGTCGCGGAGCCGGTACGTGGGGATCACGAAATACAGATCGCGGGCATTCATTGAGTGGGTCCAGAACGCAACGGGCGGCTCGCCGGATGGCAGCTCGAACGCCGGCCCGATAGGTGCGTGCGAGGGGCTATCGCACCGACCGTGCCGGATCAGTGCGGGCGATGGAAGTGATTTTGCAGATAGGAGTTGCGGACAACGGACAGTTAGGGGACGTGGCAGGAATTCGTGCGAAATGCCGTGGTCGGATTGCAATCCGCAACCCGACCGCAGGGATGGTTAGATCCACTCGGCCTTGTGGTAACGAGCCGCGACCGCAAGGGAGCGGGTGCGGCTCGGGTGGCACACGGGGTGATTAGGAACTGACCGCGCCTCCCGCTCCCTGGCGGTCGCGGCTCGTTCGGACTCCACGACGATCTCGACGCGATATCAGATCCACTCGGCTTTCACGCGCAGCGTTTCGCCGGCGGAGTATTCGAGCGGGATCGCGTCGCCGTTCATGGCGAGCGGTTGGAGCACGTTCCCCATTCCATCGACGAGCGCCGCGGTATTGGGATCGCGTGCGAAGCGCAGTTCGGCCGAGCCGCTGAACCCCGTCGTTTCGATGAGCGAGCCGGCGACCGCGCGATTCGACCCTTCACTTGGCTCGCACGGGCGCAGGCTCATCAGCAAGAAGCTCGGCATATCGACGTGCGCGAGCCAGCCGGACGCGCCGATCGCGGGCGGGCCTTTCTCGGTGAGCACCACCGGCGACGGTGACACCCATCCCTGCGCGGTCTGCATCGGCACGTCGCGGTCGGTCGCGAGGAGCAAGTCGAAGGTGCGCGCTTGTTCGCCCTCGGGGGCCAGGATCACGTCCGCCATGCGCGCCCCGTGGCGCTGAACGAACGGCAGCCCGCCCGTGAAGAGGAACGAGCGCTCCGCGCCGAGCCGGATTTCGAGGTAATCGGGCGAGACCGGGCGCGTGTACCCCGTTTGCGCGTTCGCGCCGTTCACCCCGCGGAACAGGACCGCGCGCTCGTCGCGCCACCCGAACCGCGAGCCGTAAAAAGCGTGCCACGGGTACCCCGTCGGCTGGTGCTTCACATCGAGTTCGATGCGCAGTTCCAGCACCGGCCGGCCGAGCCACGCCCGCACGCGCTGTTTAAAGGTCGCGAGGATCTCGTCGCGCTCGTCGATCAGGTCGCCCGTGCTCACGATCTCGCCGAGGGCCGCACCGCTGTGCGTCACGCGGACGTCGCGGGCGATCATCTTGCTGCCCGGGTTGAACACCAACTGCTGGCCGAACCGCGTCGCGCGGGTGCGCAGGTCGCGGAACGAGCGGATGCCGCCGGTGGTCGCGTCCACGTCGCACTCGATGAACTCGTTCCGCACGGTCAAGCCCTCCGCGAGCTTGATGCGCGGCTTCGGCGGCGCGGCGCTCCCCGCGCGCGGCACCCACGCGAACCCCAGCGACGGGACTTCCACAACGAGCCGCGCGGTCGTGCCGCTGAACTCCGCGGCCTTTACCGGATCGGCGACCGGGATCGCGCCGCGAAAGCCCTCGATCTCCAGCGCCACGCGCCGCGTGAACCCGCAGGGGTTGAACACCATCAATCCCGGCTGCCCCTCGGCCGAGCGCGCCTGAATGCGGTCCGCGAGCTTCTTCGCCCAGTGCGTTTCGAGCGTGGTGAGGGCGGTAGGTTCTTCCTCGAACCCCACGTTCACCCCGCGCACTTCGATCGCGTCCTCGGCTTCGGCCAGCGCCCGCAGCGCGTCCTCGTCTTCCGGGGTGGGCGGCGTGAGCGCGCGGTGGAGCGCGGCGAGCGTGAAGGCCGAGTCGATGCGGCGCCGGAGCCGGAGGTGGCGCGGGAACCCGCTCACCGGGTCCGGGCGGTGCAAGTTCGTCGTGCGGTCATCAAGGTAGTCCGCGAAGAACTCGTCGGCCGACTGCACGCCGATGTAGTCGCCGCTCGTCGCGCCGCCGAAGTAGCGGCTCAGGTTGGTCCAGTCGCCGAATACGGGCGCGAGGTCGGCCAGCGCGAGTAGGTCGTGGTACGTCGCGAACGCGGCTTCGCCCTTGTGAGAGAGCGACACCGTGGGCGCGGAGTCGTAGCTCGTGGCCTGGTGCAGGTGGTAGACGAGGTTGAAGAACGTGTGCGGGTCGTGGGCCGGGAGCGGTTCGCGCGTGAACGCTTCGACCGCTTTGCCGTCGGGACCGGGCCAGTTCACCGCGGACGCCCGGATGCTGGGAATCAGTCCGCCGTCGGAGCTGACCAGGACCGCGTGCTTGAAGCCCATGTGCGTGAGCCAGCCGGGGAGCTGCGGGTGGAACGCGCTCTTCTTACGGCCGTATACCGCGGGTTCGACACCGAATAGTTTGTGCGCGGCGCGGCGCGCGGCGCGGAGGTTCCACAACTGGCTCTCAACGGGCATGAGCGCGTCTTCGCGGTCGCGGTACGATCCGCAGCACAGGTCCACGGCTTGCGGCAAATCGGGCGGGATCTTCGCTTTGAGCTCGCTGAAGCGCTCGGGCGCCTGCTCCGCGAGTTGCTCCAGTGTTTCGCCGGAAGCGAGTACCGTGATCGGCAACCCGGCCGCGAGCGACGCGGGCCACGGCGCGTCGAAGTTCTTGGGGTCGATGTGAACCCAGTCGAGCCAGTAGAGGGAACCGGAATAGACCGGCTCGCGCCCGGCTTGGAGCTTCTCGGCCGCGCTCTTCAGAGGCGACTTGTAATCCTCGCCGCGTTCCAGTGCGTCGCGTGCGGCGACCACGTCGGCCCAGAACCCGGGAGCGTCGAGCAGCTTCTCGTGGTCCATCGCCTCGTAGAGCGTGTCGAGCATCTGGTAGCCGTAACCCAACCCGGCGAAGAGCCGCACGGCTTCCGGGGGCACATCGAACAGCGGCCCCGATTGGCCCGCTTCTCGGAGCGCGGCCAACAGGCGCTCAATCGTTTCGCTCCGCGACGCGGTCGCGCGGAAGACGGCGGCCCCGGCCTGTTCGACGCGCCGGTCCCAGTCGTCGGGCTGGAACAAGTGCGGGCCTTCGGGCACGCAGTACACGAACCCGCTGCGCGGGAGATCGTGGTCGTAAGAACTGGACGCTTGCGGCGCTTGCACCGCCCCGGCGAGCGCGGCCGGGTGCCAGAGCGCGGCGAACCCGTTGAGCCACGCGGCCACTTCGTCCGGGGTCTGCTGGAGCGGGTACGAGGTCGCGAGCCGGTACGACGAGAGCAGGTGCAGTTGACGGTCTTCGCTCATGGTGGGGTCGCTGGCGTGCTGTGGCTGAATCGGCGCGCGAACCCGGTTATAGTACAGAACCCGACGCCCGGTGCCCCATGTCCGACCACGACGCCCTGCTGTCCGCGATCCTGGCCCACCCGGACGAGGACACGCCGCGCCTGATGTTCGCCGACTGGCTCGAGGAGCACGGCGGTGCCCCGCGCGCGGAATTCGTTCGGGTGCAGATCGAACTCGCGCGTTTACGCGCGGAGGAGAGCGACCTACCAGACACGTTCGGTACGCTCCAGAGCGCGGACGGGTGCCAGTTCCGCCCGCACGACACGGCCGAGCGGGTCGCACTGTTGCGGCGCGAAAGCGAACTGCTGAGCGCGAACCGCCGGGCGTGGGCGGCCGAACTGCCCGAGTTCGCGGTGGCCGGGACCGCGATCGACGACGCCGGCTTTTCCCGCGGGTTCGTGGGGCACGTCTCGCTCCCGCTCGAACCGCTCGTGCGGAACCCGGATCGCTTGTGGGAGCGGCACCCGGTCGAGTCACTGGATTTGTCTCGTGTCGATTCAGAGGCACGCGCTCTCGTGCCGGAGTGCCGACAACTCGAACGCATCCGCGCGCTCCGGTTCGGCTTCCTTGCCAGCGTGCCGTGCGAGGCGGAATTCTTCGCGCCGTTTGTCGAATGCCCTCACCTCGCGGCCGTGCGGGTGCTCGATTTGGGGCGCCTGGATTGCAGCGATTCCGCGCTTAACGTGCTGGCCGCGGCGCCCCACTTGCGTCCGACTGCGCTCAAGTTGCACTGCCCGCACGTCTCGCGCGATACCCTCGAACGGATGCTGCACACCCCGTTCGCCTCGCGCGTGCGCCGGTTCGAGCCGCGCCGGGCCGCGGAGTGGGCGCCCGAGGTCATCGCTACCGCGCCACTCAGCGCGCTCCGGTTCCTGGACCTGCGCGGCGCGATGTGCGGGGACACCGGTGCCCGCGCGCTGGCCCGTTCCCCTCACATCACAGACCTGGTCGCGCTCGACCTGAGTTCCAACGGACTTACCGACGCGGCCCTTGAGGCGCTGGCCGCGTGGCCGGGGCTCGAGAGTGTGAAATCGCTAAACTTGGCGTTCAATCGAAACATTACTGATGCGGGCGTTCGATCGCTGCTCTCGGCTCGCCGGTTCCGCCCGATACACATCGGATTGCAGCAAACTCAACTTGGTGACGCGGGGGCCGAAGTGTTGGCAGCGTGGCCCGGCCTGGGAACCGTGATCGACCTCGATCTGTCCGCCGTCGAACTGGGCGACCGGGGGGCGGCGACCCTCGCCGGATCGGTCCACTGGCGCGACCTGCGCTACCTGCGCGTGAGCCGGAACAATTTCGGGGCGCAAGCGAAGGCCCAACTCTGTTCCCGGTTCGGGCGCGGGAACATTGACATCTGGGGCTGGTGACCGGTCATTTGGTACGATGGTGTTATGAGCAACGACGAGCGGACGTTTCTCAAAGCGATTTGCGACGAACCGGCCGACGATACGGTCCGGCTCGTGTTCGCCGATTGGCTCGAAGAGCACGGCCGGGCCGGGCGCGCGGACTTCATTCGTACCGAGATCGAACTGGCCCGCACGCCGCCGGGCACCGACGAGGACGAGCGCCGCCGGGCCGTGCTGTTCGCCCGCCGCGCCGCGCTGCTAAAAGCCCACAGCGCCGAGTGGCTCGCGCCCTTTCGCCCCGCGGCGCGCGAGGCCGTGTTCGTGCGCGGGTTCGTGCAGGCCCTCGACGTGCCCGCGAGCGCGTTCCTCCAGCACGCGGAGACGTGGTTCGAGTACACGCCCCTCACGCGGGTGAAGTTCACCACGTGCCGCATCTGGGACCAGGTGTGCGGCGTCTACGCCTGGTGGACCGAACCGCTGTTCGCGTCCCGGTTCCTCTCGCGCCTGGAGTGCATCGATCTGGAGGGGCTGGAGCTGAACGCGAGCGACATGGAACTGTTCGCGGCCCACCCGGACCTGTCGCGGTTGCGCGTGCTGCTGCTGGCCGACAACGACATCCGCACCGGGGGCGCGGTTGCACTGGCGAACATGCCGCAACTGCGCGGGCTCGAAGAACTGGACGTGCGCGGCAACCGCATTACCGACCGGGGCGCGCGGGCCCTGGCCCAGAGCGAGTACCTGGGCCAACTGAAGGAACTCCACATCACCAAGAACTCGATCCGCGACCGCAACTGGGCCGTGCTGGAGCGCCGGTTCGGGGACGCCCTGCACTGACGGAGGATCGCCCGTGACCGAAGCGGAATGGCTGGCGGGTACCGACGACGAAGCGATCGCTGCGGTCGTGTGTGAGTCCGCGAGCGACCGCAAGGCCCGCTTGATCGCGTGCGGGTGCTGCCGGCTCGCCTGGGATTGGCTCGTGAACGACGGGAGCCGGGGGGCAGTCGAGATAAGCGAACTGTTCGCCGACGGCCTCGCGACCGGCGACGAACTGAGTCGCGCGGCGTACTTCGCCGAAGCCGCCGTGTTCGCTGTGGACGAGATGCGGGATCGCTACTGGCGGGACCAGAAGGCCGTCCGGGACGGGTGGCTCGATGCTTGCGATGCGACTGAAAACGGCATACCGAGTCGTGATCGCACACTCATCTCGTTTGATATCGCTCGTTCGGCAGCGAACTGGGCCGAGCGATTGAACGCGGACGATTCGCGACTGTGCTTCCGCGAGCCTCCCGATCCGATCTTCTCGCCGGCTGTCGCGCGCGATGTGCTGGGTAACCCGTTTCGCTCCGTCGCTGTAGATCCGTCCTGGCTTACGACAAACGTTCTGACCCTCGCGGCTCAGGTGTATGCGTCGCGTGATTTTAGCGCGATGCCCATTCTGGCCGACGCACTCCAGGACGCCGGGTGCAACAGCGCCGAGATCCTGGACCACTGCCGCGCCCCCGGGCCGCACGTGCGCGGGTGCTGGGTGGTCGATTTACTCTTGGGAAAGACGTGAGGCGAGCTTCGTGATCGAGGCTACTTCTTCGGTGGCGCAGTGACCGTTAACCACAGGTCCGCGGTGGTATCGTCGGACTCGGTCAGTGCGAAGCGGGCCGTGCGCTGGTACTTCGGCTCGCCCTTGATCGTGCCGATTAGCCGGAACGAACCCGACCACGGCTTTTCTGCGGTGAGCGAGACCGTGAGGACACCAGCCTGGGCTTTCGCGGGTTTGGCGGCCTCGAGTTTCACCCCTTCGGGCAGTCCCTCCGCGCTGATCTCGACGTTTTTGGCGAATTCGTTCTGGCGGTTGATCTTGACCGGAATCGTCGTCGGCGTGCCCGGGGTGAGCGTGAAGCGATCCGCGGCAACGGTGAGGTCGTAGTCCGGCTTCGCTTCGAGGACGCGGAGCGCGAACACATCGCGTGCGCCTCCCCCGCCGCCGTACAGGTCACTCACCGCGATCGAATACGCTCCATCGGCCGGCGGGTTAAATGACAGCACGCTGTCGCCGTTTAGCTTGGCCGGCTCCGCACGCGCGACGCGCTTCTCGTCTTTGTCGAACACCTCGATCACCGGGTTCACAGCCAGTCCGAGCGTTCGACTCTCAACTTGGAGCGTGAGCGCTTGCCCCTTCTTGAGCGATAGGGGAATGCGCTGTGCCAAACCCTTCGCGTGCAGTCGAGCGGTGAGTGAGAACGGCGCTTCGTACTTGTGTGCGAGCCGATCGCGTTGATCCACGTCAACGAAGTGCGGGTGCGGTTCGACCCGAAGGGGAACCGGGTTCGCGATCTCCGGGTCCGACAGCGCTGCGAAGGCTTCTCCCGGCGCGAGCTTCGGTACGAGGAGCCGCTTCCCGGATTTGGGTAAATTCCAGCCCCAGATATCGGCTTGCGGTGGGGCATCGGGTTCGCGAACGGGGAGCGCGAAGTCCGCGAACGCACCCGTCGTCAGCGTGAGGCGGTACACGCACGCATCCGAGCCGAAGTAGCGAATGCTCGCATCGGGCGCCGCGGGGAAAGCGTAGACGCGGGCGATGTAGGTGCCGTCCTTCTTGGCCGTGAACGCGAGTTGCGGATCGAGTCCGTGGAAATCGTTGTTCTCTTCGACCACGAAGCCGTCGGCCGAAAGGATCTGCAACATCCCGTCCATCGGGGAGTTGAGCACGCGGTTCGCCTGGAGCGAGGCGACGAGCGTCTGTCCCTTCTTGAGCGGCACCGCGAAGCAATCGACGTCGCCACTCTTTTCGAGCCGGCCATTAATCGTCACCGCTAAGTCGTTGAGAACGTGTGGCTTCTTGAAGTCGTCGTTCGGCTCCTTCTCGGTCACCTCGGGCAACACCCCGACCACGAACGGGCGCAGCGCGCTCGCGCCTTCCGCATTATGAGCACGCAGCCAGTACGTGCCCGGCGTGGCGTCCTTCGCGACCGTGACCGCGAACTTCCCCTTTGCGACTTCCGCCGACACGCCCACGCCGCTGACCCACACCTTTGTGGTTGCGTCGAGCGTACCCGCAGCGGTCACTTCGGTCGTAGTGCCGCGCTGGGCGCCGGCGGGGTAAAGGTGCGTGATGGCAGGCGGCGCTGCCGTGGCGGTGGAGGCAAAAGAACCGCAGATCAACGCAGATAAACGCAGATAAAGAGAGATTTTCATCATGTAAGTTCTTCTGATCCGCGTTCCATCTGCGTTGATCTGCGGCTGCTCTTGTTGCGTCTCGATCACATCAGTTCTTTGATCGGCGTCGGGTCGCTGACGAGGTGCGCGGGGCGACCCTGTTGGTTGAACAGGATCTTGTTCGGGTCGATACCGAGTTTCGTGTACACGGTGGAAACGAAGTTTTCGGGAGCTAACACGCGCTCGATCGCGGCGAAGCCCTTCTTGTCGGTGGCGCCGACAACGGTCCCGCCCGGGGTTCCGCCGCCCGCGAACAGCACGCTCATCGCGTTGGCCCAGTGGTCGCGGCCCGCGTCCTTGTTGATTTGCGGCGTGCGCCCGAATTCGCCCAGCGCGATCACGAGTGTGCTATCGAGCAGCCCGCGCTGGTCCAGGTCTTCGATGAGCGCGGACACGCTGTTGTCCCACTCGGGCAGGCGCTTCTTCAGGGAGTCGAACAGTTTGGAGTGGTGATCCCACCCGCCATCGTAGACCGTGACGAACGGCACGCCGGCTTCGACCAGGCGCCGGGCGAGTAGGCACCGCTGACCGAAGGCGTTGCGGCCGTAACGCTCGCGAGTGCGCTCGGGTTCACGGCCGATGTCGAACGCCGCCTGTGCCTCGCGCGAGTTCATCAGGTCGTAGGCCTGCTTATAGTGCTCGTCGAGCGCGAGCGCGGGATCGCCCGCGGCGCGGTCCATGAACCGCTTGAGGGTGTCGACTTCGCTCCGCGTGCCGGCGCGGTCGTCGAAGCGCTCGCCAGTCAAACCCTCCGGCAGCGCCACGTCGCGCACCTTGAAGCTCCGGCCGTTGGGGTCTTCCGCGACCACGAACGGTGCGAACTTCGCACCGAGGAAGTTCGGCCCGCCGGAGCGCGCCATGCTCGGCATGGAGAAGTACGCGGGCAGCCCCGCGGGCGCGCCCTTCTCGCACGCGACGACCGAACCCATGCTCGGGTGGAAGCTCACGAACGCGCCGCACCCGACGGGGATTCGCGGCGGTGCGCCGGTCATCATGTAGTGGTTACCGGCCCCGTGGTTGCCCTGCTCGTGCCGGATGGAGCGGATCATCGCGAACTTGCCGAAGCCCTTCGCGAGCTTCGTCATGTGTTCGGAGAACTGCACGCCGGGCGTTGCGGTCGGGATCGCTTTGAAGTCACCGCGGTACTCCGCGGGCGCGTCCGGCTTGGGGTCGAACATCTCGTAGTGCGTCGGTCCGCCGTCCTGCCAGATGAGGACGCAGGACTTCGCTTTGGCCGCGGGCGGGTTCGCAACTTCCGCGGCGAACCCGCGCGCACGCAGTGCGGTGACCAACCCGCCCCCGAGCAGCGCACCGAGACCGAGTTGGAGGGCGTCGCGTCGCGAGACGCCACTGCAGTTTTTGGGCATGGCAGATCCCATGTGATTCGGGTGGGCTGGTTTCGGGCTACATCGGTCAATCAGGCAACACCAAGAGGGAGGGACTGCAACGAGCCGCGACCGCAAGGGAGCGGGAGCGATATCCTCGGTACTGAGACTCCCTGAAACTGGTTGTGCCTCCCGCTCCCTTGCGGTCGCGCTTAGTTTTTACGAGCCGCGACCGCAAGGGAGCGGGAGCGATATCCTTAGTTTTTACGAGCCGCGACCGCAAGGGAGCGGGAGCGATATCCGCGTACTGAGACTCCCTGAAACTGGTTGCGCCTCCCGCTCCCTTGCGGTCGCGGCTCGTTTACCTTTGCGGTACGTCATCAATCGTTGTTTGTTGTCTATCGCACCGCTCTCTTGCGGTCACGGCTCGTTACGAAGTCAGTCGCGGTTCGTTTGTTCCTTCCACCTTCACGTGGTACACGGCCATTGGCTCACCTTGTTCACTGACCGTATATTCGATCGCTCGAAGAACCGACTCGTCCGTATTTAGCCACCGCGTCGAACCGTGCCGTGTCCAGTATTTTCGTTGCGCTCCGGCCGGACTGTTTCGATTCAGCGCGCGTGAAGCGTAAGCCTTGAATTCGGTCATCATGCGTTCCGGTTTCGCATCCCCGACAACGACCAGGTGAACGTGGTTCGTGCGAACATGAACCGCGAGCAGGCGCCAATCCCTGATCTCCGCGTGCTGGCGAATAGCCGTAAGTACCGTTTCCCGTTCCGGAGCCTTCATTCGATATTCCGGTGCGTTCATCAGCGCTTTCCGGGTTCGTAGTAGATCCGCGTTCTCGGGTAACAGCACTTCACCGGCAGCATTGTTGTTTCGATCGACCGAGCCGCGCTCGTCGCCATGCAGCCACGTTCCGTATGTGGAGAACGTGATGAAATAAGCGATCGCAGACATCGGCGACTCGGCTGCGTGTTGTCTGTCGCACCGCTCCCTTGCGGTCGCGCTTACTTTGTTACGAGCCGCGACCGCAAGGGAGCGGGAGCGACATCCCGGACATCGAGACTTCCAGGAACGGGTTGCGCTTCCCGCTCCCTTGCGGTCGCGGCTCGTTTACCTTTGCGGGCCACGTTACCAATCGTTGTTTGTTGTCTGTCGTTCCAGCTCCTTGCGATCGCGGCTCGTTTGCCTTTGTGGTCACGTCATCAATCGTTGAACACGAATTCCGGGGTGTTGATGAGCGCCCACATCAGGTCTTCGGTCGCGCTGCGTTTCGTTGATCCCTTTTTCTCGAAGCGCTTCACGGCCGCTGTGCGTTCGGTATCGGTTGGAGTGCGGCAATACGCGAGCAAGTAAAGCTCGTCAACGATCTCCGCGGGTGTCTTCGGGCCTTTCGCGAGAGCGGCGCAGCGACCTTCGTCCGAGGTCACTTTGCGGTAGAGGTTCGGGCTGTTCATCAGGTGGAGCGCCTGAACAACGGTCGTGTCCGAGGTGCGCTCGCACGGCGGGTCTTGGTTCGGGTCGGGGCGGCCGAAACTGTCGAGGAACACCGACTGTGATCGCGCGGTCCAGACTTCAATGGCCCGCGACCCCGCCGGCATCGCTTCAAACTTCTCCGGCACACCCGAAACGTCGCTGACCATATCGAGCAGCACCTCCGCGCGGATGCGCTGCCGGTAGTGGTGCGAGTAGTTGCGCAGGTCGGCCGCGTTGCGGTCGTTCGGCACGGTACTCAGTCCGTAAGCGTGGCTCAAACAGATGGTGCGAATGAGTGCCTTCAGGTCGCACTTGTTCTTGCGGAAGTCTTTCGCAAGTGCGTCCAGTAGCTCCGGGTTGCTCGGCGGGTTCGTGGCGCGGAGGTCGTCTACCGGGTCGACGATTCCGCGGCCCATCAGATCGGCCCACACGCGGTTCGCGATCACCTTCGCGAAGTACGGGTTCTCGGGGGCCGTGACCCACGCGGCCAGCACCGCACGCGGATCTTTGTCCGGGTCGATGTCGAGCGGCTTGCCCAGAAGGGGCGTCGGTGTCATTTCTTTCCCGCTAACCGGGTGCCGCACCGAACTCCCGTTGCGCTTGCCGCCCGTACCGCTACCGAGGTGGATCACTTCCTCGCCGCCACTAATCGGGGCGGAGATCCCCACACCCTTGCGCCCGATGCGACCGAAGAACGCCGCGAAGCTGTAGAAATCGTCCTGACCCCACACTTCAAACGGGTGGTGGTGGCACTTCGCGCAATCGAGCCGGACGCCGAGAAAGAGCTGGCTCACCATCGTGGTCAGTTCGTCCGGTTCGCGCCGGTTGCGGTAGAACACCGCCGCGCCGTTGGTGAACGTGCTGCCGTTCGCGGTGATGATGTCTCGCACGAACTCGTCGTAGGGCTGGTTCGCGCGGAAACTCTTGCGAATCCACTGGTCGAGGTTGTACGTCGCCTTCATGCCGACGTGGTACGGGTTCGGCCGCAGAAGGTCGGTCCATTTGTTCGCCCAGAAGTCCGCGTATTCTGGGCGGTCGAGCAGCGCGTCAATCAGCTTCTCGCGCTTCTGTGGGTCTTTGCCCGCGAGGAAGGCCCGCGTTTCGTCCGGTGTGGGTAACCGGCCGATCACGTCGAGGTACGCGCGCCGGTGGAACTTGTCATCCGGCGCGCGTTCGGACGGCGTGACGTTGAGTTGCTTCAGCTTCGCCCACACGAGGCCGTCGATGAAGTTGTTCCGCGGGAGCTTCTCGTACACGCTCGCGTCCACGTCTGTGGGCAGCGGAATCAGCACACTGGATACCGCGAACTTCTCCGCGAAGCGCGCCATGATCGTCGCTTCGCCGGGAATCGGCCCGGCCTTCACCACACCCGCGGCATCGACGGCGGCGTAAACGCTTTCGCTCGACGAGAACTGCGACAGGCTGGTGACGTCGCGCGTGGTGCCATCGGAGTAGTGAGCCGTCACCGCGAGTTGTTGACTCGCTTTGAAGGTCATCAGCCGGCTATCGGGGAACAGCGTAATCTTTTCGAGCTTCGGCGCGTTCTCGGGTGTTCGCGGCGTCCCGGAGGAGACCCATTTTTCGAGCACGCGGTATTCGGGGCTGCCTTCCGGGAGCTTCTTCCCGCCGCCGTGCGGAGTTTGGCCGCTCGCCTTGCGGAGCAGCAGGCTAAATGTCGGGTTCGCAGGGAAGATACGCCGACCGCGCGCTTCGGTGGTGATCGCGTTGAAGTCGAAATCGTTGTCGTAAGCGAGCAGTGAGAGCTGGAAGCCGTTCTGCCCGCGTGCTTTACCGTGGCACGCCCCCGCGTTGCACCCGGATCGGGTGAGGATCGGCTGAATGTCGCGCTCGAAGGTGACCGGATTTGTGCTCGTGGTGTTCTTCACGCTTACGGCGACCTTCGCGGTCCGGCCGTTCGCGGTGACCGTAACGACCGCGTCACCGTCACTCACCGGGACCACCACACCGGCCTTCACCATCGCGACGCCGGGGGCGCTACTCGTGTAGGTGGCGTCTGCGCTGCGGTCCGCGAGTTTGCCGTTCTTCGTTTCGGTCACCACCAGTTGCTGCTTGGCGTCTGCGCCGTCGAGCACAACTGTGGAGGGAAACGCACTCAATTCGTCAGCGGCCCGAAGAGGAGTCGCGCAGGCGAACAAAGCCACAGCGAGAAGGAAGGCGGGTTGCCGCATGATGTCGGAGGAGAGTGCGGGAGGGCGGGTCGATACTGGCGGGTGGAATCAGAATACCCCGGCGCCGGTTCTGACGCCAGTGAAACTGCGGCAATCTGTGGAGGTACTGGAGCCCACCCGCTCGTTAGCACTCGCGGTTCGCCAAATTCGTAAAGCCGCAACGAGGCTAACAATCGCTAACATTTTGGGCCGTGGGGGTTGTGTGCGGCGAATGATCGGGCGAGCAATGCGACAAGTCGTTGATAGCTCAAGGTTTTTGACGTTTTCGCCCTCTGCGCTGTTTCACTCTGGTGGCTAACAATCACTCACATTGCTGTGATTTCGGACCAACACACGCCACATTTCTCGGCTTTATGGAGCGAGCGTTACCCATCTTTTGCGAAGAGATGCGCGCGGCCCACTCCATGAAGAGACACTCCCTTTCAACCAATTATACGATACTGGACATAAGAATACAAATGGTTCCGAACGGAACTGCAGGGCCGTTGAGTTCTCGTAATTGCGTGACTCCACCCGCTCGTTAACTCAGTGGCAGCAGGTGTCCTTTGTGGCCACTTTGGTGGGCGGCGGGAGGTCGTTGGCGGGATTCATCGTGAAGAAGCCGTTCGGCTTGAGCAGGAAGCCGATGGTGGCCGTCGGCATCACCGGGTAGTCTTCCGGGCGCGGAATGTGTGTGTGCCCGAAGGTGTACCAGAACACCACGTCCGTGTTCGCGATGGGTCGGTCCCGCTCGGTCCACTTCACCAGGCCGTCGCCGCCCGTGCTCTGGTTCGGGTAGTCGCCGGCCGCGAACCGCTCGCCCGCGTCGAACGGCGTCACCCACACGTGATAGTTCACGAACCCGGCCCGGCGCCGCCACCACGCATCGGTACTCGCCATCGGGAGCGAGTTGTCCATCGGGAGGAGCTTGTACCCCACCGGTTCGCCGACCGCGTTGGGGACGTTGGGGTTCACCACGCGCCAGGTCCGGGCGGTTTCCAGCTTGAGGTGATCTCGGGCCTGCTTCTCGGTTTCCAGTGTCGTGGACCGGGCGCGAAAAGCGTTGCCGTGCGGGTTCGCGGGTCCGGGTTCGTCCGGCACCACGTCCACGCGCTGGACCGAGTTGTTGATCCCGTCGAGAGCGAAATCGAGCCGCACGTTGAAGAAGTGCTGGTGAACCGGGGCGTAGAGTTGCGGCGCAATCATCGTACCGTACTCGGACTTTTCGCCGGGGTGCATGGTACCGAGCGAGAGAATCCCGGTAAGTCGCACTTCCAACTGAATGTTGCCGTCCTGGTAGAGCGACCAGAAGAACCCGTACTCGTAGTTCTCGACGGTGGAGACGCTCGACACGATGAGGCGCCGCGAGCGCCGGACCTCGGGCCGGTCCGGGAACCGGCGATCGGTGTGCTTCCAGAGTGTGCCCGCGTCCTCTTCGTGCATACAGATCGCGTTCGTGATCGTGAGCGGCGCACCGCGGCTCGTCACCAAGTGCGCGTCGAAGTAGCGGATGTGGCCCACACAGTCGCACCCCAGCGTCAGGCTGTTCGCACACATGCCCATGCCGTACTCGCCGACATCGAAGGCGTTCTTGCGGAACTGCGTGGGCGCCGGGTCGCCGTAGGGCACGACCATTTCGGTGAGTGAGGCGCGGTGCAAGATTGAGCGCTCTTGACCGTGGTCGGTGTAACGCAGGTGGTGAAGTGTCAAACCTTCGCGGGCGTTGAATCCGATTACGAAGCTCCAGTTCTGCCACGTCACCCGGAACCCGTCCACCTGGAAACTCGGGCCGTCCGGTTGCGTGATCTCCAGGCGCTGGATATCGCTCCGCGGGTTCGGCACGCGGTCCGCGGCATAATTGCCCGGCTGCGGGGGCAGTGGCCAGTGCCCGTACTCTTCGACCCGGATCACCTTCATCTCGTTGAGATCCACGACCGGTCGAATGCCCTCGATCGGGCGCGCGTACCCGTTATCGGTCGGGTCCGAGCGCAGGAAACAGAGCGGCCGGGCGAGCCGGCGCGTGCTCTCCTCGGGTTCGCCGTAGTTCCCCGCGCTCCAGATATCGACCATCACGAGCGACACGTCTTCCACCCCGTACTGCTTCTTGAGCGCGGCCCGGAACTCGGGGCTGGCGAGCACGGCCTGTTCGCACTCGACCTGCTCGTCGATGGTCATCGTCGGCTGCGCGCCGGGGACGTGCTTCCAGGTGAGCACCTTGCGCTCGGCGAGTGCGAGCGTCGCTTCGTAGCACGAGTTCGTGGCGTTGTCGAACAGCACCGCCAGCGCCTTGCGATCGAACGCGGCCCGGTCGCCGGCGTGAACGAGGGCCTTTGGCGGTTCTTCCAAACTGATCGAAACGAATCGCGTCGTCGGGGTAACGCGGCCCGCGTCCTTGAGGGCGGCGACCGCGGAGCGAACCTCTTCGGCCGTGAGGGGTTCGAGTGGGTGCTTGACGGTGGACATGGTGCCTCGGTGGGTGGGGCCGGAGAGGTGGCGCAAGTGTACCCGTCGCGCGCACGGGTACCAATCGATTTTGAGCCGCGTGCGCGAATCGGATTTTGCCCTCTCCCCTTGCGGGAGAGGGTCGCCGCGCTTCGCGGCGGGGTGAGGGGTTGCTCCCAGGTGCAGGAGGTTACCCCTCACCCGGTTCGCAAAGCCTCACCACCCTCTCCCGCTCCCCGGCCCGCGAGAAGCTCCGCTGACCGGGTCGGGGAGGACAACGGGAGAGGGCATAGCACCAAGCCGACCCATGACCCACGTTTGCCATCTGCTGACAGAGGCCGGCCACACAAGATCACCGATCGACGCAACATCACTTCGAGAGGTTCACGTTCTTCGCTGCGGCACCGAGCGCGTCCGCGGCGGCGCGCATCGCGTTCTCGGCCGAGGTCGGGGGGGCGGCGGTCAAGTTGACGAGCGCCGTGCGCATCGCGACCTCCGCCGTGCGCAGGGCGATACCGAGGTCGTTCGCGCTCGTGCCGCTCGCGGGGGCCGCGCCGGAGATGCGCGTGTACGCGGTGCGAACGCGCGCGTCGGCGTCGGCCCGCAGTTTCGCGGCTTCCCGGATCTCGCTCGCGTCGGCCTTGCGCGCGGCTTCGAGCAACAACTTCTCCGCACGCGCCACTTGTGTCACGGCCTCGACGAGTGCGTTCGTGGTCTCGTCGAGCGGGTCCGACCCCTTCGCCGACAGCTCCAGCACCCGGGCCAATTCTCCGGCCCGGGCCGCGAGTTCCTTCGCGCGCGCGATTTGTTGCGCGGTCGCGGCGTTCGCTGCGCCGGTGAGCTTCGTTACCGCTTCGAGTACGGTCCGCTGCCGGGCGGCGAGGGCCGCGGCGCGCTGGCCCCACGGTTTCCCGGCGCCGGTCCGTTCGAGTTGCTTCAACTGGTTCGTGGCGTCTTCCGCGCTCTTGAGCGCCCCGGGCGCGTCGCCGGCGCGCAGGCGATCGGCCGCACCCACCGCGGCCTTCCACTGTGTTTTGGTGTCTCCCGCCTCGGGCACAAGGGCGAGGAGGGTCGCCGCGATCGCGCGCTGCTCCGTTTCGAGGTCGGGGAACGGGTTGACGGGCGCGGGGCGGAGCCGGTCCGCGAGCGCTTGCGCGAAGTTCGTCAACTGATCGTGGAGCGTGCGCTGTTGACCCGTGAGCCCGCGGAGCGCTTCGGCGAACGCCCGGGACGGCAGGTGCGCATCGATTTCCGGCGGGGGCTGCGGCGCGCTGGCGCCCGCGGGCGCGGCGAGTTCCGCGATGTCGGCCATCTTCGCCGCGAGTTCGTCGAGCGCCTCCGCGAGCGCCTTCTGGTCCGAGGCGAGGCGATCGGGTTCGGCCTTCGCGCCGAGCCGCGCGTACTGGTCCAGTGCGCGCCTCTTGTTCAATTGGCCCACTACGCCCACGCGCGTGTGGACGAGTTCCTCCGCCTCGTGCTTCAGTTGCCGGCCCGCTTCGTCGGAGGCCGGCGGGTTGAACGGCGCCTTCGCGTCCGACAGTTCTTTTGCGCGGGCGCCCGCGAGGCGCCGGTTGGACGCGAGCCGCTGGACGCGCTCCAGATCGGTCTCCGAACCGTTGAGCCGGTCCCGGAACTGGCCGAGCGCATCGGCCGCGGCGCGGACGTTGCGCCGGGCTTCGTCCGGCTTCGTGCCCTCGCGAAACCAGGTGTCCGCCCCCAGGAGCGCCTTCTTCGCATCGGTCAGAAGGGCCGGGGCTTCCGGGGCAACGAACCGCTCCAGTTGCCTCGACACGTCTTGCACCACCGGGCCGGCCGGTTCGAGGAGCTTCGCCGTGAGGTTCGCGCCGTGTGCGTCGAGCGCGTCTGCGAGGGCGGCGAATTTGTGGTGCAGTTCGTCCACTTTCGTGTCGGGCGGCGGGGAACCTTCGAGTGCGAGTTTGAGCCGGTCGAGTTCGCGGCGGACCAACAACTGCGACGCTTGAATGTCGAAGGGCGCGCCGTCTTGTAGATCCGTGACGGCGAGGGCCAGTGCCGAGACGACGCGCGCCTGGCGCTCGCCCAAACCGGGGAGATCGAGTGCGGCCACCGCCGGCCCGAGGGTCCGCTGACGGTCGGCGAGCGGCGCGAGTTTTTTGACGAGCGCGGGCGTCGGGGCTTGCCCCTCGTACCCGCGGAGCGCGCGCTCGACGTCGTTCGCGAGCACGTCCTGTGTGGGCCGGAGCTTGTCGAGCGCGCGGAGTGTTTTCGTGAGCCGCTCCGCGACCGCGGGCGTTTTCTCCGCGAGCCGGTTGAGCGCGTCGGCGGCGAGCTTCATCGCCGTACCCGCCCCGGCGCCGGTCTCCGCGAGGCTACTGTGCGCCGTGCCGGTGTGGATCGCGGCGTTGTCGCGTGCGGCCTTTACCGTCGGGTCCGGGGGAAACGCGAACTGCATCAACCCCGTGTGAAGTGCCTTTTGTTCGCTGCGAAACGCCGTTCGCGTTCCTTCCGGGAGCTTGTCGAAGGGGATCGTCTTCGTTGCCGTGTTGAAGCGCGTGAGGAGATCGTCCTGCCACAGCGCGAGTTGCCTCGTGCCCTTTTTGGGGTCGATCCGGTCCGCGGCCCACTTGTCGAACTCGAGCGCGATCCGCTCGAGGGCCTGCGCTTGTCGCTCCAACTCGGTGAGCGCTTCGACCGTTTTGCCGAGCGCGGCGAGGTCCACGACGCGCCGGAACTCCTCGAGTTTGGGGGGCGCGGACCCGGCCAGGCGCGCGGCGGTATCGATTGCCGCGAACAACTGCGCGGCCCGCTTCGTGAGTGCCTCTTGGTCGTGCGCGAGCCGTTCGAGGATCGTGGCCTGTGCGCCGATCGAGGTCTGGCGCGCGACCTTATCGAGGTCGCGGATCTGTGCGGATAACTCGAAGAGTGATTGCGCGAGCCGGCGCGCTTCCGTGCCCTTCGCGCTCTCGGCCGCGGCGCGAAGGGGGGCGCTCTCGGCGACCAGGGCTTTCAGTTGTGCGAACAGCTCCCGCTGGCGGGCGAGTACGTCCTTCTCGCCGGCTCGGGCGAGCGCGGATTGGTCCGCGGCGAGTGTACCGAGCTTGGCGCGGTCGAGCCGGTCGCGGGCGAGGTTCGCGTTTCGCGCGAGTAGCGCGTCCAGTTTGTCGCCGGCGCCGCTCAGGTGCTCGGTCGCACTGGCGAACGCGCTTTCGCGCCCGTTTTCGTCGGCCTCGATTTTGCGGACCGCCTCTTCTGCGCCTTTGAGTTCGCGGTCGGCGATTTCGCGCGCGGCCGCGGCGAGCGGGCGCAGTTCGAGTGTGAGGGCCGACTCGCGCGCGAGGTTGTTGAGCACCTCGACCGCCCGGTCGATCTTCTCGCGGATCGTATTTAACCGAATGATGTGATCGGGCGCCAGTGTCGTGTGCCCGATCACATCGGTCCGCACCGCGCTCAGGACTTCTGCGGCTTCGCGCACGGCGCGGCGCGCGGTTTCGGTCGCGCTGCGGACCGCGTCGCGCTGGTGCAGGACGTCTTGCTCTTCGATCGGCGGCGCGGTCGCAGCGATCCGCAACTCGCTCCACCCGGTCGCGGGGTAGAACGTTTCTTGCGGGCCGAGCGCCTTGCCCGCACCGATGCTGCGATTGTCGGTCACGCGAATTCGGAAGCGAACGGTGCCACTCGCGGGCGCCAGCTTCGCGAGGTCGAAATCGAGGTGCCCGGTTACCCGAGCGGTTCCGCTCGGGATCAGTGGAACGGACAGCGGTGCTGTGTTGGAATCGAACTCCAGCACGGCCCCGGAAACGTTCATGTCGTCACAGGCGACGAAATCAATTGCGATGCGGGCGTCCGGGCGCGCGGTCCGCGGGTACGAGGCGACGCCGGAGATGTGCTCGATCCACGGGGCTTTGTCGCGTGTGATTCGCGCGTGAATGGTGCTCACGGAACGGAGTTTTTTGCCGTTCTCTTCTCGCAGCAGGACCAGTCGCAGGGTACCACTCTCGTGCCCGAGGGCGGGGACAGCGGCGGTCGCCGAGAGGCCGTCCGGTGCGAGTTCCAGCGCGATCGGTTCCGGCTTGGCTTCGCCGCGGCGCCATTCCAGTTGCGCGGCCGCGGCCGGGTGCGTGAACTTCAACTGAATGGTGACGGCGCTGTACTCGAGGGCGTCGAAGTCCGCGAACCCCGCAACCGTCTGTTTGCGCCACGACGCGGCGTAGTCGGGCGGGGCGATCTCGATGCGCGTTCCTTCCGCCAGTTCCACCGCGTCCAGCGCCGTGACGCGGAACCACTCGCTCGTCGTGCTACCGATCTGAACGCGGTACTCGAAGTCGCCCGTTACTTCGGGGCGCGTGACGTGGACCGCGCCGGTCTCGTCCGCGGTCATCGGGAGCCGGTACTCGGACCCGCTGGCGTGGTGGCGGAACAGCAGCACGGCGCCTTCGGGGGCGCGCACGAGTACCCGGCCGTCGATCTTCTCCGCGAACGCGGTCAGCGTAACTGATCCACCGCGCCGAACGACCGGTTCGCCGGACGTGACGACCACGCGAACGCCCGCGCCCGGGGGCCGGGACCAGGGCATCGCCACGCGCTTGATCCGGTCCGCGCTGTTGGGCACCAGCCCCGCGCCCATCAGGAAACTGAGTAGAGTGAGTAGGGCGCCGCAAACTCGTAGGAGCGCCGGGTGCGTCGGAATGGCGCGTTCAAAATCGACCGCGCGGGCGCGCCGGGCGGTGTCCTCGACGAGCGCGGCCCGCACCGCGGCGGACGTTCCCGCTTGGTCCTCGTCCACGAGCGCCCGGAGCCGCTCGGACAGTTCCGGTAATTTCTTCGCCAGTTCGTCGGCAACGTCCGCGAGCGAGAGGTCGGCCTGCCACGGTCGCACGACGAGGTGCCACACGAGGACGCCCAGGCCCGTGACCCACACCGCGATGAACAGCCCGCGCGCGGTCGCCGGGAGCTCGAAGAGGGTGTCGAGGAGCAGAACGAAGGCGGTCGCGGCGACGGCCGCGAGGAGGCACAGGCTCGCGCCGCGGGCCAGGCGCAGCGCCCGCACGCGCGGAACCAGCGCGACGAGCCGCTGTTCGAGGGCGGGCGGCAGTGCGGCGACCATCAACGCTCCGAAGGTACCTGCGTCCGAACCGCGCCCGGACACGCGCGAAGTGTGTGACTAAACTATACCCGCGGCCGGACCGTCGCGGCAAGCACGAGCTGCGCCCCCTCACCGGAGTCACCAATCATTATGGTCTCGCCCGAACGCTTGGCGTCGATGCAGAAGAGCTGGGTGCGGACGCTCGAACAGTACCGCGTGGCGCCCGTGGACGCGTACCCCGCGTTCGACGTGCTCGTGGCCGCGTACTCCGCGGTGGAGCGGTACTACCACAACCTCGAGCACATCGGCGAAATGTTCAGGGTGGTCGAGCGCCTGACGCCGACCGTCGAAGACCCGAACGCGCTGCAACTCGCGGTGTGGTTCCACGACGCGGTGTACGACTCGCGCGCCAAGGACAACGAACAGCGGAGCGGGGAACTCGCGGTCGACCTGCTCGGCCCGATCGGGGTACCCGCTTCGGCCATCAATCGCATCGTGCAAATGATCTGGGCGACCGCGCACGCGGCCGAAGCCCCCGGGGGCCGCGACACGCAAGTGCTACTCGACGCCGATCTCGCGATCCTCGGCGCGTCCGAAGAGCGCTACGCACGTTACGCCCGCGACATTCGCAAGGAGTATTCCTGGGTGCCGGACCCGGAGTACCGTGCGGGCCGGACGGCCGTGCTCACGAAGTTCCTTGCCGCGCCGCGATTGTACCACTCGCCGATCATGTTCGAGGAGGGCGAGGAGCGGGCGCGGACGAACTTGCGCAACGAACTGGCGGAACTGCAGGGGGCACGAGGGGCGTAGACTTCCTGGCGGGACAGAGGACAGAGAACAGAGAAGGCAGAGGACAGAGAACAGAGAAGGCAGAGGACAGAGAACAGAGAAGGCAGAGGACAGAGAGTGGGCAAATGTTTCTCTGTCCTCTGTCCTCTGATCTCTGTCCTCTGTCCTCTGAAAGTCCGGTTCGCCACGAATCCGATCCGCCGATCGTCCCTCTAATGTGCAACGCCCGCCTCCAACCATTTCGAGAGGCCGGGAAGGAGGAGCAACTTATGGACATGAACCAGTTTACCGAGAAGGCACAGCAGGCCCTCGCCGGAGCGCAAAAGCTCGCGGCGCGGTTCAACCACCAGCAAATCGACGTCGAACACGCGCTCTTGTCGTTACTCGATCAGGAGAAGGGACTTACGCCCGCTATTTTGGAGAAGGCCGGCGTCTCGGCCGATGCCGTCACGATCAAGATCCAGCGCGAGTTGGAGAAACAGCCCAAGGTGACCGGCACGAACGCCGAACCGCGCCTCACGCAGCGCCTCATCAAGCTCATTGACGCGGCCGAGGGCGAGGCGAAGAAGCTCAAGGACGAGTACGTCTCGGTCGAGCACCTGCTGCTCGCCATGACGGAGGACACCGGCACCGCGGGGAAGACGCTCCGCGAGTTCGGCCTCACCCGCGATCGGCTCCTGACCGCACTGAAGGAGGTGCGCGGCAGTCAGCGCGTCACCTCGCAGAACCCGGAAGAGACCTACCAGTCGTTGGAGAAGTACGGGCGCGACCTCACGCAATTCGCGCAGCGCGGCAAGCTCGACCCGGTGATCGGGCGCGACGAGGAGATCCGCCGCGTCATGCAGGTACTGTCGCGCCGCACGAAGAACAACCCCGTGCTCATCGGCGAACCCGGCGTCGGTAAGACCGCCGTGGTCGAGGGCCTCGCGCAGCGCATCGTTCGGGGAGACGTGCCCGAGGGCTTGAAGGACAAGATGATCGTGGCGCTCGATATGGGCGCGCTCATCGCGGGGGCGAAGTACCGCGGCGAGTTCGAGGAGCGCTTGAAAGCGGTCCTGAAGGAAGTGACGTCCTCGGAAGGCCGCATCATCCTGTTCATCGACGAGATGCACACGATCGTCGGCGCGGGCAAGGCCGAGGGCGCGATGGACGCGGGCAACCTGCTGAAACCGCTCCTCGCGCGCGGCGAGTTGCACTGCATCGGCGCGACCACACTCGACGAGTACCGGCAGCACATCGAGAAGGACGCCGCGCTCGAGCGCCGGTTCCAGCCGGTGTTCGTCGGCGAGCCGTCGGTGGAGGACACGATCAGCATCCTGCGCGGGTTGAAGGAGCGGTACGAGGTTCACCACGGGGTGCGCATCAAAGACTCGGCACTGGTTTCGGCCGCGGTGCTATCCAACCGCTACATCTCGGACCGGTTCCTGCCCGACAAGGCCATCGACCTGGTGGACGAGTCGGCCGCGAAACTGCGCACCGAGATCGACAGCATGCCGGCGGAGCTGGACGAGATCAGCCGGCGCGTGATGCAGTTGGAGATCGAGCGCGAGGCGCTGAAGAAGGAGACCGACCGCGCCTCGCGCGACCGGCTCGAAAAACTGGAACACGAACTCGGCAACCTGAAGGCCGATGCGGACGCACTGAAAGCCCGGTGGCAGGCGGAGAAGCAGGCCGTTCAGCAGGTGCAGGTGATCCGCGAACAGCTCGAACAGACGAAGCAGGAGATCGAGCGCGCCACGCGCCAGGGCGAGTACCAGAAGGCGGCGGAGTTCCAGTACGGGAAGCTCCCCGAACTCGAAAAGAAGCTCGCGGCGGCGGAAGTCGCCTTTTCACGCGATAAGGCGAACAAGCTCATCAAGGAAGAGATCGGCGAGGAGGAGATCGCGGCCGTCGTGAGCCGGTGGACCGGGGTGCCGGTGTCGAAGCTCATGGAGGGCGAGAAGGAGAAGTTGCTCCACCTCGAGGACGAACTGCACAAGCGCGTCATCGGCCAGAACGAGGCGGTGCAAGCGGTGTCCGAAGCGGTCGTTCGTGCCCGGAGCGGGTTGAAAGACCCGAACCGGCCCATCGGGAGCTTCATCTTCCTCGGGCCGACCGGCGTGGGCAAAACGGAACTGGCCCGGGCGCTCGCGGAGTTCCTGTTCGACGACGAAAAGGCGATGATCCGCATCGACATGAGCGAGTACCAGGAGAAGCACACGGTCTCGCGCCTGGTCGGGGCGCCCCCGGGCTACGTGGGGTACGACGAGGGCGGGCAACTCACGGAAGCGGTGCGGCGCCGGCCGTACTCGGTGGTGCTGTTCGACGAGATCGAGAAGGCCCACCCGGACGTGTTCAACACGCTGCTCCAGGTGCTCGACGACGGGCGCCTCACGGACGGGCAGGGGCGCACGGTGGACTTCAAGAACACCATCGTCGTGATGACCTCGAACGTCGGCAGCCAGCGCATCCTGCAGTACAAGGGGTCGCACATTGGTGAGGTGTACGATCGCATCAAAGACGCGGTCATGGACGAACTGCGCAAGGGGTTCCGGCCCGAGTTCTTGAACCGCGTGGACGAAATCATCGTGTTCCACGCGCTCACCGAAGCGGACCTCACGAAGATCGTCGAGATCCAGCTCGGCAACCTGCGGAAGCGCCTGGCCGAGCGGAAGATCGCGCTGAAACTCACGGACGCCGCGAAGACGCACATCGTCCGCGCGGGGTACGACCCGGCCTATGGTGCGCGCCCGCTGAAGCGCTCGATCCAGCGGGGGGTGGAAACGCCGCTCGCGCGGATGCTGCTGAAGGGCGAGATCACCGACGGCGGTACGGTCACGGTGGACTGCGACGCCTCGCACGACGCGCTCACGTTCGCCGCGACGAACCCCGAAGCGGTCGCGTAGGGAAATGAGCCGCAAAACGTGCCCGCGGTACCAACCGCGGGCGCGTCCGTTTCCGCTGCCCTGTCCACGGTGCGGTGGTATCGTGAGCGCCCGTCGCTTTCGGGGAGTGCTCGTACCATTTTTTCTTGCGACGAGCCGCGACCGCCAGGAGCGGAGGTACTCCGAACTCGGGTGGCCTCAAGGTAGCCCGGGAGGTGCCTCCCGCTCCCTGGCGGTCGCGGCTCGTCCGACCACTGCTGTAACGAGCCGCGACCGCCAGGGAGCGGGCGGCACCTCCTGCGCTCGGATGACCTCAAGGTAGCCCGGGGAGCCGCGCCTTGTAACGAGCCGCGACCGCCAGGGAGCGTGCGGCACCTCCTGCGCTCGGGTGGCCTCAAGGTAGCCCGGGGAGCCGCGCCCCGCTCCCTTGCGGTCGCGGCTCGTTTGCCGACAACACGTTCGTGGTGCGCCGGGATCAGGCGTCCTCTTGCCCCTGGCGGTCGCGGGTCGTCGCAAGGCCCTACGAATCCGTGCCGAGAGCGCGGATCAGATTAATGAAGGGCAGCGGTTCGAGTAAGCGGATTCGATACACCACCCGCGCTCGAACTGCACATTTATTCAGATTCTCCCCACGGATCTGTGTCTTCGGGGTGTATCTGTGGCGCCCCCGTTTTTCGTCGAGTTGTGCCATTCCGCCCACGTTTCCCACTTGTGCCTCGCCGCCGGGCCGCTATACAACAACCCCGACGCCCCCGCCCGTGCTCGCCCGAGCGCGGTACGCGGGGATTCCATCCGTGCATTAAGGCGGTTCGCATGAAGCGCGCGCTCATTACCGGGATCACCGGTCAGGACGGCAGTTACCTCGCGGAATTGCTCCTCGAAAAGGGTTACGAGGTTCACGGCATCGTCCGCCGGGCGAGCACGGAGTCCTTCGAGCGGATCGAGCACCTCGCGGGGAAGATCCACCTCCACCAGGCCGACCTGCTCGACCAGCTCTCCATTATCGACGTCATCAAGGTGTCGAACCCGCAAGAGGTGTACAACCTCGCGGCCCAGAGCTTCGTGCCGACGAGCTGGAAGCAGCCGATGCTGACGGGGCAGTTCACCGCCCTCGGCGTGACGCAGGTGCTCGAAGCGGTCAAGCTCCTGGGCCGCGACACCATCAAGTTCTACCAGGCGTCGTCGAGCGAAATGTTCGGCAAGGTCCAGGCCGTGCCGCAGATCGAGACCACGCCGTTCTACCCGCGCAGCCCCTACGGGGTGGCGAAGGTGTACGGCCACTGGATCACGGTGAACTACCGCGAATCCTACAACATGTTCTGCACGAGCGGCATCCTGTTCAACCACGAGAGCGAGCGCCGCGGGAAAGAGTTCGTCACCCGGAAGGTGACCGACGGCGTGGCCCGCATCAAGCTCGGGCTGGCGACCGAACTGAAGCTCGGCAACCTCGACTCCAAGCGCGACTGGGGGTTCGCCGGCGACTACGTTCGCGCGATGTGGCTGATGCTCCAGCAGGACAAGCCCGACGACTACGTCGTGGCCACGAACAAGACGCACACGGTCCAGCGGCTCGTCGAGGTGGCGTTCACCGCCGCGGGCCTGGACTGGCAGAAGCACGTGAAGATCGACCCGTCGCTCGTGCGCCCGGCGGAAGTCGATCTGCTGATCGGTGACCCGGCGAAGGCGAAGAAGCACCTCGGCTGGGAGCCGGAGGTGAGCTTCGAGCAACTGATCGAGCGCATGGTGAAGGCCGACCTCGCCCGCCTCCAGGGGCAGCCGGTGCCGGACTTCAAGGCCAGGGGCATCTGATGGCGACCCTCGTCCACAAGGATGAGGGGGCGCCGGCGCTCCCGCCCGCAGGGGCCGGGGGCGCCCGAACACCTATGCGAATTCTCATTACCGGCATCACCGGATTCGTCGGCGGGCACCTGGTGGACCACCTGGTGTCGGCGGGCGGGCACGCCCTGTTCGGGGTGAGCCGGAACGCGACGTGGCCCCCGGTACTCGAGCACCTCGCCCCGCACGCGAAGTTGTTCGCGTGCGACTTGTGCGACCGGGCCGGCACCGAGGCGGTGGTCCGCGAGGTGCGCCCGGACTGGGTGGTCCACCTCGCGGGGTACGCCAACACCGGCGGGTCGTTCCGCGACCCGGACCGGGCGTGGCGCGAGAACTTCACCGCGACGCGCTCGCTGTACGACGCGCTCGCGGCTTCGGGCGTGCAATCGCGCGTGCTGTTCGTTTCGACCGGACTCATTTACGGCGAACCCGACCGGCCCGACGAGCCGTGCGACGAGTTCACGACCCTCAAGCCCGCCAGCCCCTACGCCGCGAGCAAGGCCGCCGCGGACCTCATTAGCTACCAGTACACGCGGAGCCCGGGCCTGGATATTGTCCGCGTGCGCCTGTTTAACCAGATCGGCCCCCGGCAGAGTGCCGACTTCGCGGTGCCGAACTTCGCGCGGCAAATTGCCGCCGCCGAAAAGGGCACCCAGCCGCCGGAGGTGCGCACCGGCGACCTCTCCGCCCGGCGCGACATCGCCGACGTGCGCGACATCGTGGCCGCGTTCCCGCTCCTGCTGGAGAAGGGCGTGAACGGCGAGGCGTACAACGCGGCCCGGGGCGACTCGTACCAGATCCAGGACGTACTCGACCGGCTCGTGGCGATGGCGCGGTTGCCGATCAAGGTGGTGCAAACGCTCGAACCGGGGCGCAAGGCCGACACCGCGGTGACGAGTGCGGACGCCCGCAAGCTCCGGGCGGCGACCGGCTGGGAACCGCAAATCCCGCTCGAACGCACCCTCGCCGACGTGCTCAACTACTGGCGGTCGATTTAGACGCAGAGTTGAAGATCGTAAGCATTGCTTTCAAGGCTTTCGGCCTTACGAAAGCATGTCCGACGCCAAGTCACGGCATCGTGAAGCACTCGCTTCATGTAAGGGCGTGCCGAATCCGAACGCCTAGCAAACTCTCGCAAGACCTGCGCCTCAACAGTCTTGAGGCGTTTAATCGTTTGTCGGAATCACACTTGATCCCACAGTCCCATCTGCTTCATATTCCGAATGCCGTCGACGGTCACTTCTTTATTGGGAATCGCGCCGATGGTAACCAAATACTTCACAATGACGTAGTCGTGAGCTGGGTTGTAAGCAAGATCGAGTGGTGTACTTCGGCGGCAGTCCTGTCGATTTAATTCGCTCCCCGCCGCAACGAGCGTTTTGACGACATCCAGTGAGCCACTATGGACGGCATAGTGAAGCGGAATACCTTCTGGGCAATAGGCGTTTACATCGGCTCCCAGGTCCAATAGCAGCATGACAAGATCAAGATAACCCTCTCCCGCTACCAAGTGCAAAAGAGTTCTGTCCCATGACGCTTTGGCGATAGCGGGTTGCCGTCTGATTTCATTCGCCAAAAGTTGCGCGTTCACCTTCGAGGGCTCAACCAAAGCAATCTTAAATTCGGCCAACTGACTCCAGTCCCATTCCTCGAACATTTCGCCGTGGAGTGGGGCGTCGGGGTTAAAGCCTGATTGAGGTCTTGTCATCGCTAGCTCTCCCAACTGCTTTTGTCGATATTGTACTTGTTTGATTGACTGGCCCCGTGGCAACCACTGGGCGCTTTTCACTGACAGTGAGCGTTTTGACTTTACGACTTTCGACTTGTGACCGTCTCTGGTATTCTCTCAGAACGAGCCTCGCGGTGGCACTGGATAGGCTCGCTAAACTCAACCACCGCATATAAAGCATGTCCGACGCCAAGTTGCGTCACGCGATCGCGTTTGAAGCCGCTCGACTGATGTACGAGCGCGTCGAATCCGAATACTTCACCGCCAAGCGCAAGGCCGCGAAGCGCCTGTGTCGCGGCACCGTCAAACCGAGTGACCTGCCCAGCAACGCGGAGATCCGCGACCAAGTTCAGGCGTTCGCGCGCGTCCACGAGGGCGAGGCACGCACGGTCAACCTGCGCGACATGCGGCTCCACGCGCTGCGGCTCATGCGCCTGCTGTGCCGGTTCCGCCCGCGGCTCATCGGCAGCGTGATGACCGGGCACACCCGTAAGGGCTCGGACATCGATCTGCACCTCTTCAGCGACTACCTCGAGCCGATCACCGCGACGCTCGACGAAGAGGGCCTGCAGTACGACGTGGAGCACAAGCAGATCACGAAGCACGGCGAGACCCGCGTGTTCACCCACGTTCACGTCTTCGACGTGTTCAACTTCGAGCTGACGATCTACGCGGAGAACCTCGCGCACTACGTGTTCAAGTCGTCGATTACGGGGAAGGCCATCGAGCGCGCCAGCACGCGCGAACTCGAAGAGCTGATCGCCCGCGAGCACCCGGAAATCTCGATCGAGGACGCGATCGCCGAGCAGGAGGAAGCGGTCGACCCGTACCAACTGTTCCGGCTTCTGCTGTTGCCGCTGGAAACCGTGAAGCAGAGCGCGAAGTACCACCCCGAAGGCGACGTACAGTTCCACTCGCTCCAGGTGTTCGAGCTGGCGCGCGACGAGCGCCCGTGGGACGAGGAGTTCCTACAGGCCGCGCTGCTGCACGACGTGGGGAAGGGCATCGACCCTTACGACCACGTCGCGGCCGGGCTTCAAGCGCTCGAGGGGCTCATCACCCCGCGGACCGCGTGGCTGATCGAGAACCACATGCTCGCGCTGGAGTACAAGGCCGGAACGCTCGGTCACCGCGCGCGGAAGAAGCTCGAAGAGTCCGACGAGTTCGAGGACTTGATGCTGCTCCGCGAACTCGACACCCGCGGCCGCGTACCCGGCGCGCAGGTGTGTACCGTGGACGAGGCGCTCGACTTCCTCAAAGAGTTGGACCGACAGAACAAGTGGAAGTAGCGCGGTACCGAAGCTCTCACCCGCTCGTTGACACGCGCGGTTCGCCTGAGCCTTGGGCGAACCGCGCGTGTCAACGAGCGGGTGGTCTTTCTTCGCACCCGGGCTTTTCGATACGTATACGGTTATGACGCACACGCACCCCGCTCTCGCGCTGTTCCCGGTCGTGATCGAGTTCGACATCGGCTGGAGCGACATGGATTCGTTCGACCACGTGAGCAACCTGGAATACTTCCGCTACTTCCAGGACGCGCGGCTGAACTACATCACGCGCACCGGGTGGCTCGATACGAAGCGCGAGCTCGGCCTCGGCCCCATTTTGAAGAGCACGTCCGCGACGTACCGCAAGCCGCTGAAGTACCCGGACCACGTGTGGGTCGGGGTGCGTGCCACCGAATTGCAAGTGGACCGCGTGGTGTTCGAGCACAAGCTCGTGAGCCGGGCGTGGGACGCGGTCGCGTGCGAGGGGCTCGCCACTGTGGTGAGCTACGACTACCGCAACGAGTGCAAAATCGCGCTACCGGAGCGCGTGCGGAAAGTGATCGAGGAGTTGGAGTCAGCAAACAAATGACCCCGGACGCCAGAGGCGCCGGGGCACGATGTTCGATCAAAGAGCCCGCTCTTTAGCGGTTCAGATCGAGCATGAAGAAGTCGCGCGGGCTGCGGGTGAACGGCTGGTGCGGGAACACGAGTGTCCCCTGGGCCGGGCCGTAGGCACCGGGCGGGTACCCGTTCGGGTTGTACGCCGGGCCGCTCTGGTTGTAACCCATCTGCGGGTAGTATTGCGCCTGCGAAGCCGGCACCTGGCTCGACCGCGAGCCGATGTGGAAGAGCCTCTTGAGGCGCGGGTTCAGCCCGTACTTGTCGGGGGCCACGCCGTTGTACGGCCCGCCCGCGCCCATCAGGGTGTTCGGGTCGGCTTGCGGGGCCTGAGCGCCCGCTTGCGGCGCGCCCGCCGATCGGGGGCCGCCCCAATCCGTTCGTGCCGCGCTGGTGGTCAACCCGACCGCCACAACTGCTAACAGCAACCGCTTCATTCGCGTGTCCCTCGCGACCCCGGTCCGAACTCGGTCCGGTCGATACCACGTGTATCGTCACTCCGACCGGTGCGACGCGAGTGTTATTAGCGAATTGTTCAGCGAATGAGGGACAGCCCGTAGAGGAGGAGCCCGAAGCAGCTGACGACGATGGTCCCGCTCCCCACCGCGGCGGACATGAGCCACCGGGCGACCGGGTTCTCGTCGGTCAGTTGCGTCGCGAGCGCGCCGCGGAGCAGGCGCGTCGCGTCTTCAAAGAGGCGCTGGTCGCTCGAGACCCAGCGCAGGGTGACCGTGTGCCCGCTCTCGAAGGCGTCCAGCTCGAACAGCGGTACCCCGGAGAGCCACAAATTTCCGCGGCGCTCGAGTGGGCGGCCGAGTTGCTCGAACACTTCGGTGAGCAGCACCTCGAACGCGGCCGGTTCGATGTTGTAGACGACCAGCGACCGGCGCCGCGAGAGGAGCGCGAGCGCGAGCCCGCCGAGCACGAACACGAGGTAGAAAAAGACCAGCAGCGACCAGGTGACTTTCTCCTGAATCCACACGGCGCGGAGCTGTTCAAAGTTGCCGCGCATCCAGAAGCGGACATTGGACTGGAGGAGCGAAAGGACCATCGCACCGCCGAAGAAGATGAACCCGGACAGCCCCAGCGCGACGCCGGCGAAGTCCCACGTCCCCGCGACGGGGGTGGGGCGCTCGCGGCGCGTAATCTGGACGAGCCAGAGCAGGTACATCGTCAGTGGGATGAGGCACAGCACGCCCGCGAAGCAGACGACGAGGATGAACGGAAGTACCAAGTGACCGGTCCCCGTCGGGTATCGTCATGATGTGACGAAAGTGTTTGGTTCATCCTAGGTTGTGGCGGCGGGCGGGTCAATTCGAGGCTCGTGCCGGGAGCCGCGTTGCGTCGCTCGCGCTCCCATTACAAAATCTCCCCTTTCCTTTTCGCCCCTTCGGTCATAAACTTCCCCTACGCAGATAGGACGCGGCGTGGAGCAGCCCGGTCAGCTCGCCAGGCTCATAACCTGGAGGTCGTAGGTTCAAATCCTACCGCCGCAACTTGTTGTGTTAGTTTGACTTGAGACGGCCCGCTGATGACAGATGTTGTCAGCGGGCCGTTTTCGTTGACATTTCCAAGCTTCACGTCCAATCCGTTCGGGATGGTTGACGCCCTCACGCACCCGGCGGGCGCGCGATCGGCATGCGCGGCGGGGCCGTGTCCCACATCAATTTCACCTCATCGGGCGTCAGCCCGAAGGCGGCGTTCACCACGTCCGACACCTGTCGTTCGAGTTGCTCGGCTTCACGGGCGAGCGCGTGCAGCGGGAGCACGGACTTCCCGTATTCGTCTTTCAGTCGCTTTAACTCCGCGACCCCGAACCCTTTCTTGCTCTCCTTCTTCACTTCGGCGACGAACGCATCCGCGCTCAACGTGGCCGGAACCTGGAGCTTCTGTGACGCCTTCTCGACATTGAACTCGCTCCGCAGCCAGTCCAGTATCGCGGCGCGCCCGCCCTGCTGCTCGCAGGCCAGTTCGATCAGACGCCCGACCGCAGCCTCAACCTCGGCACGCTGGCCGTCGGTGGGCTTGGGGATGGGGATCGTCTGAACAAACTCCCGGATGAATCGCAGCGCCTCGTCTTTACCGTGCTGTGCGTTGCGCCAACAGTATGCCCACATTACTGGGGCATTCATGACGGCGAGTACCCAAAGATCTTCTGTCGGAAGGATGTACACCGTGTTGTTAATGTGCAGACCACGCGAATCGAAATTCCAATCCGCGCGCCAAGTAATTTCGGGATAGATCAGCTTCTTCTTCTCGAACGCATTCCAGTATGCGCACGACCGCAACTCCCACCAGTGTTCGCCTTGGTCCTGTCGTTTGATAAGCGCGTCACGGAACTGGTTGAGGTGAGCATGAACGGCCGGGTATGTCTGGCGGAAGATAGCCTCGGCATCCATTCCGGTTGCGGTCTTGGACCACGGCCACTCGTGATTATTACTCGACTTCAGCGCTAGCATCCACAACTTCACCCATCCGGCATTCCAACGAGAATTATCTTGTCCTCTGAGATACGGCTTGCACAGGTCTGCAGACTTTAGATCGGCCGCAACAAGTTTATCCTTCGTTGCATTGTCGAGGAGGAACGCTTCATTCAAGCCGGTTTTGATCCCCGACAAAGGTTCCGCACCGATGAATTCCCGCAGCGGCACGCCAGCCGCGCGAATCTTGTCCATCAGCGCCGTCGCGCCGGGCGGTTCGAGGCTCCACGGCTCCGTGCCGAAGCGCGAGCGCGGCACCGCGACGCCTTCATCGGCGATTTGTTGAGAGAGGTCGTCCACGCGGGTCTGCTCGCGCGGCAGGATACAAACTCTGACATTCTGGGTGGGGCAATAATGTCAGAGGGTTTTCGAGCCACGAGGATACACGGGAACACGTCGGCGTCCGGGAACACTTCCTTGTTGTGTCCGAGATCGACGACCGATTCGACCCACGCCGATTCGCCGTATAGTTTGCGGAGCGCTTCGCCGTATCCGGCCTTCATCCACTTGTTCGTGACGATGTACCCCAGCCGGCCGCCGGGCTTCAGGACGTTCAGCCCGAGTTCGTAGAAGTAGACGTACAGGTCCGCCACGCCGTCATACGCCCGGTAGTGCTTCTCTAAGAACGGTTTGTCGTCCTTGATGATCTCTTGCCGCACATAAGGTGGATTGCCGATTACCGCATCGAACCCGCCGTTTGCGAACACCTCTGGGAACCGCGTGCGCCATGCTTCCAGGGGTGGGCCGTCCGCAACCACGCTGTTTCCCTGAACGATGTTCGCGTCCAGCGCCGTGAGTTTCTTGCCCTTCTCGGCTGTCTTGATCCAACACGACAGCCGAGCGATTTCGACCGCTTCGCCGTTCAAGTCCATCCCGAACAGGTTCTTTGTGAGGATCGTTTCGTCCACATCGAACAGCGTGGGTTGCCCGCCGCGCAGTTCGGTCAACCGGGCGTTGGCGTCGCGGTATTCCGCGAACAACTGCTCGAACGCTTCGATGAGGAACGCGCCGCTCCCACACGACGGATCGACCAACCGGATCGTTTGAAGCTCCTCGATCCAAGCCCCCCAGAACCGTTCGAGGGCTTCCGTTTGAGGTTTGTTGAGCTTGTCGAGGTTGTACGTCTGCGGGGCTTCGAGCGCGCTCTTCGCGGTCTTCGTGGCGCTCGCGTGGTGGTGTGCCCGGAGTGTTTCGAGCCGCTCTCCCAGAACGGGGCCGAGCGTTTCGCGGACGATGTAGCGCGTGATGAACGCCGGGGTGTAGAACGCCCCTTCCTTCTTGCGCTTCGTCGGCCCGCTCGGTTCGGACAGCACCCCGCCGGTGCTGACGATCTGCCGGTGCATCTCTTCGAGGTCCGAAATGGACTGCTCGAAGATGTGCCCCAGGATCTCCACGTCGACCAGCTTCGCGGCATCGGTCGCGTCGCGCCCGTACTCGTAATCGGCCAGCTTCTTGAACCCCTCGCACACCTCGTCGGGCACCGCGAGCGCATCAATGAATGCGTCCGGGGCGAACAGCCCGCCGTTGTACGCATCCACCTTGAGCGCCGGGTTGCCCATGTCCACAGAGCGGAACAGCGCCTTGAAGTTCTCCCACACCGGGCGCAGGTTGAACGGGTCGGTGTGGGTGTAGGCCCGCGCGACGATCTGTGCCGGGAGCAACTCGCGGTCCTCGCAGAACGCGACGAACAGCACGCGGTCGAGGATCTTCTGCGTCGCGGCGAGGAGTTGGCGCGGGTCGCGGTTCGGGTTGTGCGTGCGGATCGCCTGGAAGGTTCCGCGGCGCAGTTCGCGGTACTCGAGGTAGAACCCGACGGTGAGTTCGCGCCCGACCGTGCGCGACTCGGCGAACAGCGCGTCGAGGTGGTTCTTGCCGTCCGCGCCGGCGAGACGCTCGGCCCCGAGCAGGAACACGAACCGGCGGTACTCGTCGTCATTATCGGCGAGCCGGGCCGTCTCGAACCGCTCGTAGTGCGCCGTATCCTGGCGCTTGTAGTAGAGCCGAATCTCCTTCAAATTCGTGACGAGATACCAGTCGATCTTCATCTGGAGCGCGTAGAGCGCGGCCTGCGTAACGGCGGAATGCTTCCGACTGCCGAACGGCCGGTCGAGCGGGTCTTTCGGACCTTTCCCTTCGAGCACGGCAACGAACGCATCGCTCGTCGTGGTGAACCGGCCTAAACCCGCGTCCGCGAATTTTCCGTCCACCTCACTGAACGCTTCGCGCTTGAGCGTGTGGGGATCAGCGGGCGCCCGAGTGTAGCCGAGCGCGGCCTCGAACACGTCGGAAATGAACCCGGGGAGCAGTTCGGTTTCTTTCTTCGCGTCGAGCTTCTTCGCGCCGAGTTGCTTGGCCCAGTCTTGTATATTCGCGCGGGCCGCGATCGCAGGTGGTAGGAGTGCGAACCCTTTGATCGCGTTACGGACCGCCGCGGGGTGGAACAGGGGCTTGACTTCAGTGGGCATCAGCGGAACCTGGGGCGCGGGAGGGGAGTCGCGTCTCAGGGTATCCGGCCGCAGTTGGAATGTCACCCGCAAGCGCGCTGGAATGCGACAGGGCGGCCGATTTCGCGCGCCCCAACCGAAACGCACAGACGTGGTGCGTTGGTAATCGAGACGTGGGGCTCCGCGCCCGGGGATCGCGTTCTCACATATGCGTTGTTTCGCGCGGAATCGGGTGCCCACTCGACCGTGACGAGTAGCGGCACCCGTGGCCGAATTGCAGGTCTTCGATCACGCGGATACGCGCGGGCGGTGGGAACGGGGCCGACCGCAGCGCGGTCCGTTACTGTGCCCCGTTTCACCACAGAACAATCACGCGACGTAAACGCCGTTCTGGTCGAAACCCGCGGAGAGCAGGCTGAGTAACTCCTGGTGACCGGGGCCGAAGGCCTTAAAGTGCCCCCGCGCACCGGCGCCGGAACCCGCGAGTACCGCGGTGACGCCGTTCACCTGCCCGGTACCCACGCGGACCCCACCCGTGAACGTCCGATCGAACGCCAGGAAGCTGTCTTCCAGCGCAAAATCCCGGCCACTGAACACCTTCACGTGCCCGCCCGGTGCCCCGGCGCCGCTCCCGGTGATGATGTCGGCGAGCCCGTCGCCGTCCACGTCACCCGCCCCGACGTAGACGCCGCCGTTGAACCCGGCGTAGGGCAGGAGACTCGCGAGGAGCCCGCCGCTCTGACCACTGAAGACTTTGACGTTGGCCGGTGCCCCGGCGCCACTCCCGGTGACGATGTCGGCGAACCCGTCCCCGTCCACGTCCCCTACCGCGACCCGCACGCCGCCCTTGAATCCCGCGTCGTAGGCCAGGAAGCTCCTCATCAGCGACCCGTCCTTGCCGCTGAACACCTTGACGTGCGGGGTAGCGCCCGCGTCGGCGGCCACCACGATGTCGGCGAACCCGTCCCCGTTCACGTCGCCCGACGCCACGAACACCCCCCCGGCGAATCCGTCGAACGCCAGGAAGCTGAACCGCTCGGCACCCGTGGCCCCGTCGAACACTTTGACGTGCCCGCCCATCGCCCCGGTGCCGGTGCCGGTAATGAGGTCCGCGGTCCCGTCGCCGTCCACGTCACCGGACGAGACACGGACCTCGCCCCGGAACCCGGTGTACGCCGGGACCGACGCACCCGGTAGCCCTGTCGCGGGGTCGATCTGTTGCACCATGCCGCCCACCGCCCCGAGGACGATTCGGGTATCGGCGTCGTCATTCGTTATGGTCCCGGTGCCGCTACCGGCCGCAATGGTGGCGCTGACGGGCGACGCGAGCACAACGCGGAACGTCTCGTCGGCTTCCGTCGCGGTGTCACCGGTGACGAAGACGGTGACGGTTTGTGTGGTCTCGCCCGGCGCGAACGTCAGCGTTCCGGAAACGGGCGTGTAGTCGGTGCCGGCGGTCGCCGTCCCGTCGGCCGTGGTGTACGCGACCGTAACCGTCTGGAGGCTCGGCGCGGACAAGGTAACGGTGAACGTGAGGGCGGTGGTCCCGCTGTTCCCTTCGGCCGTAGACGCGCTGGAAATTGAGAGCGCCGGCTGAGGGACGGCGGTCAGGGTCACGTCGTTGCCGTCGCCGCCAATGTAAGAGATCCGGAACGTGGTGCTCCCGAGGAGGAACGTCCCGCCCTCACTCAACCCGACGAAGGTCCCACTTACCACATCGCTCATGTCGTTGGCGATGATGATAAACGTGTCGCCGCCCGTCGGCGTGAAGCCGAACGTGGGCGCGAGCGTCGCCCCGGCCAGCGCCACCGTGCCGGTGACGTTGAGCTGGTCGTACTGGGTGCCGGCCGTCGTGCCGTTGATGGCGACGGCGTAAGTCGAACCGCTGGCGAAGGTGGCGCTGCCCGAGGCGAGGGCGCCCACCGGGGTTCCGGGGGCGACCGTGGCCCCGCTGACGAGCGTGAACGCGGGGAGGGCACCCGAGCCGCCCAGTGTGGCCCCGCCGGCGACCGTCACCGCGCTGCTCGCGGCGATGCTGCCGTCAACGAGCAGGGTACCGCCGGTGACGCTCGTTGCACCACTGTAGGTGTCGGTCGCGCTGAGCAGAAGTACCCCGGCGCCGGTCTTGGTGACGGCGGCCGAGCCCGAGATCGCGCCCGAGAGCGTTAGTGTCCCGCCCGCGGCCACATCGATCGCTTGGTTCCCCGTTAGGTTCGTGGCGAGACCGATCGTCGAAGTGCCGGACGCGTAAGTCGCGGTCACCCCGTCGTCGAGTTGGATCGCGTTGCCGGTGAAGGAGAACCCGGCGCCGTCGATCGTGATCGAATTAAAATTGGTCCCGGCGACGAAGTCGTTGACGCTGCTCGTCCGGGCGGCCCCGGTGGGGAAAACGAGATCGTCGCCCGCGATCGGGGCAACGCCGCTGGCCCAGTTCGCCGCGGTGGACCAGTTGCTGTCCCCGCCCAACCCGGTCCAGGTGTCGGTCCGAGAGACCAGAGTCAGGACGACGTCGTTGCCGTCGCCCCCGGTGTAGCTGATCGCGTAGGTCGCGGAACCGGAGGTGATCGTGGCGCCCTCGGACAGCCCGTTGAACGTGCCGCCGACCGAGCCGACGGTGACGTTACTAATCAGGGTGAACTGGGTCCCAACGGCGGGCGCGTAACCGATGGAGAGCGTGAGCGTGGCGCCGTAGAGGTAAACGCCGCCCGTTGCGTTGATCTGATCGTACTGGGTGCCGGCGGTCGGCCCGTTGAGCTCGGCGCTGTAGATCGAGCCGCCGTCGGTGAACGCGAGGGCGCCCGTGTGCAACGTGCCGGGCGAGTTGCCCGGGGAGAGGGTGCCGATGCTCGAGATCGTCACCGCGGGGACCGTGCCCGAGCCGCCGAGGGCGCCGTCGACGAATACTGCGTTGCTGGTGGCGAGCGAGCCGTTGACGATCAGCGCGCCGTCGCCGACGTTCACGTTCCCGGTGTGCGTGTTGGTGCCCGTGAGGGTCAGCGTGCCGGTGCCGTTCTTATCGAAGTCGACCGCGCCACTGATGACCCCGGTGACCGTCAGCGTCGTCCCCCCGGCCACATCGAAGGACTCATTATTGGCACCGGTGATCCCGATGTCGCCCTGAATGGTGTTGCCTCCCGAGACGCTGTTGATCTTGCTCCGGTTAGTAACAGGGACGCCGTTAAGATTGATCGTGTTGGCCAGCGTGATCCCGCCACTCAGGTCCAGCGACCCGCCGCTGGCGACCGTTACTAGGCCCGTTCCGAGTGCCGAGCCGTCGCTGATTGCGAGGGCGCCGCCCCCGTTGAGGCCGTTCGTGATAGTCGTCCCGCCGTCGTAGGTGTTCGCGCTTGTCAGGGCAACCGTTCCCGCGCAGACCTTGGTGAGGGCGAAGCTGCTGGCGCCATCGGAGATCACGCCACTGAACGTCAGGGTGCCGCTGAGCGAGCCGATGGTGCTATTGGCCCCCAGCGTGATCGCGCCGGAGATTGTATTGTTGCCGCTCCCGTTGAAGACCGCCCCCAACCCGCCGAACCCCGCGCCGCTGATGGTGATCGGCTCTGGCACCGTGATTCCGCCCAGCAAGGCCAGTGAGAACCCGCTGTTGACGACCGTCCCGGCTGACGACGAGCCCAGGGCGTTATCGCTGGCGATCTCGATGGCCCCCGCGGTGATCGTGGTAATGCCGTCGTAGGTGTTGTTCCCCGAGAGCAGGAGCTGGCTGTTCGCCCCCGCCTTGATGAGCCCCGCGCCGGTCCCGCTGATGTTGGCCGTGATCGAGAGGTCGGGGTCGAGGTTGGAGTTGTTGCCGACCGTGAAGGTGCGGGTCGCCCCGCCCAGGTCCAGGTTGCCCGAGATGACGGAGGTGGTGGCGGCGGAGTTGGTGGTGACGTTGTCGCCCAGGGTGAGCGTCCCGGTGCCGGTGGCGACCGTGGCCCCGGTCATGGTCAGGGTGCCGATCTGGTCATCGAAGTTGTTCAGGCCGAGCACGGCCCCGTCGTTGACGGTCACGGTCGCGGCGTCGGGGATCTGGTTCGAGGCCAGGAGCGCGACCGCGTCGTCGGTGCCGGAGCTGTTGCCGACGACCAAGTTCCCCGCGAACGCGTTCACGCCGGCCGTCTTGTTGAGTTCGAGCCGCCCGGCGTTGACGGTGGTCGCACCCGTGTACGAGTTGGCCAAAGCCCCCGCGTACTGGAGCGTGCCCCCGCCGATCTTGGTAACGCCGAAACCGGTGCCCGAGATCGCGCCGCTGGCGACCAGAGTTCCGCCCGTGGTAACGTCGAACGTGCTCGACGAGTGCAATGAAATGGGCAGCGCAACCGCCGAACTTCCCGATGCGTAAGTGGCCAGCAGGCTCCCCGCGAGGTCGAGCGCGTTGCCGCTCAAAGTGTAGCCCGCGCCGCCGATGGTCAGCGAAGAGAATTGAAGGCCGGCGAGGTCGTTGACGTTCGTGA
The DNA here is from genome assembly GCF_017939745.1 of Gemmata palustris. Lineage (NCBI taxonomy): Bacteria > Pseudomonadati > Planctomycetota > Planctomycetia > Gemmatales > Gemmataceae > Gemmata > Gemmata palustris. The sequence continues at coordinate 4,284,992 of NZ_JAGKQQ010000001.1, read as the reverse complement.
GCCTCTGGGCGCCGGTCGGGAACACGAGCGCATCGAATTGCGAAGGCGCGGCGTTCCCGACCCAGTTCGCGGCGTCGGACCAGTTGTCGGTCGTACCCCCGCCGTCCCAGGTGGAGGTCTGGACGTTGACGGAGGTGACCGTCAGGGTCACGCCCGAACTGAAGTATCCGACCGAAAACGTCACGGGACCGACCGCCAGGCTACCGAACTGGCTGATGCCGTTGAACCGCCCGGTGATCGCGGAGGAGATCGTCTGCGAGACGATCTGGAAGCTGGTATTCACTGTCGGCAGGTAGCCGAGGCCGATGTCCAGGGTCGCGCCGTTCGGGTTGAACAGGGCGGACCCGTTGGTGAGTTTCAGTTGATCGTAGCCCGTGCCGACGGTCGACCCGTTGAGGTCGATGTGGAGGATCGAGGAGGTCGTGAGGGTGAGCCCGGTCGCGTTCGAGTACGTCAGGATTCCAGAGCCGCCCACCGTCCCCGGATCGACGACCGACGCCGCGGTGTCCGTGATCCCCGGGCTATTGACCGTGCCCGAGCCGCTCAACGTGCCGCCCGCGAGGGTCACCGCGCTCGTGATCGTGCCGTCCACCCGCAGCACGCCCGCGTTGATGGTCGTGGCGCCAGCGTAGGTGCTGGTCCCGGAGAGCGCGAGGGTGCCGGCGCCCGATTTGGTGACCGCGCCGGCCCCCCCGAGCGAGAGGGCGACTGTATTGGTACCGGTAGCGGTCGTGTCGGTCAGTCCCGTGGCAAGGGCGACCGCCGCGCCGGACAGGGCGTAGCCCGAAGCGCTCAACTGGATCTCATCGACGGACAGCGAGGTGATGTCGTTCGCGCTGGCGAGGCGCACGGGCGCGGACGCGAAGATCAGCACGTCGTCGGAGGAATTCGGGACTTCTTCCCCCGCGCCGCCGCCGGACCAGTTGCCGATCGTGCTCCAGTTCGCATCGACGGTGCCGGTCCACGTCAGCGTGGTGGGGACGGTCCGGTCTTCCAGGTGGGTCAGCGAGAGGCGGGGCGGGAACGCCCGGCGGGTCTTTCGGTTGGGGCGGGTCGCGATATGGAGCCGGCGCCGAATCGAGTCAATCCAGTTCATGTTTGTCAACTACTTTTGGGCACGACTGCGGGCTTGCTGGCATTAAATGTTGGCAGCAATCCCGCAATCGGAAGGGGGAGTAGACTCTCAAAAATCCGAGTCTGCCCGGACCCTAGTTCACGCCACGCGCGATTGAAGGGACTGGCCGTGTAAATTCCCGTCAACATGGGTAAAGAAGTGACAACATTTTGATCTCGCGCGAATGTTCAGGAACAGACGCAGGAAATAGTCGTAGCACTGGAATAATAAGTACGTGCGTAGCAGATACGGACCGGGAAATCACAGCAATTTGAGCGCAAATTGACTCGACCTGTGGTCCGGCGGGTTTACAGGGGCTCTGTGAAGAACGACCCGATGGGCCTTCTCGAATAGGATGCCGCAGTGTCCGGTTTCTACCACCCAATAATCTGCGATCTGCTCTATCGGCGGCCCATCGCATTCTGGCTGAGGTCAACGCCTCAGTGACGGCGCGGGTGTCAACTGAGCGGCCAGGTATCGACGAAACTGGTCGCCCATAATGACCAGTCAGCACGCGGCGGCCGTCGCGGTCCTGGCACCTCCATCCGGCGGCGAAACAAACTCCGTCCCCAATCTCTGTTGCAAGTTCGGCCGTGGCCTTGCCCGACGGGAATTATGAGAGCGTGATGTGAGTGGCACAGCGCACTCTTCCGAACATCTTCAAACGGCTACAACAAGTTTCACATCCGGTGGCCCGTCTCGCTCTCCTCGGGCCGCACCTCTTAATTCACCCAATCAGGAACCGTGTCATGCGAGGGAACCGCTTCCTCCGCCGGTCGGCCGCGTGCGTCGGTCTGATCGCCCTGGCCGGGCTGCTGAGGGCTGCCGAGCCCGCACCCGCTCCCCGTTCCGCCGGCACCGCGGCCGCGCTCGCACCGTTAGGGCGCGAGACGTACCTGCTCCCGCCGAAGGAGATCGCCGACGCGGTTCTCGCGTCCCGCGGGGAGATCGTGGCCCTTACGAACCTGAGCCCGGACGGGCGCAAGTTCCTGATCGCCAAGCGCGACCCGTTGCCGCCGGTCGAGCGCCTCGGGGCGCCCTGCGTCCACCTCGCGGAGATGGCCTTCGATCCGGTCGCGTGCCGCTCGCGCGAGCTGTGGGTGGGCAGCGCGGAAGCGCTTGATCTGTTCTTCCCGGCCGAGCGCCGCACCGTGCCCGTGCGGGTGCCGTCGGGCGCGCGGATTGCGAGTCCCGCATGGTCCCCGGACGGTTCCAAACTGGCATTCTTCGCGCTGTTCCCGGACGCCACGCACATCTGCGTCGCCGACACTGAAACCGGCGCGTGCCGGAAGGTGACGCAAACGCCGGTGCTCGCGACCCTCGTGACGGCGTTCCAGTGGTCCCCGGACGGCAAGCGCATCCACACAGTGCTGTTGCCGGATGGAGGAAAGCGGCCGGTGCCGAAGCCCGGGATCGCGACCGAGCCGAAGGTCCGAATCGCGCGAGACGGCAAAGACCCGTCGCGCACGTACCGGTACCTGCTCGAATCGCCGTACCAGATGCAGTTGCTCGAACACCTGCTCACCGGTCAGGTCGCGGTCGTCGGCGTCGAAGACGGCGCGGTCACGCCGATCGGGGAACCGGCGATGGTCCGCAGCGTCAGTGCGTCGCCGAACGAAAAACAGTTCCGCGTGGCGACCGTGAAGAAGCCGTTCTCGTACTACGCACCCTTCCAACGGTTTGGCACGCAGGAGAGCATCTGGGACAAGTCCGGCAAGTCGCTGGTAACACTGTCCGACCGCAACCTGCGCGAGACCGAGACGCCGCCCGTGGTGACCCCGGCGACGACCCCCACGCAACCGCCGTTCCCCAAGGGCGGGCTAACGAAGGGCGCACGCGGCACGGGCGGCACCCAGCCGGTGCCGGACCCGACGCAGCCTGCGCCCACGCCGCCGGTGAACCCAACGAACCCGGACGACGCGCCGACGGTCGCGCCCGAACCGTTCGACCCGGACGCCAAGCGTGATCTCTCGTGGCGCCCGGACGGGAAGGGGATGTCGTTCTTGCAACTCGAACCCGTTGCCAAGGATGCCAAGAAGGACGATGCGAAGAAGGACGACACGAAAGCGGTGCGCAAGGACCGCGTCATGCAGTGGCTCCCGCCGTTCGGGAAGGACGACGCGAAGGTCGTGTACGAGTCGCCGAACCGGATCGTGGGGGCACAGTATTCCGCCGACGGGCACTGGCTGTTCATCTCGCAAACTGTGGACGCGCAACGGCAGATCACCGCGATCGATGTCGCCAATCCCAAGACGACTTACGTGATCTCGCGCGGCGGTTCCGATTTCGCCACACCGAAGAAGGACGAACCGCCAGCCAAGAAGGACGGCGGCGACAGTGACAACGAGGACGCCGATGACGAACAGCCCGGCGCGGGGCGCGGCGGAGCGACGGTTGGTCTTGGACTATTGGCTCGTCCGCTCGGCGCAGTGAACGTAGTCCGCGTGTCGAACACCGGTACCGTTTACCTTTCGGGCACCGAGCGCGCCCGCGGCGCCGGGGAGGGTGCGTTCCCGAAGCCGTACATCGACGCCGTCAACATCAAGACCGGCAAGAAGACCCGCGTGTTCGAGGGCAAGGCCGATGTGCTCGAAACGGTCGACGGCGTGGACGGTGACGACGTCAAGTACGTGTTCACCACGCGGCAGAAATCGAACGTCGTGCCCAACTCCTACGTGACCGACGTCGGCACCGGGAAGGCGACGAAGTTGACCGACAACGTGGAAAAGAGCGCGTGGTTCCACGAACTGAAGACCGAGCGCTTCCGCGCGACCCGGGCGGACGGGATCAAGTTCTGGGTGAAGGTGACGCGGTCGCCCAAGGCCGAGGGCAAGCTCCCGGCGCTGTTCTGGATCTACCCGCGCGAGTACGCGGACCAGGCCGACTACGACGCCAAGGCCGGTCGCGGCGGCACCGGCACCGGTCCCGGGGCGACGGCCGGGCGCTACACCGGGCCGGCGCCGCGGAGCGTCGCGATTCTCACACTGGCCGGGTACGCGGTGGTCGAGCCGGACGTGCCGATCGTCGGCCCGACCGGGCGGATGAACGACAACTACGTCCCGGACCTGCGGAACGGACTGTGGGCCGCGATCGACGAGTGCGACAAGCGTGGGCTCATCGACCGGGACCGGCTCGCGTGCGGCGGGCACAGCTACGGGGCGTTCAGTACGGCCAACGCGCTGGCGCACACGCCGTTCTTCAAAGCCGGGATCGCCGGGGATGGGTGCTACAACCGCACGCTCACCAGTATGTCGTTCCAGTCCGAGCGCCGGCAGCTCTGGGACGCCCGCGAGACCTACCTGGAAATGTCGCCGCTGTTGCGCGCGAACCAGATCAACGGCGCGCTGCTGATGTACCACGGCATGGAGGACGCGAACGTGGGCACGCACCCGATGAACTCGGAGGCGCTGTTCGCCGCGCTCGACGGGCTGGGCAAGCCCGCGGCGCTGTACATGTACCCGTATGAGGGCCACGGGCCGATCGCCCGCGAGACTAACCTCGATATGTGGGCGCGGTGGCTCGCGTGGCTCGACCTGTACGTGAAGAGCGCGAAGGCGAAGTAGTCTCATGCGGTCTCGGTTCGATTGTTTTCTGTAGCCGGCCTCTGTCAACGAATTGCAAACGTGGGGCGCCAGCGTTTTTGGTTTTTTGCCCTCTCCCCTTGCGGGAGAGGGCCGTCGCGCTTCGCGGCGGGGTGAGGGGTTGCTTCCACACTCGGGACGTTACCCCTCACCCGGTTCGCAAAGCCTCACCACCCTCTCCCGCAAGGGGAGAGGGCAAAAACCAAAGCGGAATCGGCGCCCACGTTTGCAAGCCGTTGCGAGAGGCCGGGAGGTGCTGTGCTTGTGCTAAGCCGACTCGCTCGAGCTAACGCATACCTGTTTCGCCGGCCGCGTCCCTTCTCATAGAGGGACCGGTCGAACTCCCACACACCGAGGTTCCTGCCAATGGCCTCACGTTTCTTGGTTCCGCTCGCGCTCGCGATCGGAACCGCCTTCCTCTACCCCGGCGGCGCGGCGCGTGCTGCGGAACCGGTCGCGCCGAAGGTCACCACTCCGAAGACGCACTTCGGCTTTAACCTGGGCGACGATTACTCCCTCGCCAACTACGAACAGTACGCCGCGTACCTCGCCAAGCTCGCGAAGGAGTCCGACCGCATCAAGGTGGTCGACATCGGGCGCACAGAGGAACGGCGCCCGCAACTGATGGCAGTCGTGACGTCCCCGGCCAACCACAAGCTCCTGTCGCGCTACCAGACCATCGCGCGGGATCTGGCGAATGCCGACGGGATCACGTCCGAGGCGGCGAAGAAGCTGGCGGCCGGAGGGAAGGCCGTCGTGTGGATCGACGGCGGGCTGCACGCGAGCGAGGTACTGTGCGCGCAGGCTGTGGCCGAGACCGTTTACCAGATGGTCAGCGGAACCGATCCCGAGACGCTCCGCGTGCTGGACGACGTGATTATCCTGTTCGTCCACGCGAACCCGGACGGGCACGACCTCGTGGCCGACTGGTACATGCGCGATAAAGACCCGAAGAAGCGGTCGCTCGGCGGGCTGCCGCGGCTGTACCAGAAGTACATCGGGCACGACAACAACCGCGACTTCTACGCCAACACCCAGGCCGAGACGCGGAACATGAACCGCGTGATGTACCGCGAGTGGCTCCCGCAAATCGTGTACAACCACCACCAGACCGGCCCGCCCGGTACGGTTTTGTTCTGCCCGCCGTTCCGCGACCCGTTCAACTACAACTTCGACCCGCTCGTGGTCAGCGGCATCGACGCGGTCGGGGCGGCGATGATGCAGCGGTTCCTGGTCGAAGACAAGCCCGGCGCGACGACCCGCTCCGGGGCGCGGTACTCGACGTGGTTTAATGGCGGGCTCCGCACCACCGCGTACTTCCACAACATGATCGGGCTGCTCACCGAGACTATCGGCAGCCCGACCCCGATCCGCGTCCCGTTCAACCCCGCGATGCAGCTCCCGAAGGCCGACCTGCTCAGCCCGGTCGCGCCGCAAGAGTGGCACTTCCGCCGGTCGGTCGAATACTCCGTCACCGCGAACAAGGCCGTGTTCGATTACGCATCCCGGCACCGCGAACAACTGCTGTACAACATTTGGCTGATGGGCAAGAACGCCACCGAACGCGGCAACAAGGACAGTTGGACCGTCACGCCCAAGGTGGTCGCCGCGGCGAAGGGCGCACGCGGCGCGGATGCGTTCCAGAAGTTCTTCCGCGACCCTGCGAAGCGCGACGCCCGCGGGTACATCGTCCCGGCCGATCAGCCCGACTTCCTGACGGCCACCAAGTTCGTCAACGCCCTCATCGGTACTGGGGTGCGGGTACACCGTGCTACAAGTGCGTTCGAGGTGGGTGGGAAGAAGTATCCGGCCGGTTCCTACATGGTGAAGTCGGCGCAGGCGGTCCGCGCGCACGTGCTGGATATGTTCGAGCCGCAGGACCACCCGGACGACTTCGCGTACCCCGGCGCGCCGCCGACACCACCCTATGATGCCGCGGGCTATACGCTCGCGTTCCAGATGGGGGTGCAGTTCGATCGTGTTCTGGAGGGCTTCACCGGTCCCTTCGAGGAACTGAAAGACGAGATCCCGCCTCCGCCGGCCAAGGTGCTCGACGCGAACGGAGTGGTCGGATTTTTCCTCCGCTCGAACACCAACGATGCGTTCCGCGCAATGAACCAGTTGCTTGCAGCAGGTGAGGAAGTTCAGCGCCTGAAAGAGCCGTTCACCGCCGATGGCGTGAAGCACCCCGCCGGGATGTTCTTTATCGTCAAGAAGGACGGCACGCAGGCGCGGCTGGAAAAGATCGCCCAAACTCTCGGCACGCGGTTCGTCGGCAGCACGGAGGCGCCCGGGAAAGAGGCGGGCGCGCTCAAACCGGTGCGCGTCGCGCTCGTGGACCGGTACGGCGGGTCGATGCCGTCCGGCTGGACCCGGTGGCTGTTCGAGCAGTTCGAGTTCCCGTTTACGGTCGTGTACCCGCCGGACCTGGATCGCGGCGGGCTGCGCGACAAGTTCGACGTGATCGTGGTCGTGGACGGCCTGGGTGGTGGGCGCGGCGGTGGTGGAGGTGGGGGCGGCGACCAGCCGCCGGAACCGAACGCGGTGGACGAACTTGCACTGCCGGCCGACTTCCGCGGGCGCCGCGGGAGCATCACCGCTACCAAGACCGTACCCGAACTGAAGAAGTTCGTGAGCGCGGGCGGGACGCTGCTCACCGTCGGTAGTTCCACTTCGCTCGCGAACCAACTCGGGCTGAAGATCGAAAGTCATCTCATCGAGACGGGGACCGACGGGAAGGAGAAACCGCTCGGGCGCGACAAGTTCTACGTGCCCCCATCCGTGCTCCGCGCGAAGGTGGACCCGGCGCACCCGCTCGCGTGGGGGATGTCGGACGAGGTGGACGTGATGTTCGCGAACAGCCCGACGTTCCGGTTCCCGACCGGTGCCGCTGCGAGCGGGCTGACGCGGGTGTCGTGGTTCGCGGGCAAGACGCCGCTGCGGAGCGGGTGGGCCTTCGGGCAGGAACATCTCGACGGGGGGACGGCAGTGATCGACGCGGCGGTGGGGAAGGGGAGGGTAGTGCTGTACGGCCCCCAGGTGCTGTACCGGGCACAACCGCACGCCACGTTCAAACTGGTCTTCAACGCAATCGTGCGTGCGGGCCAGAGCGAGTAGCGGCGTCACACGAGCTGGTGAGTTTGCTGTCAGAGTTAACCGGGCGGTCACTCGTTTCGGGATCGTCATATCGGGTCGGACGAGTGCTGCGCGTTGCACGAGCCGCGACCGCGAGGGAGCGGGGCGCGGCTCCCCGGGGTTACCATGAGATCCTCGCGTGCGGGAGTGCCTCCCGCTCCCTCGCGGTCGCGGCTCGTCCGAGCCTCCTTACGAGCCGCGACCGCGAGGGAGCGGGGGCGCCAGGGCCGATGAGTGTGGAAGTGTGCTGGCGTGAGGCTCCACCCGCTCGTGAACACTCGCGGTTCGCCCGAGTCTCTTGGCGAACCGCGAGTGTTCACGAGCGGGTGGAGCCTCACACATTTCGCGGCCCTTCTGCCGAGATTCAATCGCAAGCGCTTGAGCACTCAGTTACCGTGTTGTTTGACGTGTACCGGTAGCCCAAGCGCTCCGCTCCGGGGCGGTTCCACAATTCTCTGCACCGAAGGCCCCGATGCTGAAAATCATGTTCATCACTGCGACCCTCTGCGTTGCTCCTCTCGATCGGGGCGCCAGGGCCGAAGATCCAAAGGAGGGGGCGCCCTCGAAGAAGGTAACCTTCAAAGCGCCGAAAGAGTGGGAGGCACTCGGACCCGACAAGACCGGGATCGTGACGGCCCGCTTCCAGACCGGAGAGGCGGCGAGCGCCGTTACTGTAACGCTCGTCGAGCTCGCAGGCGAAGGCGGCGGGTTGGGCGCGAACGTCAATCGGTGGCGCACCCAGGTCGGTCTCGAGAGCCTCGCCGAAAAGGAGGTGCTCAAGGCGCCGGACCCGATCAAGGTGGACGGCGCGACCGCTCACCGCCTCGACGTGACCGGTCCCGCGGTCGGGGACAAACCCGCCCCGCGCATCATCGCCGTCGTGGTCAAGAGTGGTGACGCAACTTGGTTCATCAAAATGAACGGGTCGGCCGGCGCGGTCGACAAACAAAAGGCCGCGTTCGACGAGTTCGTGAAGTCGATCCGGTTCGAGAAGTGATCGCGGGCGCCCGGCGCTGACACACGTCCGGGTGGAAAAAGATAAAAATCTTGGCGGTGCCGTACCGTTCCACTATACCAATTTGCTCGCATCGACCGCTGGTAAAGCGGACCGGTGCGTGCGGCCGTCGGTCGTTCAGTACGCAGCGATATTTATTTCGTTGGGCTGATCGGCCGGTCCGAATTTGTACGATTAACATCTGCGATTCGGACCGCCGGAAGAGTCTCGCGAGTTGTGCGACGCATCACGCACTCCAGCGGGGCTCGGCAGAGGGATGACAATCGGATCGGGCCGAAGACTCGGTCGCTGATCCGGCCCTCGCAACAGAATCTTTGGAGAGGGTTGACGGGACGCGATGCGGTCCCTAATCTAATCAACGCAGGCGACTCGAGGCAAACGCATGTGAGTGTTTGCGATAGAGTTCCTGCAAGAAGCGGGCCGTGTGACGGTCCGCGTGTTTGATCTTTGACAACTTGGTGAAGCAAGTTAGTTGCATCTTCTCGGTGCCGCTTGTGCTTGGTTTGGTTCCCGTGAAAGCGGGTGCCGGCCGGGGACGGGTGGTGGCGAGTGTACGACAGAGACAAGACACGAGCCTTAGAATGCAGAGAAAGTGGCAACATCGTCAGCCCCGGTCCGCTTCCCAGCGGTTCGGGGGACAGGATTCTAGCTGGAAGAGTGTTCGTGACTCGGTGCGGTGACGTAGCGAGGGAGCGAACAATGCGGCCAAGCTAGTAAGGGCGTGTGGGGGATGTCTTGGCACCAGAAGGCGAAAGGGCGTGGAAGACTGCGAAAAGTCCGGGGGAGTTGTCAAACGAGCTTTGATCCCGGAATACCCGAGCGAACCCAGGGAACTGAAACATCTCAGTACCTGGAGGAAGAGAAAGAAACCTCGATTCCGTCAGTAGCGGCGAGCGAACGCGGAGTAGCCCAAACCACGGGTAACACCGTGGGGTTGTAGGACCACATTTAGGATTCCGAGCTCCTAACGGAAGGGTCTGGAATGGCCCGCCATAGAGGGTGAAAGTCCCGTATGTGACAGGAGCGAGGACCGAGTGGTATCCTGAGTAGGACTCAACACGTGAAAGTGAGTCCGAATCTGCGGGGTCCATCCCGTAAGGCTAAATACTCTCTGGTGACCGATAGCGAACTAGTAGCGCGAGCGAAAGATGGGAAGAACCCCGATAAGGGGAGGATACTGAACCTGAAACCACATGCCTACAAGCGGTGGGAGCCCTATGCCCGCAAGGGAACGGGTGACCGCGTGCCTTTTGCATAATGATCCGGCGACTTACCGTAACCAGCCAGGTTAAGGGCCTCTGGCCCGGAGCCGAAGCGAAAGCGAGTCTCAAACGGGCGCTAAGTTGGGTGCGGTAGACGCGAAACCACGTGACCTACGCATGGCCAGGATGAAGTGGGGGTAACACCTCATGGAAGACCGAACTCATTTGGGTTGAAAACCGATGGGATGAGCTGTGTGGGGGAGTGAAAGTCTAATCAAACGTGGAGATAGCTCGTTCTCTCCGAAATAACTTTAGGGTTAGCGTTCGGATAGTTGACGCTGGGGGTAGAGCGACTGATTTCGAACGGGGGCCTACCCGGCTACCCGTCGAAGCCAAACTCCGAATACCAGTGTACCAGTCCGGGCAGCTAGACGGTGGGGGATAAGCTTCATCGTCGAGAGGGGAACAACCCAGATCACCCGCTAAGGTCCCGAAGTCGTACTCAGTGCGAAAGGAAGTTGGACTCCCGAGACAGCCAGGATGTTGGCTTAGAAGCAGCCACCATTTAAACAACGCGTAATAGCGGACTGGTCGAGGAGTCCTGCGCCGATAATGAACGGGACTCAAGTACGACACCGAAGCGGTGGGCAGCGAAAGCTGCGGTAGGAGAGCGTTGCGTGTGCGGTGAAGGGGTACGGGCAACGAGCCCTGGAGCGCATGCAAGTGATTATGCCGGAATGAGTAGACGATAAAACGGGTGAGAATCCCGTTCGCCGTAAACCTAAGGTTTCCTGGGGAAGGTAAATCCGCCCAGGGTTAGCCGGTGCCTAACGCGAGGCCGAAAGGCGTAGCGGATGGGGAGCAGGTTAATACTCCTGCGCTCCTCGCACAACACGGGACGTCGGTTCAAGGTGGTGTAGGCTTATTAGATTGCCTCAGGGCACTTAAGACCCCGATATCCATCGCGAGCCGACCGAGAAAACCGTGCGAGAAACCGTACTAAAACCGACACAGGTAGGTGAGATGAATATTCTAAGGCGCTCGAGAGAACTCTCGTGAAGGAACTCTGCAATTTAACTCCGTAACTTCGGGAAAAGGAGTGCCCCCGCGAGGGGGCCGCAGTGAAAAGGTTCTGGCGACTGTTTACTAAAAACACAGGTCTGTGCGAAGGCGTAAGCCGCGGTATACAGACTGACGCCTGCCCGGTGCTGGTAAGTTAAGGGAGAGGGTTAGCCGTAAGGTGAAGCTCGCAACCGAAGCTCCAGTAAACGGCGGCCGTAACTATGACGGTCCTAAGGTAGCGAAGTTCCTTGTCGGGTAAGTTCCGACCTGCATGAATGGCGTAACGACCGGAACACTGTCTCCACGAGAGACTCGGTGAAATTGTAGTTGTCGTGAAGATGCGACATACCCGCAGCTAGACGGAAAGACCCCGTGAACCTTAACTGCAGCTTGGTATTGGGTTTAGACCCAGCATGCGTAGTGTAGGTGGGAGACTATGAACCGCGCATTTCGGTGCGTGGGGAGTCGACGATGAAACACCACCCTTGCTGTGTTTGAATTCTAACCCGACGTGTGTAGCGTCGGGGACCGTGCTAAGTGGGCAGTTTGATTGGGGCGATCTCCTCCTAAAAGGTAACGGAGGAGTGCAAAGGTACCCTCAGCCCGGTTGGCAATCGGGCATCGAGCGTAAAGGTATAAGGGTGCTTGACTGCGAGTCCGATGGGACGAGCAGGGACGAAAGTCGGCCTTAGTGATCCGGTGGTTCCGGATGGAAGGGCCATCGCTCAACAGATAAAAGGTACTCCGGGGATAACAGGCTTATCTCCTCTGAGCGTTCATAGCGGCGAGGAGGTTTGGCACCTCGATGTCGGCTCATCACATCCTGGGGGTGGAGAAGCTCCCAAGGGTTCGGCTGTTCGCCGATGAAAGTGGTACGTGAGCTGGGTTTAGACCGTCGTGAGACAGGTCGGTCCCTATCTGCTGTGGGCGGAGGATACTTGCGGGGCTTTCTCCCTAGTACGAGAGGACTGGGAGGGACACACCTCTGATGTTCCAGTTATGGCGCTAGCCGTACCGCTGGGTAGTCACGTGTGGATGGGATAAACGCTGAAGGCATATAAGCGTGAAACTTCCCCCTAGATCAGGTATCCCGCGCAAGCGAAGGCTCCTCGTAGACTACGAGGTCGATAGGCCGGGCGTGTAAGTGTGGTAACGCACTCAGCTAACCGGTACTAACAGCCGAACGTTTGGCCGCATTGTTCCCTTTCTCGCTCGTGTCACAACGAACTCTGTTCGGACACCGATGCGACTACTTGCTTCACCACGTTGACATCGATACATAGAGCACTCGGGCCGTAATAGGCCCTCGTGCCGAGCGACTTAAAAGTAGATTTTAAGCAGCTTGCCGGTGACCATACCCGAGCGGAAACACCCGTTCCCATTCCGAACACGGCCGTGAAACGCTCGGGGCCGATGGTAGTGCGTCCAGCGCGAGAGTAGGTATCGCCGGCTCTTTACAATGAACCCCGCACGGCTCCGGCTGTGCGGGGTTTTTTCGTTGTTATTCACCACCCGTGATAAAATACACAGGGCTCATGACCCGTGGAGATTCGCCCATGTTCGTCGTTTGGAACGGTCTCGGCTTCCTCGTTCTCCCACTCGTGATCATTGGCGTTGTGCTTGGTGGCGCGATTGCGGAATCCACACCGCCTCGCAACGCTCGGCTTGGGATTCATTCTCAATCGCAGGAAGGTGATCGGACGCGAGCGCCGGGGTAACGCAGTGACCGCGACCGAAGGGGCACTCGCTCTACTGGATTCCGGTTCAATACTGGTCCGCGATCGTCCTCGTAATCGGCACCATTCTGGTCTTCAAGACGTGAGGTTCACTCGCCTTCGAGGTCCGTATCCTTGAGATCGGTGAGGAACATGTGGCCGGGCTTGTGCGTGATCGCGAACGGCGGCTTCGCCTGCATCACGGCCGCTTGTGGAGTCACGCCACAGGCCCAAAAAACAGGCACTTCCCCCGCGCGGATCTCGACCGCGTCGCCGAAATCCGGTTTGTCGATGGTTTGAATGCCGATCGCGGCGGGCGCGCCGAAGTGGACCGGTGCGCCGTGTGCCCGCGGGAACCGGCTGCACACCTGCGTGGCTTTCACAGCTTGTGCGGGTGTGAGTGGTCGCATCGACACCACGAGCGGCCCGCTGAATCGCCCGGCCGGTTTGCACGCGATGTTCGTGCGGTACATCGGCACGTTCACGTTCTGTTCGATGTGCCGAACCGGAACGCCCGCGTTCAGGAGCGCGTTCTCGAAGGTGAACGAGCACCCGATCGCAAACGAGACGAGGTCATCGCGCCAGTATCGCGTGACGTCGGTCGGTTCCTCGACCAACTCGCCGTTCCTCCACACGCGGTACGCCGGCAGATCAGTGCGGAGATCGCTGCCGGGCGCAACAAGCTTCGCCTCCGGGTCGCCCGGTTCGGTGACATCGAGTACCGGGCACGGTTTCGGGTTGCGCTGGCAGAACAGAAGGAAGTCGAACGCCCAGTCGCGCGGGAGGATGACGAGGTTCGCGTGGACGAAACCGAGTGCGAGCCCCGGGGTTGGCCCGGTCAGAGTGCCTGAACGACACGCAGCCCGCACCTGTGCCCCGGTCCCGTTGCGCAGATCGCTACCCATCACGCCTCCAGAATCTCACGAATGCGGACGAGCGGTTGCACGTACTCGTCCCACGACAGCCCGTCCACAGTAGCGGTTTGCTGGCCCGTCACACCGTCCACGAGCGGTCCTTCGCGAACCATCACTTCGAGAATTTCGTGCTCGCGATCGGGATCGAACAAATCTGCCGGCGGCTTCTCACCGCGAATCGCAAATACGCCCGCGGCGAGAGCATACGCGCCCCAATTACTCACACCCGCAACGATGAGGTGGTCCGTCGGCACGCGACAGTGAATCTGATCGCCGTTGGGGATGTTTTTCACGATCGTTTCGTGCGGAATCTTCCCCATCCCGACTTCGTTTCCACCGTCGCCGATACCGATGGTGTGAATCCCTTTGGCTCTTACACCTTCTCTCTTCTGAAGTTGTTGAGTGAGCAGAGAGTCGAAGTGCTCGGTAATGTCGCTACCCCGCATTGTGTAGTGTCGACCGTCTGCCCCAGGGCCGCTCCTTTCAATTACGATGATGTGAGACCATCCCTCTGGGCCGACATCTACCGCCGGCAAGTCGCACACTTCACGAGCAGCCTTCATTGTCCGGTCCACTGCACCTTCTGAATAAGGTACAGTTGGTACGTTACATCCGAGCAACGCCCGTTGGAGGAAGATAACACCCAATGGCCCATCAGTCTCAAATGCCGGTGGCTTTGCAGAAGGGATGTAGAACCCTGTCGTGAGAGCCACAGTGGGGCTTCGACACTCAGCGAGCAGTCGGCACGCCGCCTGAAAATCGCCCGCGGTGGCGGTGAATAAGTTGTCGTGCGGGTCGCGTGTGAGGCCGCGGTTGCCCGGGTCGATTTGCACCGCGGCCAGGATCGCGGCGAGCTTTTCGTCGGTTGTCATGCGGGTGTGCGGGCCTATACCGGCCGGTCGCTGTTGAGGAGGTACGCGAAGCGCCCGCGCCAGAACTTCGGCACGTCGGCCTTCGCCGTGATGGGTTCTTTCGTCGTCGGGTGGAGGAACGTGAGGCTGCGGGCGTGCAGCCCGATCGCGTGCCCGAACGATTGGTCGCTGCCGTACTTGTCGTCCCCGTAGATCGGCGTTCCGCGGCTGGCGAGCTGCACGCGGAGCTGGTGCTTGCGGCCCGTGTGCGGTCGCAGTTCCAGCCACGTGAGCCCGTTGTGACGCGCGCGCACCTGAAAGAGCAATCGCGCGAACTGAGCGCCGGGCGTTTCGGGCGCTACGACTTCCACGCGCATCTTCGGTTCGTCTTTTTTCAGCCAGTCCTCGATTGCACCCGTATCTGCGGTGGCCCAGGGCGCGGCCGCGGTGTTCTTCCCGCGAATCTGGTTTTCGACGACCGCCCAATAACACTTCTCGACGCCGCCCTCGCGGAACTGCTCGCTCAACCGCGCCGCGGATTTACTCGTTCGCGCGAACAGGAGCGCGCCGCTCACGGGCTTGTCGAGCCGGTGGACGACCCCGAGGAACACGTTGCCGGGTTTGTCGTATTTCTCTTTCAGGTAGGCTTTTACGAGCCGGTCAATGGTTTCGTCCTTGCCGTCGAAGTGCGTGGTCGGCCACCCGGCCGGCTTGTTCAGCGCCAGACAGTGGTTGTCTTCGTACAGGATGTCGAGGTGTTCCGCGAACGACATGCGGCTCATCATAGTGGAAGAGGGCGGCGGGTGAAACCGATTGCCGCTTCGACCCACGCGGCCGTTTGGAACAGGTCGTCTTCCTGAGTTTGTTTAGCTACGAGTTGCACCGCCAGCGGCATTCCGTCCGCGGTCCACGCGAAGGGCAGGGACACGACCGGCATTCCGACGAAGCTCCACGGTGAGTTAAACGTCGGATCACCCGTTGTGTCTTTGTTCGGAGCCGCGGCCGGGGTCGCGGGCACGAGGAGCACGCGGAAGCGGGTGCGGAATTCGTTCGTGAGTCGCGCCTGGGCCTGTTTGCAGCGCGCGTATTCGGCCGCGGACGTGCGCAACCCGTGCTCGATGAGCGATGTGATTTTCGGCGGGTAGTCGTCCGGGTGCCGACGGTAACGCGGTTCGTGGTACGCCGCCGCTTCGGTTGCCATTATGGTGTGTTGTTGCGCTGGCGCTTCTGCGAACCCCGCTGGCAGTGCGATCGGTCCGACGCGCCCGACTTGCTCATTTACCGGCTCGTAGCGCACGAGCTTCCGAACCGTCGCGTCGAACGCGGGGCGCATCGAATCGTCGCAACGGCTCGGGAAAAAGTCGTCCGTCACACACATCCACTGGTGCTCGTAACCCATATCGGGATCGCGGGGCATCTCGTAGTTGTTACCGAATGCGTCGCGCACGATGGCGTTCCGACAATTCGGATCGCGGTTATCTGCGCCGGCAATCGCCTGGAACATAATCGCCAAGTCCCGCACGCAGTTCGCCATGACTCCGATGTGGTCCAGGCTCGGCGCCAGCGGGAGTACGCCGTCCACGCTCACGCGGCTGTAGGTCGGTTTCAGGCTGTACACGCCGCAGTAGCTCGCGGGTCGGGTGATCGAACCGCCCGTTTGCGTTGCGAGCGCTCCCAAACACATCCCGCACGCGACTGCGGCAGCCGAGCCGCTCGAACTGCCGCCGGGTGTGCG
This sequence comes from Gemmata palustris, assembly GCF_017939745.1. Taxonomy (NCBI): domain Bacteria; kingdom Pseudomonadati; phylum Planctomycetota; class Planctomycetia; order Gemmatales; family Gemmataceae; genus Gemmata; species Gemmata palustris. The sequence goes on along the minus strand of NZ_JAGKQQ010000001.1, from coordinate 4,268,668 downwards.
GTCGAGGTTCCACGGGTTGCGCGTGGGCGGCGGGTCGAAACTCGCGTATGCCGTTGTGACCGTCTTCCCGATGATGATTGCGCCCGCCTGACGCAGCCGTTCCACGCAGGTCGCGTCGCGTCGGGCGAAGCTGTTCGCCCAGCGCTTCGAGCCGCACGCGGTCGGCATGTCGAACACATCAATGATGTCTTTGATGCCGATCGGGACGCCGTGCAGCGGTCCGCGGTAGTCCTTCTGCTTGAGTTCGGCCGTGAGGCGCGCGGCTTGTTCGCGCGCGCCATCGCGGTCGAGATACGCCCACGCTTTCACGCGCTCTTCGTATCGGTCGATGCGCGCGAGGCACTGTTCGAGAAGCTCCGAGGGCGTGAACTCGCCCTTTCGGATGAACTCGGCCGCCTCGGTGATTGTCACTGGTTCGGGCATCGCGGGTTCCGTGTACATATGAGTCGCAATGGATTCGCAGGCACAGGCGCACAGGGCTTCCGCCCTGTGCTACGTCAGACGGCCCCTCCGGGGCGAAGACCAAGAACCATCAATCGCCGTGGCGGTTGGTTCCTCTGGAGCGAAGACCGGTGCCCTCAATGCGTTTCCGCCCCGGAGGGGCCGGCGTTCGTAGCACAGGGCTTCAGCCCTGTGCGCCTGTGACGCCCGGTGTATCTTTGTGTTTTGTGTTGCCAATATACTACAAGGCGTGGTTCCTTGATTCCCGGCGTGAGGGTGTGGCGTGGCCCAGACGTACACACGGTTGCTGTACCACATTGTGTTCAGCACGAAGAATCGGGAGCCGTGGATTGACCCCGCGTGGCGCGCGGAACTGTACGCTTACATCGGCGGCCTCGTGCGCAACCGGAAGGGTGAACTTCTCGAGATCGGTGGCGTGTCGGGCCACGTTCACCTGTTGTTGCGACTGGCCGCGGACCGGTCGGTGTCGGACGTCGTTCGCGACATCAATGCGAACTCGTCGGGCTGGCTCCACGATCGGAACGTGATGCCGTTCGCGTGGCAGGACGGGTACGGGGCTTTTACCCTCAGCCCGTCCGCGATTCCGGGCGTGATCGCGTACATTAACAACCAGGAAGAGCACCACGCGGGGCACACGTTCCGCGACGAGTTCCTGGGGATGCTGACGGAAAACGGCGCGCAGTACGACCCGAAGCGATTGTGGGAATAGGGGCAGACGCACAGGGGGTGGGGATGCACAGGGCTCCCGCCCTGTGCTACGGAAGTCGGCCCCTCCGGGGCGAAGACCGGGAACCATCAACCACCACGGTGGGCGTGTTCTCCGGCGCAGGTCGGTACCTCCAATGCGTTTCCGCCCCGGAGGGGCCGTCTGACGTAGCACAGGGCCGAAGCCCTGTGACTCTATGACGCCCTGTGGCCCTGTGATCCCTGTGACGAGTGTCAGACTTCAGAGGAAGCAATGGACAAGGTGAAGGTCGCGATTCTCGGTGGGTCCGGTTACACGGCGGTGGAACTCATCAAGCTGTTGCTGCGGCACCCGGGCGCGGAGATCGTCGCGATCACGTCGCGCCAGGCCGAGCACATCGCGGACCTGCACCCGAGTCTGTTGGGCCGGCTCGATCTGCGGTGCGAGCCGTTCGACCCGGACGCGCTCAAGGCGAAGGGTGTGCAAGTCGTGTTCGGGTGCCTGCCGCACGGCACTAGTATGGAGAGCATTCCGCCGTTACTGGAACGCGGGATGCGCGTGATCGACCTGAGTGCCGATTACCGCCTGCGCGACGTGAAAGTGTACGAACAGTGGTACAAGGAAACGCACCACGACCAAAAGAACCTCGCGCAAGCGGTGTACGGGCTGCCGGAAGTTTACGGCGACAAACTCGCGGGTGCGAAGCTCGTTGCGAACCCCGGCTGTTACCCGCAAACCGCGATCCTCGGGCTCGCGCCCCTCGTGGCGAACAAGCTGATCGAACTCACGGGGATCGTGATCGACAGCAAGAGTGGCGTGTCCGGTGGCGGGCGCACGCCGAAACTGAGCTTTCACTTCCCGGAGTGCAACGAGAGCGTCACGGCGTATGCGGTCGGTACGCACCGGCACACGCCGGAGATCGAGCAGGCGCTGAGCGACGTTGCGGGCGCGCCGGTGTCGGTGATCTTCACGCCGCACCTCATGCCGATGGACCGCGGCATCTTCAGCACGATCTACGCGACGCCGACGCGAGCCGTCACCGAAGCCGAGCTGGTGGAGCTGTACCGGAGCTACTTCGCGGACAAGCCGTTCGTGCGCTTACGAACCAACCCGCCCGCGACGAAGGACACGACCGGCACGAATTTCCTCGACGTGTGCGTGAAGGTGGTTCGCGGAAAGGTACTGGTACTCGCCGCGGAAGATAACTTAGTGCGCGGCGCGAGCGGCGTGGCCGTGCAGAACTTCAATCGCGTGTTCGGGTTCGACGAGCGCACCGGGCTCATGTGATGGACCTACTGTCGCAACACGAGGCGTTCTTGCGGGCGATCTTTGATGCGCCCGACGATGATACGCCGCGCCTCGTGTACGCCGACTTCCTGCAGGAGCACGGTGACGAAGAGCGGGCGACACTCATTCGCTGGCAGTGCGGGCGCGGCGCCAAACCCGCGACGGTAACGTCCGCGCCGCCCAAGTCCTGGCGCGGCTTTCCGCCAACCCCCGCGGAACTCGACCTCCGTTTGGAGCGGTTGCTCGACACGAATACCCTACGCGGGGACATCGTTCGTTCGTCCCCGGAGTTCTTCGCGGCCACCACGGTGAGGCTGTTCGGCGGCCGGGTCACGTCGGGGGAACCGTTCGACGTGCTGTTCGGGCTGGCCGCATTCGCCCTCGTGACGGAACTCGAACTCATCGGCGAAGAGGTTCCCGACCTCGATTCCGATTTCACCACGTTCAGCCTTGTCCCGGTCATCACGCCCGCGGGCGTTGCCGCGCTCGCTCAGCACCGCAGCCTGCGGCGCATCACCACGCTCGACCTCCGTAACAACGACCTCGATAACGACGCGGCGCGGGCACTGGTGAAGTCGCCGTACCTCGATAACTTGAAGCGCCTCCGACTGCTCGAAGGCAACCGGTTGCGCGGGCGCGTGTGGCAGCAAGTGATCGAGCGGTTCGGTGAAGACGTTGTGGGTTAATCTGGTTTCGGATTGCGCGTAGCGAATCGTGATGGCGCGGGTGCAAGGTTTTACGAGCCGCGACCGCGAGGGAGCGGGAGGCTTCCGCGGTTCCCGGTGCTCACACCCAATACATCGGGCGTCTGCACGGCGCTCCCTCGCGGTCGCGGCTCGTCAAGCCACTACGACGAGGGGAGCCCGCCAGGACTATAACACGCGCGTTTGTCTGATCCGCGTGATCTGTGTAATCCGCGGCTCTTCCTTCTGCTTCTAACACGCGGGGCGCCTCAGCACCCGCTCCCTCGCGGTCGCGGCTCGTAAAACGCTACGATGAGACCGGAACGGGACTGTAGGGAGGTACCGATGCGATTCGTGTTTGCTGTGGTCGTGTTCGTGCTCCCCGCGCACCTGCTCGCCGCGGAGACGAAGTTATCCGCGAAGGTGGAGAAGGTCGCCGCGCCCGACGCACTCGCGGAACCGGTGCGGAAGCTCCTCGATGAACAGGCCCTCGTGGTGCGCGACGGCGACACCGAAGTGATGACCGTGTGGTTCCGCACGGAGATCCCGGCGAAGGCGACCGAGGAGCAGGTCAAGAACGGCCTGACGTATCGCGAGATCCCCGAAGGCACGCTCGTCGGCGCGATCCAGTTCCCCGCGAAGTTCACCGACTTCCGCAAACAGGAAATCCCCGCGGGCGTGTACACGCTGCGGTTCGCAGTACAGCCCGACATCGGCGACCACACCGGCACCAGCCCGAACCCGGAATTCTGCCTCATGTCTCAGGCCGAGAAGGACAAGTCCGCGGACACGATTGAGCTGAAGAAACTCATCGAAGTGAGCAGCTTGGTGAACGAGGGGCGCCACCCGGCGGTGCTGCTCCTGTGGCCGAACAACGCCAAAGACGCGGGGCCGAAAGTGGTGGACAAGGGCAACGGCGTGCTCGTCGCGACGATCCGGCGCACCCTCGTTGCCGAAGACAAGAAGGCCACGCTCGGGTTCGCGGTTACGATCGCGGGCGTGCGGAAGGAGTAACACGGCCTCGGTTTGCGGCCTTCTGTAGCCGGCCTCTGACAGCAGATTGCAAACGTGGGTAGCGCCGGGCCGCGAGCCGGCGTTTTGGTTGTGCCCTCTCCCCTTGCGGGAGAGGGCCGTCGCGCTTCGCGGCGGGGTGAGGGGTTGCTTCCTGACACCGGGGCCACCCCTCACCCGGTTCGCAAAGCCTCACCACCCTCTCCCGCAAGGGGAGAGGGCACAACCAAAACGCCGGCTCGCGGCCCGGCGCTATCCACGTTTGCAATTCGTTGACAGGGGCCGGCTACAATCTGGTGATACTCGCTGCGCCCCTGGGGACGATCACTTCGCTTCGATCTTCTTCACGGCTTCGGTCGCACGTGCGCGGTTGCTCGTTTCTGGATCGGTTTCGATCAGCTTCTTCAACGCGGGGAGAGCGTTCTTCGCGCCCGGCCCGATGGCGCCGAGTGTTTCGATCGCGTACCGGCGGTGGTCGCCGTCTTCGGACTTCAGTTGCGCGGTCAGTTCTGGGACGAGCGGTTCGGCGAGTTGACCGAGCTTGGGTAACTGATCCCGCACGTCGTCGCGGTCCGGTTCGCTGTCGTCCAGAACCTTGCGGACCCAATCGTAAGCGGCCGTCGCGTTCTTCGCGTCGATCGTAATCATCGTGAGAGCCACGTCGCCGCGAAACACCGAATCCCGATCGGCCAACACTTCGGCGAGCGCGGGCATCGCGCCCTTCGCGTGGTCACCGAGGCGCACCAAGAAGCCGAGCGAGTTCGCGCGAACCAGGCTCCGCCGGTGCTGCCGGTTCTTCAGTAGTTCGACGACCACATCGACCGCTTTCGGCGCCTGGGCCGGGTCGATCGCGGTCGCGGCTTCGGCTGCGGACAGTCGTAGGTGCGGGTCGTTCGCGCTCAATTTCTTAATGAGTTCGGGCAGTGCGTCTTTCGCGTCCGCACCGAGATCGCCGAGTGCTTTGGCCGCCCGAATTGCTTCAAAATTCCTGCCGTTTTTCAACGTTTCGATCAGCACGGGCCGCGCATCGGCCGCGCCCTTTGGGGCCACGGCGACCAGCGCAACAGCGGCCTCGAACGGAACGGTCGGCGATTGGCCGCTGAGCGATTTCTTCAGTGCGGGGACGGCTTTTTGGGCCGGGGTGCCGATCGCGGCCAGAATCTGGCAGGCATCGACCTGGACCTGTTCCTCTTTTTGTTGGAGCCCCTCAATCAGCGTCGGAACGGCGCGGACCAGCTCCGGGTCACTCTTGTGTACGTAACGGTACACACCCTTTGTGGTCGCGAACCGGACGACGAACTCCGGGTCCGCGAGCGCGGCCTTGAGCGCGGGCGTCGGGTTCCCGTCGCTGAACCTGTACGAGCCGAGTACGAGCGCCGCACCTTCGCGCGTGCGTGCGGTTTTGCCGCCCTTGAGCACGCCCTCCATCGGCTCGCGCACCGGAAGGTGTGCCAGTGTATCGACGGCCCATTGCCGCACGCGCTCCGACTTGTGATCGAACAGTGGGACCAGCGCGGTCGCGGCCTGTTTCGGAACGGGGAGGAAGATTTCGGGCGCGCGGATCTCATTCAGGAGGCGCTCGTTTTTGTCATCGAGGGCGACCGCGATGACGACGGGAATCGTTTTCTCGGAGTGCTCCTCGACGCGGGACAGCGCCAGACACGCGCTCATTCGCACCTCGGCGGAATCGTCCGCGAGCAATTTCTCCAGCGCCGCGGGGACGCCCTTTGTCGCTTTGGCCCCGGCCTTGTCGAAGACAACGGCCCCGTTCCGGTCGGGGTTCCGCTTGAGTTCGCCGAGTACCGTTGCGGCCCGTGCCCGCACCTTCGCGTCCTTGTCGCCGCAGAACGCGACCACGTGCGGGACCACTTCCGCGGGGTGCTCGCGCAGGGTCTGCGAGCCGAGTAGCATGACGGTTCCGCCCTTGGCCGACGTGAGAATGAGCGCGCGGGTCGCTTCGGGCTTCGGGCCGTCGATCGCCGTGATTGCCACCGCGACGTCCTCGGCGGCGTAGCCGATTCCGTCCTCATTCGGGAGCTGGGCGATCAGCGCCGGGACCGCGTCTTTCGCGCTCGGCCCGATCGCGCCGAGCACTTCGATGGCGTGCCGGCGCGCGGTTTTGTCGCCGAGCTGTTTCGCGAGGAGCGGGACCGCGGACTTCGCTTTCGGCCCGGCTTTGACGAGCGCGGCCCGCGCCGCGAACTGCTTCTCGATGTCCGCGCCGCCCAGGTCCGCTACCCACGAGAAGATCGCGGGATCGTCGGACACTTCGAGCGGGGCGCCCGCGAGTGGGGCAACGAGCAAAAGTATTATTGTGGTCATTGTTCGCTCCCCAGTATGACGACGGCATCATACCCGTAGACGCACCGAAAGCGCCGGACCCACGCGAGACATTACACGGGCGTTACACTGGGCGCGAAAGTGAGGGATTGAAAGCGGCACCCGCTCGTTAACACTCGCGGTTCGCCAAGACACCTCCGGGCGAACCGCGAGTGTTAACGAGCAGGTGCCGTTACGTAAACGAAAACTAAACGGCCCCATCACTTTGGGGTTGCACGCACACCATCTTGTAGATTACTTTGTGATGCAAAGCGAAGCGTTCGGCGTGAAGGTGCGACGGACGACGAACACGGCCCCGAGGGAGATGTGATACCATGATTCGTTTGTTGTTGGCCCTTGCAGTCACGGTGGCACTCGGTCTGGCGTCCCGGCTGTACCCGACGGGCTGGTTCCTTTGGGACCGGGTTCTCGGGGAGGTTCTCTATGCCGTGGCCGCCTATCTCGCTCTGGGCATGTTGTTTATCCGCAAGTCACCGCTGTTCATCGCCGTGATTGCGTTCGCGAGTTGTCTGGCGGTCGAGCTGTTCAAACTGACGGGCATCCCGGCCGAAAACCAGCGCGTGTTTTTGGTGCGCTGGTTCCTGGGCATGACCTTTTCTGTGGTGAATCTCGGCTACTACTTCACGGGCGTGGTGCTGGCCGCGTGCGCGGACCACGCGACCCGTGGTTCAAAGTGGTTTGACGAGCCGCGACCGCGAGGGAGCGGGTGCAGGGGCATCCCGTGTGTAAGGTGCGAGCGCCGGGATCGCGGAGATCTCCCGCTCCCTTGCGGTCGCGGCTCGTCATACCGCTACAACGAGGGCAGCCCGCCAGGGGTTGCGCGGCGCTCCACCCCTGGCTACTCGCGGCCGCCCCTATCGGGGCTTAAAACTGATGCGTTTGCCTTCTGACCTCTGCCTTCTGATCTCTGTCTTCTGATCTCTGCTTTCCGCCTTACTCCTTCTTGAGCGACGCGGGCTTCCAGTTCAGGCCGATGGCGACGGCCTTCTCCTGTTTGGCCTGAATCGCCCAGGGCGTGCCCTTGTACTTCACGCTGATCTCGCCGAAGAGCGTTTGCGCTTCTTCCGCCATCTTCTTGATTTCTTTGCCGCTCTTGAGGGTCTCGGAGGCGACGAGCGTGTACCCGTCCTGGCCGAGTTTCGCGTCGAGCGCGGGGACCGAGTCGGTCATGAGGTTGCCGAGCAGTTTGTTGTACTCGTGCATGTACGCGAGCCGGGCCTTGACCGACGCGAGCGCGAAATCGTAGTGCGCCTGCCAGCGCTTGCTCGGCTCGGTTTTGCGCTCGGCGGCCATGTCCTCCAGGTTGGTCAGTGCCAGTTCCAGTTCCGCGATGCTCACGGCCCAGAACTCTTGTTCCTTCTTCACCGCGGCCTTGAGCGTGTCGTTGATCGGGCCGTTCACGGTGTCGCGGATCTTGGTGGTGCCGGCCCCGTTGGACCACTTCTCGCGGAGCTTGTCCAGGCTCCGCAGGACCGCGTTGCGGAGCTTGTACTTCTCCGCGTCGCCCTTGATGTCGTCGACCGAGGCGTCGGCCGCGAAGTCCTTCATCACGTCGGCCGGGAACGGGAACTCGCCCAGCCCGACCTCGCTCAGCCCCGGCTTGAGTGGGGGCAGTGTGAACTCGCGCTCGACGGACCTGATCTCGACCGGGGACGCGCCCTTCGGGGCTTGCGGGAAGTTGAAGCGAACGGCGAACTTCTCCGCGCCGTCCGGGGCGGGCAGCGGCGCGGGCGGCGCGCCCGTGAGCGTCACCGTTTGCTTGCCGCCGCTGCCGACCTTCTCGGCCTGCGCGCCGATGTTCGTGATGCGCTTGACGAGGGCCGCGTGCCACTCGGTGATCGGGAGCGGGTCGGCCTGGGTTACCGATGCTTTCGGGGCGTTCGGGGCCACCGGGGGCGGGAGCTTGGCCGCTTCGAGGAACGCGCTGCCGCTGTAAAAGATCCGGCTCGCGAACCCGTCGGGCCGCAGTTGGGTGAACTCCAGGGCGTTCTCGCCGGCCTTGCACGACGTGACGACCTGCACGCCCGCGGGCGGGGTCGTGAGCGCCTTGTACAGCGCCTCACTCATCGGTTCGGAGCCCGGGCGCACCTTGCCCTTTTCGGGGTTGAACCGGCACACGTCCCACACCACGACCTTCTGCGCGGCCTTGCACTTCTTCACGTCGTCGTAGAACTGGGCGAGCGGGATCAGCGTCTTCTCCCAGTCCTCGCCGTCGAGTTCCGCTTCCATCGGGGCGAGGTACGCTTTGCCGCCTTTCTCGATCGCGTGGCCGCCGAAGTAGATCAGCACGCGGTCCTGGGCGCGCGAGGTCTGGCAGAACTCCTGATACGTCCCCTGCACGACGTCCTTCATCGGCAACCGCTCGTCCTTGCCGGTCATCGTGTCCGACAAGATGAAGACCTGGTTGTTGTCCTTGTCCTGGGGCACGCGCCACTGGAACGCCAGGCTGCTCGCGGCGCTCGCGGGGCGGTCGGTGCTGCCCGTCGAGACCCCCGCGGTGAGCGGGTTCAGGTACATGTACTTCGTCACGGAGATGAACAACATCCGGCGCGGGAACGCGGAGCTGACGGGTTTGGGCGCTCCACCGCCACCGGGTGTGGTGTCCGGCCCCGGTTCGGGCTTCACGGGCTCGTTTTCCTTCTCCTTTTCCTTCATCACGAAGGCCGCGATCGGCTTGAAGAAAACGCCGCCCGCGACCAACCCGGCGGTCAGCAGGAGGCAGAGCCCGATCCAGATGAACGTCGCCCCACCGCCCTTTGAGCGCCGACCGTACTTTCCGCGCTTGCTGCGGCTCACTCGGGGGGCGTCGTCGACCTCGAATTCGTCATCGACCGTGATCGATTGCGGCGCGGGCCTTGCCGTGGGGCGCCCCGGAGTCGCGCCCGCGACCGGGAGCGGTTCGAGTGCCGCGGGCGCAGGTATTGGGGCCGGTTGCGGGTACGGGTAGCCCGCCGGTTGCGGGTACCCGGGGGGCGGGGCGTATGCGCCCGGAACCGGTTGCGGGTAGCCGGGCGGAACGGGGTGCGGGTAACCGGCCGGAGGGGGCGCGTACCCGGTCGGCGCGTAGGGGTACCCCGGAGGTGGCCCGTAAGGGTAACCGGGGGGCGGCGCGGGGTAGCCCGGTGCCACCGGGTACGCGCCCGCGGGGTAGCCCGGGTGCGGCGCGGGATAACCGGGGGGCGCGGGGTACGGGTAGCCGGGTGGGATCGGCGCGCCGGTGGCGTCGAGCGCGGGTTGCGGCGCGGGACCGGGCTGTTGGTAGAGCTCGTCGTCCGGCGGGAGGTCGATGTCGAGTACGGGCGGCGGAACGGGGACCGGCTTCGGGGCGTTGCCGGCGGAAGAACCCCCGGACGGGCGCGCCTTCGTTCGCACGAGTGCGCCGCACTGTTTACACTTCACCGCCTGTCCGATCCACTCGGCGGGGATGCGAAGTGAGGCCTGGCATTTTGGGCAGGTGGCCCGCACCGTCGAGTCCATCAAGTATCTCCGGCTCTCCCTCCCGGTTGTGGGCACCGGGGGCGGCGACAGAATGTCCTAACTTAGAGAGTAGTTTACCAGATTCAGTTCCGCGAAGTGGGAGTCATTCCGCGCGCCCGGACCGCGTGCCGATCACGCCCCGGGCATAAACTCGCGCCACGACTCAACGGATAGCCGCTTGCCGGATCGGGGTCCGACCGGCATTCTGATCAGAAGGCCCCGCTCCGCAGAGGATTCCCATGCAGATCGTGTTGATCGAAGGCGACGGGATCGGCCCGGAAGTGACCCAGGCCGCGTGCCGCGTGGTGGCCGCTACCGGCGTGAAGGTCGACTGGGTGAAGGCGCCCGCCGGCATCCCCGCGGCGGAGCAGTTCGGCGAGCCGCTGCCCGAAGAAACGCTGGAGATGATCCGCCGGTACCGCGTCGCGCTCAAGGGGCCGTGTACGACGCCCATCGGGAAGGGGTACCGCTCGATTAACGTGCGGCTCCGGCAGGGATTGGGGCTGTTCGCGAGCGTGCGCCCGGTGAACACGCTACCCGGCATCAAGACGCCCTACGAGAAGGTCGATCTGATCGTCGTTCGCGAGAACACCGAGGGGCTGTACGCGGGGCTGGAGCACGAGGTGGTGCCCGGCGTGGTGGAGAGCGTGCGGCTCATCACGCGCGCCGCGGCCGAGCGGATCGTGCAGTTCGCGTTCGAGCTGGCCCGGCACCGCGGGCGGCAACTGGTCACGTTCTGCCACAAGGCGGACGTGATGCGCCTCTCGGACGGGCTGTTTTTGGAGTGCGCCCGGACTGTGGCGGACGACTACCCGTTCATCCAGTTCGAGGAAAAGCCGATCGACAACGTGTGCCTGGAACTGGCGATGGACCCGTCGAACTTCGACGTGCTGGTGATGGAGAACCTGTTCGGCGACGTGATCTCGGACCTCGCGGCGGGGCTGATCGGCGGGCCGGGGCCGGGCGGCGGGCTGGGGCTGGTGCCGGGCGCGAACCTGGGCACGCGGTTCGCGGTGTTCGAGGCGGTCCACGGGAGCGCGCCGGACATCGCGGGGAAGGGGATCGCGAACCCGATCGCGGTGATCCGCAGCGCCGCGCTGCTGCTCGAGCACGTGGGGCACAAGGTGGCCGGTGCCCGGATCGAGCAAGCCGTCATCAAAACGCTCCAGGCCGGCATCGGGCTGACCGGTGACATCGGCGGTACGGGCACCACCGCGACCATCACCGACCAGATCATCAAGAACCTGGGGGCGTAGGTGCCGTCAATCCGTGACGCGGGGGACGCGCGGGGGAAAGTAATATGGTTTGCTCGCCTCGTATGAGGCCAACATTGCCTGGGCGTGGGGGGCCAATTTTTTGTACTTGGGGTCTTCGAGCGCCTGTTTCATCCACTTGACGGCTCCGGGGAAATCGCCGATCGCGGCCGTGCCCGATGCCATTGCTTCGAGCGCGTTCGCGCTTTTGTAATCAGTCAATTCACAGGCACGGTCCGCGTCCTTAAACGCCTGAACGCTGTCCCGGAATTTTTCATCCGAGCAGCGCGCTAGGAAAATCGCTCGATAGGTGTGAGCGCTGGCGCTATTGGGGCCGAGTCGGACCGCCTCATCGAAAGCGGTTCGGGCAGAAGTCCAATCGGCGCGGCACGCTTGTGCCCGTCCGCGCTGGACAAACGCCTCGGGGTCTTTGGGATCGAGTTTGATGGCCGCGTCTGCATCTTTGAGTGCGGCGTCGATGTCGGTGGCCTGCTGCATGTGGCACTCGCTCCTTTGTAGGAGCGGAACCGGGTTCTTGGGATCGAGCCGAACGGCTTCATTGAAGTCGGCGAGTGCCTCATCGAACTTTCTCTGCAACTGGAGCAGGGTGCCCCGGTCCGAGAACGCGGGAGCGTACTTCGGGTCGAGTTCGATCGTCTTGTTAAAGTCTGCCAGCGCCCGATCGGGTTTGCCTTGGTTCGCGTACACGTAGCCACGCTGGTAGAACGCGGGGGCGTATTTCGGGTCGAGTCGGATCGCCTCATTTAAGTCCGCGAGGGCCGCGTCGATTTTGCCTTGCCCGAACAGATCCGTGCTGCGGCAATAAAAAGCGAGCGCGAACTGAGGGTCGAGGCGTATCGTTTCGGTAAAGTCCGCGATAGCTTTTTCGGTCCAGCCCAAGCGCCCTCTGGCAGCCCCGCGGTTGTAAAACGAAGGCGCGCACTTCGGGTCGAGTTCGATCGCTTTATTGAAATCCTCAATTGCCTCGAACAGGTCGTCGTTCTTACCCCGGGCTACTCCGCGGCGCCCAAATGCATCGGCACTCTTTGGATCGATCTCAATGGCTTTGGTATAGTCTTTGATTGCCGCAGGGTAGTCGCCCATTTGCTCCCGTGCGTGGCCGCGACGAATGTAGGCCGGTACGTACTTCGCGTCGAGTTCGATAGCCTTCGTGAAGCATTTAATCGCTTCTTTGTAATTCTCTTTCTGGAGCAATTCGTGGCCGCTTTCAACGAGGCCCCGCGCGTCGTCCGGTTTCGGTTGGGCGGGCGCGGGGAGCGCGAGCGCAACGAGCACGCAGGCGAGAGCGATTCGGGTCCGCACGTGTGTTCCTCCGAAGGGCGTTGCGACGAGTGTAACCGCGGGGCGATGAGCGTTCCATGATTTCGCTCTCATTAAACCTTCGGTTGCAATCGAACCGGTGCGCGTGCCACACTGGGGCGACGAAGTTTGAGGAGGGCGGAAGGTACGTTCCCGCGGCGAGCACCGAAGCCGCCGACCCTGTCGTCACAATCGGGGTGGCCTCGAGAGTTCTTCTGGGCGGGACGGATCAGTATCCCGACCAGTGGCAGAACGTTCCCGGTACGGTACAAGTTGCCGTCAACTGCATCAACGCACGGGCCAGCCGGTCGGTGGGCAGTTGACATTATTAATAATTGAAGTTCATGTGGTATCGAAATCGTCATTTATTGAGCCGTCGTCATCAACGGCACGGTGATATTTACCGTCCAGTTCTGTGTAGGGCTGGAACTGTAAGGTATGTTGCTGAATAAATTGTCAATGGTTCTGTCGGGTCTTGACAGCCACCTCGCTACCAGCTACAAGTTGCACCCGTCGGTGATAGCCTTGGGTAGAGGGGAATAATACATGCCGCGTCGTCAAAATTGCGGTTTTACACTGATCGAGATCCTGGTCGTGATCGCCATTATTGGGATTCTCATCGGGCTGCTGATTCCCGCGGTCCAAAAGGTTCGCGCGGCGGCGATTCGGATGCAGAGTTTGAACAAGATGAAACAGGTGGTCTTGGCCACGCACAATTACACGTCGGCAAACGCCGAGGCGCTGCCCGGGTACGGATCGCCTGTACCCTTAGTTGTCAGCAAGTCACCTTTTGAACTGCTCCTTCCGTACCTCGAAGCACAAAACACGCTGACCAAGAGTGGCAGCAGCCCGATCCCATTCGTGGTGGCGTATCGGTCCCCGGCAGATCCGAGTCTGCTCACGGCACCTACGGAGCAAACCGACGAAATTTACGGAAACATTAGTTACGCCGCGAATTACCAGGTGCTGCGCGCGGGAACGCGGTTGCCCGCGGGCTGCCCGGATGGGAGTTCCAACACAATCGCTTACGGCGAGAGGTACGCGCAGTGCGGCTCCGTCGCGAGCGAATGGGCGACTCCCTGGTTCCCCTGCCTGGACAGTCAGGGGAATGTCATCCCTTGCGCGAGCCCTCCTCTTCGGCGGGCCGCATTCGCAGATCCGCTGGTCGCCGATATTAAACCGATCATAGGGCCGAACGGGACTAATCCATCCATTGCTGGACTCACGTTTCAAACCGCCCCGCCGTTGGACCAGTGCGATTACCGCGCCCTGCAAACTCCTCACGCGAGCGGGATGATAATCGGGATGTTGGACGGCAGCGCGCGGACCGTTTCCCCGACCATTTTGCCATCAATTTTTTGGGGTGCGGTCACTCCGAATGGTGGGGAAGTTTTGGGAGATTGGTGAAAGAGTTTGCTTGGCACGACAAATAGAGCGGTTCACGTCGAACAAGACTGTTGCGGTGCGACGAAGTTTGACAAAGTGTGACAGAATCTGAAAGGCTGCACGAGTGAGGCGGCATCATTCCTTCGTGCCCCCCACATACACTCGGGTTCGTTATGCAGCGTCAAGATCCGTCTGTGATTTTCGATCAGAATCACGCCTCTGAATACGACAAACGGTTCGCGAAACTGGCTCCCATGCGCGACGCGCTGCATCTGCTCATCAGCGCGGTGCTCGCCGACCTGCCCGCCGAGGCGCGAATCCTGTGCGTCGGCGCGGGGACCGGTTCGGAGGTGATCTACCTCGCCCAGAAGTTCCCCCGGTGGCGCTTCACCGCGGTGGAACCTTCGGCCCCGATGCTGGACGTGTGCCGGCGCCGGACCGAGGAGTGCGGCGTCGCGTCGCGGTGCGTCTTCCACGAGGGCTACCTCGATTCGCTCCCGCCTTCTGAGCCTTTCGACGCGGCCACGTCTCTGCTCGTTTCACACTTCATTCTCGACCCCGATGCGCGGTCCCAATTCTTCCGGTCGATCGCCAAACGCCTCCGGCCGAGTGGACATTTGGTGAGCGCGGATTTGGCTTCTGATGTGACTTCTGCGACGTATCATAATCTGCTCGAGGTCTGGCTCCGGCTGATGCGAGAAACGGGTTCCCCTCCGGATAAACTCGAAGCCCTTCGCGTGGCTTACGCCCGGGACGTGGCCCTCCTACCGCTGGACCAAGTGAGCGCAATCATCGCGTCGGGCGGCTTCGAGGCGCCCGTGCTGTTCCTCCAGACGGGTCTCATCCACGCTTGGCATACTACACGAATGTCGGCCGTTGTTTGACCGCAACTCACGGCCGGGCCTGTTTTTGAGTTGTGGGTGAGCCCTCCGCGACCCCGGAAGCAAAGCACTCGCTGTCCACCCTTGGCCATAGCGCAAATATGCGCTATGGCCAGCGCAAGTCGTTGTGGCGCAACGACCGGTCACACCGGCCACCCTGGTCACACCCTTTCTATGGCGGCAAACACTGCGATAGAAAATGGGTAACCGACCACTCGGGTCACTTTTTATCTGGCCTGTGCAATCAATCTCGCATTCGCTAACGCGACGGGAAGATCGTAATCGCGAATCATGGGTTCACCTCTTGTAAGGGGACAGCACCGAGAACCACGCTCCCCGCGATCAGCAGACCAGTGGGTTTCCCGGAATGGTGGTCGGTGCGCAGCAGAGATTTCCAAAAGGGTGTGACCAGGGTGGCCGGTGTGACCGGTCGTTGCGCCACAACGACTTGCGCTGGCCATAGCGCATATTTGCGCTATGGCCAAGGGTGGACAACGAGGTGGGATCGAGTGCCCGAATTTCACGCGCCGGCACCCACGCGCCGGTTCTGTCATTAGAAGGAGGCTCAGGGCGCACAGGGTAGTAGATGCACAGGGCTTCCGCCCTGTGCTACAAACGCCGGCCCCTCCGGGGCGGAAAGGCACTGAAGGTCTTGGTCATCGCCGAGGTCTTGGTCTTCGCCCCGGAGGGGCCGTCTTACGTAGCACAGGGCGGAAGCCCTGTGCGATCTCTGCGCGCCCTTTGTACTGTGCTTTCTTGTGTTTGCGACAATTGGCTAACAATTGGCGGGGGGCAAAAAAGTTAGCCAATGTTAGCCTCGTGTCGGGATCGTCGGGCCGCGACCGCAAGGGCGTGGGCGCGTGGGCGCCGGAATCAGGCGCATCACGAGTGTTGCGGGCAAACGAGCCGCGACCGCCAGGGAGCGGGGCAGCGACTCCCTTGAGCCCGGCGCACAAAGGAACCGGGAATCGCTACCCCGCTCCCTGGCGGTCGCGGCTCGTTACGAGGCACA
The DNA here is from genome assembly GCF_017939745.1 of Gemmata palustris. Lineage (NCBI taxonomy): Bacteria > Pseudomonadati > Planctomycetota > Planctomycetia > Gemmatales > Gemmataceae > Gemmata > Gemmata palustris. Next base: position 4,252,871 of record NZ_JAGKQQ010000001.1, on the reverse strand, counting down.
GCGTGCCACGGGTTACCGTGCCTTCCGCCCTTTGCGGTCGCGGCTCGTTACAAGGGCCGAGCCGCGCACGGGGTAATCGGTCGTCTGTCTAACTGAAACTCCCGTTTCAGAAGTTGGTCAGAACCTCACAACAAAATGACCCACGCGGCGGAAAAGAAGATCGCGATGCCACTCACGTCCACGATTGTCGCGACAAGTGCGCCGGACGCAATTGCGGGGTCGCCGCCGAGTTGTCGAATGATGAGCGGAATCACGCACCCGATCAGTGTCCCCCAGAGGCAGATCCCGAGCACCGCGATCGAGATCGCCGCGCCGAGCCGCCACCGGCTGACCGGCTCGGTGCGCACCTCGCATTCCGCGGGGAACTGGTACACCCAACCGTCGGCTTGCTTCGCGGGCGGGTCGAGATCCTTCATTCCCTCGGGCAGCCGGACGCGCGCGTTCTTTTCCATCTTCGTCGTTTGCGGGGTTCCCGCTTCGAGGGGCACGTCCCAGTATTTCCCGCCCCAGAGCGACGCCCCTTCTTGCGCGGGCAGGGCGGTCCCCGCGGGCACCCGGACGGAAAACTCCTCCTTCACCCTCCGCGGGCCGCTCCGCGTGTCACTCGGGGTGAGCGCCCCGCGCACGAACGCGATCGCGCCCAGCGCGCCGCCCAGCGCCAGCCCCATCATGAGTTCGCGGCGCAGCACCCGTTTCCAGTCGCGCGGGCCGACGTACCCCAGGGCCATCGCCCGCGTCACGAGCGTCGCGGCCTGCGTACCGGAGTTGCCGCCCGTCGAGATGCACAGCGGGACGAACAGCGCCAGGACGACCACGGCCGCGATCAGTTCCTCGAACCCCTCCATCACGGTGAACGTGAACAGTTCCGCGACGAACAGCACGGCGAGCCACTTCACGCGGCTGCGCCACACGCGGTAGAAGCTCGCGTTCAGGTAGTCGCCCTCGATCGGCCCGAGGGCCGCCTGGCGCTGCATGTCCTCGGTGGCCTCCTCGCGCACGACGTCGAGCACGTCGTCGTGGGTGACGATCCCGAGCAGCCCGAACTGGTCGTCCACCACGGGCGACGCGAGGAAGTCGTACCGGGCGAAGAGCTGCGTGACCGCCTCCTGGTCGTCGTCGTAGCGGAGCGTGACGAGGTCCGTTTCCATCAGCTCGCGGATGAGCGCGTGCCGGGGCGCGAGGATCAGGTCGCGGAGCGAAACGACGCCCAGGAGCCGGCGCGGGCTGAGCGACCCGTCGGCGCGCCGGAGCGGGTCATCGAGCACATAGATGTAGTAGATCGTTTCGCGGTCCGGCGCCTGTTGGCGGAGCTGGTCGATGGCTTCGGCCGCGGTGAGCGTGCCCGGGAGCCAAGCGTAGTCCGTCGTCATCAGCGCGCCGACGGTGTTCTCGCCGTACTGGAACAGCGTCGCGATGTCCTTGCGGTCGGCCTCGTCCACCAGCCGCATGATGGCCTCGGTCACGCGGCCGGGCAGCCGGCGCAGCAGGTCCACGCGGTCGTCGTGCGACATCTTGGTGAGCAACTGGCCCATCTGGGGGCGCGCCTTCTCCGCCATCAGCACCTGCTGCGCCGGCGTGAGGTACTCGAACACGGACGCCTGGGTGCGGATGCTCGCGGTACTGATGATCTCCCAAATCTGTTCCGGGGTGAGGTCGTCGTCGAGCGCTTCGGCCACGGTCGCGGGGTGCAGCGATTCGCAGAACTCCCGCAACCCCGCGGAGTTCTTCTCCGCGAGCATCAGCTTGATTTCGGGGCTGAACAGCGGGTGAACCATCATCGCACCAGGCGGAACGTGGAACGAAATCCGAGACCAGCAGCGAACGTTGCAGCGACTTGGACGAGCCGCGGCCGCAAGGGAGCGGGTGGCGCCTCCCCGGTGTTGAACCCGGCGCACAAAGGAACCGTGGGAGCTGTAGCACAGCGCGCGAAACGAGCCGCGACCGCAAGGGAGCGGGGGCGCCACCCGTCCCTTGCTACCCCAACTCAACACCGAGAGGTCTCGGCCCCGCTCCCTTGCGGTCGCGGCTCGTAAATAGGAACCCCCAAACCTCAACACCGAGAAGTCTCGGCCCCGCTCCCTTGCGGTCGCGGCTCGTAAGAGGAACCCAAAATCAAGCGCCGCGGCCTTCACCCTCTGAGCGCGTTACGCGAGCACGAGGTTGTCGATCAACCGCGTCGTGCCCAGGAACACCGCGACGGCCGCGACCGCGGGGCGCTCGAGGCGCGCGAGCGGTTGCAGCGTTTCCGCGTCCACCACGCGGGCGTAATCGACGCGCGCTCCGGGGATCGCGGCGAGGTCCGCGAACAGCGCCGACTCCAGCCGGGCAACGTCGATTTCGCCGGCCGCGGCCCGCGCACGAGTCGCCTGGAGCATCTGATAGATTCGCGGCGCTACGGCGCGCTGCTCTGCGCTCAGGTATCGGTTACGCGAACTCAGCGCCAGCCCATCGGGTTCGCGCACCGTAGGCTCGACGCGCACCGCGACCGGCACGTTGAGATCGCGCACCATCTGCGCGATGATGCGGGCCTGCTGATAATCCTTGGCGCCGAAGTGGGCCGCGTCGGGCTTCACGATGTTGAAGAGCTTGAGCACAACGGTACACACCCCGCGGAAGTGCCCCGGCCGCGTGGCGCCGCACAGGTGGTCACCCAGCTTCGCGACGTCCACGAACGTGAAGGAGTTCGTCGGGTACATCTCCTCCGCGCTCGGCGCGAAGATCAGGTGCGCGCCGGCGTCGCCGCACAACTTCTGATCGGCGTCGATCGTGCGCGGGTACTTGGCGAAGTCCTCTTTTGGACCGAATTGCGTTGGGTTCACAAAGATCGACACGACCACGAACCCGCGCGCGGCGCGGACCAGTGCGGCGTGCCCCTCGTGGAGCGCGCCCATTGTGGGCACGAAGCCGATGGGCTTGTGCGCGGCGCGGGCCGCATCAACGGCGGCCCGCACGTCGGCGATAGTCGAAACAATCGGTGGGAGCATTCCGACCGAACCTCGGTGTATAGGTCTCGAACCAGTACCGGGCGAACAGGGACGCTCACGCGGGCGCGTTTTGCGCTTCCAGCACCAAACCCAGATAGGAGCGCGGTTCTTTTTCGGAGAGCCCGAGTTCGGCGGCCGCGGCGAGCAGCCCCGCTTTCGCCGCTTCGTACTGCGCTTCTTCCGCCAGAATCTCCAGTTCAACAAATTCGCCCACGCGATCAACGCTGTCGAAACAGGCTTCGAGATCGAACCCGTCGCGGTGGAATTGGTAAACCCGGCGCTTCTTGCGGACCGTCATCACCGGGCGGTACCCCAGCGCGACGAGCATCCGCTCCATGTCGGTCGCGGCGGCGTCCCCGTCCCCGAGCGGAACCTCGATCTCGGCGCGGGTCTTGGTCTCGGTGTCGCGCCGCGGCCCTTTGTAAGTCAGGTAGTTCTTCGGCCCGATGCGCCGGAGCCGGAACGCCTCGTCGGTCGCCTTCAGGTCGCGATCGGGCGCCTGGAAGTACAGGTCCACGTCGGTGCGATCTTGGGTGAGCGTCGCGCCCCAATTGAGGAGCGTCGCGATCGCGGCGGTGCGGTCCGCGTTCCGGTACTTCACTTCGACTTCGAGCATCGTCTCTCGTGGTTGGGGGGCCTATTGGGTCCGGTTCTTCACTGTAACGAGCCGCGACCGCAAGGGAGCGGGAGGCACGCGGTGCCTCGTAACGAGCCGCGACCGCAAGGGAGCGGGAGGCACTGCCCGCCCGCGGGTGATCTCAAGGTAACCCGGGGAGCCGCCCCCCGCTCCCTTGCGGTCGCGGCTCGTTTGCTCGCGACTCGAAGAGCGCGAAGCTCGATCATTGGCTAAGATAGTTTGGGACAGTAGTTACGGACATCTGCCAAGCTTACGGAGTGCGTGCAGTGCCCCAGCGAGTGACGGTCGCAAAAGTGGCGGACATCCCCGACGGCGGGAGCGTGGTGGTCAACGTTCTCAAGCGGGACGTTGCGGTCTTCAATGTGAACGGCTCGTTCTTCGCCGTCGACGACTTCTGCCCGCACATGGGCGCGTCGCTGTCGGGCGGGTACATCGAGGACGGCTGCGTGACGTGCCCGTGGCACTTCTGGCGGTTCCGCCTGACGGACGGCGCGTGGGCAGACAACCCCAAGCAGAAGATCGGCGCGTACCCGATTCACGTCGTCGGGGACGATGTGCAACTGGAACTGCCGGACCTGCCCGTTGTGTAAGAGTGAGTGCCTCGGAACCCAGACGGGACGAACACCATGATGCGCGTGCGGTTCTGGTTCGCAGCGGCCCTCTTCGGGTTGGCGTGTGCGTTCGTGCCGGTGGCACAGTCGCAGCCACAGACGGCAAAGGGGAAGCCCGCACCCAAACTCGAACCGGTCGCCGAAACGAAGTTACTCATGGAGGGGATCGCGGACCCGAACGCCCGCGCGCTCGGCAAACTGTTCGCCGCGAAACCCAAGGACGCGGAAGTGTGGGCGTTTGCACGCGGTCAATCGCTCCTGCTCGCCGAAGCGGGCAACCTGCTCATGATGCGCCCGCCGAAGACGAAGGACGGGCAAGACCCGTGGTTGGCGCACGCGGCGGACCTGCGCGAGAACGCGACGGCCCTGGCGCGAGCCGCCGCCGCGAAAGACTACCTCCAGGCGCGCACCGCGCTCGCGGGCGTCGCGAACGCATGCAACCGGTGCCACCAGACGTTTCGGGTGGGCGTGCGAGTGGACCCGTTCGCCGGGGAATAGTTCCGAGTCGGAGCGCGCCGGGGCTCGTGCGGGGCGTACCGTCCGATTCGCGCGTTCGCGACTTGGAACTTGGAACTTGGAACTTGAAACTCCGTTCGCCGCCGTCTAGCCTGAGCGCGATTCGCGCAAAATTCCGACTCGCGATGACCGAAGTACCAGTGACGCGGGCCGCGCGGCCCAACGCGACACGATTCCACCCTCACCGAGTACCATTCACAATGTCCACTGTGCCGCCCCCGCCGCCCGCCGGAACCCTACCGCTGGCCGGCGCACCGGCCCCGCAGATCCCGCACAAGCGGGAAATCACGCTCATTAGCCACTCCATGCTGTTCTACTGGTGGCCGATCTGGTTACTGGGGTCCGTGATGGCGCTGGTGACGTACTTCGAGGACCACCGGCTCGCGGTCGTCCCCGCGGGTACGACGGTGACCGAGAAGAAGGACGACAAGGGCAACGTGTGGAAGGACGATAAGGGCAACACGTACTACGAGGTGGGGATTCCCGGGAGCAACACGACGAAATCCCTGACCGAAGCGGCGGAAAAGTCGAAGCCCGTTCCGGGCGGGGGAACCATTAATGCGTTCCCGACCCGCGTGTCGCAGAAGGTCTGGATGGCGCCGGTGTTCTGCGTCGTGCTCCTGGTCACGGTCGTCATCACGAACGTGCCGCTCCGCGGGCTGTGGTCGTTCCTGGTGCTGCTGTTGTTCGTGGTGATCGCGCTGCTCATCACCCTCGTGCCCGACGGGTGGGATAAGGTGCTCGGGGCGCTCGGCCACCTGCACATTTACATCAACATGGCCGGGTACCTGTTCATCGCGTCGGTCGTGTTCGTTCTGTGGTCGGTGTCGGTGTTCATCTTCGACCAGCGGACGTACATCGTCATCACCCCGGGCCAGATCCGGGTGTGCGAACACGTCGGCGCGTCCATCCGCACCTTCGACACGACCGGGCTGTCGTTCGAGAAGCAGCGCGACGACCTGTTCCGTCACTGGCTGCTCGGCTTCTTCTCCGGCGACCTGATCGTGCGGACGTCCGGCGCGGAGCGCGAAACGATCCGCCTGCCGAACGTGCTCTGGATCGGCTGGCGCCTCGAGGAAGTGCAGAAGCTCCTGGCTGAGAAGGCGACCGTGTCCAGCCAAGTGTAACCGTCGGATTCAGGCAGAAGAGGGACCGAGGGGAACCAGACACCAGTCTGGTTCCCCTCGGTCCCTCTTCTTTGGCCCGCGTTCTCGGTCCCGCACTATTCCTTGATTTCTTCCTTCACCAGATTCAGATAGAACGTTTTCTTTTCTTCGAGCTTCTTGTTGAGGAGCGCTTCGGCCTCCTCTTTCTGGTTGTAGGGGAACTTCTCGACCACCTTGCTCCCGTTGTCGAACACGATCCAGACGGCGCGCGTGCGGACCTCTTTCGCGGTTCGCGAGCGCTTGACGGGCGCCTTCTTGACGGCGACCTTCTTGGCGGCGACCTTCTTTTTCTTCTTCTTGGGTTTGTCTTCGTCGTCATCGTCATCGTCGCCGCCCGCGTCCCCCTCGGGATCGCCTTCGGGCTCTTCGCCTTCGGCTTCTTCGCCCTCGGCCTCTTCGCCCTCTTCCTCGTCCTCGTCGTCTTCTTCGCCTTCAACTTCGCCTTCGACCTCTTCCTCGCGCTGCTTGGCCTCAACCGCCTCGGCCTCGCGCCGCAGGTCCATCCGGCTCTTGCGCCCCTTCGCCATGTGCGTCCCCTCCGAGCGTGTTTAAATCGCAACCGTTAAGCTAACTCGCGGCGCCGGTACCGACAAGGGCGGGCACCGACTCGAGCCCCGGACGGTCCGCCGTCAAATCCACTTTTTCCAGCGGAAGAACCCCAGGGACGCGATTCCCGTCAGCGCCATCAACCCCAGCGCGAGCGGGTACCCCCACTCCCATTCCAGTTCCGGCATGTGCTTGAAGTTCATGCCGTAGACGCTGGAAATGAGCGTCAGCGGGAGGATGGTCGTGGAGATCATGGTGAGCACCTTCATGATCTGGTTCAACCGGTTCGAGACGGCCGCGAGGTGCGTCTCGGCCAGGTCGCTGACCATTTCGCGCGCGGCCTCAATTAGCTCCGTGTATCGGACGAGGTGGTCGTACACGTTGCGGTAGTACGCCATCTCGCGCGCCTCCACCAACTCGAACTCCCCCCGGATCAACCGCGACAGCACCTCGCGCTCGATGATGAGCGTCTTCCGCATACCGGTGACGATCCGCTTGAGCTTCAGGATGCCGGAGATGAGTTTGGCCGTGGGGCGCGTGAAGATCTGCGATTCCAACCGGTCCAGCCGGCCCGCGACCCACTCCACCACCGGCGCGTACTCGTCCACCATCGCGTCGAGGACGATGTGGAACACGTAGTCCGGGCCGCGCCGGGCCGATTCCCCGTGGCGCGCGAGGAACTGGTGCGCGCTCGCGATGCACGCGAGCGGCTCCATCGAGTGCGTGACGAGTACGTTCCGCGAGAGGACCGCGCTCAACTGGGGCCGGTGCCGGCGCAGCATCCGCGACGCGGACGGGAGCTTGGCTTCGCCCTCGGCCGGCTTGCCCTTCGATGCGGCCAGTTTGGAGAGCCCGGGCGGGAGCGGGTTCACGATCACGAACAGGTAATCCGGGAACTCTTCCACCTTCGGGAAGTGTGCCCCCTGGTCCGGTTCGCGCCGCATGCGGGTGATGTCTTCGAGCGTGAGCATGTGAACCGGCAGAAACTTCTGAAACACTGCCGCTTCTTCTTCCGGGGTCGGCGCACTCATATCGATCCAGACGAACCCTTCGGCCGCGATGGACGCGGCCGATTCGGGCATCCCCTCTGCACCCGTGCGCTCGCAACAGGAGCCGTTCCAGCGGTGGACGGTAATCATTCACTTGTTCCAGAAGCGAAAGTCTGAATTGCCGCCGACCCGTTCGCGTCTAGATACGGAGCGGGCCGCCGGGCGGCGCGGGACGAACTTCACGGGACGGGAGCCTTCTTGTACCTCGGCGGCCCCTGCGCCGCGAGTTCCGAAGTTCCGAAATTCCGATTGGAAGGGGCCACGTGGGTGGGGGTACAATACGGGCGATCGGATTCGCTCCCGCCTGGAACGTGTCCCCCCTTATGCCGCTCGCCACGTTACCGATTCCGCCGGCCCCGCTCACAGACGACGCACTGCTCGCGCGCTTCGCGAGCGGCGACCGCGCCGCACTCGACGACCTGTTCCGCCGATACCGGAGCGTCGCGTACCGGGTCGCGTACCGGCTACTCGGCCGCGAGGCCGATGCGCTCGACGCGGTCCAGGACGGGTTCGTGAACGCGCTCACGCACCTGGACCGGTTCAGCGGCCGCAGTTCGTTCAAAACGTGGCTCCTGCGGGTCGTGTGCAACGCGGCCCTTGATATCGGTCGGCAGCGGAAGCGGAACGAGCGCGTGCCGCAGGCGCCGCGCGGGTTCTCGCCCGACGGGTTCGGGGCGGACGACCTGCCGCCCGCCGATACGAACCTCGTGCGGGCCGACCTGCGGCGGGTGATCGATGCGGCCCTCGCCCGCCTGCCCGACGTGCAGAGGCAGACGTTCGTCTTGCACGTCGAGGGCGAACTGACCTATCGTGAAGTTGCCGACGCGCTGGGGATCTCCATCGGCACCGTGATGAGCCGCCTGTTCTACGCCCGACAAAAACTGAAAGACCTGCTGGCCGCGTACCAACAGCCATGACACCCGCCTCTCAACAACCCGACCCGAACGAGCGCGACCTCCTCCGCGCCTACGCCGAGGGCGACCGCGCCGCCGCACGAGCGGTCCGGCCCGACGAACCGACCGAGCCCGAGTGGGACGCGGTGTACCAGAGCGTCCGGGCGCGGCTGCGGCCCGTGGACCGCGTGCCGGAACACCAAACGACCCACTGGCGCGCGGCGGTGCTGATCGCGACCGGGGCCGCGTTCGCTGCAGTTGCGGCCGCGCTCGCGTGGGTCGCTTGGAACCCCGCGCTCGTCGAGAAGCCCGAACTCGTCGACGTGCGCCCCGCGCACCCGAGCGCACCCGAGGCGCCCCACGTCCCCGACCCGCTCGCGGACTTCGCGGTGCTGCCGATGGCCACCGCCGAGGAGGTGGACTTCCACCGCGTGCCCGGCTCGGGCTGGTTCCCGGTCGGTACCGATCCGCTGCCGAACGTTCTCAAACTCGCAACCACGGACGAAGTCGAACTCGACGACCCCAACCCGGCGTGGCCCCAGGTGACACCGTCGCCCGGGGACGCCCCGATCATCTTCGCCGCCAAGCCCAGGTGAGTCATGTCCGCTGTCGTTCTGACCGTGATCCTGTTCGTGGCGTGCCCCACCGAAGACCCCGTGCGCGTCACGGTGGTGATCGTGCTCGCCACGACCGAGAACGCGACCGTCGATCCGAAACTCAAGGAGCTCGCGAAAGAGGTTCAGAAGCGCGACCCGAAGCTGACCGGGTTCAAGCTCGTGGCGACCGAGTGCAAGTCGATTCCCGTGGGCGGCGGCACGACGATCTCGCTGACCGACAAGCAAGAGCTGAAAATGAAAGTGGACCAATCGAAGGACGAGAAGGGGCGGATCAGCCTGACCCTCAACCCGCCCGGTATGGACTCGGTTACTTACGCCTGTGCGTGCGACAAGTTCTTCCCCGTTGTGACGCCGCACCGCACGAAGTCCGGCGAGCAACTCATTATCGCGGTCATGGCGAAGCCCTGCACCGCGAAGAAATAAGGCCCCTTCGGTAGAACGTAGGGCCGCACTCCCGGGCACCCCCGAACGAATCACTTCTTGGGCGGCGGGCCTGCCGGACCACTCTTGGGCGCCGACCCGATGCTACCGCCGAACCCGGCTTTGACACTCGACGAGCCATCGGCGCGGTCGTAGAGAATGACCTTGCCGACCTGCTCGTTGCCCCCGCCGAAGCGGTTCCTGACGCGGGCCGGGATCGCGTCGTTGCCGGTCAGCGTGACGGCGTTGCCCTTGCTATCAATGGTGATCGCGGTCCCCTCGTAATCGTCCGTCCGCAAAAAGGCGTTCCCGCTCGCGGTCATGTTCTGTGCCGCGGGGGTGTCGCCCTGTTGTTTGTGGCTCCAGACTTCGAGCTTGTCGTTACAGGTGAGGAGCACCGCCCGGGGCGGCAGATTGTACTCGTCGATTTTGACCGTGGGCGCGTCGGCCGGCACGTGAATGGCCGTGACCTCGTCGCTGAACGCCGCCGACTGGTACAACTTCTTATCTCGGCCCGTCATCCGGCCGCTGAACTTGATGAACGTGAGCTTCATCTCCGGCTCGTCCTTCGCCGGTTTCGCGGCCGCCTTCGCGCCACCCGCCATCGGTTTCGCGCCCGCGGGCGGACCGGCGGGGTTCGCCTCGCCCCGCTGCCAGATGCGCAGCCGCCCCGGCCCCTCGGCGAACACTTGCTGGTACTTCTCTCCGCCGGCCGAATCTTGGGCTTGCGCCTCCATCATCAGGTCCGGGCACCAGAGCCATTGCGCTTTCAACAGTTTGCCGCTCTTGTCGTAATCCACCTGGGTGTAAACGACCTCGAGTTCGTGCTTGTTGTCGGCGATGTCGGCCGGCGCCGCGTAGCACTGGATCTTGTAAATCTTCGCGCTCTCGCCCTTCTTCGCCTCCGCGCCCGCCTTCGGGTCTTTCGGGTCCGGCGGGGGGGGCGGCGCCGCGGCCCTCTTCTGGGCCTGGTTAAAGTAAATCGGCCGGTCGAAGATGACGTTCATCGCGTGGCACTGCACCGACGATTCGCCCTGGGGCGCGGTCTGGTGCGCGGACACCTTTCCGGTAAAGACCGCGGAGCGCAGCGCGCCGTTGAACGCCATCGAGTCGCGCCAGTGAACGACGACCACTTCCGGCTGAGCGAGTTCGCCGCCCGCGAGGTTGCTCTTGGTCGGCATGGTGAGCGCGCCGCGCCCGTCGACCGCCGCCGAGTTGAGCACCTGATTGAGCACGATCTTCGGCCCGATGAGCGACATCTCTTCCTGGTGAACTTCGCCGTCCTTGTTCGGCCAGCCGAAGACGGTCATCACGCTCCCGTCCGCCGCGCCGTCGATCAGGAGCAGGCGCCCGAAGATGTCGATGCCGCGCGGCTTACCGGGTTCGAGCGGCTCCTGGTGTACGGACACGTTGTCCTCGCACCGGGCGCGGTCGAGTTGGTACTTCGCGGCGGGCGGTTCCGCGGCCTTGTCCGCAGCGAGCTTGTCGGCGGCGGGCTTATCGGCAACCGGGTTGTTTGATGCGGGCGCGACCGGTATCCGTTTGACGAACGTCTCGATGGTCTTGGCGCGAATCTCGAACGGCGGTTTCGGTTTCTCCGGTGCCTTCGCGATCGGCTCGGGCGCCTTCGGCGCGTCCCCCGCACCGGGAGCCACGGGGGGCATCGGCCCTGCGGGGGGACCGGCCGCGGCCGCATCGGGCGATACGGGCTTGCCCGGTTGCGCGACCGCAACTGCGACGGGGTCCGCGTCGCTGAAGTGGACCGTGAGTTGCTCCGCCTCTTTGATGTCGTAATCCGTGGAGTGGCTCGACACCTTTCCGACGGCCTCGACGCGCGCCGGCTTGGGCTGTCCGCCGCTCGCCACCTTCCCGTCGGCACCCGCCGGAGTTTCGGCGCGCGCCGGTTTGGGCTGTTCGCCGCTCGCTACCTTCCCGTCCGCGGGCGGTTCGGCCCGCGGGTGCAGCCACAGTTTGAGTACGGTGCCCTTGAGCCAGTAGTCCGCCCTCAAGTCTTCGAGCTTCGCGTCGTCGGTGAATATGAACAAGTCCTGCTCGCGCTCGTTAATGACCTGTTTCGATTGCACGAGCGAGGTCTTCCACGACGCGGCGAGCGTGTAGCCCTTGCTGACCGCGTCGAACAGCTTCACTTCCCCGGCGCCGCGCACGGTCATTTGCGTCTTGCGTACTGGCGGGAGCCCGGGCGCGGGGGCGATCGGCGGTCCCGGTTCCGTGGTGAGCGTCGCCGCGGTCTGTACGCTACCGGCCGTGAGGATGTTGCGGTCGCTCACCACGTAGAGCGGGTAGCCCGTCAGAATCATCCGGCTCGCGGCCTGTTCGTGAACGAGATCCTGGCCGTAGGCTTGTGTGGAACTGGCGCTCTGTGTGGCCCCGGGGGTGCTCGGCGCGGTGTCCCCCTGCGACTCCAGCGTGACGTACCGGCCCGGCGTGGTCGTCCAGGCGTGGAGCCGCTTGATCGCGGGCGAATTGGCCGGGCGCGCGTTGCCGGTCGGGGAGCCGTTGAATTCCAGCTCGAGCACCTGGCTGAACAAGCTGCTCGTGCCGCCCCGCGCGGGGATCTTCGTCACCTGCACGTCGTTGGGCAGGTTGGGGTCCGAGTGCGGGACCACGTCGAACCGCGCGAGCGACTTGCCCGCGTCGTAGGCGAACGAGCCGCGGGTATCGATCTGGAGCAGCGCGCGGTCCATGAGCCGCACGTTGTACGCGGCCGGACCGATTCCCCCCGTGATGCCGACGATCGCCGCCGGAGGGGGAACGAGTGCGAGGCCGTTGCTCTTGGGCGCGCTCGCCCCGCCCGGTTGCGCCGGAGGTGGGCCGCCCGTGATCGATTGGCCGTTGTCCACCCACAGGTTCATCACCACCTGTTCCTGGAACTCGATCCGGCGCACGCCGTTGACGGTGCTCGTGCCGGGCTGCGGCTCCTTCTTGGGCTGGCCGGGCGGCGGGTCGGGTTCCAGGTACACGCGGAGCCCGATCGCGGTGATCGTCGGCGGCGGGAGGCGCTGGCCGCTCAAGATCGCCGCGATCGCGCTCGTGTTGCGGTTGTCCTCGCTCTTGGTCGGCGCGGTGACCGGGGCCGCCGCACCGACCGGCCGCGGCAAGTTCTGGCGGTCCACGATTTCGACCGGGGCGTCGGTCCAGAAGTCCGGCGCTTTCGCGGCGTCCGTCCCGACGACGTTTTTCGGGTTGCGGTAGAACACCGGGCCGACGGTGCGGAGCACCAGGGACCGGTTCGGGTCACTCGACCGCTGATTGTTGGTGATGTGAACGACCCCGCGGCGCGGGTCCGGGAGCGCCTGCTCGAAGTCGCTGACGAGTTCGACGCGCAAGAGCAGCGCCTTCTTCATGTCGGCCATGTTGTTGATGACGCGATCGAACTCGAGGACGCCCTTGTCCGCGTGCGCCGTACTGATCTCCGCCACCTCACCGGGCTGGCGCAGGTGCGCGGCCTTCGCCTTGCTGAACACCGCGATGCTGAACGGCGAGAGGGTCACGCGGTGCGAGTTGGGTTTGTCTGGCGGCATCCCGGACGCGATCAGCACGGACGAATCGCCGCTCGGGAGCAGGAACTGCATCAGGTAGTGCGAGTCGTTCGTTTCGGGGCTGTTCTCGCCGAACGCTTCGATCAACCTCTGCTGGGTCGGGGCGACGGCCGGGCGCTCGGGCGGCGCGAAGACCCCGGTGCTCCGCACGAGCGCGGCCGCGGGGAGTTGGGGCAGCCCGTCGAGCCAGCCGAGGAGCTGCGCGTAAACGGCATACGCGCCGGCGAACAGCACGAAGCCCGCGAGCAACAACATCGTTCGCCGGGGCGTCAGCACCGTTCACTCCAGGGTTATTAGCCTATTTCAGGCTCTGTAGCGAGCCGCGACCGCAAGGCAGCGGGAGGCACTGCCCTCCCTTTAACGAGCGACCGCAAGGGAGCGTGGCACGCCGCGCCTCGTAACGAGCCGCGACCGCAAGGGAGCGGGGCAGCGACTCCCGGTTCCTTTGTGCGCCGAACTCAACGTCGGGGAGCCGTCTCCCGCTCCCTTGCGGTCGCGGCTCGTCCAAGTCACTGTGCCACGGCGAGTCCCGGCTCCTTTGTGCTGGACTCAACGTCGGGGAGCCGCCTCCCGCTCCCTTGCGGTCGCGGCTCGTCCAGTCCGCTACGACGATCCTGAAACGAGACTAGTTGGCGTAGCCGGCGGTCACTTCGGCCCACCGGCCCTGTGCCCTCAGTAGCCACTCGATCAGCTCGCGCACGGCCCCGTGCCCGCCCGGGACCGCGGTCACGTAATGGGCCGCGGCCCGCGCTTCCGGGCACGCATCGGCGACCGCGGCCGCCAGCCCGCACCGCCGTAGCACGGGCACGTCGGGGAGGTCGTCCCCGATCGCGCACACCTGCTCCGGGTTCAGCCCGGTCTGGGCCAGCACGTCCTCGAACGCGCGGAGCTTGTTCTCGCGGCCTTGGAGAACCGGGTGGATGCCCAGTTCGGCGGCCCGGCGCTCCACCGCGCGCGAATCTCGTCCCGAAACGATGGCCGCCCGCTTACCCGCGGCGCGCCACAACTTCAACCCCGACCCGTCGCGCACGTGGAAGAATTTGAGCTCGCGCCCGTCGTCGGCGTAGACCACGCGGCCGTCGGTGAGGACGCCGTCCACGTCGAGGAGCAGGAGCTCGATGGCCGCGGCGCGCTGGGAGAGGTCGGACGTCTGCATCACTTTACGCGCTCTTGCGGTCGATCAGGCGCAGCGCCGGCCGGGAATCCGCGCCCCCGGCCAGCGGGTCGAGTCCGATCAGATCGGTAATATCGAGCATTCCGACGGGCCGGCCGGCTTCGTCCACCACGGGCAGTTCGCTGAACTTCCGTGCCCGCAGCACATCCAGCGCGACCGCTACGCGCGACTCGGGCGCGATCACGACCGGCGCGTGCGTCATCACGTGCGCGACGGGCGCGTCCAGGAGCCGGTCCTCGCGGTTCTCGAAGAGGCGGGCGAGGTCGCTGTCGGTGAACAGCCCCGCGAGCCGCCCGTCGGCGTCCACGAGCATGATCGCGCCCGTGCGCCGGCCGGTGTGCCGGACTTTCGCGAACACCTCGCGCACCGTGTCCGTCTGGGCCGCGATGCGGAGCTCGCTCCCCCGGCGCATCAATTCGGAAACGAGAGCGAGTTTGCGCCCGAGCGACCCGGCCGGGTGGAACTTCGCGAACTCGTCGGCGGTGAACTGGCGCTGTTCGAGCAGCGTGAACGCGAGCGCGTCGCCGAGCGCGAGCATCACCGTGGTGCTGGTACTCGGCGCCAGCGCGAGCGGGCACGCTTCTTTGATCGGGCCGTACACGATGGCGGCGTCGGCGGCGCGGCCGAGCGCGCTCCCCGCGCTGCTCGTGATCGCCAGTAAGGACGACGCGAGCTTCTTCAGCGGGCCGAGTAGCCGGACCAGTTCTTCCGACTCGCCGCTGTGCGAGAGCAGCAGGGCGACATCGTCCGGGTGAATGCTCCCGAGGTCGCCGTGAACGGCGCGGGTCGCGTCGAGTATGTAGGCCCGGGTGCCGGTGGAGTTGAACGTGCCGACGGTCTTCTGACCCACGTCCGCGGATTTGCCCACGCCGATCACCGCGACGCGCCCGCGGCACGCGAACAGCGCGTCCGCGACCCGGTTGAAGCCGTCATCGAGGCGCCCGGCAACGACGTCGAGCGACGCGGCCTCGGCCCGCAGGACGCGCCGCGCGTAATCGATCTTGTCGAACGCCGATTCGGTGGAGTCAGGCATGGATGCACGCGGGTGAAACGATGATCTCGGTCCCAATTGGTGACGAGCCGGTAACACTCGAGCTTCAGTCCACTGGAAGCAAAATTCGCTGATTTCCGCTCGCGTCCCGGGCTCGGCTAACAATCACTAACATTTTCGACCCTGGGGGCATTCCTCGGATGCCGCGCCGGGTGTGAACCCCACTAACTACTGAGATTTCAAGTCATTCGGCGTTGTTGGCGTCTTCCGGCGACCCGCGCCGGTCACTAACAACGGCTAACAATTGCCAACTCTGGAACCGCTATTTCGCGAATACTTACCGCCTCTTGTGGCCCGAAATCCTGGGGCGTCGCGATGCTCCCCCCGTAGCGAGCCGCGACCGCAAGGGAGTGGGGGCACTGTCCTCCCTTTAACGAGCCGCGACCGCAAGGGCGCGGGGCACGCCGCTCCTCGTAACGAGCCGCGACCGCAAGGGAGCGGGGCAGCGATTCCCAGTTCCTTTGTGTGCTGGACTCAACGTCGGCGAGCCGCCTCCCGCTCCCTTGCGGTCGCGGCTCGTCCAAGTCACTGTGCCACGGCGATTCCCAGTTCCTTTGTGCGCCGAACTCAACGTCGGGGAGCCGCTTCCCGCTCCCTTGTGGTCGCGGCTCGTCCAAGTCACTGTGCCACGGCGGTCCCAAAACGAGCCGCCCTCGGCGCTGCAAGATTCCAATACCTGTTCGGGCGCCCACGACACGGCACCAAATTTTACGCTAGTGGACACAAGAATACAAACGGTTTCGGGCCGGGGTCACGAGGATGTGACAGAAGCGTTACTTCAGCGCCATCTCGAAACGCCCGCCGGTGCCCCCATAAATTCGGATGGCGAGGAATAGCCGGAGGGGGGAAGAATTGCAAGACGAACGAGTTTTCGGCGCGCGAAGTTGCTTGCCCCTTTCGCGGCACTCAGTTACGCTGTCACCGTTCTCGTGGAAGTGTTTAGCTCGTCGCTCTGCGACAGGACGATGTTGCGTCGTCCGAGCACTTTCCACCACACCCCGCGCGGGGACCGCTGTTCCAGCACCGCTATCGAGCAGGAGCAGTACCTGCGGTTGGCGGCCTGGAACAACCCCGCGAATCGTGGTTCCGCCAACCGCAGGTACTGCTCCTGCTCGGCGTTGCCGTGAGCGTTCCGCGCCCCAGGAAGAGAAGTAGACACCACGGGAACCTTGACCGGCCCGCCCAGCGGAGCGCATGCACCGCCAGGGCCGGTCGGGAAAGTGCCGGCCTGCCCAGCGGGGCGCATGCACCGCCAGGGCCGGTCGGGAAAGTGCCGGCCTGCCCAGCGGGGCGCATGCACCGCCAGGGCCGGTCGGGAAGCACACGGGCCGAGGATTGCTCCTCGGCCCGTGTCGTTGAGCTAGAAGTGAGATCGGCCGGGTTGTCTGTTGCTTCGGCCGTCGAACAGAGAGCTTACTTCTTCTCCACCGCTCCCAAATGGCGGGGCTTGGTCGACTGGTCAACGTGGAACACGTCGCCGGTCTGGGTGTCGATGACGTAAGCCCCGTTATTGGGTGTGCCACGGTTGTCGTTGCCCCACGCCGAGATCTGGTAGCGCCCGACCGGTCCCGCCGGGGCCGGCGCCGCAGTAGCGACCCTCGGGGGCGTTGCGGCCGGAGGAGGAGGCTGGGCGTGGACCCGGTTGGCCCGATCGTCCGTCATTAGCAGAGCCCCGAGAGCCCCGATTACGATCCCCATCAGAACTAGTGGCCACCGAGATTGTGTAACCATGACAGTCTCCGCGATGTATGCAGCTCCGAACCGCTTACAGCGTACCACTCCTTCAACCCGGACGCTATTCCTTGCCGAGCACTAAGTCCACAACCCAACACCCGCGCACGTGCGGCCCCGGCCCGCGGCAGTGATCGAGCACGTCGGCGCTGTCGCACCCCGCATCTTGGAGCGCGTCGGCCAAGATCGGAATCGCACTGAAATCACGGGATTCGTACATCTGCGACGCAAGCGCGAGAGCGGTGGAGGTGCGCCACGAAGGAGAAAAGGCCACCGGGCGGAACGGGTTGCCGAAGATGTCGCGGATGAAGTTAGCGAATCGAGCACCGTTAGCATTTGTGCATATGCTCGGATGATCGAAAACCTCCTCGATTAGAGAGAGGGCAGACATCCCGGTAGTGAACTTGTGCTCGTCCACTTCTGCCTCCTCGATACTCGCTTTTGCTCCCCTATCCAATGAGTCCCAGACAAGACGGCAACCGGCACAGGAAAACAGCACCAATCTTCTAAATGATGTGCGTCGGTCTGGAACCTCCAACATCGGTTTCGGGTCAGTTGCTACCAGCCATTCCTCTTCGGTCATCGGTCACCCTCCAGAGTTGCCTCCAAGCATGACCGATCCTACTCTCGCTGCAAGCGTGAACGCCGGCCCGAAACGAACACGGGCCGCCTTACGAGCGGCCCGGAACGCGCTCTCGAAATGAAACTAATTCGACTCACGCCGGAACAGGTCGGTTCGGTAGCCGGTGCCTATACCAGCACTGCAGCGAGAGTTTGCAATTCGGCTGCCGAGGGCGCCCGTGGAAGACGCGGTGATCCGTGAAGTCGAGCCGGAGAAAGCCGAGGCGGTTCTCACCGTCCGGCTGCACATCCCGGGCGTGGACGAGGGCCGCGACGACCGCTACTACTTGGCCCGGGTTCGGCCCCGCCAGTTCATCTCGGTGGTCGAGTCCGTGATTTGCAACCCGAACGGCAGCATCACTACCACCGGCAGCATCAGGACCGTCGGCGAAACACTGGTCGCCCATTGCTCTCATGCCGACGGTGCGACTGCGAGGGGGAAGGGGTTCGGGTACAGCAAGACGGTGTCCATTCGTGGGCGATCCGCCGACGAGGTGGCGGTTCATGTGTCGGTGCGCTGGAAGGCCCGCGATGGGGGCCGCGGCCGTCTCGACGAGGAGCTGGTCGTTCCGTGGCTCGGGCCGGCGCGTGCGGATCTGAACGGCGGGATCTGGGTAACGGCTGACATCGCTCCGATGTGAGACATGGTTTAAGCACAACCACCCCGGAAGTTCCGGGGTGTTTGCGTTTCCCGATGGCGCCCGCTACCCCTTCCCCCCGCGGGCGCCATCGGGTATCAGCCGCGCGAAGTCGCTTACGGCTCCGCGCGGGCGGGCGATCAGCTCAGCACGCCGCGCCGGGCGTAGATCCCGAGGCCCTGGTCGCCGGGGACGTTGTACCCGACGTCGCCGATGAAGTACGTGCCGGCCCCGTTCATCCCGATCGAGGCGGTGAACCGGTCGCCCAGGTTCGTCGTGCTCCGCACCGTCCCGTTCGCGTTCATCTCGCGGACCATCAGTTGGTTCGGCCCGACGAGCTGCGAACCGTTGTTGCGCAGTTGCTGGTACGAGACCACGAAGCTGCCGGAGGTCGGGTTCACCGCGACCGCCGGGGCGAACTCGTAGTCGGTGTCGAGGTCCACGAACATCGTCGCGCCCAGCGTGCCGTTGCTCGACACCCGGCGCGCCTTGATGTCGTGGTCCAGGTTCGCGTACACCTCCTCGTAGACCAGCGTCGTGTTGCCGAATGCGTCCATCGCGATGTCCGGGGAGAGCTCGCCCCGGCTCGTGTTGGCGACGGCCTGCGAGGTCTGCAGCGCGCCCGCGGCGGTGTACCGGTTGAGGATGATGTCGCTGTCGATCGAATTGCCGCTCGGCCGGTCGATCTGGTAGGCGACGGCGAACCGGCCGTCGCCCGTCCGGGCGATGCTGGCCGAGTACTCGTTCAGCCCGCCGCCCGCGACGATGGTCGTGCCGATCGAGGCGCCGTTGGCGGCGAACCGGTGGACGTACACGTCGCGGTCGTTGGCCGAGTACTGGAACGTGTAGCTGACCGCGAAGTTGCCGGCCCAGTCCATCGCGACGTCCGGGTCGTACTCCGCCCGCGTGCTGTTGGCCACGGCGATCGTGCCGCCGTTGCGGGTGCCGTTGGCGAAGAACCGCTGGGCCAGGACGTTCGTGTTCCCGGAGTTGTTGACGTCGTCCACCCAGACGACGACGAAGTTGCCGGCCCCGTCCATCGCCACGGCCGGCTGGCTCTCCCGATAAATGCCCGCCGCCACGGTGATCTCACCGCCGGCCCTGTTCCCGAACTGGTCGTACCGCTGGATGTGGATGTCGGTATCGGTGCCGCTCGTGTTGTACTGGTGCCGCCACGCCACGACGGACCCGCCGTTCGAGGCCGGGGAACTGGAGACGGCGACCTGGTCCTGGTGCAGCGACGTGATCGAGTTCACGTGCAGCTCGGGGCCGACGACGGACATCAGCGCCCGTCCCTCGAGCACCTCCACGGACGGTCGGAACCCCGACGCGGAGCGCGTCGGCTGGGCCTGGGACTTACCACCAAACACGCTGGCGAGCAATTTCTTCACAGGACACTCCCGCGGCGGTCCGCCGCACCGGATGTTGCAGCGGACCCCGGGGCGGTGCCTCTCACCGGTCCCTCGTCCGCTACTGACCGAAGCGGGGTGCCGCGCGGAGTGTTACTGCGGGGCCGGGAATGTTTTTCGCTCGCGATCTCCGCCCGCGGCCCGGCGCGGGGCCGACCAACGGCTTTCGGCACCCGCCAGAACAATGAGACAAGCAAATAAACGCGCACTTCTCTGCTGTCAGGTTTTCACGAATAGTGATTTTGACTCACTCGTTACGTCTCTGGGTGACAATAAAAACAGCAGCCCGGCTCGGAATAACGGCGTGCGCGAGCGCCGGTGTACCTCGCGCGGCCGGCTCCGCGGGAGAATCTGCAGTAACTCGCTTCCACGGCGCGTTATGTGCTTGTTAATCTGATAGAGACCATTAAGTGCGGTTCACACGAGATTCGCATAATTTCTACTACCAAAATAACCCAAACTACTTGCTCTGCGCATTTTTTCAGACTATGTGTTAATTCGGGCCGCACCAAAATCCGGTCCAACGACTCGTATCCGACTCGCGCGGCGGCACCCCCGGCGCCAATTCATGAGGGGGGCAACTTAATGCACTCCCGCCCGCGACCCGATGCCCGGTCCGTCGCGGCCCCCGCGCGGAAGCCCGCGGTCCACGAAATACTGCCAACGATTTCGGACCGCTCCGGCCCCATCTCCGATGATCCAACCATCGGGGCCTGTCCACTCCCAACGCTGTGAGGTCTCACCGTGACTGTGATTTCCACTCTCCTCCGCCGGCTCCAGAAGTCCCGCACCCTTTCCCCCGTCGCCCGCGCCCGTGCGCGGTTGCAAGTGGCGCTCCTGGAGGACCGCACGGTCCCCACGACGCTCACGTGGACCGGGGCGATAGACGCCGACTGGAGCACGTCGGGCAACTGGGACGACGGGGCGGCCAACACCGAAGTCCCGGACTCGGCCGACGACGTCCTGGTGTTCACGACCGGCGGCGCCAACCAGAGCACCAATAACGACATCGGCGCGCTGACCGTCGACCAGATCCAGTTCGGCGACTCGGGCTACACCCTGTCCGGTACCGCGCTCACCCTGGCCACCAGTCTGACCGACACGACCGCGTCGGGCACGAACACCATCGCACTGGACGTCGCGGGCGCCGCGACGTTGTCGAAGTCCGGCGCCGGAACCCTGGAACTCTCGGGCGCCAACACCTTCACCGGCGCCACCACGGTGTCCGCGGGCACGCTGACGCTCACGGGCGGTTCGGCCCTGGCGGACACCGTGGCCGTGAACCTGAGTTCCGGCACCGCGAACCTCGCGCTCGGTGCGAGTGAGACGATCGGCTCGCTCGCCGGCAGCGGCACCGTGGACCTGAGCGCGTTCACCCTGACCACCGGGGGCGCCGGCACCAGCACCGCATTCAGTGGTGTGATCTCCGGCGCCGGCAACCTGGCCAAGGCGGGTGCCGGAACGTTCACCCTGTCGGGGGCCAACACGTACACGGGAACCACGACGGTTTCCGCGGGCACTCTGAGCGTCACCGACGATACGAACCTGGGCACCGGAGCAGTTACCCTGGCAGCGGGCACCACGCTGGCTGTGACCGGGGCCACCACGATCGATAACGCGGTCGCGCTCTCGGGTGCCGCCACGATCAGCAACACGGCCGCGGTCACCGTCTCCGGTCTCATTTCTGGCAGCAGCACCCTCACCAAGACCGGCGCCGGAACGCTCACCCTGACGAACACCGGCAACGAGGCCGCGTTCAGCGGCGCCATCACCGCGAGCAGCGGCACGCTGGCGGTGGGGGACGACGACGCCCTCGGCAGCGGCGCCCTCACGTTCAGCGGCGGCTTCTTCACCCTCACCGGCACTACCACCGTCGACAACGCCATCGTCCTCAACGCCAGCGCCACCCCGATCAGTGTGGGTACGGGCCTTACAGCGACCCTCTCGGGCGTCGTCTCCGAAACCGGTGGCGCGCGCGCGATCAACAAGGCGGGCGCCGGGACGCTCGTCCTCGCCGGGACCAACACTTACACCGGCAACACCAACCTCAACGGGGGCACGGTGAGCGTCGCCGGGGACGCCAACCTCGGCTCCGGCACCATCCTGTTCAACCAATCCGCCCCGACCCTGCTGGTGACCGGCACGGGCACCATCGACAACCTGATCGCGCTCAGCGTCGCGGGCACCATCGACAACGCGAACGCGGTGACGCTCTCGGGCGTCATCTCCGGGGCGAACAACCTGACCAAGGCCGGGGCCGGCGTGCTCACCCTCTCCGGGGCCAACACCTTCACCGGCACCGCCACTGTGTCCGCGGGTACGTTAACGCTCTCGGGCAATTCTGCGATCGCGGATACGGTGGCCGTCACCGTGAGCACCGGGGCCACCCTCAATCTGGGCAATGACGAGACCATCGGCTCGCTCGCGGGCGCGGGCAACGTGACCCTCGGCGCGAACTTCCTCACGGCGGGCGCCGATAACACCAGCACCACGTTCTCCGGTGTGATTAGCGGCACGGGAACCTTAACCAAGCAGGGCACGGGAACCCTCACCCTGTCGGGGGCCAACACGTACACGGGAGCTACGACGGTCAGCGCGGGCACCCTGAGCGTGGCGGCGGACAACAACCTGGGCACCGGTGTCCTCACCCTGGCGGGCGGCACCACGCTGACCGTCACGGGGACCGGCGTCACGGTCGACAACCTCGTCACCCTCTCGGGCGCGGCGACGGTCAGCAACGCCAACGCGGTCACCCTTTCGGGTGTCATCTCGGGGGCCAACAATCTGGCCAAGACCGGGGCCGGAACGTTCACCCTGTCGGGGGCCAACACGTACACGGGAACCACGACCGTGTCCGCGGGTACCCTGAGTGTTGCGGCGGACAACAACCTGGGCACCGGGGCGGTTACCCTGGCGGCGGGCACCACGCTGGCCGTCACCGGGGCCACCACAGTCGATAACGCCATCGCGCTCTCCGGCAACGCCACGGTCGACAACACGGGCGCGGTGACGCTCTCGGGCGTCATCTCGGGGGCCAACAGCCTGGCCAAGACCGGCGCGGGCGCGCTGACCCTGTCCGGGGTCAACACGTACACCGGGACCACGACCGTGTCCACGGGCACACTGGCGCTTTCGGGCGGCAGTGCCCTGGCCGACACCAGCGCCGTGACCGTGAGCACCGGGGCCACCCTCGCCCTGAATAGCGGCGAAGTGATCGGCTCCCTCGCGGGCGCCGGGAACGTGACCCTCGGCACGTTCACCCTGACCCCCGGGGCCGACGACACCAGCACCACGTTCAGCGGCGCCATTTCCGGCACCGGCGGGCTGACCAAAGTGGGCCTCGGAACGCTCACCCTCTCGGGGGCCAACACGTACACCGGCGCCACCAACGTGATAGTTGGCACGCTCGAACTCGTGGGCGGTTCGGCCCTGACCGATACCACCGCGGTCGTCTTCGGCACCGGTACCATTCTGGCCTTGAGCGCCAGCGAGACCATCGGCTCGCTCTTCGGAACCGGCAACGTGACGCTGGGCGCATTCACCCTGACTACTGGGGGCGACGACACCAGCACGACCGTGACCGGCATCATCTCCGGCACCGGCGGGGTCACCAAGACTGGCACCGGGACGTTCACCCTCGGCGGGGCCAACACGTACACCGGGACCACGACCGTGTCCGCGGGCACGCTGGCGCTCAACGGCGGGGCGGCCGTGGCGGACGCGAGTGCCGTCACGGTAAGCACCGGGGCCACCCTCGCACTAAGCGCGAGCGAGACCATCGGCTCCCTCGCGGGCGCCGGGAACGTGACGCTGGGCGCGTTCACCCTGACCGCCGGGGGCGACAACTCCAGCACCACGTTCAGCGGCGTTGCTTCGGGAACCGGTAACCTGACCAAAGCGGGCACCGGGACACTGACCCTGTCCGGGGCCAACACGTACACGGGAACCACGACGGTTTCGGCCGGCACTCTGAGCGTCACTGGCGACACGAACCTGGGTACTGGCGCTCTCACCCTGGCCGCGGGCACCACGCTGGCCGTCACCGGGGCGACCACGATCGACAACGCGATCGCGCTCTCGGGCGCGGCCACGATCGACAACGCGGCCGCCGTCACCATCTCGGGTGTCATCTCGGGGGCCAATAACCTGACGAAGGCCGGGGCCGGGGTGCTGACGCTGTCGGCGACCAACACGTACACCGGCTCTACCACCGTCTCCGCCGGCACTTTGAGCGTCACCGGGAGCATTACCACTAGCTCGGGCGTCCAGGTTGCCAGCGGTGGCACGCTGGGCGGCACGGGCGACGTGCCCGCGGTGACGGTCGCCAGCGGTGGCACGGTCGCCCCGGGCACGTCGCCCGGGTTACTGACTATGGGCAATCTGGCCCTCGCCGCCGGTTCCACCTTCAGCGCCGAAGTCAACGGCACCGCCCCCAGCACCGATTACGACCAAGTCGTTGCCGGCGGCACGGTGGACGTGACCGGCGCGACGCTGACCATCACGCTCGGGTTCACGCCCGTCGCGGGCACCAGCTTCCTCCTGATTTCCAACGACGGCGTCGACGCGGTGACCGGCACGTTCAACGGACTGGCCGAGGGCGCGACCTTCACCACCGGCGGGGTGACGTTCACGATCAGCTACGTCGGCGGCACCGGCAACGACGTGGTCATCACGACCGCTCCCCCGACCGTGTCCATCGGTAACGTGACGGCGGCAGAGGGGAACACGGGCGGAACGAGCTTCACCTTCACCGTCACCCTGTCGGTCCCCAGCAGCCAGACCGTCACCGTGGACTACGCGACCGCGGCCGGCACCGCGACCGCGGGCACCGACTTCACGGCCGCGTCGGGCACGGTCACGTTCGCCCCGGGCGAGACCTCGAAGACCGTCACGGTCACGGTGACCGGTGACACGGCGGTCGAGTCCGACGAGACGTTCACGGTGGTCCTCTCGAACCCCACGAACACGACGATCGCGACCGGCACGGGCACGGGTACGATCACGAACGACGACACCGCCACCGGCACGACCGTCATCAGCGTCGGCGCCGGGAACGGGACGCCGGGAACGGTGGTCCCGGTGGACCCGGCGACCGGCCAAAAGGGGACGCCGATCCTGGCGTTCGCCGGGTTCGGCGGCGAGATCCGGGTCGCGTCCGGGGACATCAACGGGGACGGACAGGCGGACACGATCACCGGGGCGGGCGCGGGCGCACCGGGCGGGCACGTGAAGGTGTTCGCCGCGGACGGCACGCTGCTCCGCAGCTTCCTGGCGTTCGACGGGTTCACCGGCGGCGTGTTCGTCACGTCCGGGGACGTGAACGGGGACGGGTTCGACGACATCATCGTCTCGGCGGACGCGGGGGCCGCGCCGCACGTGAAGGTGTTCAGCGGTGCGGACGGCGCGCTCCTCCAGAGCTTCTTCGCTTACGACGCCGGGTTCACCGGCGGGGTCCGCGTGGGCACCGGGGACGTGAACGGGGACGGGTTCGACGACATCATCACCGGAACCGGCGCGGGCACCACGGCGCACGTGAAGGCGTTCAGCGGCGCGGACGGTTCGCTCCTCCGCAGCTTCTTCGCCTACGACGCCGGGTTCTCGGGCGGCGTGTACGTCGCGGCGGGGGATCTGAACGGGGACGGGCTCGATGACATCGTCACCGGCTCCGGTCCGGGCGCCCCGGGCGGGCACGTGAAAGTGTTCAGCGGCTCGGACACTTCGTTGATTCAGAGCTTCTTGGCCTACGACGCGGGATTCCGGGGCGGGGTCCGCGTGGGCACCGGGAGCGTGAACGGTAGCGCGGCCGTGCTCACCGGGGCCGGCCCCGGCGCCGGCCCGCACGTGAAGGCGTTCGTCAACGGCGTGCAAGTGGCCAGCCTCTTGGCGGGCGACCCGACGTTCAGCGGCGGCGTCTACGTGGGCTAAGGGCAGAGGTAAAAAGAAGCACAGGGTGTCGCGGACGCACAGGAGGCGCACAGGGCTCCCGCCCTGTGCTACGAGCGCCGGCCCCTCCGGGGCGGAAACCCTGGTTCACAGGAAGCCTCGTAGCACAGGAATCGCACAGGGCGGAAGTGAATGAATGTGAAGGCGGAAAGCGTCAATGCCTTTTCGCCCCGGAGGGGCCGGCGTTCGTAGCACAGGGCGGGAGCCCTGTGCGTCTTGTGCTCTGAGAACGACACGGCCCCGGGCGTATGTGACGCCCGGGGCCGTGTCGCTTGCTTACCGAAGTGTTAGTTCACCTTTTCCTTGACGTCGTAGCAGTACATCACGTTCTGGTCGCGGATGTAGAGCTTGCCGTTAACAATGACCGGGTGCGGCCAGCTCTGTGAGTGCGTCTTGACGTTCGCTTCCGGGAGCTTGAAGGACGAGACCACTTTGAGTTCTTCGGGGCTCGGTTCGATGAGCACCATCACCCCGTTTTCGTAGCGGAAATAGAGTCGGCCGTCGGCGAACAGGACCGCCGCGGAGCCCCGCCCGCCCGCGGGCGCGTTCTCCGGTCCCCACTTGATGTCGCCCGTCTTGAAATCGACGCACACGGGCTTGCCCCCGTTCTGGTCGTGACCGAAGTAGATGTAGTCCCCGACCAGTACCATGCCGCCGTGGTGGTTGTTCAGTTGGGGCTTCTTGTACGCCTTCAGTTCCTTCGCCTCGAACGCGCCTTGCCCCTTCGGGACGATCTGGAGCAGGGCCGCGCCGCCGCCGTAGCTGCACGACACCCACACCTTGTCGCCCTTCACGATCGGGATCGGGATCTGCGCCACGCCGCCCGCGGCCGGGGTGTTCTTGTACTGCCACAGTAGTTTACCCGTTTCCGCGTGGACCCCGACCACCCCCGACGACTGGCCCAGGAGTGCGATGTACATGGGGACGCCGTCGATCGTCGCCTTGACGGGGGACGAGTACCCGAACCCGCCGCCGACCGGGTTCACTTCCGTCTTCCACACCACGTCACCGTTCTCGATCTTTAGCGCCGCGACCGCCCCCTTCGTGCCGCCCGGGATGCAAATGACCTTGTCGCCGTCGATCAGCACGGAGTCGGTGTACGCCCACGTGGGCACCTTGCCGCCGAAGTCGGCGACGTAGTTCGTCTTCCACAACACGGTGCCCTTGGTCGCGTCCAGGCACGAGAGCGTCCCGTTCGCGCTGACCGCGAACAGCTTCCCCTTGTCGTAGGTGGGCGTGCTGGCGGGGCCGTTCGTTTGCCGCGCGAGGCCGGTCGCGGGGTCGGCGAACGGGGTGAACCACAGCTCCGTGCCGTCGGCCTCCTTTAGCGCCCACACGCCGTCCTTACCGTCACGGGTGCCGATGCCGAAGATCCTGCCCTCGGCCACGGACGGCGTGCCCCAGCCGAGGCCGAGATCCTTCGCGGTCCACACCTGTTTGGGGCCGCCGTCGGGCCACTTCTTGAGTAGCCCGGTTTCGGTGCAAAGGCCGTCGCGGTTCGGGCCGCGGAAGCCCGGCCAGTCGGCGGCCGGGGCGACGGTGGCAGCCGCCGCGCCGAGCAGAACGGCGCAAGCCAAAACGTTAACTCGCAGCGCCATGATAGCAGTAGCTCCGGTTGATTGGGGGCGGCGGGCGGTGGGAGAGAAGTATCAGTTTACGCGAACGTGAGGGGGCCGCAACCCCGGCGAAATGCGCGCTCTTGGCCGCTGCGTTCTCGTCGATGAAGTGTTTAATCCGCGTGCCAACAAGCAGTGCGGGTAGCTACACTTGGCCAGCACCCGCACATTAAAAGGGTGTGAATGTGAACCGCCCGGCGAGTTGTGAACTCGCCGGGCGGGGATCGTTTCAACAGTGAACGTTCGCGCTACCAGCCACCGCGCCGGTAGTACCCGTACCCGCCGCCGTACCCGTAGCCGTAACCGTAGGGGCGCGGCGGGCCGACCACAACGACCGGTGCCGGGCGCACGTACACGGGCCCCGAATCGTAGACGACCGAGGGCGCGTCGCGAACGATCACGCGGGTCGGGGCCGGGCGCGCGGCCTGCATTTCCGCGATGACGCGGGACGATACGCCGGCCCGCTTCAACTCGTCGAGGTCCGACGCGGTGAGCTGGAACGTGCTGCCCGTCGTGCGGATCTGGTTAATGATGACCGTGTCGTCGTGCCCGCCCTGCGCGAGCCGGATCACGTCGAACATGCCCATGCGCTGTTGCTGCTGTTGGGCCGCCGCCAGTGCCGCGGCCTGGTTGATGTCGCGGTCCCGGCGCTCTTGCTTATCGATGTCGTTGCCGACGAGCGCACCGGTCGCGGTGCCGGCCAGCCCGCCGATCACGGCGCCGGCCCCGGTGTGACCGGTTGCCGCGCCCACGGCGGTACCCAGCGCGGTACCGACCACGCCGCCGCCGATCGCACCCTTTTCTGTGTTGTTCATCGACGCGCAGCCGGACCCGGCCGCCGCGCACGCGAACACTGCTAAAGCTCCCAGGCGTCGAAAGTGTATCTGGCGCATCTGATCCTCTCGCGATTCCGACCCGCGTCGGGGTTATGCCGAGTTCTAGCGCACCGGTCAACCGCGGTTGGGCTTCTTCAATTTAACGCTCCGGGGGCCGCGACTTGCACGCCGGGCACCCGGGGCGGAGCGGGATCGACTACATTTAGCCGAACAGTCGGTACACACGGTACAGGCGGCCCCACTTCCGCCGGCGCGGTTTCCGTGGGGCGTGTTGACTTCCGCGCGACCGGCTCACACACCAACTATCGGCACCGAACGAACCGCGGCCGCAGGCGCGTGTCGTTAAGATGGAAAAGACGGATTCCGCGCAGTTTTCCTAAAGGACGCGACATGCTACCCGACCGGCCGGTGGACAACGCCCCGTATTACTCGCTCTCGCACGGAGGTCTGACGGTCGAGGGGTGGTCGCGCGCCGCGGTGCAGAGCTACTGGCGCATCCCCGAACTGAAGATCGGGTTCGACCTCGGAGCGCAGCCGTGGGACTTCATGGGCACGCCGACGTGGTTCGTGTCGCACACGCACCTGGACCACGTCGCCGCGCTTCCGGTGTACGTGGCGCGGCGCCGGATGATGAAGATGGAACCGCCGACGGTCTACGTCCCCACCGAGGGGCTCGAGGACGTCAAGAAACTGATGATGATTATGCACCGGCTCGACCGCGGGCGGCAGCTCGCGCACATCAAAGGGCTGACGGCCGGCGACGAGATCGAGCTGAGCCGCGAGCACGTCGTCACGGTGTTCAACACGGCCCACACGATCCCGAGCCGCGGGTTCGTGGTGTGGGAGCGGCGCAACAAGCTGAAGGACGAGTTCGTGGGGCTGCCCGGCGACAAGATCCGCGACCTCAAGCTGAGCGGCACCCCGATCACGCGCGAGGTGCGCATCCCGATCGTGGCGTACACGGGGGACACCTCGCCGGCCGGGTTGGATGCGTGCCCGGCGTGCTTCGAGGCGAAGATCCTCATCACCGAAATGAGTTTCATCCGCGCGAGCCACCGGCGCGACAAGATCCACAAGTTCGGTCACATGCACCTGGACGATTTCGTGGAGCGCGCCCCGCGGTTCAAGAACGAGCTGATCGTCGCGGCGCACTTCAGCACGCGGTACCACCCGAACGAGGTGCGGAAGCTGCTCGACAACAAGCTCCCGGCCGAACTGAAGGCGAAGATGCACCTGTGGGTGTGAGGCCCGATCGGTTTGATTTCTTTCCTGTAGCCGGTCTCTGTTAATTGCTTGCAAACGTGGGTGGGCCGGCTTGGTGTTATGCCCTCTCCCCTTGCGGGAGAGGGTGGTGAGGCTTTGCGAACCGGGTGAGGGGTGGCCCCGGGGTGTGGATGCAACCCCTCACCCCGCCGCGAAGCGCGGCGACCCTCTCCCGCAAGGGGAGAGGGCGAAGCACAAGCCCCCGACCGGTTCCTGGCGCTCCAGTTTACAGTCTGTGCGTCACGCACTAGCACAAAACGTAGCTCGGAGAACCCGTTGGGGGCGCCACTGTGGGTTATTCTCTCACCACGATCTGGTACGAGCGGCAGCGGTTCCTGCCGGCCATCCTCGCGGTCGCGTTCAGCGCGGTGCTGGTCGCGGTGCAATCGGGGCTCGTGCTCGGACTGCTCTCGATGATGTCGCTCCCGGTGGACCGGTCCGTGGCCGACGTGTGGGTCGGCTACCCGGCCGTGCGGAGCGTGGACTTCGGCCGGCCCATCCCGGAGCGCTGGGTGTCCCGGCTCGCCGCGCAACCCGAGGTCGAGCGCGCGGAGGGCGCGATCATCGGCTTCACGCCCTGGACCCGGAACGGCGAGATCCCCGCGAAAACCACCACGGAAGTTTGCACCGTCGTCGGCACGCGGCTCGACCCGCACTCGCTCGCGGCAATGGAAGTTGTTCGCAACGACCGCGAGTTACTCGCGCGCCTCACCCAACCGCTCACGATCGCGGTGGACGAGTCCGAACTCGGCCGCCTCGGGATTCGCAGCGCGGGCGACACGGCCGAAATCCTCGGTGTTCGCGTTCGCGTTGTGGGGCTGGTGGCCGGGTGCCGCAGCCTGGGCGGGCCGTACCTGTTTTGTTCGCTCGAAACTGCCCGCGTGCTGCTCCACTACCAGCAAGACGAAGTCACGTACTTGGTCGCGAAGTGCGCGAAGCCGGGGGACGCGCCCGCGGTCGCGCGCCGAATGAACGGCTACGCGCAACTGAGCGCGTTCACCGCGGACGAGTTCTCCGCGCGCTCGCGGCTCCACTGGCTGACCACGACGAAGGCCGGCGTCGCGATCGGGTTCACGGCACTGCTCGGGTTGCTCGTCGGCGCGGTGGTGACGAGTCAAACACTGTTCGCGGCGACCGCGGCCAGTCAGCGCGAGTTCGCCACGCTCCGCGCGATGGGTATTCCCAAGTGGCGGTTGAAGTTCTCGGTGCTGGCGCAATCGTTCTGGGTGGGGTTGTTCGGTATCGCGCTGGCCGCACCGATCACGGTCGCACTCGCAGAGGGTGCAACCGCAATGGGAACCGCCGTGCGCCTGCACCCGTTCATTCTGGGCGGCGCGGCGGCGGTGACGATGTGCATGGCGGTCGGGTCGGGGCTGGCCGCGCTGCGGTCGTTTCAGAAAGTGGACCCGGCGCACAACATTCGTTAGGCCGGCTTTTGGTCACTTACAACGAGCCGCGACCGCAAGGGAGCGGGGTAGCGATTCCCCGGTGTTGAGCCCGGCGCACAAAGGAATTGAGAATCGCCGTAGCACAGCGGCTGGGACGAGCCGCGACCGCAACAGTAGTTTCAAGTGATTTGGCAGTGCCGCATGGGAGTTCCTAAGTTCAAGGTTCTCAGGCACTTGAACGGGAGCCTCCCATGCGACGTGGTTATTCTACGATCACCCCGGCGGTGATCCATGTGTTGGCCCGGCGAACGTTGGCCCGGGCACTCGGTTGGCCCGACTACAAGCAGTCGATCACGGGCACACAGTTGGTTGATCTGGTGCTGCTGATCGCGGGCACCACCCGGACCCTGTTCGCGGTGGTCACCCGGTACTTCGGATTCTCGCACGAGACCGCTCGGCAGGGGGTTCGCGCGAGCCTCGGTTCCCGAGACCAACTGACGGCCCGGTTGGTCGATGCACTCCACCACGTGGCGACGTTCACCCGTCGGGACCGGAATCGCCGGTGGACGTGCGCCATCGACGTGCACTACGTCCCCTTTTACGGGGACCGCGGCACCCCGGGGATCATCGGCGGACCCAAGAAGGCCGGCACCTCGTTCTTCCACGCGTACGCCACCGGGGTCCTGATCCACAAGCACCGGCGGTACACCGTGGGGCTGATGAGTGTGACGAAAGGAGCCAAGCCGCACCAGCAGGTGCAGACCCTTCTGGACCAGGTGGCGGCCCGTGGGCTCACGGTCCGCGGGGTGGTTCTGGACGCCGGGTTCGACAGCGGGGAGACCCTGTTGCTGTTGCAGGAACGGAACCTGAGCTACACGGTCCCGATGCGCAAGAAGGGTTCCGGCACGAACCGACGCAACGAGTGCTACACGCAACCTCACGGCACCATCACCACCATGGACTGGGTGACCGAGAAGGCCCGCCGGTCGGTGTCCACCCGGGTGCTGGTGTGGCGCCGCCCGGGCGAATCCCACGCGCGGGTGTACGCGTTCTCGGGTTGGGGCGATGCGGCGGCGGTGTCCGAGGCGAAGCGCGCGTGGCTCGGGCGGCGCCGGTACCGGGAGCGGTTCGGGATCGAGACCAGTTACCGGCAGAAGAACCAGGCCCGCGGGTGGACCACGAGCACCAACCCCGAATACCGGTTGCTCTTGGAAGGGGTGGCGCTGCTGTTGCGACAGGTGTGGGTGTGCTTGACCCTTCGGATCGCTCGCGCACGGAACCGGAGCCCGAATGCGTGGGTACCCGAACTCCCGTTGGTCGAGATGCTCGACTGGCTCACACAACGCATCCGCGCGCGATACCCACGCACGCGATGTATCACGCTGCCCCACAAAATACTTACAACCGCTCCAATGCCTTGAAACTACTGTTGCGGTCGCGGCTCGCTTGCCCGCAACACTCGTGGCGCGGCCGGGATCAGGCGCCCTGCTCCCCTTGCGGTCGCGGCTCGTTCAACCCGCTACAGCGGTCCCAAAACGAGACTGGAGATGCGAATCTTCCGGCGGAATCACGGGGGCTAGCCCGTGTCGAAGAGCGTGACGGGCATGAGCGTGTTATACTGACGGAGTTCCGGAGATGCTCCATGCGCGTCCTTGCGATCGGCGACATTCACGGCTGCCTCGGTGCCCTCGACGACCTCCTCGCGTGGGTCCAGCCGACCCGAGCCGATGACCTCATCGTGCTCGGCGACTACGTGGACCGCGGACCGGACACGCGGGGCGTCATCAATCGTCTCCTTGAATTGAAGCACAAGCGCCCGGTCGTGTGCCTGCGCGGGAACCACGAAATCATGATGCTCCAGGCGCGCGACGGCGGGCGCTCGGAACGGAAGATGTGGCTCGGCGTCGGCGGCGTGCAGGCGCTCGGCTCTTACGGCCCCGCGATGGGCGTCAGCGGCACCTTCGCGGACGTCCCGGACGGGCACTGGGACTTCCTCGAAAACGAACTCGTTCCGTACCACGAAACCGATCAGTTCATCTTCGTTCACGCCGGGGTGTACCACGACACGCCGATGGACGAGCAACCGGACAACATGCTGTACTGGGAGTTCTTCCCGGACGCGATGCGCCATTACACCGGGAAGACGGTGATTTGCGGGCACTCGTCGCAGCGGTCCGGCGAGCCGAAGGTGATTCCCGGCGCGGTGTGCATCGACACTTACGCCTACGGGGGCGGGTGGCTCACGTGCCTCGACGCGATCTCCGGTCGCTACTGGCAGGTGGACACGCTCGGCCGCAAGCGCGAGGGCCGGGTGGATTATGAGGAGTAATGCTCCACCAGTGAGGCGAACGGCCGGTGTAAGCCGGCCGGTGCGAGCGACAATGTGACTTGAGAGTGCGGCTCTGTGTGCCGCGCACGCGCCGGGTGTGACGAGTGGCTTAGAAGTCTCACCGGCCGGCTTACACCGGCCGTTCGCCCATACTTACCAAGCTCATTGACACCCTTAAGAGGCATCTGGAGTTCTCACCGGCCGGCTTACACCGGCCGTTCGCCTAGCCTCTTGGCGAACCGCGAGTGTTAACAAGCGGGTGGTGCTTCCCGCTGCTATTTTACCGCTTTCGCATCAAAGTGCGGGTTCTGAATCAGCCCGATCTGGTTGCCGAACGGGTCCGCGATGGTCGCGGCCTTGATATCTCCCCCCACGTCCTGAATGGGTTGCGCCACGGTCGCGCCGAGAGCGACCGCGCGAGCGACTTCGGCCGCAACGTCGGCCGTGCCCCAATACGCGATCGTGCCGCCCGGCCCCGGCTCGCCCTCGGGGTGCAGCCCCAGCTCGAACCCCCCGACGTTGAACCCGACGTAGAACGGCTGATCGAAGTACGGCGGGGTGCCCGCGAACTGCGTGTACCACGCCTTCGCCTCGTCCAGTTGTTCAGGGCGGACTTGGGCAACGAAGGTGCGAAGGCCGAGGATCATCGTGCGTAGCTCCGGGGCGATTTGGTGGGGCGAGTGACAATAATAGCTGCTTTGAGAGCCGAAGAAATGTCAGCACCAAAGCACCTGAAGGAGTTAATCCAGGCGCCAGCGAAACGGCGGTTCGACGCGGACCTGCAAGCCCGCGTCGAGGTATTTTTGAGCAACCTTCGACACGTCCGAAGCCGGGACGTGCGGGGCTAACGGACGTGCGCCTGCACCTCCGGCGGAAGCGCGTCGAAGGCCTCGGGTGCTAGCGCCGGGGGAGGGGGCGTGCCGCAGAAGGGGTGTTTGATCGTCAATTGCCAGATCATTCGCGTGATAGAATGTGTGATAGTAAGGATCAGGAGAATATTCTGGCCGCCGGATCACTTTTGAGCGGGAATCCGCCCCTTCTTTGTGTCTTTGCCCGCACCGGAGTCTTGGGGGGCGGCGCCGTTCGGCTGCCCGGGCAGGGTCGAGGCCGAAGAACCACCGCACCCCGCAAGGCCCGCAAAACCGACCGCACACACGACGACGAGCAGGATTGTTTTCATATGCCGTTCCGGAATCAGCAGTAAGTGGGTCGAACGAAGGCGCCCCGGCGGCACGAGCCATCGGGGCGGGGTACGGACACCTTTAGTTGATGTTGGCGACCTCGCCGCCGGCCCGCGTCGAAAGAGCCGGAAGTACGCCGTTGTTGGCATACGTCACCAGACGGGCGGACCCGTCTGCCATCAGGAATTGGGCGCCAGCGGTATGGAAGCTCCAGTAGTGAGCCGCATCGCACCCGACGTTCGGGTTACCCGTTTGCAACCCGATCTTCTGAGCTGCCGTCCCGTTGCACGGCAGGTTCGGGGCCGACGAGTAGCCGGAGATGAAGTAGTTTGCAATGGCCAGATCGTTGGACGTCATCACGCAGTCACCGTTGCCCCGACCATCGTACCCGTAGGCGGCGAACCACCAGCCGAACTCCAGGTTCGAGTTCGGCGGGCGCTCGCCGACCAGAATTGTGTTGCTGGTGCCGTCGGTGATTCCGACCAGCTTGACCTTCGAGCTCATGTACAGTACGCCGTCGAACGAAGACGAGGTGGTGCCGGCGTTACCCAGGTACCCGGTCAGCGACTGGTCGACCGCGAGCCCGTTCGCCGGCCCGGGGTACGCGACCGGTCCCCGCGAGTCCGCCGGGCAGGTGTACAGCTTCATCTTCAGCCCAGCGACCGGGTTGTTCCATGAATAGGTATTCGAGGCATTTTGCCACGCCTTTGCCTGCTTATAGGCATTGTCCTGCTCCATATACGGCAGGATGTAGCCCTGCCACGACCACGCCCCTTCATAAGGAGCCTGGTAGGCCGCGCTCCACGGCGACTGGCCCTGGGGGAGCACCTCGTTGGCGTCGTGGTACGCGTGCAGCGCGAGACCCATCTGCTTCAAGTTGTTGACACACTGAGTCCGGGCCGCGGCCTCGCGGACTTTCTGGACGGCCGGGAGCAGGAGCCCGATGAGGATCGCGATGATCGCGATCACCACCAACAGCTCGATCAGCGTAAACGCTTTTCGGGGGTGCCTCTGTGCGAGTCTCATAATGACCACCTTGACAGAAACAAGAAATGGATAGTGAGCCCGATGCCTGCGAGTTCGACCGCCCGGGAGAGATGAAGGCGATCGGCACCAGTCTCAGAAACTATAGCGCTCGCGAACCACTAAGGCGCGACGAACCGGCTGCTCATGAGCAAAAGGGAGAGTTAACGATCGATGAGGAGCTGATTCAGAGAGCGTGAGCGACTGCGAGTTGAGATGTTTCTAAACCTTCATTTGATGAAGGGCAAGAGGAAAAAGGATTAGATTTAATGCCTTCTCAAAAAAATGATGGCTCGTGAGACCGTCGGGGTGGGATTGATCTTTTCCCGTCCCCCATTGGGCTGAGTGTGTCGGGCGACACTCGTCGCTGTTGCGTTCGGAGGCCGGGAGATGGACCTCCCAATCGTGGACCTGTTGTACCCCGGGCCTGCTACCGGTTCCTCGTCGCGTTACTCCATCCGAACGGGCTATTCTGTACATGCGGCCATTTGAGCTGTTCGCTCTGTCCCTTCTTCCCATCTTGATCGCGGGAGCGATGAGTTGGCACCTCGTGGAGAAGTGGTCTCGGTCCCACACGGGTGCCGCGAACCGCGACAAACCTCTTTCACTCGCACGGTGTTTGTGGGTAGCATGATACCACCCGCCGGTGACCATCTGGAACGATCATGCCCCGTACTGCTCTCCCCGCGCTCCTTTTACTGGGCGCTTTTACCTCTCCGGGCCGTGGCGCTGAGCCACCGAAGGGGGCGCTGCCGCCCGCGGTCGAGTTCGCGCGCGACGTGCAGCCGATTTTTGCGAAACACTGTGTGTCGTGTCACGGACCGGACAAACAGCGCGGCGGGTTGCGTCTTGATCGCAGCGCCGATGCGCTCAAAGGGGGCGACACCGGCAAAGCGCTGGTACCGGGCAAACCCGCCGAGAGTTTGCTTCTGAAGAAGCTGACGATCGAAGACGCCCAGGAGCGGATGCCGCCGAACCGCGACCCGCTCACTGCGGAACAAATTCGCGCCCTCACCGCCTGGGTCGAAGCCGGTGCGAAGTGGCCCGCGGTCGAGGGCGCTGCCGATGCGCACTGGGCGTTCCAAGCGGTGACGCGCCCGGCCGTGCCCACCGCGACGGCTCAAACGCGAAACGCGATCGACGCATTCGTTGCCGCGAAATTAAACGCGAGCGGATTGGCGCTTTCGCCCGAAGCGGACCGGCGCACGCTCATTCGGCGGCTCAAGTTTGATCTGCTCGGGTTGCCGCCCACGCCCGAAGAGGTGGAGGCGTTTGTCAACGATAAGGACGCGAACGCTTACGAAAAGCTCGTGGACAAATACCTCGCGTCGCCGCACTACGGCGAGCGCTGGGCGCGGCACTGGCTCGATACGGTGCGCTTCGCGGAGTCGAACGGGTTCGAGACCAATCAGTTGCGCCCGAACGCCTGGCACTACCGCGACTACGTCATCAAAGCCCTCAACGACGACAAGCCCTACGACCAGTTCGTGCGCGAGCAGTTGGCCGGCGACACGCTCGGCGCCGATGCCGCGACCGGGTTCATTGTGGGCGGCGCGTGGGACGAGGTGAAAAGTCCCGACATCACGCTGACGCTGAATCAGCGTGCGGACGAACTGCACGACATGATCGGCACGACGGGTTCTACGTTCCTGGGGCTCACGGTCGCGTGCGCCCGGTGCCACGCGCACAAGTTCGACCCGATCTCGCAACTCGACTACTACCGCATCAAGGCCGTGTTCGCGGGCGTGCAGCACGGCGAGCGCCCGGTCCGTACCGGTGACACGGTCGCCCGCGCGAAAGAAGCCGATCGGCTCCGCGCGCAACTGGCCGAACTCGAAGCGAAACTCGCGGCGCTGGAACCGCTCGCGGACCCGGCCGCCACCGACGCGCGCCGCGTGTCGGTGAACGCGCGCCTCAACACCGAGCGCTTCAAACCCGTGCGGGCGAAATTCGTCCGGTTCGTGACCTTCGAGACGAACAGTGTCGAGCCGTGCCTCGATGAACTGGAAGTGTTCTCGTTCGGCTCGAAGCCCGTGAACGTCGCGCTCGCATCGAACGGCGCGAAAGCCACCTCGTCGGGCGATTACCCCGGCTCTCCGAACATTCACAGTCTGCCATTCATTAATGATGGGAAGTACGGGAACGGTCGCAGTTGGATCTCGAATAAGTCCGGGCGCGGGTGGGTCGAACTGGAACTGGCCGAACCGACGGTCATCGACCGCGTCGCCTGGGCACGCGACCGCGAGGGCCGGTACACGGACCGGGTGTCGACGCGATACCGCATCGATGTCTCTACGGACCACGAGTCGTGGATCGTGGTCGCGTCCTCGGACGACCGGGTGCCGTTCGCGGAGGGCGCGTCAGCGGTTCCGAGCGGGTTGACGGGCGCCGAGCGCGCGGCGTGGGTCAAACTCACGCAACAAATCGGGGGCTTCCGCAAGCAAATCGAAGAACTCGCGCGGGGGCAGTTGGCTTACGCTGGGCGACTGATGGTGCCCGAAGAGACGCACCGCTTGCACCGCGGGGACGCGACCCAGAAGAAGGAAGTCGTCGGGCCGGGGGCACTCGGCGAACTCGGACCGAAACTGACCATCCCCGAGAACGCGACCGACCCCGAGCGCCGGGCCGCGCTCGCGAAGTGGATTACCGACCCCGCACACCCGTTGACGGCCCGTGTCATGGTGAACCGGCTGTGGCAGCACCACTTCGGCACGGGCATCGTGGACACTCCGAGCGACTTCGGTCGCAACGGCGGTAAGCCCACGCACCCGGAACTGCTCGACTGGCTCGCGAGCGAGTTAGTTGCGCCTTCTGTAGGGGAAGAACCCCTCCCCAACCCCTCCCCCAAGGGGAGAGGGGCTGAAGGCAAAGAAGGTTCTGCTCCCCCTTCCTTCTTAGGGAAGGGGGCCGGGGGGTTAGGTTCTTCCAACCCCTGGTCGCTCAAACACATGCACCGGCTCATCGTGACCAGCGCCACGTACCGTCAGGCGTCGCGCGCCAGCGATGCGGGCTTAGCAAAGGACGCACAAACGCGGTTACTGTGGCGCTACCCGCCCCAACGAATCGAAGCGGAACCGCTGCGCGACGCGGTCCTGTTCGTGAGCGGGAAACTCGACCTCAAGATGGGCGGACCCGGCTTCGACCTGTTCGAGCCGAACGGCAATTACGTGAAGGTGTACACACCGCGGAAGCAGTTCGGTCCGGCCGAGTTCCGCCGCATGGTTTACCAGCAGAAGCCGCGGATGCAGCTCGACGACACGTTCGGCGTGTTCGACTGCCCGGACGCGGGCCAGATCGCGCCGAAGCGGAACGTCTCCACCACACCGCTCCAGGCGCTCAACCTGCTCAACAGCACGTTCGTGCTTCAGCAGGCCGGGTACTTTGCGGAGCGCGTCGAAAAGGACGCGGGGGCGGCCCCCAGCGCCCAGGTGAATCGTGTGTTCCTGCTCGCGTTTCAGCGCCCGCCAACCGACAAAGAACGGACCGCCGCGACGAAGCTGGTGAAGGAACACGGCCTCGCGGCGCTGTGTCGCGCGGTGCTGAACGCGAACGAATTCGTTTTCGTGGATTAAGGACGACCGGACAGAAGGGTTGTAGGTCGGGCTGTGCTCGACACAACCTTCGCAATGCCAAACACGTCGGGCACCGCCCGACCTACCGACACCGGTTCTGCTCTCTGTCCTCTGTCCTCTGTCCTCTGTCCTCTGTCCTCTGATCTCTGCCATCGGGTCTCTCCTATGACTTCGATTTCTCCCGGCGGTGCCTCTCTCCTCAACAGGCGCGGGTTCCTGCGCGATGCGAGCACGGGCTTGGGTGGGATCGCGCTGGCCGCGCTCCTCGCGGAGCAGGGGCTTCTCGCGGATGACAAGGCGCCGCTGCGCCCGGACATCAAACCCGATTCGCCCCTCAGCGCGCGGAAACCGCACTTCGCGCCGAAGGCGAAGCGCGTGCTCACGATCTTCTGTTCCGGCGCGGTCAGCCACGTCGATACCTTCGACTACAAGCCGGAACTGGTGAAGCGCGACGGCCAACCCCTCCCGGGGGCCGAGAAGCTCGTCACGTTCCAGGGCGCGCAGGGCAATCTGGTGCGCCCGCTGTGGGCGTTCAAGCCGCGCGGTCAGAGCGGGAAGATGGTGTCAGACCTGCTGCCGAACCTCGCGGGGCTGGCGGACGAAATGTGCTTCGTCCACTCGATGACCGCGAAGAGCAACACGCACGGCCCGGCCGAGAACCAGATGAGCACCGGCTTCACGCTCGACGGGTTCCCGAGCGCCGGGGCGTGGGTCAGCTACGCGCTCGGCAGCGAGTGCAAAGACCTGCCCGCGTTCGTCGCGATCCCGGACCCGCGCGGCGTCCCGCAAGTCGGGCCGAACAACTGGGGGAGTGCGTTCCTGCCCGGCGTGTTCCAGGGCACGCCGTTCACCGCGGACAAGCCCATTCCGAATCTCGCGCGGCCCGGGAGCATCAGCGCGAAGACCGACGCGGACACGCGCGACTTCCTCCAGTTGCTCAACGCCGACCACGCGACCGCCCGCGCGGGCGACTCGCAACTGAGCGCGCGCATCGCGAGCTACGAGATGGCCGCGAAGATGCAGTTGCGCGCGGCGGAGGTCGCGGACCTGTCCAAAGAGCCGAAGTCGGTTCACGCCGAGTACGGCACCGGCGACAAGGACCGGTGGAAGAGCGGGTTCGCGCGCAACTGCCTGCTCGCCCGGCGCCTGCTCGAGCGCGACGTGCGGTTCGTGCAGCTCTTCAACGGCTCTTACGCGATGGGCGAGGGCGTCGGCAACTGGGACGGGCACAAGACGCTGAAGTCGCAGTACGAGGTCCACGCCGCGATTCTGGATAAGCCCCTCGCCGCGCTCCTCACGGACCTGAAACGCACCGGCTTGCTGAAAGACACGCTCGTGGTGTGGGTGACGGAGT
Source organism: Gemmata palustris (assembly GCF_017939745.1). NCBI lineage: Bacteria > Pseudomonadati > Planctomycetota > Planctomycetia > Gemmatales > Gemmataceae > Gemmata > Gemmata palustris. The sequence continues at coordinate 4,212,743 of NZ_JAGKQQ010000001.1, read as the reverse complement.
TCGGGCGGATGCCCACGTTTCAGAAGGATGCGAGCGGGCGCGACCACAACCCGAAGGGCTTCACAGTGTGGCTCGCGGGCGCCGGGGTGACGCGCGCGCACAGCTACGGTGGAACGGACGAATTCGGCTATCAAGCCGCGGAAAAGCCTGCCACGATCTACGACCTCCACGCGACGATTTTGCACATCCTCGGGCTCAACCACGAGCGCCTCTCGTTCTACCACAACGGCATCGAGCGCCGGTTGACGGACGTCCACGGCGAGGTGCTCGACGGTATCCTTTCGTAAACATCCGCGCCCCGTTCACCCGGAATTCACAGCATTTCGCCCCCTGCGCACCTTGCGGGCCGGCGCGGGCGCGTCAATAATTCTGCACAATCCAACCTCACTCTTCCGTTCTCACCAACCGTGTGAGTCATGGCCAAACAAGCCGTTAAGAAGCCCGCCAAGAAGGTGGCCGCGAAAACCAAGACGACCCCCAAAGCAAAAACTGTGACGACGGCCAAAGGCGCGTCGGTCGCGAAGCCCAAAGCGGCTCCCAAACCGAAACCCAAACCGAAGGTCGATTGGGTCGCGACGCTGAAAACGGGTGCCGCGGGCGTGAAGGAGTGGAACGCGCTTTCGGGCGACGCCAAAGCGCGAGTCAAGCTGAAGGGCGCGGACCTCTCGAACACTGATCTCACCAAGGTCGATTTTAACGGCCTCAATCTCACGGACGTGAACTTCTCGAACGCTAACCTGTCCAAAGCCTCCCTCTCCTACAGCAACCTCGCGGGCGCGACGCTCACCGGCGCGACCCTTGATGGTACGCTGCTCAGTTGGGCGCGCGTGAACGACGGGACCAAGTGGCCCGCCGAGATCCGAATGGCGGACGCGCTGACGTGGGCCGGGAAGGGGCCGGACCCGCGCAAGGTGGCGACGGCCGAAGAGAAGGCGCTGCCGAAGCCGGCGGACTTCGGCGAGTTCCTGACGCGGCTCAAGAAGGTCACCGACCCGGCGAAGCTCGACAAGGCCACGGACATGCTCAAGGCCGAGCGGTTCCGGCTGTACGCGAAGGTCGCGCCGGACCACCTCGTCGGCGTGGTGAAGAGCCAGGGCAACGCGGACCTCGTGTACTCGTGCCGGCTCGCGTCGGACGGCAAGTACAGTTGCGGCACGCAGAATCTGAACATCTGCGGTGGGCTGCGCGGGTCGCCGTGCAAGCACCTGCTCGTGCTCATCGTCGGGCTGTCGAAGGCCGGCGAACTCGACGCCGCGACCGCGCACGAGTGGACCCAAAACACGCGCGGGCAGAAGCCCGAACTCGACAAGGAAGCGATGACCGCCACGTTCCTCCAGTACAAGGGCGCGGAAGCGGGCGAGATCGACTGGCGCCCCACCGAGACCGTGCCCGAGGACTTCTACGCGATGTAGACGCCGTGCTCAGGCGAGTGGCGGCAGAGGTCTGGGCGAACGGCCGGTGTAAGCCGGCCGGTGAGAGCGGCAGCAGTGGCCGGTGGTTGTGTTGAGTGTTTGTGCTCGTGGCACAGGCCTCTGGCCTGTGGAGGCACGCACAGGCCAGAGGCCTGTGCCACCAAACCACGTGCATCGGCACTGGCCAGCAAGAGAGAAGGGTTTTGACAGGGTTAACAGGATCGACAGGATTCGGAAAACGCACGTGATATCTTGATCCGGTTAATTCTGTCAAGATTATTTTAGGGATTTGAGTTATCTGAATCACCAACAGAATTCACACGACATGGCCACGAAGAAGAAAGTCGCCCCGCCTCTAGAAATCGACTGGCCCGCGACGCTGCAAACCGGGCGCGCGGGCGTGGCGCAGTGGAACGAGCGCTCCGAGACCGCGCGGCAAATGACGAAGCTCGGGCGCGGCGACTACGCCGGGTGCGACCTCGCGGGCATCAACTTTGGTGGGCAGTCGGTCCTGAAGTTTCAGGGCGCCGGGGTCGATTTCGCCGACGCGACACTTACTCGCGGGTCGTTCATTGAGGCCGATCTGCGCGGGGCGAACTTCGCCGGCGCGGAGATGACCAAGTTCTGTGCCCGCAACGCGGACCTCACCGGCGCGAAGTTGCCCCACGTGTCGCTCCGGGGCGGGCGCTTGGTCGGCGCGAAGTTTGTGGGGGCCGATCTGAGCGGAGCCGACCTCACGGGCGCGGACATTACGGGGACGGATTTTAGTGACGCAAATTTGACCGGGACCGTGTTCGCTGAGCTAGTCTTCGACCAGACGACCGTATGGCCCGCGGGGTTCGAGATCCCGGCCGGCGCGAAGTGGTCGCCCGATGCCCCGGACCCGCGCTTCAACGGCGTGGGCGAAGAGGCGGTCGCGGTGAGCCTCGACGGGTTGCTCGCGCGCCTCAACAAGGTCATCGACGCGAACCGCATGACGCGGACCGTGGAGATGCTGAAGACCGGCACGAACCAACTGTTCTCGGAGATCGAGCCGGCTGTGGTGCGCGGCGTGGTCCGCAGTCAGCGCGAGCCGGATTTGGTGTACTCGTGTTTGATCGAAGCGGACGGAACGTACTCGTGCGGCACGCCCGATCTGACCGAGTGCATGGGGCTCCGCGGGGAGCCGTGCAAGCACCTGCTCGTGCTGCTCATCGGGTTGACGAAGGCGGGCGAACTCGATGCGGGCGCGGCCGATCGGCTCGTCGTCGCGGCCGGCGGAAAGAAGCACAAATGGAACGAGCGCATCGTAGATCAGGTGAGCGACACTCTTTTGAAATATAAAGGCGCTCAGGCGGGCGAAATTGACTGGCGCCCCACCGAAACCATCCCCGAAGACTTCTACGCGATGTGACTCATGGCCAAGAAGAAACCTGCTGCGAAGCCCGCACCCGCGACGAAGAAGCCGGCCGCGAAGAAACCCGTGCCCAAAACTGTCGTGAATTGGGTCGAGGTGCTCAAGAGCGGTACGGCCGGGGTGAAGAAGTGGAACAAACTCACCGTGGCCGAGCGGAAGGCCGTCAAACTCACGAGCGCCGATCTATGTGGCGCGGAACTCGCGGAGGTGAATTTCCGCGGATTGTCGGCCACGAAGTTGAGGGCCGTGGGTGCGAAGTTCGTGGGCGCGAACTGGGTCGGTACATCGTTCCTGACGGGTGATTTCCACGGTGCCGATTTAATTGATGCGAACCTGCGCGGGTTCAACGGGCGTGACGCCGATTTCAGCGAAGCGAAGCTCGTTGGGGCCGATTTGTGGGAGGGGCGGTTTCTTCGGGCGAAGTTCGTGAAGGCTGATTTGACGCGCGCCAACTTGCTCGAAACCGACCTCACCGGCACCGACTTCACGGACGCCGTGCTGACCGACGCGAACCTGGCCGGCGCGTCCTTCGACCAAACGACCAAGTGGCCCGCCGGGTTCGTGATCCCGGGCGAGGCGCGCTGGCAGGGGAAGAGCACCGATCCGCGCTTGGTCGGGAAGGGGAAGAAGGCCGCGGCGCAGGACATTAACGGTCTCATGGCGCGCCTGCACACGAACATCGACGAGAAGCGCATGAAGCGCACGCTCGACATGCTCAAGAAGGAGCGGAACCAGATCTTCTCCGAGATCGAGCCGACAATGGTGCGCGGGATCGTCCGGAGTCAGCGGGACATTGACACCGTCTACTCGTGCGTCCTCACGGAAGACGGTACGTACTCGTGCGGCACGGCGGACATGGCCCCGTGTATGGGGCTTTCCAACGAGCCGTGTAAGCACCTGCTCGTGCTGCTCATCGGCCTCGCGCGGGCCGGGCAACTCGATCCCGCGACCGCGGACAAGTGGGTCGTCGCGGCGAACAAGAAGGGGCCGCGCTGGAACAAGACCGTGCAGAACCACATCGCCGATTCGTTCTTGAAATACAAGGGCGCGCAGGCCGGCGAGATCGACTGGCGCCCCACCGAAACCGTCCCGGAAGACTTCTACGCAATGTGAGACACCAATGGCGAAGACCAAGGCGACCCAGCCCAAAATCCCGGCCGCGCGCACCGAGTGGGACGACTTCCTCGACGGCGCGCGGGGCGTCTCGGACTCCGGCGCGCTCGCGAAAGCGCTGACGATGCTCCGCGGCGAGAAGTTCCAGCTCTACGCGGACGTGCAGCCCGAGTTCGTGTGCGGCGTGGTGCGCAGCCAGTCGTCGGGCAGCCGCGTGTACGCCTGCCGGCTCGCGAACGACGGCAAGTATTCGTGCTGCACGCAGAACCTGATCCAGTGCGTGGTGTCGCGCGGGTCGCCGTGCAAGCACCTGCTCGTGCTCGTCGTCGGGCTGGTGAAGGCGGGGCGCCTCGCCCCGGCTACGGCACTGGAGTGGCTCGGCGGCGCGCGGAAGATGGGGCGGACCGCCGACGGCCATAAACCGGATAAGGACGTGGTGACCGCGACCTTCCTCAAGTACAAGGGCATGGAGGCGGGCGAGATCGACTGGCGCCCCACGGACACCATCCCCGAAGACTTCTACTCCGCGTAACCGAGATCTCACATGGCGAAGAAGGTCGCGAACACGAGAACGGCGGGGGCGCTCGCGGGCCAGACCGTCGCGTTCGTCGGGAAGTTCGGTTACATGCTCGACAAATACAAGGACGCTTGGGTCAAGAGCGCGGGTGGCACCATCGTTCCGGCGACCGGTACGTTCGAGTACCTCGTTTACGGCGAGGGACGCGGCGGGAAGCCGCCGGGCGACGTCGCGAAGATCGAGAAGCGGGTGCCGGGCGTCACGGTGTTCGACGTGGCCGGGCTCGCGAGGTTCGTGTTACCCACTGCGGCCGAATTCGTGGCCGCCGTCAAGCGAACCGAGCCGACTTACGAATATTGGAGCGCCTTCCAAGCTCTGCTCCACGCGGCGGGGGGTAACTTCGACCTGAGCAACGGCGACTTCCGCGGTACGCACTTGTCGGGTGCGAAGCTCGGTTGGGCGGTTTTGAGCGGCGCGGATTTTCGCGACACCAACTGTGAGTACGCGGACCTCGCGACAACGCACGCCATCAACGGGGCGAAATTCGACCGCGCGAAACTGTACGCGGCCACGCTCCGCAAGGTGAAGGGGTGCAGCTTCCGCGGCGCGGACCTGAAGCAAACGTGGGCGGACGGTGCGACCTACGAGGCGTGCGACTTTCGCGACGCGACCATGCCGGGGGTCCGCGGCGCCCGATCCCAGTTCACAGGCTGCGACTTCCGCTCCGCGGACTTGAGCGACGCGGACTTCACCGGATCGAAATTTCTAAAAGGCGACTTCTCGAAAGCGGATCTGACCCGGGTTCAGGGCTACGGGGCACAATTCACGGACGCGAAGTTCGTAAGTGCCAAACTCCACCGGGCCGACCTGCGGGAATCGTCGCTCAAGGGCGCGGATCTGCGCAACGCCGATTTGCGCGACGCGGCCCTCGGCGGCGCGGACCTCACCGGCGCGAACGTGGCCGGCGCGGACTTCGCCGGCGCCGGCCTGACCGGTGCGACGATTCAGGGGGTGGATTTCTCGAAGGCCAAGAACTTCGTACCGCCCGTCGCGCGGGTTGCGGGGCCGAAGGCCAAAGCGTTCGCGAAGGCGACGACCGGCGCGAAGGGTTTTACGACAACTGCCGAGGCCGACCTGGGCGGGAACGAGCACGCGAAGATGTGCCTGCGCGTGGGCCCGCACGGGCTGCGCGCGTTCGCGAGCCACTACCGCGATGGCGCCGAGGTCTACAACTCGATCCCCGTGCCGACGTTCTTGCAGGGGTTGCTCAACCTGGCGGACCGCTGGCCGAAGGCGACGCTCCGGCTCGACACGGTGCGGGCGAGCGGGAGCCCGACCGTCCGCGGGGGCAAGCTCCGGACGCTGGCGGTCGCGGCGTGGGCCGAGGCGTTCGGCGCGGACCAAGCGACCGACGCGGAACTGACCGATCAACAGAAGGCGCAGGCGGCGGAAGCGCTCCGGCAGCGCGACGACCTGATGGAGCAGCTCCGCGATAAGGGCGCGAGCACGTGGCACGCGATCGACTTCCGCGAGCGGATGCGCTACAACCTGCGCGGGATCGACCTGCGCGGGGGCCGCCTGATGGGGCTCGACATGGCGCGCCGCGACGACCTCCGCGACAGCCGGTTTAGCGGCGCGAACCTGTCCGGCGCGAAACTGTGGGGCAGCGATTTGCACTCCGCGGACTTCACGAACGCGAACCTCGCGGGCGCGGAACTGCAGTTCAGCAAGTGCGAGAAAACATCGTTCGTCGGCGCGAACTTGCGGAACGCGAACCTGAACAACGCGAAGCTCTGCGGGACCGACTTGACGGGGGCACATTTGGAGGGCGCGACGTTCGAGAACGCGCAGTTCGACGAACACACACTCTTCCCAGTGGGCTTTAAAATTCCCGAAAACGTGCTCTGGAAGGGCGAAGGCCCGCGCCCCGGCCCGCGCCGGGCGAAGACCGCACCGCCGGGGAGCATGGACTTCGACGCCTTCTTCAAGGGGCTGACAAAGAAGGTCGAACCCGCTCGGGTGCAGAAGGCAACGTCGATGCTCAAGGCGGAGCGCTACCAGCTCTACGCGGACCTGACCGACACGCACCTTGTTGGGGTCGTGAAGAGCCAGTCAGACAAGGACCTCGCGTACTCGTGCCGGCTCGCCTCGGACGGGCAGTTCTATTGCGGCACGCAGAACTTGAGGGCGTGCGGCGGGCTCCACGGCGCGCTGTGCAAGCACCTGCTCGTACTGGTAATCGGGCTGGCAAAGTCCGGCACACTCGACCCCGCGACCGCGGACAACTGGGTCAGCGCGAGCAAGGACCACAAGCCCGTCATTGACCGGGACGCGGTGAGCGAGACCTTCTTGAAGTTCAAGGGCGCGGAAGCGGGCGACATCGACTGGCGCCCCACCGAGACCGTACCCGAGGACTTCTACACGATGTAACCTGGGACCGCGGGGCGTCGGGGCGCGTGGTCCCAGCGGTTCGGGCGAACGGCCGGTGTAAGCCGGCCGGTGTGAGCGGCACAAGACGCCCGAAGTGAGCCGGCCGACAAGAGAGAAGAGCTTTGACAGGATTAACGGGATCGACACGATTCGGACAACGCACGTGGTTTTGATCCGGTTGATCCTGTTAATCCTGTCAAATATTGCTTCGCGAGATTCGGTGGCAGACGTTCGCAACCAAATCCCGGGAGCAGTCACAACATTAGTCTCGTTTCGAGATCCGTGTAGCGACCAAACGAGCCGCGACCGCAAGGGAGCGGGCTTCCGGTGCGTGGAACCGTGACGATAAACGGGGGCGCCTCCCGCTCCCTTGCGGTCGCGGCTCGCTACAAGGAAACTGAAACGGGACTAGCGGCGTAATCTAGGACCGAACCGAGGCCAATTGTGGACGAGATCGCCGAACTCCGCGACGCGCTCGACCGGCTCCACGCCGCGATGGACGACCTCGTCGTGCGCGGCGTGCGGGCCGCTGGTCCGACCGACATCGCAAAATTGACCGCGCTCCGCGACGAGTTCCGCACCGCCGGGGCCGAGCACCTCGCCGAGAAGTTGGGTACGCTGGTCGACGCCGTCCAAGCCGGCGAGCGCTCCGCGGCGCCCGCGCTGATGCGGGCGGTCACCACGTTCCGGCTGTTCGACCGGATGCTCACGCTCGAAGTCGCGCGCGGGGCACTTAGCCCACCGGTTGCCGTGCGTGGAGACGACGAAGCCGAACCGGAAGGGGACGAGTAGCCCATGTTGCCGCCCGCCGCAGACCGCCCGAAACTCCGCGCCACGCTCGACCAACTGTCGGCCGCGGTCGAAGACCTGCTCCTCGGCGGCCTTACCACCGCGTCCGACGCGACCCGCCAAACGCTCTCCGGGGCGATGCAGGAGGCCGCGCGCCTGCGCCTCCTGCGGCTCGGGGGCACGCTCCGCGTCGCGACGGAAGAACTCGGCCGGTTCACGCGCCAGGAAAAGAGCTTCTCGCGCCGGCGGCTCACGTTCTTCCTCAACCGCGCGTGGCTGCTCAGTCGCGGAATGGGGCACGCCCTCGACACCAGTGACGAGAAGGAGTACGACCGCCTCACGTGGGCACCTCCCGTGCAACCGCTGCCCGCGGTGGAGGTCGTGTGCCTCGGTGCGGTGAAGAAGGTCGCAGAAAATGCCTTCGTGATGTTCGAGTTTCGGCTGCGTGTGGTCGCGGACGCCGGTCCTGTGAAGGCCGGCCAGAAGCTCAGTTGGTCCGCGGTGTTCCCAATCAAGAAAGGGCAGGACATCCCGCCGGAGGGGTTCTTGCACCTGCCACAAAAGCAAAAATTCGCGCCGTTCTTGTTCCTCGAACGCACGACGCTGAACATCGCGAATGCGACCGTTTCCGGTGACGATGTCGGTGGCTGGCGTTTATCGCTGACCGACACGAGTACGATCGCAGTGGGTAAGCCGTTCACCGAGTGGGGCCGGTTCCTCGCGTGGTCCCCTCAGAGTGCGCTCGATCGCCTGGCGAAGCACGTTCCCGGTCCGCTCGATCTCGACACCGAACTGCAAGAAGAGGTCGTGCTCCGCGATTACGAGATCGGTAAGGCCGAGGACGGCGACGAACCCGGCCAGACCGTTTACCCGATCACGATGGGCGCACTCACCCTCCACGCACTCATTGGCGCGGGGGCCGAGGGCAAGGCGCTCAAGAAGTGCATCGACGAGGTCCGCAAGGTGCGCGGCGCGAACCCGCCGCTCTTCGGGCTGATGCACTACGAGCGCTGCCGGCTCGTGTTTCAACCGCTCTCGACCTTCCCCAGTAGCCCGGACTACATCACGATCTCGAAGGAGAACGTGAACAAGGCCGCGCTGCTCAAGGCAATGGACTTCCGATCGTAACCCGGCGAACCCCGCACCCCGCGGGGTTCACTCACCCTCCGCACTCGCGTGCGGGGTTCACCAACTCAGCACGACACATGGCCAAGAAACCCGCCGCCGCGCCCGCGCCGCAAGCCACTGCCGATAGTGGCGCGGTCAGCCCCGAAACCGTGCTCCGCGAGCCCGCCGAGAAGCGGTACGCGGACCAACTCGAAGCGCTCCGACAGAACGACACCGAGACGCCGCCGACCAACTGGAAACTGTCGCCGCGCGCGGTGCTCGCTTACGTCACCGGCGGGAAGAGCCTCAAAGCGACGATCAACGGCAAGAGCGTCGAAGTGCCGATCACGCGGAAGTTCTTCGGCGACGACGGCGTCGTGGAGCGCTCCATCGTCACGCTCGCGTCGGAACGGGCGCTGTTGCTCGTGGGCGAACCCGGCACCGGAAAGAGCTGGTTATCGGAACACCTCGCGGCGGCGATTTGCGGCACGTCGCTGCTCACGATCCAGGGCACCGCGGGCACCACGGAAGAGCACATCAAGTATTCGTGGAACATCGGCCGCATCATCACGGAAGGGCCGACGGCGGAGAACCTGATCCCGTCGCCCGCGATGCTCGCGATGCGGAAGGGGGCGCTGCTCCGGTTCGAGGAACTGACGCGGTGCGTGCCCGACGTGCAGGACGCGCTCGTGTCCATTCTTTCGGACAAGGCGACCGCGGTGCCCGAACTCCCCGGCGACGCGATGGTGTTCGCCAAGCCGGGGTTCAACATCATCGCCACCGCGAACACGCGCGACCAGGGCGTGAACGAACTCTCGGCCGCGCTGAAGCGCCGGTTCAACTACGTGTACATCCCGATCGTGGGCGACCAGAAGACGGAAGTGAAGATCGTGCAGCAGCGGTCCGCGGAACTGCTCGAGCGCTACAACCTGCCGGCCAAGCTCAGTCCGCCCGTCATCGAACTGCTCGCAACAGTGTTCCGCGAGATCCGCAACGGCAAAACGAGCGATGGCGTGAGCATCAAGAAGCCGAGCACCACGCTCTCCACGGCCGAGGCGATCGGCGTCGCGCTGGACGCGGCGCTGCACGCGCGGTTCTTCGGCGCCGGGGAAGTCGGCCCGGCGGACATCGCGCGCAACATGGTCGGCGCAGTGGTGAAGGAGGACCAGGAGGACAAGGTCGCGCTGAAGGAGTACGCGACCGTCGTCGCGAAGAAGCGCGGCGCGAAGGACAAGAGCTGGAAGGAGTTCCACGACGCCCTCGTGGAACAGTTGTGAGCGTAGAGAAGGCAGCTTTCACCACAGAGAAAACCAAGAGAGACGCAAAAAGCAGATTTCACCGCAGAGGGCGCAGAGAGCGCAGAGAAAACCCAAAAACGGAGAGCGCGTGAAAGAGCAACTCAATGCGATATCCGAAACCGTTATTGGGGCAGCGATCGCGGTTCATCGCGAACTCGGTCCGGGCTTGCTGGAGTCCGCTTACGAAGCGTGCCTGGAATATGAATTGATCGATCGGGGGTACTCGGTTGAGCGCCAACTTTCCTTGCCCGTGCGCTACCGCGGCGTCTCAGTGGATTGCGGCTTCCGGATCGATCTGCGCGTGAACGGTTTGGTGATTGTGGAACTTAAAGCGGTCGAGCGGTTGGAGCGGATTCACGAAGCGCAAGTGAACACGTATCTGCGTTTAACGGGCCTACACCTTGGATTGCTAATGAATTTCAACGTGACCAGGATGATAGACGGTGTCAAGCGCATCGTGCGCGAGTTTCCGGAGTGATTACCGCGGCAGCACAGAGAAAAAGAACCGTTCTCAATACTCTCTCTTGGTTTTCTCCGCGCCCTCTGTGCCCTCTGCGGTGAATCTGCTTTTCAAGGTTCTCACTGGTTTTCTCCGCGTTCTCTGCGCCCTCTGCGGTGAAATCTGTCTTCTCTACGCTCTGGTGAGCCATGTCTTCTCAAATAACCGATGCCGGCCTCGACGCGACCGAGATCGCCAAGCGCGTGGACGCCGTGCTCGCCGACCCGCTGTACTGGTTCCCGGTGCGGCACCACTCGCCGACCACCGCGCGCCACGTTCAGGCCGCGATCGCCGCGCGCAAACCGAAGGTCGTGTTCATCGAGGGGCCGTTCGAGGCGAACGACCTCATTCCGCACGTCGTTGATACCGCCACCGCGCCGCCGGTCGCCATCTACTCGTCGTACCGCGACGACGACAACGTTCTCGGGCTGAACGGGTACGCGAGCGCGGCGCCGGACATCCCCGCGCGGTTCGCGGTGTGGTACCCGCTCACGCCGTACTCGCCCGAATACGTCGCGATGAAGACCGCCGCGACGATCAAGGCGGACGTCGTCTTCATCGACTTGCCGCACTACGCCCGCGTCGAACAGCACGCGCCCACGCCCGAGGGCCGGCAACCGCCGCGCGAGGCGCCGGTCGTTGCGCCGAACGAGGACCGGCTCATCGCGAGCAGCGGTTTCTACAAGCACCTCGCGGACGCGGCCGGCTTCAAGAGCTGGGACGAGGCGTGGGACACGCTGTTCGAGAACCCGGTCGCGGACGATTACGAAGTGTACCGCCGGGAGATGGCGACGTTCTGTTGCGCCGCGCGGGCGACCGCGGACCACGCGGCCGAACACGCCGAGGGGACCGTCGAGCGCGAGCGGCACTTCCTGAAGACGATCCGCGAAACACTCGCGGCCCGGAAGCTGAAACCCGCCGACGCGATGGTGGTGTGCGGCGGGTTCCACCTGTTCCTCGACCGCGCGGACAAGGCCCCGCCGCCCGAGTGCCCGGCCGGGACCGTGTACACCACCGTCGTGCCGTATTCATACTTCCGCATCTCCGAAATGTCGGGCTACGGGGCGGGTAACCGCGCGCCGCAGTTCTACCAGACGTGCTTCGATCTGGTCGCGGCCGGGCGCCCGAGCGATATCGCGATGGAGCACGCGATCGCGGTGCTGCGCCAAATGCGCAAGGGCGGCGACCCGCTCTCCACCGCCGACGCGATCTCGGTCACGCACCACGCCGCGATGCTCGCGCGCTTGCGGGGGCGCCCGCACCCGACACTCGACGACATTTCTGACGCGCTCATTACGTGCTGTTGCAAGGGTAACCCAAACGACGAAGGGACCAAACTTCGCGCCGCAATGGACACGGCCGGGATCGGCACCAAGATCGGCAAGGTGACATCGAAACTCGGTCGACTGCCGATCGTGAACGACTTCCACACGCAGATTTCCGATCTCGAACTCGGCGAGGTGCTGGGCAAAGAAAAGAAGATGTCAGTAAAGCTCGACAAGCGCGACGCGCTCGCCGCGCGCCGGTCGGCGTTCCTGCACCGCGTGTCGTACCTGAAGGTGCCGTTCGCCGGGATGGTGAACGTGGGCGGCGACTTTTCCGGCACGCTGTTCCGTGAGGACTGGCACCTGAAGTGGGACCCGAAAACCGAGCCGGCGCTGATCGAGCAGAACCTGTACGGCGACACCGTCGAGGCCGCGGCCCTCAACCGCTTGCGCGAAGCGATGGCACAGGCCGGCACGAACGCGGGTGAAACGTGCGCGCGACTGCTCGAAGCGGTCGATATGGACATGCCCGATCTGGTGCAAGCCGCCGAAGACGCTTGCGGCGACGCCATCGATACGGACGCCTCGTTCCCCTCGCTCGCAACTGCACTTCGACACCTGGGCCGGCTCGAACAGTACGCGGTGTTCCGCGGGCTCCGGCGCAGCGTGCTCGAAGACCTGCTCACCCGGTGCTACGACCGCGCGTGCTTCGCGCTGCCCGACGCCGCAAATGTCCCGGAAGAGGAGCAGCAGGGCGTGGTGGACGGCCTCATCAGCGTCGCGGAGGTCGTGCTGCGCGACCCGATCCGGTACGACCGCGTACTCTTCGCACAAGCGGCACGAACCGCTGCGGCGAACTCGACGGTGCCGTTCCTCCGCGGCGCGTTCCTCGGATTGCTCTGCGAGATCCGCGAATTACCAGCCACCGCACTCGCGGCCGAAGTCGCGAGCCTCGCACTCGCGTCGGTGGAAGTGATGGTGACCGCGGGCGACCTGCTCGACGGGATGCTAGCGGTATCGCACACGTCGCTCATGCTCGGAGCGGAGAGCCTCGTCGCCGCGGTCGATGATCTCCTGAAGGCGGCGGAGTGGGACCCGTTCCTGGTAATGCTCCCGCGACTTCGCGCCGCGATCGAACGGCTCTCGAACTCGCAAAAAGATTCGCTCGCGGCCACAGTAGCGCGGCAGTACGGACTGGCCGGGTCGGAAGACCTGCGTGCGCTGAGTGGCAGCCTCGGTGCGACCGCGCTCGTGGCGCGCCTCGATGCCGCAGTCGCTGCCACACTGAAAAACTGGCCATTGTGAGTATTGGCGATTTGTAGGGTGGGTCCAGGCTTTGCGCAGGCCCACCACGTCGTGCGAAGGTTACCCACGATTCCGGCGCGAGTTTCGTTCGCGCTCGTATTACCGAGAAAGATGGTGGGCCTGCGCAAAGCCTGGACCCACCCTACAAGAACAATGGCGGGTTACCGCGAAGCCGCGACCCATCCCTTACGAGAGCATTTATGCCTCCCGATCCTCACACGCTCGCGCGCTGGCGGCTGGTTCTCGGCAAGACCGCCGAGCAGCACGGTATCAACTGTGGTGGCAACGGCGACGCCGAGCGCATCGAGGAACTCGTGGGGTTCCTCTTTGAGCCCGGCGCGGGCGACGGCACCGGGGGCCGCGGGCGCGGGGGGCGCGGCGGTGGCGGACGTTCGTCCGGTCGCGCGGGCGGCAGCGGCGGGCCGCAACTCACCGTGCCCGATTGGGTGGATCAGGTCAACGAACTGTTCCCCAACCAGTCCAAAGAGGTGATGCAGAAGGAGCTCGTGAAGCGCCGCGGGATCGCGGAACTGATGGAGAAGCCCGAGCTGCTCGAGAAGATCGAGCCGAACATGGAGCTGGTGAAAACGCTCCTCACGCACCGCGACCTGCTGAACGAGAAGACGCGCATACTGGCACGCAAGATCATTGAGCAGGTGGTCGAAGAGTTAAAGCGCAAGATGCAGGTTCAGGTCGAACAGGCCATTACCGGGGCGATCCGTAAGGACCGGCACTCGCCGCGGAAGGTGTACCGGAACCTGGACCTGAAGACCACACTCCGGCGCAACCTGAAGAACTACGACCCGGACACGGGCAAGCTGATGGTGGACCGGGTGTTCTTCTACGCCGCCGAGCGCAAGAAGAAGCCCTGGCACGTGATCGTCGTGGTGGACCAGTCCGGGTCCATGCTCGAAAGCGCGATCTTCTCCGCGGTGATGGCGTCCATCTTCGCCGAACTCCCGGCGGTGAAGACCTCGCTCGTGCTGTTCGATACCGAAGTGGTCGATCTCTCCGATCAGGTCGGGCAACCGGTGGACGTGCTGCTTTCGATCCAACTCGGCGGCGGAACGGACATCACGAAGGGGCTGATGTACGCGAACGAACTCGTGCGCCAGCCGGCGCGCACGATCGTGGTGCTCATTACAGACTTCTACGAGGGGCGCGACGAAAAAGACCTCGTGGACCAAACGCGCCTCATGGCCGATAGCGGCGTCCGCATGATCGGTTTGGGTGCGCTGGGGTATGATGCGCGCCCCTCGTACAACAAGCCGACCGCACAGAAACTCACGAAAGTGGGGATGGACGTGCTCGTCTGCACGCCGGAAAAGCTCGCCGAGTGCATGGCCCAGATCATTCGGGGCTAGCCCGGTTTCTTGTAACGAGCCGCGACCGCAAGGGGCGGGCGCCTCCACTCTCTTGCGGTCGCGGCTCGTGATGATGACCTCGAAGTGAGGTTTTTGTTAAGAGCGATTCACCGCAGAGGGCACAGAGGGCGCGGAGAAAAACCGGATTGAAAGCCGACCATCTCTGCCTTTGCTCTTCTCCGCGCCCTCTGTGCCCTCTGCGGTGAAACACTCTTTGCACTTCTACGGAGTCGAGCCGTGCCGCAGGCGAAGAAACCGCGCTGGGTGGTCTACATCCTGCGGTGCGCGGACGGTACGCTGTACACCGGCATCACTACCGATCTGGCGCGCCGGCTTGGTCAGCACAACGCGGGGACCGCGTCCAAGTACACGCGGGCGCGCCGGCCGGTCGCGGTGGCGTACCGCACAACGGTGAAGACGCACGGCGACGCGCTCCGCCGGGAACTCGCGATCAAGAAGCTGACTCGCACGGCAAAAGATGCGCTCATCGCGAAACAGGCGAAGCGCCGAAAACGTGCGTGACAACAACTCGAAGGACACCGATGAACCGTTCCCTCTCCCGGATCGCGGTTAGTGTGTTGTGCTCGCTTCTGCTGCGCGGTTCGCTCCGTGCGGAAGAGTCGATTCACGTGGAGTCGGGGGACGCGGCCAAGATGCGGCACGAGCGCGTCGCGGCGCGCCGGAAAGGGCCGGGGATCATCTGCCACCGCGGGGCGTCCGAGCACGCGATGGAGAACACGCTCGAAGCGTTCCGCGCCACCTTTGAACTCGGCGGCGACGGCAACGAGATCGACATTCGGATGACGAGCGACGGGGTGCTCGTCGTCTTCCACGACGACCTGCTCGACCGGCACCTCGAAGCCTACGGCGACGCGGGCGATTACACCTGGGCCGAACTCCAGCGGTTCCGCTTCCGCGCTCCGGGGAAGTTCGGAGCGCAGTGCCGCATTCCCACGCTCGCGGAGGTGTTCGCGCTGCACCGTGCCTACGCGGGCCTGATGCACCTCGATATCAAGCGCACCGGACTCGATACCGCGATCGCCGAATTGCTCACGAAGATGGACATGTGGGGCCACGTCGCGTTCGCGAACAGCGACACCGGTGGG
Source organism: Gemmata palustris (assembly GCF_017939745.1). Taxonomy (NCBI): domain Bacteria; kingdom Pseudomonadati; phylum Planctomycetota; class Planctomycetia; order Gemmatales; family Gemmataceae; genus Gemmata; species Gemmata palustris. Next base: position 4,197,142 of record NZ_JAGKQQ010000001.1, on the reverse strand, counting down.
ATGATCCTCAAAGACCCGCGTTTCAAACCGCAGCGGTACAAGGCGGGCCTTTACCTCGATCATGGGGAGGTCTTCCCGGACGCGATTGAAGCGGTACTGAAGAAACCCGGCGATCACGTAATCGCGGACGACCCGCGCGGCGTCGCGGTCGCGCTCGGTCGCAAACTCGGCAAACTCTCAAAAGAGCCGGTCGCGCCACGCAAGCCCGAACCACGTATCGATGCGAAATCGCCTACGAAAGCCGATCTACTCGCCATTCTTCGCGCGGCCGACGATTGGAACGCTCCGGCGGAAACGTTCGCGGGTCGAATGATCTCCGGCGCACGCATCCGAACGCGCGCTCGGGCGGCCGAGGAACTGTTCGCAGTTGGTGCGTCATCGAAGGAGGCGCGCTCTGTTCTCGAAGAGCGCGTGCGCAAGCGGAGCCTGCACCCGCACTGGATGTTCCACGGCTTCGACGGGGCCATGTCGCTGCGCACGCTCGTTCTGCTCCGCGCGCCGAACGCGGTCGATCTGGCGCGATTCGTTCTTTGGCGCGACGACCCGGCGCTCGAACCGGTAATTGACCCGCGCTGGAAGAATCCGCGGGCGTGGACCGACTTCCGCGTGAAGATGGTCGTCTTCCCCGCTCTGGCGAAGTGCCCCGGCGCTGCAACCGAGAAGCTCTGCCGCGACTACCTCGCGCTCACCGATGCCGAAGCGCGAGAACTGGGGCCGGCGCAATTCGAGGAGGCGGGAAGAGCGCTTCTTGCGGTCAGCCCCAAAATGGAAACGGCACTCGAACTGTTCCAACACCGGCTCCAGGAGGTTCGCGGGCGAGCGGTCCTCGATTGCCTCACGCACGCGACCGAGGGGTGGGCGCTCGCCGCGCTCAAGAAGGGCGCCCCGCACGCGCTCGCGTACCGCGTCGAAGAATAGCGCAGGCACTCGGCGAGGAACCGCTCATCCACCGTCCGTTGCGAGTAGTCCGAGTTCACGGGGAACGCGGACGACCCGCACACGGTGGGGGACGAGTGATGATCGCGCTGTTGCAGGCGAGCGTGCTCGCGATATCATCTTTCGGGTTCGGGGCTCCGGTCCTTGCGGATCGGGCCGACGAGAAAGTGAAGGTCGAGTTCCGGCGCGCCGAGACGAAGAACGCGGAGGGGCTGGTCGAGGCCAAAGTGGAGGGCACGCGGACCAAAGTCTATCTGCACAAAGAAGCCGACGCGACCAATAAGGACATCGCCTCGGCCCGCGTGTTCGAGGACGACAACAAGAAGGTGCTGATTGAGGTCACCTTCACCAAGGACGGCGCGAAGAAAATCGCTACCCTCTCGGGCGAGCACAAGGGGAAGCCGGTCGCCGTGGTGATTGACGGGAAAGTGGTGTGCGCGCCCGTTCTGCGTGCGCCCCTCACTGACAAAACGCAAATCTCCGGGTCGTTCACCAAGGACGAGGCGGAGAAGATCGTGAAAGGGCTCACCGCCCCGTAATCATCCCGACTTGCTGTTCGCGTTCCACGGCTCGATTTGCTTGAGCTTCTTCGCTTGGAGCGCTTTGTAACAGTCTTCGAGATCGAACGAACGCAACACGCCCGGCGCGAACGCCGACAGCGGCCACGAGTACGTTTCCGACTGCGCCACATCTGCGTAGTTCGTGAGCGCGTTCTTCAGTGTGATGCGCGTCACCCGATCCGAGAGTACGGCCGCGAAGGTCGCGGGGAGAGTGCCCCATCCCTTGGCGACGAGGTGAACGTCTTTGTGGCCGATATCGCCGAGCCAATCGAGTACGCGGAGCACGTCGAACGTCTTCTGCCCGATGTACGGCTTGTCGAGCATGAGACCGTGGATCGCGTAGAAGTAGTCGTTGCCGTAGGCGGCGAGAAACTGGTCGGTTCCACCACACGTATTGGGGCGCGATTCGCCCACGCCCCGCACGTCACACGCATAAAACGCGGCCTTGGGCTCGGCTTTGACCAACTCGGTGAGGAACGCCTCTTCGCGCAATTCGGCGTCGGCGGAATGGTGCGAGACGTAGAGAATCGCAGCGCCTTCGTCCTTCGTGGGGCGCGACAGGTGGGCTTGGTCGCTCAACCGGTACACCACCGCGACCGCGGGCTTTTCGGTTTCGATGACGTAGGTCGTCGCGTGCGGCTTGGGGTATTTCCTTCCTCCGGCGGGCCGAAGGATGCGGAAATCTGGTACGCCATCGCGCTTCGGCAAACCCAGTGTGGTCTCGATGTGGACCTTCAGCGGGTTGCCAACGAGCGGCATTCGCTTCGCCGCGAAGTGCTTCGCTTTCTCGGCAGTGAACGAGAACACGGTGCGAGATTTCAGTTCGCTCACCTGCCCCTTCGGAGCACAGAGCAAATCCTCTTCTTTCTCGATGGTCAGTTTCGGCTCGGTCTTTTCGTTTGAGACGCCCGTTACGTGATTGAACCAGCGGTACATCGCCTCGCGGTTCTCAACGGTGTAGCCGTGCCCGGTCGGGCCGACGTGCAACTTCACGTTCTCTTCCGCGCCGAGCAGAGCGTAGATGTTCTTCAAGCGCCGGTACGCTTCCTCCGCGCCGCGGACGTCGAAGTAATCCTTTTCTTTCGCGAGGACGATGACCGGTTTGGGCGCCAGAGCCGCGAGGAAATCGGCGTGGTCGAGACCGAGTGCGAGCGCGCGGGGCGGGCACTGTTCCGTGTCGGCCGGGAGCTCGTTTTCCAGGTTGCGCCGGAACGTGGTGACGAAGCACCCGGGCGCGGCCATCGTCCAGCGCGCGTCGAGACCGCACAGCCACGTCGTCATCGTGCCGCCGCCGGAGTTGCCGGTGATGCCGACGTGCTTCGGGTCCACTTCCGGGCGCGACAAGAGGTAATCGAGCGCGCGAATGCCGTCCCACGCGCGCCAGCTCCCGAAGAACTCGCCGACGAGGAACTGCTGGTTGCCCGCGAGCAGGTGCTCATCGACTCCGATCCCGGGGCGGATCGATTTCTCGATGTGGGCGTACTGGAGGCGCTCGCCCTGACCGATCGGGTCGAAGACGAGCACCACATAGCCCATGCGTGCGAGACCCTGGCAGAACGACTGGTACGCGGAGTCGGCCTTGCCGTTACGCGCGTGCCCGCACGACCCGACCACGCCCGGTCGGGGTCCGTTCGCCCCTTTGGGAAGGTACAAGTTCGCGGTGATGAAGAACCCGGGGCGGCTCTCGAAGATCACCTTCTCGATGGTGTAGGCGTCGCGTTCGAGTTTGCCGGTGACCTTCGCGTTGAGCGGCGTCTTCTCGGGAAACGGCCCGAAGCACTTCGCGATCTTCTCGCGTACCCCGCGGATGTAGGCCTCGGCGTCGGCTTTGGTTTTCAGCTTCGCGCGGGCCTCGGTCCCGATCCGCTCCGCGGCGCGAACCTGTTCGACGAAGAATTCCTGAACGGTTCGTGGGAACCGGTTGAGCGGTTCGAGCGCGGGAGATTTCTCGTCAGCGAGCGCACTGAGCCCCTCCAAGCCGAGCGCGAGTGATGAGGCGGCAGCGGTGCGGAAGAAGTGCCGGCGGGAGAGTGGAGGGAAGGGGAGCGACATGAGCCGTTCTCGTTGTGGTTGCAAGAACTCTAACCAATGAAAAATCTGTCTCTTCCGACACCGTGTCCAGGATCGTATGCCGCAATTTCGGGCCGGGGGCAAAAGAAGGCGCGGAAAGCGCCCTGAAGATCCCTTTGCCGTCGCTCACGTTTTGAACGAGCGAGCCGGTTAGTCCCGTTTCGGTTTCCGTGCCGGGTCGCCGGGGCGTCTCAGACATTTGGGTCCGCAGCGGGACCGGGGGCGCGCCGGCACTCGGCGAGGCGGCGCCGCAGGAACTCTTCGTCGGTGCTCGCGCTCGTCAAGCGCAGCGCCTCCCGCCAGGCGCGCTCGGCGGCGGCGTGCTGGCCGAGGCGGAAGTGGAACTCGCCGATGACCGCGTACCAGCCGGGGTAGCGGGCGGGGACGTTTTCCGGGGCAACGGCGGCCAGACGGTCGAGCCCGGCTCGCGGGCCGCGCAGGTGGGCCTCGGCGACGGCCCGGTTGAGCGCGTGAACCGGCGACGGCGCGATGCGGTCGAGCGCGTCGTACCCTTCGGCGATCCGGCCCCAGTCCGTGTCCGCGAAGTTCGGCGCCCGGCAGTGCTCCCAGGCGATGCCCGCTTCCACGTGATAGCGCGTCAACTCGTCGCCGGCGGCGGACCGGGCGAGCCACTCCATGCCCTCGCGCACGTCGCCCCACTTCCAGGTCGAGCGGTCCTGCTGCTCGAACAAAACGATGCCGCCGTCGAGGGCGACCCGCGCGTCGAAGCGGGCGGCGTGGAAGCACATCAGGGCGAGCAGGGCGTGGACCGCCGGGACGTCGCCGACGGGGTGGGCGGCCAGCATCCGCGCCAGCCGCCGGGCCTCGTCGCACAGGTCGCGGCGGATCGGGACATCGGCGTGGGTGGCGTGGCACCCCTGACTGAACAGGAGGTAGATGATCGAGAGCACCGCGTCCAACCGGGCGCGGAGCTGAGGGGCGGCGGGCGCCTCGAAATCGACGTCCAGGTCGCGCAGCCGATCTCTCGCCCGCTCGATGCGCTTCTGGACGTTGGCCTCGGTGGTCAGCAGACCGCGGGCGATCTCGGCCGTACTGAACCCGCAGAGCGCCCGGAGCGCGAAGGCGACGCGCGACTCGCCCGGTACGTCTTCGTGGCAGCAGACGAAGAGCAGGCGGAGCGGCTCGTCACCGATCTCGTCGGCGAAATGCGCTTCGGGCGGCGCCGGCTCCCGCGCGGCCCCGTCCGCCAGGTGCGGCAGTACCCGGGCGTGGGTTTGCTCCCGCCGCAGGGCGTCGATCGCGAGGTTGCGGGCGGTGCGGTAGAGCCACCCGGCCGGGTCTTCGGGAACGCCGCGCCGCGCCCACGTCTCCAGGGCCTGCGCGAGCGCGGTCTGCACGACGTCCTCGACCAGCTCGAGCCGGCGCACGCCGAGCGCCCGGGTCAGCACGGCGACGAGTCGGCCGAACTCGTGGCGAAAAAAGTGCTCCACCAGGGCGCGCGGTTCGCTCATGCGTACCCGGCCAGTTCGCGGATCTCGATCACGTTGTCGCCCGGGCACTCCCGAGCGATTGCCAGCGCCGCGTCGTAGTTGTCGGCTTGGATCAGGCTGAAACTGGCGACGAATTCTTTGGCCTCCACGTAGGGGCCGTCGGTCACGATTCCCGCTTTGATGAGCCGTCCGTCCGGTTTCAGCCCGTCGCCGCCGGGCAGGATCGACGCGCTGAACTTCTGCATCCAGGCGTACCACTGGCCCCCCAGCGCTTGCATTTCCTCGGGAGACGGCCGGGATTGGGGGTCGGTGGAGTGGCGAAAAATGAACAGGAACTTCGGCATGAGACTGTCCTCCGAACGGTTTCACGTGCTTGGGCCGGGGCTCTTTTCTCCGGCCCTCCGGTGGTACGACGAACGAGGTGCGACCGCTCGGACACTGCCACCGGTTTATTTTGCGCGCGTCGCCGGAAGCGAGCGATTGGAGCGCGGCGCCCCCTGGAAGAGCACCATCGAACGCTCGAGGCGGGGATGAGAGTGCCGGCCAATAGGAGCGCCGGGACCGACAGATGGTACCCAACTTACCAGACCGTGGGAAGCCGGACGCGCTTCTCGGACAACTGACATCGGAACTTGAGGTGAAATAGCGGACACATCGGGAGAGCCGGGTTCGTGTTCTCTAGTAAATCACGAGCAATTGGGGCTATCGGCTCCGGGCTCAATGAACTTTAACGATTCTGGTCCGCAGGTTGCATGTATTCAAACAGAACAACCTGCAACACCCTCAAGGACGAGGCTACCATGCTCGTGCTCACCCGCAAGACCGGTCAAGAAATCATCATCGACGATAACATCCGCATCACCGTAACCGCCTGCGGGGACGGTCGGGTCAAGCTCGGGATCTCCGCGCCATCCCACATCAAGGTCGACCGGGCCGAGGTTGCCGCCCGCATCGCGGCTGAAGAGGCCGACTCCGTCGTGGAACTCGCCTGCCGTTGACACCCGTCACCTCGCGCACAACCTCCCGCCCACTCGGACGCACCCGTGCCAGCGAACCGCGTTGCGCGGGCACGGATGTCCTCGTTCGGGTGGACTTCCCGCCGCTGGGCTTACACAGACCTGGCTTACGCGCGCACCAGCGCGTCCAGCGCCGCCCGGAGCGGGGCCGCAATCTCGGGGGCTGCGGCCAACTCGTTCGGGGTCAGTCGTTTGGACGACAGCGGGATGGCTACCCGCGCTCCGGGCTTCAGGACCGCCATCATGACCGTCAGGGTCTCGACGAGTGACGCCTGCGCGTGGGTCGACTTGGGGAAGGCGTTCACTAACCCGACCGGCTTGCCCACGAACTCGCCGCTACCGACCACCCAATCCAGCGCGTTCTTGAGCACGCCCGGCACCCCGTGGGCGTACTCCGGTGTGGAGATCAGCACGGCGCCCGCGGCCCGCAGGAGCGAGCGCCACTCGGTGACAGGGGCCTGGGGCGGGGAGCCTTCGGCGTCGAGGTCCGGATTGAACGGCGGGAGCGTACCGAGTCCCTCGTACAGGGCGATCGTAACGCCGGGCGGGGCGAGGAGCGCAGCGGCCCGCAGCAGGTTGGTGTTCGACGAAGCGGTTCGGAGGCTACCCGACACGGCGAGGACGGTGGTCATCGGTGCCCTTCATCCGATCGGCGGGGAACTCCGGGGGATATTCCCCACCGCGTTGAGAGTTCTTTCGCGGATTGTGGAGTGGTAGACTGGCGCGGTCGTCTGAACTCGGTCCGGAAGCCCGGAATGAGAGGAGCGCCATGAACTGCTTTTGGTCCGCGCCGCTGTTGGTTTCGCTACTGGGCGCGCCGCCCGAACTGCCGAAGTCCTTCGACTTGACGGCGGTGGACACGTACATCGCCGGCCAGGTTAAGGCGAAGGGGTTCGTCGGGCTCTCGGTCGCGGTCATGCGGGACGGGAAGATCGTATTCGCCAAGGGGTACGGTCAGCGGTCGATCGAGAAGAACCTGCCGGTCGAGCCGGGCACCAGCTTCGCCGTCGGATCGATCACCAAACAGTTCACCTGCGCGTGCGTGCTGCTGCTCGCCGAACAGGGCAAACTGTCGATCGACGACCCGGTGTCGAAATACTACCCGAACTTGACCCGCGCGAAGGACATCACTCTTCGCGATCTGATGAACCACACCGCCGGGTACCCGGACTACTACCCCCTCGACTTCGTCGACCGGCGGATGCTCAAGCCGATCTCGACCGACGCCCTGCTCAAGGAGTACGCGGGCGGGAAGCTGGACTTCGAGCCGGGCGCGCGGTTCTCCTACAGCAACACCGGGTACATCCTCCTCGGCGGGGTCGTGGAGAAGGTGTCCGGCGCGTCGTTCGGCACGTTCGTCGAGACCCGTCTGCTGAAGCCGCTGAAGATGGAGCACGCGCGGTTCGGGTCGTCGGCCGGGCTCTCGGCGGCGACCGGGTACACCGCGTTCGCACTGGGCGCCCCGGAACCGGCCGAGCCCGAGGCGGGCGGGTGGATCGACGCGGCCGGCGGGCTGTGGGCGTCGGCGTCGGACCTGTTGCAGTGGGATCTGGCGCTGACCACGGGCAAGGTGCTGAAGCCCGAGTCGTATAAGGTGATGACCGCCCCGCGCACGCTGACCACCGGGAAGGTGTCGAACTACGCCTGTGGGCTGCAAATCGCCACTGTAGACGGGAACACGGTCCTGGAGCACACGGGTGGTGTGAGCGGGTTCGTGTCGGCCAACACGTTCATCCCGCGGGCGCGGACCGGGATCGTGGTATTGTCGAACACGGAGCACGTCTCCACATCGAAGCTGCGGGGCGAACTGTTCCGGCTGCTGCTCAAGGACGTGGAGGCGCGGGACGTCCCGCCGGTGCCGAAGGTGGCCGGGGTGGGACCGAAGGAGGCGGTGCTCGGGCTGATCGAGGAGATGACCGGGGGCAAGGTCGATCGCACGAAACTGGGGGAAGAGTACAGTGTGTACCTGACCGACGAGCGGGTGAAAACGGGCGGGGCGCGGCTGAAGGCGCTGGGCGCGCCGGAGAAGGTCGAAGTGCGGGGCACCTACGAGCGGGGCGGGATGGAAGTGGCGACGGTGATCCTGACGTACAAGACGGCGACCGTGCGGGCGCTCCTCTACCGCACGCCGGACGGGAAGATCCAACAGCTCCTCTACTACGCCGAGTGAGTGCGGTGAGCCGCGGCGGGCTCTTCCCCGGCCCGGCGATACAACGACCCCCTGTCGTTCCCAAACAGAAGTTATTCGCGAGGGCCGTCGTGAACCGCGCAACCACTACTCGGATCGGGCGCCGGGCGTTCCTGGCGAACGGCGCCTTGGTCCTCGCTGCGGGCCTCGATCCCGCGTCTTGCGCCGGGCGACTCGCGGCCGGCGCACCGAAGAAGGGCGTTAGAGTGGGCCTGGTGACCGACCTGCACTACGCCGACAAGCCGGCCGCGGGCACCCGGTACTACCGCGAGACGCTCGACAAGTTGGCCGAAGCCGCCGAGCGGTTCAAGAAGGACGAGCCCGCGTTCGTCGTCGAATTGGGCGACCTGATCGACGCGGCCGACGCGGTCGAAACGGAGCTGAAGTACCTCAAGCGGGTCGATAAGGAGTTTGCCGCCCTCGCGAAGGACCGGCACTACGTCCTGGGCAACCACTGCGTCGACACGCTCACCAAGTCGGAGTTCCTCGACGCGGTGGGTCAAAAGGCGGCACACGGCTCGTTCGACCGCGGGGGCGTCCACTTCGTCGTGCTCGATGCGTGCTTCCGGGGCGACGGCAAACCGTATGGGCGGAAAAACTCGAAGTGGAACGATGCGAACGTCCCCGCCGACCAGCTCGACTGGCTGAAGGAGGACCTGAAGGGCACGGACAAGCCGGTCGTGGTGTTCGCGCACCAGCGGCTCGACGTCGCGAACGACTACGGGGTGAAGAACGCGGCCGACGTGCGCAAGGTGCTGGAGGGGTCGAAGAAGGTGCGGGCCGTGTTCCAGGGGCACAGCCACAAGAACGACTACAAGGACATCGGCGGCGTCCACTACTGCACGCTGGTCGCGATGATCGAGGGATCCGGGGCCGAGAACAACGGGTACTCGGTCCTCGACGTCGGCCCGGACGGGGCGATCACCGTCACCGGGTTCCGCGGGCAGAAGAACTACGACTGGAAGGGGGCGCACTGACGCGGCGGGCGCCGCGCTACCCGGGCGCCGGATGAGAAGATCCAACAGCTCCTCTACTACGCCGAGTGAGTGCGGTCCCAGTATGACGTGAGCCGGTCTATCACGACCCGGCTCCTGCACCTATCATCGCGGTGGCGGCCCGGAGCAGGCCGAGCCATCGCGATGTAGCCGAGCCAGAGTTGCCCGACGAGGTACGGGGGGCCGAATGGACGATCCGCACAACTCACCACAGGTGCCCGGTACCGATTTACAGCGCCCTTCGGCCGAGGCCGCGTCCTCTGCTCCGCTGCCGAGGATCTACTGCGTCACCGACCCCGACGCCCGCGTCGCGGCCGTCCTGGAGAGGCGCCCTCGGAAGTGGTGGCGAGTTGGCCGATGGGACTTAGCGACCGGTAGGTACGACGGTGGTGCATGGTTCCGGGGCACGCTGTACCCACAGTGTTGCGACCTGTCCCCCGGCGGCCGGTGGCTGTCGTACTTCGCGCTGAAGACTGACTCGGCGTGGCCGGCGGGGGCAACGTACAACGCGGTTTCGCGGTTACCCTGGCTGAAGGCCCTGGCAGCGTGGCGAGAGTCCGGGACGTGGAGCCGGGGGCATCACTTCGTGGCCGACACCAGTGTCTGGGAAATCGGTCCCCCCACTGTCGGCGACGCGGCGGTTTGCGGGACGCTGTGCGGTATGGGGCTCACCGCACCAGCGCAGTTCGCAACAGAGCGGCGGCGGGGATGGCGGGAAGCGGCGGCGACCCAGGAGCGGGAGCCGGACGACGTGTGGGACGAGCGCCGGGAGGTCGTCATGGAGAAGGTCGCACCGACCAGTCGCCACGTCGTACTCTCTGTGCGGGGCAAGTTCGAGGCGTTCCGGACGTCGCCCGATTTGTGGTCCCCACACCCCGCCCCGTATGCGCTGACCCGGAGCGGCCGTGTTAAGACGCTGGCAGGGGTACAGTGGGCCGATTGGACCTGCGAGGGCCACTTGGCGACCGCGACGGGCCGGGCGCTCCGAATCCTGGATACGCAGCGCGGTCGCGTGGTGAGTGAATCACGGCTCACGGATGAGGAACCTCGGCCGGGGCCGGCACCCGCGTGGGCCAACGAGTGGTGACGACGAATCGCTCGAACAGATCCCAACCGTACTTTCGCGGGCATTTATGATGAGTTCGCCCTGCCGGGTTCCGCGGGCAGAAGAACTACGACTGGAAGGGGGCGAACTGACGAGGTGCCCGCCCCGCTACCCGGGCGCCGGCCGCGTCGGGTAGCGAGGTCGGCGCCACCGACCCGCGCCTTCCACAGTACCGGGGCGCGGAAACCCTTCAGCCCTTTAGAGGTGTGCGAGTACCCGCCCGCGCTTCCTGCTACAGTCGAGGGGCACCGGTCACTTCTTCACCCGGTACACGTGAACGAGCGGGTGCATCTCGCGCCCCACCGGGTACGCGGCGCAACGCATCACGTACAGCGTGCGCGTTTCTTCGTCGAAACACGCGCCGAACGCCATGCCCTTCATCCCCGCGTCGGATTGCATCAGGTACGGGGCGGTCGCGCCGACTTGCCGGGTGCCCTTCGCGGTCTCGCCCAGTGCGCGCGCGTCGTAGAAGTACCAGTACTGTGCCTCGCCCGCGTTCCCGATGTGCCCGTAGTCGTACCCCAGTCGGCCCGTGCCCAGCTTCGCGAACGCGATGTAGCCCTGTTTGTCGGCGAGATCGATCAGCACCCCCGCGCGGGTGTGATCGCAGTACGTCCAGGTGCCCGCCGAGCGGCTCTTGGGCTGGTCGTTCCAGAACCCGCAGTTCGCGTTGAAGTAGTCGCCCGGGCGCGGGGCCGGTGCGGTCCCCGGGTAGCCGAGTAGCGAAATAACCTCGGCCTTACCCTTCGCCGGGTCGGGTGTCGCGACCGCGCCGAGCGCCGGCCCGCGGCTGCACGGTTCGACGATGCTGTAATACCCCCCGAACCCGACGCCCAGCGTTGCGCCGCCCGTGTACTTGTCCGCGAACGACTTCGGTAAGCGTGTCACCCCGCCCCAGAACCATTTCTGCCGCGGTAGCATCCAAGAGCCGACCGGCGTCACGGTGCCGTCCGCGTCCAGCTTCGTCGCGTTCAGAACGGGCAGATCCCCTCCGGCCCAGTAGCCGTGGTAGTACGACCAGTACATTACCTGGCGCTCGTCGTCCCAGACGAACCCGCCGTTGGCGCCGTACTTTTTGTCCTTGCTCGTGAGGGCGCCCCACTCCTTTTTCACGGTGGCGGTTTTGAGTGCTGACGCATCACCCTTCTCGAACTTGACCGGTTCCGGGACGTCCGTCTCGAACAGCACGGATTCGGGGTGCGTGTAGTTCATGAACAGGCGCTTGGAGCCGTCTTTGAGTGTGCGGAGCGCGAGCCCGCTCTCGGAGAACCCGGCGCCTCCTTTACCCACCACTTCCGGCACCTTGAACGACCCGAGGTACTCGAAATCGTCGACCGTGAGTGGACGCTTCCCACCCGGGTCCGGGGCCGGCACCGTGAGAACACGCTCCTTCGCGTCGGTGCGCTTTAGCACCGTGATTTCGAGTTTGGGCGTGGTTTCGCCGATCGCTCCCTTCGGGCCATGCACGCGCCACTGAAAGTTGTGCTTGCCGGGTTCGCTCGGGGCGCGCAGGTACGACGTGTAGGTAATGTCTTGTCCCGGCGCGACGACCACCCCTTGCCCCTGGATGAAGAAGTTGGTGCCCCAGGTGAGATTGTCCGCGGGCTCGGCCGCGTGCAGCGAACTCGGGACCACGTCGCGCGCCTCCTTCCACGTCTGGGTGCCGGTGTTGCGCATTGTCACCTTCGCGGCGAACACCTGGTCCGCGGTCACCTCCTTCGGAACCTCCATTTTGATGTATTTGGCGTCCCACTCGGGCTTTTGAGCGCTGGCGCGCGGCCCCGTGAGGGCGAGCAGCGCAACGACAAAACACATGCGATTCACGACTGATCCTCCGTGCGTATCGTGGCGGCTCGACCGCACCGCGCGCGGCACCGTTACAGTCGGGCCGCCCGGGGCGTATGCGAACTCCACGATAGCAGAACTCGCGCTTCATACACACGCCGCTCGCTCGATGCCCAACTCGGCGCGCGTCAACCGTCGCGCGGGTGGTAGCCCCGGCGCGAGCGGGTGCGGGTCGGGCCGAAGCGCGTGAGCGATTATTTTCGGGCGGTCCACCAGTCGCGGGCGGGGCCGACCGAAGTGCGCATTACCGTCCGCGGCCCTGCACCGGACGCGCACCGACTTCCCTCTTCGTCGCGTCCGCCCGCGCGGAGCGAACCTGTCGAGACGCGACTGGCTTATTCCCCGCGCGGCGAGCCGTCCACGTCCGTGTACTGGCCCTGGAACGATCTCAGTAGAGATGAGAGCGATGGCGGCTCTCTCAGGAACAGAGCCCCATTTCGCGATATTCGCCAGGCGGAATTGCGTCAGGTGTGAGAACCGCCGTCGCGCCGTAAGACGAGCGGGAAGCCCCGGTAGTTACCCGATCACCCGCGCACCGTGAACACACGCGAGCAGCCGGGGCGGGGTAAGTTGGCGTGCGAGTGGGCGACGCGCGCCGGCGAAGGCGGACTCCTTGACGCCGCCCCCGTTCCCGGCGCACCCGTCGTGACGTGCGCACCTACCGGCCGGGGTTTCGTGCGCGGTCCCCGACTCCATCATCTTTACGTGCGCGGGTCGTGTACTTCCCTTGACGTAGCTGGCGTCCCATTGCGGCCCGCGCGGCGCAAATAAATTCAATCGTTCGGCCGCTCCGCGGTGCCCGCTCCGTATATTGCCCGACACCGGTCCCGCCCAATGTGGTCGGGGCGGTTACACCTCGAGAACGGTGGTCACCATGCGATTCACCCTTTCGGCACTGCTCCTGACCGCGGTCACGTGGGCGGTCGTCGCCGACGACGTCAAGAAGGGCGAAGACCCGAAGAAGGCGGAGAAGAAGGGCGACGGGCCGGCGACCCCGGAGCAAAAATTTGAAGACTTGATGAAGCGGTACTCGGAAACGGTGATCCAGTTCCAGAAGAACATGCAGGCGGCCAAGGCGGACGACGAGCGCAAGAAGCTCAACGACGAGTTCCAGCCGAAGCACGAGAAACTGGCCCGGGAAGCCCTGGACCTGGTCAAGGCGCACCCGAAGTCGGAGTTCGCCATGCGCGCGCTGGCACTGGCCACCCGGGACGACACCACCGACACCGAGGCGCTGAAGTTCGCCGTGGACACGTTCGGGGACGATCCGAAGATCCTCGACCTGGTGCCGGTGCTCGAGTTCCGCCCGGACGGGAAGGCGCTGCTCGCGAAGCTGGCCGAGTCGAAGAACAAGGACGTGCGGGGCGGGGTGCGGTTCCTCCAGGTCACCAGCGAGATCGACCGGCTGGACTCGAACGGCAAGGCGAAGCCGGACGAACTGGAGAAGGGGTTCGCCGAGGCCCGGAAGAAGCTGGACGCGCTGGTGAAGGAGTACGGGGACGCGCGCGTGCGCGGCGCCCAGGGGCCGGCGAAGCTGTCCGACGCGGCGCGCGACGTGGTGTACATGCTCGACCACCTGACCGTGGGCAAGGTGCTCGGGGACGTGGACTGCCCGGTGCTGGACGGGGACAAGAAGGCGAAGGTGAGCGACTACCGGGGCAAGGTGGTGGTGCTGGACATCTGGGCCACGTGGTGCGGGCCGTGCCGGGCCATGATCCCGCACGAGCGCGACATGGTGAAGAAACTGGGCGGCAAGCCGTTCGCGCTCATCAGCGTGAGCGCCGACGAGAAGAAGGAAACGCTGACCACGTTCCTGGAGAAGACCGAGATGCCGTGGACCCACTGGCACGCGGGCGCGCGCGGGGAGCTACTCAGCAAGTACCAGGTGAAGTTCTACCCGACCATCTACGTGATCGATGCGAAGGGCGTGATCCGGCACAAGAACATCCGGGACAAGGACCTGGAGCACGCCGTCGAGGAGCTGCTCAAGGAAACCGAGAAGGGCGAAAAGAACTGAAGACGGTGAACCGGTTTCGGTCCGGGTGAGCGGCCCGGACCGATGCGCTCCCCAACACCGGGAGCGCGGCCGTTACCACATCACGTCGGGTCAAATCGGAACCGGCGCTCGGCACATTCGACCGAGCGGCGCGGCTCATTTGGGGAAGACTTTCGTGGCCGTCTTGAGAAACAAATCGCGGGCCGCCCACTGATCGCCGCTCGTGCACTGCACCATGAAAATGGCTACCATTCCCGTCTTGGGATCGACGGACAGATCGGTGCCGTAGGCCCCGTCGTGGCCGAACATGCCGTTGCGCAGGTGGTACCCCAGGCTGTAATTGACCTTGGTCTTCCCGGTTTGTTCCTTGCGCAGTTCGTCCATCGCCGCGCGCGACAGGTAGCGCGTGCCGTCCAGTTCGCCGTCGTTGGCCAGCATCAGCCCGTAGCGGAAAATGTCGCGCGTGGTGGAGAACAGGCCGCCCCCGGCCTCGGGGAACCGGCGCGTCCGGTCGCTCAGCGGCTTGGTCAGGAAGCCGACGTCGCCCCGAGCGTAGCCGTTCTTCTGCTTGTTCGGCCCATACGCACCGGCCAGCCGAACGACCTGCGTATCGCTCGGCCAGAAGGTAGTCTCCGTCATCCCCAACGGGTCGAAGAATCGCTTCTGGAGGAACGTCTCGTAGGGCACGCCGCTGGCCACTTCGACGACGCGCGCGGCGACGTTCATGCCCTGGTTGCCGTAGGCGTATTTGTCGCCGGGGTGTGACTGGAGCGGCCCGGTCACCGAACTCAGCGCGCGGGCCTTCAGCGGGGTGCTGTCCGAACCCGCGACCTGCTGGAGTTCGGACGAACCGGTCAATCCACTGGTGTGGCTGAGCAGGTGCCGGATCGTAACCGGGCGCGCCGGGGGCTTCAGCAAGACGTGAGTTTGGTCCCGTTCTTCGATAACCATCCACTTGCCGAGCTGCGGGATGAACTTGGTCACCGGGTCGTCCAGGCTGACCTTGCCCTCGTCCACCAGCATCATGATGGAGGCGCCGGCGAACATTTTCGTCATCGACGCGATCCAGAAGACGTTGTCCTCGCTGATCGCCTTCTTCGCCTCGACGTCCGCGAACCCCATCAGGTTCTTGTAATGAACCTTCCCGGTCTTGTCGGCGACGATCCCGATGATCCCCGCGATCTTGTAGTTGTCGAGGTACGGCTGCAGCGCCGCGGTGACCTCGGGGCTGGTCGGTGGCGCGCCGTCGGCGGCGCGGGCGGGCGCGGGCGAAACCAGCGCCGCAAGAACGAACGCGGGCGTGAGTGCGACCTTCATGCGCGGGTTCCCTTCGCGTGAGAGAGGTGCCGTTCCGAACCTCTGCTGTGGTGCGCGGTCACACGTGCCGGAGCGCTTCGACCGGGTCGAGGCGGGCGGCCCGGCGCGCCGGGAGCACCCCGGATATCAGCCCGACCACCAGCGCCACCCCGACCGCCAGCAGCGGCGACCACAAGCGGATGATCGTCGGCAGCCCGATCACCCCGCTCACCACGAACGCGAGCCCGATCCCGAGCGCGACCCCGACGATTCCCCCGCACCCCGACAGGAGAACCGCTTCGGCCAGGAACTGCGCGGCGATGTCGCGCTGTCTGGCCCCGAGCGCGCGCCGGATGCCGATCTCGCGGGTGCGCTCGGTCACCGTTGCGAGCATGATGTTGACGATCCCGATCCCGCCGACCAGGAGCGAGATGCCGGCGATCGACCCGAGGATCAGCGTGAACAACCGCTGCGTCTCCTCGGCCTTGCGCAGGAGGTCCAGCGGGACGCTGATCGTCACGTCCTTGCGCGGGTGGAACTGGTCCACGAGCGACTGGAGGGCCTTGGCCGTGCGCGGCACGTCGGCCACGTCCCCGACGCGCACCGTCACCTGACTGACCTCCAGTTTCTCGACCGAGAACGACCCGGCCTTCTGGGTCATCAGCTCGACCCCGAGCCGGACCCGGTCCGTCTGGAAGGGGATGAACATCACCTTGTTGAAATCGGCGTCGCCGCTGTCGGCCCCGGCCGCGGCCAGCGTCTTCGGCGCGGCGACGCCGATCACGGTGAACGCGCGCGACCGGTCCGGGCTCTCCAGGGTGACGGCCCGGCCGATCGGGTCCTGGGTCGGGAACAGGGTCTCCGCCGCGGCCGAGCCGAGGACCGCGACCGGCGCGAAGGACTCATCGTCGCCCCCCTCGATCCCGCGCCCCGCGGTGAGTCGGATGTTGTGCTGGCGCAGGAAGTCCGGGGTGACCCCGATCACCCGGACCTCCATCTTCTTATCCAGGTTACGGACCGTTTTGCGGTACTCGCGCATCGGGGTGGCCGCGGTCACGGTCGGGATGGTCGAACGGATGCGGTCCAGATCCCGGAACGTGAGGCCGTAGGCGAGCAGGTCCACGCCCTGGCGCTGGGTCGGTTCATCGGTGGGCTTGACGCTCCGTAACAGGATCGTCGTGGCCCCGAGGTCCTCGAGCTGCTTGAGCGCCTGGTACCGGGCCGCCTCGCCGACGGCCAGCATGACGATCACCGACGCGACCCCGAGCACGATGCCGAGCGCCGTCAGTAGCGTCCGCAGCCGGTGGGCGGCGAGGCTCCGCAACCCGAGCTTGAGCGGGTGAACGAACCGGGACGGGATCGTCGGCAGGAACTTCATCGCGGGGCACGCGAAGGGCCGTGGGGGAGGAACGGTATGTGGAGCACGAACGGGACGGGCCGAACCCCGGTTCGACCCACTCTTGGTACATCGGGCCGTATCGTCTCAGTCCATTTCCCGTGTATCAACCGAACGAGCCGCGACCGCAAGGGAGCGGGCTTCCCGCGCGTTGAACCGTGACGACAAACGGGCGCGCCTCCCGCTCCCTTGCGGTCGCGGCTCGTTACAAGTAAACGGAAACGGGACAGGTGGCCTCCTGTGGCCGGCCTTTGTGAGGCCGGTCGGTCACTTCGGCTTCGCGCTACTGTCCTTGTTGTCCTTTGCGGCGTCCGGCGGAGGGGCCGGGCCGGTGCCCGCTTCGCCGGACGCCCGGCTGCGGGCATCAAGGGCGACGCGCTCGCCGGCGCTCAGCCCTTCGAGCACCTGGACGAGTTGGTCGCTCCCGTCGCCGATGGTGACCTCGCGCCGCTCAATGTCGGCGCCGGTGACCACGTAGCAGACGTGCCGGCCGCCGGCCTCGGTCACCGACTGGACCGGGACGGTCAGCGCGCCCGGTATCGTTTTGGCCAGGATCTTGACCTCGGCCGACATGCCCGGGCGCAGCCCGGAGTCCGTCGGCAGGTCCGCGATGGAGACGATCGTCTCGTACTCCTTGACCCCGGACCCGCGCCAGTCGTCGCCCTGCGCGAGCGTGGCGACCGACACGACCTTGCCGTGCAGCACGTGGCCCGGCAGCGCGTCGATCTTCATCGTCGTTTGCAACCCGGGGCGGACCTTCTTCACCACCGACTCGTGGACCTTCATCTTCACGTTCATCCGCCCCAGGTCCGGGAGGTTGAAGATCGGCTGCTGGAAGAACACCTGCGCGCCGGGGCGGATGCGGGACGACTCGTCCCAAATGCGTTTGAAGTAGATGACGATACCGCTCCCGGGGGCTTTCACCTCGCACTTGTTGAGCTGCTCCTTGAGGCGCCCGAGCTGGCGCTTCTCCAGTTCGGCGGTCTTGCGGGCGGCGCTCACCTCGTTGGCGGCCTTTTCGGTGGCCGCGGCCTGGCTCTTGATCGTCCGTTCCAGGTCGCGGACGGTGTCCTTGGCCTTGGCTTCCAGTTCGGTCATCTTCCGCTTCTTGGTGTACTTGGTGAACACCGCGAGGTCGGCCTCCTGCTGCAGCACGGTGTACCTCTTGCCCTCGAGCGTCAGCTCCACCACCCGGACCTGTTCCAGTTGCGCGAACCCCTTCTTGGCCATCGAGCGCGTGAACGCCAGGGCGTCCTCGGTCTCCTTCAGTTCCTTCTTGCCCATCTCAAACGCGCCCTTCCGCTTGTCCAGTTCGGCCTGGTACTCGCCCTGGGTCGCCTGGTACGCTTCGAGGTCAATGTCCGCGAGCGTGCGGGCCAGTTCCGCCTTCGCGATCTCGCCCTCGGCCTTGTTCTTCTGGACCTCGAGCTCGCTGATCGCGGCCTTCACCTTCCCCTCGGCCTGCTCCCACTTCACCTCTTGCTCGTTGATGCCCTTTTGGAGCACGTCGGTGTCGAACCGGGCGACCACGTCGCCCTTTTTGACGGGCGTGCCCTCGGGCAGAATGGTGGTGATTTTGCCGCCGCCCTCGACCTCGCACATCACCTGGACCGACTCGGCGCTCTCGAGTTCGCCCTTGTCCGACACCACGATGTCGAGGTCGCCGACGGACGCGGTGGCGGTGAGCACGTCTTCGACGCGGTGCTTGGGCCAGAGCTTGGGAGCCCCCCAGCCGATCGCGGTGACCACGAGGGCCGCGCCCGCGAGGCGCACGGCGCGCGCGGACCGGCCGGACTTACGGACCGGCGCGGGGAGCGGGGGCCGGCGCGCCGGGGCCGGGCCGGTCGGAGCTTCGAGGGGCGGCATTGGTTGGGAACCCCCGGTCATCGAGTTGCAGTTCCTCTAAATCTAACAAGAGCTGCAGCCGGCGCTGCTCGAAAAGTACGAAATTCGCGGCCAGTGCGTTGCGCGCCGCTTGCAGGCTACTCAGTGCCTGGATCAGGGCGAGCGTGGTCGAGTCATTGGCCGTGCGCCGGTCTCGCGGGCCGAGCAGATTGAGGCGCGAGTTCTCGTACTGGCGGGCCGCGGAGAGCACCTGCTGCCGCGCGATCGCGAACGACGCGCGCGTCCGTTCGAGTTCCCGTATGTCCTGGCGGATCTGGAACTCGATCCGGTCGGACAACTCGACGACCGAGCGCTTGGCCCGCTGGTAGGTAATCAGACTCAGGCGGTAAGCGTTCCGCTCGGCCACCCGGTTGAGCGGGCCGTCGAACTGGAGCCCGACCGTGTACGTGCTCAGTTCGGAGGAGAACCTGAGCGGCTGGTTCCGCTCCGGGTCCGTGGTCAGGTTCGCGGACGCGACCACGTCCACGCCCCCGCGCAGCGCGTTCGCGGCCACCGTCACTTTGCGCCAGGCGTCCGTGGCCTGCCCGAGCCGGTTCTGGAGGTCGAGCCGGTTCTCCTTCGCGAACGCCAGGGCCGGCCCCTGGGACACGCTCACTTCCGGTAGTTCGATCCGGTAGATCCGCGCCTGCGTCTGGACCGCGATCACCCCGTCGAGCGCGGTGAGGAACAGCTTGGCCCCCTCGACGGACGCCTCCCACGCGGCCTTGCGGGTCTCCTCGGCGACCCCGGCCGCGTCGCGCTCGATCCGGGCCGTGGCCTTCTCCAGGTCCGCGGCTTCCTCGGTCAGTGCGGTCTTGAGAGCGGTGTAGGTGGCCCGGTCGCGTGCCCGCTGCTCGGGATCGTCCGTGGGCCGGGCCGGATGGTCGAGCTGGCGCCCGAAGGCGTCGAGGTCGGCGCCGGCGGAGGCGACGGCATTCGGCCCGTTCTTCGCGATGCCCCGGAGCGCGGCGAACACCCGGCGCAGCACCTCGACCGACGGCGGCGCGTCGAGTTCCTGCAACCGGGCGCGCTGGAACGCCTCCAGGTCGTCCCGGAGCTGTTCGAGTTTGGGGTCCGTGAGGACGAACGGGTCGAGCGGGGCCACGTCGAGTTCGATCGGCAACCGCGGGGGCAGCCCGAGAACCAGTTTGAACTGGTCCTTGGCCCCCTCCAGTGCGACCCGGGTGTTGAGGACGTCCTGCCGAGCCCCCTGGAAGCTCTGGTAGAACTGGTCCACTTCGACGACCGACGCGCGCCCGCCGCGGAACAGTTCCGCGTACAGCCGGTACGTTTCTTCCTGCCGCTTCAGGTTCGCTTCAGAGTTGCGCAGCGTTTGCACGGCCAGCAACAGGTCGAGGTACCCGCCGCTCTGCACCGCCACCGACACGTAGAACGACTTGCGGAACCGGGCGAAATCGCGGACCGCGTACAGCACGTCCCGCTCGGACTGCGTCAGCCCCTCCAGCCGGACCTTGCGGCCGAAGTTGCGCAACAGTGGTTGCGTCAGACTGAACAGCAGGTTCGAGCGCACCTGGGGGTTGTCCCCGGTGGACGTGTAAACGATGCTGTTGGCGAAATCGACGAGCACCTGCCCCCCGGCGGCGAAGTTGCGGTTGAACCCGAGGTCGGAGTTCGAGGTCAGGGTGCTCGACCCGTTCGGCTCCGGGAGCCCGGCGTGGTTGAAGGTGGTGGCGTTGCGGCCGAACCAGCGGAGGTCGAACTCGAACCGGTTGAGCGTGAGCGATAGCGCCGACAGGTAGACGTCTTCGAGCGCGGTCTGGTACTCCCGGCTGTTGAGCAGCGCGACCTCGGCGGACTTGTCCTGGTTCAGGTGGACGGTGCCCCGGTCGTCCGGCGCGAGCGCGGCCTCCCACCCGACCGGTTCGATCAGGTCCGTGTGCCCGTCCTTGCCCCACCAGCGCGAGCCGTGAAACTTGTACGGGTGGTCCATGAGGGCGCCGGCCGCGCGGTCGTCGGGCGGTTTGGGCGGGTGGTCGGGGTTGAACGGGTCCGCGAGCCGCGACCCGGGCTGCGGTTCCAGTTGGCGCCGGCCGATCCCGTAGCCCGGCCCGAGTGCCTCCCGGTCGGCCACGATCGGGTACGCGGCGCGGTCGGCCGATTTGCGGTAATGCGCGCGCGTGCAACCGACCGCGAGGGCAATCGCTATGAGGACCGGTAGCGCGGCGCGACGCATAGGCGATCTTCGGGTGCAGGCGGTGCGAAGAATCGGCGGAATAGCAAGTGGACCACCCGGCTGCAACACGGGTTCTGATCGAAATGCTCACTACAAGAAAATCTAATAAGCAATATTTTGTCTCATTATTGATCGAATGGTGTCTGCCGAAGACCGCATGACGGAGAATGTTTCCGAACCGCCCAATCTGCGCTTTCGTCGCGCGCCGGGACTGAGTCGCGCGCCCCGTGACGATGTTCGGCGGGGCCGCGCACACCCTAGACAAGAAGCCCCGCCCCATTCCGCCCACACCGGCGAGAATCGTAGATGCAGTTGGCCGTTGACGGGCCACGTGTACGCGGGCGCGTGGCCGACCGTGAACCGGATCGTCACGTTGTCACCCGCGGGCACGTCTGCGTCGGCGAGCCGGGTGCGTTATCCGCGGCCTCACACCGCGTCGGCCGGGTGCTTCCACGGGGCGCGGTACGGGCGCTTCAGGAGCTTCGTCGCCTCGTCGTCCCCGACGCAGACGTGCTTCTCCGGGTTCCAGGTGATCGACCGGCCGAGCTGCTGGCTCAGGTTCGCCAGGATGCAGCTCGCCGACGAGATGTGCCCCTGCTCGATGTCGGCGACGGGTTTTCCGCGGCTCTCCCGGGCCTTCAGGAAGTCCTGCCAGTGGCGCCGCAGCGCGGATGCGACGTGGCGCTCGAGATCTTTCTCGGTCTTGTCCTCGGGGAACTTGTCCTCCTCGAAGAGGGCCGTGCCGGTGACGGTCGGCCGGTTCGAGCCTTGCGGGAAGAACTCGTACTTGTTCACGCTCGCCTTGAGCGTCCCCTTATCGCCGTAAATGAACGCGGCCCACGGGTATTCCGGGTCCGGGGTGCTGCCCCAAGTGCGGTGCTGCCACGTGACGGTGAGCGCCGGGAACTCGAACGTCGCGCTCTGGGTGTCGCTGATGTTCGACTTCGCGTTCTTCTGGACCAGGATGCCGCCGGTGCTGCTCACCCGCGTGGGCCAGCCGAGGTCCAGCATCCACCGGACCATGTCCAGCATGTGGATGCACATATCCCCGACGATCCCGTTGCCGTACTCCGTGAACGCGCGCCACCAGCGGCGGTGCGGCAGGTTCGCGTCGAGATCCTTGTAGAACGGCGCATCGTACTCGCGCAGCGGCGCCGGGCCGGTCCACATCTCGTAGTCGAAGAACTCGGGCACCTTCGTGACGGGCGGCTTGTCCCCGCTCCGCATGTGGTAGTAGCAGCAGATCTCGACGTGCCCGACGGTGCCGAGCTTCCCCTCCTTGATGACCTTCTCCTTCGCGTCCGCGAGGTGCGGGGTGCTGCGCCGCTGGGTGACCACCTGCACGACCTTCTTGTGCTTCCGGGCGGCGTCGAGCATCGCCTTGCCCTCCAGCACGTCCACGCTCACCGGCTTCTGCACCCAGACGTCGGCCCCGGCCTCCAGCGCCGCGATCGCCGGCAGCGCGTGCCAGTGGTCCGGGGTTTCGACCATGACCACGTCGCAGTCCTTTTCCTTCAGCAGCTCCCGGTAGTCGGTGTGGAGCCGCGGCTTCTTCGGGGCCTTGGCCCGCGCGGTGATGAGGTCGGCGGCCCCGGCGAGCATCTTCTTGTCCACGTCGCACAGCGCGACGACCTCGACGGGCGCGACCTGGAGCAAGCGGAACAGCGAACACTTGCCGTACCAGCCGGTGCCGATCAACCCGACGCGGATCGGCTTCGATTCGGCGCCCGCGACGAAGTACCCGCCGGCGGGGGCGGCGAGCGCGGCCGCGGACGAGGTCCGGAGAAAGTGGCGACGGTCCATTGGGGAGAGACCTTTTGGGAAGAGGGGAGGCGACCCGAACACTGGCATTATGCGCGAACGAGTAAACGAAATGCCACACGTCGCTCGTTTTCTGCGCACGCGGTCGCCGGAGGTGCCGGGCGAACGGCCGGTGTGAGCCGGCCGGTGAAGTGCGAACGTGGTGCCGGCGCTGGGGATCAGTTCTTTGAGTTGATCGCCTGAATCGCCCGGTTCGCGGCGTCGCGGACGTAGTCCGCATCCCATTCGGTTCGGTTGTCGACGAAATCCTGGAGCGCGGGCAGGGCGGCGGATGCTTTCGGCCCCATCTCGGCGAGTAACGAGAGTGACATGTAGGCGACACGACCCGTGTGCCGTTGGGCGTTGCGGATGAGAAACGCCACCGGATCATCGGTCAGTTCGAGGATACTCCGAATACCCGCCTCTACTTCGTAGCTTTCATCGGTGTTGATGTGCTCGACGATCAGGTCGGGGTCGGCACGCAGTTGGATCAAAGCTTCGGCCGCAGATTCCGGGTAAAGCCACATGTTTGAGGCCAACCACGGCACCGCCTCCAATGCAGCCGGGCCGATCTGTCCGAGGGTGTGGCAAACCGCGTTCTCCACGGGCCGTTCAACGCTATCTATCGAATCGTTCAACTCGGGCCATCGTTCCCACCCCTCGATCTCGGTGAGTGCCGTGATGGAGGGCGCCGCGGCGGCTTTGTGAAAGCCCAGGTCAACGACCGCCAGCCACACGTCTACCCAACTTTGCTCCTTCAATTTCGCCTGAAGCGCCGACACAGATTGCAATTTCTCCGGCTCAAAGAAACGCATGAATCCCTGGGCTTCGTTGCCCGGCACTTGATCCGGGTGCTCCCGAATCCACGTGCGAACCGCGTCTACGGCCGAAGTCCCCATCTCAAAAAGTGCGGCTTCCGCAGAACCACGGCGCTTCCAGTCGATCTCCTCACGTTCAATGGTGTAGCGGACACCGCGAGGAATCACCGTCAGCGTTTTCATAATCCCCGGCACCGGGTCGCGGGCATCGGGCTTCATCCATTCCCAGATGTCGGCGTCCCGCACCCACGGCGCACGCGGGTCGCTCCGCTCTTCCAGCCAGTCGGCGAACACCAGACGCGCTGTCGTGTCGTCCGGCGCGGCGGCGATGGCCGTGAGGAACGCCGTTTCATCGGGGTGCCGGTCGGGGGTGCTCATGCCCGCAATGTTATCCGTCCACACCCTGGGTTGAAACCCTGGGCTATTCCCGTCACTTCTTCGAGGTCCAAAAAACAACGAATGGGGTTGCGGCCCCAAAAATCCCGGGGTTGAAACCCCGGGCTATTCCCGGTGACCCCTTCGGGGGCCAAAAACAATGCGCGGTATTTGTGCCCCAATGAGGCCCAATGCCTTTGTGACCCCGAAGGGGTCACCGGGAATAGCTCGGGGTTTCAACCCCGGGCGTGGACGGGTAACAAGAAGTGCCCGGTTCTACCCACTGCGGCAACCACCAGTAAAAGCGCCAAGCGTACTCACGTCACCGACGTACCCGCGAGCACCCTGCCCGCGACGATCAGCGCCGCGCCCGCGAGCACCCGCCAGACGTTCACGCCCTGCCACTCCCCGAGCAGGCCAGACCGATCCCCACCGCGACCAGCGTGTTCATGTTGTAGAGGGGGCGATCACACTCACCTGGCCCTCGTACCGGCCCAGTCCGAGCATGATCCCGAAGATGCCCGCGGCCCAGAGCGCGGCGAACTCCGCGGTCTGGGCGCTTTCTTCCACGGGTATCGCGAAAGGACGGTTGAGACGCTCGGCGGGCCGTTACCAGCCCGCACCGACCGGTTGCCCATCCGTCGGGAGCAAGAGGCGGGACCAGACGCCCGTATCGATCCCCGGTTGGAGCAAGTGGACCGATCCGTCGGCGAAGGCTACCGGCATCACGTCGTGCCCGGTCTGGGCCGTCCAATTGTTACAGCAGTTCTCCCCGATCGGGCAGTCCTTCGCGGCCAGCGGTTTGGGCCGGATCTGGAACGAGAACGTGTTCGGCATTCCGTTCGGGTAGTTGTACCTCTTCGCCCCGTCCCCGAGATCGACCTGGTCGTTATTCAGTCCCCACGTCAGCCCGAACCCGTGATCTTCCCAAGAGTTCAGCGCGACTCGCCCGCGGGCGTCGCACCAGGAGTACCCCTCGGCGAACAGGACCGTACACGCCGCCCCGTCGCTGAGAGCCGAAAGCGCGCGGGGCGGTGACTGGTACCCCAATCGCGAGTCGCCGCCCAGGGCGTTCCAGTTCGCCAAATAATTTGTGCTCCCCCACTTGGTGGGCTGGGCGGCGTACACCCGGCCGTCACCCGCGTCCGGGTCCGAACCGATGCTCGCATCGTTCCAACAGCGCAGAACCGAGAACCGCGTTTCGGAGATGCCGGCTCCGTAGATCCCGCCGGTCTGGGTGACGGTTCTCGGCCCGGACCCCGGCGGCTCCCAGCGCCCGCCCGTACCCGGCACCCAGACGGCGTTCGCGGGTTCGTAGTGCCCGGTGCGCCCGACCCATTGCCACTCCCAATGCACGTGACCGTTGAACCCCCTCACCTGCACGTAGGTGTAAACACCGGGGTTGTCAATCACGTACGTCCGCGGCGGCGACCAGTAGCCCGGGGTGCTGGTGACCCACGTCCCCGTCGCGGGAATCGTGTACCCGTTCCAGTTGTTCCCCGTTGCCCGGATGTTGGCATCGATGCGCTCGGCGAGTGCGCCCTGCTCCACGTCCGGGAGGATGTGGGCGAACCAGCTCCCTTTGACGGAGAGCGTAGTGGGAGTCGGATAGCTGCCCCAGTACGGCGGCATCTTCTCGTTGCGCGCGTGGAACTGGTGGACCCCCAACGCGAGCTGCTTCAAGTTGTTCTGACACCGGAGCAGGCTCGCTGCCTGGCGTACTTTCTGGACCCCGGGGAGCAGCAGGGCGATGAGAATCGTGATAATGGCGATCGTCACCAACAGTTCGACCAAAGTGTAGGCGCGCGGCCTTGCAGCGCGAAAGATCATCGCGTTCCTCAACGTGTGTTGTTCGCCCCGGCGTGACGGGTCGTCCGTCGCGTAGAACGATATCGGATAAGGGTGAAGCCGTGCGAGTCGGCTGTGCGACAGGAATGTGCGGCAGAAGGCGGACTTGTGCAAATGAAAATTGGTGAGTTCCGGGCATCGGGGGGACGAATGTGCGCTCTCTTAAGACCAGGGAAGGAATTCGAGGCGAAAGAAGGACGGGCACTCGGACAAATGTGAAGGCATCCACTCGCACCGGGCGCCGGATCGGTCCCGCGGGCAGAGACTGTGGGGAGCGATCGGTGACCGAAGAGGAGCGCCCGCGCGCCGGTGACTGGGACAAAAAACGTACCGCTTCGCGCTCGGTCGCGTCGTAGAATTCCCTCGCCGCTCCGAGCGGAGCAACATCGGGTCGACGAGTCGGGCGACGCTTCGTTCTCGTTCGATATGCACGTGACGATCAAGTGCGACGACGCACCGGCTCTGGAATCGGCGCTCCACTACGCGCTCCGGTCCCGGCGGGTGAACCGCCTCTGCGTTCTCTATCCCGCTGCAACTTGATTAATGAGTATCTTTCATGCCGCGATAACATCGGCACTATCACATCCCGTGTGAGGGCGCGCATCGCCCCATTTACCCCTTCAAATTCGCTTCGAGTAGGATGGCAAGCACCCGCAACGGGTGCCCCGAGCCGCCTTTGGCGCCATTCCGGGTTCGAGAATGAGCAGGGCGGATCAGAATTCGGCGTTGTACTTTTTGACCATCTTCCGCCGGAGGTCGAGCGTCCCGGCTTGTATGGCTTGCCACGTCTCCCGCCGGTACAGGGCCTCGTTCTGCGAGGTCACCGTTTGGATGTTGTTGACCGTCGCGTAGTTGTCCACGACCGCGGTGGACGTGCTCCCGCTCGGGACCGCGTAGTTCCACCCGTACCCGCCGTAGTACCCGCCGACGTACCCGCCCCCGGTGTAGTAGTTCGGGGTACTCACCGTGGACATCGCTCTGTTCGCTTCCGCCAAACTGATCGCGCCCCCGGCCTTCTGCGACATGACCGCCATTGTGCGCAACGTGGTCGCGAGCGCGGCCCCCCATTGGAGCAGCTCCTCGTCCACGTTCAACAGCGGCAGTTCTTCGATGTAGCGCGCCCCGTTGTTCAAGACGGCCGTCAGCTTCTGAAACGTCGGCGGGCTGTTCTTCTGCACCTCGCCCATCTTTTTCTGGACCGCCTGGAAGTACTTCTTCGAGGCCTGGAGTTTGACCTGCTCGGCCGGCACCTCCGGTGCGGGTTGGTCGACGGCGCCGAGTGACGGTTGAAGAAAGGGGGACAAAAGATCGTTCGCGCTCTCTTTCGTCAGTGGCCCGGAGAACGTCACCGTGCTGCCGCGGACGGTCGCCGCCCACTGATCCATTTCCGCACTGTGAAACCCTAACCCTTTGAGCACCTCGAGCATAAGCGGTTGGGCGGCGCCGTCGAGCGGGGCGGCGGGGGCACCGAA
The DNA here is from genome assembly GCF_017939745.1 of Gemmata palustris. NCBI lineage: Bacteria > Pseudomonadati > Planctomycetota > Planctomycetia > Gemmatales > Gemmataceae > Gemmata > Gemmata palustris. Next base: position 4,169,897 of record NZ_JAGKQQ010000001.1, on the reverse strand, counting down.
TTCCAGTCGCAACTCCGCCGCCAATTTGTCGGTCGCGCTGATCGATACGGTGACGTAGTGGAGTTGGCCGAACAGATCGGCGACGGGTCCGATTTTCGCCGCCTTGTCCTTGAACGTGGCGGTCGCCGCGAGCCGGGTCTTCACCAGCGCCGGGGAGAACATGTCGCTCGTGTCCAGTACCAGAACTACGGGAGTGTTCGCACCGACCCCCGCCCCGGCGATTGCCAGTAAGGGAGACAACTTGGGCGACACTTCACCGTTCGCTTCCCGTAGCCAGCGCCCCATATCCTGGCGATTGGCGGGTTGGTACCCACCGGCGATTCCCGGCTTGAGGTTCGCCACGAACCGGCTGTTGGGGGTCAGAACGACGTTCTTGCCGGCGATCTTGTCTGTCGTACCGCCGGTCCCCTTGAGCAGATCGGCGTCGGACATCGGTTTCTTCAGCCGGACGACGAACGCTTCCCCGCTCGGACCCGAGCGGGGCTCGAATTGAGACGCCACGACCAACTGGGACACGCCGGGCGGGAGCGTGTCGAGGCCGGAAACGGGTTCGCCGCTGGTGCCCCACTTTTCCTTCTTCGCGATTGCGGACTTCCCGAGGGCGTCCGCGTCCACGAACAGGACCAAATTGGTCCGGGACGGAACCCAGCCCAGCAAATCGGTGACGCGCTCCTGGGCGCGTAGTGTGCCCGCACCCGTGCCGAGGGCCGCGGCGATCAGCATCACTCGAAAAACAGTGCTCATGGGTACCCTCGAATATGTGACTATTTGCAACTGCCCGAGCGCTCGATTTTGAGTTTCCGCACTCCCGCGTGTTCCCGTGGGTCGCCAGCGCCCGGCTCGGACCGGTCGAGGGCACGCGACTCCGTGAGTAATTTCAGTGACATCCCGTCAATCGGGGCGCGTTACGGAGTTACTGTGTTCGTCGGTCGCGTGCTCGTGAGCGTGGGTGTGGAGGAGGCTAACGCGACGAAGGGGGAGATACACCTGTCAAAAGTGACAGGTGGGAGAACAGAAAACTAACAGGTCGCGGGGAAGGCGTCCCAAATCACAGTGATCGTTGCTACCCGCCGGGCGCGAAGAGCTGCGGGTCGAGTCGGTGCAGGAGCTGGCGGATGCGCGGTACCGCGTCGAGGCCGGCGGCCCGCCCGATCGCGGCCATCTCCTCGGACCGCGTGAACGCGGTCAGGTCGAACCCGCGCACGTCCGTTTCGATCACCACGTCGGCCGGGAGCACGCCCTGGGCGTTGAGGATGTGGTTCTGCACCAGCAGGCTGCGGAGGAGCGTTTGGAGCACGGACGGTTTCTTCCCGGTGTGCGCGCGCGTGTCCGGTGTGATCGCGCAGAACGCCTTCTCCATTTTGGCCGTCACGCTGACCGCGATTACGAAGTTGCACCCGCGCGCCACCAGCACGTCGGCCGGGATGTTGTTCGCCAGTCCCCCGTCGATGAGGGCCTGCCCCCCGCGGACGATCGGGACCGAAAGGACCGGCAGGTTGATGCTCTCGAGCACCGCGTGGGTCGCGTCGCCCCGGTCGCGGACCACCGGGGCGCCGCTCACGAGGTCCACGGTGATCGTCAGGCACGGCACGGAGAGCTGTTCGAGGTGCCAGTCGCGCAGGTACTTGCGGAGCATCGGGTCGAAGTGCCCGCGCCGGTACTTGTACAGCAGGTACCAGTGGTCCCCGCGCGGCAGCCGGCGGAACACCCACGACGGGCGCAGGGCGGTGGCGAACTGGTTCGCGCTGTAGTCGCAGTCCAGGCCGCTGGCGTACACGACCCCGGTCATCGCCCCGGCACTCGTGCCGGCGATCATGTCCACCACGATCCCCTGGTCTTCGAGCGCCTTGAGGATGCCGAGGTGCGACATGCCGCGGGCCGCGCCGCCCCCGAGCGCGACCCCGATGCGCACCCCGCGGAGGTCGTGGACCAGGCGCTCCAGCCCGGCCGTCAGCGCCCGGCCGCGTGGGAACTTGGGAGGCGCCCCGGCGATCTTGAAGTCCCGAGCGACGAGGTCGTGGAGACCGGGCGTGACCGGGGCCACGGAATCTTCGCCCTCCAACAACCAGGCGATGCCGATCTTGTCGCGCCACCCGTGGGCCGGCACGTCGAGCGCCCGGAGGCGCTGCGCCGCGGCCCCGCTGTGACTCGCGGGGACGAAGTAGACGGCCCGGTCCGCGATCTCCAGTAACCGCGACATGCGCTCCGGTTTCGTGTCCGCGTGCAGGTCGAACACGATGCGGTTCACGTCGTGCCACGCGGCCGCCTGTCGGCGGATCTCTTCGGGCTCCACATCCCGGCCGTCCACACGCAGCGCGCGAAACGGGACGTCGGGGAGGTTTTGCCAGTCGTTCGAGTCGCTGAATATGGCGAGTTTCTCGCCCAGGCCGCGCAGTCGGGCGATCAGTTGCTCGGCGACCGCGCGCGCAGCGGGGGACTCGTGGATCAGCGCGAGCACCATCGGGGCGCGCTTCGGGGCGGCACCGAAGAAGTGCTTCCGCAGGCTCCCGGTAAACGTCGACAGCCACAGGCGCCGCAGGTCCGGGTGCCGGAACGTCAGCTCCATCGCCTCTTCGTAATCCAGGTTCAGGACCGCCGTCGGCTCCAGCGCGACGACCCGGACCGGGACCGGCTCGGTGAGCGCGCCGACCATCATCCCGAACTGCTCGCCGCGCCCGATCATCCGGAACAGGGACTCGCCCCCGCGCGCATCAATCCGAACGGCCTTCAACCGGCCGCGGAGGACGAACCCGACCGTGGTCAGGGGGGTGTTCGCCTCGTGGACAACGTCGCCGGTCGCGTGCTGAGTCACGCGGGCGAGTGATGTCACTTCCCGGAGCACCTCGTCGCTCGCGCTGCGGAAGTACTCGTGCATCTTCAGTAGCGGGATCACGTCATCGTTCACAGCGGCGCCTTTCCAGTTCGCGGCGAATGTGGTCCCCGAACCCGTCCGCGGGGGCGGCATTGGCGATGTCGTTCAGGCGCGCGAGGCGCTTGAGTTCCGCAAACGGGAGCGCGCGGTCCAGGCGCCCGTCCGCGTACAGGGCGCGGTCGAGTCGGCCGTTGGCGAGTACGCGCCAGTCGAACCGGCACCGACTGTTGGGCAGCCGGTAGAACGTCGTGGTGCAGTTCGTGGTGATTCCGTGGTACCAGCGGGGCGCCGCGCGCAAGTCGTTGATGGCCCCGGCGTAGTCGAGGAACGCGGCCCGAACCTCTTCGGGCGGGGCGGAGAACCGGTACAGGTGCGCCTCCTGCGGGCGCCCGTGTTTCGTGCGCCGGAGCACAATATCGCGCTCGTCGGCCGCGACGATGACGAGTTCCTGTTGGCGGTACAGGCTGCGGGGAATGGAGAACCGTTGGCCCTTGCGGAACCGCACTTCGATCGACACGCACACGCGCCCGTCGGGGCCGAAGTCGAACGTGAGGACCGGGTGGCTCATCAGGGCGATGCCCCAGTTGAAGAAGACGATGTCCACGCCCCGCAGCTCGGAGAGGCGGTACGTCCGGGACTCGTACCGCGGGGTGAAGTCGTCGAGTGTGCGGTACTCGAAGTTGCGCACGTTCGCGATGGTGACCGCGTCCCCGTCGTGGGTCGCGTGGGGCAGGGTGCCCACGGCCGGTTCCCACTCGCGGTCGTGACTCGGTCTCAGTTGGCTCCACCACACCAGAAAAAGGGCCGTGAACCCGAGCAACACCGCAAACGGGTACCACAGCGGTTGCCACAACGCGAACAAAGCGGTGACGCCAGTGACCCACGCGACCGCGGCCGCGCGACCCCACCGCCCGGCACCGCAGACGTCGTAGTAGATCGCGCCGGCCACCCACAAGGTTGTGACCGCTGCGATCATGAGCAGCGGTGCGGAGATGACCCACTCCAACACTTGATCCATGATGGCTTCCAATAACCCGAACGTGATCACAGAACGACCGATGCACGTTTACGCAGGCCGAACGGGGCTTGAGGCGATAGTCGGAACACGTCTCGCGATTCGCCGGCCCCAGCCGACTAGACACACCTGACCCAACCCGATCCACACCCACACCAGCGTGTGCGCAACCGCCGCAACGTGGACCCAGAACACTATTTGCACTCGCCTCCGCTCGATGCGCTCTTGTGCGCCGGTGATCTCCCGGCGGGCGTCCGCCAGCCCCTCGGCCAAGCGCTCCGAACCGGCCACGGCTTCGCGCACGAGTTCGATCAACTCGCGCGTCAACCGGACCGCGGCGGCCGACTTCACGGCGTCGATCCGCGCTTGCGGGATGTTCAGCACTTCTCCGGCGCGGTCGATCGTGTCGGCCGCGGTCCGGGCACGACTCGGGTGCTCGAACTCCCCGCCGAGCTGAACAACGACGTCCTCCGCCGCGCGCAGACCGACCGCCACTGCCCGGAGCGAGTCCGCCAGCGCTGCGGCGCGGTCGATCGTCGGAAGGAGCCGGTCGAGGAGGCGCTCGATCGCGGCCCGCACCCGAGGGAGTTCCGGGTTCTCGGCTGCCAGCTTTTCGGCCTCGCCGCGCGCGTCAGCGAGGCCCGCGCGGACGGCGGTCAGGCGCGCCTCGACCCGCTCCAGTCGCGCGTCCGCTTCGGACAGTCCGTGGTTCAGGCGGGACGCGGCGCGGGTCGTGCGGTCCGTGGTCCGTACCGCGGCCCACCAGCCGCCACCGAGCGCCGCAGCGCACACCAGCACCCCGAGCGCGCCGAGGGCGGCGGCCCCGGTTCCCAGCAGTCGTCTCATGCGCCCCTCTCCGGGGTGTGAATGGCCCTTCCGCAGCGCGAGTGCGAGCGCGTCCCGGTGCTCACGCGAGATATGTTTTCACCACGCTGCCCTTGAGGGCGAACTGGATCAGATCGGCGAACGTCTTCGCCCCGAGCAGTTCCATCATGCTGTACTTGTGGAACGCGACCGTCCGCGGGGTGATCTTCAGGAGCCGCGCGATCTCCTTCATCGTGTGCCCCTCGGCGAGCAACTGGAGCACCTCGCGCTGGCGCACGCTCAACTCGACGGGCCGGGCGGCCGGTCCGGGGACGTGCAGGAGGTTCTCGACCAGCCCCCGGGTGGCCATCGGCGTGATGTACGAGCGCCCCTGCGCGACCTCCCGGATCGCCTGGAGCAACTCCGACGCGGCCGAGTTCTTCAGGAGAAAGCCGGATGCGCCCACGCGGAACGCTTCGGCGGCCAGGTCCGCGTCCTCGTTCATCGTGAGGATGATGACCTTCACGTCCGGCGCGTCCTTCCGCAATTGTCGGGTCGCGTCCAACCCGTTGAGCAGGGGCATCGCGATGTCGGCCACGACGATGTCGGGTCGGAGCGTCGGGACCTCGGCGAGCAGCGCCAGCCCGTCCGCGACCGCGCCCACCACGTCGCACTCGGGTTCCACGAGGCGCGCGAACGCTTCGCGAATGAGGCGGTGGTCGTCGGCGAACAGGACGCGCGGACGGTTCACGAGAATCTCTCCGCGGTGGAAACGAGTTCGGGTTCCGGTTCGGTTACGCGGGCCACGGGAACGGGTACGCGGGCCTCGATCCGCGTGCCCCCGGCCGGCCGCGAATCAATGACGAACTCGCCGCCTACCAGGTTCAAGCGCTCGCGCATACTAACCAGTCCCAATCCCGCGCTGACCGCGGAGAGGTCGAAGCCGGCGCCGTCGTCAGAGACCCGCAGGCGGATCGTATTCGCGCTCCCGCGCAGTTCCACAGTGGCTCCGCGCGTTCCGCTGTGTTTGACGACGTTCCACAGGGCCTCTTGCGCGATGCGGTACATGCAGAGCGCAACGTCTGCGGGAACGGATTCCGGCACCGCATCGTGCGAGAACGTTGCGATGAGCCCGTGCGCGTGGTTCAGTTCCTTGCACAGCCCTTTAAGGGCCGCGACGAGTCCCAGGTGCTCCAGCTTCGACGGGTGCAACTGGTGAGAGAGGGCGTGAACGGAAGACGACAGGTCCTTGACCCGGGCCGCGAACTCGCGCAGGTGCTGAGCAGTTTGGGTCGCCGATGTCGGTGGCACGCACGCCAAAAGTTCCATCTCGATGGACAACAGGGCGAGGCTTTGGTTGAGGTCGTCGTGCAGTTCGCGGGCGATACGGCGCCGCTCCGCTTCCTGGGCCTCCAGTAAATGGCCCGTCAGCACCCGCTGTTCCTGTTGGCTGGCGCGTAACTCTTCTTTCACGCGCCGGCACTCGGTGCGGTCGGTGACGGCCACCAGTACGAACGCACCGCGTGGCGTCCGGATCGCGCTCAATCCGATCTCGACCGGGAACGTGCTCCCGTCCTGCCGCCGCGCGAACGTGTCGATCCGAGTACCGGACAGAGTTGGGGGGGCCGCAACAAACTTGGCGCGGCCGGTCGAAAACCGGTCCAGCAGGTGCTCGGGAACGAGCCGGTCCGCCGGTCGTCCGAGCAAATCCCCTCGGCCGGAACCGAAAAGTGCTTCCGCTTGAGCATTGGCCAGAAGAACCGTGCCGTCCCGATCGACCATCAGCATTCCGGTGGGGGCCGTTTCCACCACCTGCCGGAACCACTCGTCGGTCCGCACGCGCGCCTCGCGCCGGATCAACAGCCCTGCGATCAGCAGCGCCTCAATGAGACAAAACAAACCAATCCCAATGACGTGCCACTCGCGGAAGCCCCCGACAATTCCCCGGAGCCCGGTCCCGTCTCCGGGATCGGGCACCACGATTTGTGACTGCAGGTGCGGGTCGGTCGCTGCCTGGGCCGGGTGTGCGTGGAGGAACGCGATCGCGCCGAGCACCAGTCCACAAAGCCGTGGCACAGAAGACCGCCAAGTCCGTTGACGCGCCATGCCACCTCCCGGAACCGGGCGATACGGAGCGTCCGTGCCAGAATTTCAGATCGCGCTTCGCGTGCGCGGTTCTGTGCTTGTGTTACATAGGTACGTAAAGCGATTATCCGACCGTGTTTCGATTGTCAATAAATTTCGCCGCACCTGTCAGTATTTGGCCGTTCAAACTGTCAGAAATGACAGGTGCGTTCTTGATGAATCGGTTTAAACTCTCCCCGCACACTGTACACGAACGAGCGATCCGGGCCGCGACTCTCGCCCGTTGGGGCAGATCGGAGGGGCCGATGTTCGTATCACCGCTTGCCGGCAAACCGGCCCCGGTCGAGCTACTGATCGACCCGGCCCGGCTCGAGCGCGAGTATTACGACCGTCGGCCCGACGTGGACGACACCGAGCAGCTCGTGAGTTTCGGCCCGGGCGGGCACCGCGGCTCGCCCGTTCGGGGTACTTTCACGGAATCACACGTGATGGCCGTAGCCCAGGCCGTTTGCGACTACCGCCGCAGCAAGGGGATCGACGGACCGCTCTACATGGGCCGGGACACGCACGCCCTGTCCGGTCCGGCGCAGCGAACCGTACTGGAGGTACTCGCGGCCAACGGCGTGCCGACGGTGATCCAGCGCGACGACGGGTTTACGCCGGCGCCCGTGATCTCGCACGCGATTCTGACCCACAACCGCGGCGGCACGAACCACCTCGCAGACGGGATCGTGGTCACGCCGTCGCACAACCCGCCCGGCGACGGCGGAATCAAGTACAACCCGCCCAACGGCGGACCGGCCGATACGGGCGTGACGAAATGGATCGAGGAGCGCGCCAACGAATACCTGCTGCGCGACAACGCGGGCGCCCGGCGCGTGCCCTTTGAAGCGGCGCGAAGGGCCGCGAGCACACGGGAGGAAGATTTCGCGCTCGCTTACGTTGATGACCTGGGAACCGCGATCGACATGGGCGCCATCCGCGGGGCCAGATTGTCGCTCGGTGCGGACCCGCTCGGCGGCGCTTCCGCAGACTATTGGCCCCGCGTCAACGCGCGCTACGGGCTCGCGATCGATGTCGTTAACCCGGCGGTGGACCCGACGTTCGCGTCTGTGGCGGTCGACCACGACGGGCAGATCCGAATGGACTGCTCCAGCCCGTGCGCGACGGCCCGGCTCGTGGGCCTTAAAGACCAGTACCGGGTCGCGTTCGCCAACGACCCGGGCGCCGACCGGCACGGGATCGTCACCCCGTCCGCGGGGCTGATGAACCCGAATCATTACCTCGCGGTCGCGGTCCGCTACCTGCTGGCGCACCGCCCCGGTTGGCCCGAACGAGCGGTCGTGGGCAAGACGCTCGTCGGCAGCGGGATGATCGACCGCGTGGTGCGGGAGCGCGGCCGAGCGCTGTGGGAAGTGCCGGTCGGGTTCAAGTGGTTCGTGCCGGGGCTGTTCGACGGCTCGTGCTGTTTCGGGGGCGAGGAGCGCGCCGGCGCGAGCTTCCTGCGCCGCGACGGGGCCGTGTGGACCACTGATAAGGACGGCCTGTTGCTGGCCCTCTTAGCGGCCGAGATCACGGCCGTAACCGGGAAAGATCCCGGCGAGCACTACCGCGAACTCACGGCCGAGTTCGGTACTCCGTACTACGCGCGAATCGATTCCGGGGCCACACTCGAGCAGAAGGCGCGGCTCCGGAAACTGGCCCCTCAAGACATCAAGGATTCGGCACTCGCTGGCGAGCCGATCGAAGCGGTTCTCACGCGCGCCCCGGGCAACAGCGCCCCGATCGGCGGCCTCAAGGTGGTCGCGAAGTGCGGGTGGTTCGCGGCCCGCTCGTCCGGCTCCGAGGACGTGTACAAACTCTACGCAGAGAGCTTTAAGAGCCAGTCGCACCTCGACGCGATCGTAAGAGACGCCCAGCGGCTCGTCGCGAACGCTTTGGGGGGAAGTACGCGGTAACTGTCGCCCGCCGCGTATCGCTCCCGTCAGTGGCAGGCGGGGGAGCGGGCACGGCACCCGAACGTGCTCTCCGAGATGTGCCCCGCCGGAGAGCGTACAGTTCCGAGACGGCGCGGCGGTTCGGTGCCGGCAAAGGGCACGGCTCGCGCAGATCCGACACTCCGGATGCTCGGGGCGCCCGGGACGACGCGGATCGGTTGGATGCGGAACCCCGAAACCCAGGGAGAGAGACATGAGCGACGTCGCCGATCTGACGGCCCGAATCGAGGGCCGTTTCACCGCGGTAAGGGAGAAGCTCAAGCAGCAGCAACAAGAGTTGCTCCAGTCGTTCAAGGAGCGACAGGAACTGCTGAAGGTGTACGAGAGCGTTCGGCCCCGGATCGTCGAACTGGCCAAACCCCGGCTGGAGGCACTGGCGAAGCGCGCGGGCGACCGCGTTACGGTCACCCCGTCGGTATCCGAGAGCCGGAGGTCGGCGCGCTTCGAGTTCAGATCCGCCAAGGCGTACATCACGCTGACGTTCTCGGTCGCCCCGGACCGGGAGATCAAGAACGCCGTGGTGGAGTGCGACCTGCGCATCGTCCCGGTACTGTGGACCTTTGATCGGCACGCGGAGTTCAGCACCCCGATCGCGGCCCCGGATTACGCCGGGATGACCACGTGGCTCGACGACCGGATCGTCGCGTTCGTGGAACTGTTCATTCACATCAACGAGGGCGAATTCATCGACAACGCGGAGTTCGTGGAGGACCCGGTCGCCAAGGTCCGGTTCCCGAAGTTCGCGGCCGGTGCGACCCTCGATCACGGCGGTCAGACGTACTACTTCATCGACGACGACACGAAAGCCGATTTTGTCAAGCAAAAGGGCACCGCGTGACCGGCCGCACCGCTGCGCCGAGGGGCGGGCTGGGCATGGGGGAGGGAGCATGAAAATCGGCGTCGTCGGGAGCGGGTTGGTCGGTTCCACCGCGGCCTACGCACTGGTAATGCGGGGCGTCGGCCGCGAGATCGTACTCGTCGATAAGAACGAAGCCCGGGCCGCGGCGGAGGCCGACGACATTCGGCACGCGGTCCCGTTCGCTCACGCTCTCGAAGTACGCGCCGGTAATTACACAGACCTCGCGGGCTGTCGCGCGGTCGTGCTCTGTGCCGGGGTCGGACAGAAACCGGGTGAGAGCCGGCTCCAACTCCTGCGCCGGAACGCCGCGGTCTTTCGCGAGGTCGTACCGACCGTCCTGCGGCACGCGCCCGACGCGGTCATCATCGTGGCGACGAACCCGGTGGACGTGATGACCCATCTCGCGGCCCGGTTCGCCGCGGAAGCGGGTGCCCCTCCCGGGCGCGTGTTCGGGTCCGGAACCACACTCGATACGGCCCGGTTCCGCACGCTGCTCGGCGCGTTCTGTGGCGTGGACTCTCACCACGTCCACGGGCACGTGATCGGCGAGCACGGCGACTCCGAGGTGCTCACCTGGTCGCTGGTGTCGGTCGGCGGGATGTCGCTGGATGCGTTCGTGGAGCGGCGCGGCCTCGATCTCTCGGAACCGGTCCGCGCGACGATCGACGAGAAGGTGCGCCGGGCCGCGTACACGATCATCGGCGGCAAGGGGGCCACGTACTACGGCATCGGGTGCGCGCTCGCCCGGATCGTGGAAACCGTTCTGCACGACCAGCGCTCGATCCTCACCGTCTGCGCCCCGGCCCCGGACGTTTTAGGTGTGAAAGACGTGACCGTGTCCCTTCCGCGACTTGTTGGTGGCGCGGGCGTGCTCGAAACGTTCCCGCTCCCGCTGAACCCCACCGAGCACGCGCAACTCCGAACCAGCGCGCGCGTGATCCGCGACGCGCTCGACGAACTCGACCGCCCGGACCCGGGTCCGGGCTAACTTGGCCCGCTCGTGAGACGCAGTCTTACTACCCCGAGAGGAACTTCGTGATGACCACGACTCTTGCTCCGAAAGCGCCTTCGACCGACGGCCAGACGGCACCCTCGATCAGCGCGTTCGGCAAGGCGCGATCCACGATCGCGGGTGCCCCACTGAGTGCGGACGAGTTGCACAAGATCGATGCCTTCTGGCGCGCGAGCAATTACCTCGCACTGGGGATGACGTACCTCAGAGCGAACCCGCTCCTGAAAGAGCCACTCAAGCCCGAGCACGTCAAGGACCGATTGCTCGGCCACTGGGGGGCCAGTCCCGGTCTGGCGTTCGCCTACATCCACCTGAGCCGGGCCATCAAAGCCTACGACCTCGACGCGGTGTTCATGGCCGGACCGGGCCACGGCGCACCGGGGGTAATCGGGCCGTGCTACCTCGAGGGCTCGTACTCCGAAGTGTACCCGGACTGTAGTGAGGACGAAGAAGGGCTGCTGCGGTTCTTCAAACAGTTCTCCTTCCCCGGAGGGATCGGGAGCCACTGCACCCCGGAAACGCCCGGCAGCATCCACGAGGGCGGGGAGTTGGGCTACGTCCTCTCGCACGCATGCGGGGCCGCGTTCGACAACCCCGACCTGATTGTCGCGGCGGTCGTGGGCGACGGCGAATCCGAAACCGGCCCGCTCGCGACGAGCTGGCACGTCGGCCGGTTCCTGAACCCCGTGCGCGACGGGGCCGTTCTGCCGATCCTGCACCTCAACGGCTACAAGATCAACAACCCCACCATCTGGGCGCGCGTGCCGCACGAGGAACTCGAATCGTTCTTCCGCGGCATGGGCTGGACCCCTTACTTCGTCGAGGGGTCGGACCCGGAATCGATGCACCAGGCGATGGCCGCGACCATCGACAAGTGCGTGGCCGAGATCCGCGCCGCACAGAAGCAGGCGCGAAGCTCCGGTCAACCGTTCCGCGTGAAGTGGCCCATGATCGTGCTCCGCACCCCGAAGGGTTGGACCAGCCCGTCCGAAGTCGGAGGGCACAAGCTGGAGGGGAGCTGGCGCGCCCACCAGGTGCCGATGGCCGACGTGAAGAAAGACCCGGCGCGGCTGAAACAGCTCGAAGACTGGATGCGCGGGTACAAACCGGAGGAGCTGTTCGACGCCGGCGGGCACTTCCGCCCGGAACTCAAGGCCATCGCCCCGACTGGTGTAAGGCGCCTCGGAGCCAACCCACACACCAATGGTGGGAACCTGAAAAAGGCGCTCCGGATGCCGGACTTCCGCAAGTACGGCGTGAAGGTTGATAAGCCCGGGACAGCCGAGGCCGAGAACTGCCGACCGCTCGGCGTGTTCCTCCGGGACATCATGAAGGCGAACATGACGAACTTTCGCGTGTTCGGGCCGGACGAGAACACGTCGAACAAGCTGAACGCGGTGTACGAGGTCTCGAAGAAACTTTGGCTGGGCGAATACTTCCCCGAGGACGCCGACGGGACCGAACTCGCCCCGGACGGGCGCGTCATCGAGATGCTCAGCGAGCACACTCTGGAAGGGATGCTGGAGGGGTACCTGCTCACCGGGCGCCACGGGTTCTTCAGCACCTACGAGGCGTTCGCACACGTCATCGACTCGATGTTCAACCAGCACGCCAAGTGGCTAACGATCTGCAACCACCTGTCGTGGCGCGCAAAGGTACCGTCGCTGAACCTGCTCATCACCTCGACCGTGTGGCGTCAGGACCACAACGGTTTCACCCACCAGGACCCGGGGTTCCTCGACGTCGTGGTGAACAAGAGCGCCGCGGTGACGCGGATTTACCTGCCGCCGGACGTGAACTCGCTCTTGTCGGTCGCGGACCACTGCCTGCGGAGCGAGAACTACATCAACGTGATCGTGTCCGACAAGCAGAACCACCTGCAGTACCTCGACATGGACGCGGCGATCGTCCACTGCACGAAGGGACTCAGTATCTGGGCGAAGGCGAGCACCGACGCGGGCCAGGAGCCGGACGTGGTGATGGCGTGTGCGGGGGACATCCCCACGAAGGAAGCGCTGGCCGCGACCGAGCTGTTGCGCACCGAGTTCCCGGACCTGAAGATCCGGTTCGTGAACGTGGTCGACCTCTTCAAGCTCCAGCCCGATACCGAGCACCCGCACGGCCTGTCCGACCCCGACTTCGACTCGCTGTTCACGGTCGACAAGCCGATCATCTTCGCGTTCCACGGGTACCCGTGGCTCATCCACCGGCTCGCCTACCGGCGCAAGAACCACGCGAACCTGCACGTGCGGGGGTACAAGGAGAAGGGGAACATCAACACCCCGCTGGAACTGGCGATCCAGAACCAGATCGACCGCTTCACGCTGGCGATAGACGTGATTAACCGGGTGCCGCGGCTCCGGGTGGCCGGCGCGCACGCGAAGGAGAAATTCCGCAACGCGCAGATCCAGTGCCAGAACTACGCCTACGAGCACGGCGTCGATAAGCCCGAAGAGGCGAACTGGAAGTGGCCGTACTGAGGCGGGGTGTGCCCGATACCGTGCTG